>CAWIJP010000034.1:0-439818 GCA_963836305.1 uncultured Acidobacteriaceae bacterium | reverse complement strand
GGTATTTGCCCTGGGCGAAATAGCGGTCGCCACTTTCCACATACTTTTGTTTGCGCACGTTGGGATCGCGCGAACATCCAGTGAACAGGACAGTAATGAGAAATCCGACGAGACAAAGGCGGACGACTACGGAGCGGCTCATGTTTTCTCCAAGGCAGGCGCGAATGCGCAGACGATCACAAACTTCTGGACACTACACCAAGGTACTGCAATTTGGAGTGTAAATAAAGTTACTGCCGTCATACCTGGGCTGGCTTCGAGTCCCCGTTCGGATCGATTCCTACGCTGGCGGCCGATCTACTGCAGCGCGTGGCTGGATGGTCCAGAACCGGATGCTCCGGTGATGTTGTAACGTTTGAGTTTGCGATAGAGGGTGGCGCGGCTGATGCCGAGCATGCGACCGGCGAGAGCTTTGTCGCCTTTTACTTGTTCGAAGACGCGCTGGATGGTGGCGCGCTCGATATCCTCCAGATCAGTAGTAGAGAGCGGAGTCGTAGCCGCGGCATCGCGCGAATTCAATCCCGCGCCAGACGCGAGATCAGAAACTAACTCGGATGCTGACTCAGCAGAGGTTCGAGAGCCGGGTAAATCGAGGGCGGCGATGGATGGAGGAAGATCGCCGAGATCGATGAGAGTTCCATTGCCTAGAGCGACGGCGCGCTCGATGCAGTTTTCCAGTTCGCGCACATTTCCCGGCCAGTCATAATTCATGAGAGCTTTCATCGCGGCGTTAGAGACGCGCAGATCGGCGCCGGGAGCGTAACGCTCGCAAAACCAGCGCACCAACATAGGAATATCGCTGCGGCGCTCGCGCAATGCGGGCACGTGTACGGTGACTACGTTGAGGCGGAAGTAAAGATCTTTGCGAAAGGTTCCATTCTTGTAGGCTGCTTCGAGATCGCGATTGGTTGCGGCGATGATGCGCACGTCCACCTTGACGCGTTGGTTGCTGCCAACGGGACGGATTTCTTTTTCCTGCAGCACGCGCAACAGCTTGGCTTGCAATTCGAGCGGAAGTTCGCCGATTTCATCGAGAAAGACGGAGCCCGTGTCGGCGGATTGGAAAAGTCCCTGCTTGGATTTCAGCGCGCCGGTGAAGGCTCCCTTTTCATAGCCGAAGAGTTCGCTCTCAATCAGCGTAGGCACGAGCGAGCCACAATCGACGGCGACGAATGGCCGGTTGGCGAAGGCGCCGCGGTAGTGAATCGCGCGAGCGATCAGTTCTTTTCCAGTACCGCTTTCGCCGGAGATGAGAACCGAAGTCCGAGTGTCTTTCAAACGCGAAGCCACGCGTAAAACTTCCTGAATCTTAGCGGATGCGCCGATGATGCCGTGGACGGCGGTTTCCGAATCCATCCGCTGGCGCAGGAATTCGTTTTCCTCGACCAGGCGAATTTTTTCCGCCATCCGACGCAGAAACAAACGCAATTCCTCGAGCGGAGAAAACGGCTTGGTGATGTAATCGTAAGCGCCCAGCCGCATGGACTGTACGGCGGTTTCGATGGAGCCGTGTCCGGTCATGAGGGCGACTTCGGTGCGGGGCAGAAACTTCTTTACTCTTTCCAGGAATTCGAGGCCCGACATGTGCGGCATGACCATGTCACTGAGGATCATGTGCACAGGCTGCTCTTCAAGCAGAGCCAACGCAGATTCGCCGCTATCCGCTTCGAGACAGATGAAGCCCAGTGCTTCACCCACGGTCATGCAGAGCTTGCGGATGCTCTGTTCATCGTCGACCACCAGCAGCCGGATACGGAGTTCTTCTTTGCCGAGAGCAGGATTCACCGGGCTTTCCCCATAGTTTTTTCGACAGCAGAGATCAGGTCCTGAACACGAAAAGGCTTCTCGAGATAAAGCGCGCCAATCTTGCGCAGGGTGGTTACGGTTTCTTCGTTAGCATAGTCGCCGGTGATGATCACGACCCGGTCGATGAGATCAGGGCGGTTGGCGGAGATCCAGGAATGGACTTGGGCGCCATCGACGCCGCCAGGTGTGCGCATGTCGGAGACTACGCCGAGATATTGGCCTTTTTCCAGCAGACGCAGAGCTTCGGCGCCCGATTCGATGCAGACAACTTCATATCCGTTGCGCTCGAGAGTGGCGCTGACCAAAGCCATGATGGAAGGTTCGTCCTCGATGAGAAGAACCGGGAGTGTAGTGGGATGGATGGCTGGGCTTGTCATTTTTGTTGAACTCCTGCGGCCACACCCAGAGAAGCAGTGTGGGGCGCTGCGGGAAAGCGGACGATGAAGGTGGCTCCCTGCCCGTCGGTATTGTTGTGGCAGAGAATTTCTCCTCCATGCTCCTTCACAATGCCATAGCAGATGCTGAGGCCGAGGCCGGTTCCCTTGCCAACCTCTTTGGTGGTGAAGAAGGGATCGAAGATGCGATCGGGATGGGAGATGCCGTAGCCATTATCGCGAAAAGAAATTTCGACTGCGTTGCCGGCTTTGCTGGTCGTAATTTCGATGCGGGCGGGCCTGCCGATCTCGTGTACGGCATCGTAAGCGTTGTTCAGGATGTTAAGAAAAACTTGCTGGAGTTGATGAGCGTCACCGTTGACATCGGGAATCCCTTCGTCGAGATGTTCGACGATGTCGACGCCGTGGCTGTTGAAGTCATAGGAACGGAGTTGAATGGTACGGCGAAGAATCAGGTTAAGTTGTACGGCGTTGCGCTGCGGCGGCATCTGGCGGGCAAAGCTAAGCAAATTCTGGACGATCTGTTTGGTGCGCTGGGCTTCCTGCAGAATGACACGTAGGTCCTTGCGGGCGGTTTCGGGAAGATCGGGGTTTTCAAGCAGCAGATCGGCGAAGCCGAGGATCGCAGTTAAAGGATTATTTACTTCGTGAGCGACACCCGAGACAAGTTGTCCGACCGCGGCCATTTTTTCGGCGTGAACCAGTTTGCCGCGAAGTTCGGCGGAATCGGTGATGTCGGTCATGACCACGACGATGCTGTTGATGTTGTTCTGCTCGTCGCGCATGGGGCTGAGGTTGACGGAGAACTGGCCGGCCTGACCATTGCCACGCATGATTTGTAATTCCAGGTTGTCGACCTGTCCGCCGAGAAGGATGGTCTGTAGTGCCTCCGCAAGTGGACGGACGTAGCCCGGGGCAGCTAATTCGAGTAAGGGACGGCCCAGGAGTTCGCGTTGTTCGAAGCCTGCTTCGTACCAGCGTCGATTAGCGTAACTGATAAGGCCGGCGGTATCAGAAACCAGGATTAAGCTTTGCGTGTTGCTGAGAATTTTGCCGGAGAAGTCTCGTTCGCGTTGCAGTTCGGATTGATAGGTGTGCAGGCCGGTCACGTCCAGCATGAGGCCGCGAATCTGCACCAGGTGGCCAAGACTGTCGTACATGCCGAAAGCATTGATGAGGACGTAAATGGGAGAGCCGTTCTTGCGGCGAAGCGTAGCTTCAAAATTCCGCATGTGGCCGTTTTCTTCCATGGCCTGGCTGTGGAACAAGCGCTGTTCAGGACTGAAATAGATTTGGGTGGGAATATCGACTTGCAAAAGTTCATCGCGGCTGGCGTAACCCAGCATGGCGACCAGGGCGTCATTGACTTCGATGAAGCGGCCTTCCGGTGTGCTGAAGAAAAGTCCTTCCTGGATGTTGTCAAACAATTCGCGATAGCGGCGCTCGGCTTCGCGGCGGTCGGTGATGTCCTTCAGTACGTGGATGGTCTGCAGGTTTTCACCGGCGGCACCGTGAACCCGGGAAGTTGAAACCAGATAAGTGCGATCAAGCGCAGGATGCACGTATTCGTCGCGCGTCTTCCTCTACCGACCTGCAAAACGGGCACGAATAGAGCGTGGATTCGCTGGTAAGCGCCAGCAGGGCGCGCATGTTAACCCCGATCAGTTCACTGGGGGTCACGCCGATCATGGCGGCCAAGGAGCGGTTCACGCGCAAAACTTTGTCCGTCTCGTCGTGTACGACGATCAAGTCAGTAATCGCGTCAAAAATTTCCAGCCAGTGCCGGTTGGCTTGTTCCACGCGCGTGAACAGGCGGGCATTATCCAAGGCCATGGCGGCGTGACCGGCGATGGCCTCGATCAGTTCGCGATCTTCCGACGCCAGCGGCCGGGAACGGTCGGAAAGGCATAGCAAGCCGGCGAGTTCTCCGTTGGAACCGGGCAGGCGAACCACCACGCAATCGCTCCAATGCAAATCCGACGCCAACTCCGGACCAAGAAGATCGGAGGCCGTCCCCGAAACGATGGTCTCCACGTGCCTACCAGCCAACTCGCCCACTGCCCGCGCGAAGCGCTGTTGCAGTGCCTGATCGTCTGGACGGGCTCGAGCCTCTACGTAGGGGACATCGTAGTGCGGAAGATGTGAGTCCTCTGCACTATGCGGAGGATTATCCTTGTACAGAGTTTCCGGCTGCTGCTGATCGCTTGGTCTGGAATGAAGCGATTCAGTTCGCGGCAATGTGGTCTGCGATGATCTGATTTGCGGCGCAGCCGGGAGCGGATACAGCGCAACCGTCTGGAATCGTCCTTCCTGAAACAAAGCCAGCGCTCCGGCGCGCGCTCCAGTGAGTTCGATGGCGCGATCGACAAACTTGCGAGCGAAGTCGGGCAGCCGGAGGATGCCATCGATCTCACGCGCCAGTTCGATCAAGACGTCGGATCGCCGGCGGTTGAGTTCAGATTGATGCAGATTGCGGGCGACTTCGAGCACGACTGAAACCTGCGCAGCAAGAGCGCGGGCGCGGCGCACATCCTCGCGCGAGATGCCGGTATCGTCGAGTCGATCGAGTACGCCGAACATTCCCAGGACGCTTCCTTCGGCGCTGAGCAGAGGGACGGCGAGCAGCTGCCGGGCCTTATAACGGGTGACAACAGGCAGATTGACGCCGGCCTCCTCGCTCAGGTCGTCGGACCAGAAGACTTCTTTCGCGCGTAAAGCACGTGTGGCGATACCTTCGGGAAAAATGTTATCGACCCGCTCCGATTGTCCGCGAGTAACACTATGACGGATGTGAAATTGTCCGTCTTCCAGCAGCGCGATGAAGCAACGGCCGAAGCCCAGAAAATCCGAGGCGCGAACGACGAAGGCCTGGAGAAAATGATCGAGATCGCCGCTGGAACTGAGTTCGGAGGAAATCTCCAGTAACTGGTGTAGTTCACGGGCCTGGCCTTGCGCGGTAGAACAAAGTTCAGCGTGCGCCAGCGCAACCGCGCCGAAGCCGGCGATTACGGAGACCAGCGATTTCTCTTCCGCGGTAAAGCCGCCATCCGTACGGGGATAGACCAGAATTGCTCCCTCAGTGCGCGAAGTGCGGAACGGAGCGGCAATCAACATTCCGGACGAGATCACACTGCCGAGCGAATGTTGGTCGCCGCTTACCGAGATGGTGATGGTTTCGCCTGCGGAGACAGCGCGTTGGGCCAGATCGGCGGCGAAGCGAATGGTTTGACGGTCGTGGCGAGCCCGGAAGGAAGTTGCCAGCTGAGTGGTTTCGGCAGAAACGGCGCGCAATTCAAACGGTCCCTCGCGGCGCAGAAGAATCGAGACCAGACGAGTGCGCAGCAGCAGACGCAGCCGATCGGCGAGAGCCTCAATTACGGTATCGACGTCTGGAGTTCCATGCAGTGCCGTGGCTACCTCAGCCAACACTTCGGCGCGACGGTGCTCCTCGCGGGAAACCTCCGCCATTCGAGTCGCTTCCAGCAGGCTGCCCAGTTGTCCCGCCAGGATGGTGGCTTTGGCGGAGAGATCCTCATCGAAAAACTCATCCTCGGAATCATGTAAGAAGGTCAGCGCGCCGATGACTTCATCGAAGACCACCAAAGGAGCGGCCATGAGCGAGCGGGCACCAAACTTCTGTAGCGCGGGGACGGAGGACTGCACGTGGTTGGCGAAAGTGGTGCGGCGGGAACGGACTGCATCGGCGGTAACTGCGCTTTGCTGCGGAAGCAGGCGGAGTCCGATGAAGCGCTCGGCCAATTTGCCATCGGCCTGTTCCCCTACGAGTTCATCTCCTGTGTGACGCCTCCAAAAATAAACTCCGGAGCATTGAAAGAATTCGCGGGTGATGCGGCAGAAAAGTTGAATCAGGGAATTTGGGTCGGAGCGTTCCGCCGCCTTCTGGGCGATACGCAAAAGAAGATTCTGAAAGGCATCGTCGGAATCGATGTGTATCCGACTGTGGGGCGGATCCTCGGGTGACGAAGTCGAATTGCTTCCAACCATGTTCAGAACGTCACCGCGTAGTGAAGGGATTTGGTGATTCTCACAAGTGATTGAATCTAATAGGAAAGTATCCCGCCATCTCATTTTGAGTCAAGTGAAATGGGAAAATGGGGTGCCTAAGTGTGAAATCCCGAGAATAACGGAGATGTGCCTCTCAGTTTGAGAAAGCTGAACGGCAAAGCCGAAGGCATCGCCTGGAATGAGACGACGCTAATGTTGATCTCGAGTTGTAGGCATAGTCGATAGCCCGCGCTAAGTCTTTATTTCATAGCCAAATCCATGCGAGTGACTTTGGTTTTTTCGGAAAGTCACCCGTGGCCACGGCTTTGCTCGGAAGGGACTGCCAGGAATACTGCCGGGAGGAACTGTGTCTTTGCGACGGATGGGGACGTTGTTGGCATTGCTTGCGTTATTGGCTGGAGTGGGGACGTTCGGAGTACGGGCGCAGAACAACGACACCGAAATTGTACGGCGGGCGAAGAACAAAGTGCAGCCCGAGTATCCGGAGTTGGCGCGCAAGATGAATATCACTGGCACGGTAAAGGTACAAGTGGTGGTTTCGCCTAACGGGACGGTGAAAGAAGCCAAGGTTGTCGGAGGTCATCCGGTGCTCGCAGGCGCGGCGCTGGAGGCGGTCAGGAAGTGGCGCTTTGAGCCGGCGCCGGGAGAGAGCACGGGCGTGGTGGATTTCAAGTTCGAACCTCATCAATAGCGGGCAGAGGCGGCCGGAGGAAACGGCATGACGATTGGCAAAAAGCTTTACGTAAATTTCGGAATCATCCTCAGCATGGTGGTTGTGCTGTTCATCGTAAACCTGCTGGCAGTACACCGCGAACATGACGCCAAGGACGCCGCGAGCGCATTCGCTGAAGCTGGCAGATGCCACCAACGACGTGCGCTTTCAAATGATGCAGAACCGTTTGTACCTGAGCAATTACCTGCTCAGCGGCGACAGCCGGGAAGTCGACCGGATGAATGACGGTCTGCACACGCTCATCGAAAAACTGCAGGAGGGCCTGAAGCTGTCGAATTCCGAACAGGAGCGCTCGGCCCTGGACCGGGTGCAACAACTGGAGCAGTCCTGGAGCAAAGAGTTTGCTCAGCCTCTGATCGACAAACGGAAGGATGTCGATTCCGGAAATGCGACTGTAGCCGAATTGCAGATTTACTACTTACAAAAAGATGCGTCTTCCTGGGTGAAAAATTCCACGGACGCGCTGGACGTGGCTGATGGCGAAAACCGCAAACTGGTTGAAGCAGGCCGCAAATCCGACGAGTCGGCCAGCACTTACACGATTCTTGCCGCCATCCTGAGCACGCTGTTTGCTCTGGGGCTGGGTGGAGTAGTCGCTTTTACGACCGCCAAATCAATTACCGGACCGCTAACGAATCTGATGACGGTCTCGCGGCAAATTGGAGACACGGGCGATCTGGAACACGACATCGAGGTGAATCGTCAGGACGAAATTGGAGAACTGGCCCGCACCTTCGCGAAGATGGTTACTTATTTGAAAGAGATGGCTGGGGTGTCAGAGTCGATCGCGGGCGGAGATCTGACGGTGGAAGTCAAGCCGCGTTCGACACACGACACATTAGGCAATGCATTCGCTCGCATGGTCGAAGGATTGGCGCGCCTGGTGCGCAGTGTGCGCGATGCTTCGGCGCAAGTGGCCAGCGCGTCGGGACAGGTGGCGAATGCGTCTGACGATTCGGCCAAGATCGGATTGCAGGCTTCCTCAGCCATCGATGAAGTCACCAGCACCATGCACGAAATGAGCGTGAATGTGCAGAACATGGTGAAGAGCACCCAAGTGCAGGCTTCCAGCGTAAGTGAGACTTCGGCTTCGATTGATCAGATGGTGGCTTCGATTCAACGCGTGGCGGATACCGCCAAAGTGCTGCTCGATATCTCAAATCGCTCGCGGGAAGAGGTACACAGCGGCATCGCGACGATGGAGAAGGCGACCGACGGATTGAACCGCATCAACGCCACCATCACAAGTTCCGGAGAAATCATCGGGGCTCTGGGGCAACGCGCTGACGACATTGGAAAAATTATCGAAGTGATCGATGATCTGGCCGAGCAGACAAACTTGCTCGCACTGAACGCAGCCATTGAAGCGGCCCGGGCCGGCGAACATGGATTAGGCTTTGCCGTGGTGGCTGACGAAGTTCGCAAGCTGGCGGAGAAATCGGCGCAGTCAACCAAGGAAATTTCCGAACTGATTCAAAGCATTCAGAAAGAAGCGCGCAAGGCGGTCGAAAACATGGACCGCTCCACCGGAATCGTAAATGAAGGGCTGGACTTGGGCGGAGAGCTGAATGGCGCGCTGCGCAAGATCTCGAACGTGGTCACCGAAGTTTACAAGTTTGCCCAGGAAATCGGAGCTGCTACCAACGAACAATCGCACGGATCATCGCAAATTGCCCGGGCTACCACACGGCTGAATGAAATCACTCACGAAATCAGCTCCGCGGTAGAAGAACAGGCTTCAGGGGCGCAAGCCGTGGTGAAAGCCATGGAGCGGATGCGCGAACTGGTGCAGCAGTCAACTTCCGGGTCGACCGAGCTGGCGGCGTCGGCGGAACAGATGTCGAAAATGTCGCGCGGATTGCTGGATTTCATGGACCGCTTCGCGTTGGACGAGTCTTCATCCCAGCGGACGTCTGCGCCAGAAGAGAAACCACAGACCGCGCGGCGGGCAACGGCGGGGTCGCGTTTCTAAGGAAATCAGGGTCAGAAAGATTAAGGATTAAGGACCAACGATGAGTCGCGAACTCCATATCGTGGGCTTCCAGATCGGGCGCGAGACCTATGGCGTGCCGATTACATCGCTGCATGAAATCGTGCGCGTGCCGGAGATCACTGCTGTCCCAGATGCGCCAGATTATCTGGAAGGTGTGATTAATCTTCGGGGAAAAATCGTCTCAGTGATGGATTTGCGCAAACGCTTTGGGCAGAAGCAAACCGAACTCAAGCGACGGAACCGGATTCTGGTGGTGGAACATTCGGGCCGGCTGGCTGGACTCATCGTGGACTCGGCCTCCGAAGTGGTGAAGATTCCCAGCGAAGATGTGGAAGCGCCGCCTGCGGTTTTTCAGGAAGGCGGGCTGAATTGCGTTACGGGATTGGGAAAAGTGCAGGGACGGCTGATCGTTTTGCTGGATATGAACAAATTGTTGGCGCCAGCCAGCCTGCTGCAAGAAAGTGCTAAAGCGGAGAGCAAGACCGCCAAAGCGGATGTGCGCGGAGCGGCGGCCGCCAAGTGATAGTCGAAGGTCTGCTCTGATTGACCGATCTATGACCGATCTGACGGAGGCGGAGTGAGTTACGGGCGCGGAGGACGAAAACCGGCATGAGCACATTCGGAGCGGCACCAGCTCCTATCCTGACGGAAGCGGAACTCAAGCTTCTGCAGGCGCTGGTGTATCAGGAGTGCGGCATGCACTTCGACGAGCGCCGCCTTCACTTTCTGCAGGATCGCCTGCTGCGGCGGTTGAAAGACTGCCACGTCGATTCTTTCTACGCGTATTACCGTCTGCTGATCAGCCAGGAAGGCAAGGCAGAACTAGCCAAGCTGGTGGAAAATCTCACAGTCAACGAAACCAGTTTTTTTCGGCACAAAGCGCAGCTCGATTTATTTCAGAAACATGTATTGGAAGATTTGCTGAAGCAGAAACAGGCCCATAGGGAATACTCCATCCGAATATGGAGCGCCGGATGCTCGACCGGCCAGGAAGCCTATACGCTGGCCATGATGTCGGTAGACAGCCTGGCTTACTACTACCTGCGCAATCCTCTACCGGTGGAAATCGCTTTACCCAAGCCGCTGATTCCGCCGCCGTGGAGGGTGGAGATTCTGGCCAGCGATATCAGTTACTCCGTGCTCCGTACCGGGCAGGAAGGCGCTTACAACGATCACCAGATGAGCACGGTGGATTATGGATTCCGTCTGCGGTACTTCGACAAAGTCGGCGAAAGGTATGCGGTCAAGAAAGCGCTGAAGGAGATGGTTCACTTCGACTTCCACAATTTGAAAACCGAATATCTGCCGCAGCGCAACGACGTGATCTTCTGCCGCAACGTGATGATGTATTTCGACGTGGCCGAGCAGAAACGGCTGGTGGAAAAGTTTTACCGCTGCCTAAATCCTGGCGGATATCTGTTTGTGGGTCACGCGGAAAGCCTGCTCGGATTGACCGATAAATTCCAAATGGTGCACCGCGATAGTGGAACCGCCTACCAGCGGATTGAGGTGCGAGAGTGACCGATTCATTCGACGAGCGCGGAGCGGAACTGCGAGAACTTTTCTTTGAGACCTCGCAGGAGCTGCTACAGGCGCTGAACGAAGAATCTCTGAAGCTGGAAAAAAATCCCGGCGATGAGGAGATCGTGCGCTCCATCCGGCGGACGGTACACACTCTGAAAGGCGACTCTGCGGCTTGTGGACTGCGGGAACTGAGTGAACTGGCACACCAGTTCGAAAACGCACTTTCCCTGGAGACGGCAGCCGCACATGCTGCGTTGGCGGAGATTGCTTTTGCGGCAGCAGATGTTTTCGCGGCCATGCTCGCGGCATACCACGGCGGAGGCGCGATGCCCGCTACCGGTGCGCTGCTGAAGCGAATTAATGAACTCACTTCCGCCCCCGCAGCCAAGAAAGTGGGACGCAAGAAGAAATCTGCCGAGGTCGCCGCGAAGTCCGGCAAAGATTCCGGCAAGAATAAAGACTGGACGGATTCCGAAAAGCGCGCCATGGCTGCCGTGCAGGCTTCAGGTCTGGCTCTATATGACGTCGCGGTGAAAATCGATCCGCATTGCACGATGCCCATTGCAGGACGGCAGCTCATTCAAAACGCAATCAGCGGAGTCGGTCAGGTGATCGTGGTGCGGCCGAACGCAAAATCGCCCGCCGCCACCAAGCAGGTGGAATTCATAATTGGCAGTTCGCATTCCGAGGAACAGATTGCCGCCAAAGCCCACGTGCCGACGATTGCCGGCGACGTAAGCGTGATTCTGATCGCCGCCGCTCAGCCCGCCAGGCCCTCCAAGAAAATTGAAGATGGGCAGTCGATGCTATCGGCGATAGACTCCACGGCAAGCGCTGATTCCGGCAACCAGACTGTCATTGAGCAGACTGCCGTTGCAGCTGTTCCAGTCTCGTCCGCTGCGCTCGACATGCAAACTCCAATTCCGGAAGCTTTAGCTCCGGCGATGGCAGAGAACATCCTGCGCGTGGATGCGGGACGCATCGACAACGTGTTGAACCTGGTGGGAGAACTCATCATCGGTAAATCGATGTTGCAACAGGCCCTGAACGAGTTCGCCAAGCGCTATCCCAAAGAACCGGTGCGCGGTAAGTTTGCCGATGCCATGGTCTTCCAGGCGCGGGTGCTGAATGATCTGCAGCGCTCGGTCATGAAGATTCGCATGGTACCGGTCGACCAGTTGTTCCGCCGTTTCCCACGAATGGTTCGTGACGTGGCGCGGCAATGCGGACGCGAAGTCGACTTGGAACTTAGCGGACAAGAGACTGATCTGGATAAAGGCATTCTCGACGCAATCGCCGAGCCGCTCACCCACTTAGTGCGCAACGCAGTCAGCCACGGCATCGAACCGTCCGAGGAGAGACGCAGCCTGGGCAAGTCGCCACGCGGAAAAATTCGGCTGAATGCATTTCATCAAGGCAATCAAGTAGTGGTTGAAATCACCGACGACGGTCGAGGCATGAACGCGCAGAAAATTCGCGCTAAAGCCGCAGAACTGGGATTGATTACAGCACAGGACGCCTCCCGCTTGAGCGATGCCGAGGCACTCGAACTCATCTTCCGTCCAGGGTTCAGCACGGCTGAAGAAGTCACGGAAGTTTCCGGGCGCGGAGTCGGAATGGATGTCGTGCAAAGCGTCGTGCACCGGCTTAAAGCCACAATTCACATTGAAACTCATGCCGGCCAGGGCACAACCTTCAGGTTGAAACTGCCACTCACGCTCGCCATCATTAAGGCGTTGATGTTCTGGGTGGAACAGCGGCTGTACGCGATCCCGTTGAACGCAGTAAACCAGATCGCCCGCACTACAGAAGCTGAAGTGCACCAGGTCGATAACTACGAAGTTTTGCAACTGCGCAATCAGGTGCTGCCCCTGCTTCGCCTGGGCCGCCGGGCCGCATTGGACGGAGATCGAAAGTCGAAAAAGCTGTTCGTGCTGGTGATTACGGTGGGCGAGAAGAAGTATGGATTGATCGTCGACGCTCTGGAGGGTGAGGAAGAATTGGTGATCAAAGCTTTGGACGACCAGACATTCTCGACCGATCTGGTGAATGGTGCCTCAATCCTGGGAGATGGAAAAGTTGTGCTCATTCTAAATTTGCTGGCAGTTGTGGAACACGTTTCACGGTCTACGTCTGAACAGTCGGGAGTCAGTAGCTTTGGATTATTGCTGAACCATGCCGATCGAGCGCGGCTGGCATTAAGCGCCGCGGGAGGCCAGGCATGAGCATGAATAAAGTGCGCGTACTGGTGGTGGATGACTCGGCGTTGATGCGAAAGCTGATCCCGCAGATGCTGGAGAGCGATCAGTCCATCGAAGTCGTGGGCACCGCCATGGATGGAACCTTTTGTCTCAAGAAGATCGAAGAGCTCAAGCCCAACGTGATCACTCTCGACCTGCAGATGCCGGGCATGAACGGAATCGACACCTTGAAAGAGATTATGCGTCGCCATCCGTTGCCGGTGATCGTAGTCAGCTCGCATTCGACCGACGGGGCGTCCATTACATTTAAGGCACTTGGGCTGGGCGCCTTTGATTTCGTTACCAAGCCTCAGGATGCATCGGCGCACATGGCCGAGACCGCGCGCCAGTTGATTGCAAAAATCAAAGCCGCCGCGGATTGCAAAGTTGTACGCCCGGGAACGTTGGGAGCGGCAGTACGCGTGGAAAAAACCGCGAGCGCAAAATCTGGGCCGCCACCCACCAAGACGGTGGCGATCGGAATATCCACCGGAGGACCGCAGGCGCTTGAGTACCTGCTGTCGCAACTTCCGCCGGACTTTCCCGGCACAATTCTGGTAGTGCAACACATGCCATCCGGTTTCACGGAGATGTTTGCGAAACGGCTGGACGAGCTATGCGCTCTGCGAGTGAAGGAAGCACAATCCGGCGACGTATTGCAGGCCGGGCGGGTGCTGGTTTGCCCGGGAAGCCGGCACATGACAGTGAAGCGCCTGCCCATGGGTGATGTTGTGGTTCTCA
The DNA here is from genome assembly GCA_963836305.1 of uncultured Acidobacteriaceae bacterium. Lineage (GTDB taxonomy): Bacteria > Acidobacteriota > Terriglobia > Terriglobales > Acidobacteriaceae > Sulfotelmatobacter. The sequence continues at coordinate 426,360 of CAWIJP010000034.1, read as the reverse complement.
ATGATGAGCCTCTGGTCAATGGGCACCGCCCGAGCGTGGATGTCTTATTCCATAGCCTGGCGCAGGAGTTTGGCAGGATGGGCGTTGCCGTAATAATGACCGGGATGGGCGATGACGGGGCGCAGGGTCTGGGAGAAGTGAAAAAAGCCGGAGGCATGACGATTGCCCAGAGTGAAGAATCTTGCGTGGTGTTTGGAATGCCGAAGGCTGCCATCGAACGCGGGTATGCCACGCGTGTGGTGGGCCTAGAGGTGCTCGCATCCACGTTACAGGCTCTTTGTGGACGTGGGAATGGGCAGGCAGAGAAGGGCGGGGCAGGCAGGGCATTAGGGGCCAGCCGCTGAAACGAGCGCAAGTTTCTGGGGAAGTTGTTGAGACAAGGGATGGTGACTTGAGTCATCTGTTCTGCGGAAGCATGTCGTGCTGAAATTAGAAGGGGAGATTGCTATGGAACAGTTTGCACCAGTAAAACGCAGTAAGGATGGGCAACCGGTCCGCTACTTGATCGTGGACGATTCCGTGTTCGCGCGCAAGAATCTGGCCCGCATGATCGAAACTTTCGGCGGGCAAGTGGCGGCCGAGGCCGGGGACGGGCTGACTGCGATCAGTGAATTTGATCGCACGCATCCCGATATTGTGCTCATGGACATTACCATGCCGCAGATGGAGGGCATCGAGGCTGCCGAGAAGATCGTTCAGGCGCATCCCGAAGCCCGCGTCGTCATGGTCTCATCGGTGGGCTACCAGGAAAATATTGTGGCCGCCTTGCAGCGCGGAGCGCGACATTTCGTGCAGAAGCCGGTGAAGCCGGAAGTGCTGTATGAAGTGATTAAGTACGTTATGGGAGAAGACGGCGCCGTCGCCACCTCGGCCGGCGCGGGGGTCTAACCGCAATGAAGATGGAACTGATCCAGCCTTTCATCAACGCGGCCGATGCTGTGTTGTCGCAAGGCCTTTCGGGCACCACCAAAGTGGGCAACCTCTCGATGGAAGAGAATGCCTATCGCCGCAAAGGCGTTGCCGGCATGGTGGCGCTTACCGGCGACATTGAAGGCCGCATCATTCTCGATCTCGAGCCGCAAACCGCCCTGCGCGTAGCTAGCCACTATGCGGGCGCCGAATTACCCGAGTCCGATGGACTGATCAAAGAAACCATCTTCGAACTGGCCAACCAGGTTGTGGGCAATGCGGTGTGTGCGCTCAACGATCAGGGTTTCCATTTCCGTGTGCATCCTCCCCTGCTGGTGACTTCTTCTGAGGGAGATAAGACGAGCGAAGACGTCGAGGCACTGATGATTTGTTTTGAAACTTCCCTGGGAAATGTTTTTATGAACGTCGCATTGCGCTATAACAAGCGACGCATGTCCGACCATGTGGCGGCAGCGGGCGGTCGCTAATGAAGGCGCCCTCTTTGCACCTGTGTCGCTCCGCAGCTTTTTAGTCTCTTCGAATTCCTGAATGTTCTGTCCGGCCTCGTCCTGAGATCTGTCTGAGGTTAGGCGAGCAGCGATAGCTGGTGGTTTGAATCCTCACCGAAATCTTTTGCCGGGTCGGCAATCTTCTTCATCTCTGGATATTTCTCAATCAACGTGGGCGGGGCGAGAACACGCTTGCCCGTGATCATCGCCTTCAACTCCAGCGCGTTCACTCCGGCTTTGCTTTCAAAGTGATTGTTAGCGATCACGTAGGTTTTCTGCGCGCGCTCGGCGATGCTCTCGATTCTCTCCTTCCAGCCCGCTAGTTCGGGTGCGCTATACAGATAGTTGTAACGATCGTTGCGGTTGTCGGAGTCGAACCACTGCTCGTAGTTTCGGCCATGCAGTCGGACATAACCGATTGCACCGGTGACGTGCTCGGTGGGCTGAAGCGAGCGCCCCAGCAGCGGCTGGTCGATGTTGCAGAAGCCGACATTCTTTTGCGCGAACGCAGCCAAGGTTTCTGCATCGTTCCAACTGGAGTGGCGAACCTCGACCACGCGCGGATATTCGATGAACTGCCGCAGCAGCCGGTCGAGATATTCTCGGTTGAGGGAGGTGTTTTTGAATGACACCGGAAACTGAATCAGCAGTGCGCCCAACATTCCTTCGACGGCGATGGCATCGAGACCTTCGCGAGTGCGGATTTCGTCCTCATCGGTGGGCCGAATGCTGGCCGCGGAGGTGGGCTCCAGCAGTGATAAGGGCGAGTGGGTGAACGCGCGATAAAGCTTGGCGGTGAACAGAAACTTCTTGTTCACGGCCGCAACTTTGCGGCACCAGAGTTTGGCCAGTTCCGGCTTCAGCGGTCCGTAAAACGATGTGTTGATCTCGGTGGTATCGAAGAAACGCGCCAGATACTCGAGAGGATGCTGTTTGCGACGCTGCATGCCCGGAGGATAGAAAATACCGTCCCAGTCTTTGTAAGACCAGCCGGCCGTGCCGATGCGGACATCGTTCAAATCGAGCCTGGGTGAGCGGACTGGAGCCGATGATTCCATGCGCGGAACCGCAGACGGTGGGCACGGCAAGGTTAGCACAGAGCACTGGAAAAGAGCCGTCTGCGATAAGAAGGACAAATGCCAGGCCGAGTATCATTGTGCTGGCTGATATGAAACGTTCCTACCTGGCGGCGCTTGCGGTTGCGCTAATGATAGTTGCGGCCACAACTCAGACTGCTGCCTCGCCGCCGCCCTTCACCGTTCCGTCTGTGCCGGCAGCCGTGAACCCAGACCGCGCATCCGGATACGTGGGCGACGCCGATTGCCAATCTTGTCACCGCGACAAAGTTAAGACATTTCACAAAACATCGCATTCCCTTACCTCGCGGTTGCCGGAGAAAGATTCGATCCTTGGCAGTTTCGCGGCCGATGCCAACGTAATGAAAACGTCCAACCCCGAGCTGTTCTTTCGCATGGAGCAGAAGGGGAATGATTTTTTTCAGACGGCGGTGGAAGGGACGGATCCGTTTGTCACGACGCGCAGCGAACGGTTTGCGTTTGTGGTTGGCTCGGGAGGCAAGGGTCAAACTTACCTCTTCTGGAAGGGCGACGATCTCTTTCAGTTGCCGGTGTCTTATTGGAGTGAACTGGGATGGGTGAACAGCCCGGGATATCGCGATGGCACGGCCAACTTCAACAGACCTATTATTCCTCGATGCCTGGAATGTCACGGAACTTATTTCGAACAAATTCCCCCGCCCTCCAATCGCTACAGAAAGACGGGATTCATCGTGGGCATTACCTGTGAGAAATGTCACGGGCCGGGACGGGAACACATTCAAACTTTTGCGGCAAAATTGCCAGCGAGTGCAAGTTCGGCCATCATCAATCCGGCGCGATTTTCACGCGAGCGCCAAATGGAACTTTGCGCCTGGTGCCACGCGGGAGCTGGCGTCTCATTGCAGCCGGCATTTTCCTATGTTCCCGGCGAAGCTCTCGGTAAATACCTGACGCTGCCGCAACCCGACGCGTCGGCTCCCGTGGATGTCCACGGTAGCCAGGTCGAAATGTTGGAGCGAAGCCGGTGCTTTCAGAAATCCGGTATGACTTGCCTTACGTGCCATGACGTGCACACTGTGCAATACGATATCGCCGAGTTTTCACAGCGATGCCTGAGCTGTCACAAGCCTGGCTCGGCGATGTTTCCCAAGCAGGACCATCAAGCGGCGAGTGATTGCATCGGTTGCCACATGCCGCTGCAGGAAACCAATCTGATTGTGTTTGACCAGAATGGAAAAAAGGCAAGGCCTAGAGTTCGGAATCATTGGATCAAGGTGTACTCCCAGTAGAAAGTAGATTTAATCGAGCGACAAAACCACCCAGTACACGCCAGTCGGATAGGTTTGCGTGCGCGCAAAGCAAGCCCCCACCGAGAAGGTGCGCAGGCCGCGAGTCGCGAGAATCGGACTTGCATTCTCCGGCAAAGTCCCCGGATGCGAACTCGTATAGGTGGGCACGGTGTAACGTTGCGCAAGTTCATGCACCGGATTGGTGCCGAGTTTGTCAGCTTGTGCCATGGAACAGGCAGTGTCGTCTGAGATGGTGAGATCGCTTCGCGCTAGAGCAGGCTGGTTGGCCTGTCGTCGCGATCCGGCCAGCGCTGCCGCGATCTGCTGCTTTGCTTCTGCCAGGGAATAATTGGGGAGGGCATGGCCGAAGTCCTGCACAATGTAGAGCCGGTCTCCGCTGCGGACCACACCCAACCCGACCACGTTATAGGCCGGGTTGAGCAGGTTCGCGCGATGCGGGGGGGACTGCATAAGATGTTGATGGCCTTGCGCGGCATCGAAATCGAAGGCAACGTTCTCACCTTCCTGATCGAATTGCGTGCGAGTTGTGGCAGCCAGACGCTGGGGTAGGGAAAGCTCACCGTCGAGCCGATGGGAAAGTTGATGCTCGGCCAGCATCTTTTCCGCATGCAGACGGGCGGCGCGGCTCATGCCGGAATCGAGAATCAGCCGCGGCGCTCCGACCTGCGCTCTGGCTTGATTTGCCAGATACAGAAGCAGTTGTTCGGCTTGAGGGTCGTAGTCACCGAAGGGTATATCGGCTGCGATCACCGAAGCTGATTTCAAGGTGACGATTGGCGAAGGTTTGTTCGCAACGGCGTCGTCCTGAGAGGCGGCCAGCACCCGAGAAGATGGAGCCAGCGAGACCGATCCCAGCAGTAGGAGAAACGCCACGACTTTAGAAGCCCTTAGCATTGCTTGTGCCTACCCAACCTCGGCTCTGGGGGACTTCAACTCCGGCGTCAGACTTGCCGCTGGTGCTACGCTAGAGGCTGAAATCCACCCGGAGTAGTTACCTTCGCTATGGAACCTGGTGTCATAGGGGTCATCGGCCTACTGTTTGGAAGCTTGATTGCTTGGCTGGCACTGCGTTCGCGAAGTGCGGGGCTGCATGCTCGCTTGTCTTTGATGGAGAAGGAATTAGCAGCTGAAAAGGCCAGTCTGGCGCGGCTTCAGCAGGCACACACGGACTTGGTAGCGGGCAAGGCCAGAGCGGAATCCGCATTGGAATCTGAACGAAAGACCAGCAACGAAAAGATTGAATTAGTCACGCGCGCCAGCGAAGAGTTGCGAAATGCGTTCAAGGCCATGGCTGCGGATGCTTTGAAGAGCAATAACTCGTCCTTTCTTGTGGTTGCCGAAGAGACGCTCAAGCGATTCCAGAGCCAGGCCAAGGGCGATCTCGATGCCCGGCAGAAGGCCGTGGCAGACATGGTAGCGCCGGTGCGCGATTCGCTGAACAAAGTTGACGAAAAGATTCAACAGATGGAAGTGGCTCGCGGAGACGCCTACGGCGAATTGCGCGCCCAGGTGCAGTCACTCATTACGACGCAGAAAGAACTGCAATCGGAGACGGGAAATCTGGTGAAGGCTCTCCGCACTCCGAACGTGCGTGGGCGCTGGGGAGAAATTCAACTGCGCCGCGTGGTCGAGATCGCCGGCATGCTTTCTTACTGCGATTTTGCCGAGCAGGAATCGGTGAGTACGGAGAGTGGACGTCTGCGTCCTGATCTGGTGGTGAAGTTGCCGGGCGGCAAACACGTGGTGGTGGATGCGAAGACGCCTCTGCAGGCATTTCTTGACGCCTTCGAAACTACCGACGAAGATGCGCGGCGAGCTTGTCTGGCCAATCATGCGCGGCAGGTGCGCGATCACATGAATACTCTCAGCGGCAAGAAATATTGGGAGCAGTTTGAAGCTACGCCGGAATTTGTGGTGATGTTTCTTCCCGGCGAAACATTTTTCAGCGCCGCGCTGGAGCAGGATTCCGGGCTGATCGAGCATGGAGTTCTGAACCGCGTGATTCCCGCATCGCCAACCACGCTGATCGCGCTGTTGAAGGCGATCAACTATGGATGGAATCAGGAAAAACTGGCACGCAACGCGCAGCAGATCAGCGCGCTGGGTAAAGAACTTCATGACCGGTTGCGGCTGCTCGCGGGCCACATTACCTCTGTCGGCACGGGACTCGACCGTGCGGTCGAGTCTTACAACAAGGCCGTGGGATCGCTGGAGAGCCGCGTACTGGTTTCCGCACGCAAGTTTGCCGAACTGGGAGCATCTGTGGCTGAGGACATTCCTGAACTCGAGCCCATCGAGACCACAGCCCGCGCGCTTTCTTTTGATTGGGACGAGACAGAAACTCCTGCAGAGGACGCTGACAATAAACGTAAGGCTGGCTAGATAACGATCCCCCGTCAAGGCATAACAAATAAGGAATAACAAATTTAGATAACGCTAATCTCAGAGCACACTAATCCCGCCCTCTGACGGCACCCAAGAGTACGCTGTTCCGACCTCGAGCTCAAGCTCTCTTTCGATTCAGTTCTCGCCTAAAGCTCATTTTGTTCGCGCCGATAGCGTATTTGACGAGGTTCCATAACGCGGCGTGGCGAACTCTCGTCCAGATCCCTTTCAGAACAGGCAGGAGGACTCTTAGCAACGGTGAGGACTGCTATGGCATCTCGCATCGCCAAGGCGGGGATCGCAGCCCCGCCGGCCGCAGGTTTGCTCTGGATATTTGGCAAGACCGGCGCCTGGGCGAATCGACCTAGCGAGTTCATGCCTCATGGATATTGCTACTTATGGAATCCATGGATCGTCTGGCTGCACGTTATCTCCGATGGCTTAATCGCACTCTCGTACTACGCAATTCCTGTCATTCTCGTTTACTTCATTCGCAAGAATAAAGATCTCCCTTTCAATGGAATTTTCTGGATGTTCGGCGGATTCATTCTCGCCTGCGGCACGACGCACTTCATGGAGATTTGGAATGTCTGGCATGGCAATTACTGCTGGCGGGCATAGTTAAGGCAGGGACGGCGGCCCTATCCGTGGTTACGGCTGTGACTCTCATATCCTTGGCTCCGAAAGCGGTGTCGCTGCCCGGCTTACAGGAGGTGAATCGCCAACTGGAAGAACAAATCGCCGAGCGCCGGCAAGCCGAGAGCGACAGCGAGCAGATGCTCAAGGACCTTGCCGATCAAAAGTTTGCTCTTGACCAGCACGCCATCGTGGCCACGACTGACGTGCAGCGGAACCATCACGTATGTGAACGACAAGTTCTGCGCCATCAGCCAATATTCGCGCGAGGAATTGATTGGGAAGAATCATAGGATATTGAATTCCGCGCACCATTCCAAGGAATTTTTCCAGCAGATGTACCACACCATCGCCAACGGCGAGGTGTGGCGCGGCGAGATTTGTAATCGTGCCAAAGACGGATCGAGCTACTGGGTAGACACGACGATCGTTCCGTTCCTCGATAAGGGTGGAAAACCCCGGCAGTACATGGCGATCCGCGCCGATATCACGGAGCGCAGACGTGCGGAGGAGGCCCGCGGATGGCTGGCGGCTATTGTCGAATCCTCCGAGGATGCCATCATCAGCAAAGACCTGCAGGGGATCATCACCGCATGGAATCGTGGCGCGGAAAAAGTGTTTGGCTACTCGACCTCTGAAGCCATCGGGAAACCGATGCTAATGCTAATTCCTCCCGAGCGCGCGAATGAAGAATCCGACATTCTGGAGCGGATCCGCCGTGGCGAGAGCGTGAAGCATTTCGAAACGGTTCGCGTGCGGAAGGATGGCACGAGAGTTGATATTTCCGAGGCAATTTCGCCGATTCGGGATGCCAGCGGTGCGACTGTCGGCGCTTCAAAAATTGCTCGCGACATCACCCAGCGCAAACAAGCCGAGGCGGCGCGACAACTTGCCGAAGAGCGTTACCGGCGTTTCGTCGAGCGTACCGCCGCCGGGGTTCTGCGCAACACGCTGGACGGTCGCATTCTTGAATCCAATGACGCCATGGTCCGGATGCTGGGCTATGGCTCGCGCGCTGAATTTCTCTCGCGGCCCCATCCGGAGATCCACTATGTCAACCCGGAAGAGCGCAGGCTGCTGGTAGAACGGCTTAAGGAAAACGGGGCGCTGAATAACTACGAAGCCTGTTTCCAGCGAAAGGATGGCAAGCCAGTCTGGGTAGTGATGAGCCTGGTATTGGTGAAGGGTGAAGATGAGGATGGCGACGTTCTTGAAGCAACCGTAATCGATGTCACCGAGCGCAAGCAGGCCGAACAGCGTCTGAGCGAACAAGCGGAAGAACTCTCGCGGCAATCCCTGGAACTGCTGCGCTCTCAGCAGTCTCTGGAAGACCAGGCGCGAATGCTGAAGTTGGTGATGGACAGCATGGGCGAAGGATTAATTGCGGCGGACCCGAATGGTCACTTCCTTCTCTGGAATGATTCGGCAGACAGGCTGATGGGCCGCAGGGGCGACCGATCTGCCCACCGAGCAGTGGACCCCCCACTACAAGGTTTTTCTGCCCGACGGGATCACGCCTTATCCGGCACGAGATCTGCCGCTGGTGCGGGCACTGCGCGGGGAACCCGTGCAAGTGGAATTGATCGTCGAACAGAACGAACCTGGGAGCAGAGTTTGTCTGGAAGTCACGGCTCGCCCCATGAAAGACGCAGAGGGCGCGCTTTGCGGTGGAGTAGCGGTCCTACGCGACATCACAGAGCGCAAGCGGGCGGAAGAAGTGCTGGCCCGGCAGGCGGAGCAACTGATGCTTTCCCAACGTGCCCTGGAGACCCAGACTCTGATGCTGCAATCGGTGCTGGACAGCATTGGCGAAGGGCTGGTCGCGGCTGATGAGACAGGAAAATTTATCCTCTGGAACCCAGCCGCTACAAAGATCGTTGGCATGGGAGCGGCAAATGTCCCACCCGAGCTATGGAACGATCACTACGGAACTTACTTGCCCGATACGGTCACGCCGTTCCCGCCTGAGCAAAATCCTCTGCTGCGAGCCATTCGTGGCGAGGCGTGCACGGTCGAAATGTATGTGCGCAATACGGAATACGAGACCGGGGTCTGGATCGAGTCCAGCGGCAATCCGTTGAAAAACTCGGATGGAGCATCGCGTGGCGGTGTGGTCGCGTTCCGCGATGTCACCCAAAGGAGAATCGACGAACGGGAAATCCGCAAACTAAATGACGAACTGGAAGAGAAAGTGGTGCAACGCACACGGCAACTGGAGGCAGCCAATCACGAGTTGGAGGCTTTCACCTACTCCGTTTCTCACGATTTGCGCGCGCCACTGCGCCACATCGGCGGGTTCTCCCGAATCCTGATTGAGGATTTTGGACCGACGATGGATCCGGAGGCGCGGCATCATTTGGAGCGCATTGAGGAAGGCACTCGCCGCATGGGCCTCGCATAATGATCGTTTGCGCACTGCCTTTGTGCTGGTGCGGGTCGATCTAACGCCGTTTTCCGCTGCCCTGCGCGGCAACTGGAAGCAAACCTGGCAACAATCTCTGGAGATCCTGCAGCGTTGCGTCTATCTCGACAAGGACCTGGTTTTGCCTCCGATGGGGACATCCAGCGCAGCGGAGACATTCTTCGTTGTGGCTTCAACCGATATGCCGCAAGTGGGCATCATGACGGCGCGCATCCGCGAACAACTGGAGCGCATGCCGGACTTCAAGATTAAATGCAGCCTCAGCATCATCGCTGCTCCCATTGAGCTTCCCCCGCCCGTCCTCAGCCAGTCGCTGGATCAACAGATTCAAACCGTTGCCGATCATGTAACTGCCATGGTCACCACTGGAATGCAAAGAAAGCACCCCGTTTCACAGAAGTTGACACAGAATTCCAACTAACGAACCGAAATAAGGAGAGAAACAGATGCCGAAACCTAAAATACTGGTAGTCGATGACGACCCCGATTTGGTGCGCGCCATGCGGCTGCGTCTGCGAGCCAATAACTATGAAGTTGCAACCGCAAGCGACGGCTATGGCGCAATTGCGTCGGCACAGAAAGAGCGTCCGGCGCTGATTATTCTGGACTTAGGCTTACCCGTAGGGGACGGCTTTGTTGTTCTGGATCGATTGCAGAACAGCGACAGCTTTTCTGGTGTTCCGGTGATTGTACTGAGTGCCCGCGATCCTCAGGCGAACGAGGAGCGCGCCCTAAAGGCAGGGGCATCGGCCTTCTTCCAGAAGCCCGCCGACAACGACGAATTGATGAACGCGATTCGGCTCAGCCTCACACCCTGACAAGCGCAGACTCCGCCTTGGCCGTCGTAAGTTACTGCCACGATTGACTGGGCAGCATTGTCCCCGCACCTGATTCCATTCAGGGGCGGGGATAACTGCGTTCGCAAAGGCCGGGTGGGTCTAACTCAATTTTCGGCCCGGTACCTGATTTAGTGGCACGTAAATCCCTTTCCTCGCATTCAGATACACAATTCCACAGAAACATCCAAAAAGGCGTAACCGATGTTCGAAAATCCATCTATAATTTCGAAAGTGCTTCAATAGCATGTAGTTAGCATTCCTGAAGTGGGAAACGGCATGGCAGCGAAGTTGCTCATTGACGATCGGCGGGACGTGACTTTCACGCCCATCCAGCCCATTACGGGTTCGGGACCGCCGCCGAAACCCATGAACCGGGAAAGCCAAGTCCGTTTCGTTGCCGTTCTGCTGTTTCTACTGACAGTTGCGGCAGTTCTGTTCGCCGGCTTCAATTTTGATGCCGAGCTGAAATCCGCCGTCCCCGACGATGGGGTGTGGTGGATCGAACATAACGGCCGGCTCACCGCCGACCGAGTCGATCCCAACGGTCCTGGGGCGAAAGGCGGGATAAAGCCCGGCGATGAACTGGTTTCCATCAACGGAGAAGAAGTCAGAAACATTTCCGGGCTGGAGCGCCAGCTCTACCGCAACGGGGTCTGGTCCAAAGCAGCATACTCTTTGATCCGGCAAACGGTTTCGCTCGATTCCAGCGTGATTCTGGTTCCGGCGGAGCGTTCGCTGAATAACTGGCTGCGGCTGATTGCGCTGATCTATCTTGGCATTGGCCTCTACGTTTTGCTGCGTCGCTGGACCGCTCCGGGATCCACGCACTTCTATATCTTCTGCCTGGTCTCGTTCATCGCTTACTCATTCAAGTACACCGGCAAGCTCAATGATTTTGACTGGACTATCTATTGGGGCAACATCGCCGCCGGAGTGTTGCAACCGGCATTGTTTCTTCATTTCGTTTTAACTTTTCCTGAGAAACGCGAGTTTGTGCGCAAGCATCCATGGCTGCTTGCTCTGGTCTATGTGCCGGGCGCGATCTTGCTGGCCGTTCATATCGGCGCCATGCAGTGGCTGCAAGCCAGCGAGCGCCTGCGCTGGAACCTCGACCGTATGGAAATGTCTTACGGGTCGCTGTTCTTTTTGGCCGCCGCCACTGTGCTGTGGTACAGCTACCAGCGCGCCAGCACGACGATTTTGCGGCAGCAACTGAAGTGGGTGACTCGGGGCACGATTCTCGCCATCATTCCTTACACTCTGTTCTATGTTGTTCCGTACTTGATGGGCACGCTGCCCGGCGCGAGTATGAAGATTTCCGCGCTGTCGCTGGCCCTGTTGCCGCTCACGTTCGGGTACGCCATCTTCCGTTACCGCTTGATGGATGTGGATCTCATCTTCAAGCGCGGCGTGGTGTACACGCTGGCGGCGGCGATTGTAGTGGGAATGTACTTCGGGCTGGTGGCGGGCGTGGCCGAGCTTGTCCACATGCGGCAGCCGAGCAGCGGTCCGATCGGGCTGATCCTCGCGGTAGTAGTAACGGCGCTGTTGTTCGATCCGGTACGCAAGTGGATCCAGGACCGAATCGACCAATTTTTCTATCGCACACGTTACGACTATCGCCGCACACTGCTCGAATTCGGGCGGGAACTTAGTTCGGAGACCAACCTCGACGCAATGCTCACGTCGCTCGTGGATCGCTTATCGCACACGCTCGCCGTGGATCGCATGGCTATTTTCCTGGCCGGCGAACAGTCAGAACAGTTTGTGCTGGCCAAATCTTTCGGCCTGTCCCCCTCCGGCAATCTGGATCTGTCATTCTTAATGGCTCCGCGGCCAGAGCCCGCGGGTCATCTCTTCTTCGAGAACACCCACCAGGTTCCGCGCGAGAGTCCGGGTTCTCAGCAGACCATTGCGCGTTTGGATCTGAATTACTACATCCCATGCCACGCACAGCAGAAGACTATCGCCGTGCTCGGCCTGGGCAAAACCGCTCAAGGCGATTTTCTCTCCAGCGAAGATATGGAGTTGCTGGAGACTCTGGGCGGCTATTTGGGCATTGCTATTCAGAACGGCCAGCTCTATGCGTCCCTGCAGCAGAAGGCGGCCGAGTATGAGCGCCTGAAGGACTTCAACGAGAATATCGTCGAATCGATCAACGTGGGAGTGATGGCGCTCGATATGGAAGACCGCATCGAGAGCTGGAACGCGCAGATGGAAGTGATGTATGCGGTGCCGCGCTGGCAGACTTTGACGCAACCACTGAAGGCTGTTTTCCCCGCGGAGTTCGTGGAAGAGTTCGATCGCATGCGGCTGAACCCGGGCATTCACAACCTGTACAAGTTCCGCCTCAAGACGCCCGCTGGCGAAGTGCGCACGGTAAACGTGGCCATCGCGCCGCTGGTGACGCGCACGTTCCAGGTGATCGGGCGGCTGATCATTATGGATGACATCACCGAGCGCATCGAACTCGAAGCCCAGCTCTCGCAGGCCGACAAACTTTCATCCATTGGATTACTCGCCGCCGGGGTAGCTCATGAAGTCAACACTCCGCTGGCTGTGATCTCTTCCTATACCCAGATGCTCTCCAAACAATTGCAGGGAGATCCGCAAAAATCTGGATTGTTGGAGAAGATCACGCGGCAAACTTTCCGCGCTTCTGAGATTGTAAACAATCTGCTGAATTTTTCCCGCACCAGCGGCAGCGAGATTGGCGATGTGGACGTGAACAAAGTCATCGCCGACACTCTGGCACTTCTGGAACACCAGTTCAAGGTGGCGAAGGTGGAAGTGGAGAATGCTCTCTCGCCAAAGTTGCCTGCGATTCAGGGAAATCCGGGAAGACTGCAACAGGTGTTTCTGAATCTATTCCTCAACGCCAAGGATGCCATGCCGGGCGGCGGCAAGTTGCGGGTGGCTACGATGAATGGAGAGAGCGTCAGCGTGTGTGTCTCCGATACCGGCTCGGGAATTGCACCGGAGCACATCCAGCGCATTTACGATCCGTTCTTTACTACCAAGACTTCACCGCGCGAAGGTCAGGCGCGCGGGACCGGTCTGGGACTTTCCGTGACCTACGGCATCATTCAGGAGCATGCGGGGAAAATTCGCGTGGAAAGCCATCCCGGCGCAGGAACTACCTTCACTTTGGATTTCCCTTTGAGCAGGAAGGCAGTCCATGTCTAAACCGTGCATGTCTAAACAGAGCGTGTCTGAACAAAACATTTTGGAATTAAAAGCGATCGCGACTCATCAAGGTAAGTTTGAGGCTGAATATGTCTGAAGCGGCAATTATTCCGCGCGCCGCAGCGAATGGAAATTCCGGACTGGCCGGTGCGGTACTGATCATCGACGATGAAGCGGAGATTCGCGAATCTCTGCAGACTTTGCTCGAACTCGAAGGCTTCGCCGTGGAGACGGCGGCTAGCGGGGAAGCGGGATTGCAGCGTATCGGCGAGCATCCTTTCGATTTGATCCTGCTCGACCTGACGCTGCCCGGTCGCAACGGTATGGAAGTTCTGGCTGAAATTCGCGCCCACGAAACCGGACTGCCCGTCATCATGATCACCGCCTTCGGCACGGTGGAGAATGCGGTACGCGCGATGCAGGGCGGAGCCGCGAACTTTGTCCAGAAGCCGTGGGACAACGAAAAGCTCCTGGCCGACGTGCGTGCAGCCGTGGGATGGCGGCGCGCTGCGGAAGAAAACGTACAACTGAAGCGCGCCCTCAAGCAGCGCTACAACTTCGAAAATATTGTCGGCAAAAGCGAGCCGATGCTGAAGATCTTCGACCTCGTCGCCCAGGTCGCGAACAGCCGTTCCACGGTGCTATTGCAGGGCGAGAGCGGGACCGGTAAAGAGATCATCGCCAAAGCCTTGCATCTGAATTCTCCCCGTCACGACCGGCCATTTGTTCCGGTTAATACGGGCTCTATGCCAACGGACCTGCTTGAGTCCACCCTCTTCGGACACGTAAAAGGAGCGTTCACCAGCGCCATCGCCTCGAAGAAAGGCCTATTTGAGATTGCGGATCGCGGCACATTATTTCTCGATGAAATCGCCACGATGAGTCTGGAAACTCAAGCCAAGATTCTCCGCGTGCTTCAGGATCGCAGATTTATGCATCTGGGCGGAATCCAGGAAATTCAGGTGGACGTGCGCATTATCGCCGCCACCAACATCGACTTGCGCACATTGGTTCGCGAAGGCCGGTTCCGTGAGGATCTGTTTTATCGCCTGAACGTGATCACGATTGAATTGCCCCCACTGCGGCAGCGTAGGGAAGACATTCCATTGCTGGTTCAGTTTTTCCTGAAGAAGTATGCGGAAGAAAACGACCGCCCGGTGCGCCGGATCACGCCGGAGGCTCTGCGCCCGCTGATGTCCTATTCCTGGCCGGGCAATGTTCGCGAACTTGAAAATGTAATTGAGCGTGCTGTCGTGCTGTCCTCGGGCAGCGACATCACCATCGATCTGCTGCCGGACAATCTTCTGGGACGAGGATCGACCTTGACCCTGCATGATCCGCCCACTGATGCTTCGCTGTTTGAAATCGTCGAAGACGTGGAGCGGCGCATCATCAGCGACATGCTGGAGAAATGCAACTGGAACCAGACGGAAGCGGCAGAGCGCTTTAAAGTGCCGCTCTCCACGCTGAATCAGAAAATTCGTAGGCTAAGTATCGAGATCAAAAAAAAGACGCGCGGATGACACACGTCTTCCATAGCCTGGCTTTTGTTGTGACGTCCAGCTGAATCCCGGTTGTTTCTCTGCTATAGTTCGAAAAAGCGCGGCTCGGTTCGCCTCGCTTCCCGAACCGCATGGAACTGATCTCGCCCACTGACCTCGCCAAAGAAAAAGTCCAGACCGTTCAGGATTACGTTCTGTTTTGCCTGCAAGCGGTGGCAAATATCTTCCGCAAACCGCTGTACATCCTCGATATGGTGCAGCAGGCGGATACCATCGGCGTCGGATCTCTGCCGATCGTCGTGCTGACCGGTTTCTTCACCGGAGCAGTGCTGGCGCTGCAAGCCTCAAATACGCTGGAGCGTTTCGGCTCGATCACTCTGGTGGGGCAACTGGTCTCAACTTCCATGGTGCGAGAATTGGGACCTGTACTCACCAGTCTGATGGTGGCGGGGCGAAACTCCTCCGGCATGGCCAGCGAATTAGGATCGATGGTGGTCACCGAGCAGATCGACGCCATGCGCGCTCTGGGCACCGATCCCATGAAAAAGCTGGTCACGCCCCGTGTGGTTTCCACCGTATTCATGCTGTTCTTCCTGACTATTATTTCGGATCTGGTGGGATTGGTCGGTGGTCTGGCAATCGCGAAACTCCTGTTGAAACTCGACGCCCGGCAATACTGGTACAACGCCTGGCAGACTCTGGTGTTTCAGGATGTATTTATGGGATTGATCAAGCCGGTCATTTTCGGCTTCATCATCGCAACGATAGGCTGCTTCTACGGAATGAACGCGCGCGGCGGGACACAAGGAGTGGGCCGCGCCACCACGCAGGCGATGGTGGCGGCCTCGGTTCTGATTCTCGCGATGGACTTGATCGTCACTCGTTTCCTGATGGCTACGCTTTCTTATCAGTAATCTCATGTCCGCCCCGGCTCTGCCTCTCGATTCCGACACGGTAATCACGAAGGATAGTTCTGCTCCCGTCATCGTGTTTGAAGACGTGGCTCTTGCTTTTGGTAGTAACGAAGTGCTGCGAGGAATTTCTTTCCATCTTCCGCGTGGAGAAACAAAGGCGATATTTGGCGTCGCTGGTTCCGGCAAGAGTCTGACTTGAAGCTGGCGCTCGGGCTTATCAAACCGGATTCAGGCCGTATCAGCGTATTAGGGCAAGACATTACTGCGGATGCCAGAGGATGAACTGTATCGAGTTGCGCGGGAAGATTGGCATGGTGTTCCAGGAAAGCGCACTGTTCGACTCACTCACGGTGCGTGAAAATGTTGCTTATCGGCTAATGGGGGGCAAGGCGTTTATGATGAAGCAAATCGATCACAAAGTGCGCGAGGCATTGCGCTTTGTGGAGCTGGAGCATACGCTTGATCTGTATCCCTCAGAACTTTCCGGAGGCATGCGGCGGCGTGTGGCCATTGCTCGGGCCATCATTACGCAACCCGAACTGCTGCTGTACGATTCGCCCACGGGAGGCCTCGATCCCGTGACCTCGAACACGATTATTGAACTAATCTTGAAGCAGCGCGACGTCTACCACACCAGCGCCCTGCTCGTAACGCATCGACTGCAGGATGCTTTCACCCTGGCAACCCATCAGTTCGATAAACAAGCCAACCGCATGGTGCCGCTGCCTCCCGGAATGCATTGCGAGGTTCCTTTGAGTTTCTTGATTCTGCGGGAAGGAAAGGTTATCTTCGACGGCGATATTCATCAGCTAGCGACTACGCAGGATGAATACATCCGGGAGTACATCTCGTAGGGATTTTGCAATTGGGTAATTTCGTAATTGTGCAATTGAGAAGACCGTCGACGAATTCTTATTTTCTATTTCTGCCATCTCTCTTTCCACATCTTCCGCTTTCGAGGGTAAAGCCGCGCTAAGTTTGATCAGCTTACCGTCCGGGGCTACGTAGTAATCATCTTCGATCCGCACGCCCAAATTCTCCTCTGGAATATAAATTCCTGGTTCGATGGTGAAAACCTGGCCCGGTCCCAGCGGGGCATTGGGATCGGTGGCATCGTGCACGTTAAGACCTACCGGGTGGCCCAGACCGTGGATGAAATATTTTCCTAGCGGCTCGCCGTGCAGATCTTTGCCGTGAGTGTTGATGTAGTCGTAAGCCACTTTGTAGAGTGAGTTCGGACTATCGCGTCGCATGGTTGACTCGCCGGATTTGAAAGCGGCCTCCGCAGCATGCTGAGCGCCAAGAACAATATTGTAGATTTCGCGCTGGCGCGGAGTGAAGTGGCCGTTGATGGGAAGCGTGCGCGTGATATCGGAGGCGTACATGGAATACTCGCCGGCCGCATCGATTACAACCACGTCACCGGACTTCATGGGGTGGTCGTCGTCCGAGTAGTGCAGGACGGTGGAGTAAAAGCCCGAGCCCACGATAGGCGCGTAGGCCGGTCGTTCGCAGCCGCGTTTTCCCCATTCGTACTGCATCAGGGCTGAAATCTCACGCTCATTAACGTCGGGCTTTACGGCCTTGAAAGCGGCAAAGTGTGCCGCGACCGAGGCATCGACTGCCTTACGAATCAGTGCCAGTTCTCCGGCGTCTTTGTACGTACGCAGAGAGTCGATCATTGGCTTCACGTCCTGAAAACTCAGGAACGAATTGACGTTCTTTAGAAAAGCCAGCGGTCCCGTGCTGGCGGAAATCTGATCTCGCGTAGGAACGTCCGTGTAAATAAAGGGGTGTACGCCCGGAGTCATCTTAGCCACCTCTTCGGGAAGTCTGGCCATGTCTTCGACGTGGTCGAAGCCGGTGATCTTCGGCGCGTCTGGGTTTTCCGGGCCGAGCTTCGGACCGGTCCACTTCTCCTGGGTCAGGTTTCGCGTCGGAAGAAATAAAATCTCAGTATAGGAATGGCCAGGATTATCTTTGTTGCTTTCAAGGGCGGGTGCAATCAATAGTGCTGCGCCTGGTTCAGTCGATCCGGAAAGATAATAAAAATTATCTTCCTGGCGAAATCCGTACAGGTCATTGGGTCCTTCATTCTCTAAGGGCGCGAAAAGAACGATCAGGTTTCCCACTTTCTTGGTGAGCGCTTCGCGGCGGGAGTGATAATCCGAGTTAGGCTGGCGATCCAGAGCAACGCTCGACGCGCCCGCGAACAGGAGAAAGATGCCAAAGAGAAACAACTAACCAGCAAAAAAGAAATCTGCGGTTTTCGCATCGTGACATCCGTCCCTAACTCGAGATTGAACCCCTCCGCGGGAATTCAGTGCACAGGAACAGGCTCTGCCAGTCGA
Source organism: uncultured Acidobacteriaceae bacterium (assembly GCA_963836305.1). GTDB lineage: Bacteria > Acidobacteriota > Terriglobia > Terriglobales > Acidobacteriaceae > Sulfotelmatobacter. Next base: position 408,339 of record CAWIJP010000034.1, on the reverse strand, counting down.
AAGTGAGCCACGAGATTGACTTGTTCCACTACTTCGCCGCGCTTGTGGCACTCTGCTTTGCCTGCAGGAAAGAATCCACGTTGCTTTTGTCGATGAGAGCAGAACCAGTATCCACAAATGATGGGATGGGCGCAAAGCTGTCTTTCGACCAATCCGTGTCGAGCGACGGCGGCTTGTGGTGATACAAATTGTCGAGCATCTGCATGCCGACAAACGCCATGGTATATGGTTTCTGCGCTATAGTAGCGGCGATGCCGCCTTTTTTTATCCAATCCAGCGTTTCAGGATCGGTGTCCATCGCCATGACAATTTTGCCGGTGACGTGATAGCTGTTGAGAACGCCGGCGACTTCTTTCCCCGATTGCGCTTCGAGACAGACGAAGGCATCGACCTGATCTTTTTCCTTGCCGATAATCTGAGTCGTCGTGTCGAAAGCGATGCGGGGATCGCCTTGAATATCGACCACGCGCGCGATTTTGATGCCGGGGTACGCTCCAGCGCATCGCGATAGCCGTGCAGGCGATCTTGCATGTTGTGCTGGTCGGGCATGGTAAAGACCACCACGTTGCCCTTGCCCTTCAATTCCTGCGCCAGACGTAGGCCGCCAGTCATTCCAACCTGATAGTTATTGGTTCCGATGAAAAAAAGCCGCTTGCTCGCGGGAGCGTCGGAATCCATGGTGATCACTGGGATTCCGGCCGCGATCGCTTTATCGATGCTGTCTTTCAGCAATGCTGGATCCGTAACGCCGAGAAGAATCCCGGTTGCTTTCTGTTGCACTGCCTGATCGAGAGCATCGCGTTCGGCTTTTGGATCGTAGCTGTTGGGACCGAGATAATCAGTGCGCACTTTCATTTGTGCAGCAGCTTTCGAAAAACCAGCACCAGCAACTTGCCAATAAGGAACTTGCAAATTGGCCGCCACGAATATGAAGTACTCGTTGGAATCATGACGTCCGCAACTCAGCAGGGAAGTGATCAGCAACGCCAGGCCAAGAATCGAACAAAGCTTTTGAAAGCGGAGCATGGGATACTCCTTCGAAGCGCCAGCTTACGGTGCCGACGAGAACTTTTGGCGAGTGGATTGTAACCGAGTGGCGCAATGAAAGGAAGCATCGGCGGCAGCGGCATTCCTCACACTCAAGAGACAGCAAGATTCTGGCGCTTCAAACTTCTACACACCCACGGGAAATGGCTTGGTGTGGGATTCTGCGCTCAGGGCAACCCCGGAGAATCGTCCCTGCAGCAGAGACATCAGGCCGGTGTACCAATAACCCACCACGAAAAGAAGAAGGAAGGGAACGGTTACGAAGTTTTCGTTTTGAATTGCGTAGTACACAGTGAGAGCGAAGTATGTGCCAATCACCAATTCGAGCCACGGCACCCATCCCAAGCGCTTGCGATACTTGGTTATGCCGACTTTGTCCTTTTTCGAGACCACGTGATATTTCGGCGTGCGGGCGAAAGCGCTCTCCTTGCCGATCAGCGCCTCAATCACGGCTTTGGTGTTGGTAATGGTCAGTCCGATTCCGAGTGCCATCAGAAATGGCAGATACAGCAAAGCTCGCGGCCAGCTCTTAGGAAATAATTCGCGCTGCGACACCAGGTAAAAACTTGATATCGAAAATGTCGAAGCCAGGAACAATGGCATATCGATGAAGAGCATTTGGAACCATCCCTGATAAAAGCGGATGATCATCGCCGGCAATATCAGCACCGAGAGCACGATCATGAGCGGATAGCTGAGGTTTGCAGTCAGGTGATACCAGGCTTCGATTTTGGTGTGCAGTGAAGCGTCGCTGCGCATTACGCGGGGCAGGATTTTTTTCCCGGTCTGAATTAATCCTTTGGCCCAACGTGCCTGTTGGGTTTTGAATGCGGTCATTTCTACCGGCAATTCTGCCGGACACTCGACATCCTGCAGATAGATAAACTTCCATCCTTTGAGCTGGGCGCGGTAGGAAAGATCGGTGTCTTCGGTGAGCGTATCGTGCTGCCAGCCGCCGGCTTCGTCGATTGCTTGACGCCGCCAGACTCCAGCGGTACCGTTGAAATTAAAAAAGACGCCGCTGCGGGCGCGTCCCGAATGCTCCAGCACGAAGTGGCCGTCGAGAAGGATAGCCTCTACCTGCGTAAGAAAAGAATAATTGCGGTTGAGGTGAGTCCAGCGTGTCTGCACCATTCCAATCTTTGAATCGGTGAAGTGATGGATAGTGCGGAGCAGAAAATCTTCCGGCGGGGTAAAGTCAGCGTCGAAAATAGCGACGAATTCCCCCTTCGCTGTTTTCAAGCCCTCCGCCAGTGCTCCAGCTTTGAAGCCCTCGCGATTGCTTCTGTGATGATAGCTGATGGGATTGCCGAGGGCGGCGTAGCGTTCGACAAGGTTACGCGCGACAGCAACGGTTTCGTCGGTGGAATCGTCGAGCACCTGGATGTCGAGTTTCTCGCGGGGATATTTCAACTTGCAAATGGAGTCGAGCAACCGTTCGACGACGTATTGCTCATTGAAGATTGGGAGTTGCACGGTGACTCGAGGTAACTCCTCGAAATACGCCGCAGGATTCACCGTTCGATTTTTCTTGTGCTTGTAATAGAGATAAACCAGAACATAGCGGTGCATTCCGTACCCGGCAAGAAGAATGAGCACAATAAAATATGGAATCAACAATGCGCGATCGAACGCATCGGTGTGGTAGAGACCCTGAAACGTCTTGTCCAACAAATGCTGCCGAAGATAAGGGCCAATGCCGCGCGGAGCGGCATACATGACGAATTCGAAAGAAACGGGCTTGAATGAGAAGTCAGCAAGAGGTTCGGTGAAAACCTCTATTCTACCGGATTCATATAATCGGGAGACTCGGTCTACAAAGGTACGGTAGTGTCCTAAACTTGCGTTGGTGAATCGTCGCTTTGTTCATCAGCGACCTTGGCCGCCGCCGCTTCTGCTTCTCGGATGAGTTTGTTTCCAGCCTTGCGGGCTGCTCTTGCAGCCACTAGGGCGGACTTCCGCTTTCGCCCTTCGCTACTTACGTGTTGAGCTGAATCTTTAATGCTAGGTCTGCGCGGTTTCACGATAGTAGGGACGATTATAGCGTTGATGAAAGCAGTTTAAAACACTACTCTAAAGATATTCCCTGTGGAAACACTCAACGATTGGGACGCTACCATGAAGTGGAGTTCTGAGTGTTGTTTTCCCTCTGTATTTGGAAGCGATGGGTCAGCGCACCGCTCGGCCTTATCCAAAAGTAGTCGCAAATCCATGGCAAAATTCTTGCGTGTTTGTGCCTGTAAACGCCATTGATCTTGCACTGGAGCGCAGACGCGAGGGATCAGATCCTCGAAGCGCTCGATAGCCCGAGTGAAATAATCAATGTCTGTCTTGAGCAGCTTAAAGAATTCCGCGTCGCTGGCAGCAGGCATATAAAACCTCCAGATGTATGGATAAATGCAATTCTGATGCCATGATCTACGGACAGCTGTGGAAGCGGGCAAGTGCTGTCTTTTCAGAATGGTAGCATACGCGAATCCGATATTTCATAGACCCTGCATGTCCTTCCGCGCGAGGCCGCGCATGTAAGAATGGGGCGATTACGAGTTGTACCGAGCGATCTTTCGCTGTTTTCATTCGCAATTCGTGAGTGTCAATTTTTTGCGCTGTTTCTGAATGAGCTTCCTAGTGGCGAATCATCCAAGCGAGGCCATCGGGATTCGAACCGGCTTGAATACGGCCGACAACTTCCATCGAACCCAGATCGATGACGGCAACGTAATCGTCGGGAGTGCACGCAACGTAGGCGCGTGCGCCGTCAGGCTGCATCATGATGCCGGCAGCGCCGTGTCCAACTGCAATTCGTTTTGTCGTCTTTCTAGTCGCGGCATCGATGACAGTCACGTCTGCTCGGCGCAGAGCCGAGATCAGCACAAACTTTCCATCCGGGGTGAACCTCAGCCGATTCGCGGAGCTTACATCGGCGGCCAGCGTTTGCGTCACTTGCTTGCTCGCTACGTCAATGATCGATACAGTTCCATCGCCTGCGTTCGCAACCCAGATTTCTTTGCCATCGGGAGAGATATCAAATCCTTCAGAGCCGTTACCAACGCGAACTACGGTCTCATTCCAATCGGTGTGAGGAGTTCCCGGCGGACCGCCTAGGCCAGGACGCTGGCAATTTTTTCGATCATGCTCACCGTTCCCGAACTCACATTGGTGGTGATGATCAGCCGTAAATCCGGAGAGACGTAAATCATGTGCGTCCGGTTTTGCCCGGTGCCGAGAATCCAGTCAACATTTTTCTTCGCGGGATCATAGCTGCCGATGGCCTTGGCGCCTTCCGCGGTGAACCACACTTTTCCATCCACAAAATCAATCCATGCGGACCGCGCAGAGCTCCAAGATCGATTGAAGGCAATGCTTTTTGTGCGATCAGATCCACGACGGCGAGGGTATGGAACGCCCCGGATCCGTAGTTGGATACATAGGCGACCTTGCCGTCGGTCGATGCAATGACTTCATGGGGATCCTTACCGACGGGAACTCGCGCAATCACTTTCAAGCTGGAGGGATCAACAATGGCGAGGGTCTGGTCGTGCTTGGAGAGTACAAGCAATGCAGTCGTGGGGGTGTCTTCGGCAAACACCGAGCCGACGCCGAGCACGCCGACAAGCAAGAAGAGGGAAATGAGAAGAGGTTTCATAATCCCAAAGCATACGCCGTTGCTGGCTGAACGGACAAAGGTCTAGGGCTGATCTTCGACCGATGGAATTGCCTTGAGTTGCACGCTCATTCGATCTCCTTCACGCACGCGCATAGGTTTACCGCGGTCTTCATAACTTCTTATGAATTCGGCGTTGTAATACTGCTCGCCGTCGACGCTCTCCCATGCGAATAACGCGTAATCTCCGGGAGGCAGACCGCGCAAACTGAAGTGTCCGCTCTGATCCGCAACTGCTTTGCGATAACGATCTGGACGATTGCGGAAGCGCGCCTCCGGAACGGCGACAATCACGGCGTCCGCGACCGGCTCTTCGTTCTGATCTCCAGCCACGCCATCGACCGTGGCTCCGTTAGCACTTGCCATTAGATCCAGGGCGATCGCACTCGCACCGACGCTGAATCCAGAATCAGTCGCATCATGTCCATCCGCCGCGGCCGATTTTAGAAACCAATCCGGCATGGCGCTGACGTCGGCGATCTGAATGGAATAAGTTCCTGGGGGAACATCCTTCCATGAAAAGCTGCCATCGTTGCTAACGTGCGCAAGATTTGAAAAGCCCCCTCCCATGGTGATGGCGCCGAAAGCATCGTCATTGCTGTCGCTATCCTCGGCAACGGAGTGCAGAAGAAGAAAGAACTGAGTGGGATCCGCCTCTGGCGCTGCCGCCGCCTTCCATATGAAACCGGCCGCGAACCGTACCGCCGCTTTGCGGCGACAGCCGCAGACCTTCCACACTTTCAGCCAGCTGCAGCGATTGCCGCGCCATCATCGGAACCGCAACATTATCCACCGTGGCCACGATGTTGTAGGCTCCGGGAGAAACATCGCGAATCTCGAAGCTGCCGTCTTTGTGCATTTCCGCGCCGCTCAGCACGAGATTGAAATCTTTAGATTGCAGCATGATCGCGGCGCTCGACCCCGGCGGCAGATTCACCACAGAACCGCGAATAGTCAAACTAGCGCTAGGAGTCAGCGAGAAGTTCGCAGGAAAATCGTCCCCGGCGTGAAGTGGGATGGGCGCGGCCTGAGAGCGATCGCGAGTGCCGGGATAATACGTGGTTTGGTAAGCGAGCGGCGCAGCCCTTTCAGAAACTGCTCCCGCGTGAGGTGCGGCGGCTCCAGAAGTGTTGCCCGTTGTTTCGATCAGGCTTCTGAAATCTGGAGGGGGAGTGACTGCAACGAAATATTTGCCAGGAGCGAGTCCGGCGATGCGGTATTCGCCGAGATCATTAGTACGCTCCGCGCCTGACTGTTCCCAGTGGCTGCGCCCCTGAATGAAACGTCTGGCGCAGGACGGCGACTTGCGCTTCGGCCAGAGGGTCGCCGTCTTCGTCCATGACCCGGCCCTCGACTACCGCAGCCGCCTGCAAAAGAATGGCGAGGTCTTTCACCTCCTGGCCTGCCCTCAGCGTAAGCACGCGGGCTTCAGTGTGACGGTGATGCTTGTCGATCTCTTGATATCCGGTGCGCTCGACAAACAAGCGATAACGTCCGGGCTTGATGTTTTCAATGCGAAAGTTGCCATCTGCTGCGGTAAGTGCAGTGTAGTTTGCGCTGTCATTCTGGCTCTCGGCGATCAGTTCGATGAGAGCCTTCTTGACAGGCTCGCTGCCAGGATCACGGGTCACTACTCCTTGTAGAAGCGCATTTGTAGAGGGAGAAGACGGCGGGGATAAGGTTTGTGACGAAGCAATCAAGGAAGGGCTCTCCTGCGCGACGACCAAGCCCGTGGCTAACAGAACCACGCACAAACATTTAAATGAAGATCCCATCTGCTGCCGAGCGGTGGGTTCGTGTCTCATTTACGAATTTCGACGCAGACTCAGGATGTTCTGTAAACGGAGTCAAATGCCGACCGTGAGGATCGGTCGGGCTAAACATTCAACATATTCTAACCGGCTCTGGCCGACCGCCCAAGTATAAAACGAAAGGAAAAACGACCAGATCGGCGCGGTGATCGGGTGCGCTCTCCGCCTTAGTGGTGATGTTTGCCGCCGCCGGAGGCCTTTGGCAGGGCCGAAGCTTCACCGCAACCGAAGTCAGCTTTGGCGCGTGCGGATGGGACAACCGGCGGATTCCTAAGAAGTTGAAACTTTCAGGCTTGATCTGCGTACTCTGAACAGCGCTTGAAGGGGAAATGGACCATGCGATTGCCGTTACTGGTTTTTCACATAACATTCGGCGTGCTGGCCATGGTCGCGGGTGCGGCTGCGGCCTCATTCAGCAAAGGCTCCCGCTGGCATGCGAGGGCGGGAAACATCTTTGTCGCATCGATGCTCTGCATGGCCGCAGCGGCCTCGTGCCTGGCTTACATGAAGCGTCAACCAAACAATGTGTTCGGCGGCTTTCTAACGGTCTATATGGTGGCAACGGCATGTGCGACGGCCCGGCGCAGAGATGGTGAAACTGGGGTTGCCGATTGGATTGGTTTTTTGTTTGCGTTGGCGGTCGGGGTGCTCAGCGTATTTCATGGATTTCTAAAGATGGCGGGGCGGGAGGCGGTTGATCCTGGAACGTATCCCTTCATGCAGCTTTTCATGGGTTCGATCATTCTGCTTGCCGCGATCGGAGATCTGCGGATGCTCGTTGCGGGGAATTTCCGGCAAACGGCGGATTGCGCGGCATCTCTGGCGGATGTGCTTCGGGTGGTTCATTGCCACTGGGTCTTTCTTCCTGGGACAGCAACAGGTATTTCCCGCGTGGTTGCGTGGATCGCCGGCGCTCCTGGTGCCCGCCCTGCTGCCACTGGCGCTGTTGATCTTCTGGATGATTCGAGTGCATTTCACCAACGTGTATAAGAAAATGGCATCAGGCAAGTAGGGGGAATGCTTATGCGGTGGGGAACTAGCGCTGCACGCTCTTTAAGGCGTTGGCGTCTTGCGGCAAGTGACAGAGTAGTGATGCGTCGACTGCGGTTGAGCTTCGCAGTTCGCGAAGCTCAATCCTCGCTCAGCATGACAGAGATTTTGAGAATTCGATCACCCCGAACTAGTTCAGGAAGTGCTGCCGATACAGCGTGTCCCGCCGAGCAGGTCTAAACCCGGCGTCGCGGATGATGCGGCGCAACTCTTCTTCTGTCGTGCAGTTGGTCACACCTGCGGCTCTCACCACATTCTCTTCCAGCATCACCGAGCCAACATCGTTGCCGCCGAAGCGGAGGCCCATCTGGCAAACTTTCAGTCCTTGCGTGACCCAGCTTGATTGCACGTTCAGGAAATTTGAGAGATACAGGCGCGAAATGGCGAGTACTTTCAGGTAATCGACGGCGGTAGCTTCGTTCCAGTGACGACCGCCGAGAGCGGTATTTTGCGGCTGAAAGCTCCACGGGATGAACGCGGTGAAGCCGCCGGTTTCTTCCTGCAGATCGTAGAGTTCCTGCAGATGATTGATGCGGTGTTTGTAATCCTCGCCGACGCCGAACATCATGGTCGCGGTGGTACGCATGCCGATCTGATGGGCGGTGCGGTGGACGTTGATCCAATCGTTGGTGAGGCATTTGAGGCGGGCGATTTTGTAGCGGACTTCGTCGTCGAGAATCTCAGCACCGCCGCCGGGGATGGAATCGAGGCCGGCATCGCGTAAGCGGAGAATCGTATCGCGAATGCTGAGGCTGCTGTATTCGGCGATGGCGATGATTTCGGATGCTGAATAACAATGGAGATGAACCTGCGGAAAACGCTCTTTGATTCCGCGCAGCATTTTTTCGTGCCAGTCGATCTTCAGGTCGGGATGCAAGCCACCTTGCATCAGCACTCCGGTGCCGCCGAGTTCAACGGTCTCGCGAATCTTCTCGTAGATGGTGTCGAAATCGAGAATGTAACCTTCTTTTGCGGCCGGGCCTTTCAGCGGGCGATAGAAGGCGCAGAAGGTGCAGTATTCGGTACAGAAATTCGTGTAATTAATGTTGCGGTCGATGATGTAGGTGACGGTACCTTCGGGATGCAGCCGGCGGCGCACCGCATCGGCTTCCATGCCGATGCCGATCAGATCATCGGATTCGAACATCTCGAGAGCTTGCTGCTTGGTCAGGGACATGGTTGACAGTTCAATTCTAACGGAGGACCGCAGCCGGGGCCAAATCCAGCGCTCGAGTGTTTGCGAGCAAAATTCATCCACCGCTAAGGTCACGAAGTTTCACGAAGGGCGCGGGCAATTACTTCTTTCGCATCCGCAAATACTGGATCACGCTCATCACCGCCCCGATCACCGCCAAGCCAATCAGAATGGCCATTGCGGGTTTGTAGTAGCGCGAGAAGAAACGCAGAATGTGGACGCCGTAATGAAAGCCCAGGAAGGCCCCGATGGAGTAGCGAACGGCGCGACCTAGAGTTAAGGCCGCGAGAAATTTAGCTCTCGAATACTGCATGGCGCCGGCGGCTACGAGAAACGGCACAAAGGGGAAAGGCGGAGGCAGAAGTGCGGGAATTGCAACCGCGGCGAATCCCCAACGCGCAAAGGTTTTGGAAACGCTTGCGGCGCGCTTTTTGGAGAGCTTGCGCTCCATTGTTTCTTTGCCACCCTCGCGCGCCAGCGCATAAGTAATGTAGCCGCCGATGACTGCGCCCAGCGTGGCCATTGCCGCATAGTAGGGCCACGGATGGAAATGGCGTGCCGCCAGCCATATGGTGAGCACATCCATGCTGCCGGTGAGCGGGACCACGGAGTTGTCGGCGATTCCTAGCACGAGCAATCCTGGCCCACCCATGCGGCGCAGATGGTGCCACACCGACATCGCCAGCCAAGGATGAAGATTTAAGAGCATTTAGGTTGTAGGAGTGTACAGGCTAAGTTCTCGACTGCGCTATACAGACTTTTGCAGTGCTCAGAAATTTTATCTCCGGGACGGCGGGCAGGGCCCCAATCTCAGCCGCGTAGCGATAGAAGAGTTGCAAGCCTTCCAGGCAAGCTGCGTCGAGATGGTAATAGATATTTTCGGTGAGATAAGAATGAACATCGGCTGGGCTCATCCCTAATTTTGGAGCCCACCCCACGGAGATGCGATCGAGGCTTGCGGGTTCGAGGCCGCGATCGCGGGATTGTTGGAATACTGCCGCCAGGTCCAAATATGGGTCTGCGTCTTGAATCGCGTCTTGGCGAACCGCCCAGAAGGCAAAGACGAAAGGCTTGCCGGTGTAGCGAATCCATTCTTCGGCCAAGATCAAGTGTGAAATAGCGGGAGCGATCGATCTGAAGAGCGGGATCTCCGATCAGCAATCCGGCATCGTGCGCGGCCAGCATTTTGTCGATATCCGGTGCCATGGGAGCGAAGGCTCTTCCGCCACCGAGCCATTTTTCAAATAAGACTTTTGTCAGCGCCACCGAAGTCATGGAAGACGTATCCAAAGCCACCGTGCGAATTTTTTCCACAGGCATTCGACTAACCAGCAGAATGGAACGCACGGGCTGACGCGAGGCAATGGCGACGTCCGGCAAGATGCTGAGTCCAGGGATTTGCGCGTAGGCGGCGGCTGGAATGATACCGATGTCGGCAGCCCCGGCCTGCAGAGAGCGAGCGCAAGCCGAAGGCAACGTATAAGAAATGTCGAAGTCGCGCGCGGCTTCGCCGTGTTCGAAATCCCACATCAGGGGCGCTGTGTTGAGGTAGGAAATCGCAGAGATGCGCAGACGTCTCATTCCTGTTTTGATTTTAGCAGAGCGCTTTTCGATCCAGGTTGTGACGTCTTTCCTTGACGCCACGTTCCGGAAATGGCTACAGTCCGCGCAGCCCGGATTAGGATTGGAGTATCAATTTGTCGAATACGTTAGCTGTACCTTCGACGCACGTGCTGGAGTGGCTTTCCCTGTCATTGACTTCCGGCCTGGGGCCGACAAAGGCGCGGAAACTGGTGGAACATTTCGGTAGCGCCGAAGCGGTTTTCCACGCATCTCTCACGGAACTGGAAGGCACCGGGATTAAAGCCGTCTCGGCGCAATCGATCGCCATAGGGAAATCCTCCGAACTGGCGCGGGAAGAGATTGCCCGGGCCGCCGGCGCGGGCGTCACCATCGTCTCCGGCGAGGATGCCTCCTACCCAGCACGCCTGAAAGAAATCTATGACCCCCCACTGGTGCTATATATTCGCGGCGATCCAGCAGTTTTAGCGCATCCGGGCATTGCCATGGTGGGGACGCGACATCCTACGCCCTACGGGTCGGGAATGGCCGAGCGGCTGGCCTGCGATCTCGCGGCACAAGGGCTGGTTATTATCAGCGGCATGGCACGTGGAGTGGACACGGCTAGCCATCGTGGAGCGATCACTGCGAAAGGGAAAACAGTCGCGGTACTCGGCACGGGCGTGGATGTGATTTATCCAAAAGAAAATTCGCGCCTGGCGGAGCAGATACTCGCGCTCGGCGGCTGCCTGATTTCGGAGTTTGCCATGGGAACTTTTGCAGCGCCGCAAAATTTTCCCATTCGCAATAGGATTTTGAGCGGGATGTCGGTCGGTGTGCTTGTGGTCGAAGCAGCGGAGTATTCCGGAACGCGAATTACTGCACGCTGCGCGCTGGAGCAAAACCGCGACGTGTTCGCAGTGCCGGGAAATGTGACCAACAAAAATTCCTGGGGACCGAACACATTGATAAAGCAGGGCGCAAAACTGGTGGCGACCTGGGAAGATGTGTGGGAAGATCTGCCCGCAGAAGTAAAGCTGGCATTGACTCCTCCGCCGTCGCCTGAATCCGGTGGTGCGTCTTCCGCATCTCTATTTCCAGACGACGGGCTTCCGCCCCATGAAGAGCGCATCTTAAACCTGCTAAAAGCCGACGAAGCCACCCACATCGATGAACTGGTGGAGCGTTTGGAGAATGAAATGTCGTCTTCAGAAATCTTCGCTGCGTTGTTCGAGCTGGAGCTGACCGGCAAGGTAAGGCAGATGCCGGGGAAGAATTTTGTGAAGAGCTTTTGAGCTTGATGGCTGGACAGCTTCCGTCAGGTAACTTGTTGCCGCCATCCCATTCGTGCTAGCTTCGAAACAATTCTGAGGAATAGAAGAAGGAACCGAGGGTGCATTGCTAAAAAGTTTAGTCATTGTCGAATCGCCGGCTAAGGCGAAGACCATCCAGAAATATCTGGGAAAGGGATTTACCGTCGAGGCGTCGCTCGGCCACGTGAAAGATCTTCCCAAGAGCACACTGGGCGTGGATACCGACGACGAGTTCGAAACCGAATACGTCGTAATCCCGGGCAAGGAAAAAGTTTTAGCCAAGCTGAAGAAGCTGGCGGGGCCGATGGATGCGATCTTCCTCGCGCCTGACCCGGACCGTGAAGGCGAGGCCATCGCCGCCCATCTCGCATTCGAACTGGATACCAACGGCCACGCTAAGAAAAGCAAGAAGAAGAAAAAAGAAGATGCTGATGCCGTTCCACGCATTCAGCGCGTCACTTTCAACGAAATTACCAAGCGGGCGGTGCAGGCGGCTTTCGAGCATCCGCGCGCGATCGACCAGAATCTGGTAGATGCGCAACAGGCGCGACGAGTGCTGGATCGATTGGTTGGCTATCAGGTTTCTCCGCTCCTGTGGGATAAAGTTCGCCGCGGGCTTTCTGCTGGACGTGTGCAGACGGTCGCGCTGCGATTGATCGTCGAACGCGAACGCGAAATCAAGGCGTTCGAAAAGAAAGAATATTGGACGATTGACGCGCACCTTGCGGCCAGCAAGCCTCCCGCCTTCGACGCGCGATTTCTGGGGAAGGGCGAAGAGAAAATTGAGGTCACCAACGGCGACGACGCGGAAAAGATCCGCGTAGCGCTTGAGCAAGCTGATTGGCTGGTTCGTTCAGTCGACAAGAAAGAACGCCGCCGCAACGCCGCGCCTCCATTTACCACCAGCAAATTGCAGCAGGATTCTTCTCGCAAACTGCGTTTCAGCGTGAAGCGCACGATGATGATCGCGCAGCGTTTGTATGAAGGCGTGGAATTAGGCGAAGAGGGCCAGGTTGGACTGATCACCTACATGCGTACCGATTCGACTCGGGTTGCCCCCGAGGCGATTCAGGAGGTGCGCGAATATGTGGGCAAAGAATACGGCGCGGCTTACCTGCCTGAGACTCCGAATACATATAAAGAAAAGAAGGAAGCGCAGGCGGCGCACGAAGCCATTCGTCCGACTTCGGCGATGCGCCATCCGGATCAGGTAAAGCAATACTTAAAGGAGGATGAATACAAAGTCTACAAACTGATCTGGCAGCGCTTTGTGGCGTCGCAGATTATGCCTGCCGTCTTCGACCAGACGACCGTAGACATCGACTCAAAAGCAAAGAACGAAGATGTGTACTGGTTCCGCGTGACTGGATCGGTACTGAAGTTTGACGGCTTCCTACGAGTCTATGAAGAATCGAAGGAAGGTAAGGACGAAGAAGACGAAGAGTTAAAGCACAAATTACCGGCGCTGGAAGCCGGACAGAAGCTCACGCTGAAAGAGTTGAAGCCGGAGCAACATTTCACCGAGCCACCGCCGCGCTACAACGAAGCGTCGCTGGTGAAAGAGCTGGAAGAGCGCGGCATTGGGCGTCCGTCAACCTACTCGGCAATTCTCTCGACCATTCAGGAGCGGCAGTACGTGCAGAAGCTGGGCGGCAAGTTTACGCCGACCGAGATCGGATTGGTGGTGACCGATCTGCTGGTGGAAAACTTTCGCGACATCTTCGATGTGGCCTACACGGCGCATCTGGAAGAAGAGCTCGACGATATTGAAGAAGGCAAGGAAAAGTGGACCGATACGCTTGCCGACTTCTACAAGAAATTCCAGAAAGATCTCAAATATGCCGAAAAGCATATGGAGAACATCAAGCGGATGGAGAAGCCCACGGACGAGAAGTGTGAGCGCTGTGGCGCGCCGCTGGTAATCAAGTGGGGCAAGCACGGATCGTTTTACGCTTGCAGTACTTACGACAAAGAAGATCCGAATACCTGTACGTTTACCAAGGAAAATCCGATTAACCTGCCCGACCTGGATAGTGCTGACGTTCAGGAAACTACGCAGGAAGAATACTGCGAGAACTGTGGGCGGGTGATGGTGCTCAAGCGTGGGCGCTTCGGGCAATTCATGGCGTGTACGGGATATCCGGATTGCAAAACCACGCGCCGACTCGATCAGGGAAAGAAGGTTCCGGACATTCCGCTCGATGAGCTGTGCCCGAAATGCGGACGCAACATGATGATCCGCCATGGACGGTTCGGCGAGTTCACGGCTTGCAGTGGATATCCTGAGTGCAAGTATGTAAAGCAGAACTTTATCGGCGTGAAGTGTCCGGAATGCAAAGACGGTGAACTGGTGGAGAAGCGGGCACGCAAGGGAAATACCTTCTACGGCTGCGGAAATTATCCGAAGTGTAAGTTCACGTCGGCGCACAAGCCGATTCCGGAAAAATGTCCTACATGCGGCAGTGAGTATCTGGTGGAGAAGAATCTGAAAGCCGGACCGGTTATCGCCTGCCCGAACAAAGAGTGCGATTACGAACGCGCCGCGCCGCCGCCGGAAGCGGCCGCGACCAGCGCTTAAATTATGCGATCGAGCCATCCGGGTCATAGGCGATTGAATGCTAATTTTGCAGACTTGGGGCGCGAGTTAGAATTGCCCGATCACGCAATTTAAAAATTACTCAATTCCAAGAGGAGTTTGCATGTCCAAGAAAGCGACCGCTACCGATGCTCAACTGATTCTTGAACTTTACGATCTGCGGCGCGAAGCTGAAATGCGAAAGGCGCGCAACTGGTGGTTCGTCGAATTCTGGCCGCGGAGCGCCGATGACTTTATGAAAATAGCGTCCGTTCCCGGCACGCCACAGAACAACTGGCTGCGTCAAGTCTCTGGTTACTGGAGCATGGCGGCGTCTTTCGTTCTGCACGGTGCTTTGAACGCGGATTTGTTCCTGCAACCCGCGGTGAGCGGGGAGATGTTTATCGTGTTCGCGAAAGTTCATCCCTTTCTGAAAGAACTACGGGAAAAGTCTGGCGACCCGCACATGTTTGGGACGATTGAAAAAGTGATCACGAGTTCCAAGTTCGGGCGGGAGCGGTTCAAGTTCATGCTGAAGCGTGTCGAGAAGATGCGCGAGAAGATGGCTTCCGTGAAGGCAAGTTAAGACAAAGCCTCCACGCCTCTGTACCTGTTCATCTGTTATTCTAATCGGCTGTGCGGATGATCTGGTGGTTCCTGATCCTGGGTGTGAGTACGCTAATCGTGGTGTGCGTTGCGATTGCGTTGTATATGCGCTTGCGCCGCCATCTGCAACTCACGCATGCAGCCCCGGAGCGCGAGCGTCAGTCTGGTGATATCGAACACTGATGCTTTAGTCACGATCCTCCGCATTTTGCAATTCGAGGCTCTTCCATGGACAAACCGGCTATAGAATCTTCGAGCAGTTCGAGGGAAATTGTTCCTTTCGAGATGGCTCGTCAAGTTGTCCTCATCGTGGGCGCCAGCTTGTTCGTTGCCTTGAGTGCGCGTATGACGATTCCTTTGCCATTTACGCCGGTTCCGCTGACGGTACAGAACTTTGGCGTGCTGCTCGTTGGCCTGTTGCTGGGCAGCCGTCGCGGATTTGCTGCGCTGGTTCTTTATCTTGCCGAAGGCGCGCTCGGATTGCCGGTGTTTAATCCTACGGGTGTGGGCGGAGTCGCGCAATTGCTGGGTGCAACCGGAGGATTTTTGCTGGCGTATCCTTTTGTCGCGTGGGTGGCGGGATATGTGATGGAACACGGGCGCAAGAACTTTGCCCGGGCCGCGATGGGCAGTCTGCTCGGTGAAGTTGTCCTTTTTACTGGCGGTCTGAGTTGGCTCGTGGTGCTTACGCATTCCGTGGCGCAAGCATTTCGCTGGGGTCTCTACTGGTTTCTGTTTGCGGAGATTATCAAGGTGATGATGGCTTCGGGAATTGCGGCGCGATGGCAGCGTCACCCAGAGAGCGGTAAAAAACAGCAGTAAGTTTTCGAGTTCGGTTGGAGTTTGAAATGACTGTAATTTCTGAAGCGGAAACAAAGCAATCCATTGGCAGTCCTTCGTCGCAGGTCCGCGAAATTTCCATTGCTCATAGTCCGGATTCCGACGATGCATTTATGTTTTATGGTCTTGCCACCAGCAAGGTCCGTGTTCCCGGATTGCGTTTCACTCACACTCTCTGCGACATCGAAACTTTGAACCAGAAGGCGCGCGAAGGTGTGTACGACGTAACCGCGATTTCATTTCACGCTTATCCCTATATTCAGGATCTGTACGCGCTTATGTCCTGCGGCGGCAGTGTGGGTGAAGGTTATGGACCGATGATCGTTTCGCCGCGCCCGTTTACCCAGAGTGAGATCAAGGAGAAGCGCATCGCCGTTCCTGGCACGCTTACAACCGCCTACCTGGCGCTGCAACTCTTTGCTCCTGGCGTGGAGACGGAAGTCGTGCCCTTCGATCAGATTATTCCGCAAGTGCTCGAAGGGAAGTACGAAGCCGGACTGATTATTCACGAAGGCCAGTTGACTTACGACAAAGCCGGACTGCACCGCATTGTCGATCTTGGGAGATGGTGGCAGAAAATGACCGGATTACCTTTGCCCTTGGGCGGTAACGCAATTCGGCGTGCCCTCGGCCCGGCGCTGATTTCCGCGGTGAACGGCGCATTGCGTGACAGCATTCAGTATGCGCTTGATCACCGCGAAGAAGCTTTATCTTACGCAATGCAGTTCGCTCGCGACCTGGACTCTCAGACTGCCGACCGCTTTGTTGGTATGTACGTGAATGAGCGTACGCTCGACTACGGCCCCGAAGGACGCGAGGGGGTGGAACGTCTGCTTGATATGGGCCACAAGGCCGGAATTATTGGGCCTGAAGCGCACGTCGATTGGGTCGCGTAGCGCGCAAGATTCTTGCGCATTGCGGTTCTTACTATCTGGTTTCAAAAGCATGCTGACGAAAATTCTAAAACGATTCGATTCCGTCGATCGCAATATTAAGGTTTTTATCAGGTCGTCGCTGATTGCGGGTCTGAGTTTAGCGGCTGGTCTCGTCTTGCTGGCGGGTGCTGTTTGTGGCCAACCGCAGTATCAGCCAAGCGCAATGAGGGAGAGTTCCTTAAGAGGATTCCTTCGGGATTTCTTGAAAGCCTCCTCTTCTTCGCGTAACGACCGGACACGATATTCATCGGCGTTCGTCGATCTGAATGATGATGGTAAGCCGGAAGCGATCGTCTACCTAGCTGGTCGCGAGTGGTGTGGCACAGGCGGTTGCACGACGTTGGTGTTATCCAGCACAAAAACCTCCTTTAAACTTGTATCGAAGATCGCGGTTACTCGACCTCCGATTCGCGTCCTGGATACCAAATCGAAAGGCTGGCACGACCTCAGCGTCCGCGTGCAAGGCGGAGGAGTACAGGCCGACTACGAAGCAAAACTTTCATTCGATGGCGAAACTTATCCCAGTAATCCTTCCCTGCCCTCGTGTCAGCGACTGGTGAAAAAAGTAGCAGGACAAGTGGTGGTGCACTTGGCGGCGGAAGGCACACCTCTGTATCAATGACCAAACGCCGCGAGGATTGAAATTATTTTTGCAGACAACCGTCAAACCCTGCTGATTGACGCCGACGACACGCTCTGGGAAAACAATATTTACTTCGAGCGGGCGATTGCGCGCTTCATTTCATTCCTGAATCACCACGAATTTTCTGCTGAGCAAGTGCGCGAAGTGCTCAACGATGTGGAGCGCGAATGCATTGTGAAACATGGGTATGGCTTGCACAGTTTTGCCAATGCACTGGTCGATACATTTGAGCGGCTTAGCGTGCAGCCCGTCACGCCCGAGTTGCACGCACAAATCCACAGCTTTGCGCATGCTATCGCCGATCACCCCATCGAGATGCTGCCGGAGGTGGGTGACACGTTGCAATATCTTTGTTCCAGGCACCACATTATTCTGGTGACCAAGGGCGCCATCGTGGAGCAGACGGGAAAGATCGAGCGCTCGGGACTGAAAGATTATTTTGCGGCCACTGAGATCCTGGCCGAAAAAGATGCCGCGGCTTATCGTCATATTGTTAAAAAATACGAACTCACATGCGGCTCAACTTGGATGGTCGGCAACAGTCCCAAGTCTGATGTCAATCCTGCGCTGGCTGCGGGTCTGAATGCGGTTTTCGTGCCTCACGGCGATACGTGGATTCTCGAGCATGAAGAATTGAATGCTGCGCCGCCATCACAGCATCTGCTGATTGTGGGCCGCTTCGCGGAGCTGCGGGAACATTTTTAGTAGTAGAGCGCCCGGCTTCATTAGAAAAAAAAGCACCAAACTAACCAACAATCGCGACTCGCCGCGCGAATCCGCGCATGTTACGCTCAATCTGCTTAACCTTTTAACTCAATATCTTGGCCGTGGAGACAAATAATTTCCGCAGGCTGTTGCGCACCGTGGAAGCTCTCTCCGAATTGGGGCCGGAGCTCACGGCGGAGCGCGATTTCACCGACACTTCGCGCCGGATGTTGGCTGCAGTCATGGAAGCGGCCGGAGCGCGCGAGGGTGCACTATTCGTCTTCAATGAAAAGCCTACGATGCTGTCGTCGGTGGTGGCGGAAGGATTCGCCATGCTTCCCGAACCATGTTTTGTTCCGCTTCTTCCCAAGCATGTTCATGCTCTCTCCGCCGCGCGCGGGCCGATTGTGCTCAATGCCTCTACATACTCCGTCTTTCTCAGCTCGAACGGGAATGTAGCTCCTGAGCTTTTCAAATGCATTGCGCCTCTGAAATCCGTCGGCAAGCTGGCGGGAGTAATTGCTTTGGGAAGGCGACCTGGAGACGTGCCATATCTCGAGGCGGAACTGGATGCCACCAATCTGCTGTGCAGCTACATCGGACTCGCCGTACACAATCACGCGCTCAGCCAAACTCTAGCCCAGCGAGTTACTGAGAACCTGCGTCTGATGGCGTCCCTGCACGGCTTCTACGACAGCGCGCTGGAGGCCTTCGCCACAGCCATTGACGTGAAGCACGTTAACATTCACGGTCACTCTTTGCGCGTGGGCCGCTATGCCGCTGCGATCGGCGAGGCCATGGGTGTGGATGCGGGCGAGGTCGCTGCTTTACGCAGCGCGGGATATCTGCACGATATTGGCAAGGTGGCCGTCGACCGGCGATTATTCAGCAAGGCGAGTGCACTTAATCCAGAAGAGTTCCGCGAGATGGCGGATCATACCGTGGTCGGGCACCAGATTGTTAGTAGCGTCGAGTTTCCATGGCCGAAGATTCACGAGTCTGTGCGCTGGCACCACGAGCGCAACGATGGATCTGGATATCCCGATGCTTTATCCGGCGACGACTTGCCCATGCCGGTGCGAATTATGGCGCTGGCCGATACTTTCGATGCCATGACCAGCACTCGTCCTTACCGCGAACCGCTGTCCCTGGGCGGCGCGCTCAGCGACCTGGTGCGCATGGCTCCGCAAAAATACGATCCCAACGTAGTGCAGGCGCTTCTAATTCAGGTGCGCCGCGATGCAGTCGGGAGTAATCGAACCCCATTACTAGCGGACCATATGGCGGTGAACATCTCTCCAACCGATGTCGATCAATTGGCCGCAACCCTGCAGCACAAGGCCTCGCGGGGCAAAATGTATTTGACGTAGCACCGCTTTCTGGCTGCTGGCTCTCGGCGCGAACCTCTCTGCGCGCTCCTGGTAATGGGACTCACGTACTGCGACGTAGCAACTTTTCCCTCCGGCCGGGTTGATAATGAGAAGGCTGTCGCCTTTCCCTGATCTGGAGTCCTCATGCTTGCGGGCCGCCTGAAGATCGCCGTTCTTCTGCTTTCTATCAGCGTGGCGAGTTGTGTCCAACCGCTGCTGGCCAGGAGGAAGCCAAAGGAAACTGCGCCGCCTGGCGCCAACGATCAAAAGCATGCTCTGCACGCGCTGAACCGGCTGACTTTTGGGCCGCGGCCGGGAGATGTGCAGCATGTAATGGCCGTCGGTGTCGACCGGTGGATCGATTTGCAGCTGCATCCCGAACGAATCGACGATAGCGCTCTCAATGCCCGTTTGCAGCCGTTTCGCACGTTGCGCATGAGCACTAAGGAGCTCGCAGAAAACTTTCCTGATGGTCAGGAGATCAATCAGGTAAGAAACGGCAAAAGGCCCATGCCTTCCGACCCGGCGCTGCGCATGGTTTACCACGTGCAGATCGCGCGGCAGCAGGAAAAGAAAGAGCGGAAGCAAGAGGCAGCGAAGGATCCTGCTCAGGTGCAATCCGATGGCGCTGGCAAGGATGGCACTGATATGACAGTTGCGGCGAGGGAACCCACAATGTTAGCGGAAAAGTTGGCGTCTAGGAAAGAGGATCAGGAGCGCGGCGAGCCAGGGCTTTATGCCGATCTTGACCTCCCGCAGCTGCCGACGCTTCCCGCGGACCAGCGTTTCAAGAAAATTCTCGGCATGTCGCCTGACGATCAACTTGAAGTTGCTGATTCTCTTCGGCACGGAAAAGTGCGGGAGCTTTTGGAAGGGCTGTCTCCGAAAGACAAGGAGATCCTGCTCGCGATGAACAATCCAGCTGGAGTAGTTACTGGAGAACTTGCGCAAGCGAAACTTTTGCGAGCGGTCTACAGCGAACGCCAGCTAGAAGAAGTGATGACTGACTTTTGGTTCAATCACTTTAATGTCTTCGTTGACAAAGGCGTCGATCGCTTGCTTGTCACCAGCTATGAGCGAGATGTAATTCGGCCGCATGCTCTGGGAAAATTCGAAGACCTACTGGTGGCGACGGCGAAGAGCCCGGCAATGTTGTTCTATCTGGATAACTGGCAAAGTGTCGGACCTGATTCGCCGCAGGCTCTCGGGCTTCCGCCGCGTCCGGATGGAGTGTACAGAGGTCCGGTGCGTCCGCGGCCCAATGCAGGGAAAAAGCGAAGTGGCCTGAATGAAAATTACGGGCGTGAGTTGCTTGAACTGCACACCCTCAGTGTGAACGGGGGATATTCGCAGCGCGACGTCACAGAAACTGCGAGAGTTTTTACCGGCTGGACGATCGACAAAGTGTTTCAGGGTGGCGACTTCAAGTTCGACCCACGCATGCACGAGCCCGGTCCAAAATTCGTGCTGGGTCACCGCATCAAGCCTAAGGGCGAAACCGAGGGCTTGGAAGTGTTGCACCGGCTGGCTACAAGTCCTCAAACAGCGCACTTTATTTCTCTGAAGCTGGCGGAGCGTTTTGTTTCGGATGATCCACCACCGGCTCTGGTCGATCGCCTGGCAAAAGCTTTTCTGAAGAAAAAAGGAGACATTCGCGAAGTGCTAACCCTGCTCTTTCATTCGCCTGAGTTTTGGGATGAAGAAACTTATCGAGCGAAAGTGAAAACCCCGCTGGAATTCGTGGCCTCGGCGTTGCGGGCGACGGGTGCTCAGGTCGACGATGCGGCGCCGCTCACTCGGCAACTCAATAATATGGGGATGCCGCTCTATGGAGCGCAGCCGCCTACGGGTTATTCGATGAAAGCGGAAGCGTGGGTAAGTTCGTCCGCGCTGCTTAATCGCATGAACTTCGCATTGGCGCTGACCAGCGGCAAGATTAGAGATGTGAAGATGGATGCGGTGCAGCTTGTGCGGAACAATGCATCCGAGGAGTGGATGGATTCGAATCTTGCTTTGTCGGCACTCGAAAAAGTTTTGCTCGAAGGAGATGTATCGAAGCAGACCCACGAGTCGATCGCCGCTCAGGTCGGGCAAGAAAACAAGGCAACTGCGCCTAATCGGGCAGATGCGATGCGCCCGCAAGACTTGAGCACCATGGCGGGTTTGCTATTGGGATCGCCTGACTTTCAGAGAAGATAGCTGATGGCCGCCGGCTACTAGCGAGCTTCTAGCTTCCAGCAATTAAGATTCTCGATTGAACGTAGAGAAGCATCTAGAAGCCAGTGACCCGAGGAGCTGCTTTTATGACAATCACACGCCGCGTCTTTCTTCGCAACAGTGCGCTGGCCGTGGTCGGCACGGCGGCAGTACCGAGCTTTCTGACGCGCGCGGCGATGGGCGCGGTTGAGCCAGGAGCGCGTACGAAGCGCCTGGTCGTGATTTTTCAGCGCGGCGCGGCTGATGGTCTGAACATTGTAGTGCCGCATGGCGAAGCACAGTATTATGCGATGCGCCCGAGCATTAACATTCCGCGCAACGCGGTGATTGATCTCGATGGATTCTTTGGTCTGCATCCTTCGCTTTCGTCGTTTCACTCGTTGTGGCAACGACGTCAGTTGGCGATTGTGCACGCCGCTGGATCGCCCGATCCCAGCCGTTCTCATTTCGATGCGCAGGACTTTATGGAGGCCGGCACTCCGGGTGTGAAGTCTACAGAAGATGGATGGCTGAACCGCGCCTTGCGTAATATGCCGCAAGCGCCGCAGAAATCGGTCTTTGAGGCCATTGCTATGGGGCGCGAGGCAGTGATGCGGCACATGGGGAATAAGAATTTGAATGAAGTGTTTCCGGGGTATGAGAATTAGGCGGGCAAATTTCTGCAACTCATTACTTAGGGAGACTCTGATTAAGTGCTGCCTTTCCACAGCGAGTGGAGATAGAGTCGAGCCAGTATGAACTCTCTCAGCAAACAGAGGACACTGGCGATGATGACAGGATTCGAGCGGTACACGAAGAAGACGCGGCGGGCGATGTTTTTGGAAGAGATGGAGCAGGTGGTGCCCTGGGCGAAATTGTGGGCACTGATCGAGCCGCACTATCCCAAGCCGGGCAACGGGCGACGACCGAAAGAACTGGAGCAGATGCTGCGGATATATTTTCTGCAGCAGTGGTTCAACCTGGCAGATCCGGCGGTGGAAGAGGCGCTGTATGACTCGGCGACGCTGCGGCAGTTCGTGGGAATTGACCTGGGAGCGGAACCGGTGCCGGATGAGACCACGGTGTGCAAGTTCCGGCACCTGCTGGAAGAGCACAATCTGGGAGAAGAGATTCTGGGAACAGTGAACCTGTACTTGCAAGCGAAGGGAGTACGGATCACGACGGGCACGATTGTAGATGCCACCCTGATTCACGCCCCTTCCTCGACTAAAAACCGCGAGCAGAGCCGGGATCCAGAGATGCACCAGACCAGGAAGGGCAAGAACTGGTACTTCGGGATGAAGGCGCACGTGGGAGTGGACAGCAAGACCAAGATCATCCACACGGCGGTGGCGACGGCAGCCAATGTTTCCGATGTGGCGATGTTGCCGGACCTGCTGCATGGCGAAGAAACGCGGGTGTGGGGCGACGGAGCGTATCAGGGCCAAACCCGGGTGATGCGTGAGTGTGCGCCCGGGGCACGGGATTTCACCCAGCGGCGCTGTCGCTACAAGGGCCGGATCGTGGATGAAGTGGCGTGGGCGAAAAACCGGACGAAGTCGAAAGTGCGGGCGAGGGTGGAGCACGTGTTTCAGGTGATGAAGCTGAAGTTCGGATTCGTGAAAGTACGCTATCGCGGGCTGAAGAAGAACGCGCACCGGCTGTTCGTTACCTGTGCGCTGGTGAACCTGTTCGTGAGCCGCAGAAAACTGCTCGCCGTGGGGTAAGCTCGTCCGGTTTCGCCCGTACGCGCGGTTGCAACCGCCCGCTACTGACTCATACCCGAACCAACAGCGCAGTTTCCTGAACACTATCGTTCACCGACTTAGCATGAGCGCTTATTCAGAGTGTCCCTAGGGAGACTCTGATTAAGTGCTGCCTTTCCACAGCGAGTGGAGATAGAGTCGAGCCAGTATGAACTCTCTCAGCAAACAGAGGACACTGGCGATGATGACAGGATTCGAGCGGTACACGAAGAAGACGCGGCGGGCGATGTTTTTGGAAGAGATGGAGCAGGTGGTGCCCTGGGCGAAATTGTGGGCACTGATCGAGCCGCACTATCCCAAGCCGGGCAACGGGCGACGACCGAAAGAACTGGAGCAGATGCTGCGGATATATTTTCTGCAGCAGTGGTTCAACCTGGCAGATCCGGCGGTGGAAGAGGCGCTGTATGACTCGGCGACGCTGCGGCAGTTCGTGGGAATTGACCTGGGAGCGGAACCGGTGCCGGATGAGACCACGGTGTGCAAGTTCCGGCACCTGCTGGAAGAGCACAATCTGGGAGAAGAGATTCTGGGAACAGTGAACCTGTACTTGCAAGCGAAGGGAGTACGGATCACGACGGGCACGATTGTAGATGCCACCCTGATTCACGCCCCTTCCTCGACTAAAAACCGCGAGCAGAGCCGGGATCCAGAGATGCACCAGACCAGGAAGGGCAAGAACTGGTACTTCGGGATGAAGGCGCACGTGGGAGTGGACAGCAAGACCAAGATCATCCACACGGCGGTGGCGACGGCAGCCAATGTTTCCGATGTGGCGATGTTGCCGGACCTGCTGCATGGCGAAGAAACGCGGGTGTGGGGCGACGGAGCGTATCAGGGCCAAACCCGGGTGATGCGTGAGTGTGCGCCCGGGGCACGGGATTTCACCCAGCGGCGCTGTCGCTACAAGGGCCGGATCGTGGATGAAGTGGCGTGGGCGAAAAACCGGACGAAGTCGAAAGTGCGGGCGAGGGTGGAGCACGTGTTTCAGGTGATGAAGCTGAAGTTCGGATTCGTGAAAGTACGCTATCGCGGGCTGAAGAAGAACGCGCACCGGCTGTTCGTTACCTGTGCGCTGGTGAACCTGTTCGTGAGCCGCAGAAAACTGCTCGCCGTGGGGTAAGCTCGTCCGGTTTCGCCCGTACGCGCGGTTGCAACCGCCCGCTACTGACTCATACCCGAACCAACAGCGCAGTTTCCTGAACACTATCGTTCACCGACTTAGCATGAGCGCTTATTCAGAGTGTCCCTAGAGGATGTCGTCTTCATTTCGTAACGCGGCAAGTCATATCTCTGTTAGTACTTCACCATTCTCAATCTTCAGTGGATACACGGCGACTTTCATGCTAGGGTTCTGTTCCGCCGCGCCGGTTTTTGTGTCCCATGCCCAGCCGTGCCACGGACACACTATCTTGTTGCCTTCAATCATTCCTTGGCCCAGCGGGCCGCCTCGATGCAGGCAGATATTGTCCATGGCGCTGTAGGTGCCGTTGACGTTCGCGATGCATATAGTTTTTGCGCCGCAGGGAAATTCTTTGGCTTCGTCGATGGGTGGGAGTTCGGATTGCGTGGTGAGCTTGGTGAATGTGGACATAACTTTTCTATGCGAGAGAAAAACTGCCGAGCTTCGCTCGGCGGACAGCCGAGGGCGACTGTCCCGACACTAATCTATTTTGGTTGCGCCGTCTGCGCGATCATGACTTGGCGCTTGAAATTTTCCAGCATGTTTGGATCGAGGCGCACTTCCGTCGGCTTTTTCGCGAGCGTCATGGTATCGATTTTGTCCTGCAGTTTGAGCAGTGCGTAGAAAAGGTTTTCGGGACGCGGCGGACAGCCGGTGACGTAGACATCGGTGGGCACGATTTTGTCGACGCCCTGCAGCACGGCGTAAGTATTAAACGGGCCGCCTACCGAGGAGCACGCGCCCATCGAGATCACCCACTTCGGATCGGGCATTTGGTCGTAGATGCGCTTCACCACCGGGGCCATCTTCAGAGTGACGGTTCCGGCTACAATCATCAGGTCGCTCTGGCGCGGGCTGGGGCGAAATACTTCCGAGCCGAAGCGTGCGATATCGAACCGAGATGTGGACGAGGCAATCATCTCGATGGCGCAGCAAGCTAGACCAAACGTCATCGGCCAGACGGCCGACTTGCGCGCCCAGTTGAAAACGTAGTCGACCGTGCTGATCATGAAATTCTTTTCGAACTTGTTTTGCAGCCAGCCCATTCAGTGACCTCGATTCGCGCCGGGTAATGAAACGATTATACGTTTAAACCCGCCGAGAATAGCGCGAAGCAACTCAGTCTAGGTATAACGTGGTTCAGGTGTCAATCGTTCCGCGTGTGGCGGCTAAGTTGCCGCTAGAAGGCGACTCAGCTACAAATAGAATTATCCATGGATTCTGAAACTGGCGCGGCTGTCCGCCACAAACGCATCTGGACTCAATTTCGCAAAGCGTGGGCGCGTATCCGCACATCGCAATTCTGGATGGTTGCTATTGCTCTGTTCTTGCGTGTGGGCTGGATTGTTGTTGGGCATACCTACAAGTTCAAGAGTGCGGAAAATAATTTCGGCTTCGGTTGGGAGATGGGCAGGATTGGCGCGGCTATCGCATCAGGTCGCGGCTTTAGCGACGCTTTCGGAACGCCGACGGGCCCAACGGCCTGGGAACCGCCTATGTATCCTTATCTGATTGCCGGAGTGTTCCACGTCTTTGGAATCTATTCGAGGGCTTCGGCGTTTATTCTGCTCAGCATTAATAGCGTTTTTTCCGCGCTGACGTGCATTCCAATTTTTCTTATTGCGCGCCGGATGTTCTCGGAAAAAGTGGCGGTGGGTGCGGCGTGGACTTGGGCTCTTTTGCCTTACGTCATGTTCTGGTGCACGCGCTGGGTGTGGGAAACAAGTTTGTCGGCGCTGCTGCTCGCTGTAATCTTCTGGCTGGCGCTGACCCTGGAAGATCGCGAAGGGCTAAAACCGTGGCTCCAGTTTGGCTTGCTGTGGGGAATCGCAGCATTGAACAGCACGGTCTTGGTTGCCTTTCTTCCGGCGTCAGGTCTTTGGGCATGGTATCGACGCATAAAGCGGCACAAGCCGTCGTTTGCGGGTATCGTCCTGGCTTCTTTGATTTTTGTTGCGTGCGTCACTCCCTGGACCGTGCGCAACTATCGTACATTCGGCAAATTCATCTTCGTGCGCGACAACTTTGGCGCCGAGTTGCGGTTGGGCAATGGGCCCGGCGCCGATGGCACGTGGATGCAATATCTGCATCCGACACAGGATGTGTATGCGATGCGGTTGTACACGTCGATGGGCGAGTTGGCGTTTATTAAACGCAGTCAACGCCATGCGCTCGACTATATTGAAGCCGATTATGGGCGCTTTGCCGTGCTCTGCCTGAAGCGTTTCATTTATTTTTGGGCGGGACCGCCGCGGCTGGCGCAAATCTGGTGGCTGGCCGAAGTGAAGAATTCGCTGTTCCTGGCATCGTCGGTGCTTATGTTCTGGGGATTGGGACGCGCTTTACGCCAGCGCAAACCCGGTGCGTGGCTTATGTTCTGGCTGATTCTGCTGTATCCAGCGATTTATTATGTGGTCTATCCGGGCCAGCGTTATCGGCATCCGATTGAACCTGAGATGACGATTTTAGGCATCTTTTTGTTGACCGAAGCGGGCAAGAAAAATGCACGCAATCTCGAAGAATAATCGGCGACCCCGGCCCGCCGCTCTGCCTATATGTCCCATCATGCGAAGGAGGTCGTCGATCGCGAGGGGTACTCACCTATTCAGATCTGTTCCGTCTAACTTTGTAAATGGAGGAGTCCCATGAACCATAAACGCCGATCCTGCGCGCGCTCAGCGATTGTCCTGAGCCTTTGCTCGGTTTTTATCGTCGCAGTTGCAGCATACGCCTCCGATCATCGTGGCGTGTTCAGCGAAGAATTTCATCAAACCTACGCGCTCTCGCCCGACGGCCGCGTGGAGTTGGAGAACATCAATGGCGCGGTCCACATTTCTACCTGGGACCAGGATCAAGTCAAGGTGGATGCCGTCAAGTATGCCGACTCGAAGGAGAAGCTGGAGGAGGCGCACATCGACATTGATTCCGGCAAAGATCATCTTTCGATCCGCACTAAATATCCTGAGCACGATCATTGGGGGATGAACGGCAATCGGGCCAGCGTTGAATACACACTCACTGTGCCGCGCGCGGCGAGGCTGGATGAGATCAAGTTGGTGAATGGCGCCCTCGACTTGACGGGCGCGGCCGGCGAGGTACATGCGTCATGCGTCAATGGCAGATTGGAAGCGCACAATCTATCCGGCCGCGCGGAACTCTCTACTGTGAACGGCCACCTGGACGTTACGTTTAATGAGCTCTCCGGTTCGTCGATCAAGCTTAGTTCTGTGAACGGCGCGGTCGAGATGACGATCCCTTCGGACTCGAAGGCGGAAATCGAAGCAAGTACGGTGTCAGGCAGAATCGAGAACGATTTCGGACTCCACCTGAATCGCCATCAATTTGTGGGCAACGATCTGCGTGGCGCACTGGGCAGCGGTGGGCCGCACATCAAGCTTTCGAGCGTGAATGGGCGGATCGAAATTCGTCACGCCTCCGATGGGCGTGCTCTCAGTCCGGCGAAAGACTTGAATCGTTCCGATAAGGACGATGACGACGACAGCGAAATTTAATGCGGAAGCGCAAACTTTAGTAAATCGTATATCCCGGCGCCGGCGTGCGCAGATCCGGCTTCGTAGCCATCAGAAGCAATGCGCCTTCGCGCTTAAACGCTTTCAGATCATCCAGGCTGTGAAATGATTTCGTTTTGTAGTCATCGGGCGTGGGCGTGTCGTCAGGAACGCGAAGTGCTTCCACGCTTTCGAAGGCGTGTTTCTTCAGCAACTCAATGTATTCAGTTTCTGAACGGACATGTACCGGAACCTTCAGCTTATCCACCCACTGCAGCGAATACTGATTGTCACGATATAAATTGATCAAGATGAAAAGTCTTCCCCGTGGCGCCATCACGCGGAACAGTTCCATCAAGGCGCGATCCTGATCGGGGTAGTAGTAAAACGATTCGACTGACAAGACTTTGTCGAAGAAGTTTTCTTCCCAGGGAATCTGCTGGGCCGATCCCCAGACATAAAGCAAATTGTCGAAATCTTTGGAGGCGGCGCGCGCCTCGCGAATCATCTCGTCCGAAACATCGAGGCCAACCACCTGGCCAAAGCCATCGGGACCCTCGCCCACAAGCCGCGCCAGGAGTCGAGTGGCCCAGCCGGAGCCGCAACCGAGGTCGAGCACGCGCTCGCCGGGACGCAGATTCATGCGGCGAATCGTTTTCGCCGTGATGTCGAGATGATGCTGTTCCATCTTCGGGCCTTCGCCGGCAGTGGCCCACTGGTTGAATTCCTGTTGCAGTTTTTCGTCGGGAGTGAGCGGTTTTTCAGGCAAGTTCGTTCGTGTCCTTTATGGTCGTTGCCTAGATTCTATAACCACGAAGGACACGAGGGTCCACGAAGGACGACTTGTGCTACAGTTTTTCTCCTCATGTCAAACGATTCTGAGAATCCCCCTCCGGTGCCTGTACCCGGATCGCTTTACTGCCCGAACTGCGCGAAAGAGGTAAATGATCCGCTGACCTGCGGCGATTGTTCGGCCGTGATCTGCCGCCGCTGTGGCACGCCCCTCGAATCTTCCGACGAACTGGGAATTGGATAATGGACGCGCCAGTCGCATCTGTGGCGGAAACTCCCGCGAAACCGCAAGCCACGCTAGTGCGCGGACTCAGCCTGCTCGATTCTGTTTTGTTGCTGGTGAGCGGCATCATTGGGTCTTCGATTTTTCTCACCGCGAAAGATATCGCGGGTCCTCTGCCGCAGCCCATGCTCTTCCTGTTGGTGTGGGTTATCGGAGGCGTGATTTCGTTGTTCGGCTGTGTGGCCTTTGCCGAGTTGGGATCGATGTTTCCCGAGTCCGGTGGACAATATGTCTATCTCCGCGAGGCATATGGCGATCTCGTTGCATTTCTCTATGGATGGATGTTATTCGCAGTGGCCAACGGAGGAACGATCGCGGCTCTTTCCGTTGCATCGGCAGCATACACGGGACAAGTCTTTCCGATCGTTTCACAAGAGCACATTGTCGTATCGCTGTTGGGAGTCACGATCACGCGGGCGCATTTGTTCGGCCTCCTCCTCATTGCCATTCTGACTTACGTCAATGTCGTTGGCCTGCGCTGGGGAACGCTGCTGCAGAATCTGTCTACGTGGACAAAGTTTGCTGCGATGGCTGCGTTTGTGATTTTGGGATTCGCCATTGGCAAGGGCGATTGGTCTCACTTCCATTCACACGGTGTTGGTGTAACCATGGGATTGCACCCGACGCAGCTGATCTCTGTGATGGGGATCGCTTTGATCGCGGTGTTCTGGGCCTATGACGGGTGGGTCTACATCACATGGGTTGCCGGGGAGGTCAAGGAGCCGCGGCGCAACGTGCCGCTGGCGATGGTGCTGGGCGTGCTTGTGGTCGGCGTCATCTACATGGCCATGAATGTAACCTACCTGTACGCGCTGCCGCTCAGCGAAATCGCGCAACACGAAACCATCGCTCATGCCGCAGCGGCTGCTTTGTTTTCGCCACATACGGCGATGTGGTTATCGCTGATGATTGCGATTTCATGTTTCAGCGCCGCGGCCACTTGTACGCTCTCCGGCGCCCGCGTGTATCTCGCCATGGCGCAAGACGGAGTCTTTTTCAAGCGCATGGCGGTCATTCATCCCAAATGGAGAACGCCGGCTTTCAGTCTGATCGGACAAGGCATATGGGCTGCGCTGCTTACCGTGAGCGGGCGCTACGATCAGCTCTACACGTATGTGATCTATGGGATGGTGCTTTCCTATACGCTGACGGTGATTGGAATGTTTCTGCTACGCTGGAGGCGGCCGGAGATCCCGCGTCCCTATCGCTGCACGGGATATCCGTGGCTGCCGGCGATTTATGTGTTAGTTGGCGCGGCCTGGACGCTGAATACAATCATTACACGGCCGGCGGAAGCTTTCTGGGGCACCGCGATTGTGCTGATCGGTGTGCCCGGATATTTGTATTGGAAGCGAAGTAACCGGAAAGCTGCTGCAGTGGAGTAGAGAATGTTTGAAAGGTATACGGAGAAGGCGCGGCGGACAGTCTTCTTCGCACGCTATGAAGCCAGCCAATTTGGCTCCCCTATGATCGATGCCGAGCATCTGCTTCTTGGTCTGCTGCGTGAAGACAAGACTGTATGTCGTTGGCTGCCGAAAATGGATCTGCAAACCATTCGCCAGCGAATCTTTGAACCTTCATCAAAGCTTCCGCCGACATCGACGGCGGTCGATCTGCCGCTCAGCGAAGCGGTGGAGCAGATTCTGAAACATGCCGTTGAAGAAGCCGACCGTCTTGCCCACAGACACATTGGAACCGAGCATCTGTTTCTGGGACTTCTCGATGAAGAGGACTGTTTCGCCGCTAAACTTCTTCGCGAAGCCGGGGCCGATGCAGCCAGCATTCGCGTGCAGCTGGCCGAGTCGGTCGCGAAGAAATCTCTGCCTGAACCTTATGAATCGATTCGCACGCGAGGCTTCCGCTCGCTCTGGGGAGGGGCTGTCATAATCCACGGCGTTCCCCGCAGCGCCGATCGCGTCCGAGATTCTGTCCAGCGCTGTCGCATGAACAACTTCCATTGGGATAAGCGCTCTTGGACTAGTGCGGACATTGTGATCGCGCGAAAAACTGGCAAGGTTTCTTTCGACTTAAGTCTCGCTGCAGACGGCGCAAACTTTGAGTTGGTCAAGGACGGTTGGAAGAAAGATCACTGCGTCATCTGCCGATGGGAGCTGTTCGAATCTGAAAGCGACGCCGACCATGGGATCGGCTACACCAATGGCCGTGACTGGGTTTGTACGGAATGCTACGTAAAATTCTGGCAGGGTCCAGATTTTTTCGCCTCGTCGTATTCCGACATTACCTAATTCGAAAAGCGGGGAAAGAGCACCCATTCGTGAGACGGTGTCGCATAATGAGACGGCATCTCGCGCGGCAGATTTTTCGGTTGGATGCCCGACTTCTAACTCATTGAAAACCTTAGCGCCTGAGTGCTAATCCTTCCGTTCGACGCGATGGTCTCGGTCGTGCTCCTGATTCTTGCATAACCGCGTGTTCTGGCTCCCCAAAGCTCTTCCTAACCGGGAAGAGGGGGAGCCCAACCGCACTTTTGGCGAGTGTTAGTATCGGGCGAAAAACAGCAGGTTCCTCCGCTGCGTTTTCCCCTCCTTGTCAGGAGGAGAAATCTTCGGTCGGAATGACAAGCAGGGGAAGGGGTGCGTCGCTTGAGTCAGCTAGGGGCAGCAAAGGGGAAGACGAAGCCGGCCAGCACTGTTGCCGACCTGGCGCGCTTTTTTCCGGAAGCCACCCCGGTGCGGATTCCGGTACAGCTTACGCGCAGCCATTCCGCGGCTGATCTCAAACAGACGTCTGCTGAAGCGCAGCAAGGTATGGTCGCGGAGAATGGCGCCTTAGAAAGTACAGTGATTGAATTTGGAACTCCGCGGGAGGTCTTGTTTGCCTGCACCATGCCGCTGGAGTTTGCCGACGTACTGCGGTTGCGCAATTCGGATGGTTCGCTTGACACGGAAGCGTCGGTGGTGGCGGTGCAATATCATCCGGGCTTGACGATCGTGGCGGCCCGCTTTCGCAACGAAGTTCCGAACTGGATCGTGAAATCATGACAGCATCTTCCTCTACACAGCCGGAATCGTCGGCTCCAGATCTAGCGGCGCTGTGGTCGAGTGCGCGCCGCCTCCATCCTATCTATGTTGAACTGGCTCGTGAATTTGTGATTGACGCGCCGGCATTTGCCGCACTCGATGAGCCGGTGGATGCTCCAGACCGCGAGACAGTCGAGCAAGCCCAACACTGGCTGCACGATATGGATGACCGCATTCAGGTGCACCAGCTGCGCCAATTTCTGCAAACAAGTTCGCTGGTGGATAACCAAGGGCTGATCGCGCTGTTGCGTCATTTTATAGAAAAGACAGCACACACCGATTCCTCGCGCGACAAAATCGATTTTTTGCTAGTGCAATATTTCAGCCACGTTGCCCCCACGGAACTGGGAGACGATGATGCGGATCTGGCTTATGTTGCGCAGAGCCTGGAGCCGGTGTTGGGCGAAGTGGAACTGAAGGCTCCAGTGTGGTTGAACAGCCTGGATCGCGTACTCGACTCTGCAAGGCGCTGCCGTTCGCTGGACGAACTGTTGCACGGTGGCGTGTTAGAGCAGGGACGCAAGGCCAAGGCGCAGGCCGGAGAGTTGTTTTACCTGCCGGTTGCACTGGTGGCGTTCACCCGTTTTGGATATTTGATGCGGCGTGCATTCTTCCGCCTGATGCTCACCGACCTTAACAACATTCTCGACGGGTTAATTGAGCTGGAAGAAAAAGGCGTGGAGACGATCGACTGCCGGCGGGCACAGTTTTCCGCGCAGGAGCCGATTGTGCGGCTGCGCATGATTTGCCAATCCTGGAAAGTGATGTTTCAGGCGGAATACTCTTCAGGACAGCCGCTGCGGATGCTGGTGGACCTGCGGGCTTCTGTGGATGGCGCGTTGGGACGAGGCGCGGAAGCGGGGGACAGTGAGAAGGCGGCGGAAGCGACTGCTGCAGCAAAACTCGCGCCAGCCAAGAAGACACCAGTGAAGACGCCTCCGCGGGCTGCGGCGGCGGGCGTGGCGGGAATGTCGGCGGCGGCAAAGCCTGGTCGGGTGATGGCTGAGAAGCCGGCGGTGAAGTTTGCTGTTTCAAGTGACGACGCTCCCGAATTTGAAATCTCGGCAGCATCGGAGTGGGCTCCGGATGAGGATTCGCCAGCCGGGCAGAAGAAATAATCAAAAGTAGAAATCTAATGATTCCAGCGAAGGGTGCAGGAATCCTGGCAAAGGAAACTTGAGTGGATCGTCCGACCGTACTGGTTATTTCCGACGACGTAGGATTTTCGCGAAGGCTGACGGCACGCTGGCAGGCGGAACGTCACGTGCCCACGTTCACCATATTGAGCGGAGATCTTTGGCCACGTAGTGTCGAGGATTTCGAAGTTGCCATCGTCGGTCCGTTGCGCCGCGAGCTGCTCTCGGTAATTATTGAGCCGTTGCACTCGAGTTCGCAGCCGTTATTCTGTGTCTGCGAGGACGGCACGACGGCGAAACTGGTGCGGGAACGCTGGCCGCGGACTTCGGTGCTGCGGCTGGATGAAAATTGGCTGGATGCTTTGATTCTAGCCGCGGCCGAGGCCTTGCACCGCACGGCTGCCGAGGCGCGTGCGCGCACCGCCGAACAGAATTGCTCCGCTCTGGAACCGCAGGCGATGCTGGGCCGCTATATGCTCGAAATGCGCCACGGCTTGAACAATGCACTGACCTCGCTGCTGGGAAATTCGGATCTGCTCCTTTTGGAGCCCGGGAGTTTATCCGCTCAAGCGCGCGGCCAGATTGAAACCATCCGCAATATGACTCTGCGCATTCATGAGGTGATGCAGCGTTTTTCCTCGCTGGAAAAAGAGATGACTGTGGTGGCGCAGCAAACGGCTCGCGATTCAGGCAAAAGCCGGGTTGCGGTCGCTGCCGGCCCTTAGCTGTTATTTTGCCGGGATAGCCGCGCCCAAGAAGCGGTTGGTAGGAAAACTTATTCGGCGTTGGGATAGTCATTAGCGCGATAGTTCGCCCCGCTTGGGGAAAGGCTTTTATGCATAGGTCACTTGCGACCAGCACCATTCTGGAGCATGAACTTTCGGAGTTGCGGCTGCTGGTCGAACGTCAAACCGGCTTGGTTCTGGATTGTCCCAACAATACCTTAGCGGCGCATCTCGCCGATTTCATCGAAGCGCAGGAGTTAGACTCATCCGCCACGCTGCTGGATCGTTTGCGATCTCCGGAGCAGGATCCATCTACTCTGCCTTTGTTGCTCGACGGCTTGATCAGCGTGAATACTGGATTTTTCCGTCATCCCGGCGCGCTGAATGCCTTAACGCGACAAGTATTGCCACAGCTCTGGGCACGCAAGTCGGTGGACAGTCCGGGACCAATCCGCATCTGGAGCGCCGGCTGCGCGACCGGAGAGGAGACCTACTCAATCGCGATGGCGGTATGTGATGCCGTGAACCCGGCGAATGTGAGTGTTTCGAATAACGGTTCCGGATCGGGGAACCCGACAGGTAAAGGCGCGAAGAACGGAGGCATTGCGGAAAATATTCCTGCGGGACAGCCCTCCGCCAAACTCGGTCCGGGATGCTCAATTCACATCGTGGGCAGCGACTTGCTGCCGCGGAACATCGAAACCGCCGACCGCGGGGTCTACCGCCAGTCCACGCTGGAGGGTTTGCCGCCGGCCACGATTCGCAACTATTTTTCGAAGATTGGTACGCCCACAGCCGCGCCTGCCACGAGCTTTGTGGTTGAGTTGGATGGCGACGCTCCCAACGCATCTCGGCCAGCAGCCATCACTCCGCACCTCTTGGTGAAGCCGCGTCTGCGGAGCCTGGTTACCTTTAACTGCATGAACCTGGCTCGCCCCGGTTATATTGGACGGTTTGACTGCATCTTTTGTATGGACGTGCTGCCCCACTTCTCGCGCGCTCAGCGGCTGGCCGTGCTCGAGCGCCTGCATCTCTACCTGGAACCCGGCGGATATCTTTTCCTGAGCCAAACCGAGAAGCTCTCCGCATCGAATCTGAATTTTCGTTCGGAAACGTTTGATGGGTATACATTTCACCGGAAGCCGTTGGCCGCTAGCGCGGCTTACGGAAGATAAGACCCTAAGCACAGGGGACGCGGAGGATCAAAGAGTAGGTCCGGATTACTCAGCTCAAATATTAGGGACAAGCGCCGGCAACTTCACGCGAACAAAAACTCCTTCGTGCGCAATTCCTTGATCGTGTCTCTCAGCGTGGCCGCCTTCTCGAACTCAAACCGTTTTGCGGCCTCCCGCATATCGCTTTCGAGCTTCACGATGTAGCTATCCAATTCTTCCTGTGACTTAAATTCGGGCATGCCGTCGGCTTCACTGCCGGTCAGGTCGGTGTAGTCGGCGGCGACGATTCCAGCCAGCGTCATGTCGAGCGGACGTACGATCGATTCTGGCGTGATTCCGTTCTCCAAGTTATAGGCGGTCTGGATTTCACGCCGCCGCAAGGTTTCGTCGATGGCGCGCTTCATGGAGTCGGTCATGCGATCGGCGTACAGAATCGCACGGCCGCGGAGATGCCGAGCGCAACGGCCTATGGTTTGGATCAACGATCCCCAGGAACGCAGAAAACCTTCTTTATCTGCATCCAGAATTGCCACGAGCGAAACTTCCGGCAAGTCCAGACCCTCGCGCAGAAGATTGATGCCGATCAATACGTCGAATTCCCCTTTGCGCAGGTCGCGCAGAATTTTCACTCGCTCCAGCGTTTCGATTTCCGAATGCATGTAGCGGCACTTCACGCCGACTTCCGCATAATATTCGGCCAGGTCTTCGGCCATGCGCTTGGTGAGAGTTGTAACCAGCACGCGCTCCCCGTGTTCTACACGGGCACGAATTTCATGCAGCAGATCGTCGATCTGGCCCTTTACCGGGCGTACTTCGACTTCGGGGTCGATCAAGCCTGTTGGCCGGATGATCTGCTCAACCACCACGCCAGCTGATTTCGTCAGTTCATACGGACCCGGCGTTGCCGAGACATAGACGAGTTGGTTGGTGCGGTGCTCGAACTCTTCGAACGTCAACGGCCGATTATCCAGCGCGGAGGGCAGACGGAAGCCGTATTCCACAAGCGTTTCCTTGCGCGAGCGGTCGCCGGCATACATGCCGCGCAATTGTGGAATCGTTTGATGCGATTCATCCACGAACATCAGATAATCGCGCGGGAAATAATCCAACAGCGTTGGCGGAGGCTCGCCGGGCATGCGGCCCGTGAAGTGCCGAGAGTAATTTTCTATGCCGTGGCAGTAGCCCATCACCTTGATCATTTCCAGATCGAACTTCACCCGCTGGTGAATGCGCTGCGCTTCGACTACGCGGCCCTGTTTCTCTAATTCCACTTCCCACCACGCCAATTCCTTCTTGATGGACTCAACGGCCGTCGCCCGCGTCTCGTCCTTCATCACGTAATGCGTCTTGGGATAGATCGGCAGCCGCACATACTTTTGTTTCACGGTGCCAAACAGTGGGTCGATCTGCGCGAGCGATTCGACTTGATCTCCCCACAACTCGATGCGGTAGGCCATGTCATCGTAGGTGGGGAAGACTTCGATTACGTCGCCGCGCACGCGAAAAGTTCCACGGCGGAATTCGCCGTTGGTGCGCTCGTAGAGGATGTCCACAAGTTTGCGCGTGATGTCTTCGCGCGCGATCTTCTGGCCTTTTTCCAGAAACAGCATCATGCCGTAGTAAGCTTCAGGCGAGCCAAGGCCATAGATGCAGCTCACGGAAGCCACAATCAGTGCGTCCCGCCGCTCAAATAAAGATCGAGTTGCCGAGAGCCGGAGTTTGTCGAGTTCATCATTGATGGTTGCTTCTTTTTCGATAAACAAATCGGCGGCGGGAACGTACGCCTCGGGCTGGTAATAGTCGTAATAAGAAACAAAATATTCGACCGCATTGTGAGGGAAGAAATTCTTGAACTCATGGTAGAGCTGCGCCGCCAGCGTTTTGTTATGCGCCATCACCAGTGCGGGACGGTTCACCGCCTCGATGATCTTGGCCATGGTGTAGGTCTTACCGGAGCCGGTGACGCCGAGCAGAACCTGATGCTGCTCGCGATCGTAGACGCCGCGTAGCAGGGCATTGATGGCACGGCCCTGATCGCCCTGCGGTTTGTAATCGGAAACGAGTTTGAAGTCCATGGGAGAAGGCCCACAGAAAGCGATTTCGCCGAGTGGGAATCTCTCTATTATAAACGCAGGCAAGACGGTCGCGATCAGAGGCTACGGGCGTTCACGGCGGACGCCGTGTGCCTAGCTTACTTGTGAATCTCAATTGCGATGACGGCACCGGAGTTCTTATTTAAGGATTCCACGTACTCAACTTTTGCTGATCGTCCTTCCAGATCCGTGCACGGCCGGAGATCACCCTTAAGCGTCACATTTAGAGCGCTGTATTCGACTTTGAAATAGTTATTGGCGTGCAACCCAAGAGTTTTTCCGCCTGAAGTCACGTCAAGATCCATGGAGGGAGTATCGCAGTGGACGTTGCTTAATATTCCGATCAGAAAACGGTGTGGGCCGGTCGGGATGGGCTCGTCTTGTTTGATGAAACTGGCGGGGTCGACATGGGAAACATTGCTGGAGGAAACTACCTCAGAAGTTTCCGAGTTCATCTGTCCCCCAGAGAATGGCCTTTGTTGCTGAAACTTGGCATATTCCTGCACGTGCATAAGGAAATTTTCTGCCATTGCGGTCTCTTGCGGAGAAGCGGCGAGATGCATGGCATTCTTAATTACTCGTACAGCATCGTCTCCACGTCCCATCTGTATCAAAATATTGGCCGCGTTTAAGCGATAGCCAAAGTTTCCGGGGTCCAATTGAGTGGCAGTCAATTCCATCATGTGCGCCTCTTCCAGATTGCTGTGTCGCATAGCCAGAAGCGCACCTAAACGATCGTAACTCGGCGCAAAGTTGGGATTCAGCTTGATGCTGGTGCGCAAGCTGCTTTCAACCTGCGATTGTTCCGTCTCATTCATGGCGCTGTTCATGGCGATAGCGGCGAAGTAGTAATGAGCCAGAAAACTTTGCGAATCAAGCTTCACTGCCTGCGCATACCAACTGCGCGCGGCGTCAATATGCTGCTCGCGAAATTCCAGAAATCCCATGGTCTCATGGGCCAGAACATTGTTTGGATCGCCTTGCAGGACTTGGTCAAGAATCGCACGCGCGTCTGCGGTTCGGTCGTTATAAGCGAGAAAATCGGCACGCGCCGCGTCCGCTTGGAAAGGAGTCAGCCCGCGAGACTCGAACTTACTATCATCGATATCGGTTGATCCCGGCATTCTGAAATATTTAAAATTTGCTTGGCTGACGTACCCTTCCAGCGCGGACTGCAAGTGTTTCAGATCTCCGAATGCGCGTGTCGCGGCAGTAGTGGAGTCAACGTTTTGGGACAACAACTGCGCGTAAATTGTGAGGCGCTCGGTCTTGTCGCTGAAATCCTTCTGTTCCAGGTAGTGCGTCAGAGCCCATGATTCGGCGTAAAAGATGGATCCCTTATTTTCTTCGTGGTAATACGGGGACGAATGGTCGACGGCGAAGAGCGTTGGTAAGGGCATTAGCCGGTTCTGGCGCAGCAATTCGAGATTTTCCGGGCTAGGTTGACCTAACGCGACGTCTTTTTCGTGGATGTCGGTATTCTGGTAATACTCCGCCAGACCCTCGTTCAGCCAGAGTGGAATAAATTCGGCCTTGCTTAGAAGCAGATGCGTGTATTCGTGATAGACGACTGCATAGGGGTGCTCGCCTTCAGCATCCAGCCGCATCAGAACATAGTTTTTATCGGCGCCGCGCAAGAATAAGCCGCCAATTTTGAGTTGTCCCTTCGCCAGATAAGCCGCGGGTTCGAGCGCGCGAAAATCTTTCTCATCTTTAATGGCCAGAACTGTGATCGAACCGAGATTGTCGATCTGTATCTTGGGGAAGAGCGAATGAAAAACCGAGCGCATGCGCTCAAACTGATCCGCGACCCGGCGGGCCTGCTTCTCGTTGGAGTTAGTGATAACTGTGAAATGCGGGCTGCGTACTTCTAACCAAGATTCTGGTTTCGCCCACGCGATCACAGGCAGAAACAGAGCCAATAGAACAAGTCGTTTGTACATAGAGGCTAACCGAGAGACCCGCCGTGGATAACCGCAGCAGTGTACATCCGGATGGCAGCCCTTACAACTCTTCCGCCCTTACAACTCCGCTAGCGCCCGGTGCACCAGATAGATGGAGATCGATCCTTCACCCACGGCGGCGGCAACCCGCTTTACATTTCCAGCGCGGACATCACCGACGGCAAATACGCCAGGCAGGCTCGTTTCCAGCATCTGCGGGGCGCGCGGCAATGGCCATTTGAAGCTCTGCGAGAGAGGATCCAAATCCCGTCCAGTTAGGATGAAGCCTTTGCTATCAAGCAGCACGCATCCCTTCAGCCACTCGGTGCGCGGAGAAGCCCCCGCCATAATGAATAGGTGGCGAATGTTATGGCTGGACTTCTCGCCGGTATTCTTGTCTTGCCAGGTCACGCTTTCCAGTTGAGTATCGCCATCCAGGCCAATGATCTCCGTGCGGTAATGCATTGCGATGGCGGGATTTTCTTCAATGCGCTGGATCAGGTAGCGCGACATAGTATCTGACAAACGTGAAGATCGCACGAGCATATGAACCTTGCTGGCGGTCTGCGACAGATAAACTGCAGCCTGGCCGGCTGAGTTACCGCCGCCTACGACAATCGCTTCGTCGTTTCCGCAAAGTTGCGCTTCAATATAGGTCGCTCCGTAATAGACACCCTGGCCTTCAAACCTTTTCAGGTTGTCGATGTTCGGTTTGTTGTATTGCGCACCGCTCGCGATTACCACGGTGCGGGCGCGAATGGTTTGCCCGCAGTCTACGGTCAACTCGTAGGGATGCCGCTCACAATTCAATTTTGTAACATTGTTAGCGACCAGCACTTTGGCGCCAAATTTCTGCGCCTGCGCGGCGGCGCGGCCGGCGAGTTCGTTTCCGGAAATTCCCATGGGAAAGCCCAGATAATTTTCGATCTTCGAACTGGATCCCGCCTGCCCACCGGGAGAGTCAGCCTCGATCACCAATACATCCAGGCCTTCCGACGCGGCATAAACCGCCGCTGCCAAGCCAGATGGTCCCGCACCAACGATCACTACATCGCGCAACTCCGATGGTGTGATGTGGGCATTCAGCCCAAGGCATCTCGCCAATTCCTGAATCGAAGGACTACGCAGCACTGTGCGGTTATTGCAGATGACGACAGGAATCTCTTCCATCTTGACGTGAAAGCGATCGAGCAGTTCCTGAGCGTTGGTATCGGTATCGAGATCGACGTAGGTGTGCGGATGTCCGTTGCGAGTGAGAAACTCGCGCAGACGCAACGTTTGGGCCGAGTGCCGGGAACCCATCAAAATAACGTTTCCCCGTCCCTGATTGATCAGCGCGACCCGCCGCAGGATGAAGGCACGCATGAAAATTTCGCTGAGTTCCGCATCCCTGGCGACAAGAGTTCGTAAATCATCGCTCCTCATTTCCAGAAATTCGCCGGCATCTGTCACTCGACCCCGCACCAGACTGCCGCGACCTGAGATCATCGTGATCTCTCCGGTGAATTCGCCAGGCCCATGCTTAACGATCAAGTGCTCGCCTTGCAGGTCCGGCTGAACGATTTCCAGGCTTCCAGAGAGCAGCACGAAAAACGGGATGTCGCCGTCGCCCAACTCAAACAAGATGTCGCCCACCTCCACCTTCCGAACTTTGCTGGAGGCACGAATACGGTTGATCTGGTCAGCGGTAAGTACGGGAAAAGCCTCACCGCGAACGTCAGCTGCGAAAGGGGTTAATTGCGTAGACATGATTTCCTCGGCAACGGTAACGGCTGAAGACGGTAGCTACTAGATGAGGCTCGAAGGTGTTCCGTTTCAGACGGGGCGGAAGGCAGAATTTATTCACGATACCCGTGTTGTAGACTAACCGAAGCGATGAATTATTTCTTCTGCACATCTTCCACGGTCATAATCCTAGTGGTAGCCCGGAATTTCTTGTAATCGCGAAAGCTCTGTTCGACATCGACGTTGAAGTTCTTGAGCAGGGCGAGACGCACATCGACTTTGGCGGTTAACTGGAGCGGCAGCCAAACTTCCTGATTCACCCTCGTCTGTTCCAGCATGAAGCGCGAACCCTTATGAAAGCGGGCGAGGAACAGCCCCCAGGAGATTGTATCCAGACATTCCACATCCATCTTGGCCAGTTGAAGATCACTTTTGTCGATCCATACCCGGCCGCGGAACTTTGTCAAGAACTTGGATTCCTTCATGTGCGGGACAAAGTCCGGGCGCGGCTCGCCATCGATCACCCAGGCGTCGCGGCCGCCTACAAGTTCCGTTCCGACCAGTTTCAAGTTGTAGGCATCGGCTACCTCGCGCACGAACTTACGATCGTCTTCGCGATCTTTCTCTTCTTTCTTTTCGCGCTTGTTGCGATCTTCCTCTGATTCGTTCTTGCGTTTATCGATGACCTTCTGAATTTTCTCTTCTTCCTTGGCCGCGTCCTTAGCGTCGAGTGGTTTGTCGTCTTTCTCAATCAGACGCTGTACCTGTTCGCCGTAAAGCTCCATCACGTCGTAAGTCTTCACTTCAGTCGACTTCACCTGGCCCTTGCCGTCGAGCCTATGTTCTTCGTCGCGTTCAATGTAGGTATAGTCGCGCAGCCTTTTATCGTTCTCCATGTCTTTGTCGGCGACCACGCGAAAGAGACGCTGCATCTGCTCCTGCGAGAGCGCACCGTTGGCGTCGGGCTTCAAATCGAGCAGGGAACCGGCGTCGGGTTGGGTTTTTGTGGAATCGCTTTCGGCAGAATCTGCGGCTGGCGTTGATTGATCCTGCTGACCGTACGCCAACGCAGAACCAAGAAGCAAAAAGAAAATGAGGACGCGGTAACCCACGCGAACATTCTAGCTTTTTTCTGCGCCGGTATGAAGTATGAACGCGAAGATCAGCCGTGCCCGGGGCCACGTGAAGACAAGAATTCTACAAACTGATGACGCACCAGTGACAAGGTCAAATCGGGCTGCCCCTAACCTTGGTGTGCGTCCCCGGTGAAGGCGCAATCTGACGCTCTGCAGACATTTCCCGCACTTCAACCACCAAGGAGAACTGACCATGCCCCGTTTTATGAATCGGACCTTCGCGCTAACCTCTGTCCTCGGAGTGGTGCTGATGATCATCTCCAGCACGGCTGCGGCGCAATATCAACTCACAAACCTGAGTTCAAACCAGGTAAAAGCGGCTACCCATACAGATCCCCTTCTGGTGAATGCGTGGGGTATGGTCCACGCACCTGGCTCGCCGTGGTGGATCAGTGACAATGACTCCGGCTGGTCGACGCTTTACGACGCCTCCGGCAACGCCGTGCAGCAACTGAAAGTAGTCATTCCGACGGCGGGAAACGGCCCGGATTCACCCACGGGTGCAAATGGCCCAGGCACGCCAACCGGAATTGTGTGGAGCGCATCGACGACCGGTGAGTTTCAAGTGGGGGGATGGCCGTCGATTTTCCTCTTCGCGACGCTGGATGGAACCATCAGTGGGTGGACTCCGAAGTCGAACATCAATCAGGCGATCATTGCGGTCGACACCTCGACCAGTAAGACTCCGGCGGTCTACACCGGCTTGGCAATCACGAACAAGGCCTCCGGAAATTTCTTGTACGCCGCCGACATGGCAAACAATAAAGTGGATGTGTACGACGGGAACTTCAATCTGGTGACTTCGATCACGGATGCTGCCGTGCCCGCCGGCTTTGCGCCATTCGGCATCCGCGACATCAATGGATTGGTCTATGTGACATTTGCCAACGTCAGCGGTGCGAATGGCGGGTTCGTTGATGTGTTTAAAGAAGACGGTATGCCCGTGACGCCCGGCGAGCATTTGATCCAAGGGTTACCGCTCAATCAGCCCTGGGGAATTGCTTTGGCCCCGGCAAAATTCGGACCGCTCAGCAATGCTCTCTTGATCTCAAATAACACTAATACAGGAGCCATCAACGCTTTCAATGCGACCACCGGAAAGTTTGTGGGAACCATCAAGGACACGAGCGGCAAGGTCATTTCCATTGACCAGCTTTGGGGAATCGATTTCGGAGACAACCTGGGCAAGAACGGAGGGAAGAACCAGTTGTTCTTTACAGCTGGTCCGAGCGGCAATCTCGCGGGAACATTCGGTACGATCGTGTTTTAGCAGTCAATGTGCTTCCGGCGGTCCGGGACGATTCGATTGCGAATCGTCCCGTCACATTTTAGGTTTGAGCGCCTTACCCAGACATTCGGCCTGAAACAGGCGTTCGTCCGCGCGATGCAGGCG
The DNA here is from genome assembly GCA_963836305.1 of uncultured Acidobacteriaceae bacterium. Classification (GTDB taxonomy): domain Bacteria; phylum Acidobacteriota; class Terriglobia; order Terriglobales; family Acidobacteriaceae; genus Sulfotelmatobacter. The sequence continues at coordinate 364,932 of CAWIJP010000034.1, read as the reverse complement.
TTTCGCTATCGCCGGGGTTATAAGCGGATAGTGCTTTATTTCGAAAAGGTGGTACACGATGAACCACACGGGTTTGTCGGTGGTCATCCAGTATTGGCGATCGAATCGTTTCAGGTTGACGGGCACTGAAAACCGCCGCAGGGTACGCTCCCTACGTAGATTGAAGTAGATATTGAAATAACTCAAGGCCAGTTCACGCAGCGTGCGGTAAACCGGCTCGCGCCAGCGGCATCCGGTGAAGTTCGATTTGGCGACTGCACCCCAACATCCGTTCTGGCGAAAGATAGCGATCACATGGTCGGTGTCGTTCTCCGCTTCAAAGTCGAGGAGCAGCGGAGGATATCCGTTCGCGCGCAGAGCGGCGGCGGCGAAGATACCGCCCTCGAGACAATGCGCGGTTTGCTCCGCTAAAACTCTCCGCGGAGACCATGCAGTATCCGCGAGGTGATACGAAGCATCGTCGAGAAATTTCTGAATGCCGTGAGGGTCTTTCATACTGCGCAATTTGCGCAATTCCGAAGGGGTGAAGGCAGTAGCGTCGCTCATCGTTCGCATGAGTTTACATGAGTGCCACGGCGGAGAAGAATACGCTCGGTGGAAACCGCGGGTTCGGCCTCACCCAAACAATAGGGCAAGTTCGTGGGGTGCGTCCACGAGCACATCCGGGCAACTTGCCTCCAACGTATGCGGGGCGAAGCCGTAGTTAACAGCGACAGTCCAAAGGCCGGCGTTGCGTCCGGTTTCGACATCCACGTGAGAGTCGCCGACGATCGCGGCCTCTTGCGGGGTGACGCCGTGCTCTTCGAGCAGTTTGAGTGCACCTTCGGGGTCGGGCTTTTTTGTGGCGAAACTGTTACCACCGTAGATTTTCGTGAAGAACTGGCCCAGGCCGAGGGCCTCAACAATGGCACGAGACGGGACCACAGGCTTATTCGAAAGCACGGCCATCTGGCGGGCACTATTGAGTTGGACGCGACTATCGCCCTCCGCAAGTTGATGAGATGAGCTCTGAATCGCGCCCAGGCATTCGTGGATGCCGGGGTAAACCGTAGTGTGGTCGAGCTTGTGTTCGCGATAATAAGACAAGAAGAACTGCAGACCGTCGCGCACGACCGCCTCGTCCACTGACTCTCCGCCGAGAGCGCGCTGAATCAGGACCGGGGCGCCGTCGCCTACATAGCTGGCAATAACGTCATCGGGCAATTCGGGCCGTCCGATGTGGCGCAGCGCCGCATTTACGGAGTGCACCAGGTCAAGGCGAGAATCGATCAGGGTGCCGTCGAGGTCGAAGATCACGAGTTTAATGGCTTGTGGATCGAAGGTGCGGCGAGTGCGAATCATCGTTTTTCAGGATAACCGATGCGAGCTTCCGAAGGTCACAACATGATGGGCCAGCAAGGAGGGGAGACACTCTTCTGGAAGATTTAGAAGATCTAATCTCAAGTGAGCTGCTAATTTTCCGATAAAAGTAAGGATGACGCACTCCGGCGATCTTATTTCACTGGTCTACCTCAGTGAGGCTGTTGGTCATTTCTCGCATCTGGACCTGGCGGAACTTCTTGCAAAAAGCAGAGCGAATAACTCCACGCTCGGTATCACCGGTATGCTTTTATTCAAAGAAGGCAAATTCTTACAGGCTCTTGAGGGGAAGCGGGACGACGTAATGGCCCTGTATCGAAAAATCGGCAAGGACTTTCGCCATCGAAAGGTAATATCGTTGTCCAGCGGAACGATAGCCCGGAGAGACTTTCCTGATTGGACGATGGGCTTCCACGATTTGGGTGCGGCCCAAGCATTGAATATCCCAGGCCTTAATTCTTTCTTAAACAGCACTCTCACAATGACAGATTTCGCGACCGAGCCCAGACGCGCGAAAAAGCTCTTGCTGCTGTTCAAAGAAGAAAAACTGCTCGCGAAACGGGCAGCCCGCAGTTGACGCGTCCGCTTCTGATTCAGACCGATCTTTCCTCACTCTATGGCGGTTCCGGCAACCGGACAGGTTCATCCGTATAATTTCGCCATGGCGAAGAGTTGGAAGACGCGATTGATTCATTCCGACGTTAAGGTGCCGGAGGGATACCGGTCGCTGGCCAGCCCCGTGTTTCGCGGATCAACTACGTTGTTTCCTGATGCCGCTTCGGTGAACGACAGTTGGGATCAGTACGAAGTCGGCTACACATACGGCCTCTATGGCACACCTACGACTTTAGAACTCGCCGGGAAAAATCTGCGAACTGGAGAACGGTTACCGGACGATCATCACGCCCGGCGGACAAGGTGCGATTTCGCTGATCAATCTGGCGTTGCTGAAGACCGGTGATCACATTTTGATTCCGGAAAATGTCTACACGCCAAACCAGCAACTGGCGCGGAATGTGCTGCGGCGCTTCGGAGTGGAAGTCGGCTTTTATCCGCCAGAAATCGGTTCCGGGATTAAGGATCTTTTGCAAAAGAACACCCGGCTGGTTTGGTGCGAGAATCCGGGATCGATCACCATGGAAGTGCAGGACGTGCCGGCCATCACCGCAGCGGCGCATGCTCGCGGCGCGCTGGTGGCGCTGGATAACACATGGTCCGCGGGAGTGTATTTCGATGCATTCGCGCACGGCGCCGATATCACAATGCAGGCGCTGACGAAATATGTAGGCGGACACAGCGACGTGCTGCTGGGCTCGGTGACGGTGAAGGATCCCAAGCTCTACCAGCAATTGGGAGTAACGCAGCAACTGCTGGGAAGCGCGTCGTCACCGGACGATTGCAGCCTGGCTTTGCGCGGCATGAGAACCATGGCAGTTCGCCTGAAGCACATTGAAGCCTCCGCTTTGCAGATTGCGCGCTGGCTGGCGGAGCGGCCGGAAATTGAGTGGGTGCTGCATCCGGCCCTGGAAGGTTCGCCCGGGCACGAAATCTGGAAGCGGGACTTCAGCTGGGTCGGCGGGAGTTTTTTCCATAGTCTTCAAGCCTGAGGCTATAAAAGCTCAAGTGCTTGCAGTTCGTGGACGGGCTGGAATTGTTCGAGATTGGCTATAGCTGGGGCGGGGTAGCCAGCCTGGCCGTAGCCTATGACTTCCAGCGAGCTAAGGGGCGTCCGGACTATGGGCACCGCATTGTGAGGCTGAACGTTGGGCTGGAGGATGCCGAGGATTTAATCGAAGATCTCGGCCGCAGCTTAGGGACGGCTTGGCATAAGTAATGCTGGCCTAAACCCACGGTATCGGCGGTCCTGCGTCTCGGAAACTTGTGTGTTTTCGAATTCCCCGATCCCATTTACAATGCAACCTGCCTGGTAGCGCTCCGCACCTTAGTGATGCGGCGGACATCTAATCAAGGTAACTAGAGAACCGGATGGCGACCACAAAAACCGACCCCAAACTTTCTCTCCCAGGTGGCAAGAAGTCCCGTAATTATGAGGGACTTACGCGCGAGCGGCTCATCGAACTCTATCGCATGATGTACACCTCCCGGCGCATCGACGACCGGGAAATCATGCTGAAGCGGCAGCAAAAGATTTTCTTCCAGATGTCGGGGGCGGGGCATGAGGCCATAGGCGCCGCTGCCGGGATGGTCCTGAAGGCAGGCTACGACTGGTTTTACCCCTACTACCGCGACCGCGCCCTGTGTCTGGCTCTGGGTGCCAAACCGCTGGAAATGTTTCTGCAGGCGGTAGGAGCGGCGGACGACCCGAGTTCGGGCGGACGGCAGATGCCTTCGCATTGGGGATATAAGCGGCTGAATATAGTGACACAGTCCTCGCCAACGGGATCGCAGATTCTGCAGGCCGTCGGATGCGCAGAAGCGGGACGTTATTTTACTCAGCATCCTAAAGCCGCCGAAGTGCCGCCCTCTGAAAACCACAAAAAGTCCGACTATCGCTATTTCAAAGATGTCAGCTTCCGTGGCGACGAGGTCGCTTATGTTTCGCTCGGCGATGGCACCACCAGCGAAGGCGAATTCTGGGAGGCGATGAACGCGGCTGCGCTGAACAAGCTGCCCGTAATTTTCTGTGTGCAGGATAACGGCTACGCGATTTCAGTCCCGGTGGAAGTGCAGACGGCGGGCGGGAGCATTTCGCGGCTGGTTTCGGGCTTTCCGAACTTTCATTTCGAAGAAGTCGATGGCACGGATCCGGTGGCAAGTTTCGGCGCATTTCAGCGCGCCACGCAGTATTGCCGCGAGGGCCATGGTCCGGCGTTTGTGCACGCTCATGTGATTCGCCCCTATTCGCACTCGCTTTCGGACGACGAACGCCTGTACCGTCCGGATGCCGAGCGGGAGCGGGATGCCGCCCGTGATCCGGTTTCGCGAACGCAGATGTTTTTGCTGCGGGAGGGAATTCTCGACGAGAAGGGCATCAACGAGCTGGAGAAGAAAGTTGAAGAAGAGTTGCAGATCGCCGTGGATCAGGCGCTAGCGGCTTTGCCACCGGCGCCGGAAAGCGTGATGCAGTATGTGTATTCGCCGGATCTCGATCCGACGTCGGTCGCGTTCGATACCCAGGCGGTTGCTGGACCTGATATGGCCGATGGCAAGAAGCCGGCGGCCAAGACCATGGCCGATCTGATCAATGTGACACTGCGCGACGAAATGAAGCGCGATGAGCGCATCGTGATCTTCGGCGAAGATGTCGCGGATTGCAGCCGCGAAGAATATCTGAAGCGCAAGCTGGTCAAAGGTAAGGGCGGGGTTTTCAAACTTACCTTCGGTTTGCAATGCGAATTCGGCAACGATCGCGTATTCAACTCTCCCTTGGCGGAGGCCGCAATTGTCGGCCGCGCAACCGGGATGGCTACGCGCGGGCTGAAGCCGGTGGTCGAGATCCAGTTCTTCGATTACATCTGGCCGGCGATGATGCAGATTCGCGACGAGCTGTCGGTAATTCGCTGGCGCTCGAATAATGTATTTTCCTGTCCGGTTGTGATCCGAGTAGCAATCGGCGGTTATTTGACGGGCGGCGCAATTTATCACTCGCAGTGCGGCGAGAGCATGTTCACGCATATTCCGGGACTGCGGGTTGTTTTTCCATCCAACGCGCTGGATGCGGCTGGACTGCTGCGAACCGCGATCCGCTCTGATGATCCGGTATTGTTCTCTGGAACACAAAAGACTCTATCGCGAGACCTTCGGTCGCGCCGCTTATCCCGGGGCCGGATTACATGATTCCGTTCGGCAAGGCGAAGATCGTGAATCCGGGAACGGATCTGACGGTGATTACTTACGGTGCAGTGGTTCCGCGGGCGCTGCAGGCGGCGCAGAAGCTCGAGCGGGAACATGGTGTGAAGGTGGAGCTGATCGATTTGCGCTGCCTGAATCCGTTTGATTGGGAGACGATTGCGGCCTCGGTCGCCAAAACCAATCGAGCCCTCGTAGCCTACGAAGATACGTTGAGCTGGGGCTATGGAGCCGAAATCGCAGCTCGCATTGCCGATCAACTGTTTGATCAACTCGATGCTCCCGTGCGCCGCGTAGCCGCTGCCGATACCTTCGTGGCTTATCAGCCGATTCTTGAAGATGCCATTCTTCCGCAGGCGAACGATCTGTTTAGGGCGATGAAAGAACTCGCCGAGTACTGATGTCGAGAGTGACTTTATCGATCCGGATGGACCTGCGACTCCATTGCAGGTTACGAAGGCTTCCTCCGCAAACCGCTTCTCGTTGATCGTTCCTTTCCACAATGCTAGGCTCAAAGCAGGTGGGGACTACTTACATCGATTCCGTAAATGCGAGCGAAGCCCGAAGTGGTGACGCGCGGGCATGGCTGCGCTCGTCCACGGCGGAGGTATGGGCAAAATTCCTGCTGGCGCTGGTGGGGCTGGGACTAGCCTTCGGGGCGGCACTGTTTTCCACGGCGTCAGGAGAGGCGGGACATCTTTGGGCGTCGGTAATTCTGGCGTCGGTGGCACTGTTGATGGCGGCCTTTGTTGGGTTGGTTACAGTGCCATTCCTGGCGCGGCGGGTGGCGCTGGAGCGACTGCGGCAGACATTTCACTACGAGGTCACTAAAGCCGGAGTGGTCTATGTGCTGGTCACGCTGGTAATCGGGATCGCGGCGCTGAACACTGGAAACAATCTGCTCTACATTGTGGTGGCCGCAATGCTAGCAGCGATTCTGGTTTCCGGCGTGGTGTCGGCCTTGGTGCTGCGCGGGCTGCAACTGGATGTGCGATTGCCCGAGCACGTTTTTGCCGGACGACCGGTGGTAGGGCGCATTGCTCTGCGCAATGCGGGGCGCGCTCTGCCCTCGTTTTCGATCCGCGTAGTACCAGCACGGAAGCAGACAAAAGTGAGAAAAGAGTGGCGCTGGGAGCCGACAACATTCGTTTTTCCGCTCAATCGTTCTCCACAGAATCAATGGGTGCGGCTGCGCGACTGGAGCGTGCGGCGGGTGGAGGTACCAGCCGATCCGCCGGGAATTTTCGAAGGCATGGTTTATTTTCCGTACCTGCCCCCGAAGGCTGAGTTAACCGCCGATCTGGAGTTATGCTTCGAGCGGCGCGGGCGTTATTGCGAATCGAGTTTTGGAGTGGCCACGCGGTTTCCGTTCGCCTTTCTTACCAAGACAAAGCATGTGGCCCTGCAGCGTGAGATTCTGGTCTATCCGCAGATTGATGCACCCAGCGAGCTGTTTGAAATCCTGCCCCGAGTGCGTGGAGAGTGGGAGAGCTTCGTGCGCGGGCGTGGTTTCGATCTGTATTGCATACGGGAGTATTTGCCGGAAGATTCGGCGCGCCACGTAGACTGGAAGGCGACGGCGAAGTCCGGCTCATTGAAAGTGCGCGAATTCAGCCGCGAGGACGAACGCAAGCTTTGTATTGTGTTTGACAATCCGGCAGTTGGAGCAATTTCCGAAGCTGCTTACGAACGCGCCGTGAATCTGGCTGCTACGCTGGCCTGGCATTTTTCTTCGCAAGACGCCGAGGTTTCATTCCTGGTGGCAGGGCAGGAATGCGAGCGAGAAGTCCACGAATTTCTGGCGCAGTTAGCCGTCATCGAGCCACACACCGGCTCGCGCGAAGGGCAATCGCGTCGCTCTGATGTTCTTCGAGATATAAGCTGGGGCAACAGCGGGGAATACAACATCGTGCTGACTGCCCGAACGCCCGAGAGTTTGGCCTCGGAGTGGCATAATTCCGCGTGTTTCGTTTTTCTTGGGGCAGACGGCGCTGCGCTCAAACAGACGGATCGCGTCGGCGTGGTGACAAGATAGTTTTGCATCTTCTGAGGTCTCCGTCACTCTTCCCGGAATGATGCGATGACCCGATTTTTTCTTTTTTCCCCAACTGTTTAGCTCTTCCCATGCATCTGATTTGGGCATATACTCGGCCCCCGATATGGCTTTTGGGGTGCTTAGCAGAGAACGGCCCGGGAGGATCCAATGCGTATTTGCGATCTGATCAAGAACCAGGAAGTCTATGAGGGAGAGCTCGGCCAAACCGTATTGGAAACGGTGCGCGCCATGGTGGAACGAAACATCGGAGCCGTTCCGGTTCTCCACAACGGCAAACTTGTTGGAATCTTTTCCGAACGCGACCTGATGAAGCGGGTCGTTGCCGAAGGCCTGGATCCACGCTCCACCTGCCTGGCCGAGGCCATGACCGACGATCCGTTAACGGTCAACATGCACGAGGAATTGGAAAACTGTATGGCTTTGATGCGGCGGCACAACTTCCGTCATTTACCCGTTTGCCATGAAGGACAACTGGTGGGAATGGTATCGCTGCGCGACATTCTGCTGCACGACTTGAACGAGAAAGACGATGAGGTGCGCATGATGCGCGCTTACATCCACTCGGTCCCGGACGCCTAAAACGTATAATAATAAGCCGAATGGCGAAGGCTTAGACTCATCGTATAAGCGGACTCTGGGTCTGAGAATTCCAGTCTAAAACAGGTTCGGGATATGGTCCCTCCCAACAGGGCAGGGACCCGTTTCTGCCTCCGGCTCCATCCATCGCATCTCTTGCCCCGCTCGGCAATGGCACAAAGGTAACGTTACTTTAGGTTACCTGAGTACATTGAACACCTGCGTCAAGGGGTTTATTTTCTTTTAATCTATTGAAAGTGCCTCTGCTGTGCAGTTCGTTTCTTTTCATTCGTTTGTTGCAAAGATCTGGAGTGTTGTTGTTGCCATGAGCGACCAGTTCAAGACGATCTATTACGCTCTGTGGATTGCGCAGCCCGTCTTCGTAACGGGTATCGCCGTGGCTATGTTACGCCGGGGACAGCACCGGCACTTCAAGTATTTCTTTGCCTATATAATCGCCCAGCTTCTCAGCTTCGGCATAATTTTTCCGATTCGGCACAACTACTCCGCTTTTTTCTATGCCAATTGGATCAGCACCGCGATCAGCGTGGGGCTGGGCTTCAAGGTGATTCATGAAGCCTTCCTCGACGCGTTCCGACCATTCCACACCTTACGAGACCTCGGCACAGTGCTATTCAAATGGGCCGGACTGGTAATGCTTTTAGTTGCGGGAGTGGTGTCGGTCTCCACAAATTCCTCCGACACGGTTCCTTGGGTGCAGGCGATTCTGACTGCCGAACGGTGCGTGCGTATCATTCAGGTCGGAATGGTGCTCTTTCTGTTGTTCTTTGCTCAATACCTAGGCGTAAGCCGGCGCCAGCACAGCTTTGGCATCGCGCTCGGTTTTGGCTTTTTTGCAATGGTGGAATTGTCGCTGGTGGCCTCATGGGTAGGGGAACATGTCTCCCCGCGCTCCATGGACTTGGTTAATATGGCGGCGTACAACTGCACGCTGCTTATCTGGCTGGGCTATGCGCTGGCGAAAGTTACGGCGCGAGAGGCTCCGGGAACCTTACTTAGGCCGCAACGGTGGGAACAAAGCCTGACGGACATTCATCATCCATTTCCGTCAGATTCGTTGATTCCAATGTTTGAAGGGATGGTAGATCGCGCGCTGTCGCGAACTCAAGGGCCGCCCTCCACAACAACACAAGAAGTTGCAACCAGCCCAAAAGCTGCGGCTGCTCATGCCGGAGGCAGCCCCGCAAGTGGCCTCATTTTTCCTGGGCTCCCAAACAGTGCGGCGCCGAGGAAGTAAGCAGCATCGGGAAAAGTTTTGAATTCAATATTGTTTTGATTTTAATTGCGCGCCGCGGCGCGATTCCGGATTTCGTAAATTCCTCATCCACCCCACCGGCTCCTGAGGATCGGAGCTAAGCCTTCGGCCTTTAGATTAGACTTTCTCAGTTAAATTACTGAAAAATTTGAGTTAGCTTGCAGAAACGCGGGGGCGAGCGAATGGCCATCCGTAACTACAGAAGCTAATGTAGGGTAATTTCTGTAGAAGCGCTTGACTTGTGCTTTATAATGCGTCACCGCGTCGAGGAAGCACGACTTGTAATACTAGGCGTGGTAGGAGAAAACCCATGAAACAAGCATTCAGGATTTCGATCCTGATATGTGGACTAGTGGGCACCTATGTATCGGCTGCCGTTCCGCAGGTTCCAGCCCCGGACGGAGGCCCGATTCTAGTATGCCCACCTCAACAACAACTGCAGGGTAGATGCGCTCCTCAGTACCCACCGATGATGAGGTAGTTAAACGCAGGAGCGTATTTGGCTGCAAGATCACTAAAGTAACCTCTGGTAACTTGGGCCGAACCTAGGGCTCGCAATTTTTGGGCTGACGGAAACTCATACAAACCGTCAGCCCCGTTTTTTTTGTCGTTCAGTTCGATCTTCTAGGAAGATTGTTGGTTGATTGCGGAATCCACCGCACGTCGTAACTCCGCCGCGTCCCGGATGGGAGGTTGGCAGGCGAATCCCGAACATACCACCGCAAAAGCCTTCCCGGACTTCAACTCAGGAAGATGAGGAATGGTGGCGGCCAGCGCGGGAGGAAGATTCGCGGGGACTGCCTGATTCGCGGTCAGCCTGAAAACAGTCTTATTGAAAGCGAAAACTGCATTGGCGGCTGCGGCCAGAGCGTTCCCGGCATCCGCCTTATTTTCGGAAATCACGACCACCTGCACCGGATTCTCCAGGAAACGCGTGACTGCGATGCCGTAAGTCGCGGCAAAAATTCCGAATTGGCCGACGATTCCGGCGAAAGTTTCAAGCGTCTGCTCCGCCTTGTCACAATAGGCGGCGTCACCCGTGTAATCATGCATTCGCAGTAAGGCGATCGCAGCCATAGGATTGCCGGCAGGAGTCGGCGAATCCTGCAGCGGCTTGCGGCGCGTCGAAAGCACTCCGTGGCTAGCGCTGGTTGGTTCGGAGTCAAAGAAGCCTCCCGACGTTGGATCAAAAAATTTGGCAATCATCGCGTCGACGATGTTGTGCGCGAATTTGAAATAGCTTAGGTCGGCTGTCGCCTCATAGGCGTCGAGGCAGGCCAGCGCCGTTGCGGCGTAGTCCTCGAGCAGCCCTCTGACTTCGCGATGAGGAGCGTTAGGATCAGAATAGGCGACCACGTGCAGAAGGCGCGAGTCTGCGGGCGTATTGCCGGTGCCTTGATTTGCTGGATGATGCCAGGAATTGGCCAGAATCCTATCCAGCGATCGCAAAGCAAAACGGCGAGCGTCAGCCAGATTAAGTATCTTTGCCGCTTCCAGATAGGCGGAGACGCACATGCTGTTCCATCCCACGTAGACCGTCTTGTCAACGTAGGGCGTTAGCCGCTGCAGGCGAGCGGCATACATTTTTTTCTTCGCGGAATCCAGAAGCTCCTGCACGCGCTCGCTGCTGAGGTTCATGCGCCGCGCGATCTCGTCGATCGGCGCGCGAACATAGAGCACGTTCTTTGCTGGGTTGTGATGCATCTCGCCCACTTCATTGATGTCATAGTGCAGCGCAGCAACCTGCGATTCTTCTTCCATCAGGACAGCGCGAGCTTCGTCGAGCGTCCAGGTAAAGTAGTCGCCGTCGTCGTCCATGGAAATGTCGGCGTCTTGCGAAGCATAAAAACCGCCGCGCTCACGATCGCTCAACCATTCGTCCATCCAACGGATGATGTCCTTCGCTACGCCGGCAAAGAATTCCGAGCCGGTGGCTTGATAGGCGTGCACGTAGTTCTTCAGCAGCTCGGAATTGTCGTAGCACATCTTTTCAAAGTGCGGCACCACCCAGCGCTCGTCAACCGAGTACCGATGAAATCCTCCTGCGAGCTGGTCGTAGACTCCGCCATTGGCCATGTGCTCCAGAGTGCTGACGATTAAATTGCGCAGATTTCCGTCAGCATTTCGCGCATACCGCTCGATCAACAAATCCAGAGCCGAGGGATGCGGGAACTTCGGCGCCTGCCCAAATCCACCGTGCTGTGGATCAAACATCTTGAATGCCGATTCCTGAATTGTGGCAATAATGCTGGCTGAAATTCGGCCGCTGCGGCCAGCAAAAGATTCGGCCTGCGCGATTGTGCTCTCGACCATCTTGGCCTGTTCCATCACATCGCCATTTTTTTCTTTGTATGCGTTGGCGATACTCAGGAGCACGCGCCGGAAACTCGGCCTCCCGTAGCCGTCGTTCGGGGGAAAATAAGTTCCACCATAAAAGGGCTTGCCATCGGGAGTAAGAAACGCAGTGAGCGGCCACCCGCCTTGCCCGCTGACCGCGCTGATCGCGGCCTGGTAGCGGCTATCGATATCGGGACGCTCATCGCGATCGACCTTCACCGCAACGAAATGCTCATTCACAATGGCGGCGACTTCGGGATCGTCGTAGGATTCACGGTCCATCACATGGCACCAGTGGCACCATACTGCGCCAATGTCGAGCAGCATGGGTTTGTTCTCGCGCTTTGCAGCGGCGAATGCTTCGTCCCCCCACTCGTGCCATTGAATTGGCTGATGCATCGCGGAGCGAAGGTATGCGGAAGAGGCGCGGGCGAGGGAGTTTAGGGTGGTGGTGGTCATGATCTCTAAAGTCTAAACGCTTCGGGCGCGTTTGAGGTGACCCCATCTCCAGGTTTTAACTTGGAAGCAGCTTTTTCGCGATCGTGCAGTACAAATCGATCGCTTCCGCCAGTTGCTGCTTGTCGATGAACTCACCATTGGTATGGGCAACGTGAATCGATCCTGGACCGATCAGCAGTGGTTCGCCCCAATTTGTTAGTGCCGGAATATCTGTGGTGAATGCGGCAATCATAGTGGGCAAGTTATCGACCGTGCGCAGGCGCAGGAAAGGGATTTCGAGTAGAAAATCAACTTTCAACTGATCGCCGGCAGTCGCGAGAATCTGGCGCCGCAAATCCTGCGACGGACCGATGAGACGATAAAGCAAATCGGCATGCGCGTGATCCGGAATCACATTGGGCGCGCGACCGCCTTCGATCAATCCGATGTTGAGAGTGCAGGGACCAACTTGTGCGTCGGTTGGTAACGGCATCGCCCGCAAGCGCGTGAGAGCCGCGATCAGCTTGTCGATAGCGGATTCGCCAAGCTCCGGATACGCGGAATGGGCCATGCGTCCGGAAGCGGTGACCTCGGCGCGCAACGTTCCTTTCGAAGCCAGCGCGATCTGATTTTCGGTGGGCTCGCCGTTGATCAGATATTTGCAGGAGTGCTTTGGCTGGTTTGTGGCATAAGCATTGGCGACTTTCGCGCCCAGGCTGTCGCGCTCTTCGCCTACCAGGAACAGCAGGCCGACATAGATTCCTTCTCTTCTTAAATGTTCAGAAGCGGCGATCTGCGCGGCGATGATGCCTTTCGCATCACACGAACCGCGGCCATAAATTCGCGCTTCATCCTCGAAAGAAGGGATGAAGGGAGGGACGGTATCCATATGTGTGGAGAAAACAATCTCAGGATTTGGCTGCTCCGGCGACGTGGCGTAGACGTCAAAGCGGTCGCCCTCCACCGGGATTTTTCGCGTCTGGTAACCTATTCGGCAAAGCTCTCCGTAAAGATAATTTCCAACCGCAGCTTCGTTGCCGGAGATGGATTCGATGTCGACGAGTTGGCGAGTGAGCGTGATAGCGTCCATGCCAGAAGAATAAACTACGGAGTTCGTGGAAGCGACGAGTTCGCTGGATCATGTAATCTGAACGTTGTGATTGGGCAGAATTCAACGATACGGTCGCTCTTTCTCGACGGCAAAGCGGGACGGCTGGAGGCGCTGCTGAATGCAGGCGCCGAGGACGCGACGCACGCAGCCGTGGTTTGTCATCCTCATCCGCTGTTTGGCGGGACTCTGCACAACAAAGTAGTTTTTCATACGATGAAGGCGCTTAATAGTTTTGGCTTTCCGGTGCTGCGCTTCAATTTTCGCGGTACCGGCCTCAGCCATGGCGAGCATGACGCGGGCAAGGGGGAAGTGGAAGACGTTCGCGCCGCTCTCGACTGGCTCGATGCTGAGTTCCACCTGCCTCTGATCTTTGCTGGATTTTCTTTCGGTGCAGCAGTTGGGCTGCGGGCGGCGTCTTCGGATGAGCGGGTGAAAGCGTTGATTGGTGTGGGCGTTCCCGCGGTTCCGGTGGCTGGCGGCGCGGAAGAGCCGCGCGTGTATTCTTTTGATTTCCTGCGCGCTTGCGTAAAGCCGAAATTGTTTGTGAGCGGAGCGCGGGATCAGTTCGGTCCACGGGCGAAGTTGGAGGAATTAGTTGCATCGGTGCCAGAACCGAAGAAATTGGTTGTAATCGAAGGCGCGGACCATTTTTTTGAAGGAAGATTGCGCGAACTGCGCGAAGCAATTGAAGCGTGGGTGCGGGAAACTGTTGTGGAAACTTCGCTTTGAACCATATGAAGTCGCGAGCTGTCTGGGGCTGAAAGAGATCCTTCGACTCCGCGTTGACGTTCGCGAGGCGAACGCCAATGCTGCGCACAGGATGACATCTTCCATGTTTGACGCTGATTTGTTGATCCAGATGCGCGACACTGCGCGAGAGATTTTTCTCAAAGCGCTGGCCGAAGCTTCGATCGCCAAGGGATTCACCCGGCACGTTCATTGTGAGCGCGGGGTAGTGCGCGTCCGCGAGGATCTTTATGACCTTCATTCCTATTCTCGCGTAGTAGTGGTCTCTATTGGCAAGGCAGGACACACGATGGTGGAGGCGCTGACGCAGCAGATGGGTGAGTCTGCGCTGGAAGGGATTGTGGCGAGTTCGGTCGATCCTTCGGCACAGGTGCGCGGCTTTCGTTATTTTCGTGGAGCACATCCCACGCCCAACGCCGAATCCGTGCACGCCGCGAAGGCCATTCTCAAAATGCTGCAGACGCAAACCACGGCTTCGCTGGTTATTTTTCTGCTGAGTGGCGGGGGATCGTCGCTGGTCGAGAAACCCATCGATGACGAAATCTCGCTGGATGATTTGATCGCGACTTACCGAGTGCTGGTGCATTCCGGCGCGCCCATTGCCGAGATGAATGCGATTCGCAAACATCTTTCCGCAGTGAAAGGTGGTCGGTTGGCGCAGGCGGCGTTTCCGGCGCAACAGGTTTCGCTGCTGGTTTCTGATGTTCCCGATAACGCTCTCGATGCGCTGGCGTCTGGTCCAACTATGCCAGACTCGACCAGCGTAGAGGATTGCTACCGGCTTGCCGAGAAGCACAGCTTCCTGGAGCAACTTCCGCGATCCACTTGCGAACTTTTTGAGCGCCGCGCGCTTGAAGAAACGCCGAAATCCGACGATCCGGCATTTTCTCGTTCGCGTTGGTGGGTGATGCTTTCGAACCAGACGGCTGTGGAGGAAGCGACTGCGGCGGCTGAGCGCGCCGGTTTTACGGTGCATGTGGACAATTCCTGTGACGACTGGGACTACGCGCGTGCCGCCGAATATTTGCTAAAGCGGATTCGAGAGTTGAGAAAAGATTCCGGGCGCATTTGCCTGATTTCTGGCGGAGAAGTAACGGTGAAGGTTATGAACGGCGGCGTTGGCGGACGTAATCAGCAATTCGCGTTGGCATGTGCCGCGAAAATCGCCGGGGAGAACATCACGGTGCTTAGCGCGGGAACGGATGGAGTAGACGGGAACAGTCCGGCGGCTGGCGCAGTAGCGGACGGAAGCACGATAAAGCGTGCGAAGGCGAGAGGTCTGGATGCAACGGCGGCGCTGGAAAAATTCGATGCATATCCACTCTTCATAGCTCTGGGAGATGCGATTCAGACCGGGCCAACGGGGAATAACCTGCGGGATTTACGGATTCTGTTGGCATATTAGAGATCAAGGCGAAGGCTCTGGGGCGGATTCCGTCGGGCTCCGCCCGGGCGGGACAGCCGAGGCGGCTGTCTCTACATGAGTTGTTTGGCGTCTACGCAGCTTCGCTTTTCACTTGCACTCCAGCCCACTTTTCTAACAGCGTGAGTGTCGCGGCATAGTCGAGATCGCGGTGACCGTCTTCGGTGGCCATTTCGTATATCTCTTCCACAGTTTCGAGTGCGGGCAATTTTACGCGAGCCTCTTTGGCGGCTTCCAGAGTGAGAAGAATGTCTTTATGCATAAGTCGCAGAGGAAAATTGGGCGTGAAGTCGCGCTGCAAAATGAACGGTCCTTTGTAATCGACGACGCCGGAGCGAACCATGGTGGCTTCGATTAAAGACAGCAACTGCTTGGGATCGACGCCCAGTTTAGTCGCCAGGGTAAGAGCCTCTGCGAAGCCTTCAAAGATCAAAGCGATCTGTAAGTTCATGGCGAGCTTGGTGGCTTGGCCTTTGCCAGTCTCTCCCATGCGGAAAATTTTCTTGCCCATGGCGGCGAACAAAGGGCTAAGGCGATCGATGACGGCTGAGTCGCCGCCGACCATGAAAATCAAACTACCGTTGGCCGCTCCGATCTTCGATCCTGTCATCGGAGCGTCGACGTAGGCCACGCCTTTTTCTCGAACTTGTTCGGCGAACTTGACGGTAGCCGAGGGAGAGATCGTGCTGGAATCGGCGATGATCATCCCATCCGCGAGTGACTGCTCGACTCCGTCGGTGCCGAACAGTGTTTGTTTGACGGCTGCAGTATCGGAAACACAGAGCCACACGACCTCCGCTCCCTGTGCCGCGGCTGCCGGTGTGGGCGCAACGCCCGCGCCTTCCACGAGTTTGCCGGGAGTACGGTTCCAAACCGTGACTTCATGGCCGGCCTTGACCAGATTCGTGGCCATGGCTTGCCCCATAATGCCCAGACCTAAGAAGGCGACGCGCATCTTGAAATTCTCCTGACTAAACGAGGAACGCTAAAGCTAAAGGCTTTTGGATTGAACGCGATTAAATTAGATATGAGTGGTGGGATTAAGGTCAAGCAAACTACCAATGTTTTGTGCTGCGGCGACTGGCGAAGAAGTTGAGTGAAGGAACCGCCGAAATTACGCGCCATTCTCCGCTCCCTGGACTAAAATGGACCCAGCGGCTCCCTGCTTTCATCAAACGAGCAGGCCAGCCCCCCGGATGATTAAGGCAACGCTTCGCAACCCGGCCCTCCGCAAGCGCGCGTCACAGTTCGGGCGACTGGTGCGCCATTCCGCCGTAACACCGTTATCCGGGGAAACTCACAAGCCGCGGCTCGTTTCCAATGGAGAACTGGGAATCACTTTTATTGGGCATTCGAGCTTTTTCTTGCAGATGGGCGGCCAAAACATAACAATCGATCCCAACTTCGCACGCTGGCTGTTTGTGCTAAAGCGTCTGCGGCGTCCGGGAGTTCGCGTGCGCGATTTACCGGCAATCGACCTGGTGCTGGTGACGCATGCGCATTTTGATCATCTGCACCGGCCGTCATTGCGCGCGATTGTCCACAACAACCTGCGAGTGCGGGGAACCGCTCCAGCCATTATCATTCCTAGCCACGTGACCGATCTGGTTTCTGATCTGGGCTTTTCCGAGATTATCGAACTCGACTGGTGGGACACTACGCGGCACGGTAATTTGTCGGTGACCCATGTCCCTTCCCGCCACTGGGGAGCGCGGATTTTGAAAGATTCGCACCGCGGTTACGGCGGTTATGTGCTCAAGGCCGGGAAACACTCGGTTTATCATGCCGGCGATACTGCCTATTTTGCCGGCTTCCGCGAGATCGGACGGCGATTGGCGCCGGAGTTGGCGCTGCTTCCCATCGGCGCCTATAATCCGGCGACGTTTCGCAACGTTCACACCAACCCCGCCGATGCGACGCATGCCTTTCTCGACTTGAAATCGCGCTGGATGGTGCCCATGCACTACGGAACCTTCCGCTTATCGCATGAGCCAGTTGATGAGCCCTTGCAATTGCTGGAAAAGGAAGCGCGTGCGGCGGGAATTGAAGACCGGGTAGTGGTGCTGGAAGAGGGCGTCACGAGGTTCTTCTGATTTCATCTTGCCTGAGAAACAGAAAGAGTTTATGAAGCAGTGATTGGTGCAGAGCGCGCTCCCGCGCGCTCTTCTTGTTCCTGCTACTTTGGTA
The DNA here is from genome assembly GCA_963836305.1 of uncultured Acidobacteriaceae bacterium. Classification (GTDB taxonomy): domain Bacteria; phylum Acidobacteriota; class Terriglobia; order Terriglobales; family Acidobacteriaceae; genus Sulfotelmatobacter. The sequence continues at coordinate 347,612 of CAWIJP010000034.1, read as the reverse complement.
ATCTCGCAGATCCCGCTATTACACAAGTATTACAGTGGATTGCCCGAAGCCTTGATAAGTTAGATATGTACGTTAGCGAACTTAGGACAAACGGGGACCCTCCTTGGACATGCAACTGGAAAGCCTGGAAAAACGACAAGCCGCAAGAAACGAAGTCAATTGGGTGACGGCGATTTTTATGATGTTGTTTCACCTCGGCGCCATCGCAGCACTCTTCTTCTTTACCTGGAAGGCATTATTCGTTGCCATGTTCCTGTGGTGGGTTTCGGGCAGCCTGGGGATCGGCATGGCCTATCACCGCCTGCTCACGCACCGCGGCTATAAAACTCCGAAGTGGGTGGAATACTTTATTACCGTTTGCGCCACGCTGGCGCTCGAGGGCGGGCCGATTTTCTGGGTGGCGACGCACCGCATTCATCATCAATATTCCGATCAGGATGGCGATCCGCATTCGCCAATCGATGGCAAATGGTGGGCGCACATGGGCTGGATCCTGATGGGCAAGTCCATGCACCACGACACCACCACGCTGGCCCGCTACGTTCCCGATCTGGCCAAAGATAAATTTCACGTCTGGATTACGAAATATCACTACGTACCCATGATTGTTCTGGGCGTGATCCTGCTGGCTATCGGCGGGCTCCCGTTCTTGATGTGGGGCATCTTTATGAGGACGGTGGTTGGTCTGCACGCCACGTGGCTGGTGAATTCGGCAACGCATTCCTGGGGCACGCGTCGATTTACTACGCGCGATCTTTCCACGAACAGCTGGTGGGTGGCTTTGCTGACCTTCGGGGAAGGCTGGCACAACAATCACCACGCCCATCCGACCGCCGCGCAGCATGGTTTCACCTGGTATGAGATCGACATGAACTGGTACGGCATCTGGGCGCTGAAGCAACTCGGGCTAGCGTGGGACATCAAGCGCGTGAAGCTGGCCGACCTGGAGAAAGGTTTGGTGGCTACGCCGAATGGGCAGCTGATTACTGCGGCTTTGGCGGAGGGTGCGGCGGCGGGCGACTAGATTTAAGACGTATTAGACGTATTATGACTTCTATTACAACCCGGCTTTTCAGTCGGGTTTTTCTTTTTGACGTCCTAACCCATGAGACACAAAAAAGCCAGTTGGCCGTTCTTTTTTGTGGTCACCATGCGCAAGCTACTGCTGTAGCAAGATCGATACTGTTCCATCACTCAAGTTCGAGGTGGCGAGATCGAGTTTTCCATCGCCATTGAAATCTGCCGCGGTGATCTGATAGGGGTATGCCCCACAGCATATGGCGAACCTGCTGCCTCCGTAAACGTCCCATTGCCGTTCCCAAGAAGAAGCGTGATCGTCCCATCTCCATAGTTTGCGACCGCGAGATCGAGTTTCCCGTCGTTATTGAAGTCCGCAGCTACGAGTGCTTCCGGCTGGTTTCCTACGGGGATGGTATTTGGCGCTCCGAACGTTCCATCGCCATTTCCGAGTAGGATTATCGCCGCATTGCCAGCCGAATCCGTCACAGCCAGATCGAGTTTGCCATCGCCGTTAAAGTCGACTGCCACGATAGCGGAGAGACTCTGTCCCAAGGGAATCGGGGAACCATTCGGCGACGTGAATGTCCCGTCGCCGTTTCCGAGCGACACGGATAATCCCGAAAAACTAGGGGGTGCGCCCAGACCATTCGCCACAGCGCATCCGGCTTTCCGTCGGCATTAAAGTCTCCTATCGCCACGCCCATCGGGAAACCCCCGGCGAAGGAGGTGGTATACAGGTCCCCCGCCATGCTGAACGCCCCGTTACCGTATCCAAGAACGACGGGCGACACGCCCAATATCTGGCTTGTGATGGCAAGATCAATGTTGCCATCAGCGTTGAAATCGGCCACGCCTATGGCATTCGTCGGGCTGCCAAATGCATTGGCAAACAACGCCGATGAACAGAGTGAAGGATCCATTTCCGTTTCCCAGCAGGATCACCGCGGCCTCATTGTTGATCTCCCCGACGGCCAAGCCCAGATGGCCGCTGTGGCTAAAATCGGCCACGGCGATCGGCCCGACATAGGGTGACGCGAAGTCGTCGTAGGGTGGGATCGGCACACTCACGGGAGAAGTCCCGGTCGCTGCGAATGTCCCGTCGCCGTTTCCGAGGAAGACGTACACGCGGACGTTCGCTGAGATGGCGAGGTCAGGCTTGCCATCCTGGTTGAAATCAGCAGCCACAATGCCGTTCGGCTCGGTAACCGGCAGCGGCGAATTGGTCGCGCTCGCGAAATTGACCGTAGTTTCTGGCGCAGCCACCCGGAAGTAGACGATGTTCGACGAGCCACCGCCGGGTGTAGGATTTACGACTGTTACTGTCGCCGTCCTCGCAGACGCAACTTCCGCCGCCGGAACCGTCGCCGTCAGATGCTTGTTGTCCACGAAAGTTGTAGTCAGCGGCGCGCGACTGAAATCAATGGTGGCACCGGAAACGAATCCCGTCCCGCTTACGCTGAGGGCAAATCCTGAGACACCGGGTGAAACCGCGGTCGGCACGAGCGGTTGATTCAAGAATGGAACCGGATTCCCAGGTGCGCCAGTCGGATTGATCTGAATACTCAAGGCGCCGATGTCGGTTACGGTCACGCCTGTCGAATCCGTTACCATGGCCTCGAAATACCACGTTCCGCCGCCAGTCGGCGTGCCGCTGACCGCTCCGCTGCTAGCATTCAGTTTCAGTCCGTCCGGTACAGTTCCGCCGACCGCATAACCGGTGACAATGGGTCCGTTGTATATGCTTCATTGAAACGGAGGCGTACCGCCGGTGAGCGCGATAGTTTGGCTGTAGGGCGTGCCCACAGCTCCGTTCGCAAGCGTCTGAAATGGAATCTCCAGGTGCGGGTTCACGGTAATCTGCAACGCAGAGCTCTTCGTTGGGTCTGCCGAGGAGGTGGCCGTGACAGTCGCCTGTTGCGCGCTGGTGAGAGTGGTCGTCGGCGAGTTATACACAACAAACGGCCCCGTAGAACCGCTGATGGAGCCCGGGCCGGTCAGGGTCCACGAGACGCCTTTAGAAGACATGTCATTCATCACGGTTACTGTGATCGCGACGGTCTGACCCTGATCAATCGTCTGCGAAGAGGAAGGAGACAGGCTTACCGAAAATGATCGGGGGCGGCGGCGAACTCGAACATCCGACCATAACCGCTGCCATTGCGACGACGAACGACACACAAAAAGGGCGCAGTCGGGACATTTCCTCACCGCCAGTGTTTCTCGGGACGGGAATTATCCCACACATTCTCCGGCTCCGCTAGCCGTAGACTCGCAACTGGAATGCACTGAGAATAGTTGGCCGTAACACCGCATTACAGCCGCAGAGGTCTGCGTATCTTGTGTGGTGAAGATTAGCAACTGCACGTTGAAGCCGTAAAATCAGTGACGCTATGCGCATCACGAGTCGCCGCGGAACTATCGTTTTCTTTCTCTGCCTGGGCATCGGCCTGGTAGCGCTGGCGGTCGCGCTGAATGTTGGTTGGATCATCCTTAACTGGCGCGAAGGTGTGCTGCTGTTTTTCGGCATCATCTTTTTCGCCCTGATCATCGCGGGCATGATCGTAAACACCAGCTTCCTGGTACGCGAAATTCGCCGCAGCGAGCAGCATGACAGCTTTATCAATGCGGTCACGCACGAGTTGAAGACTCCGGTGGCTTCGATCCGTCTCCATTTGGAAACGTTACTGCGCCGCGATCTGCCGAACGCGCAGAAGCAGGAGTTTTACCGCCTGATGCTCAGCGACACCGACCGCTTGACGGAGACGGTGGAGCAGGTGTTGCGCGCCGGACGCGCCGGGGACAAGAAAGCGGGGCGGGAGAAATCCGTAGTCGATTTCCGCCAGGTTGTGCGCGAATGCATGGACGCGGCCCGCGCTCGACATCATCTGCCGCCGGAGGTTTTGCGCTACGAAGAGGCATCCAGCAATGGCGAAGGTATGCGAGTGCTGGGAAGCGCAGAAGACTTGCATACCGCGGTCTTCAATGTTCTCGACAATGCAATTAAATATTCCGGAGAGACCGTGGACGTGCGGGTACGGCTGGATACCCTTGACGAGAAGCGAGTGGTTCTCAGCGTTCAAGATCAGGGCGTGGGAATTCCTCCTGATGACTTGAAAAGTATTTTCAAGCGCTTCTACCGGGTCAGCCATCGTTCGCTGGCGCATGCGAAAGGAACGGGGCTGGGATTGTTCATTGTGAAGGCGATTGCGCGGAAGCATGGCGGCAAAGTTTTTGCCGAGAGCGGCGGGGAAGGCGAGGGCGCGACCATTACGATCGAACTGCCGAGGTCGGAGGCATGAGCCGGGTTCTGGTGGTAGAAGACGAAGCGCATCTGGCGCAGGGCCTCTGCTTTAACCTGCAAGCCGAAGGATATTCCGCCGAGGTCGTAGGAGATGGCGAGGCGGCCACGGATAAGCTCCTCGACAAGAAAGAGAACTTCGATGCCGTGGTTCTCGACATCATGTTGCCTGGCAAAGATGGTTTCAGCGTGGTCGAGGAGTTGCGTGCGGCGCGGAATTATGTGCCCGTGCTCATGCTGACCGCGCGCAGCCGTCCCGAAGACGTATTGAAGGGATTTGCCGCGGGAGCCGACGACTATCTTCCCAAGCCTTTTGATCTATCGATTCTGCTGGCGCGGTTGCAGGGATTGCTGCGGCGCAGTCAATGGGTGCGCGGAGGCCAATCTGCGACTGGCGCTCCGGAGAATCAAATCCCTTCTGACCGGGAGAGAGCCGGTGACTTCGGAACATTTTCATTCGGTGGAAAGATCATCGATTTCGGCACACTTGAACTTCGCACCGCTGACAATGTTATTCATTTGACGCTGATGGAGTCAGAATTGCTGCGCCACTTGGTGCGGAACGACGGGCGCGTGGTTTCGCGCAAACAAATTCTCGAAGAAGTATGGGGGCTGCACGAGGATACCGACACTCGTGCCATCGATAACTTCATGGTACGCCTGCGGCGCTATATTGAGGACGATCCCGGGCAACCTCGGCACCTGCTGACGGTGCGCGGAGTGGGCTACAGGTTCCTGGCGAATCCGGAAAAGAAGTGAATCCGAGCCCTGAGTTTCCCACACAACTAATTTTCCTGCGCTGGGTTCTTATTGGACACTGGCGATTCTGACTCGGCCCTCCGCTAGCAGCTTGTCTAAGCATTATGTGAACGACTTCTGGGTGCGCTTCGAGAACGACGCGGTCAGTAATGCAGCGATTCTGGTGCCCCACGCCGCGCCGGGACCCTGCAGTGCACAAGCAGTTGCTTGGGGTGAGTCCTCATTCGCATATGTGGTCGGCAAACCCAAGGAGAATTAACGTGAGGAAAATCATCGGTATTTGGAAAACGGGCGCAGGGTGGGCCAAGAACTTGCATCGAGACGCTGCCATTGATTCCTTGCGCAATGTGTTGGCGGTGGTGGGCGGGGCGACGATTCTAGCGGACTTCGGCACGATCAAGGCGTGGTTCATTCCGCCGATGCTGGGTCTGGCCTTTCTCATTTGGTTCCTCGATTATGAACGCCACTTTCGCGGCCAGACTGTGGAGGAATCGAAGGTTGCTCGTTAACGCATTCCGCGCGTTGTAGTCTCTGAGTTAGGCGCGACAGAGTTCCGCGATCAGGGTTTCCCTTCGGTCCTGCGCCAGGCCATCGACTCTTTTGAGAATCATTCTGTAAATCACCAGCGAAACTGTTCCCAATAGCAGCAAGAGCAGCGCGGCGATCCACGAGTTTGCGAGGTAGCGGGCTGTCCAGAAAACGGTCACACCCACGCCGACCACAACAATCTGCAGTGCCAGGCTAATGAGCACAGTCATCTGCGAGGCGCGTTGGCGGCCAAATTTGGAAAAATCCAATTTCTTCGGCGAATAAATCGACAATACATCACCCACGGCAAAATTTAGCGGAGCAGCGAAGAGCAAACCGGCCAGCGTAGCAATCGTGATGTCGAGCGCGGGCCTGCCATAGAGGAGGGTTACGGCAATAAAGGCGATGACGATTTCAAACGCCAGAATGCCTGCATGGGTAAGATTTTTGCCGAGGATGATTTGGCCGAAACTTGCCGGCGACGCGTAGAAGAATTGGATGCCACCGGCATCGCCGCCAAAGGTGTTGTAAACCAGATTCGTAAGCATGAGAAGCGTGTACGCTGCTGCGAGCGGGAATGCCAGATCTGGAGTGCGAGCAAGAAAATAGCCCGAGTGCCGGGCCGCGTTCATCCCGCCGAAGCGGAAAACGAGCAGGGCAAAAATCGGCATGATCAGGTTGAGCAACATGGGGCCGCTGCGCAGGAGATAGCGAACTTCCTTTTCGAAGACGGCCGAGACCGGGGCAGAGAATCCAGGAAGCCTCCATCCCGCCCCGAGTGGTCGATCTTGCGGCAGAGCGGACGCGCCGACCGTCTCGCTGAGGTTTTCACCGCGATACTGAGCTAGCAACCTGAGGTGGAGGCCATATCCGATCGCTATTACAAAACCACACAGCAGCGCCAGCGAACTGAGCGCAACCGGCCACTGCGGATAGATTCCTTGCACCATGGCATCGGCAGCCAGACCAGGCGGAAGAATAGCCTGGACGGGAGCCAGAACCGCGACTACTCGTTGTACCTCCGGCCGGGCGCGCTTGCCATAGCGTCCGGTGAGCGGACCGATTAACTGAAAACTCAACATCAACAGAACAAATAGAACGCCCATAATCTCGCGAGTACGGCGCTGTGCCAGCCAGCGCTCGACCCAGGCGAAGATCATCTGCATCAATAACAGGTTGAACGCAGCGAACACCAGCAACACCAGCAACAACCATGGCAGCAATGCAGGTTTCGCAAAGCTCACGCCAACCAGAACTCCACATGTCCATAACGCTCCGATAACGCTGGCCGGATCGAACGCACCATAGGCAAGCCGTACTAAAAAATACGACCTATAACTGAGCGGGAAACGCAGCAAGTCGGAGGAGTCCGGATTGTTGGTAAAGGCGGTCGACATGATAGGGAAAAACTGCCAGAAGAAGAAGATGACCCACAACGGCACTCCCAGCAATTGCGGCTTACCTTGCATGAGGACGAAATAGGCCAAAGCACCCATGCCGAACGCGCCGCCGAGTCCGAGCACCGTGAATGCGACTGAGATGAGGATGCGCGAGAGCAGTTCCAATTGGCCGCGGGTAGTGCGTAGCGTATTGATGAAGAGCCGCCAGCGTAGCCAGGCGATGGCGGTGAGTTGATTGTAGTTTCGATTCGGCAATGTTATTCCTGTTCCTTGTCCCTATTCCTGGTCGGTCGGAGCCCGATCGGCAGTGAGGCGAACCTCTAATGCGGAGGGATTGTGACGTCGGTCACGACTCGGCGTCAAGTCTCTCACTGCTTCGACCGATATCCTCATGAGAAGATCGAAATGCGGTTCAACACAAGGTGAACTGAAATGTCTGTAAACGAAGAAGTGCCCCGCTGGGATAGGCTCGTCCATCCTTTGATAAAGATTCTGGATTTTGCATTCGGATGTCACCATGCGAACTTGAGTCGGGTTTTCACCATTGGGGAGCGGAGCTATCAAGTCTGCTGTAATTGCGGAGCGAAGTTTGATTACTCCCTGCAAAAAATGTCGATCGTACATCGGCCTGTCTCGCGTCCCGGGTTACGGCACTGGCGTATACGCCACATCTGAGGGCGTTCCCATAAATTTCGTTGTCCAAGGCGGGACGCCAATTTTTTATCCCAACCATGAGAGTTCTTGCTCCACATGGCGTTCGCCACCCACGGTGCGTAGAAAAATCTGTTCCAGAGTTAACTTCTCGCTGGCTGGTGTTGCCGCGCAGTCACCGCCGTTAGGTGACGTCTGCGCTTCGACGCCCGCGCGCAATTCTTCCAGCGATCCCTGCGCCACTAATCTTCCGCGATGAATAATTGCGACGTGGCTGCACAGGCGCTCCACGATTTCGAGTACGTGCGAGGTAAGAAAAATTGTAGCGCCCCGGGCGATCATACCTTGCAGCATTGATTTCAGAGTTCCGGCGGCGATAGCATCTACCCCTTCGAAGGGCTCATCGAGAAACAAAACTTTAGGGCCGTGAATCACCGCTGCGGCCATCGCGAGTTTTTTCTGCATGCCGTGGGAATAATCGGTGACCAGCTTCTTCGGTTGATCCGCCAGTTGCATGAACTCGAGCAATTCGGCCGAGCGCTTGGCGGCAGTTTCACGATCCAGGCCGTACATGCGCCCCGCGAAATTCAGAAACTCGGAGCCGGTGAGGCGTCCAAACAGCGCCATTCCTTCAGGGACGACTCCAATTTGCCGCTTCACTTCAACCGGATGGGCAGTGAGATCAAGGCCAAGGATTTCGATTCTTCCCCCGCTAGGCGCGAGCAAACCGGTGAGCATTTTGATCGTTGTCGATTTGCCTGCGCCATTAGGGCCGAGGAAGCCGAAGAACTGTCCTGGAGAAACGCGCAGCTCGACACCGTCCACGGCGATGAAATCTCCGAAGCGGCGAGTCAGGCCGCGGGTGATGATGGTGGGAGCGGAATCCATGAAGAATTCGAATCTAGCACAGGGCTCGCGCCGCGGACACAACCGTCTACAAACAACAACGCCCTGGCTGTGCAGTCAGGGCGTCGTTGGGCGGAACAGCAGCAAACCTAAAACAGATTCCACAGGAACTGATTGTAGACGTCGTGGTGATACTGCACTTCTGGCGCTTTGACGAAAGTTCCCAGCAGACGTGAACAGCGATCGGCGGCAGCCTGCTTCAAATCGGCGTAACGGCCCTTTACATCTTCGCCGAGAATTTCTGTTGTCCACTTCGAGTTGCGGAAATTCTCGAGCGCGGTATAGATGTTGTCGGGCAGGTAACGTTCAGCTTGGCGCAGGTTCTTGATCTTCGAAGTGTCGCCGTCGAGTCCGGTCTTGAAGATCGAATAAAGAACGAGGTAAGGATTCGCGTCCGGAGCAACGGAGCGAACTTCCACGCGCATGCTCTTTTCATTGCCGATTGGAACACGGATCATCGACCCGCGGTCCACAGCCGATGCTTTGATCTGATTCGGTGCCTCGAAGTGTGGGTCAAGACGGCGATAGGCATTTACGCTGGCGTTCAGCAACAAACAGATGTCGTTGCCGTGGGTGAGGATGCGATCGATAAAGGCCCAACCCGTTTTGCTGAGCTTCTCTTCGCCCTTCGCGTCCCAGAACAAATTCTTGCCGTCATCGCTGACGGAAACATTGGTATGCATGCCGCTGCCGTTCACTCCAACCACGGGCTTAGGCAGGAAGGAGGCGGTGAATCCCAGGTTAGTCGCCACTTGCCGGCAGATCAGCTTGTAGAGCTGAATCTGGTCTGCTGCTGCGACGACTTCGCCGTAGCCGTAGTTGATTTCAAACTGTGACGGCGCCACTTCAGGATGGTCTTTCTCATTCTGGAAGCCCATCGCGCGCTGTACTTCGGCGGTGGTGTCGATGAATGTGCGCAGCGGATCGCCCGGGAGCGAGTGATAATATCCGCCGGTGTTTACATATTCGAACTTGCCAGTTTCGTGGTAGTTGCGCTCCGCGTCCGCGCCTTTGAACAGGAAACCTTCAATCTCATTGGCAGCGTTAAGCGTATAGCCTTTTTTCTTGTGCAGATCGCCGGCGTAGCTCTTCAGCACGCCGCGAATATCGGCGCTGTAGGGGGTGCCGCCCTTGTCGATGACTTCGCCGAACACCAGCACTTTGCCGGATCCGAACACATCCGCCGGAGCCCAGTAGAATGCGCTCCAATCGATGCCGAGGCGAAGGTCGCTCTCGCGCTGTGCGGTGAAGCCGCGAATCGAAGAGCCATCGAAGGTAAGGTTGTCCCAGCTCTTGATAAGAAATTTTTTATCGTAATCCAGCATGTGCAGCCGGCCTTCAAGATCGCTGAAAAGCACGGTCACGGCCTTGATCCGCTTCTCGTCGGTCAGGTACTTCAGCCGATGCTCCTGGATCTTGTCGATTGCGACGCGATTCTTGCGTTGCTCCTTCGCTTCCAGATTCAGTTCTTCCAGTTCGTCATAAGTAAGGGCCAGAAAATTGCGAAGTTCATTCGGCATGGATGGTCTTCAGTCTCCTATTCGTGATCTGCAGATAATGGTTTCAGCAAGTAACGCCAGCGAAACATGGAGTTGAAATGGCTGGGGAGTACCGGAAAGGATATCGCGAGTCTGGACCTGGCGACAATCGAAAAAGCTGATACGAGATAGAAGCAAATCTGTTCGACAGTACAAAAGGACTAACGCACGCCGAGGCCGCTTCCTGGCATCATTCGGATGATCACGCCCAGCGCGGTTAGCACCGCGATGTAATAAATCGTAGTAGCGCGGCTAGCATGAGTGGGCAGATCCTTAGCGAAAAAGACTTGATAGGCAGCGCCCAGCGCCACCAGGAAAAACATGTTTTGGCCCAGCACCAGCCACAAAACCAGACACGCCGCCAGTAGGACAGCGCGCTCCATCTTGCTTAAGGCGAGAACGGCTTGACCGCCGTCCAGAATCCAGAGAGGAATCAGATTCAATAGATTCAATACTGCTCCTACGCGGGCCAATGCTGCCCACAGCGGATTGGCCGTTTGCCACCATAACGCGGCGCATGCGAGGGCCACGAGAAATCCCGCAAGCGGTCCAGCCAGGCTGACGGCTGCTCGCGTTTCCAAAGGCACGCCCAACGACTGCCAACGTACATAGGCTCCCAGACCGGGCAAAAATACCGGCATTTCCGCAGGCAAGCCGCGGCGCTTGATGTCGATGAAGTGTCCCATCTCGTGAAGCAGAATCAGCATCGCGAAGCCAATGCCGAATTTCATTCCCCAGGCGGCCCAGTAGATTCCAATGAAAGCGGCGAAGCTTAGCAGAAATTTCAGCTTGGAAAGTGCGAGCAGGACCGTCTTCGCTTTGGCCAGCAAGATCGCGATCGGACCAACCGGTCCCAGACGCTTCGCCCATTTATTCTCCGATGATTCAGGAGTGCGGGCCTGATTGGCTGCAACCTCAAGTGCGCGAGCGTGGTCTCTGATCCATTCATATTGCTTCGACGAACTCGGCAAAAGAGTCAACCCGGCAAGCCATTGCTCCCGCGCCTGTTGCAATTCCCCTTTGGCTTCCAGCTCTTTTGCCTCGCTCGCCAAACGATCCAGTTCCTCGGAATGGACGAGCGCGTGGCATTTGTCGCAAATAAGTGTTCCGGGCGCCAGATCACTTGCGCAGCGGGTGCAGTTTCGGAATGAGTTCAGGAGTGATAGAGGGCACGATTCGTTATCTTGGCGTGTGATTGGCGGCTTAGGCTTCGGTCCGCGCTATTGCTGCGATTCAAGGTTGAGCGTAGTAGCCGGTACGAGTGCGCGCTTTTGCCCCTGGCTTGTCCACTTTTACGTCGATGGCATGGAACTCGTTGGCATGGTCTGCGTGCGCCGCCTCGAATGAGAGTACATAAAACGCCTCAGCATCGACGGTGCACTTCGCGATTTCCGCCGTGATGTCATTACTGGAATTGAGGACGCGGCCGCCACTTTGAACCGCAAAGACCTGCAGGCTCAAGTTGGCAGCTTGGGCCTGGCTGGCAAATTTCACCCCTTTCAAGAATTCCTCATAATAGGAAATGCGAACACCGCCAGCGTCTGCCAGACCGAGCGGATCTATGCTGTAAAGGGTTATATTTGCCCGCCTCATCTCGTTGGAAGTTGCGACAATCGAATTGAAGAATCCCTCTTCGTCCTTCTGGGTGTATTCAATATTTGGTCCCGTGAGCAATGGCCATCCGGGGCTGAACCATATCACCAGCTTCCTGCCGGGTTGCTTGCTCTCGTAGTCCACGAGAGAGGTGAGCATGCGAAGCGACAAAGTAAAACGATCTGCTGCGCCGTAAAATCCCTGAGATCGATTAATAATGCGCAGTCCAGTTGCATACTGGTCATATAGCGAGGCCAAGGCGTTGCCGTCGCGAGATGAACCTTGCTGCATCTTCGTTCCAGTGTCGGCAAAAATGACGAGCGATACTGGTTGGGCGAGCTTACCCCCATTCTGCAGAAGAAACTTTTTGAGCTCAATTCGCTCATAGGTTACCGCCTGAAAAGAAGCGTTGACGGCGTCCACCACCAGAATGACTTCCACCGGCGGATTGGCGTTCTTGCCGCCTTGCTCGTCCACCGCCTTAAACGAGAGAATGTTCTGCGGCCGTTTGTCGTCCAGAACTGTGAAGTCTTCTTTCTGCAGTCCCCGAACCGGCGCTCCGGATTTGTCGGTGACCTGAACAGTAAGTTCAATCTGCCGGTCTGCCGGTGGAGGGGAAGGAACTTTTTCGGGTTCGGCGGGCCGAGGTTGAAGTTGGGGTGGAGGAGCATTTTGGGTCCATGAAAGAGAGCTTGCCAAAAAAGTAATTGCCGCAAAGAGGACTAAAAGCAATCGACGCATAGGCTCACCTTAGGGGGTCTTGCCCCGAATACTTTAACAGATTGGGGATTGAGGGCGTCTACTGACGGTGGGTTGAAGCACCGGCGGCGATCTCGCGCAATGCGCTAACGAATTCCGCCGCCAGGTTCGGATCGGCCAGCGCCTCCAGGCTTACCGTAGCGGAGAACTGTGGCGACTCGGGACGGAAGTGCACTTGCAGAATATCCTGGCGGCGTGCCGACATCAGTGCATTCAGTTCAGCCGAGGGATCCTGCTTCCAGTGCGTCCGTGTAGTAAGGATGACAGGGCCCGGTTCGTAAATATCCCACTGGCGGTCATCATGCGTGCGAGAAGATATGCCGCGGTTGTGAGCGCACCAACGATGACGCACCACTTCTAACCGGAAGCTCGGGGAACCGTCCAGATCGGCTTCGAAGGTTAACGTTTCTTTCTGCTTGTGCCAGCAGCTTATCAACCACTGAACGGGCAGGGCGCGGGGCAGAAATTTTACCGTCACGCAAGCGTTCTCAAACCATCGAGATGGGAAGTGCAGCCGCGCCTGAAGGCGTGAGGTTCCCATCCAGCGCGATTCCAGGATTCGTCCCTTGCCGGCGCAGGCGGTTTGCACCCATTGCAGTGCCGTCGCGCCTTTTTTTCGATTGTAACGGGAAAACACGACGTACCACAGCCCCAGAATGGCGACCGAAGAGACAACGTCAATCAGCAGAAGGCGCCCCACAACGCTCCTCTAGATGCTCATGGTACGTCCGGGGTTGCGGACGAAGCAAGGGGCAATCTCCCTGAATTTTCGCTCGGTGAAAGCCGCGATGATTAACCTGTGGAAATCCGGAGCAAAACAGTTTCGTGGGAAGGTAACTGGCTATAGGGGCGTCGCGCCCCGCTACAATGGCCTCGTGCCCTTCATCATTCGCGACTTCCAGCCTTCCGATTTCGACAGTCTTTGGAATATTGACCAAACCTGTTTTCCTGCAGGCATTTCCTATTCACGAGCGGAACTAAGACTTTACATGCGGCGGCGGGCCTCCTTCACCTTGGTCGCGGCCAACCAAGAATCTGGCGAGTCGAACTGGCTCGTCTTCCGCCGCAAGGGGGGATAAGGGTTTACCGAGGGCCGGTTTGTTGGATGCCGCCGTCGCTGGCTTTATTGTCGCGGAAGCTGGAGCTCGAGCTCGCGGCCATATCATTACTATCGACGTAATTCCATCAGCCCGCCGGGCTGGCGTTGGATCGCTGCTGCTCCGAGCAGCGGAGGATCGCCTGATCTCCGTCGAATGCCGATCCGTCGAGCTGGAGACCGCGGTAGATAATTTCCCTGCGATATCTTTTTACAAGCGGCACGGCTTCAGCGTCATAAAAACCTTCCCTCGCTACTATTCCAATGGGGTGGACGCACTCGTTCTGGAAAAGACTCTGGTTTAGGCTTCCAGAAAAATGCTTGGCGAATCGATTTGCGTTCCGAGCGCTCTCCAGCTACCTTGCCTTGATGAAAGTTGCGGCAATGAAAGTCGCCATTCAAGGCGAGCTTGGGTCCTTTAGTCACGAAGCTGCTGAGCAGATGTTGCCCGGCAGCACGGTTGTTCCCTGCGCCCGTTCCGTGGAGGCGTTTGATCGTATTGAAAGCGGTTCGGCCGGCGCCGCCGTGATTCCCATTGAGAACTCACTGGCAGGAACCGTGGCGGAACACGCCGATTTGCTGGTGGCTTGCGATGTATTTATTCAGGCTGAGTTTCCGTTGCGCATTGTTCACAATGTGATCGCGGCGCCGGGGGTGAAACTCGGGGAGGTGCGCAGGATTCTTTCGCATCCCGTGGCGCTCGATCAATGCCGCGATTTCTTTCGCCACCATCCCAAGATTGAGCCGGTACCGTTCTACGACACGGCAGGAAGCGTGAAGCATGTGGTCACGAACCATCTAAAGGATGCGGCTGCAATTGCGGGACGTCACGCGGCGGGGGAATATTCCGGCAAGATTCTGCAGGCGGGCATTGAAGACGACAAACGCAACTTCACTCGCTTCTTTCTTATTCGCAAGTCGCCCGCAAAGCCGGGTGCTCGTGACCCGCGCTTGAAAAAGCGCATCCGCGTCGGGCGATTTCGAATATCTGCGACTGATTCCGGAGGGAGCGAACAAGACTTCGATTGCCTACAAGCTGAAAAATCAGCCTGGGGCGCTGTTTAAATCGCTCAGCGTCTTCGCGTTGCGCGATATCAGCCTCAGCAAGATCGAGTCGCGGCCGATGCGGGGACGTCCCTTGGGAATACGTCTTCTATGTCGATTTTCTTCGAGGGGACGATGAACCGGCCCGCAACGCCCTCCGCCATCTTGGTGAAGTTGCGGAGTTCGTCAAAGTGCTGGGGATTTACCGCGCAGCATGAGCCTGCAAATGCTGGGCACGCAATCGAGGATTTACCGCTTGTCGTCCAGAGGACCGATCTGCCGGCGCCTCCGCATTAGCCCCGGTACCTTGGGCATCATGTACTGCGCACGAAGATTGCCGATAGAATCTAAAAACCTTTCGAACTCTGGGGATGGTATGAAACCTTTCCGCAGAGTATCATCTAAGCTTGAGTGAGTTACACTCAAGGAGAGCCAATGAGCCAACAACCGCTTTCCGAGCCACTCGTTAAGCATCGAGAATCCAATGACGTACGGGCTTTGCCCGTGCTGCCAGTGCGGGATACCGTTCTTTTTCCGCATGCCGTCCTGCCGCTCACGGTGGGCCGAGAAAGTTCCGTCCAGCTTATCAATTCGCTCGGAGAGGATAAGACCATTGTAGTCGTCGCGCAGCGTGAAGCGCGCGTCGATAATCCGCAACCCAGCG
Source organism: uncultured Acidobacteriaceae bacterium (assembly GCA_963836305.1). Classification (GTDB taxonomy): domain Bacteria; phylum Acidobacteriota; class Terriglobia; order Terriglobales; family Acidobacteriaceae; genus Sulfotelmatobacter. The sequence goes on along the minus strand of CAWIJP010000034.1, from coordinate 332,356 downwards.
ACCTTTATACCGTCGGCACTTCTGCAGTCGTTCATAAAGTCGTAAAAATGCCCAACCAGAGTCTGTTCGTTTTCGCCGAAGGCCTGGAACGGGTGCGTTTAGGCGAGTTCACCCAATTAGCGCCCTTCATGCGTGCGCGCGTCTCGCCAATACCGGAATCTGCTTCGCCGGACAGTTCTGAAATCGAAGCGCTGCAACGCAATGTTCTGACGCTGTTCCAGCAGATCGTCGCCGGTTCGCCGACGCTTTCTGACGAGCTTTCCACAGTAGCGCTTGAATATTGATGAACCCGGCCGCCTGGTGGATTTCATCGCCTCGTCTTTGCCGTCGTTGTCAACGCCCGACAAGCAGGACACGCTGGAAACCCTGGACATTCGCATACGCCTGGAGAAGATCAACCAGCATCTCGCTAAAGAACTCGAAGTGCAACAACTGCGCAACAAGATTCAAAGCGAAGTGCAGGATCGCGTGCAACAAACGCAGCGCGAGTATTACCTGCGCGAGCAAATGAAAGCCATTCAGAAGGAACTGGGCGAGCAGGATGAAGGTCAGCGCGACGTCGAGGACTTGAAAAAGAAAATCGACGAAGCCGGCATGCCCGACGAAGTAAAGAAGGAAGCGCTCAAGGAATTGGGCCGTCTGGCGCGCATGTCGCCCATGGCCGCCGACTATTCACTCACGCGTAATTACGTCGAGTGGCTGGCCGTGTTGCCGTGGAACAAGACCTCCGGCCAGGAGATTGAGATTCCAAAGGCCAAGGAAATCCTGGATACGGACCACTACGATCTGGAGAAGGTTAAGGATCGCATCCTTGACTATCTCTCGGTTCGCCGCCTGAAGCCGAATATGAAAGGTCCAATCCTTTGCTTCGTTGGACCTCCTGGCGTGGGCAAAACTTCGCTGGGCAAATCCATTGCGCGAGCACTGGGACGAAAGTTCGTCCGGCTATCGCTTGGCGGTGTGCATGATGAAGCGGAGATCCGAGGCCATCGCCGCACGTATATCGGAGCTTTACCCGGACAAATCATCCAGGGCATTCGCCGCGCGGAAACCAAAGATCCGGTCTTCATGCTCGACGAAATCGACAAGGTAGGTCGCGACTTCCGCGGTGATCCCGCTTCGGCGTTGCTCGAAGCGCTTGATCCGGAGCAAAATTCGACCTTCCGCGATAACTATCTCGACGTCACGTTCGACTTGTCGAAGGTGCTCTTCATCACGACCGCGAATATGCTCGACCCGATCGCCGAGCCTCTGCGCGATCGTATGGAGATCATCGAGTTGCAAGGCTATAGCGAGGAAGAAAAGCTCCACATCGCTAGACGTTATCTGGTACCGCGACAGGTGGAAGAAAACGGAATCAGCGCCGAGCAGATTGAATTTCCCGACGAAGCTTTGCGCTACGTGATTCGTCACTACACGCGCGAAGCCGGCGTCCGCAGCCTCGAGCGAACCATCGGTACGATCTGCCGCAAGCAAGCGCGGCGTCTGGCCGAAGGCAAGACGGAAAAACTTGTGGTCACACAGGAAATCATTCAGGAATTCCTGGGTGGCATCAAGATCCGTACCGAAGGTGAAATCGAAGAACGCACCGAGCGTCCAGGAGTGGCTGTGGGTCTGGCTTGGACTCCATCGGGCGGCGATGTGCTCTTCGTCGAAGCCAACGCCATGAAGGGCAAAGGTGGATTCACCATGACCGGCCAGATCGGCCAGGTGATGCAGGAATCCATGCAAGCCGCTCTGACGTGGGTGCGGTCAAACGCCGCGCAGTTGGGCATCGCGGAAAACTTTTTCGCCGATCACGACATTCACATGCACGTGCCGGCGGGAGCGATTCCGAAAGACGGTCCTTCAGCGGGCGTCACAATGGCGACGACGTTGGTCTCGTTATTGACCGGACATCGCATTCGTCCGTTGCTGGCGATGACGGGCGAGATCACGCTTAGCGGCAATGTGCTTCCGGTGGGTGGCATTAAAGAAAAAGTGCTGGCCGCAAAACGCGCAGGAGTAACGGACGTGATTCTGCCCGCGGAAAATAAAATGAACGTGGATGAGGATCTTACGCCCGAACAAATCGAGAACCTCACCGTTCATTATGTGAAGACGATTGATGAGGCGTTGCGTGTGTCGCTACCGGCGGTGGCGGAATCCACCGCGGCGAAGATGCTGACGCCACAGCCCGAGGTTCACGACAAAGCCTTTGCCCAAGCCTAATCGCGAAGACGATTGATACTGCTGCCGGTTCCGCAAGGGACTGGCAGTTTTTTTGCTCCGAACTTAGACTTGAAACGGCCTTTGCGGCGGAGCTCACTTTCCATGCGCGTGCGCGTTTTATTTTTCGGGATGTTGAAGGATCTGGCGAGTAGTTCGAGCGAGACGCTGGAGTTACCCGAGGGCTCGACGGTAAGCGATCTTCTGAAGCAGTGTGAAGCGCGGATTCCGCAATTGAAAGACTCGCTTTCATCTCTGGCCGTGGCGGTGAATCAGGAATATGCGGCGGCAGCGACCAGATTGAAATCAGACGATGAAGTCGCGCTGCTGCCCCCGGTCAGCGGCGGTGCGAGTGAAGGGGAGAGTGAATCTCATGCTTCAATCGTTCGCACTCCGATTGAGACCTCGCGAATCCTTGCCAACATCAAGCGCGGAGAGGATGGAGCAGCTGTTGTTTTTGAAGGCATTGTTCGGAACCAGACGCGCGGCCGCAAGACGCTCTACCTCGACTACGAGGCTTATGAGGAGATGGCACTGCAGCAGATGGAGCGGCTGGCCGAGCAGGCACTGAAGGATTTCCAGATTCGCGATGTGGCTATTGTCCACCGGCTGGGACGGCTGGAGATTGGCGAGACCAGTGTGCTGATTGTGGTTGCCTCGGCTCATCGCGCCGCCGCATTCGAGGCTTGCGGTTGGTTGATTGATACCTTGAAGCGGACCGTTCCGATCTGGAAGAAGGAGTACTTTGAAGATGGAGCGGTATGGGCCGATGGCGAACCCTTCCCCGCCGAAATCCGGCACGTCTAAATTGCCGAGAGCGGGCAGCCCGGTTGCCGACGGCGCATCTAAGTGAACGGCACGATTCGGCTAGCTAAGAAACCGATTGCTGACCGCCAATACGACGATAAATTCGCGAAGTACTCTTCTTCGAATGAGAAAATTTGCACCGTTGATGCTCCTCCTGCTGGCCCGCGCGGCATCCCCGGCGCAACAAGCCTCCGCGCCGAACCAGTCGACGAACGGTTCTTCCTCCACGCTCAAGGTCGACGTGAAACTGGTGAACGTCTACGTGACCGTCACCAATGCGCAGGGAGGTCCGGTCGCGGGACTTAAAAAAGATAACTTCAATTTGCAGGAGGACGGTCGCGACCAGACAATCTCCGTATTTGATAAGGAATCAGCCGTCCCGCTTTCTATCGCCCTGGCCATCGACACGAGTTTAAGCACGCGCCACGATCTGCCACTAGAGCAAGCCTCCGCGAAGCGCTTTGCTCGGACAATCATGCGTCCAGTAGATGCCCTATCCGTATTTGGGTTTAATGAAACCGTTCTGCAGTCGACTTCCTATACGGCTGACTTGAAGCGCATTGACGATGGCATCGACCACATCCGCCTCGGGGCAGCGACGGCATTGTTTGACGCCATCTACCTGGCCTCGCGCTCGCTTGGTCACCGCCAGGGACGAAAAGTTTTGGTGCTGATCACCGATGGCGGCGACACCGTTAGCAAGATCGACTACCAGCAGGCCCTGCGTGCGGCCGAAGAGGCTGAATGCATTGTCTACAGCATCATCGTGGTCCCCATCGAGAACAGTGCCGGACGCGAAACCGGGGGCGAGCATGCCCTCATCCAACTATCCGAGGATACCGGCGGCAAGTACTATTACGCCACCTCCATGTCCCAACTCGACGAAGCTTTCCGCCAGATCAGCGACGAACTTCGCACCCAATATCTGCTGGCGTACTATCCCTCGCAGCGCCTCTCGGAATCCCAATTCCGCAGTATCCAGGTCACCGTTTCCGGCCCAGCCGACGCCAGCAGCTACCGCGTACGCCACCGGGCCGGCTATTACACTTCCAAGTCGGATTTCTGAATTGTTCCGCTCGGAAACTCGGCCGCGACCTTTTTGATACGCAACGGATTAGCGGTGCGGAGTTTACTCACAAGTTAACAAGCCGGATTTTCTTTTACAGATTGAATATACGGTTTTTAGGATTTTCCTCGCTTCCAATTGTGAATGATTTTCCCTTATTTCGGTCCAACGTCGTGGCAAATCATTGAAAAATAATGGATATTATCTTCCTACCCAAAAATACAGTAGGCTGGCTGGAAAATTGCTTTAGGTTAACAAGACATCGTCGTCAACCTGTTTTGTCGTGCTGTTTTGTAAGGCTCTGGGGATGTGCGGTGAATTTGAGAAAGACGTCCCGCAACACCCTGATCGAGAATTTGCAGAGTTTGCTGGAAAGCTGCCGGAAATGATCTGGCAAGCAGTTGTGCCAAGAACAATTCTGAACAGAACGATCCCAAAGGAAGGTCTTAATATGTTGAAGCTCAACTCCCCCCGCTCCAGTGTGCAATTCCTGCCGCTAGTTCTGCTGGCCGTGTTTGCCCTATGTTGCTCGTCTTTGATGTTTGCGCAAACGTCGATTGCGACAGGTAGTATTCAGGGTAACGTGACGGATGCGACCGGCGCGGTCTTACCGAACGCCAAGATCACCGTCACTGGTCCAACCGGGCAGACCCTGCACGCCACCAGCAATGCGGCGGGGGAATACACTTTCGGCGCATTGAACCCGGGTATTTATCAAGTGCGGGTCGAGGCCAAAGGCTTCAAGACCTCGCAATTGTCTTTGAATGTCCGAGTTGACAATGCCGCCAATGGCAGCATCAAGCTCGAGATCGGCCAGGAGAGCACGGTGGTTGAAGTGCAGGCCAGCGAAGTCCAGGTCAACACCGAACAGGCAACCGTGCAGGGGGTTTTGACCGCCAGCCAGATCGAGAACTTGCCGGTGAACGGCCGCAACTTCCTTGACTTGGCTCAACTCGAACCTGGCGTACAGATTCAGGATGGCCAGAACTTCGATCCCACAAAGGCCGGTTACTCCTCGATCTCGTTCGGCGGCCGTTACGGACGAACCGCTCGCATCGAAGTGGACGGTGTTGACGTCTCTGATGAAACAGTAGGCACCACTACCACCGACATTCCCGCCAGCGCGATTCAGGAATTTCAAATCGGTCAGGCGAGCTTGGATATGTCGACCGAGCTTACGTCTTCGGGTTCGGTCAATGTGACCACGAAATCCGGGACGAACGGAATTCATGGCGAAGCGTTCGGCCAATTCCGCGACTATCGCGCGGGTTGGGCAGCACTACCGGGAGGAGCTAATCCTTACTCGCAGCGCAGCCAGTACGGTGCCGATCTGGGTGGGCCGATCATCAAGAACAAATTGTTCTTCTTCGGGGATGGTGAGCGCACGGTGCAGAATACACAGACGCCAGTGCCTATTTCCTTCCCGTTCCAAGCGTACTCCGGAAATTTCACCGATCCCTTCCGCGAGGACAATCTACTTGGCCGGTTGGACTACCAGCTTACTAAAAGTGCCCGTCTCTTCTACAGGTACTCCTATTTTAAGAATTTGTTGGGTGCTACTTTCGGATTCGGCTATTCGCTCTATGACAACAAAGACTACACGCGCAATAATGTAGTGGGGGTTGATTTCAACACCGGCGCGTTTACCCACTCAATCCGGTTCTCATATCTGAAGTTCCAGAACCAGATCGTGGATGCCACCACAGGGAACAATAGTCTGCCCTTTGCCAACATCGGTGGGGAGATCTTCATGGGAGCGACCGGATTGGTCGCCGGGCCGAATCTGCTGGCTCCGCAGAGCACTCCGCAAAGCGATCATGAGTTCAAGTACGATGGCAGCCGAATCCTGGGCTCGCATATTATTCGCTACGGAGTTACCTTTAATCACCTTCAAGGCGGCGGATTTGCGTCGTTCTTTAAGAACGGACCGCAAATTATTTCCCAAGTCACCCAGGGGGACATCACAACGGCGGCGACTGGGCCGTTCCCTGGCGGCTCAGCTAATCCATTGAACTACCCGGCCGACGGCGGCTATGTCTTGGGCAACGGCCTGGGATACTCGACGACCAAGGCTGCGCTCGGCTTCCCGGCTGGCGGCCTGGGACCTGATAACCGTTTGCTCCTTTATCTGGGAGATTCTTGGAAGATCAAGTCAAACTTCACCCTCACTTACGGATTGCGCTATGAACGCGATACAGGCCGTACAGATAGCCAGTATCCTGCGATTCCTGGGCTCAGTGCTCTGATCCCTGGATTGGGCAATCCAGTCAACCAGCCCAACAATAACTTTGGCCCAGACTTAGGTTTTGCCTGGGATCCGATGAAGAACGGGAAGACCTCGATCCGCGGTGGAATCGGCTTATTCTGGGAGAATGCTATCTGGAACAACGTGCTCTTTGATGGACCATTCCGGGAGGCTACAGGCGCATTTCTACAGACACCTTCGCCTTGCTCAGCGGCAGGCGTAGCTGCTCCTATACAGACCTCGACCGGTACCATTACACCGAGTGCTGGTACGCCAACCTCGGTTTGCGGCACGGCAGGAAGTTTTCCATTGATCGGAAACGCATTGCCGGCATTGCTGGCACTTCAGGCGCAATTTCAGGCAGCTTCGCCCCTGGACCTGCAGCAGACAAATCCCGCCTATGCACAACAGTACTTGAACGGCACTGCTGGCGGCGTCAACTATAACTGCCAAGATCCAACTGCTCAATGCTTCTTCGCGCCCGGCACCAGCATGTTCAATCCCAACTACCGATCGCCGCGTTCGGTGGTGATGAATATCGGAATCCAGCGCGAACTTCATCCGGGAATGGTGTTGAGCGTGGACTTTATCCGCAATGTCCAGACCCATTTCCTGTTGGGGGTGGATCAGAATCACGCGGGCGACATTACCACCTATAACCCGACTGGCGCCAACGCAGCGATTGCCGCCACAATTGCCAATTGCGGAAACGGAAGCGCAGCTGGGGTTGCCGGAACTTACCTAACCAACTGTGCCAAGGATCCGTCCAACGGAACAAGCGATGGCGGAACTTACGGGACGGTCGCGAACCCTGCCCGCACCGCAACCATTGCCGACTTCGCCGGAAACGGCCTCGGCTCTTCCAGCGATTTTGGGGGCAGCAGTTGCTTTGCTGCGCTCGGTCACCCTTGCGCCTTTGGCGGACGCAATCCCGCCGCGCCACCCTTGACTTTCCTTTCGCCGGTCGGTCGTTCCGTTTACAACGGCTTGCAGATGAAATGGATCGACAATGTCAAGGCACCGTTCCGGGGCTCCAAGGATATGAACTTCCAAGTCTCGTATGCCTTATCCAGCTTCGATAATTCGGGCGGAGGCGTCCCGGCTGGCTCCACGGTTACCGCGGCTGCCGCCGATCAGGACTTCATCGATCCGTCGCTGGACAATGCCAACGTGAATCGTTACTTCGGACGCTCCACCCTCGACCGCACCCATCAGTTGTCTTTTGGTGGCTTCATTGACTTGCGAGGCGGCTTGCAACTTGGGGTAATGTCCCACTTCTATAGCCCGCTCGCCATCACTCCGACGGTCCCAAATACCGGACTTGGACCGGGAGAGATTTTCCGAACGGACTTCACGGGCGATGGCACGACGCAGGATCCGCTCCCGGGAACCAAAGTCGGAAGCTTTGATCGCAGCATCAATGCCAAGACCATTAACGGAGATATTTCCAACTTCAACGCCGCCGTCGCCGCGAATACCCTAACACCTGCGGGCAACGTACTTGTTCAGAAGGGTCTGATGACTCAGAAAGACCTGACTGCCCTGGGCGGTGTGTACAACGGCGGTCTGGGTAACCCAAGCGGTCTGATACCTTTGGCACCTTTCGATCAAGTCAACTACCCCTGGCTGAAGACCTTTGACGCAACCATCGGCTGGACCTATACGTTCAAAGAGCGATTCACGATTAAGCCCGGGATAGGCTTCTTCAACCTGTTCAATTTCGCTAACTTTGATCTTCCGACCAGCATGATGTCAGGGTTGCTGACCGGTTCCACGGGTAGCATCAACGGCACCAACTATGCTGGACAATTGGTGAATCGGGTAGGCGTGGGAACCGGCGTATATACGCTGGGCTCGCCGCGTGAAACTGAGTTCAGTCTGAAGGTAGTGTTCTAGCCCCACTGAATTGGAAAAGTTAGACACCAGCCCCCAAGGGCTGGTGTTTTTTTGTCTTTCAGTCAACTCAGTTTGCATTGCGCGCCAGTTGGCTTCTAAGCGAGACTGCGGAATTACGGCCTGATCTCGCTGCGCAGATGTTTCGAGAGTTTCTCGATTTGCTTCAGTTTCTCGCTTGTGTCTTTGGGAAGCAGGCCCTGCTGAATGCTGGAGACATCAGCAGGTATGGTTTGCGCTAGGCGCGCCAGTTCATCGGCCTCCTGGCGGAGCTTGGCCGGATCGACGCGCGCTTGCTGCGAGCTTGGGGGTGGTATGTTCTTGTCCGCCTGTTGGGCAGCTTGGTCAGCCTGTTGCAGACCCGGCGGTCGAGGCCTTTGCGCTCGCGCCGATGACGCAGCGAACAGGACAATTAGGAGAGCATAAGCAAGAATCTTCACGGCGGGCCTCCTACAGAGACGATGATTCGGGATATTGTACGTCTCCCATTTCCCACCTGTCTTTCCTCGATTCCATCGATTCGATATCCACCGCCGCGGCTTGTGTACAATGCCAGCATGCCTTTTCGTGGGCAGGGAAATCCGAATGGCGCCAAGCGCGGGCGCACTCCACCCCCGGAGGAGACTTTCGAAGAGGCTACCTTTCTGAAAGGTCTGGGAGACAAGCAGAAGCCGGTAAACGTCAAGCTGATGGATGGCCAGACCGTGCGAGGGTGGATTGAATACTACGACAAGCACATGGTACGGCTGACGCGCGAAGGCGAGCCCAATTTGTTCATTTTTAAGCACGAGATCATGTACATCGCGGAAGAGGGTGGCTCGAAGAAATAGTCGCGGCTCCCGGAGCCTGGGAGGCTTGGGCCGTCGCGAGCCTCAACTGCCAGTTTTTAATGTCCTCGAATTCACCCAATCACGAGAGTTTCATTCCCGCCATGTCAGCGATCGCGAGGGAAGCGGGCGCATTGCTGATGCACTACTTCCACCAGCATCTGAAAATTGAATACAAAGGGGACGCCGATCTGGTGACTGCCGCAGATCGCGCCGCCGAGAAGCTGATTCGCGAACGCATCCTTGCACTGTGGCCCGGACACGACGTTCTGGGCGAAGAGCAGGGACTCAGCGATCAGGGCAGCGACTATCGCTGGTATGTCGATCCGCTCGACGGCACTACCAATTTCGCCCATGGATACCCGGTATTCTGCGTCTCCATGGGATTGGAATATCAGGCGCCGGCGGAGCGGTTGTCCGGGCAGCGCGCCAGCCGTGTTGCGGCCGTGATCTACGATCCCACGCGCGATGAGTTATTTACGGCGGAGCAGGGAAGAGGCGCGCGGCTGAATGGCGAACCAATTCACGTTTCGAAAACGGCTACGCTGAAAGAAAGCCTGCTGGCCACGGGCTTTCCTAGCCACAAGCGGCACAAAAATCCAAATATCTTTTTCTACCATCAGATCACGCTGCATACGCACGGGGTTCGCCGGGCAGGATCCGCTGCGCTCGACTTATGCAATGTGGCTTCCGGACGCTACGACGGCTTCTGGGAGTTCAATCTCAATCCCTGGGATACTGCGGCCGGCGTGCTAATTGTAGAGGAGGCTGGCGGCAAAGTAACGCGCTTCGACGGATCGCCTTTTGAACTCAACAGCCGCGAGACTCTGGCTTCGAACGGCTTGCTGCACGAAGCTCTGCTTGCGGAGTTTGGGGAGATCTTTGCCGGGCGAGGCATGGAGCCATTGCCCGATCCGCGAGAGTATCGGAACTAGGTCTTGTCTGCTTCGTGTTGTTTCGCCTCATCCCATGGAGGCAGCTCTGCCGCGTTACAATAGTTAAGGACTGGCTAACCGCTCCCACCTGTCCTGGTTTTTGATCTTGCTTGGCTACAGGTTCAACGTGATCAACTCTCTCCTCGAACGCAAAATCGAAAAACGGCCAGAACAAGTCCGGCTGCAAGGGCGCATTCTTTTTCTCACCGAAGATCCGGAACTCATAAAGGAGCAACTCGCCGGTGAAGATCTGCCTTGGGATACGAAGAATCCGGCGAATAATCCCAAGCTTCGCAGTGACATCTCGACCGATGAGATTACTCCGGCACATTATTGCTTTTATTTCGATGAGACGCTGGGAGAAATTCCCTATCTTGGATTAAAGTGCGGCAACATTACGCCGATTGGGCGCGGAGATGTGAAGCGCGGTGGCTTTGTGTGCGCCGTCAGCGGAAAGCGGCGCGGCAAAGGGTCAAGCCGGGAGCAATCCCCATATGCAGAGATGTGCGCCGGAATCCGCGTGGTGATTGCGGAAAATATCGAGCGCATCTACAAGCAGAATTGCCAGAATCTGGGAGTGCTGACCTCGACGAATTTTTCCCTGATTGACCGCATTCGCGGTGGGGAAGAAATTCCTCTCAGCGAGTTCACCGCGGGTGAGGATGAGATTACTCGCCAGGTCATCGAATACGGCGGGCTGTTTCCCTTCAATGTGGCGCGCATGCAGAAGAAGGTGTTCCTGCCGCCGATCAAGAGTGAAAAGCGTCCCATGACCGTAGCAGAGAAGATCTTTGCTCGGCACATGGTGAACGAAAATGGCGGTATTGGCGTTCCTAACGTGAAACCGGGTGATACGGGGTTTGCTCAGGCAGATCTCCGGTTCAGCCACGAGTACGTTACGCCAATGGCGGCCATTTTCTTCGAGCGCTACATGGGCAAGGATGCCAAGGTAAACGACGCATCGAGCATTATTTTTTTCCGCGACCATCTTACTTTTCTCGATGAAGTAATTTCCGAAGAGAAAAAGAAACTGGGCCTGCTCGACCTAGCGACCCAACTAAAGCTCAAACAGCAGGATTTCGCCGCCAAGCAGGGAATTAAGTTGCACGGCGAGTTGAAAGATCGTAAAGGATCGGAAGGAATTTGCCATTCGATCGTGCTGGAGAGCTATGCGCTGCCAGGGCAGCTCAACATCGGTTCAGACTCACACACGCCGCACGTCGGCGCGATTGGATGCGTGGCTTTCGGCATTGGCACTACCGACGTGTTCAATGGCTGGATTACAAAAGACGTCCGCGTGAAAGTGCCGGAATCGGTGAAGATTGTGATTCGAGGCAGGCGGCGTGCGAACGCAACGGCGAAGGATTTCATTCTTAAAATTCTCAGTCTCGACTACGTGCGTAGCGGAAAGGCGCTCGCGAAAGTCATGGAGTACGCAGGCGAAGCTATCGAAGAGCTCAGCGTGGACGAGCGCGCCACCATGACCAACATGGCGGCTGAAATTGGCGGATTCACCGGCATCGTGGCGCCGGATAAGAAAGCCGTTGACTTTCTGGTCGAGCGGCGCGGCATGGATCGCGTAAAAGCCCAGGCCATGATCGAGGGATTGCACAGCGATCGAGACGCCCAATATGCGCAGGTGATTGAACTGGACGCCTCGGAGATTCGCCCGATGGTTGCGACTCCGGGCGATCCGGGAAACGGAAAATATGTGCGCGACTTGAATACGCCCGTGCCGGTTGAAATTGCCTACGGCGGCACCTGCACCGCAGGCAAAAACGAGGACATGGATATGTATGCCGCCGTGCTGGCCGACGCGCTCAAGCAGGGCAAGCGCGTGGCAGACTCGGTGAAGTTCTACATCCAGTTCGGTTCGCAGGAAACGCGCGAGTATTGCTTGCGCAAAGGTTATCTGGATGTGTTTCAGAAAGCCGGCGCGCACGTCATCGAGCCGAGTTGCGGAGCCTGCATCAACGCCGGGCCCGGGGTTTCGACGCGACCCGACCAGGTAGTGATCAGCGCGCAGAATCGGAACTTCCCCGGCCGCAGCGGTCCGGGACAGATGTATCTTGCCTCGCCCCTGACCGTCGCCGCCAGCGCCGTGGCAGGTTACATTGTGGAATACGAGCCCAGCGCGGCTTTGGTGGGAGTTTAAACACATTCTCGTCCCTTGTTTGGCCACGCTTTATTTAGCGCTGTTGCTCCGGTCGCGTGAGCTCTGTAAGTGGTTGAATCCACGCGTAGTGGCTGAAATCAGCCAGTCTCAGGATTGCAACTTTTCTTCCCCTTCTGAGTTCAAATAGATAGGTGCTTCGGATAGAAAAAGATCGGAAGACCTGCAGATCCGGTGGCGTGGCTGGGATGGCGGATCTGAGGAAAGGGGATTCACCATGAGGTACATAAAATATTTGGCTTTGGTGAGTGTTCTGATGCTGCCGCTGGCTTACTCACAAGCGCAAGTTGGGATCGGAATAGGGATTGGTGGGCCTCCGGTCTGCGACTATGGCTACTACGGATACTACCCTTACGCTTGCGCGCCCTACGGTTACTACGGACCTGACTGGTTCTCGGGCGGCCTGTTCATCGGTGCCGGGCCTTGGTATGGCTGGGGCGGAGGTTGGGGTGGTTGGCGCGGTGGTTGGGGCCGCGGCTACTACGGACGAGGAGGCTACGGCTGGGGTGGTGGTCGTGGCTATTACGGAAGCGCAGGATATGGTGGGCGAGGCTACGGCGGACGGGGTTACGCTGGCCGAGGCTACGCCGGACGAGGTTACGCTGGCCGAGGCTACGCCGGACAAGGTTACGCTGGACGAGGTTATGCCGGACGCGGCTACGCGGGTGGTGGGTTTCGAGGTAACGCGTTCCACGGTGGCGGCGGTGGCTTCCACGGTGGCGGTGGTGGTGGGTTCCACGGTGGTGGCGGCGGATTTCACGGTGGCGGCGGTGGCCACGGCGGCGGCGGGCATCGATAATCTGCTCTGACGCTAGCTTCAACAACCGAAGAAATGGCCGGCAGCAACCACTGCCGGCCATTTTGTTTTTGCGGAGCGTCTCTATTTCTTGCTAGAATGTGCGTTCTCGCGCGACTGCCGTAGTAAAATATCAGCATCCAGTTCAGGAGACCGCACCGTTATGACTTATGTAATCGCAGAACCTTGCATCAACACCAAAGACACTGCCTGCGTGGATGCGTGTCCGGTGGATTGCATTCATCCCAAGAAAGATGATCCCAAGTACGCGACTGAGCAGTTGCTTTATATCGATCCTGTGGAGTGTATCGATTGCGGAGCTTGCGTGCCGGTGTGTCCGGTGTCGGCGATCTTCGCGCTGGACGACCTGCCGGAAAAATGGAATTCGTTTACCGAGCTTAACGCGAAATATTTCGGACGATAGGCTCCAGTCTCTTTACGCATCATGGCGCGCATCCTTAACGGATGCGCGCCTTTGCTTTTTTGCGTTTAAGGCCGGATCGCGCTTAATTTTTGTTTATGGTGAAAGTCCCGTTCCCGCTGCACCCAGTCACGCCGGTAAGCGTCCATGTGCCCGTGATGGTGTTTCCGCTGACTGCGCCATTCAGTGCTAATTGATTGTTCGTGCCACTGGAAAACGTAGTTGAAATATCCATCCCGAATGTTCCTGCAACGTTCCCGTTGAAGTTGCCGCTCAGTCCAAAAGAGCCTGTTTCCGTAGTGTCGCCGGAAAAACAAGAGCTGGTGGTTGTGAACTTAAAATTGGTGACGCTTATCGAGTTGCCGCTTTCCTGAGTAAAGTTCGTGGTGAAGGCGAATGCCGGTGAGTTGTCCGTATTGGTGAGATTAGCCGTCCACGCGCCGTTGATGTTACTTGAATTCGAATTGTTGCTAGTCCCGCACCCTATCGTTGCCAAGCCCAGCGACAAGAGAACAATTATTCCGAATGATCTGTACATGTGCCCTCCACTCTAGAAAGTTGCAGATCATATGGAGGACAAAAATGTCTTGGCTGTTGCTCGGGATGAAACTGTAGGGTTCCTCCTGGGAACAGCACTGAACTGGATTTGGCTGATTTAAGGGAATGGCGCGCTCTGGGCCACCGTCGCGGGTTCATCCCGCAGCCACGAGGCGAAACTCCAGTTCCAGATGAAGTCGCGGCGTAATTTCGCCGATAGAGAACATAGCCTCCGCCACCGAACATCCAGGTGATGCGCGTCACATGTTCACGTGATGTCCGCCATTCTTATGGATTCTGCTGGGCCGTAGGATGAAATCCAGAAGCAATTCGTCACGGCTAAGCGCGGATTCTTTGAAAAGGACCATACTTCGATGTCTGAGAGCATCCCAACGTTTGAGTACTACAGCAATCGCTACAATGCAGCGGCGGCCTGCGAACACTGCGAGGGGATCATCCGGCACGAGAACTGGTGCATTACCCGCGATCCAATTGTTTATTACGCCTACCATGTGGTCGCCGACCCTACACAGTTGACAATCGGAGACAGTCTAATACTTCACTCACTTGGCGTAACCTGGGAAAGAAAATGCTGTCAGGGCAGCTGCACGAGAGATACTTCTATGGAATCGCTCCCGCGAGTCTAATGCCGTATGAAGATTGGAGCTCTGACTTCGGCACAAGCTGGATTTCGAAGATCTTCGGCCACAACTTGCCGGTGACAAAGAGCCGCTTTCCTTCTAAATCGTAGGCGATCCCATTCAGGACCGCTCCTGGCCCGAGCTGATAAACCGGGCTCAAGAGGCCCGTGAGATCGATCCAGCCAACCACTTCACCGTTCCCCGGAGATATGCGGGCGATTCGATCCGTCTGCCAGATGTTGGCGAAAAGCTCGCCATCGATGAATTCCAGTTCATTCAATTCCGCTACACTCTTGTTTCCGTCGTGAACCGTAAAGCGGCGCTTTTCGGCGAGCGTAGCGGGATCGAGCACTCGGATCTCCGGCGTGCCGTCGCTCATAAAGATCTGGTGACCGTCGCTTGCCAGGCCCCACCCTTCTCCTGAGTAAGAGAATTGCCGAAGCAGCCGAAAGTCGTTCAATCGATAGACGAATCCGGTATGCGATTGCCATGTCAGCTGGATCACCTGATTTTTCAGCAGGGTGATTCCTTCTCCAAAAAGGTCGGACGGCAACTCGATGCGTTGAAGAATCTCACCGGTTTCCAACCGCACCTTGCGCAGCGAGGAATGGCCCCTCAGTCCAGTGCTTTCGTATAGAAGGCCGTCGTTGTAGGCAAGACCCTGGGTGAAAGCATTTGAGTCATGAGGGAAAGTGTGAACGATCTTGAAGGTATACTCGGGTGGTTTTGCGACATGGCGAGTGCGCGCGGGCTGTCCGAGAAGCAGTGGGACGATTACCGCAAGGAGGAAGGTCAGCAAAAACCGCCGCCTCGTCCTGATAGTCATGATCTGTGTATGACGCATCCGCGTGCCGCTTGACGATGTGCTGCACTCAATCGCCGTTGCCGATACCGCCAGCCTGTGCGGTTCCGGCGATGGCTTCGATGCTTGACAATAAGTCCGTCCCGAGGCGGCTCTTGTCGACACAGCCGTTCGCGCCGGCTTGGATTGCAGTGGGCAGCAGCGATGTCGGGTCGTGTTGGCTCAGAATCAAAACCTTGGTGTCGGCGAGCTCTTGGCGAACCGCGCGAGCTACTTCTAAGCCATTCATGCCTGGCATGCTGATGTCCAAGAGGATGACATCGGGGCGAAGCTCTCGGGCCTTCTGGATCGCTCCCTCTCCATCGTGGGCCTCGCCGCAGACTTCCCAATTTTTCCTGGACGCCAGAATATCAATCACGCCGCGCCGCACCAGAGCGTTATCATCCACCACAAGAATACGCATGGAGGTCGCCGATGCTCCTGGACTCTTCATCCAACCGATACGGGCAGGACTACCGTTGCGCGTTGCGGAGGATCAATTTTCGCAACTGGAAGGTTGAAAGAGATGGTGGTTCCCTGGCCGTTGGACTCAATGGTCATGTTGCCACCGAACTGGCGGACTCGCTCCCGCATTCCGGTCATTCCCACTCCTGAGCCTTTGGCCTGAATCTCGGCTAGCCTTTCCGGCGATATTCCTTTGCCCTGATCTTCCACTTCGAGTGAAACGTGGTCAGTGCTGCGCACCATATGAATGACTGCGCTCTTGCTGCCGCTATGGCGATGAATGTTGGTCAGGCACTCCTGCACCAGGCGAAACATAACCAGTTCCATCTCGCGCGAGAGTCTGCCGAAGTTTTCGGTGACGTTGAGTTTGATCTCCAAACCGTTGCGTTCCGAGAGCCCCTGGATATACCAGCGAACGGCTTCAGCCAGGCCAGTCTCATCCAACAGCGGCGGATGCAACAGGTAGGACATCGTCCTTATTTCCTGATTCAGTTGTTGCACCAGTTGCTGGCTGTCTTCCGTTTCCTTAGCCAGCGCGAACCCATCCTGGCGCGCGTGTTGCGCTACTCGAGACAGATTCATGCCGAGAGCGGTTAAGATCTGCCCGGCGCTGTCATGTAACTCACGAGCAATTCGGCGGCGCTCTTCATCTTGTACCTGCAACAAGCGTACAGATAAGTCTCGTAATTGTTGGGACTGCCTTACCACTTCAGCGTTGCGGAATTCCAATTCCCGGGTGCGCTCGCGCACTTCCGCATCCAATGTCTCTGCCAGTTTTTTATAATTTTCCTCGGCGCGTTTGAGTTCGGTAATGTCCACACCAGTGGGGTGCAGAAAAAGTATTTGCCCTTCGTGGTCTCGAATTGGGTAAAGAGCAAAATCCACGATGCGCTCACTCCCATCTGCCCAGGAATAGCGAAGCGTTTCCCTGTAAGGAACGCCCTTTGCAACTTGCGGGGTCGCCGCGCAAATCTTATCCCTCGACGTTTGGAACTTCCTCCACCACCCGCAGTCCCAGAAGGGCCGACCCAGGACCTCTTCAGCGTGATAGCCGCAAGCATCCAGGCACATCCGATTCGCATCGATGACCGTGCCGTCGAGGGTCATGATTCCAGCGAACACGGTTGTTTGCTCGAATACAGCCCGGAACTTTGCATTGGCAGCCACCGCCTCGGCCGTCATTTGCCGCTCCCGTTCCTCGATTCGTTTTCGCTCGGTGATATCCAGTGTTAGCCCGTCGAAACGCGTCGGCTGACCTAAGGCATCGTAAAAGGTTCGGCCAATTGCACGAATCCATTTCTGTCGCCCGTCGGACGAAACCGTACGATACTCGATGTTGTATGGGATATCGTTCGCGTTACTATCCTCGATGGTCTGCCGCGTGCGTTCCCGGTCATCCGGATGCAAACGTTCGTAGAATGTATCGATCGTTACCTCCGCGTCCGAAGGCAACCAGAAATGCTCTTTGACTTTGTGATCCCAGATCAATTTGTCAAAGGGTAGATCGCAGAACCAGAATCCAACCTGTGATGCTTCCGCAACCAGATCAAAACGCTCGCGCTGCTTGCGCTCCAATTCCTCAGCATATTTTCGCGGGCTGATGTCGAGGACGGTGCCAAGCATGCGCCACGGAGCGCCTTTGGCGTCGCGCTCAAGATGACCGGTAAGCTCCACCCATCCGACGTTCCGACCTTTCCGGCGAATGCGCCCCTGAAAAAAGAAACGCGATCCGGTTTGCAGAGTGTGCGAAAGTGCCTGCTCGAATGCCCGCAAATCTGCCTGGTGGACGAACTTTGTCCTAAACTCTTCTGCCGAGATCGGACCTTCCTCAGCGGTTCGGCCAAATATTTCGTAGGGTCTGTCATTCTCCCACGCCACACTGTCGTGATCGAAATGCCACATCCAGATGCCAAGCTCCGCAGCTTCAGTTGCGAGTCTCAGCCGCTGCTCAGACTCCTTGATCGCTTCGCGCGCGCGGACGATATGTGAAATGTCCCGGAAATAGCAGACCACGCCGTAACGCCCGTCCGGAAGCGGAATGCGGCTGATCTGCCACTCAAAACAGTGCAGGCCCCCGCTATCCCGACGCCGCTGGATGCGTTCAGCAGCAAAGTAGGGTTCTCCCGTTTCCAACGTGTGACGGAATGTTCCGACGATCTCGTCAGCGTATTCTTTGGGCCAACGACTGCGAGTGAGTTCCTCGAAGTCGCGCCCGATCAGGTCTGGGTCATTTTCGTAATTAGCAAGCGCCGTGGGATTGACCTCACGGATTCGGAAGTCCGCATCGATCAGGTAAACGCCGAGTGGAGCCTCGTTGAGCAGAGTCTCGAACTGCGCGGTACGTTGACGCAGAATTTCTCCAGCTTCTTTTCGCAGGCGCGCCATCTGCAAGTGGGTCTGCACTCGCGCCAGAAGTTCGCGGGCGCTAAAAGGCTTGATAAGATAGTCGTCCGGGCCGTGTTGCATGCCTTCGACGCGCGATTCTTCACCAGCGCGCGCAGAAAGCAGGATGATCGGAATGGTCTTTGTTTCCGAGTGTTCGCGCAGCGCGTGCAACAGTCCAAAGCCGTCGAGGTTGGGCATCATGACATCGCTCAACACTACGTCCGGGGCATGTTGCCGTGCGGACACAAGAGCGGCCTCGCCGTCCGGAACCGCCTCTACCTCATAGCGTTCGGAGAGCAAACGAACGAGATATTGACGCATGTCGGCGTTATCATCCGCTACCAAAATGCGAGGACGTTTCTCGGTTGCATCAGTTCCCGCTGAATCGGGAGGACAAGCAATCGGAATGTGCTCATCTTCGGGAATGATTTCATCTGCGTTGTCGAAATTCTCTTTCTCGGGCAGCCAGCGAAGCGCCTCCTGCACAAATGGGGCAGCACCTACGGCGGTGGTCGCCAGGGTGCGGGTTCCACCAATCCTCTCGGCGGGCAAGTGCGCGCTGCCCATGGGCACGCTCACAATAAACGTGCTACCGGTTCCCGCCACGCTTTCTGCGCGGACCGTTCCGCCGTGGAGCTTGACCAGTTCCTGAACCAGCGCTAAACCGATCCCGCTACCCTCGTGAGTCCGGCTGCGGGTGTTCTCGATACGATGGAAGCGGTCAAAAAGCCGTGGCAATTCGTTCGCGGGGATGCCCACTCCAGTGTCTTTTACCCGCAATTCGATATTGTTCTCGGCCTCAACCAGCGCAACCGTGATCGCGCCTCCGAAGGTGAATTTGAAGGCGTTGGAGATAAGATTGAGAACAATCTTCTCCCACATGTTACGGTCGACGAAAACCGGTTCCGACAACATGGGGCAATCCAGTTCCAGCCGCAGTCCGGCTTTCTCGGTGGCAGAACGGAATACGCTCGCTAGCTCCACGGTAAAAGCCGCGAGGTTGGTCGGTTGAAATACGGCCTGCATCCGGCCCGCCTCAATGCGGGAAAAATCCAGCAAAGTATTCACCAGCCGCAGCAGCCGCGTTCCGTTACGATTCACCAGTTCGAGCTGGCTCTTTGCCGATGGAGAAAGGCCGGTGTAGCTTTTTGCCAGTAGATCTTCCACCGGCCCCAGCATCAGGGTTAAGGGAGTGCGAAACTCATGACTGACATTGCTGAAGAATGCTGTCTTCGCGCGGTCGATTTCGGCTAAAGCCTCAAGTCGCTTCCGCTCTTCCTCGGCCGCGCGCACGTTCTGAATAGCGGTTGCAATCTGACTCCCAATCAGGTCATAAAAGGTGCGGTACTCTGCATCGAGCCTGCGCGTGGGATTTACGCCCGCGACCAAAACCCCCAGCGGCCGATCGTCACCTCGCGAAGTTACTGGCAGGACCATGGCATTGGAAATGGCCTGCTGCGCTGGTCCGGGAGGTAAACCAGAAATATTTCCAACGTCGATAACTAAAGCCTGGCCGCTACTCACCACTAGCGCTATGGGCCACAAGGATGACCCTGAGTTCGCGCTTTCTAGATCAATGATCCGGGGAGTGTGGGCCAGCATCTCAGGAGGAAGCCCGCAGGCCTGCTCCTGAGTGGCAGTCTTGCCACTCTCGTCAACCAGATAAAGAACGGCGAAAGGGACATCGTCAAGATTTTTCGATAATGTGGCAACGGCAGAAGCGCACGCACCCTGTGTCGATTTTTGGATTAATGCCCCCGCCGATAGTTGCGAGAGGGTGCGAAGCCGGCGTGCGTTGATGACCTTTGGAGTAACTTCGGTCGAAGGGCAAAACAATCCGGCTACCTTCCCAGATTCGTCGTGAATGGGACTGTACGAAAACGAGTAATTGGTCTCTTCCAGGAAATTTCCGCGATTCATGAACAGACGAACATCATCGACAAATGACGCTTCGCCCCTTTGGAAGACCTTGTCAGCCAGAGGACCGCAAACATCCCAAATCTCCGCCCACACTTCGGCTGCCGGCCTGCCTAATGCCCAGGGATGCTTGCTCAAACTCAAGACTTGGATGTAGGCGTCGTTATAGAGAAAAGTGGCGTCGTTACCCCATCCGATCCACATGGGGTGCTGCGAACTGAGGATCAGATTGACCGAGGTTTTCAGGCTCTGCGGCCAGCTTGCGATAGGCCCGAGCGACGTTTGTGACCAATCGTGTTCCCGGATTAAGCGGCCAAGCTCTCCGCCTCCGGCCAACCAGATTGTTTCAGAGTTTTGGCCGCTCGTTTCTGATAGCGAGTTCCTGGCGGCACCGCTCCCGTCTAATCGATCCAGCGTGGAAAATAGATCTCGAGCGATCTGGTTCTTCGCAACAAAGCCTGCGGCATCTACTTCACGAACTTGATGTTGCGCGATGGCAGGATCGTTCTGGCTGACGATAACCACTTTCAGTTCGGGCAGCTCTTTCCGCAAAATGCGGGTTGCCTCGAGCCCATTCATCCGAGGCATCGAGATATCCATCAGTACGACATCCGGCCGCAAGGCTTTCGCTTTCTCGATTGCATCCAGTCCGTCAACCGCTTCCCCACAGACTTTCCAGACCGCTCGAGAAGAGAGCAGAGATCGGAGGCCCTTTCTGACGGCCTCGTTATCGTCGACAATCAGTATTTGACCTGAGATCATTCTGAATCTGTCTTACCCAGTCTGTCTTAATCCGCGCAACAAAACCGCCGCCGCTAGGTCCGGTGGAACACCTCACTTGAATTCAAGCATCCGGCATGGAAAGCGCGCGAAACGCGCGACTTCGTCTGGGGATAATAGTTGGCGGGTTAATAGCCATCATATACAGTGCTTCCTGTAGCTGCGCTGCAAATGGGGTTTCGTTTCCCACTTCTTACCCAAAAAACAAGAGCTGTCCCGCACCCCCGGCCGCGGGAGGCGATTCGATAAAAATCTGACGCTGGTAACCACCCTGAGTTACCTCCGGGAGCCCATGAACGCCATTGCCTCAACGCCTTTCGTAATTATTGGTTACAGAACTTCACAACTAAACTTCGATGCGGGGGTTTAGTTCTGACATGATCAACAAGCTCACAAAGTCGCTCTTAGTCCTGGCAGCGGGTGGTCTTATGTTGGTTGGCGCCGCCTCTGCTCAAACCCAAGACAGCAACACATCCGGCGCGGGACCGGGTCAGGTCGACCCGGGTCATCCTCGTGTCAACGAAGTCAATGCGCGGGAGACGAACCAGCAGGACCGCATCGCAAATGGTGTCCAGAACGGTACCATGACGCCGGGACAGGCATCGCGCGTGGAAAATCGGGAGCAGCATATCGAGAACCAGCAAAAAGCCGATATGGCCGCTCATAATGGTCACCTGACCAAAGGCGAGCAACGACAGCTCAACCGGGAACAGAACCGCACCAGCAAGCGAATCTACAAAGATAAACATGATGGAAAGTAGTTTCGGAATCTGACTTCCCGAATTCAGGACAAGAGCCGCGGCCGACCGCGGCTTTTTTGTTTTCCGAACAGATTCCGCTGCTCTGCGTTTTGCCGCGCCAACTTGTCTATAATGGCGGGGCCATTCCCTCATGCTGTCGTCACCAATTGAAGACGGCTGCAGTTTCTGACGGTGTGGCAGGAACTCGAAGCAATCCCTGACCCTATGAATGTGAAACCTGAACTGGTGAGACCCGGACTGGAAGTGGCAAGCCTCACCGACGTCGGTTGCCAGCGCGAGAACAATGAGGATTCTTATCTTTATTGGGAACCGACAGCGGATGGAGAACTCCAGCGGAAGGGAAGGTTAGCCGTAATCGCCGATGGTATGGGGGGATACGAGGGCGGCCAGGAGGCCAGCCGGTTGGCGGTAGAAACGGTTCGCGAAGTTTATGACAGTGTGGTCGGGGACGATCCGCACGTTGCCCTCCTGGAAGCATTCGCTACAGCCCACGAAAGAATCCAAAACTACGCAGGACAGCATCCCGGACTTCACGGTATGGGCACTACATGCACGGCGCTCGTCATCCGCGACCGCCAGCTTTATTTTGCTCATGTTGGAGACAGCCGCCTTTATCTGTTGCGCGGTGCGAGCATCACGCGCTTGACTCGCGACCACTCCTATGTCGGCCGGCTGGTGGAGACGGGCATTGTCCGCGCCGAGGATGCCGAAAAGCATCCCCAGCGGCACATTCTCACTGCCGCTTTGGGAGCAGGCATCGAGGTAGCCGTACAAAGTGCGGAGAAAGCAATGGCTCTGCAGGATTCCGACTATCTTCTTCTCTGTACGGACGGTTTGTGGGGAGTGGTTAGCGATGAAGAACTCGAAGCGGCCGTGAACGGAAACAGCCCGGCTGGGTGCTGCTCCGTCCTGGTGAAGCTGGCCTTGGAGCGCGGCGGACCGGACAATATCACGGTGCAAGTTCTGCGCGTGCTACCGGAGCCGGAATCCAAAGCGATTGCGGCGAGCTAGGGAACCATGTGTTCCTTCGAACTGCAAGCTGCTGCACACCATATTGCGTAGATTCCGAAATCCATTTTGCAAACCATTGAAAAGAAAGTTGTCAGAATAATCACAAGGCGGTTCATGAATGGTTCACCGATTGCAAGCGTAGCGAGATAAAGTCTATTAATACAATAGACTTTATGGCATAATGGCGCCGCTATGAAAATCTCGCAAAAGGGACTCTACGCGCTGCAGGCGATGATGATGTTAGCCCGTCGCTACCACCAGGGAGCGATCAAGATCCGCGAGATCGCGTACGAGGAGAATCTTCCAGAGAAATTCCTGGAGCTCATCCTGCTCGAACTGAAGAATGCGCGCATGGTCGAGAGTGTGCGCGGGGCCAAGGGCGGATATCAGTTGCGGCGTGATCCCTCCGACATTCGCTTGAGCGAGATTATGCGCTTGATCGACGGCCCGCTGGCGCCATTTGGTGATGCCGAGCAGCTACGGACTCTGATTGATCGCGACCTGCCGCACCGCGCCCTTTACCAGTTGTTTCTCGACGTGCGCGATGCCGCCGCCAATATTCTGGAAAATACGAGCCTGGCCGATCTGATCGCCGAACCAGCCCCGCGTGCCCCCAGAGCGAAGAGGACGCCGAAGAAAAAAGAAAAGGGAAGCGTACTGTCCATGGTAGTCGGGGGAAACAAAGGTGAGTGAATCCTGGTTGATAGCCTGAACTAATTCTAGCGGCAGTGGGAAAAACATCTTCGCAATTAATACGAGGTTCAGTAAAAGCGATAGGGTCGTGTTGCAATGAACTCTAGTAAGTCGATAGTAATAATAATGTAGCTCTAGTTGCGAAGAGGTTTTGTAAGTCTCTCACTCCAACATTGTTCGACCAAGATTCAAAAAGGAGAGGATTGCGAATTCCATGAAAGCAAGCAAGAAGTTAATTTTCACTGCCTTTGCGCTCGGGGCTTTGATCGCGGTCGCGCGGGCAGAGAGCCCAGCATCAGGTGCGCCCAAAGATGGGCCGAGATCCACTGCACCGTCAACTGTAACCGCTGCGGATTTTCAAGCGCTGAAGGATGCTCTGGCCGCGCAGCAACTGCAAATCAACCGGCTCACCGAGCTACTGGAACGGCAACAGGCCCAGCAAGCGGCGGAAGCTGCCGACAAGTCGAATACGCAACCTGTCCCGCAACCACAAGTGGCAACGGCCGCAGCGGTAGCCGAGGCTGCGCTTCAACAGGGCAACGCTCCCCCCACTGCTCAGAACCCGCAAGACTCGGGGACGATGCCCAGACCAAGTCCGATCGAAGGTCCGCTCACTATCCGTTTCAGAGGCATCAGCATTACGCCGGGTGGATATGCCGCTGCCGAATTTGTTCGCCGATCGAGAGCCCTCGGAGCGGATGTTTCCACGCCCTTCAACTCCCTTACGATGCCCGGCGCGTCGCAGAGCTCAGTGCCGGAATTTTTCGGGTCAGGCCGTCAATCGAAAATCACCGCCTTCGTCAATGGTGAGGCGGGAAGGGTAAATCTTTCCAGCTATGTCTCGGCTGACTTTCTCTCGGCCGGGGTTACTTCCACCTCCAACTCAACCAATAGCTACACTCTTCGTCTCCGACAAGCTTGGGTACAAGCCAAAATGGATAATGGCTGGAGTTTTCTGGGCGGTCAGATGTGGACTCTGGCGACAGAGAACGGCAAAGGCATCGCTCCGGATGACGACTTGGGCAGGACCAACGATGCCCGACCCAAGACAATCGATGCGAGTTACAACGTCGGCTTCGTTTATGCTCGCCAGGCTGGGATCCGCGTTACCAGAGCCTTCGGCGACAAAGTTGCAGTGGCCTTTGCCGTGGAAGCTCCACAAGGCACACTCACCACGCACGGCAACGGAGATAATTTTCTCCTCGGTCAGGCGGGCGCCAGCAACAGCTACAACACTACCGCCAATTACACCTTCAATCCTTCGCCCGATCTTATCGCGAAGGTGGCCTTTGATCCCGGCTCAGGGCACTACGAGATCTTCGGCATATCGAGCCGGTTTACCGACCGCGTGTTTCCCTGCGGTGAAGTGGCACTCATTGCGCCGGCAACAACCGGGCCTTGCCCGAATGGCGTAGGAACCGGTCCCAATGCTTTAGGGGCCTACAACGCTTCCAAATCCGGCGGCGCTTTTGGCGCAAGCGCACGCTGGGCTCTCGACCATAGGCATATCGTCCTCGGCCTGAAAGCCTTGGCCGGCGATGGAGCTGGACGCTACGCCGCTGGCGGACTATCCGGTGTCTCGATCAACGGCGACGGTACGCTTCATTTGATCAAGAACTTCGCGGAATTAACCACTCTCGAATACCGGACTAGGAAATTCGATATATACGGCTACGGTGGCGTCGAATATGCTGCGCGAACCGCTAGCTTTGACCCTGTCACGGGAAAAGAGGTCGGTTACGGAGCCCCGCTATTTAACAATTCTGGTTGCTACACCGAATTGCCTCCCGCCGTGGGCACCGGGTTTACTCCCACCAGCCTCGGCAGTTGCACGGCCGATACGCGCGCTTTGATTGAGGGAACCATCGGCTTCTGGTACCGCTTTTACAGCGGACCCAGGGGAAGGTTCCAGTTCGGAACACAGTATTCCTACGTAACTCGCGATACCTGGTCTGGTACGGGCTTTGTGAAAGGAGTCGGCGTTTCGCCGGAAGGACTGGACAATATGGTCTTTACATCCTTCCGTTACATCTTGCCGTAAGCGAAAAAAATGTCTCGCGTTTGCAATCGAAGCGGGTAAACCGTTTCAACGGTTCGAAGAGTGCCTTCCCTTCGGAAACGCAGCCGGCCCGGTTTTGGCTACTCTCTTTTTCCCGACCGTCGGTGTTAACGTGGTTATGAGAGACAGTGGAAGTCGAGTTCGGAATCCTTGCTGTCCACAATACAATATCGCGAGACGATATTTTGGAATGATATTTTGAAATTATGAACTCAAGACGCGAATTTCTTAAGCAGATGTCGGGAGCGGCGCTCCTCACAGGCGCTGCGCCGGTATTGTCATGGGCGATTCCGCAAGGTCAACAGGTCCCATTCCCCGGCGAAGAAGGAATGGTTCTTCGCTCATTCCGCTTTATCGATCTCGAGAGTCCAGTCGAGTATTTCAATACGTGGCTCACGCCAGTCCCGCACTTTTTTGTGCGTAATCACATGTTCGAACCCATCGAGCTTGACGCCAAGGAGTGGCGTCTGTCGATTGGTGGCGAAGTGGAGAAGCCAGTCACGCTGAGTCTAAGCGAGCTTTCGAAAATGGAAACGCACGCAGTTGTCAATACGCTCGAGTGCGCCGGCAACGGCCGCACCTTGTACCGCCCGCAGGTCCCGGGAATTCAATGGGGCAAAGGTGCAGTAGGCACAGCCCGCTTTTCCGGGCCGCAGCTGCGCGATGTATTACAACGCGCGGGAGTGAAACCGGCGGGCAAGCACGTCTTGTTCCGTGGACTCGATGAAGTTCCCGGCAAAGTGCCTCCCTTCATTCGCAGCATCCCGATCGAGAAGGCGATCGACGCCGATACGCTCATCGCCACGCACATGGATGGATCGCCGCTCACCAAGCATCACGGCTTTCCCGCGCGCGCTCTTGTTCCAGGATGGATCGGCTCGGCCTCCTGCAAGTGGCTTACCGAAATCAAAGTGATCGAGGCTGAGTTCGTTGGTAATTTTATGCGCCCCGGTTACAGCCTGCCCAACCACCCTGTGAAGCCTGGCGAGACGCTGAGGCCCGAAGATACGCATCCCATCACTGCATTGAATGTGAAGTCCGTAATTGCGGGTCCGAGCGACGGAACTAATCTGAAAACTGGTGCAATCCGCGTGCACGGAGCAGCATGGGCCGGGGAAGCTGATATCGCGAAAGTCGAGATCTCGATCGACGGAGGCGCGGCCTGGAGTGTCGCAAAACTTGGCCGCGACCAATCGCGTTATGCTTGGCGCCTTTGGAGCTACGAATCGAAGATCACAAAACCTGGCGATTACACCATCCAGTCTCGCGCGACCGACAGTCAAGGACGCACTCAGCCGACTACGCCGCTGTGGAATCCCGGCGGTTATCTTTACAACGTCATCGATCAGGTGGATGTGCATGTTTCATAAAACGGTATTCACTCGGGCGTTTCATATGATTTTTGGGCTCGCACTGCTAACCTTTGCCACTGCATTAGCGGCGCAGAAAAGCGTTCCCGCCAATGTGACTGCGGATTTACCGGCGGGTCCGATGCAGGCGAAAGCCACTGCGGCGTGTACGGAGTGTCACGAGGCGCGCATCATCCTGCAACAGCGCCTGAGCAAAACGGCATGGACGAAAGAGGTCGACAAGATGACGAAGTGGGGGGCGCTGGTTGATCCGGCTGATCGTGATGCGCTGATCGATTATTTGAACAGCAACTTCAGCCCTGATAAGCCTACCGTACGAGCCGCCACGAACAGCGGTCGGAAAGAGTAGCAACGCAAAGAGTTCGAAGTAGAAATTCTCGACAGCAAAAAGCAAAGCGCCACCGACCCAACGTCCAATGCTTGCGGGACGCTACGGCAGCGCTGCCAATTCTTCGCCTAAATCGGATGCTAAAAGTATAGAAAGTGTTGTTGCCCGGCTTCTAGTGCATTGTTAGGTACTCGGGATTCAATATCTTAAGTCTAACAAGCTAAAGCTTTTCCTCGGTGTTAATCTCTGTGTTCAGTTCTTTTTCCGGGCGCAACAGGGGAAAAAGAATAACGTCCCGGATCGTGTGCGAGTCGGTCAGCAGCATGCAAAGCCGATCGACTCCCACGCCGCACCCGCCCGCCGGTGGCATTCCATAAGATAGCGCGCGTATGTAGTCTTCATCCATCTGGTGGGCCTCTTCGTCACCCCGCTCGCGTTCTTTTAGTTGCGACTCGAAGCGCCGCCGCTGGTCTTCAGGATCGTTGAGTTCGCTGAATCCGTTGGAAATCTCCATCTGCCCGGCATAAATCTCGAAGCGCTCCGTCCATTCCGGCTCATCCGGCTTCTGCTTCGACAGCGGCGAGACTGCGGTAGGAAATTCGTAGATAATCGTAGGCTGGGTAAGGTGCTCTTCGCCGACAGCTTCGAAAAGAGCAGCAATCGTTTTACCCAACGGTTCGTTTTCGTTGTATGGCATATGGGGGTGCGCCTGATTAAACCGCTCAACTAATCTCCTCACGCCGTCGGGTGAGCCGAAATCGCTCATCACTGGCTTCGCTCCGGCCACTTCCGGCCAGTAATGAATGATGGCTTCCCGCATCGTGAATCGCCTCCAATTCGCCCAGTCAATCTCTTGATCCCCCCACTTCGCTTTCGTCCCTCCATTCACATCGATCGCAGCCTGGGTAATCAGCTCCTGCGTGAGATCCATGATGCCCTGGTAGTCGGTGTAAGCCTGATAAAACTCCAGCATGGTGAATTCAGGATTCCATCTCCAGCCGAGGCCCTCGTTGCGGAAGTTGCGGTTAATTTCATAGACGCGATCGAATCCGCCCACGACCAGCCGCTTTCAAATAAAGCTCTGGCGCGATGCGCAGATATAAATCCATATCGAGGGTGTTGTGATGAGTCACGAATGGACGCGCTACGGCCCCACCCGCGATGGGCTGCATCATCGGAGTTTCCACTTCGACAAAGCCGTGTGCTTCCATCGTCCGCCGCAACGATTGCACCAACTTGCTGCGCTTCAGAAAAACTTCCCGCACTTCCGGATTCACCACCAGATCGACATAACGCTGCCGATAGCGAAGTTCAACGTCAGTAAGTTCGTTCCACTTCTTCGCGCCACTAAGGGTGGAGTCATCGGCCTGGACTGTCTTACCGGCAGGCAGAGGCAAAAGATCTTTGCTAAGAAAAGTAATCTCCTCCACATGGATCGTCAGTTCGCCGGTGCGCGTGCGAAACAAATATCCACTGACGCCGATGTGATCGCCAATATCGAGTAACTTGTATAACTCGAAACCGGCATCGCCGACGGCATCTTTCTTTACATAAATTTGCAGCCGCAGGCCGCCTTGCTGCAGATGCGAGAAGCCGGCCTTGCCCATCAGGCGGATCGCCATAAGGCGTCCAGCCACTCGCACATTGACGCGCGGAGTTTCCAGTTGCTCGGCAGTCTTATCCGAATAATTCGCGAGGATCAGCGGAAGGGTATGCGTGAACTCGTACTTGCTGCGGTACGCTGTCTGTCCCAGCGCCTCAATCTGCTTCAACTTCTGGCGTCGTAATTCGTAAACGTTCTCGTCGAATGCCAAGGGAATCCTTTAGTCGGGAATTGCGCCGAGGGCGCGGTAAATCCATGGAAAACGGTGAAACGCGATTATAAACAACCCGCACGCGCAGGTCTGGCCATCCCTCAAAAGATCTTGTTCGTACATAGATACTGTGGTACATTGGTACACATGGTTGACGATCAAAAACTTCTGGTCGAGCGCGTGCAAACCGGTGTCCGCATGGAAAAGCGCCTGCTCAAAATCCTGAAGGCCTTTGCCGAATACCATGACATGACTCTCGGCGATTTGTTGGAGGGCATCGTCCTGCATAGCTTCGACGGAAAAACGCCGTTCAGTCCAGCCTCGCTTGAACGGATTCAGGAATTGAAGCGTTTCTACGACTTTGATCTGGATTCCGGCGCGAGCCATCGCCTGAAAGAAATCAAAGCGCGGCCGGCCCGCAGACGAACCACCGAGAAATAGAAATACTATGACCACGCAACGTGCCAATATCGCCCTCACCGGCCTGCAGTGGACCCTGGGACTTGTGATTCTGATCGAAGCAATTCTGTT
Organism: uncultured Acidobacteriaceae bacterium; assembly: GCA_963836305.1. Lineage (GTDB taxonomy): Bacteria > Acidobacteriota > Terriglobia > Terriglobales > Acidobacteriaceae > Sulfotelmatobacter. Next base: position 302,852 of record CAWIJP010000034.1, on the reverse strand, counting down.
TCTGCTGCCGGGCGCCGCTCACGGCTTCTCCAGGACTCATCTACCAAATGTAATCCGGCTGATTCTTGGATTCGGTGAAATCGCTGGTTGTGTATTAATGCTCATTCCGCGCACCGCCATCCGCGGCGCCTGGCTTCTAGTGGCCGTCTTTGCTCTGGCAGTCGCGATTCACCTGCTGCACGGCATGTATGAGGTAGGAAATCTAGCGATCTATATCGCCGCTGCCTGGGCTGTCGCCGTTGGAAAAGGAAGCTAGGGTCGCCGCATGGACCATCAGCAAATCATCGACGACTTCGAGCACGGCCTCGTTTCGGCCGATTCATTTCACCACGCCGACCACGTACACCTTGCGTTCGCCTATCTCAGCAAGTATCCGGTTCTCGCAGCTCTCGAGAGGTTCACCAGCGCGCTGAAACGATTCGCACTCGCCAACGGCAAGCCGCAGCTCTATAACGAAACAATTACTTGCGCATACTTCTTTTTGATACGCGAACGCATGGCCCGCAACGAAATCACAGACTGGGGAGAATTCGCGCACCGCAATCCCGATCTGCTCACTTGGAAAGGCGGTATCCTAAGCCGCTACTACCGGGAGATGACGTTGCGTTCAGATTTTGCCCGCGATGTGTTTGTGTTTCCGGATAGGTTTCCGTGAGATCCTCAGTCGCACGGCCGATTCTTGTTTCGTCCCGACAGGATTTGGTGGATGGGGTAGGATTTGTGGCGCACACCTATTTTGGATAAATGTCGGAGAGGTCAGATGAAACGGCAATTCATCGTTCTATTCTTTCTGGGTTTCAGTTTCGCTCAGGGTCAGCAAATCAAGAACGGCGAAGCGGTTTTGCGTGCCATGCACGAGCGGTACAAGGCATCCTGGTACAACACGGTTACGTTCACACAGAAGAGCACTACTTACAATCCGGATGGAAGCACCAAAGTTGAAACCTGGTACGAGGCCGCCTTGTTGCCAGGCAAGTTGCGCATCGACATTGGGCCCGCCGCCGACGGAAATGGATATGTTCTGGCAGATGGCAATGTGACCATCATGAAAGACGGCAAAGTGACCGGGAACCGGCCGCTGGCGAACATGCTGCTGGTATTGGGATTCGATGTCTACCGGCAAGATCCGAAGATTACGATCGACGTCGTCAAGACCCAAGGCTACGACCTGACGAAGCTGCGAGAAGACATATGGGAGGGCCATCCCGTATATGTGGTCGGCGCCTCCAAGGGTGATTTGCAGTCCCGGCAATTCTGGGTGGAAAAAGGCACATTGCTCTTTGTTCGCGAGATGGAGCCTGCGCGCAGCGATCCCAAGAAAACCGAGGACATTCGCTTCACCGATTACCGCAAACTCGCGAGTGGCTGGATCGCCGCACGCGTGGAGATGCACGTCGATAACAAAATGGTGTTCAGTGAGGAGTATTCGGATATCCGCGACAACGTTAAGCTCGACGCCGCCGTCTTCGATCCTAAACAGTTCAATTCAACACACTGGGAGAAATAAAACAGAAGCCAATCAATTGCGAAACGGAGACGTATCGGCTGCGTCCCTTTTCAAGAGCCTTGAAGCTGCGCGCCGCCGGCGATACTATGGTCGGGGTTTGTGTTACCGTTGACAGCCGAGGCACACGATGCCGCAAAACTACGTTCCTATTTTTATCTTCATGGCAGTCATTGGCGTGTTTCTTCCGATCACACTGCTGGCCGCCAAGTTGGTCCGCCCGGACAATCCGAGCAAGACCAAGTTGATGCCCTACGAGTGCGGCATCGATCCCATCGACAACGCGCGCGGCCGCTACACTGTCCGTTACTACATTATTGCAATTCTGTTTGTGGTCTTCGACGTGGAAACCATCTTCCTGTTTCCGTGGGCGGTCAAATTCAAAGCTCTCGGAGTTTTCGGGCTGGTCGAGATTTTGATCTTCCTCGTGATTCTTATCGTCGGTTACATCTGGGTCTGGGGAAAGGGCGCGCTAGAATGGGTGTAACGCCGGCCACTCCTGCTGCCGAGCCGTCTGCAGAAACCTTTGCCGCCAGTCGTTGGACGCAAGGCAATTTCATCTTCCCGACTCGGATCATAGTGAGCCCGATGCGGGTCAGCCGTGTGAAGTCGCGTTGGTTTGGCAAGAACGAAGAGAGCATTCCGGTCTCGAAAGTTGCTTCCGTGCACATTTCCACCGGCGTGCTTTGGGCGGAGATTCTCATCGAGTCCACCGGTGGCACCGATCCCATCACCAGTCACGGCCATCGCAAAAAAGACGCGCAACGCATTCGTGATCTGATCGAGTCTTATCAAGGGCAAGTGCGCGCGTAGCAGGCCGTCGAAGATTGTTCCAGAATTGTAAAGCCGCTATCTTTTGTGACTAAGCTCGTTGACACCGCATCCTCAAGCTGATAAAAATTAACGTTCTCTCCGATACCCTGCGCGCCTGAGGTTTGTGCCTTCGCCGCCTAATGCCGGACGAAATCAAATCGCCCTCTTCACCGCCGCCGGAAGGTGAACCGAAACCGACGGCGGAAAAAACAGCTGTCCCTGGCGGAGTGAAGGCAACTGCTTCCGGCTCCGTTCAGTCCGATCCCAAAACTTCCGCTGAAAAGCCAGCTTCTCCCGCGCCGCCAGTTTCTCCGAAACCCGCAGCCACAGCCGCCGCAACGCCTGCCGCGAAACCTGCCGCCCCGGCCAAGCCGGCCGCCCCCGCTCCTACTCCTTGGGATTCGCCAATGATCGCGAAGTTGAAAGGAATGTACGGCACGGGAATTGCATCTCTAACCTACGCAGGGCAGAACTACATGCAGGTCGATCGTTCATTGATTCCCGAGATTCTCCACGTCCTGCGCAATGAAGAACATTTTGATTACTGCGTCGACATCACCGCGGTGCATTATCCGCAGCGCGAGAAACAATTCGATGTTCTATGGGTTCTTTATTCGTTCGCGCGCAACGAACGCATTCGCGTGAAAACGCAAATCCTCGATGGCGAGAGCGTGCCGAGCTCGGTTCCCATCTGGGCGGCTGCCAACTGGCTGGAGCGCGAAGTCTATGACATGTTCGGGATCAAGTTCGATGGACATCCCGATATGAAACGCATTCTGCTGCCCGACGGCTGGAAGGGCCATCCGCTGCGCAAAGATTACGGCATCCTGCAACAGGATAACGAATGGGTGCAGATCAACCTGGGAATTGAAAGCGGCCAGTGAGAGAAACTGGTGCCAAATCGCGCGAATTAGGATTAGCGATTAATTCCGCAGTTAAACTCGCATGACCGACCCGAACAGTTCGCTCTCGCACCTCGAACTCGAAACGCCTGAGAAGCCGTTTCTTGATGCGAACGAGCTTGTCATCAATATGGGACCGCAGCATCCCGCCACCCACGGCGTGCTGCGCGTGATCCTTCGCCTCGATGGCGAAAAAGTTCTCGGTTTGGAATGCGTGATCGGCTACCTGCACCGCGGGGTCGAGAAGATTGGCGAGCATCGCACTTATACGATGTTCAATCCCTACGTCGATCGTATGGATTATGTTGCCGCGGTCTCGAACGGTCTCGGTTACTGCGAGACAGTGGAGAAACTTCTCAATGTCGAAGCTCCACCACGCGCTCAGCATGTTCGCGTGATTCTCACCGAACTCAACCGCATTGCCAGCCATCAGCTTTGGCTGGGCACGCACGCTCTCGATATCGGCGCAATTACGCCTCTTTTCTATACCTTCCGCGACCGCGAGGAAATTCTTAAAATCTACGAGAAATATTGCGGCGCCCGCCTCACCACTCACGCTTTCCGCATCGGTGGCCTGCAGTATGAGACCTATGCCGGTTTCGAAAAAGACGTGAAGAATTTCCTCAATTTCTTTCGTCCGAAGATCGACGAATACGAGGAACTGCTCACCACCAACCGAATCTGGGTTGAGCGCACCAGGAATGTTGGAACTATCTCTGCTCAGGATTGCATCGCGCTGGGGGTGACCGGTCCGGTTCTGCGGGCGAGCGGAGTGAAATGGGACCTGCGCAAAGCGCAGCCCTACGCCAACTATAAAAATTTCGATTTCGATATTCCGATCGGAGAGAATGGCGACACCTACGACCGCTATCTGGTGCGGATGGCAGAGATGCGGCAATCGGTGCGCATCATCGAGCAAGCGGTGGATGCGCTTCCCGAAGGCCCCATCATGGCCAAGGTTCCCAAAGTCATGAAACCGGCAGCGGGCGAGGTTTATCACTCGATCGAAGCGCCCAAGGGCGAACTCGGATATTTCATCGTCAGCGATGGCTCCACGCAGCCGTATCGCGTGCGCGTGCGCCCGCCCTCGTTCGTAAATCTGCAGGCTCTCGATGTGATGTGCCGCGGCCAACTCGTGGCCGATGTGATCGCCGTGATCGGCACGCTCGACATCGTTCTCGGCGAGGTGGACCGCTGATGGGCCAGATCGTTCAATACATCACGTCTTACCTCAGTAGTAACCAAACGCCCGGGGTCGCGGGCAATATGTTCTGGGCGCTGGTCTACATCATGCTGGTGTTCGCGGGCCTCTCGGTCGCCGTGATCGCGATGAATTGGCTCGAACGAAAAATCCTCGCACACATGCAGGTGCGTCTCGGACCCATGCGAGTCGGTCCGCATGGCTTGATGCAGCCCATCGCCGATGCCATCAAGCTCTTACTGAAAGAAGACATCATGCCTGCCGAGGCCGACGCGATTATCTTCTGGGTCGCCCCATTTGTGGTTGTGCTGGCCGCATTCACAACTTTTGTGGTGGTCCCGTTCGGCCCTACACATGCCATTACCGACGTGAATATCGGAATCCTTTTCATGCTCGGCGTCTCGTCCTTGAGCGTGCTGGGGATCGTAATGGCGGGTTGGGCCTCAAACTCACACTATCCTCTGATCGGCGCGCTGCGCTCCAGCGCGCAGATGGTGTCGTACGAAGTCGCGATGGGATTGGCAGTCGTCTCAGCAATCCTGATGACCAGCTTGAACGCCACTGGAACCGGAACCCTAAGCATGATTGGCATTGTTCAGGCACAGCAGGCGCAGGGTGAGTGGTTCATCTTTAAATTCTTTCCGCTGGGGCTGATCGCCTTCTTCATCTTTGCCGTTGCCATGGTCGCCGAAACCAACCGTGCACCCTTCGACTTGGCCGAAGCCGAATCCGAACTCACTGCCGGGTTTCATACCGAATATAGCGGCTTCCGCTGGTCTTTATTCTTTCTCGCCGAATATTCCGCCATGATCGCGGTTTCTTCGATCGCGGTTACTCTCTGGCTTGGCGGATGGCTGCGGCCGTTTCCGAATCTTCTCAACAATTCAACCTGGGACCTCGTCTTCTCACTTTTCCCGGGAGTAACGTTTCTTCTTTTCGCCGCAATGTGCTTCTACAATGCGGCACGCATGCCCAAACATCCGCTGTTCCGTGTTCAAACTATCGGCCTCGCGGGCTTCGGTGTGGTCCTCGGTTTGGTCGGCCTGGTCTTGTTCATTCCGGCTGTAAGCGTACGCATTCAGGATATTTTCTGGTTCTCGGCGAAAGTTGCCGGCTTTATGTACCTCTATATCTGGTATCGTGGCACGTTCCCGCGATACCGCTTTGACCAGCTCATGCGAATGGGATGGAAAGTGCTGCTGCCCATGGGACTGGGCGTTTTAATTCTGACGGCGAGTGTAGCTTTGCTCCAACAAAAGTTATGGCACCCGTAGCCACACCATTTTTCTTCTACCTGCTCTCCGGGATCATGTTGATCGGCGGCATCCTGGTGATCACGCGCAAGAATCCCGTGCATTCGGCGCTGGCGTTGATCGTTACGCTGCTGGCGCAGGCGTCGATTTATTTGATGCTCTATGCACCATTCGTCGCTGGCGTTCAGATCATTCTTTATGCCGGTGGAATTATGGTCCTGTTTCTATTCGTGATCATGCTGGTGAGCATCGACCGCTCCGTAAGAGAGCGCCAGTTCAACAGTCAGTGGGTAATAGGTATGATCGCGGCGACGGCGCTCGGCGGCCTGTTCATGGTGGTATTCACTAAGGGGAAAAGCATTTTCCCGGAACACGCACTGCCCATGGTGGAAAACGACAACACCCAAAAGATCGCAACCATGTTGTACGGCCAATACATGTTCGCCTTCGAGATCGCATCACTGCTGTTGCTGGTGGCGATTATCGGAGCGGTAGTTATGGCGAAGAAGAGAATCTGAAAGGCAGCCTCTGGCTGTTGGCTTACTAGCTATTAGCTGGGAGCCGGTCGCTAGAAGCTAGAAGCTGATATGGAATCGATGCTCCACATCACGACACTACATTATCTCGTCCTCGGCGCAGCCCTGTTTCTCCTGGGCGTGATCGGAGTCCTCACCCGCCGTAACGTGGTCATTGTCCTGATGTCGATTGAACTGATTTTGAACGCCGTAAACCTTAACCTGGTCGCATTTTCCCGCATGTGGGGAGGGTTGCACGGCCAGGTCTTCGCCATTTTCGTTATTACCGATGCCGCCGCCGAAGCCGCGGTCGGCCTCGGAATTCTAATCGCCTTCTTCCGCAACAAAGAAACGGTCAATATCGACGAAGTAAATTTGCTGAAGTGGTAGAAGCACAGCTCTAAGCAGAAAACTGAAAATGTTTCTTTCCCACATCTGGCTGATCCCGTTGCTGCCCGCCTTAGGCGCGGCCATCATGTTCTTCTTCGGCAGCAAGCTGCAGAAGGCCACGGTGAGCGCCGTATGCGTAGGCAGCATCGTGCTGGCTTTTATCATGGCGTGCGGCGCGGTCTGGCAATACTCAGAGTGGTCGTCTACGTCTGAAAACTTTCACCAGCCATATCAGACGATTCTCTACACGTGGCTCGGCACTGACACCGGCCACTTGACTTACGCCACTCACGACGGCTCGCAAGCTCCGTTCCATGCCGACGCCGGCTTCCTGCTTGATCCGCTCTCCAGCATCTGGCTGCTTTTCGTAACCGGCGTCGGCATGCTGATCCATATTTATTCCATCGGATACATGGCGCATGAGGGCGGCTACTACCGCTTTTTCGGATATCTGAACCTCTTCATGTTCTCCATGCTGACGCTCATCCTCGCCAACAATTATGTGCTGCTATTCGTTGGCTGGGAGGGAGTGGGTTTGTGTTCGTATCTGCTGATCGGTTTTTATTTCCATCGTAAATCCGCCAGCGACGCCGCTGCGAAGGCTTTCATCGTGAACCGCATCGGCGATGCCGGATTTCTGCTGGGGATGTTCTTCGTCGCCTGGTATTTTGGCTCGTTGCGCTTCATCGACGTGACCTCCGCTGCTCGTAGTGGCCACTTCTCCATCGGCGATCCCATCATCACGGCCGCCACCTTGCTACTCTTCGTCGGAGCTTGCGGCAAGTCCGCTCAGCTTCCGCTCTACATCTGGCTGCCCGATGCCATGGAAGGTCCCACGCCAGTATCTGCGCTCATCCATGCGGCGACCATGGTCACGGCTGGCGTCTACATGATCGCGCGCTCGAACGCGCTGTTTGTACTCGCGCCCACTTCGATGAAGACGGTTGCCATCGTCGGCGCGCTGACCGCAATTTTCGCGGCGTCGATCGGCCTGGTGCAAAACGACATCAAGCGTGTGTTGGCGTACTCTACAGTCTCGCAGCTCGGCTATATGTTTCTCGCGCTGGGCGTGGGAGCATTTGCGGCCGGGGTATTCCACGTCTTCACTCATGCCTTTTTCAAAGCTCTGCTCTTTCTGGGCGCAGGTTCCGTGATCCACGCCATGAGCGGCGAGCAGGACATGCGCAACATGGGCGACCTGGGCCATCGCATTCCGACCACTCATCGCACCATGTTCATTGCCACTTTAGCGATCGCTGGAATTTTTCCGTTCGCCGGATTTTTCTCGAAAGATGCAATCCTTTGGGAAACATGGTCGCGCGAGGGTGGTGCTTACCGTTTTCTTTGGTATATCGGCTACGCGACGGCGGTAATGACTGCCTTCTACATGTTCCGCCTGATGTATCTGACTTTCCATGGCCGCCCGCGCATGAGCCACGACGTGCAGCACCACATTCATGAATCGCCGATTTCGATGACTGCACCACTGGTCACTCTTGCACTGTGCGCCATTGTCGCTGGATGGCTAGGCTGGCCGCACAGCCTCGGAGGCTCCGATCATTTCACAAAATTTCTCGAACCCGTCTTCGCCAGCGAAGCGCGTGTACTGCAGGAAGAGGGAAGAACGAGCCAACTCGTGGCCGGAGTAGAAGAAGAACACCACACCGGCACGGAGTGGCTTCTGATGGGGCTGTCGCTCGCCGCTGCCGGCTTGGGATGGGGGTCAGCTTGGTGGAGCTATCGCCACGCCGATAAAGGCTACACCGAACCGATTGCCGCGGTCGCCCCTCCTGTTTACGATGTGCTGCTGCACAAGTATTACGTAGATGAAGGCTACGACTATGTTTTCACTGGTCGCAGCAAGCTGGGAAATGTGCGTCTGGGCGTCCTCGGACTCGGTGTAGCGTCCGCCTGGTTCGATACTCATGTGATCGATGGCGCAGTCAATGCGGCGGGACGAATCACGCGCCTCGCCGCGACAATTTCCAGTTGGTGGGACAAGTGGATCATTGATGGCATCGGCGTCAACGGGCCCGCTATTTTAGCGCGCATGCTTTCTTATCCCGCGCGCCTATTCGAATGGGGTCTAGTGCAGTGGTATGCCCTGGTGATGACCGCGGGATTAGTCGGTTTCGTTTTTTATTACGTGTATCACTGAAAGTAAGCTCTTAGCTGTTAGCTCTTGGCTCTTAGCTAAAAATCAAAAAGCGAGGAGTTCTGGGCTAAAGGCTAAGAGCTAAAGACTAAGAGCTTTTCATGCAAAACCACATACTCTCGATCATCCTCTTCACGCCGCTCATCGGCGCGCTTGTGCTCTTGTTCGTTCCCGGGGAAAACAAGAACGCCGTCCGCTGGATCGCGAATTTCTTCGCGCTCGGCGGATTTCTGATTTCTCTGCCGCTGGTACCGATGTTCTGGTCGCAGATTAACAGTCCCGAGCGCTTCAAGTTCATCGAAGGCATGCCCAACAATTGGATCCCGTCGATCGGCGCGGGCTATGTGATCGGCATCGATGGCATTTCTTTCCTGCTCATCATGCTCACGACGCTGCTGGGCTGGATCTCGATTCTCTCTTCGTGGACCGCCATCGAGATCCGCGTCAAGGAATACTACGTTTGGTTTTTGATTTTGCAGACCGGCATGCTCGGCGTCTTCTTGTCACTGGATTTCTTCCTCTTTTTCGTTTTCTGGGAAGCCATGCTGGTTCCGATGTACCTGCTAATCGGCATCTGGGGCGGCCCGCGCAAGCTTTACGCCGCGATCAAATTTTTCCTGTACACCCTGGCTGGGTCGGTCTTGATGTTGCTGGGAATTCTTTTCCTGTATTTCCACCACCATGCTCTGACTGGCATATACACTTTCAGCCTCACCGCACTTTACGAAACCGCGCCGAAGATTTATTCCGATCCTGCTTACGGACCGACGGTAGCTACGCTCCTCTTCTTTGCTTTCTTCTTTGCGTTCGCGATTAAAGTCCCGATGTTTCCCTTTCACACGTGGCTGCCAGACGCCCACGTGGAAGCGCCGACAGCCGGCTCGGTAATCCTGGCCGGTGTTTTGCTGAAGATGGGAACCTACGGCTTTATCCGCTTCTCGCTGCCGTTCTTTCCGGACGTACTCACGCACACCAAAGTCCGCGGCTGGATGATCACTCTCTCGATCATCGCCATCATCTACGGCGCGCTCGTCTCGCTCATGCAGAAAGATATGAAGAAGCTGGTGGCCTACTCGTCGGTCAGCCATCTCGGCTTCTGCACGCTGGGAATTTTTGCGCTGAACTCCGTTGGTCTGACCGGATCGGTGTTGCAGCAGATCAATCATGGCATCTCGACCGGCGCACTGTTCTTGATCGTCGGTATTCTTTACGAACGCCGGCACACCCGTGAGATCTCCGAGTACGGCGGCATCTCGAACGTGATGCCGCTTTACGCCACGATTACGATGATCATGTTCCTCTCCTCGATGGGACTGCCGCTGCTCAACGGATTCGTGGGCGAGTTCACCATCCTGCAAGGAACGTTCATGGAGAACTGGCGCTGGGGCGCATGGGCGGTGCCTGGCGTGGTTCTCGCCGCGGCCTATCTACTCTGGCTCTATCAGCGCGTTTTCTTTGGCACGGTCACGAATCCGAAAAATGAAAAACTGCACGATCTGACCCCGCGCGAAGTCCTGACTTTCGTGCCGCTGCTCATTATGGCCTTCTGGATTGGCCTCTATCCCAAGCCGTTTTTCAAGATTCTTGAGCAGCCCGTGAATCAGATCGTGCAAAACGTTCATGCCTCACATGCCAGTGATGCAGTCGACGCCGCAATCGAACAACAGGTCGCACCGCCAGTTGCGACTACGGCTTCGATGATTCATCCTCCGGCTGCGACGCAATCATTGAAAGGGAAGAAATAGTGGGAGTGCTCACACAATTCACTCCGAGCGACTACCTGCTGGTTCTGCCCATTACTTTGCTTACAATTTTTGCGCTGGGCATTCTGCTCATCGACCTGATGCTCCCTCCCGAAGAAAAGTGGGTGAACGCCTTATTGGCCTTCGTGGGCGTGATGTTTGCCACTGGCGGTGTGTGGAAGATTCAGCATTGGATGCACCTGAACCGCTCCGTCTCCATGGGTTCGCTCGGCATGATGGACAGCTTGTTGGTAGACCGTTGTGCTCTCTTTTTCTTCTATCTCTTTCTCGCGGCGACCGCGATTTCCATTCTCATGTCGGTGCGTTATATGAAGACCGAGCATGAAAACCACGGCGAGTATTACGCGTTGATGTTGCTCTCGGTTGTCGGCATGATGTGTATGGCCGCCGGTTTCGATATCGTGCTCATCTTCATCGGCCTCGAACTGATGGCGATCTCCACCTACGTGCTTGTCGGATTCCTGCGCCGTGATCGCCGCTCCAACGAGGCCGCGCTGAAATACCTGCTGCTGGGAGCGTTTTCTTCCGGCATCTTCGCTTACGGCCTTTCGCTCCTCTATGGACTTACCGGCAGCACAGACCTTGGGGATATTGGACACCGTCTCGCGATAATCGTTGCCAAAGATCCTCATAATCCAGTAGCGATTGTGGCCCTGCTGACCACCGCGACCGGACTATTATTCAAGATTGCGGCTGTCCCTTTTCATCAATGGGCGCCAGATGCTTACGAAGGCGCGCCGACCTGCATCACCGGATTCATGTCGGTTGCGGTCAAAGCTGCAGGTTGGGCGATGCTGTTGCGCATCATGGGCGCTACATATCCAACTTTTCCAAACGCCATAATCGGTTTGGCCGCGATGCGCCCTGTTTATGTTCCGCTCTTCGTCTTCGTTTCTATTGCGACCATGACAGGCGCAAACTTCGCCGCTCTCACGCAAACGAATACGAAGCGCCTGCTGGCTTATTCTTCCATCGCACACGTTGGCTATATGCTGCTCGGCCTGATTGCTGGCACCGCAACACAACTCAGCCCGGATGGTATCAAAGGAATTCTGATCTATCTGCTGGTCTACACGTTCATGAACCTTGGCGCCTTCGGTGTGATTACTTCGCTGCGCCATCGCAACGTAATCGGCGACGAACTCGACGATCTCAACGGCCTCTACTCGCGTGCTCCCGTGGAAGCTGTGCTCATGCTGATCTTCCTGCTGTCCCTTGCGGGCATCCCCCCGCTGGCGGGCTTCTGGGGAAAATATTTCATTTTCTTGAGCCTTATCGAAACTGGACACTACGCGCTGGCGTCGTTGGGAGTGGCGTATTCCGTGTTCGGCTTGTACTACTACTTAAAAATGGCGAATGCCATGTTCATGGGGAAGCCAGAAGAACGAGAAGTGCTGCCAGTGAGTTGGATGATGCGCGCCGCGCTGGCCGTCACTGCATTTGCCACACTCTTCATCGGAATCATGCCCGACCGTTTTATCAATCTCGTCAACTGGTCGTTGATCATCGCGCAGAATTCGCCGAGCCCGCTTCGCTAGGCTTTCCTCGCATTTTCCGCACGATCATGCCAAACGAAGAATAGCAGGCGAGCCTACCTGCTCGCCCGCTGATAAAAGACTGAAGTTCTTGTTAGTGATGGTCGTGGTCACCCTGGCTATGACGCCACGTCCAATATTCTTTCTGTTGTTCAGGAGGAAGCTGGCGGAAGTCTCTGTGTTCGTCGACATGATGCTCGCGCGCCCACCGGTGATAATAAACATCTTCATCGTTGTTCCAAACGTGATAATCGCTGTAATAAGGGTCATAGACCCGGTAATAGTGATGATGCGCGCACGCTGTGCCCAATACGGAAAACGTCAATGCGCTTGCCAATATCCATGAACGGAAGAACCGCGACCCTTTGTCCATCTGCAATGGCCTCCATTGATTTCAAGACAATCGTCTAATTAATCCATTTTTCGTTGCTTTCACCAGCGGATGGGTTGCTTACCGTGGATGATTCTCACCACCGTCCCGGCTCATGCCACAGAATCGCGTTCCGATGATCGATTGGGGCAAGTGATTTCTGAGTTAGAATCAAGTTCGGGATTATAAGTTTTGGAAGATGAAGGAGAATTCACAATGTATCCGGAAATTATGGTTATCCCAATGCGCGAAGAGTTAACTCGGCTGGGCATCGAAGAGTTGCGCACGGGCGATGCCGTCGATCACGAGCTGAAAGCTCGACCCGGCACGACTTTGGTGATTGTGAATTCGATTTGCGGATGCGCCGCGGGTCGTATGCGTCCGGCCGTGCGCATGGCGCTGGAGAAGGCTGTGCATCCCGATAAGGCGTTCACCGTGTTCGCCGGACAAGACATCGAGGCAACTGAACGCGCCCGCAGCTATTTCACCGGCCAGCCACCGTCCTCGCCTTCCATCGCCATTCTCCGCGACGGCCAACTGGTCTACATGATGCCACGCCGCGATATCGAATCCCGCGAAGCCCCGGCCATTGCCGCCGATCTGAAAGCGGCTCTCGACAAATTCTGCGCCAGGACGGTCTCGGCTTCGTAGAAATTATCCAGTTCGAGGTCCTCCTGCGCTCGACCTGTTTCACTTCATCGGTGTCGGCTTGCTGGCCATGAATGATTTCACCACAATTCCATTTGGCTGCACACCAACGGGGATCATTGTAAGCAGCGAATACTCCGTCGGCTCCAGTTTTCGCGCTGTCCGTTTCTGAATCACTGTCACGTCCCCGGCTTGCGTATCAAGCACCAGTAAATATCTCTGGTCCGGCGACAGGGCCAACCCATCGGGATGGCTGCCCACCGGCATGGTGGCGATTCGCTTACCCAGATCGATGTCGTAAACCGCTACACTATCCGATCCGAAGTTGCTGACGTATAACCGCGAGTTATCAAGAGAAACCAGTCCATGCGCGGGGTGCTGCCCGATCAATACGCTGCTGCCCACCTCATCGTTCGCCGTTTCGATAATTGAAATGCTGTCGGAGTCAAAATCACAAACCATCAATTCACCGCCATCCGGCTTCAATGCCAGATTCACCGGCGTGCGCCCAACATCCAGCAATGCGAGAACATGATCGTTTGCCGCTTCGCTGCCGGCCATCTTGAGAGCGATAGAGGCTACCTGCGACGACCCTGAACATGCCACAAACGCCTTGCTCGAACTGGGAAGAATGGCGATATCCTCCGGCTGTTGGCAAACCGGCAGGGTTGCCCGTACCCGTAGCGACCGCGCGTCGATCACCGAAACAGTATTGTCGCCCCGATTGGAGACGACCACGGTTGCTCCGTCCGGCGAAACTCGAGCCAGTCCTGGCTCGGAACCCACCCGCACATTTCCCATCACCGTACGCGCCTCCAGATCGATGACTGAGACATTCGCTGATCCTGAGTTCGCCACATACGCGCGCCTGCCATCTTCGGATACATCGATAAAGTATGGCCGTCCGTGAACTCCGATCGTCGCCACGACGGAATTTGTTTCCGCATCGATCACGCTGACGTTGTTCGACCCGGAGTTCACCACATAGATTTCATTCCTCTTGCTGTTGGCCGCAATCCCTGTAGGCGAGACGCCCACGGGAATGGTTTTCGCTAGTTGAAATGTCCGCAGATCGATCACGGTAACGGTATTGCTCTTGCCATTGCTGACGTACGCATACTCGCGATACGCGGGCCCGTAATTCGGAAAGGGTTGCTCACGGAAATACCACCATCCGGCCGCACCTAGCAGCGGAAGCAGAACAACGATGAAGAGGAGTTTTCGCAAGTTAGAGGCTGCTTCCCGGAAAAAATGGAAGCAATAACACTACCAGAGCACGGGGTTTCAAACGCCGCTTCAGCGTGCCGTCAGTTCGGGCCGTGCTTCCGCGGACTGCAACGATCGTTGCTGCAATTCGCGAGTGACTGCAGTCAGATTCTCGTTTGAAACTCGAATTTCTCCATCGAATACTCCGAGCAACTTTCCTAACCCTGTTCCCTGAAACTTAGCCCGCTGCAGAGTCGCGTAAGTTCGCGTGCCCGCCGGAAGCGCCGCCTTGAAGTCGGCGCCCTGCTGCAGCGCAGACAGAACCGAATCTGAAATTCTGTCACGCAATGCGTTACCCAAGGCATCCGAACGCAGCAAATCGCCGATCAGCCCTTCGGCATCAATACGGTCTATTTTTGCCGACAAATGCAAACTGCCGTCCTCCGCAACGGCCGGAGTCAGTTTCACTTCGATGGTTCCGTTACCTTCGACGATTTCGTTCATGCTCTCCCTGCCGAACATTGTGGCGCAGGTCCAGCGCTCGTAATGTAGCTGCGCAACCACCAGGCTGGCAGGCTCTTGTGGGGTGAGAGCCGCTGTCTGCAGCGCAATTCGCTCTCCGCATCGATCTGAAGTATCGAGTTTCGCGTGCAGCACGTCCGTAATTGTTTGTTGCAGGTCAGACATGTCGGCGGTCAGTTCCATCGCAAACGAATTTTGCCCAGCTACCGCAACTGGTTTCGAAATGGTTCCCGACGTCGTGATGCTGAACGCCTGATCAGCGAAGTTGATCTTGTTCTTGACCGTTGGGATGTCAAAAGCGACATCCGAATTGCCATTAGAGCTCGAAATGCTCATCTCGTCGCCCAGGTCGGCCTGTTCGCGCTGGAAGCCGGTGAGAACTCCCTCTACACTTCGAGCCGTACCGGCCATCTGCGCAATTGCTGCGTTCGCCTCCACTTGCTGATCCAACGACCTGGCCGTTTGTGCCAGTTCGGAATCCGCTTTCCCTAATCTCTTGGTAATTTCTTTCAGTCCAGATTTTTGCGCCTCGGAAAAGCCCTCGATAAATTTCTTGTTTAAGATCAGCGCCGCTTCGATTGCGTCCGCGAAACTCTTATCGCGCTTGGCAATTTCCGACGCATTGTTTTCCTTGTCCAGGAGCGCGACGAAGCCCTGCAATTGCGCGCTCGCGGCTGCCGTGCTCTTGACCATCACTGCATACGCAGCTTTCTGTTCATTGCTGGCTTGCACTGCCATGATCTCGTGAAAGTCCCGTAAGTCGTCCTTATTCTCGACTCCGCTCGCGTGGTTGCCAGAACTCAAGCCGCCACCGCCAGCCGCGGAACCACCAATATGCCCACCGCCGCCGCCGTGTTGGGCAAACGATGTGAATGGATACGCAAGTAATGCCGCGCCTAAAACGACCGTCTTCAATCCCGAACCACTCCCCACTCTGCGAAACATAAGCCAGTCTCTCACCAAGTTACGTAATTCCCTAATCGCATCATCTTGGACGAAGCGAAAAAATCTCCGCCTGTCTACTCGATGGAACAGAACAACTTCGGATGCGGCCGTTTCGCCGCTTGTCGGCGTTGTTCCGACCCCTAGCTTGACTCAGCTCAAAGAAACGCGCCACTAACTTTACAGTTCTTTGCAGAGCGAGAGCGATTTGATACCTCGACATGCGCATTCCAGGACACGCACAAATCGATATGCTGCCGGCGAATCGGGTGCTTACTTGACTCCCACCGTCTCCCTGACCCCAATCCCCGGCACTGTCCGCCCCACCACCGCCGCAATCTGCCGCACTTGTGCCATCAACTCATCGAATTGATCTGGAAACAGCGACTGCGGACCATCCGACATCGCCTCGTCGGGCTTGTTATGCACTTCCACCATCAGTCCATCGGCACCCACCGCCACGGCTGCGCGCGACAAAGGCGTAACTTTATTTCGTTTGCCCGTGCCATGACTCGGATCGACAAGAATCGGCAAGTGGCTCAGCCGCTGCACCGCAGGAATCAGGCTCAGGTCCAGAGTATTGCGGGTATGATCGGCAAAGGTCCGCACTCCGCGTTCGCACAGGGCGACATTGTAATTGCCCTCACTCAAAATATATTCCGCCGCCATCAGAAACTCTTCCAGCGTGGCCGACATCCCACGCTTCAAAAGTATCGGCTTCTTCGCCCGTCCCGCGCGCTTCAGCAGCGAGAAGTTCTGCATATTGCGGGCCCCGATCTGAATCATGTCCGCATACTCCTCCACCAGATCGAGCGACTCATTATCGATCGCTTCCGTAATAATCTTCATCCCAAATTGATCGCGAATCTCTGCCATGATGCGCAGACCTTCTTCGCCCAATCCCTGAAACGAATAAGGAGACGTGCGCGGCTTGTAGGCTCCGCCGCGAAAAAACTGGGCCCCGGCGCGATGCACGCGCTCGGCCACGGCAAAGGCCTGCTCGCGGCTTTCGATGGCGCACGGTCCCGCAACAATCGCCAGCCCCGGTCCACCAATCGTCGCGGCGGTTCCGGCAAAACGGACAATCGTGTTGTCTTCTTTAATGTCGCGGCTCACCAGTTTGTAGGGCTTAGAAACTTTAATCACTTCCTGCACGCCCGGCATTTCTTCCAGCGTGCCCTGTTCCACTTCGCCCCTGTTCCCGGTGATACCGATCGCGGTGCGTTGCGCCCCCGGCATAGCATGAGCGCGATAACCCAGCTTCTCAATTTTTTCGCAGACGCCGCGTACCTGTTCGTCGGTAGCATGCGCCTTCATCACGACTAACATAATTTTCCTCTTAACCAACCATGTTGGGACGGCCGCCCCCGGCTCTTCATGTCGAGCAAAGCTCGACTAGCCTTTCCTCACCGCCGGCAGGCATCCAGCCCATCAAGTCTACCGTTGCCGCCTCTGCACCGCAAACGCAGCAATCTTGGTAACCAGACTGGCTAAAACTCTCAAATAATCTCTTCTTTTTTCTTTCCTGTGTCCTACCACACCATCAACTCTGATTCCTATCACAGCCCTCCCAATTCCACCGGAATAAAGTGGCACAGTCTCGTAGGAGGACAATCATGGCTCCTCCCAAATTCATGCAAGCAGCAGTTGTTGAGGAATTCGGCAAACCCCTCGTCATTCAAGAAGTTCCCGTGCCGGTTCCGGGCCCAGGTCAAGCTCTCGTAGAAATTATAGCCACTGGTGTATGCCATACCGATCTGCACGCCGCGGAAGGCGACTGGCCGGTTAAACCAGTTCCTCCATTCATCCCGGGCCACGAAGGCTCCGGCATTGTGGTTGCGCTCGGCTCCGGAGTCAAGCATCTGAAGCTTGGAGACCGCGTGGGAGTCGCTTGGCTGCATAGCGCCTGCGGGCATTGTGAATTCTGTCTCGCGGGTTGGGAAACACTCTGCCACGAACAACTGAATTCCGGATACTCGATCAACGGATCGTTTGCACAATATGCCCTGGGTCAAGCCGATTATCTTGGCCGTATCCCCAACAGCATTTCTTTCGTCGACGCGGCGCCAATTCTCTGCGCCGGAGTTACTACCTACAAGGGATTGAAACAAACGAATGCGCGCCCCGGCGAGTGGGTCGTGATCTCCGGCGCCGGCAGTCTAGGCCACGTTGCCATCCAGTACGCCAAGGCCATGGGACTGCACGTCGCGGCTGTGGATTTGGGCCCGGAGAAAATGGCACTCGCGCGCAAATTGGGCGCGGACATTACCATCGACGCCAAGACGCAAGACCCACCCACGGAAATTCAAAAACAGATCGGCGGCGCCCATGGAGTGCTGGTCACGGCGGTTTCAACTATCGCCTTCAAGCAAGCGATCGGCATGTTGCGCCGCGGCGGTACTTGCGTGCTCAATGGCCTTCCCGCAGGAGAGTTTCCAGTCTCCATCTTTGACCTGGTTCTGAACGGATACACCGTTCGCGGCTCCATTGTCGGTACACGCCTGGATCTCGAAGAAGCACTTTCCTTCGCCGCCGAAGGCCAGGTTAAGGCAACTATCGAGGTGCTTCCGCTGGACTCCATCAACGATGTGTTCGACCGGATGAAGAAAGGAAGAATCAATGGCCGCGTCGTTCTCGGAATCGGCCAGGAAGGTAGCCGCGAAAAGCACACAGCCGCTCTGCGTGGGGTTAACGCGTAGGGACGAGAGCCGCGGCCAGAAATAGCCGCGGTTTTTTCCAATTCATCCATGGAATTCTGACCCAGCCGGCTTGCAAACTGCCGAGAGCCTTTATACTTTCCTCATGCCGCGCTCCATGGCCCGCGAGCAAGATATCCTCGCCCGTCCCGCTCCAAAACGCCCGCCACGCCTCACTTCCCGCCGCATCGGCATTCACACCTCCACCGCCGGAGGAATCCACCATGCCGCTGAACGTGCCTATCGCCTGGGCTGCAATACGCTACAGGTTTTCTCTTCCAGCCCGCGCCAGTGGGCGCCTTATGAACTCAGCCATCCCCTTTGCGACGAAATGCTTCGCCTTCGGACCAAGTATGACCTGAAGCCGCTGGTCATCCACACCAATTACCTGGTAAATCTGGCCAGCACGAATCAACTGTTTCTCAGGAAATCCATCGAGGCTTTTCGCGGAGAAGTAGAACGCGCGCTGGCGATGTGCGCCGACTACTTGGTCTTGCATCCCGGCTCATTTCGCGGCTCTGACCGCGAGGCTGGATTGCTGCAAACCGCCGCCGCCATCGCCGCGTCCACGCAAGGCCTTGATCTCTCGGCCGCGGGGCTTACCATCCTCATCGAAAATACCGCGGGCGCGGAATTTTCCCTGGGCGGCAGCTTCGAGCAAGTCGCAGAAGTGATCGAGCGACTGCGCGCCACGGTTCCTATCGCTGCCTGCATCGATACTTGCCACACTCACGTGGCGGGCTATGACATCTGCAGCGAGGAAGGCATCCGCCAGACTCTCGCAGCAACTCGACGCAATCGTCGGACTGAATAATGTGAAAGTCATCCATTGCAACGACGCTAAAGCCGCTCGCGGATCGAAACTCGACCGCCATCAGCACATCGGGAAGGGAACTATCGGCGTGGAACCATTTCGTATTCTGCTGAACGATCCGCGCCTCGCCCATGCTGCCTTTATTGCCGAAACTCCTATCGACCAGCCTGGCGATGATCGCAAGAATGTTGAAGCCCTGAAGAAACTGGTGCGCTAGCGCTGCCGGCTTGAGTTTCGTGGCATCCTATTTCGCATGACCGTGAAGACCTTGTGCGCAATCTGCCTCTTCTTAGCTGCTGTTATCGGCCTATTTCTACTCTTGCCGAATCGTGGCTCCGCGCGGTCCCGCGAAGGAGCGGAAGCTCATGTCCAGATTGCGATGAAGAACGTCATGTATCACTACACCGGCCCGATTGCCGTTCACGTCGTCCAACTTCAGGGAGAACTCCTTCCGAAAAAATCTGGAGAAATTCCTGTGTTTGATGACAAGAATTCTTTTACTCTGGCGTTGTCGTCGGCCGAAATTTCCATCAGCTGTGACGCATTGGCCCGGGTGCTCAACCAAAACGTGCTATCTGCCTCCAACTCTCCGATCAAGGACTTAACCATCGAGAGCAGAAATAATCAACTGGTAATAAAAGGCAAGCTTCCCCAGAAGGGCGACGTTTCCTTCGAAACTACGGGTGTGCTCACGGTAGAGGGAGATGGACGGATTCGCCTGCACACCGAACACCTAAAAGCCGCGCACCTACCCGTGAAAGGTCTTTTGGATTTACTGGGCGTCGACATTACCGGCATGATCAATACAAAAAAGATTGAAGGCATCTCCGCCGACAAAGATGATTTGATCCTCAATCCCGAACAAATTCTTCCACCGCCTCATATTCAAGGAAGAGTCACTGCTGTGCGCCTGCAGGGTAATGACATTGTGCAAGTCTTCGGTAAAGCGCCAGGCCAGAGCGTCGCCGCAAACCAAACCGGCAATTATCTCGCATTCCGCCACGGTGACTTACGCTTCGGCAGGCTAACCATGCGGGATTCCGACCTCATTATGATCGATATGGATCCCCGCGATCCCTTCGACTTTTATCTGGACCATTACCAGGACCAACTAGTTGCCGGCTACACCAAAAGCACGCCCGCTTTCGGCCTTCGCGCCTATGCCCGCGACTATGACAAACTGCGGTGCACGTCGGCGGCAAACCCGCGAAAGAGCACGCGAAAGAAATAGGGCGGCGCGTGCGACTTCCCTGAGGTGGGCGCGATCCTGATTACGATAGGCTGTTCTTTGCACACTCTTAAGCTCCCTCATTGTAAAATGTAAAGTTTATACGCGAGCCTGTTTGACCCTCTATGCCGCCGCAAGATAAATTGCAGGAAATTCCCGCTGGCGATAGTCATCGAAGCGGTGCCGACCGCAACGATGACCGCTACGATCCTCAGCGCGTCGAGAGCAAATGGTTCGAGCGCTGGCAGAATCAGCCGAATCTCTACGCGGCTGATCCGTCCGGCTCCGAGAAAAAGAAATTCTACGTGCTCGAGATGTTGCCGTATCCCTCCGGTGCGCTCCACATGGGACACGTGCGCAACTATTCCATTGGTGACGCTCTTGCCCGCTATATGTGGATGAACGGCTACAACGTGCTTCATCCCATGGGCTGGGATTCCTTCGGCCTGCCTGCAGAAAATGCCGCCATTCAAAACAACACGCCACCGCGCCAGTGGACGCTCGGCAACATCGCCAAAATGAAGGCGCAGATGAATCGCCTCGGCTTCGCCTACGACTGGTCCCGCGAAGTCACCACCTGCCTGCCCGATTATTACCGTTGGAACCAGTGGTTCTTTCTCAAGTTTTACGAGAAGGGTCTGGCATATCGCAAGAATAGCCGAGTCAACTGGTGCCCGAAGTGCTGCACTGTTCTCGCTAACGAGCAGGTCGTCGATGGCCGTTGCTGGCGACACGAAGATACGCTTGTAGAACAGCGAGAACTTGAGCAGTGGTTTTTGCGGATTACGAAGTATGCCGATGAGTTGTTGAGCGATCTCGATAAATTAGATGGCTGGCCGGAAAAAGTCCGGACCATGCAGCGTAACTGGATCGGCCGCAGCGAAGGCACAATCGTTGATTTTAAACTCGACTATCCGGAAAATCGCGGCGGATTCGGTCCTGCCGGGGGGACGATTAGCGTGTTTACCACGCGAGTCGATACTATCTTCGGCGCCACGTCAATACAACTTGCGCCACAGCATCCCATTGTTGCCGATCTCGCGGCCGCCAATCCCGATCTTCGCGCCAAAGTCGATCAACTTATCGCCGAGCAGCGCAAAGCCAAAGAAACGGGAGACATCGGCGAGATCGAAAAGCATGGTGTGCCGACTGGCCGCTATGCCATCAACCCGTTTAACAAGGAAAAAATTCCTATCTGGGTTGCGAACTACATCCTGATGGATTACGGCACAGGCGCCATCATGAGCGTGCCCGCGCATGACGAACGCGATCACGAGTTCGCCAAAAAATACAGACTCGAGATTCGGCTGGTCGTCCTTCCCATCTCAAACGATCCGGAAGAAACTATGACCGAACCGGCGCTTCCTTTCGTTGCTCACGATGGCATGTTGATTAACTCCGGTCCTTACAGCGGGCTGGAGTGCGCGGAAGCCATCAAGAAGATGTCGAAGTTTGCGGAAGAAAATGATTTCGGCAAAGCCACCGTTACTTATCGTTTGAAAGATTGGGGAATCTCGCGACAGCGCTATTGGGGAACCCCGATCCCCATGCTTTATTGCGAAAAAGACGGCATTGTCCCAGTGCCGGAGAAAGATTTGCCCGTGATTTTGCCGGAGAACATCGATATCGGGCATGCCCTTGGATCGCCACTCAGCAGCTTACCGGAGTTCGTAAATGCGACTTGCCCGAAGTGTGGAAGTCCGGCGCGCCGCGAAACCGACACCATGGACACCTTCGTCGATTCGTCCTGGTACTTCTACCGCTACACCGACGCGCACAACGACCACGCGCCGTTTGGTTCGAGGACCGCGCAGTATTGGTTTCCCATCGATCAATATATTGGCGGAGTTGAGCACGCGATTTTGCATTTGATCTATTCGCGCTTCTGGACGAAGTTCATGCGCGATCTCGGTCTCATCACCAACGACGAACCTGTCGAACGCCTCTTTACCCAAGGCATGGTGATCAAAGACGGCGCCAAAATGTCGAAGAGCTTGGGAAATGTCGTCAGCCCGGACGAAATGGTCGCGCGCTATGGCGCCGATGCCGCGCGCCTTTACAGCCTCTTCGCCGCGCCGCCCGACCGCGACCTCGACTGGCAAGATTCCGGCATAGCGGGCATCCAAAGATTCTTGGGCAAGGTCTATCGCTTCATCTTAAGGAATGCCGCCAATACTCGCGATGTATCCGTGCAGAGTTTGTCTGCCGCGTCCCTATCTCCGGCGGAGCGTCAGATTCAACGCAAGCTCCATCAAACGATCAAGCGTGTCAGCGATGACTTTCAGGGACGCTGGCACTTCAACACTTGCATCTCTGCAATCATGGAATTGGTAAATGCCCTGCACGCGTACGAAGAAAAGATCGCGCCCGAGAACAAGAACAATTCGGCGCCGCTCCTTGCCGAAATCCAGCGCGATTTGATTTTGCTGCTGGCTCCTTTTGCGCCTTACCTCGCCCATGAACTCTGGGAAATAACCGGCGAGAAGGGAAGTTTGCTCAGAGCTCCCTGGCCAAAATACGATTCCGCTCTCGCCAAGGAAGAGGAACTCGAAATCCCGGTGCAGGTGAATGGCAAGTTGCGCGGCCGCGTCGTTGTGCCTGCAGACGCTGCGGAAAGCCTTGTCGTCGAACGTGCCCTCGCAGACGAGAAGGTGAAATCCGCAGTCACTGGTAAGCAATTGCTAAAGACAATTTATGTTTCCGGCAAACTCCTTAACATTGTTGTGAAATAAGAGTCTCATTAAAAAGAAGAAAACGGGTTCGCATCGTGCGAACCCGTGTCGAATTCGGAAGCTGCCTCAGATACAGTCTTATTCTCCGCTCAACACAATAGCTTCGCTGTGATTATTGAACTCGATCTCGTGTAGTTCCTTGGTATTGTTTTGCAGTGTTTTAGTGAGGACTGCGCTGTAAGGAGCAGGTTTTTGCAGGTCCTGCATTTTCCCTTGGGTTGTAGCGACGGTCTTTCCGTTTTTTATAATGTCTACTTTTAAGTTATTAGCCGGGCCGTTCCACTCGGCCTTATAACTGCCCGGCGCGAGTTGTGTAGAACCAACTTCCACTTTATCTGAGAGTGTAAATTTCCCGGAAGTATTGTCCTTGGCGAACGCGCTCAAAGAGAGCACAAGTGCTACAACCGCGAACGATGCCAAATATTGTATAAATTTCATTTTATTTCCTCCTGAAGCTTATTCTTGCTTCTTCTTCAAGAGATGCCCATCTATCACAATCGGATGCATATATCGTGGAACGACACATGTAAAGTTTATTGAAAAATACCAGCGTGTTCGGTGCGCGAAAATGACGCCCAACTTTATTGGTGCGGTATCCTAGGAATGAACAGAGATCGACAACCGGTAAAAATCATGGCTTCGCCATCGCCCACCATCCAAGGCTTCCGCACCGCATTTCGCAGGCCGTCGCTGACATTTGCGGAGATCTCCTGGCGTTGGGTTATCGGTGCGACCGCCGCAGCACTGTTTTTCTTTTATTGCATCGAGTATTTGAATACTCTGCCAGTGAACAAGGCCGACGAGACTTTATTGTCGACTCGACATCCCGCGCTCGTGGGACATGCGATCGCTCATATTCTCAGCGGAAGCCTGAATCGTGCCGTGCTGGCGGCTTTGCTCGCCGCCCTTGCGCTTTCCTTGCTATGGATCATCGTGGCCTCCGTGGGCCGTCTGGCAACCGTGCGCGCTCTGTTTGATTATTTCCGCACCGATGTTATGTACTTTTCCGCGGACACACCCGGTAGGCAAAAACCGCGTCCCATTCCAGCCCTAATCACCCTCAATTGTTTGCGCGTCGTGCTATTTCTGGCGGTAATTCTGGCCTTGGGGAGTGCGGCAATTCTAGTCAGTTTCGTTTCAACGTCGACAAATCCGCTGCCAGGACTAGGTATCATTCTGTTTCTTCCGGCCGCAGCGTTGATCTGCATCGTGGGCTGGATGCTGAGCTGGTGGCTTACACTGGCTGGGATTTTCGCCGTGCGCGACGGAGAAGATGCGTTGGCGTCAATCTCCACAGCCGTCACGTTTTCTCGAGAACACCTCGGTGCGGTTTTCGCGGTGAGCACCTGGACCGGACTCGCGCATCTGGTTGCGTTCAGCCTTGCCACCAGCGTAGTTGCGTTTCCGCTCACCCTTGCCCAAGTCGTGCCCGGGCGACTTGTAATCGCCGGAATCATTCTCGTGACGCTCGCTTATTTCGCGATCGCCGACTGGCTCTACATGGCGCGCCTCGCGGGTTACGTGTTCATTGCCGGAATGCCGACCGCATTAGCGGGAGCGTCGCTTCCTCCAGCGCCTCTTAGTGGTGGCAACCAGCACGTCGAAACTTCGATTGACCGCAGTGAATCGATCCTCAGCGACCTTCCGAATCTGGCCACGGAGCCGAGCTGATTCTTATATCGCCGGCGCTTTACACAGACCACGCGATTTGAGAAACTCATCCGTGGAAACCCAATCCATCTTTAACCAATCCGTCCTTAACCAATCGATCGTCATTCTTGATTTTGGCGCGCAATATACGCAACTCATCGCGCGCCGCATTCGCGAACAGAATGTTTTTTCTGTGGTGTTGCCGTGCACTGCTTCGCTCGATGAAGTAAAGGGTTACTCGCCGGTTGGCATCGTGCTCTCGGGAGCTCCGTGGTCGGTATACGACAAAGACGCTCCGCCGGCGGACGAGCGTGTATTTGAGTTGGGCGTTCCGGTGCTTGGAATCTGTTACGGACTGCAATTCATGGTGCACACGCTTGGCGGCAAAGTGCGCCCGGCGGACAAGCGAGAGTATGGTCATGCGGAGATCGACATCGTCGCTGAGTCAGCATTGTTTCAGGGCCTGGAGAGACGGCAGCCGGTGTGGATGTCGCACGGGGACGAAGCGCTGGAGCTTCCTCCCGGCTTTGAGCTTACGGCGAAGACTGCCCACGCAGTTGCAGGAATTCAGAATGTCGCAAAGCAGTGGTTTGCGGTGCAGTTTCATCCTGAAGTTCATCACACGCGGAATGGAACGGAAATTCTGCGTAACTTCGTCTTTCAGATCTGTAAAGCGAAGCCGCTGTGGACGCCGCAGCATTTCATCGATTCGACGGTCGAACAGGTGCGGCAACAAGTCGGAAATGGCCGAGCCATCTGCGCGCTTTCGGGCGGCGTCGATTCTTCGGTTGCGGCCGTGCTGGTTGACCGGGCGCTGCGCGACGCCAGCGGCAAGTCGCGGCTGACCTGCATCTTCGTGAATAACGGAGTCCTGAGGAAAAATGAGTTCGCCAAAGTGCACCAGATGCTGCGCGACAAACTTGGGCTCAAGCTCGATGCCGTGGATGCGACGGATCGTTTTCTCGACAAGCTTAAGGGTGTCAGCGATCCCGAGAAAAAGCGCAAGCTTATTGGGAATGAATTTATCGCAGTATTTGACGATGAAGCGCATCGCATCGAGAAAGAAGAGGGAAGCGTTGACTATCTGGTGCAGGGGACGCTTTATCCGGACGTCATCGAATCTCGCTCCGTGCGCGGTCCATCGCAGGTGATCAAGTCGCATCACAACGTGGGCGGCCTGCCGGAAAAAATGAAGTTGAAATTAATTGAGCCGCTCAAAGATTTGTTCAAAGATGAAGTCCGCAAGATTGGTCGCGACCTGGGCATGCCGGAGGAGATTTTGCAGCGCCAGCCGTTCCCGGGCCCGGGGCTGGCTGTGCGCATCTTGGGAGAAATAACGCCGGAGCGGTTGACATTGCTGCGGGAGTGCGACGATATCGTTGTCAGCGAAATTAGAGCCGCCGGCCTCTACACGAAAATCTGGCAGTCGTTTGCAGTATTGTTGCCGGTGATGTCGGTGGGCGTGATGGGCGACATGCGCACCTATGCCTACACCTGCGCGGTGCGCGCGGTGAGTTCGGAGGATGGAATGACGGCGGATTGGGTTGCACTGCCGCACGAGGTCTTGAAAAATATTTCGACACGCATTGTGAATGAAGTGAAGGGAGTGAATCGCGTGGTGTATGACATTACGTCAAAACCTCCGGGGACGATCGAGTGGGAGTGAAGAAATGGTTCTAAGATAGAGACATGAGCAAACGATCTCGAAGATTGGGCAAGAAGAATGAGTTGCAGGCGGTGGAAGAAGCTATTGGAGCGTCGCTCGGAAAGACGAAAACAAAGGTAGCGGCGGAGTCGCGAGGTGTTGACCGAGAGCTACGCGAGGATTCCCGGAAAGCAGGTTCTTCACCGGGCTCCGCGCCTGACTCGGATTGACGCTAGAGAGATATCTCACCACTACTGCCGCAAAGTCAGGCCGCTCAGTACTGCTTGCTGTTTAGCGATCAGAGATTGCACTCCCTGGCGCGCGTAGGCCATCATCTTCGCGAACTGAGCTTCGTCGAAGGCCTGGCGTTCCGCGGTGGCTTGGACTTCGACCATTTTGTATCCAGCAGTCATGACGAAATTCATGTCGACATCGGCGCGCGAATCCTCTTCGTAACAAAGGTCGAGCAGGATTTCTCCATCCACAATTCCTACGCTCACGGCGGCAACGAAATCTTTAAGCGGGACCGAGGTCAGAGTTCCGGCTTCCACCAATTTCTCTAGTGCTAGACCGAGGGCGACAAATGCGCCAGTGATGGATGCGGTCCGCGTGCCGCCGTCAGCTTGAATTACATCGCAGTCAATCCAGATCGTGCGTTCGCCGAGGCGCGCCAGATCGGTCACGGCGCGTAGCGATCGTCCGATCAGGCGCTGGATCTCGTGCGTTCGTCCGCTGGGCCGCCCCTTGGCTACCTCGCGCGAGGTGCGGGTCAGCGTGGCGCGGGGAATCATGGCGTACTCGCTCGAGATCCATCCCTTGCCGGTACTGCGCATGAACGGTGGAACCACCTCTTCAATCGACGCAGTGCAGATGACGCGTGTATTGCCTACTTCTATCAGGACCGAACCCTCGGCGGTGGTGATGAAATCGGGGATGATGGAAATTGGGCGCAGTTGGTCGGGAGTGCGATTATCGGAACGATAGAACATAAGCGACGATTGTAAATGATGCATATCGGCGACAAAGCGGCGGTCCAATGAATGAGAGGTTCCGCGTGTGGTCCCCTCGTACTCTGACAAGTCTTTACGTAACTCCATTCATATTTTCAAATGCACACCAATCTCTATACAACTTAAGTGACGGCCTACGGTTCATGACTAATGAGAGTCGATGTAAGGCTCTGAAAGCGCCTTAGAAGGGAAGGTTCCTTGCCTTCCAGGAGGTATCACTGATGTCTCCGAATCTTCGTCTTTTCCCCTCCTCGTTCTTGAACAAAACAAAAATCGAACAGAGTCGAACAGTAATTACGTTCGCGTTGGTTTTAATGTTCGTCTCAATCGGCTGTCTGGCGCAGCAATCCAATGTGCCGCAACCAGTAACATCTAACCCAGATCCGCATGGCCAAGATGTCGTTGCCTCCGCGAATCCGGCGCGAAATACCGCGACGATTATCGTCCCAGCCGGAGCCCGCATTGCTCTGGTGCTGATGCACCCGATCCAGAGCCGTTATGTGCGTCGCGGAGATGACATCTACGCGCAAACCACCTCGCCGGTTGTTGCGGGCAACGAAGTCGTCATCCCACCAGGCACCTTTGTGCAAGGCAAAGTGGACAAGCTGTCGCGACAAGGTGGCCGTGCAGAACTGTATTTGCAATCCTTGTCGATCACTTATCCCGACGGTTACGTCGCGCCGGTCGCCGGGCCAGTCACTATGGAAAGTGGGGACGGCTATGCCATCAAAGACCCAGGCAAAGGCCGCATTGTGGGAGCGTTCGCGCTGCCGGCGGCGGGCGTCGGCTTAGGCGCGTTAATTGGACACTCACTCGCGAGTTCGCAGGGTACAAGTCTAACCACCACGCTGCCGCCGGGCTGCACGGGACCGCCGCCGGGGTGCCTATCATCAAGCCTAACCGGGCCGCCCGAGCCCGGCAAAGACACGGCGATCGGCGCCGCAGTCGGCGGCGCAATCGGAGCTGTGGCATCCTTGGCGATCGTCCTTAATACTCATAACTTTTTTCTTGATGTAGGCTCACCAGTCGAAGTGGTGCTGCAGCATCCGCTGTCTTTGGAACAGGATCAGGTTGCGGATGCCATTCGCGACGCCGCGAAAAATCCAGTGGCTGAGCAGCCTATTGCTCCGCGGCCACAGTCCGTGCCGCCACCAGGCAACGATCCTGGCATCTGTTACACGCCCGGCAGTCCGGGGACGCCCGATATCGATATTCCCGGAACTCCAGCCATCGGCGATTCGCCAGGAACTCCGGCAACGCATATCCCTGGAATTCCGGCGACGCCGCCCATGGCGCATCCCTGCCCGTGACGGCAGTGGACCAGCAGCGCGGCGAAGCATTTTCTTAGAACTCTTCGCCGCGTTACACTTCTCGGCATAACTCTATGCCCACCCTGATATCGCAACCCACGCGCATTCAATCTGCCGGTAACAAACCCAAACTGATCGACGAATATATTGGACGCGTCAACTCGCAAACATCCGCTGCCAGCGTAGCGCACATGCATAGTCCAGAGGGTTGGCTCGAGCCCGGCCAGACGCCGGCTTTCGACGAGTTCACCATCGTTCTGAAAGGTGTGCTGCGCGTGGAATCCAAGACTGGCTCATTTGAAGTCAAAGCCGGACAAGCCGTAATTGCTCATGCAGGAGAATGGGTTCGTTACTCCACTCCGAACGAAGGCGGCGCCGAATATATTGCAGTGTGTTTGCCCGCCTTTTCTATGGACACGGTTCACCGCGACGCACGGTAGTCGGAAACCCCGAGCGGCGTGGCGGATCAGGGCCCGAGTAACGCGGTTAGCAGCTCATGTCGGGAGGTAGAAAATGGATTGGCGACGGTCACTCCGTTCCAGGTGAAACCGGGATGCTGGTCTTCGGAGAGAAGCAGCCTACAACCTGCGGCTGCTGCGGCGGAAAAGATGACGGCGTCCCAGATGCTGAATTGATGGTGAACGGCCATATCCGCGGCAGCAAGCATGATGGCGGGCGAAGTCTCGATCAGAGGAAAGGCATCTTGCCAGCTGAGGAGCGCGGCCCGTGCGCGCTCGGGCGTTCGCCCGGCTTTGCGAACCAGCAAGTGGAAGAGCTCACCGATCACTTGAACGGGCAGGAATGTGCTCTCAGGCGGCAGTTTTTGAATGATGTCGAGCGCGGATTTTTTCTTCGCCGCGCCATTCACGCCCTCGGCATACGCCAGAATGTTTGTATCCAGCGCGAGTCTCATATTCGTCGCCGGCGGTTACTCGTAGAGCTCGTCCCTTGTCCAGGATCCAATGTTTACTATTGGCTCGCGACGCAGGCGGGCGACCAAAATGTTGCGCGCACTGGCCGCAGTGGAGCGCTCTGCTGCAGTTTGGACCGGAGCGATACGAGCGATCGGTCTGCCGTGGCTGGTGACCACATAGCTTCGGCCTTCGCGGACTTCGCGCAGGACTTGCGAGAATTTCCGGTTCGCATCCGCGGCCGAAATGGCTTTCTCCATGACCCATTCCTTTGTAGTGATATTAACTACTTTAGGATTGATAGTCAAGAACGTGCCTGAGAGGCGGAAGTCAATACTCCGTTACCGAGGTTTGCGGCACGGCTGAAGTCGCGCCGTCGCCCCTACCAAAGGACAAAAAAATCGTTTGTTGGGGCCTATGCGATCCAGACAGTTTTGATATTCATGAATTCGCGGATGCCGTTGGTTGCCAGTTCGCGGCCGTGGCCGGAGTGTTTCACCCCGCCAAAGGGGATTCGGGGATCGGAAGCAACCATTTTGTTGATGAAGACCATTCCGGATTCGAGTTCGTTGATAAAGCGTTCGCGCTCGGTGCCGTCGGTGGTCCAGGCGCTGGCGCCCAGGCCGAAGCGACTATCATTGGCGAGCCGGATGGCTTCGTCGATATCTTTGACGCGGAATAGCGAGGCGACGGGGCCGAAAAACTCTTCGCGATAGGCAGGCGATTCTTTCGGGATGTTGGTGAGAACTGTGGGGGCGTAGTAGTTGCCGGGAAGTTCGAGTTTGTGGCCTCCGGTTAAAAGTTTAGCGCCGGCTTTCACTGTTTTCTGCACGTCAGCGTCCAGGGATTTTACGGCATCGGCGGTCGCGAGAGGTCCGAGTTCAGTTTTCTCGTCGAAAGGATCGCCGATTCGCAGATTCTTCATGCGATCGACAAATTTCTTTTCGAAGTCGGAGGCGATGGATTCGTGAACGATGAAACGTTTGGCGGCGATGCAGGACTGGCCATTGTTGATCACGCGTGCCTCGACCGCCGTGGCGACGGCAGCCTCCAGATCAGCGCTGGGCATTACGATAAAAGGATCGCTACCGCCGAGTTCGAGAACCACTTTCTTAATGCGCTTGGCTGCGGCGACTCCGACTTCGATGCCGGCTTGTTCGCTTCCGGTGAGAGTTGCGGCAACGACCCGTGGGTCGTTAAGAATCGCGTCCACTTGCTGAGAGCCGATGAGCAACGTCTGAAAAGCCCCGGCGGGAAAGCCAGCTTCGAGAAAAAGTTTTTCAATAGCTAGGGCGCACTGGGGAACGTTT
Source organism: uncultured Acidobacteriaceae bacterium (assembly GCA_963836305.1). GTDB lineage: Bacteria > Acidobacteriota > Terriglobia > Terriglobales > Acidobacteriaceae > Sulfotelmatobacter. The sequence continues at coordinate 271,827 of CAWIJP010000034.1, read as the reverse complement.
GAAGCATGCTTGAGTAGCCCAACGTTTCCAGCCATGAGCGCCGGGGCTGCGAATCGAATCACCTGCCAAAAAGGAAAATTCCACGGCATGACCGCAAGAATCGGTCCGATGGGGCGATAGCGCACAAAGCTCTTCTTGGCACCGGTTTCGATGATCTCGTCGGCGAGAATGTGTTCGGCATTTTCTGCATAGTAGCGGCAGGCGGTTGTGCACTTAACCGCCTCAGCGACGGCAGCCTTGTAGGGCTTGCCCATTTCCAGGGTCATCAGTTTAGCGAATTTGTCCTTGTCACGCTCGAGGATGTCGGCGGCCTTCCGCATGCGGCGGGAGCGCTCCGCAAACGGAGTTTTGCGTTCGGTTTGAAAAGCAGCCACCGCCAGCTGTAGCTTCTGCTCGATCTCGGAGCTGGACAGAGGTTGGAATGTTTGCAGCGTCTCACCTGTGGCAGGATTAATGGTGGCAATCGCCATGATGGATGATCCCTCGGAATATGGTGTAAGAAGTTTAATACGACAGAGTGTCTCGGCGGCGGTCGTACCACTATACCACTGAGCAATTTACCTCGAACAAGACCGGAGGTAAAAACATCAGGCTGGGCGCGAGGATCACAGGATCGCATTACTGGAGAGGTTTGTTCTTGGAGGATCTAAATGGAACACAAAGCTCGGACGGCACTGATTACGGGGGCTTCGGGCGGCATCGGGTACGAACTGGCAAAACTGTTTGCCAAGGATCACTACAACCTTGTGCTGGTAGCGCGCAGCGGCGACAAGCTGAATCAGGTCGCCGGCCAACTGCGGGAGCAGTTCAATGTCACGGTAAACACAATTGCCCTGGATTTAGCAGCGGACCAAGCTGTCACCATGCTGTTCGAGCGCTTGAAAGGCGAGGGCATGGCAGTCGACGTGTTGGTGAACAATGCGGGATTCGGAGTTTTTGGCGAGTTTGCAGAAATGCCGGAGGAAGGAATTTGGGGCCAGATCCGGTTGAACGTAATGGCGCTCACGTACCTGACCCGGTTATTTCTGCCGGCGATGATCGCCCGTCGTCACGGGAAGATTATGAATGTGGCGTCCACGGCGGCGTTTCAGCCGGGACCGTTGATGGCTGTTTATTACGCGACCAAGGCCTATGTGCTTTCGTTTTCCGAGGCCCTGGCGAATGAAGTAGCCGGGACCGGGGTGGTGGTGAGCTGTTTTTGTCCGGGAGCTACGGACACCGGCTTCCAAAAACGCGCCGGGATGGAGAACTCACGCCTGTTCAAGAAAATTGGGGCGATGAATGTGGAAACAGTGGCGAGCGATGGATATCGCGGATTGATGGCGGGAAAAACCCTGGTAATTTCGGGGACGCGGAACTGGCTGCTGGCGGAGTCGGTCAGGTTTGCCCCGAGGAAGTGGGTGACCGCGGTGTCGAGATGGGTAGCCGAGAAAGTGGAATAGAGGCTCGGGATGGGAGATGCTTCGCCTTGATGGGACGGCAGCCGATAACAGCTGTTCCCATTGAATACTTATTGCGTCGATTGCAATTGTGAAGCAAGTTGATTCACGGCCAAGACGTCAAAGAAGTTGGAGAGATCGGCGTGACCGGCGAGGGTGTCACGCTGTTTGCCTTCCACCAGGATTTTTACTTTCAAAATGCCGGGGATATTCGCGGACAGCGTCTGAATGAGAGACGCGACCGTAAGTTCCTCGACCAGCACGCCAGAACGGTGTCCATCGGCAAAGGCGGCATTGATGTCGATGACAGCGAGGCCGGGATCGACCAGGTAAACGCTGCGAATGTCGGAACCGGGTGGCAGCGGATGCGGCGAAGACTTATCGAGATAGAGAGTGATAAGAGCGCGCAGCAGTTCTTCGGCGCGCTGTTGGCGTACCGAAGGCAGCGGAATCTGCGCAGATTGAGCATGGAGAACACCAATGTCATCATAGGCGACAAACAACGTCACCCGTTCCGTATTTCCGGCTACCGGAGCGATAACGGGCCGAGTATCAATCGAGGCGACAGGAGTGGAAGCGGCGCGTCCACGCATGTGCCAGGCGTAGATGCCCATGCCAAGTACGGCGCCAAGCAAGACTGAGAGCGCGATAAAGAAGTGGCGCGGGACCATGAAAGTCGATTCAGACGGTTTTATGATCGGGTAATCCTGCGATCCAAAACCTTACGTTATCAAATGACTACAGAGCTCGATCACACAATCGGACGATTTCTTTATGGAGCGGCTCCAAGTTGAGCACGGATGGCGGCGATTCCGTTCGCCACCGCGCCGGCAATAAGTTGTTGGTAATCGGGGGCCGTGAGAGCAGAGACGTTCGAAGCGGGCGGTGCGACTTCGACTGCGATCGCGGCGGTCACAATATTGTTTAAGGGACGCAGCGGCGCGGTGAGATCGCGGACGGTAATCTCGTCCTTTTTCAACGCTTCTGCGACGCTCGCGGCAGCGATGTGACTCAGCGGTATGAAAGAAGCCTGCGCGGTTGGCCAGGAGCGGAAAGGACCATGGTCATCGCCATTGGAATAGGGAAGCATCGAGGTGTAGACCCGCACGCCATGGCCCGTTGATGTGGCGTGCAGCACGATGTAGACGGCCGCGTGCGTGGAGTTGGCGAAGAAGGCGCGATCGTCCAGGGAAAGGTTGGCGTCGGAATCGCGCAATACGAGAGTAGAAATGCCGCGACTTTCGAGTTCCGCGCGGAGAAGCCGAGCGAAGGCAAGGGTGACATCTTTTTCGGCGAGCGTTGCGCTAAGAGCTTCGCCTCGGTCAGCGCCGCCATGGCTAGCGTCGACTACGGCGAAGTAGCGACGTTGAGTCGAAGACGGAGTTGTCGGCTGTGTCGGTGCCCGCGGAGTGTTCTGTGGCGCAGGCGGGGCGGAGCTGGGGCCCACAGTTGTCGCTATCTGCGATTTCGCCGGCGCGAGCGTGATGGTCCGGCCGTCCTTGCTGAACCCGGCTATTAGCGGAATTGTGGTGGTGACCGTGATTTCCGCGGCCCCGTTACTCTCGGAATAGGTAGCGGAAGGAATGGTTTTGCTTGAGAACGTGAGAGTAGGCGAGGCGGGCGCAGTGACGGCTTCATGGCTGAAAGTCATGCGAAGTTTGCCGGGTTCGGTGGCGATGGATGGATTTACCGGCGCGCTGAATTGGAAAACCAGGTGGGAAGAGTCGGTAGCGGCGGCCGTAAAGTGGGTACCGACGTTGCCGATGAAGAGACGCCCGGACTCCTCGTGCAGATTCGCCGGGCCTCCAAGAAAACGAGGGAGAAGAGAATTCAGCGAGGCCAGCGGAACCAGACCGCGTCCATTTTCCATAAGGAATTTGGCGGAGAGATCGGCGTCGCGACCCTGGACGCGGGCGCGATTTTTGCCGACAGTGAAATCTCCCAGTATGTTGTTGTAGTGCAGACGCCAGCGCGGACCTTCGGATTTGGCGCTGACAGTGCCCAGAGGCTCGAGGAGTTCGAGGAGCCCGACATACTCTCGACCCTGGCGCTGCACGATGGGCAGGGAATAGTTGGCGACAGTCGAGTACACCGAGAGACGTTTTTCCGGAACGGCTGCGGAGAACGGAAGAACGAGCGCTAACAGAATCCCGACGGTGAGCAGCAACTTCAAGGGCGGCGGATGCCCGATTTTTAATTGACCAATGTCGGTTCGGCCGGCAGCCCTGACCTTCCCCAAATTATTCGCGCCGCGAGCCTTCTTCCGACGCCAGCCTCGGCTATTCGAGGGCATAGATCGTCAATCCGCTGAGCAGCTTGGGATAGAAGTCGGTCGACTTTTGAGGCATGACTTCGTTGGCGAAGGCGATATCGCGGACTTGCGTAACCCGGCAGGGATTCATCAGGAAAATGATATTGGCGCTAGGTGTAGCTTCCAGGTGCGAGAGCGCTTCCCCGGCGTCGCGGACGTAAGAAATATTCTGTTGGTTACGGATAGATTCTTCCGAGAGGTGCAAGACATTTTCCAGCAGGACCTTATGCAATTGCACGACATCGAGCGATTGCTGACGAATCGACACGCCGGCGAAGACCTGGGCGGCATTGGGATTGGGATGGTGCAACAGGAAAGCGCGGTTGGCTGTAACGGCGAGGATGCAGGTTCCGGCGCGTCCGCACTGGCGAAGGATCGCAGTAGCGCGGGAAGCGTCGAGGGGAACGTCGATTTCATCGATGTCGAAAAACTCCCGGGCAGAGTTGCGGAAAGCATCTTCCGAAAACGAGGGCATGCTGTGAACCACGCGGTGGGTGGGGAGAATCAACAATGTCGGGCTGTTCATGTTGACGAAGGTCATCATCATGAACTCGGCGGGAGCAGTATTCCGCGTGCCGGTTGGCTTCGAGGCCGCTCGGCATTCATTGCGATAGGCGAGCGCGGTTTCGTAACGGTGGTGGCCATCGGCGATGACGAGCTTTTTGTCGCTCATCGTGACGCAGACGGAAGCGATGACTCCCGGCTCGGAAACTTGCCACAAGCGGTGCAGAACTCCATATTCGTCGGTTACTGCAGCCTCTGCTTCCGCTGGCACATTTAGAAGCGACTCGATCTGGCCAGAATCCTCGTACAGCATGAAAATCTGACCGAAATGGCCGCGTGTGGCGCGAAGCAGATCCAGACGGTCCGCTTTAGGTTTAGCCAGGGTCTGCTCATGGCGAAAGACCACGCCGGCGGAGTAATCCTCAATTCGCCCTAAGGCAATGAATCCGCGGCGTTCCACTTCGGCATTCGAATCAGGCGAACTAAAGCGCTGAGAATACACGTATATCGACGGTAGTGCATCCTGCCGCAGCACGCCTAGTTTGCGCCAGTCGCGGAAATTTTCGGCCGCACGCGAATATACATTGTTTGCTGGATTGTCATCCCTCTCGCGGCGGCCCAGGATAATTCGCACGAGGTTGTACGGGCTGGCTGAGTAATAGCGATCCTGCAGCGCAGGTGAGATCTTATCGTAAGGTTGGGTCACTACCCGGGCAAGGGAAACCTGTGGCGAATCCTTATCGGTTGCATTCGCGTAGCGAAAGGCGCGGAAGGGATGAATGTCAGCCATGGAAACTTCTGATTGTAACAAGATGGCGGCGGAATTTTTGGCTTGGCGGTGAGCGGCTTCTGAGGGATCGCCCGAAAACAGGCGTCCATTCTGGGATTGTCACCAAGAATTGACAGAAAAAACCGCAGTCAACTGGGTGAAGCTGTGTTATTATCGCGGCCAATTGAGGTGCTTATGTCCTCCGCGGATGAGCGCCGGTTCTCTCGCCCTGGGGTTCGAGCTGGCAAGTTGGGATTGATTCGACTCTGGAATCTGGCTTTCGTCCGATTGCAGATCGCGCTACCCGGTTCTTCGACGCTGTGCTCTCGCGTCATTTCATCATTTTGGTTGGTGTTTTTCTCGATTTGCCTGTGCTGCGGCTCATTGACGCCGGCTCGGGCTCAAACGGACGTGAATGACGTTCACGTAACGCCCAGGACGGAGAGTGCGAAGGCCGAGAACGTATCAAAAGAGAGCTTGGTTGCTCCCTCCCTGAATACGCACGTGCGTCCGCTCAAGTCGAGCGTGGACTTGGTGCTGGTGCCGGTGACCATCACCGACCCAATGAACCGGCTTGTAACCGGGCTGGATAAGGAAAACTTCCAGCTTTTCGAAGGCGGCACAAACCAGGAGATCAAAACGTTTTCGAGTGAAGATGCGCCAGTTTCGCTGGGCGTAATCTTCGATTCCAGCCGAAGCATGAGCAGCAAGATGGACCGGGCAAAAGATGCGGTGATGGAGTTTTTCAAAACCGCTAACCCGCAAGACGAATTCTTCATGATCACTTTCTCGGACGCGCCAGAAGTAGTGAGCGATTTCACAAGCTCGGTGGACGAGATTCAGAACAAGCTGGTCTATGCGGTTCCGCAAAGAATGACCGCATTGTTGGACGCCATCTATATGGGCATCACCAAGATGAGGCAGGCCAAATATGCCAAAAAGGCGCTGCTCATCATCTCCGATGGCGGCGATAATCACAGTCGCTACACGGAAAATGAGATCAAGGCTCTCGTAAAAGAAGCCGACGTCATGGTGTATGCGATTGGCATCTACGACCGCTATTTCCAAACTCCGGAAGAGCGGCTCGGTCCTGAGCTACTGGGTGAGATTGCAGAACTGTCCGGCGGACGAGCGTTTACGGTGGAAAATCCTAACGATCTGGCGGACGTAGCAACCAAGATCGGGATCGAACTGCGGAACCAATATGTGCTGGGCTATCGTCCCCACAATGCCTTGCATGACGGCAAATGGCGTAAGATCAAGGTGAAGTTACTGCCTCCGAAAGGACTGCCGCCGCTGAAAGTGTATGCCAGGACCGGATATTACGCGCCCGAAGAATAACTGCGCCTTATACGCTTTTCTGAGCTGGGCGATATGGGTTGGGGTCTTGGTGGTCGCACTACCCGCTCCCGCGCGCGCGAGATTAGAGACGCTTCAGGCCCAGTCTGATCCGACTCAATCCAGCGCCGCTGCGGCTCCCGCCGGGTCTTCTCCCCAGAAGCAGAGCGAGCCCCAAAGCAATCCCCAGCCACCGGGGAACCAGGGTTCAGCAAGCCAGGGTTCAGCAAGCCAGGGTTCAGCAAGCCAGGGTTCCGCAAACCGGGGTTCAGAAAATCAGGACAATGGAACATTCGTCATCCGCAAAGATGTGGACGAAGTGTTGTTGCACGCCACAGTGGTGGACGATAAAGGGCACATCGTAACCAGCCTGAATAAAAATGATTTTACGGTATTCGAAGATGGAAAGCCGCAGACGATTATTTCTTTCCATCACGAAGACATTCCGGTGGCCATGGGAATCCTGATTGATAATTCTGGATCGATGCGCGAGAAGCGCATGAAAGTAAACCAGGCAGCGCTGAATTTGGTGAGATCGAGCAATCCTCAGGATGAAGTCTTCGTGGTGAATTTCAATGACGAATATTATCTCGATCAGGACTTCACCAACGATCTTTTGAAATTAAAAGAGGCATTGGAAAAAATTGATGCTAAAGGAGGCACGGCACTCTACGAAGCCGTGGTAGCTTCCGCTGATCATTTGAAGAGGAATGCGAAGTTGGAGAGGAAGGTGCTCTTCGTGGTTACCGACGGAGAAGACAACGCCAGCCGCGAGAGTTTGGAGCAGGCGGTGAAGCAGCTGCAGGAGGAAAATAGTCCGTCAGTGTATGCGATCGGGATTCTCGGGGATGAAGAGCATCCGAAGCGCGCTCGCCGGGCTCTCGAGATCATTGCACAGCGGACCGGGGGGTTGGCATTTTTCCCCAAGACGCTGGACGAAGTGGATGAGATCAGCCGCCAGGTAGCGCATGACATCCGGAACCAGTACACCATCGGATATAAGCCGACGAATCCCAAGGGCACTGGCGGCTTTCGGCAAATTCGGGTGGAAGCGAAGGCCAAGGGCCATGGGAAGATGTCCGTACGCACCAAGAGCGGCTACTATGCGGGCACGCAGGTGGCAACCACTTCGAACTGAGAACATTGTCTGACTGGCTTCCGAGTTTTCCGCAGGTTGTCGAAACTTAAGATTCTCCAATCGCGCTCTCAGGCCTTCATTCCATTGACGACTACTCACCCTCCCACTTACCCTGTAGCGTGCATCAGAAAACTTTCGAAGTCTCCCATCTAGGCGTCGCCGACGACATTACGGACCTGGTCGGCGGAACTCCCATGCTGCGGCTGAAACGGCTGGTTCCCGCTGGATCCGCTGACATCTTCGCAAAACTTGAATACCTGAATCCGGGCGGCAGCGTGAAGGATCGCGCTGCCATCGGGATCATCCGGCGAGCCGAGCAGGAAGGGAAACTCGCGCCCGGCGGCACGATTGTCGAAGCCACGGCGGGCAATACAGGGATCGGGTTGGCGCTGATCGGTGTGAATCGCGGTTACAAAGTGAAGCTGTTCGTGCCGGAGAATTTTTCTCAGGAAAAAGTGATTATCATGCGCGCGCTCGGAGCGGAAGTGACAAGTACTCCGGATGAAGAGGGAATGTCTGGTGCCATCCGGCGAGCGAAAGAATTAGTGGCTACCGATAAGACTGCATATATGGCAGGGCAGTTTGAGAATCAGGCGAATCCGGATTACCACTACGAAACCACGGCAGTGGAAATTTTTGAGCAGATGGGCGGCAAGATCGATGCCGTGGTTTTGGGCTGCGGAACGTGTGGAACGTTTACCGGAATCGCTCGATACATGAAGGAGCATGTGCCGGGAGTCTTGGCTGTCGCCGCGGAGACGCAGGGATCAGTGCTGGGTGGGGGTGAACCGGGACCGCATAAAGTGGAAGGCATCGGCGCGAGTTTTATTCCGAAGACTTTTGATCGTTCGGTCTGCGATGAAGTGATTGCGGTATCGGACGAGGATGCGTTCGAAATGGTGAAGAAGCTTGCGGCGCGGGAAGGTGTGCTGGCGGGATCGAGCGGCGGAGCTGCGGTGTTCGCGGCTATGCAAGTGGCGCGACGGTTGGGCGCAGGAAAACGGGTGGCCACGATTATCCCCGATTCGGCGGAGCGGTATTTGTCGAAGAAAATTTTTGAGGGTGGGATTTAGACAGAACTCACTCGCAGAGGACGCTGGGAAAGTCCGCAGAGATCGCTGAGAAACCGATAAATCTTAGAAAGTAATCATGACGAAAAATAGACAAGCTGGGTTTGCGACGTGCGCGATTCACGATGGGCAAGAGCCGGATCCTTTGACAGGCGCTGTCAACGTTCCCATTTATTTGAGTTCTACCTATGTGCAGCAGGGGATCGGTGAGAACAAGGGGTACGAGTATTCTCGAGTTTCGAATCCCACACGTGACCGGCTGGAAGAAAATCTTGCTTCGCTCGAAGGCGGAGTAGCGGCGCGAGTTTTTGGCAGCGGTATGGCGGCAATCAACGCCATCGCGAGCATGTTGAAGACTGGCGATCACGTGGTGTGCGGAAATGACCTATACGGCGGAACGCCGCGACTGTTCAATCAGGTATTGACGAATTTTGGTTTGGAATTTTCCTACGTCGACACATCGGACGCCGAAAACGTAGAGCGCACAATCCGCAAAAATACGCGCATGGTTTATGTGGAGACGCCGACCAATCCCTTGATGCGCTTGAGCGATCTGACTGAAATCAGCAGAATTTGCCGGCGAAAAAAGGTTGAGCTGGTAGTCGACAACACGTTCATGTCTCCTTATTTTCAGCAGCCCTTGGCGCTGGGCGCAGACATGGTGGTGCACTCGACCACCAAGTTTCTCAACGGTCACAGCGATGGGTTGGGCGGCGTAGTAGTTTGCAGCAGGCCGGAGCAGGCGGAAAAGCTGGCTTTCTTGCAAAAGTGCGCGGGAGCGATACTCTCTCCGTTTGAATGCTGGCTGGTGCTGCGTGGAGTAAAGACGTTGGCGGCGCGCATGGAAATCCATGACAGCAACGGGCGGGCAGTCGCGGACTTTCTGGCCAGTCATAAGAAGGTTAAAAAAGTTTTTTACCCAGGGTTGGCAGATCATCCGGAACACGAATTGGCAAAGCGGCAGATGAGTGGCTTCGGCGCGATGATTACGTTTGAGACCGGCTCGCTGAAAAACGCTAACAAGATGTTGAAGAAACTGCGCCTGTGTTCCCTGGGCGAATCTCTGGGCGGGGTGGAAACGCTCATCTCCCATCCGGCAACGATGACGCACGCCGCATTAGGCGAAAAGGGCCGCAAAGCGATTGGACTTACTGACGGCATGGTGCGGATTTCCGTGGGGATCGAGGACGTGCAGGATATTCTGGATGATCTGGATATGGGGCTGGCGGCAATATAGAAACTTTTGCCAGGGATCCGCGCAGACCATCGTACCAGTAAACTCTGCTTGAACTATTCTTTCGCTGAGACAGAATCTGCGATCCATTGCAGAAAGCTGGGTGATCCGCCTCCAATGGTCAGGCAGACGCACTCAGGCAGTTCGTAAGAGTGCAGCTTAACTATCGCCTCGCGGACTTTTTCGAAAGCATCGGCAGTCGTCTTGATTATCAAAAGCCACTCTCGAGCTTCTTCAACGCTGCCTTGCCAGCGATATACCGATAGAATCTGTGGGACGATGTTTACGCACGCGGCCATGCGGTTCTCCACCAGGTGACGCGCGATCTTCTGCGCCTCTTCTTCCGAGCCAGATGTGGTGAGGACGATTCGTTTGTCGGTCATGTAAAATCAGCCTTCGGCTTTCAAGAATAAGCATTCAGCCAACTCACGTCGAGAGAGTGGCACCTTAAGCTATGGAACAAAAAACATGAAGACGCAAATTAAGTTTGGCACATCAGGCTGGCGAGCAGTAATGGCTGAGGAATTTACCTTCGCCAATGTGCGACGTGCGGTAGGTGGAATTGCCCGTTACGTTGTCGCGCAGAAGCCGCGAGGAGCGCGAGTGATCATCGGACGCGACCCGCGATTTTTGGGCGAGACCTTTTGTTCTATGGCGGCGGAAATTCTGGAAGCAAACGGGATTACCCCAGTTGTAGTTGCGGAAGCCGCGCCCACTCCGGCATTTGCTTATGCTGTTGTCCAAATCAAAGCTGACGGCGTCATCAATTTCACCGCCTCGCACAATCCGCCGCAGTATAACGGGATCAAGTTCTCCATCCCGGATGGATGTCCGGCGCTGCCTGAGGTTACGAAGAAGATCGAAGCGGAAATTGAAGCAGGAGATCGTGAGCGTGAGTCAGCCAAAACAAGAAATGACGGCGTCCTCGCGCGCGAATCGCTCGATGTGAAGCCGGGCTACCTGAAGCGATTGGCAGAGATCGTGGATCTGGACGTAATCCGTAAAGCGAACCTGCAGGTTTGTTTCGATCCTATGTGGGGTGCCGCGCGAGGATATTCGGATGAGTTCTTGCGGAATGCCGGCGTAAAGGTTTCCACAGTTCATGATTGCCGCGATGTGCTTTTTGGCGGGCACGCGCCCGAGCCCGATGATCACCTGCTCGAAGACTTGCGGGAAAAAATGCGGTCCACCGGTGCGCAAATTGGTATTGCCGCCGATGGTGATGCCGATCGTTTCGGGATTGTCGATGCCGACGGAACATTCATGCAGCCGAACTATGTGATTGCGTTGCTTTTCGATTATCTGGTGGAAAGCCGGGGCTGGAAAAATGGCGTGGCAAAGTCGGTCGCGACCACGAACTTGATCAATGCCATCGCCAAGGCGCGCGGCGTCGAGCTGCATGAGACCCCGGTCGGCTTCAAATATATTGGCGAACTCATCATGCAGGACAAGATTGCGATTGGTGGCGAAGAGAGCGCCGGGCTGTCGATCCGGCATCACGTGCCGGAAAAAGACGGGGTGCTGGCCGGCCTGCTGTGCTGTGAGATGGTGGCGAAGCGCGGCAAGTCGTTGGGCGAACAATTGCAGGCGTTATGTAACCAAGTTGGTTCCTACTATCCGCAGCGCGAGAACTTCCGCTTGACGCCTGAGGTGAAGGGGAAGTTCACTGAGAAGTTGAAGTCTGATCCGAAAGAGTTCTGTGGACACAAGGTCAGCGAGGTCGTCCGCAAAGATGGGTTAAAACTGATTTTCGAAGATGGCTCGTGGGTTTGTTACCGGCTTTCCGGAACCGAGCCGGTAGTGCGCGTCTACTCGGAGGCGCGCAGTGAGCAAGGTTTGGAGAAGTTGGGCGGGGCGGCCAAGCAATGGATTTTCGAGTAAAAAATCTTACCAATGTACGACGATTTCCCAGTCCGCAAGATGGGTTGCGCGCAATGGCGGAGAAAGCACCGCAGGCCGAAGCTCTGGCCGCGTCGTGGATGACGAAATTTCGTCCTGTTTTTTCCAGAGTCCATGCCTTGAGGCGGCGGATAGCGACGATTGCGGTTGCGGCGCTGGCTGGCCTGCTCTTCGTGCACGTGATGTTGGGCGCGAATGGGATGGTTGTGTACAAACAAAAGCGGGCGGAATATGAATCGCTGCAGAAGCGGATCGGGCTCGAACAGAAGGAAAACCAAATCTACACCCAGCGCATACAGGGAATGAAGACCGACCCGAAAGCGATTGAGAAAGAAGCCCGTGAGCAGTTACACTACGCGCGTCCGGGGGAATATGTGTACGTCCCGCCTGACCCCGTAAGGCCTGATCCGCCGGCAACTCACTCCGCGCGCAGATAAAAAACTTCCGTAATCTACCGTTCGATAGAGTCCGACTTGGGATTCACCCTCTGAAAGCCTTACTATTACCGCATGCGTAGTTTCTGTTTTCTGCCGCTTCTTGTTTTCTCCGTCTTGGTTGCTTCCTTAACTGCTCCGGCACAATCGGATCAGGCGCCCACGAACTCAACTCTTCCCGCGAAAGCGAAGAAGGGGGCCAAAGCAGCGGAATCGAAATCGGTGGGCACGACACCTTCGAAGCCCGAAGAAACCAGACACGATTACTCGCAGGAAGCCTTTGTCGTCGAGCAATACAAGTCCGTCTATCGTTTCGAAAACGACGGGACGGGGCGCAAGGAAACCGTCGCTCGAATTCGCGTGCAAAGCGAAGCTGGCGTTCAGCAATGGGGTCAGATTCAAGTTGGATACAATTCCGCCAACGAACGGGTTGAAATTGCTTACGTTCGCGTTATCAAAGCCGACGGCAGCGTAGTGAAGGCGGGTGACGATGCTGTTCAGGATCTGAGCGCTCCGCTCGAGCAACAGGCTCCGGTTTACACCGACTACCGCCAGAAGCACATCACTGTTCCCGGACTGCGTCCGGGTGAGGTGCTCGAATATGACATCGTCACCGTGATTCACACGGCCCTGGCTCCGGGCGAGTTCTGGACTGATTACGACTTTGACAAGACCAACATTGACCTCGATGAAGAGGTTGATATTGACGTTCCTGCGAACCGCGACATCAAATTAAAAAATAAGCCGGAGATGAATCCGACAATTTCGGAAACTAACGGACGCCGCGTTTACCACTGGACAAGTTCACACCTGGAACGGGAAGACGACCAGAAAAATAAGGACAAAGATAAAGATAAAGACAAGAACAAGAGAAAAAAGAAGCATCCTGAAGACGAAAGGCCTGACATCCAGTTGACCTCATTCGTCAGTTGGGAGCAGATCGGCCTCTGGTATGCGGGTCTGGAAAAAGACCGGCGAGCGCCTTCGCCCGAAGTTCGTGCCAAAGCGGAAGAACTTACCAAGGGTCTCAATAACGATTTGGATAAAGTAGAGGCGCTCTACGATTACGTGGCCAAGAACTTTCGCTATGTAAGCCTGTCGTTAGGATTAGGACGCTATCAACCGCACGCATCCAGTGATGTGCTGCACAATCAATACGGCGACTGCAAAGACAAGCACACGTTGCTGGCATCGCTGCTCGAAGCGGAAGGCATGCATGCCTCTTCGGTACTGATCAACTCCAGCCGCAAACTTGATCCCGATGTGCCGTCGCCCTCGCAGTTCGATCACGTCATCACCATGCTGCCGATGGGAAAGCAAGAAATCTGGATGGATACAACCAGCGAAGTGGCTCCGTTCCGTCTGCTGGCCTACAGTCTGCGAAACAAACTGGCATTGGTCGTCCCCGCCTCAGGCACGCCGCACCTGGAGGAAACTCCCGCTGACACTCCCATGCCCGACAGCGAGATTTCGGAAGTGGAGGGAACCATTAATCAGATTGGAAAACTTGAAGCGCACGTACATTACACGTTTCGAGGCGACGAGGAACTGCTGCTGCGCTCCATCTTCCGCCGTGTTCCCGAGGCGCAATGGCAACGCGTTGTTGAGAACGTAAACTCCGGCATGGGTGGCGATGTCACGAACCTAAAGATCAGTGATCCGGCCGCCACTCGTGAAGCCTTCACGATGTCTTACGATGTTTCCCGGCCGAATTTTCTCGATTGGTCAAAGAAGAAATCGGATCTCACGTTGCCGCTGTGCCAATTCAATCTTCCGGATCTCGGAGATGCGGATGGCGACGCGGACTCCGAACCGCTGAAACTCGGCCCGAAGGCAGAGTACGTCTATAAAATAAAGCTCGAATTGCCCGCCAAATACACTGCGCGCGCGCCCCTGCCTTTTTCTCTGAAGCGAGACTACGCGGAATACCAGGCTACATACAAATTGCAGGGAACGACATTCACCGCGGACCGAACGCTCACCTTGCGCCAGGACGAATTGCCCGCGCCCCGCGCGGAAGACTATGAAGCTTTCCGCCACGCCGTCAGTTCTGACCTGGGCCAGGTTCTGTCGTTGGAAAATACGGTGGCTGGCTCACCTGCGCCGCCAGCTGACATGAAGGCGGACGATCTGGTCGAAAGCGGTCGAGCAGCCATCGCCAGCAACAATTTGCCGTTGGCGGTAACGCTACTGAAACGCGCTACGGAAGTAGACGCGAAAAATAAATATGCGTGGAATATGCTTGCTGCCGCCTACATGGGCATGCGCCAGAACGACGACGCCATCGCCGCGCTGAAGAAGCAAATTGAAATCAATCCCTACGACGAGTACGCCTACAACGCTCTCGGTCGCGCCTATTGGCAGGAACGCAAATACGACGATGCCGCAACCGCGTTCAACAAGCAGATCGAGATCAATCCGCTCGACAAGTTCGCCCATGCCGGATTGGGATCGATGTACTCCGAGTGGAAGAAGTACGACCTGGCAGCGGCTGAATTGCAGAAAGCTACATCTCTCACTCCCGATAATCCGGAACTGCAAGTCAGTCTGGGCGATGCGTATTTGAATCTTGGCCAGGACGACAAAGCTCTGGCGACATTCGATCACGCGGTCGAGCTTTCCGCGACTCCGCTGGTGTGGAACAACATTGCGTACCAGCTCTCGCTGAAAAAGGCTCATCTCGATCGCGCGCAGCAATATGCTGAGTCGGCGGTTTCAGCCACCACTGCGGCGTTGCGCAACTTGTCGCTCGATCGTCTTACGCAACAGGATTTGCCGCTCGTTCCGTCGCTCATTGCTTATTGGGACACGCTAGGCTGGGTTTATTTCAGCAAAGGCAATCTCGACATGGCGGAAAAATACGTCGCCGCCGCGTGGGGACTGGGCCAGCACGGAGAAGTCGGGGACCATCTCGGCCAGATCTACGAGAAAGAAGGAAAGAAGGATCGGGCGCTCGAAACCTATGAACTGGCGGTGACCGGGCTGCGTCCGATTCCGGAAACGCGGGAAAGAATTGATGCATTGCTCAAGAGCGACTCCAAACTGAATGGCGAAGCGAAAAATAATAATGAGAGTCTGCAATCGCTGCGCACCATCGACCTGGGCAAAGCAAAGGAAACTGGCAGTGCGGATTTCTTTGTCCTGCTGAGCGGCGGTGCTGGCGCTCCAGCGAAAGCTGAGGCAGTGCGGTTCGTCAGTGGCGACGAAAAGCTGAAAGTATTTACAGAAGCGTTGCGCACCGCCCAATACCGGCTTACCTTTCCTGACGACACGCCGCTGAAAATACTGCGCCGCGGGATTCTCTCCTGCTCGACGGCGACGGGGAACTGTATGTTTGTGCTGATGCTGCCCGATGATGTCAGGACGGTGGACTGAGAAACGAGTAATCAACTCCGAATCCTCTGTCATGCTGAGCGAAGGCGAGGAGGATCGCCAGATCCTCCTCGCGAAGTCGAAGTATCCCTTCAGCTAGCACGCCGGGGTAGGCCACGGCCTTTTGATCTGTCCGATCGAGGTCCGCAGTAGGCATGGAACTCGAGAATCCACAGCCTCACCTCGTGATATCCGGCCTTGTGCCTCCCTCCGATTCGTCCGATCATTGTTCAGGCAGAAGCGTGGCCATCCGGCAGAAGACAGGAGAGATCGTAACGAAAAACTTGGTGTTAACTCCCTTGCTCCACGGATTTTCATACCTAAGTTCTCTGAAAGCCGGATTTTGCGAGGAATTTTTTGCTAAGCCGATGATTCCAGAAGACCCTTGGGGAGGGGTAGGGTAGGCGAAACGTCTCAAGCCCGTGGCGATTGCCGATCACGATGGCAAGAAGTCCCACACCAACCACGTCACTCAGGCTTCTACATCGCCGCCGGCGCGCTGCTTGTGCCAAGCGGTCGCCTGCTCGTAGGCACAAGCAAGCCTCAGCACCAAATCTTCCCGCCAGGGTGGACCCGCGATCTGCAGGCCGATGGGCAAGCCGCTTCGCGTGAAGCCGCAAGGGAGTGAGATTGCAGGCAGTCCCCACACATTAAAGGGCCGCGTGTTGCGCAGCAAAGTAATTTCCGCGGGACGCAGCGCCTCGGGATCTTTTCTTAGATCAGCGATTACCGGCGCGGGAATGCGCGTGGTGGGCGTGACTAGCAAATCCACTTTTGCGAATATGTCCTGGGCGCGGCGTCGCTCGCGGTCCAGATCCTGGCGGCGGCGAATATATTCTGCCGCGGAAATGTTTTCGCCATTGCGAATACGCCGCACCGTCTCCGCCTGATACAACTCAGGTGTTCGGGAAACGTCGTCGGCGTGGATGGCATACGATTCGGCGTTTTGCACGACTCGATCCGCGGGTATCTCGATCTGAATCTCGCTAGTCTCCGCGACGAGCGTTCCGATCACGGTTAGAGCCTGTTCGATGGCTGCGCGGATTTCAGCATCTAGCTCATCGAAAAAATACGGACGCGGGATCCCGACGCGAAGAGTCTTTGTTCGTTCGCCTGCTGAAGTAGAAGAGCCAGAAACATAATCAGAAACAGGAACAGCAGCGCTGTGAATGTCGAGCGGATCGTATCCGGCGATAGCCTGCAAGACAAGCGCGGAATCGGCGACGGTCGCGGCAAATGGTCCCACGTGATCCAGCGACCACGACAGCGGAATCACCCCGCGCGCGGAGACGCGTCCATAAGTCGGCTTGATCCCGACGCAGCCACAGAGCGCGGCCGGCAGGCGGATGGAGCCCGCCGTGTCGGTTCCGATCGCCGCGTAGCAGAGACCCGCGGCGACCGCTGCAGCCGATCCGCCGGAGGAGCCTCCGGCGATATAGGACGCGTTCCACGGATTGTGAACGTCGCCGAAGAAGCTGACCAGCGAACTCGCGCCATAAGCGAACTCGTGCAGATTATTTTTGCCGAGGATCACTGCGCCGGCCTGCCGTAAGCGCCGTACGACTTCCGCATCTTCAACCGGTACGCGATTCTGATAGAGCGCGCTGGCGGCGCTAGTTCGCACGCCTGCCGTGTCGATAAGGTCTTTTATCGCAATCGGAATCCCGTGCAGTGGCCCGCGCCATTCGCCATGAAAGATTTCCCTTTCCGCCGCACGCGCTTCGGCGAGCGCAGATTCTGCAGTCACGGTGATAAATGCATTCAACCTCGGATTCAGTTTGTCGATCCGGTCCAGGCACGTGCGCGTCAATTCCAGCGGAGAGACTTCTCTCCGCCGGAGACGAGGCGCGAGCTCGGAGATGGTCTCGAGAAGGGGCATTCGCTGGGGCCCATTGTAGTAGGAAAGTGTAGTAGGAGGGTCGTAAGGCCCGAACGAGGCTACGCAAGGACGCGAAAAGCGACGAAATAGTTGGGGACTGCCTTTTCGGAAATCCTTGTCTTCGCAGTTGATAATTCAGATTTCGAAATAGGCAACCCGCGGAGAAGGCCTATAATCAAAAATCGTTCCCTCAGACATTGGAGGAACCATGGCGGAAATGACGGGCATCCCCGTAGAGACGCCATTGGAGACACCGGTCGCAACCCACGGTTTCTTTATCGATGGCCATTGGGCGGATGATGGCGACGTGGAGGAAGTCCGGTCGCCATTCAATGGCAGCGTCGTTGGACGCGTTACTCAAGCGCGGCGCGAACACGCGGAGGCTGCGATTGCAGCCGCCGTGAAAGCCTTCGGTACAACCAGGCGGCTTCCGGCCTTTGAGCGGCAGCGGGTGCTCAGGCGCGTGGCTCAGTCGATCGCCGAGCGCCGGGAGGAATTTTCCCGCACCATCGTTCAGGAAGCCGGGAAGCCGATCAAGGCGGCGCGCACTGAGGTTGACCGCGCCGTTTTCATTTTTAACGTTGCCGCAGAAGAAGCTACACGTATCTACGGAGAGTATCTTCCCCTCGATTGGCAGGAGTTTACTGCCGGACGTTGGGGGATCGTGAAGCGCTATCCGCTAGGCCCCATCGTCGGAATCACTCCATTTAACTTTCCTCTCCATTTGGTCGCGCACAAAGTAGCGCCCGCAATCGCTGCAGGATGTCCCATGGTGCTGAAGCCGGCGCCGCAAACTCCGTTGTGTTCGCTGTTGCTGGCAGAGTGCGTTCAACAAGCCGGTTGGCCCGATGGCGGCCTGAATGTGTTGCCACTTTCCAATGAGGATGCAAGTCTGCTTGTCACCGATGAGCGCATCAAGCTGATCAGCTTCACTGGCAGCGTTCCGGTGGGATGGGACATTAAGCGCCGCGCTGGCAAGAAGAAAGTTGCGTTGGAACTGGGCGGCAATGCCGGCGCCATTGTGCATAGCGATGCTGACGTAGCCTATGCGGCCGACCGCTGCGTTACCGGAGGTTTCGGCTACGCTGGACAGACGTGCATCTCGGTGCAGCGAATTCTGGTGGAGCAATCGGTCTACGGAAAGTTCACTGATTTGCTGGTGGAGGGTGTGAAAAAACTGAAGACCGGTGATCCCATGGAAGAATCGACTGACGTTGGCCCGCTAATTCGAGAAAGTGATGCAGTTCGGGTCACGAACTGGATAGACGAGGCGGTGCGCTCCGGCGCCCGGCTGCTGTGCGGTGGGGGGCGCAGAGGGTCAATCGTCGAGCCAGCGGTTCTCACGGGCACCAAGCCGGATATGAAGGTAAACTGCCAGGAAATTTTTGGCCCTGTCGTGACGGTTGAGCCATATCAGAATTTTGACGAAGCGCTGCGGCGCATCAACAATTCCAATTATGGCTTGCAGGCGGGGCTGTTCACCCGCGACGTAAAGCTGCTATTTCAGGCCTACGACGAATTGGAAGTCGGAGCACTCATCGCCGGCGACATTCCGTCCTTCCGTATCGACCAAATGCCTTACGGCGGCGTGAAAGATTCGGGCCTGGGGCGCGAGGGACTGCGTTATGCGATCGAGGAAATGACCGAACCTAAATTGTTAGTGATGAACCTGCGGTAGAGGAGCGACACTGCAAAATTGAGAGCTGCAAGTTTTTTGTTTTGAAATCCAATTTGAGACTCGGTTTGTGAATTTTCTTATCTAAGTACGCGACAAGTTCACCAGAAATATTTATAATTCCGAGTTCTGCAAGCGGACGCGAAAAGAAATCTGTGGGTGTTCTCTCGTGTCTTAACAAGAAGGCTTCCATACATACTAAGGATCTGCTGGGTCTCATTCGTATTTAAATAGAAATCGTACGTACGCATGTCTCAGATTTTTCATCGCAGTGCGAATACTCTGTCGCGGGCCACGATTTTTGGCGCGGTGTTTGTGATTGCCGCGCTTGTCTTGGTGGGGTATGAAATTCAGAGTTCGCCTTATATTACTTACGCCGGGGTGCGAAAACCGCAGCCGGTGCCCTTCAGCCATCAGCACCACGTTGCCGGATTAGGTATCGACTGCCGCTACTGCCACACCTCGGTCGAGACTTCGAGTTTTGCCGGCATTCCTCCCACCAAGACCTGCATGAACTGCCACTCGCAGATATGGACCAACGCCCAGCTGTTGGAGCCGGTGCGAGCCAGCTACCGGTCTGGTCAGTCGCTGCAATGGACGCGGGTGAACCAGCTACCTGACTTCGTTTTTTTCAATCACAGCATTCATGTGACCAAGGGAGTGGGCTGCAACACCTGCCATGGCCCGGTCGACCAGATGCCGCTGATGTACCAGCAGGAGTCATTGCAGATGGAGTGGTGTTTGGGCTGCCATCGTCAACCACAGAATAACTTGCGACCGCGGGATGAGGTTTTTAACATGCGGTACCAGCCGCCGACTGGCGTGCATCCGGTGGTGGTGGATGGGCAAAGTTACACGGATCAGGTTGATCTCGGAACAGCGCTGGTAAAAAAATACAACGTCCGCAGCGTGCGGGATATTACGAGTTGCAACACGTGTCACCGGTAAATGTCGACTATGAGACCTTGTCATCCTGAGCGGAGTGTTTGCTTCGCGAAGCGAAGCAAACATGGAGTCGAAGGATCCCTGCCAGATTGGCAGGTAGACAACGCTTCCAGGATTACTCTCATGCGCTCAATCAGCATTGGGAAAATGCCTTGCAGCGCCCCGCACTGCTACCGGTATTACAGGGATCCTTCGACTGCGCAAGACTTCGCTTCGCGAATTCTCGCTTCGCTCAGGATGACAATGAGTACAAGAGTGATCTGGAACCAATGAAGAACGAAGAACAAAACGACGCCCAGCGCGAAGATGTTTGCCCCAGCAAGAAAGGCAAGCTCAGTCTCGACTCCCTACGCGATCAAATCAACGAGGCGAACGAGAAAGCCGGTCCGGAATATTGGCGAAGCCTGGAAGAACTTGCCGGCAGCGCGGATTTTCAGGAGGCGCTGCACCGGGAGTTTCCCAAGGGCGCATCGGAGTGGGTTGATTCGGTGTCGCGGCGCGGATTCCTGAAGGTGATGGGCGCGTCCATGGCGCTGGCGGGAATGACTGGCTGCGTGAAGCTGCCCCTCGAGCCCATCGTTCCTTACGTCCGCCAGCCGGAAGAAGTGGTCCCCGGCCGTCCTATGTTTTATGCGACGGCGATGACGCTTGGCGGCTACGCCAACCCTCTGCTCGTCGAGAGCCATCTCGGGCGTCCGACCAAGATTGAAGGGAACGATAAGCATCCGGCATCGCTCGGCGGTACGGATATTTTTGCCCAGGCGTCGATACTCGGAATGTATGATCCCGATCGCTCGCAGAGCATCGTGTCCTTGGGCGATCAGCAATCATGGCAGGCATTCGTAACCGCGATTCGCGGGCCGCTGAGCGCGCAGAAAGCACTTAAGGGCGCGGGCATTCGCATTCTTACGACGACTATCTCTTCACCCACGCTGGCTGATCAGTTGAACAATTTCCTTAAGATTTATCCTGAGGCCAAGTGGCACGTGTATGAGCCGGTCAATCGCGATAACGTGCTCGAAGGCGCGAAGATGGCCTTCGGCCAGCCAGTTGAGACGCGCTACGATTTCTCAAAGGCCGACGTAATTGTTTCGCTCGACGCCGACTTTCTCTACGCCGGATTCCCCGGCAATGTGCGTTACATCCGCGACTTCGCCAAGCGACGCGATCCCGATGGCAACATGAACCGGCTGTATATGGTTGAGAGTACGCCAACGACTACGGGAGCGAAGGCGGATCATCGGCTGCCGGTGGGGGTCCTGGACGTCGAGGCCCTAGCTAGAGCTCTGCCGGTTGTGGAGGCGATGAACTCGAATCCGCCTGGATTAATTGGCGAGCAGCAATCATTCCTCGCTACCGTTTGGCCGGATTTACAAAGCCACCGCGGCTCCAGCCTCGTAGTCGCTGGCGACCACCAGCCTCCAGTGGTGCATCTGCTCGCCCATGCAATGAATCAAAGTCTGGGCAATGTAGGCAAAACCGTTCTCTATACCGATCCAGTCGATGCGAACCCGATCAATCAGACCGAATCCATCAAGAGTTTAGCCGCCGATATCAATGCAGGAAAAGTCGATTTGCTCGTCATTATTGGCGGCAATCCTGCCTACGACGCGCCCAGCGATTTGGAATTTGCCAAACTGCTCAAAAGCGACAAAGTTCCGCTGCGCGTTCATCTCGGTCTTTATCAGGACGAGACCGCCGAGCTTTGCCACTGGCACGTCAATCAAGCGCATGAACTCGAAGCTTGGGGCGATGCTCGCGCTTACGACGGCACAGTGAGTATTATTCAGCCGCTCATTGCACCTCTTTATCAAGGCAAGAGTGCGGTCGAATTTGTTGCTCTGCTTTCCGGTCAATCGGATGCCACCGGTTACGATCTGGTTCGTGCTTACTCGCAGAAGCAACACACTGGTGCGGATTTTGAAGCTTTCTGGCGAAAGTCTCTGCATGACGGATGGATTGAAGGAAGCGCGTTCGCAGAAAAAGGGTTTACGCGGATGAAGGAGCTTGCGAACACGATTCCTCCGGATTCGTCCAAGGTTGACGCAAATTCCATCGAGCTCAACATCCGCCGCGATCCCTCCATCTACGACGGACAATTTTCCAACAACGGATGGCTGCAGGAATTGCCCAAGCCGATGACGAAACTAACTTGGGACAACGCCATCCTCATGGGCCCCAAGATGGCGGAGCGACTGCAGGTTAAGAGCATCGACATGGTCGAACTCGAGCTCAATGGAAAGAAGGTCACGGGGCCGGTTTGGGTTCAGGTGGGGCATCCGGACAATTCCGTCACCGTAACGCTCGGTTATGGTCGCAAGCGCGCAGGGCGCGTGGGAACTGCGCAAGGTTTCGATGCATATCCCCTCCGTACCAGCGCTGCTCCATGGTTTGCAACCGGTCTGCAGATTCGAAAGACGGGCGAGAAATACGTACTCGCTTCGACCCAGGGCTACCAGTGGATGGACACGCCCAACGGCGATCATCGTCCGCTGGTTCGCGAAACCGCGCTGGACGAATATCGCAAAGATCCCAACTTCGCCAAGGAACAAGGCGAAGAGCCAGGTCCGGGGCTCACGCTGTACAAGCCGTATCCCTATAAAGAAGAAGCCTACGCCTGGGGCATGGCGATTGATCTCAATTCCTGCGTGGGCTGCAACAACTGCATGGTGGCGTGCGTTGCGGAAAATAACATTGCGGTCGTCGGGAAGGAGCAATGCGCCATCGGCCGTCACATGCACTGGATCCGCGTCGATACTTACTATCAGTATCCCAGCGAGGAAGCTCGCGACCGCGACAATCCCAAGGCATTTTTCCAACCCGTCCCTTGTCAGCAGTGCGAGGACGCGCCGTGCGAAGTGGTTTGCCCTGTAGGCGCAACGAACCACTCGAGCGAGGGCTTGAACGACATGATTTACAACCGCTGCGTAGGGACGCGCTATTGTTCGAACAATTGTCCTTATAAAGTGCGGCGCTTCAACTTCCTGCTGTACCAGGATTGGGAGACGCCGCAATACAAACTGATGCGCAATCCTGATGTCAGCGTGCGCAGCCGCGGCGTGATGGAAAAATGCTCGTATTGCGTGCAGCGAATCAGCGAACACAAGATCGATGCTGAGACTGCCTCGGTGCGCGAAGGCAAGGAAATCAAAATCAAAGACGGCGAACTGCAGACCGCATGCCAGCAGTCCTGTCCGGCGAACGCGATCATATTCGGAAACATCAATGATCCCAACAGCAGAGTTTCAAAGTTAAAAGCGCAATCGCGCAATTACAGTCTGCTGGGCGAACTGAATACTCGCCCGCGTACAACCTATCTGGCAGAAGTGAACAACCCAAATCCGGATTTGAAAGCATAGGCGACAAGACCTCCAACGCAATGCAGGCGTGGGCGACGAATCAATGAACGAGCCATACAAGACGACAGTGGAAGATCAACGGGCCCCGGTTATTGAGCCGGGCCACACCTTCGCCACGGTCACGGAAAAGATCAGTTCCATTGTGCTGACCCGTCCCGCGTCGAACGGCTGGTTCCTCGGCTTCGGCGTCGCCTTCATGCTGACGATGATGATGCTCTACGCCATTGGCTACCTGTTTTTGAAAGGCATCGGGATTTGGGGAGACACCATTCCGATTGGTTGGGGCTTCGCCATTATCAACTTCGTTTGGTGGATTGGAATCGGCCACGCGGGCACGCTCATCTCTGCCATCCTCTTGTTGCTGCGGCAGTCGTGGCGTAATTCCATTAACCGTTTCGCGGAAGCGATGACGTTGTTTGCCGTAGCTTGCGCGGGAATTTTCCCCGCGATCCACGTTGGCCGTCCTTGGCTGGCGTATTGGCTTTTTCCTTATCCCAATACCATGCGGGTGTGGCCGCAGTTCCGCAGTCCGCTCATGTGGGATGTGTTCGCGGTTTCCACTTATGCCACCGTCTCAGCGATGTTCTGGTTCATCGGTTTGATTCCCGACCTGGCTACACTTCGCGATCGCGCAACGCATTCCGCAACCAGGCTGATTTACGGTGCGCTTTCGATGGGCTGGCGGGGATCGGCACGGCACTGGCATCGCTATGAGACTGCCTATTTACTGCTCGCCGGATTAGCCACGCCTCTCGTGCTTTCCGTTCATACCGTCGTGAGTTTTGACTTTGCCATCGGCATCGTCCCGGGCTGGCACACTACTATTTTCCCGCCGTACTTTGTTGCCGGCGCCATCTACTCCGGCTTCGCGATGGTGTTGATGCTAGCCATCCCGATCCGCAAGATCTACGGTCTGGAAGATTTCATAACCGAGCGCCACCTGCAGAACTCCGCGAAAGTGATGCTAGCGACGGGATTGATCGTGGCTTATGGCTACGGCATCGAAGCCTTCATGAGTTGGTATAGCGGCGATCGCTATGATGCTTTCACCGTCTGGAATCGTCTCCACGGGCCTTACGCGATTCCCTACTACATGCTCCTGACCTGCAATATTTTCATTCCGCAGGTATTGTGGATTCGCAAATTGCGCACCAGTCCGGTGGCGCTATTCCTGGTTTCGTTCGTGGTCCTGGTCGGCATGTGGCTGGAGCGCTTCATCATCATCGTGGTAAGCCTCAGCCGCGACTTCCTCAACTCGTCCTGGGGCGTGTACTACCCCACGCGCTGGGACTGGATGACTTTCATCGGAACGCTGGGTATGTTCCTGGCGGCGATGTTCCTGTTCCTGCGTTTGCTGCCCATGATTTCGATCTTTGAGATGCGCACCCTGCTGCCGGAAGCGGAGGTAAAGGAATGAAGCGCGATCCGGTTTACGGCATCATGGCAGAGTTCGATTCGGCGCAAGCTCTGATTGATGCAGCCAAGCACACTCATCAAGCTGGCTATCAAAAAATCGATGCTTACAGTCCCTTTCCAATCGAAGGTTTGGCCGAAGAGATCGGCTTTCACAAGAATGCCGTTCCTTTGGTGGTATTGATTGGCGGCATTATCGGCGGTCTTAGCGGTTATCTGATGCAGTGGTGGATCTCAGCAGTCGATTACCCGATCAACGTTGGCGGCAAGCCCCCGCACTCATGGCCAGCATTCATCGTGATTACTTTCGAAATGACGATTCTTTTTGCTGCGCTAGCGGCTGTACTCGGCATGCTCGCGCTGAATGGCTTGCCCATGCCGTATCATCCCGTGTTCAACGTGCCGCGGTTTGCGCTGGCATCGAAGGATCGCTTCTTTCTGATCGTGTTTTCTTCCGATCCCAAATATGATCCGGCGGGAACACGCAAATTCATGGAGGGTCTGGCCCCGCGCTCGATCTCGGAGGTGCCCAGCTAGATGCTGCACCTTCGCCAAATTTCTATCGTGATTGCGCTGGGAGGCGTTGGCTTGCTTTCCGGTTGCCGTCTCGACATGCACGTGCAGCCGCGCCTGAATCCGCTGGCCAGGAGTGATTTTTTCCCTGATCAGCGCGGTGCTCGGCCGCTGGTGGAGGGCACGGTGGCGCGCGGCGACTTGCGGGCGGATAGGTATTTCTACACTGGAAAAATCGGCAGCAATCCCGGCGATTACATGCCGTTTCCCGTGACCAAAGAAGTTCTCGAACGCGGACGCGAGCGCTTCAACATTTATTGCGCTCCGTGCCATTCGCCTCTTGGAGATGGCAACGGATTTATCCCTTCTCGTGGATTCTCGGTCAAACCTCCGTCGTATCACATCCCGCGACTGCAGAAGGCTCCTTTGGGATATTTCTACGATGTGATGAGCAACGGCTTTGGCATCATGTCCGATTATTCTGCGCAAATTTCACCCCGGGACCGCTGGAACATTGTGGCGTACATTCGTGCACTGCAATTGAGCCAAAACGCAACCAAGGCGGATGTTCCCGCTGGACAGGCTGTTCCCTCGCAACCGCCCAAGTTCAGTGGAGTGGATGGCTCCGGCGCAACCTTGCCTCTTGTCGCCCCCGCTGCGAATTCCAAGTCAGAGGATCAACCATGAGCGCCGTCATTCCACTGATTGATTTGACGCCGCCCCCGGTGGTCAGAAAAATTTCTCAGCGCTCGCTGGTTATCGGCGGTGTCTTCGCTGTGATCGCCGTTGTGCTGGCCTTTGTTGAGCCGGATAAGTTTTATCGTGCCTATATTCTTGGTTTTATGTGCTGGCTGGGCGTGGCGCTTGGTTCTATGGCAATCCTCATGATCCGCCACCTGACCGGCGGGGGTTGGGGCACGGTCATTCGCCGCATTCTGGGAGCGGCCATGCGCACTCTGCCATTGCTCGCGATTCTGTTTATTCCGATGATTATCGCGGTCGCGCAGCACCGGATTTATCCGTGGGCGATGCCCCTGGAGTCCATCCAGGATTTACACATTCGTGAGCACCTCGAAAAACACAGTTTCATCAAAGAAAGTTATCTGAACTTTTCCGGTTTTCTGATTCGCGCGATTATCTACTTCGCCATCTGGAACCTGCTCTCGTTCCTGCTTTCCAAGTGGTCGAAGCAAACCGATCGTCCAAGTGCGCCGGATAATAGCCAGCGCTTCAAAGCAGTCGCCGGACCCGGCCTGATTCTTTATGGATTCAGCATTTCCTTCGCCGCTATCGACTGGGTCATGTCGTTCGATCCGACGTGGATCTCCACGATCTTTGGCTTGATTGTCCTGATCGGTCAAGTGCTTTCGGCAATGTGTTTCGCGGTCGTCGTTGAGCGGATTCTTTTCGTCTACAAACCGATGTCTGAGTTGCTGAAGCCGAGTTTCGTTCATGATCACGGCAAGTGGATGCTGACCTTCATCATGGTCTGGGCATATTTTTCTTTTTCCCAGTGGCTCATCATCTGGGCGGGCAATCTTCCTTCGGAAATTACTTTTTACTTGAGACGGATCAATGGGGGTTGGGGATTCGTTGCGCTCAGCCTGGTTCTATTCCACTTTGCCGTCCCTTTTGCCATGCTGCTCTCCCGGCCCTTCAAGCGCAATGTTCGACAGTTGGTGTGGGTTGCCATCCTGCTACTGCTAATGTGCTACGTGGACCTGTTTTGGATCATCGAAGCGAACTTTTCCGCGACCTTTGCCATAACTTTGGCGGACATCGTTGTCCCCATCGCGATCGGCGGAATCTGGCTTTGGTATTTTTTCCGCAACCTGGCTTCGCTCCCGCTTCTGCCGGCCTATGACCCGGATGCCAACGAAGTTCTGCAGCCCGCGCATGAGTAATGAAAAATGAATGAGACTTCAAAACACGGGAACAGCCAAGAGCGCGAGAGCTACGAGCATCAGGATTTGAGTGCGGCAGGGATTTTCTATTTTCTGTTGACCCTGGTGGTGGTGACCGTACTCTGCATGTTCGGGCTCAAGGGCTTTTACGCTTTTCTCGACCACCGGGAGAGAGCCACGCAGTCGGCGGTGAATCCGCTGGTAAAGAATGTTCCCGAAGATACGCGCCATATTACTCGCGGTTATCCGCAAACTTCTTTCCCCAGCCCTCGGCTGGAAGAGGACGAGCGCGGTCAGCTCAACGGGATCCGGTTGCAGCAAGATGACGAGCTGTATAGCTATGGATGGGTCGACGAGAAAGCCGGTACAGTGCACATCCCAATTGAACGTGCTATGGATTTATTGGCGCAACGTGGACTGCCCGTCCGCTCGCAGACTGAGACTAATGAGGGCGTCGCAGGCGCTCAGACTGAAACAAACGCCGAAACAAACAAAACTAAAGCAATCGCCAAGAAGGGTGAAAAGAAGTGAGTTGTAAGAAATACAATTCGATGTCGGTTCTCGTATTGTCGTTCGCGCTGTTAACAGCCTCAGCCTGGGCTCAGATCAACAGCGGCGTGATGTCTCCTCCCGCGAACACGCGGCCTCCGCGACTGGAAAACGTTGGCATTGAACAGCATTTGAACGCGCAAGTCCCTCCGGATCTCATCTTCCGCGACGACACTGGGAATACTGTGAAGCTGGGCGACTACTTCGGCCACAAGCCGCTGATCCTGAACCTGGTTTACTACAACTGCACCATGCTTTGCGGCGAAGCCCTGGCCGGACTTGCCAGCGCCATGCGCCTGGTGAAGTTTGACGTGGGCAACGAGTTTGACGTTATCACCGTAAGCTTTAATCCGCGGGAAACTCCGGAGATGGCGGCCGCCAAAAAGATTGATTATGTCAAGCGCTACGGGCGGCCCAACGCCGCCGCAGGCTGGCACTTCCTCACCGGGCAGCCAGACTCGATCAATGCGTTGACGAAGACTGTAGGTTTCCAGTATCAGTACGACGCCAAAAGTAATCAGTTCGCGCACGCCACGGCAATCATGGTGCTCACGCCGCAGGGTCGCATCTCGCGCTACTTTTACGGTGTGGATTTCCCGCCCAAGGATTTGCGCATGGGACTGGTAGAGGCTTCGCAGGGCAAGATTGGCAATGCTGTCGATGCCGTGCTGCTCTATTGCTATCACTACAATCCCGAGACTGGAAAATACGGCGCCATGGTAGGCAACATCCTGCGCCTGGCGGGAGCCGCGACTATCCTGCTGCTCGGCGGTTTATTTTTCGTATTGTGGCGGCTGGATCGCTCAGTAGCCGTCTCGGTAAACAAGAAGACTGGAAGCAAGACACGGTATGCTCAATAATTTTCCATTATGGCCGCAGCAGGCCTCCGCGTTGGCGGCTCGCGTGGATGCTCTCTACATTTTCCTGCTGATCGTGACCGGGATGATGGCCTTGCTGGTATTTGTCTGCGTCATCTTTTTTGCCGCGCGATACCGCCACCGTCCGGGTGTTCGCGCCGAACAGGTCGAAGGCTCCAACGCGCTGGAAATTACCTGGAGTGCGATTCCATTCCTCGTCTTCATGGTGATATTCGTCTGGGGCGCGGCGGTCTACTTCGAAGAGCGCACTCCCCCGGCGGATGCAACCGAAGTTTATGTCGTGGCGAAACAGTGGATGTGGAAGGTGGAACACGCCGAGGGTCAGCGCGAAATCAATGAACTGCACGTTCCCGTGGGACGCGACGTCAAACTCATCATGACTTCGCAGGACGTGATTCACAGCTTTTATATTCCCGCTTTCCGCATTAAGCAGGATGTGCTTCCCGGCCGTTACACCGTGGAATGGTTTCGCGCTACAAAGCCTGGGGTGTATCACCTGTTCTGCGCGGAATACTGCGGCACGCAGCACTCCGGCATGGTCGGCTCGATCGTTGTTCAGGAGCCAGCACAGTATGAGGCGTGGATGAACGGCGCTTCCACCGGGCCACTTTCTGCGAGCGGAGAGAAGATTTTCGCCGAACTTGGCTGCTCTACCTGTCACCGGACCGACGCACAGGGACGCGGACCCAATCTGCAGGGAGTTTACGGTCAACCAGTTGAGCTGGAAGATGGCCGCACCGTGACGGCCGACGAAAACTATCTGCGTGAATGCATTCTGGATCCGGGCGCGAAGCGGGTCAAGGGATTCCAGCCAATCATGCCAACGTTTCAGGGTTTGGTCAGCGAAGAACAGGTGAATGCTTTGGTGGCGTATATCAAATCGATCTCCACCAACAAGCCGGCCCGTGGCGCGAAAACCAGCGCCAGCCTAGCCATGCGGCCAGGTCCGATGAAAACTGAGACCAGTGAACAGGCGAAAGCGCAATCGAATGCGCAAACCAACAGAACTCAGGTGCAATGAGTATGGCAGCTACCCCGATAACTCAACCCGTTGAACGCGAGAATTATCTGAACAAAGAGTACGGAGTGTGGTCGTGGCTACTCACCACCGACCATAAACGCATCGCACTTCTCTATCTCATCTCAATTACGTTCTTCTTTTTCATCGGTGGTTTTTTTGCGCTGCTCATCCGGCTCGAGTTACTCACTCCCGCTGGCGATCTGGTGCAGGCCGATACCTACAACAAGCTTTTCACCATGCACGGCATGGTCATGGTGTTTTTCTTTCTCATTCCTTCGATTCCGGCGGTGCTGGGCAACTTTCTAGTGCCGATGATGATCGGAGCCAAGGATCTTGCTTTTCCACGCGTGAACCTTCTCAGCTGGTATCTCTACATCATCGGCGGCGTGATGATGTTGCATTGCATGTTGACGGGCGGTGTTGACACGGGCTGGACGTTCTATGTGCCCTTCAGCGCACTTACAAATACCAAGTTTGTTGAAGCCGGTCTGGCTATTTTTGTTGCGGGATTTTCTTCCATCCTCACGGGCCTGAACTTCGTGGTCACCATCCACCGTATGCGTGCTCCGGGCATGACCTGGTCTCGACTGCCCTTATTTATCTGGGCGCATTACGCCACCAGCATCATTCAGCTCTTGGGCACACCGGTTATCGCCGTCACTATCTTGCTGGTCGCTGCCGAGCGGACTTTGCACCTCGGCATCTTCGACCCGAAGCTCGGCGGCGACCCGCTCCTCTTTCAGCATCTGTTCTGGTTCTATTCCCATCCTGCGGTCTACATCATGATTCTGCCCTCCATGGGCGTAGTCACCGAGATCATTGCTTGCTTCTCGCGCAAGCGAATTTTCGGCTACAGCTTCGTCGCTTTTTCGTCCATTGCGATTGCTGTCTTTGGGTTTCTGGTATGGGCGCATCACATGTTCGTGGCCGGAATCTCGGTTTATTCCGCTCTCGTTTTTTCCTTCTTAAGCTATGCCGTAGCTCTGCCTTCCGCCATTAAGGTCTTCAATTGGACCGCCACGCTCTACAAGGGCTCCATTCACTACGACGCGCCCATGCTTTACGCCTTTGGTTTTCTTGGACTCTTCACCATTGGTGGCCTCACTGGATTATTTCTGGCAGCTCTCGGCATCGACGTCCACGTCACCGATACTTATTTCGTCGTCGCCCACTTCCACTACATCATGGTCGGAGGCGCGGTAATGGGATATCTGGGAGGAATGCATTTCTGGTGGCCTAAAATTTCTGGCCGCCTTTATCCGGAGGGATGGGCTCGTCTGGCCGCGCTGATCGTCTTCATCGGTTTCAACCTCACATTCTTTCCACAGTTCGTTCTCGGCTACATGGGCATGCCGCGGCGTTACTACGATTACAGCCACATGCCGGAGTTTCAGGTTTTGAATGTGCTCTCGACCGCAGGTGCTACCGTGCTGGGCATCGGCTATCTGCTGCCGATGGTTTATTTCCTGTGGTCGATGCGCTATGGCAAGCTCGCGTCGGACAATCCGTGGAACGCCGCCGGACTAGAATGGCAGACGGCTTCTCCGCCGCCGACTTTCAATTTTGACAGAGAACCCGTCGTGACCTGGGAAGCTTATAACTATGATGAACTGGATGCGCCGCATAAGGAGGGGGTGACCGTTGCAAGATAACTCCTTTACCGCGGTTCACGATCATGACGGTGAAGCTCACTTAGCGCACAACCCAGCACTGCTCCACCACTTCGCAGAGCCCCAACAACAGCGCGATGCGGCAAGCTTGGGGATGTGGGTTTTCCTCGGCACCGAGATCATGTTTTTCGGCGGCTTATTCTGCTCCTACCTGGTTTACCGCCAATGGTACTTTGGCGATTTCGGTGCAGCCAGCAAATCCATCGATGCTAGGCTCGGTGCCACCAACACGGCTGTTCTGATCTGCAGCAGTTTGACCGTGGTTCTCGCCGTCTGGGCCGCGCAAACAGCGCGTCGAACTCTGCTGATCGTCATGCTTGGAATCACCATGCTTCTCGGTCTTACCTTCCTTGGTATCAAGGCAGACGAATACAAAGACAAGTTCGAAGAACATCATGTTCCTGGCGCATCTTTTAGCTTCGATCACGTTCCCGTTCCCGGGCATCCGGGCGAGTTCGCCAATCCGCGGCACGCGGAAATATTTTTTTCTCTCTACTTCATCATGACCGGGCTGCACGCACTGCACATGATCATCGGCTTGGGCATTTTTACCTGGCTGTTAATCATGGCATGGAAGGGACGCTTCACGCCGGAATGGCACACTCCGGTCGAGATTGGCGGGCTCTACTGGCACTTCGTTGATATTGTCTGGATCTACCTATTTCCGTTGCTCTATCTGATTGACCGTCACCCGTGAGGCTCGTTATGGCTGACCACGCGAATTCTGAACACGCAAAATCTTCGCCGCTGAAGATGTATTTCGGCATCTGGGCCACTCTGCTCATCTGCACGTACATTACTTATAAAGCCGCCTTCATTGAACTCGGCCGATTTAACGCTGCCGTTGCTTTAGGCATCGCCACGCTGAAGGCGACTCTGGTTGCTCTTTTCTTTATGCACGTTTGGCATGCCAGCGAAAAGCTCACGAAGCTGGTTATCGTCGCCGCCCTGTTTTTCTTGTTTCTATTGCTTGGGCTTACCATGACGGACTACGCGACTCGTCCCTGGATTTAGACTCCTCCTGCACTGCCCTTCAATCTGCGGTATACTCGCGCGGACCATTTAATTCGTTGCTCTGCACGAGGTGATCTATGGCGTTCTGCAATAAATGTGGCGCGAGTCTTACGCCTGGAATTCGATTCTGCAACAAGTGTGGAACCGCCGTAGTTGCTTCCTCCCCCGCGCCGAATATCGCGAGTCCCGCAATGGCTGGTTCTACAGTTCCTGCGACTTCCTTGCCCCCTGGAACTGGCGGGCAGGGAGGCGGTGCGCTCAAGGTCATCCTCGTCGTGGTTGGGGTGCTCGTGCTCTTAGGGATTCTGAGTGTTGGCTCGGTCGCATTCTTCGCCTGGCGTGTGGCTCGCCACGTACACGCCCACCAGGAGGGAAACAACGTAAGGGTCGAGACTCCGTTCGGCAATGTTGAAACCACCAAGGATCCTGCTGACGCGGCACGTAATCTTGGTGTGGATCTATATCCTGGAGCGGAATTGATGAGGAACGGTTCATCTACCGCGACCTTTGGAGGAGTTCACACCGCAACCATTAGCGCGACGAGCAGCGATCCAGTAGATCAGGTTTTCAATTTCTATAAGGCTAAGTTTCCGAACGCCATGGTGACCACTTCCGACGCTGGCCGTTCCACAATCATTTCGAACGACAACAAAAGCATGGTCACCATCAATATTGAATCTCAAGGCGGTAGGACGAAGATAATGATTACCAGCGTGTCGCGTAAGTCCGATGCGGGAAATTCGCCTTCGAACTGAAGATAACCAAGCGAATGTCTGAAGTGCAGAGCGTCGTAGCGAAGAAAGTCCGAGCGCATGGCGGATAGATTTGCAGAAGCTGCATGGGCTGCCAAGTCTATGCAAGTAGATGCTTCGGGCCTGGCTGAGGCTCTGCATTCTCGCATTCGCGGCGAAGTTCGATTCGATAGCGGTAGCCGCGCCCTCTACGCCACCGACGGCTCCAATTACCGTCAGGTTCCCATCGGCGTTGTGCTGCCTCGCGACGCAGACGATGTGACCACCACCGTTGCTCTCTGCCGCGAGTTTGCTGCGCCTTTGCTTTGCCGCGGCGGCGGCACCTCGCTTGCCGGCCAATGCTGCAATGTCGCTGTCGTCCTCGATTTTTCGAGATACATGGCGGCGATCCTTGAAATCGATCCTGCCCGTCGAATTGCCCGCGTGCAGCCGGGAGTGGTGCTCGATCATCTCCGCGCCGCGGCCGAAAAACACCATCTCACTTTCGCGCCCGATCCAGCCACGCATGACCGCTGCACTCTCGGGGGAATGATCGGCAATAACTCTTGCGGCGTGCATTCTGTCATGGCTGGCAAAACGGACGACAACATCGAGACGCTTGAAATTCTCACTTACGACGGCGTTCGGATGAAAGTTGGAGCCACGTCGAACCCGGAACTAGAAGAGATTTTTCAGCATGGCGGGCGCCGCGCCGAAATCTTTACCAAGCTCAAGGCGATTGCCGCAACTTACGGCGATCTGGTACGTCAACGTTTCCCAAATATCCCACGCCGCGTTTCGGGCTACAACTTGAACTACCTTCTGCCGGAGAATGGCTTTCAGGTTGCCCGCGCCCTGGTCGGCTCCGAAGGAACATGTGTCACCATACTCGAAGCTAACTGCCGTTTGGTCGAGAGCCCGCCGGAACGTGTGCTGCTGGTCCTCGCCTACTCCGATATTTACCAGTGTGCCGATCACGTGCCTGAAATCATGGAACACAAACCGATCGGCCTTGAAGGTTTCGACGATCTTCTCGTCGGTTATACGCGAACGAAAGGGATTAACTCCGAGGGCCTCGATCTTCTTCCCGAAGGCGGAGGCTGGCTGATGGTGGAGTTCGGCGCAAAAAGCCTGCGGGAAGCCGAATCCCAAGCCAGGGGCCTGATGCAGGCTCTCGGCAGAAGTGCGATCGCCCCCGAGATGCGCCTCTACACGGATAAACAGCAAATCAAACGCGTGTGGGAAGTTCGCGAATCCGCTCTCGGCGTTACGTCGCATGTCCCGGGCGAGCCGCTGAACTGGGAAGGCTGGGAAGACTCGGCGGTGGCTCCCGAAAAACTTGGCGCTTATCTTCGCGATCTGCGCAAAATGATGGCTGCCTACGGCTACAAAGGCTCGCTTTACGGCCACTTCGGCCATGGGTGCGTCCATACGCGCATCAACTTCGACCTGCGATCGAAAGAAGGCATAGCGAAATTCCGCAAGTTCATGGAAGAGGCGGCCGACCTCGTGGTGAGCTATGGAGGCTCGATCTCAGGCGAACACGGCGATGGTCAGTCTCGCGGGGAGCTCCTTCCGAAAATGTTCGGACCGGAACTGATGCAGGCGTTTCGCGAATTCAAGTCAGCGTGGGATCCAGAATGGAAGATGAATCCTGGCAAGCTGATTGAGCCTTACAAGTTAGATGAGAATCTCCGGCTGGGTGCAGATTACGCGCCCTGGGAACCTAAAACGAACTTTCAATTCGCTGCGGATCACGGCAGTCTGGCCGAGGCTACTTTGCGCTGTGTGGGCGTGGGCAAGTGCCGCCGCGAAGAAGGCGGGCTGATGTGCCCGAGCTACCGCGCGACACGCGAGGAAGCGCACTCGACGCGGGGCCGCGCTCACCTGCTTTGGGAAATGACCCAGGGCGAAGTGATCCGCGACGGCTGGCGCAGCGAAGAAGTGAAGCAATCACTCGATCTCTGCCTGGCTTGCAAGGGATGCAAAAACGAGTGCCCGGTCGGCGTAGACCTCGCTACCTACAAGTCCGAATTCCTCTCGCACTATTACGAAGGCCGCGTGCGACCGCGCAGCGCCTATGTTTTCGGCAATATCGATTTGTGGGCGCGCGCTGCGTCGCACGCTCCCAGGCTCGCCAACCTTCTAACTCAACTTCCGTTTCTGCGCGACATTTCAAAAATGGTCGCTGGAATCCCCATGCAGCGTGCCATTCCGGCGTTCGCCACAGAGACTTTCAAGCGCTGGTTTCACAGTCGCCCGAGCCCAACGCGT
Organism: uncultured Acidobacteriaceae bacterium; assembly: GCA_963836305.1. GTDB lineage: Bacteria > Acidobacteriota > Terriglobia > Terriglobales > Acidobacteriaceae > Sulfotelmatobacter. Next base: position 236,494 of record CAWIJP010000034.1, on the reverse strand, counting down.
AAAGGCGAAGCCCCACCCGTCCTCCTGTGGCCAGATACTTTTAACAACTATTTCCATCCCTCCGCGGCCATGGCTGCCGTGGAGGTCCTCGAGTCAGCCGGATTCCGCGTCACAGTGCCAAGAGCCCACTTATGCTGCGGACGCCCGCTTTACGACCATGGAATGCTGGATCGTGCAAAGTCGCTTCTGCTACGAATCCTTGATGAACTTTCACTCGAAATCGCGGCAGGCGTTCCCATCGTTGGCCTCGAGCCAAGTTGCGTCGCCGTGTTTCGTGACGAACTCGTCAACCTTTTTCCTGACGATGAACGGGCGCAGGCTTTGTCGCGCCAAACTTTTCTACTCGGCGAATTTCTTGAGGCTCACGCGAAGAATTTCGTGCTGCCCCATCTTAATCGTAAGGCGATCCTCCATGGTCATTGCCATCAGAAATCGCTCATGAAAATGACTGCGGAAGAGGCTGTCCTGAGCCGTCTGGGCATCGATTTCCAAAGCCCCGCTGCGGGTTGTTGCGGGATGGCTGGATCCTTTGGATTCGAACGCGACAAATATAACATCTCACTTGCCATTGGCGAACTCGAACTTCTGCCGGCGGTTCGTCAAGCCCCATCCGACTGGCTGATCATTGCCGACGGCTTCAGTTGCCGCGAGCAGATTGCGCAAGGCTCGGGTCGACGCGCTCTTCATCTCGCCGAGGTGCTGCAAATCGCGCTGCACGATAGCGCTGCACGGTGAAGAAGTCGCTGATTTTGCAGAGTTTATGCCTGTGTATAGCTATGAGCTAAAGACTGCCTCTCGCCATAGCGACCAACTTCTGGGACAATAGAATACTCGCGGTTGTCTCTCGCGTTCCGGATGCAGACCTAGACGAATCGCCCAGGTCCGTTTGAATTCTATGGATCGTGAAACTACCATCACTGCGCTTGCTGTCGGCAAAGTTCCTGCCGAAGCCTTGCCCACGCTGGTCGCGGTCAAGCTGCCGGACGCGCCTTTGTGCGGCTCGGTCCTGGTAATGATCCAATTCGATGTATGCGAAGAAATTCGCCTCGACGAATTGCGCCGCATTCTCGGCGCCCGCACCGTCGACACTAGCTTCAAACATATGGCTCCGGGATACGTACGCTTTCAGCGTCCGCCGGTGGAAGAAGCCCTGGAGCCGCTGGTTCTGGAAAGCGGCGAGCGCTTGCAGGGCGAGATTAAATATTTCGACTACGGCGTGGTCAGCGTGGTATTCGAACTGCCGTTTTCCGGCGACTGGAACAAGCTGGTACAACTCTCCAGCCGCTGGGTTTGGGATACTAACTTCGAAAGCCTCGCTACCCGCATCGTCAAAGAAAAACTTGAGCGCGCCGCTCCGGCTATCGTTAAGGCTTATACGACGGAGTGGCTGAAGGAAGACTATTTCATCTTTCATCTGCGCGAGATTGCCGGCTCACCCTCGGCATCTGACCTGCTTTCTTCTCAAGCTGATTGTATTTCGCAAGTGGTTCGTGGTGAGACTCAGCCGCTCTCCGATGGCGAACGCCAGGAAGTTCTGCAGTCCCGGATTTCCTACTATCCCAGCGACCTGGCAGTCATCGGATGGAACGCTGCCTTCATCTACGACACGCCCTCGGGCGCCGAAACTGCGATTCAACTATTGCAGTACGCCAACTCGCAATTGCTGGAGTTCCGCCACTACGACGAGTTGCTCACGAAACAACTGGAAGATGTTTATGACTTTCTGGAGAGCGGAGGCCGGGGATTATGGTCACGCTGGCGAACTGCCCGCGCCGCATCGAAACTCCACACCGTTCTGCTCGACGTAAGCGAACTGACCGAACGTGCCGACAATGCGATCAAATTCCTCAGCGACATGTTCTCCGCACGCCTGTACAAACTGGCCGCATCCAAAGTGGGCGTACCCGATTATAAGGATCTGGTTCAGCAAAAATTGCAGACGGCCGAAGAACTCTACCGCTTCATGGTGGACGAATTCAATCAAAGCCGGGCATTCGTGCTGGAATTAATGGTCGTCATCATTCTGATCATTGAACTGGTTTATTTCTTCCGTGGAAAACCGATCTGACGATTCAGATATGAGGCGCGGTTTCATTTTCGCGCCGGCTATTCGGTTCGCAGCGTCCCGCCACCGCCTGCGGCGTGGAATCGTTTCGCTTTGACGAGCTTCGTTGAGGACGATCTATCCGTTTCTGCGCGCCTAGAACTAACATGCCGTGGAGCCCCTGATAGAATTCAACCATTCGCGGATGAGAGGTCTGAAAGACAAACGCGTCCTCATCACTGGAGGCGCCAGCGGAATCGGCGCAGCCACGGCGGCGCGCTTTCTCGAAGAAGATTCACGCGTCTGCATCCTCGATCGCGATGCCAAGGCGTGTGCATCCATTCGTCACCAACTTCCACGGATCTCTGAGGCTATCATTGCCGACGTAACCGATCTGATGCAGGTGGAAGCGGCGATGGCCGACGCGATCCGCGTGATGGACGGAGTCGATGTGCTCGTCAATAATGCCGGCATCAGCATCCGCCACAAATTTATCGAGATTACTCCCGAAGAGTGGGACCGCGTGATTGCCGTGAATCTCACTGGAGTTTTCTATGTAGCGCAAACCGCAGCGCGGCACATGATCGAAAATTACGCGGCCGAGCGCGGCAGCGGAGTGATTCTGCAGACCGCCTCAACCAACGGCATCATGGGTTATCCCTATTATGCCGATTACAACGCCACCAAAGCGGGAGTGATTGAATTGACACGCTCGATGGCGCTCGAACTCGCGCCCAAAGTGCGCGTGTGTGCCGTTGCGCCCGGATACGTCCTCACGCCCATGCAGCGCGCCGAATACACCGACGATATGCTCGATGAAGTGAACAATAAAATTCCCCTCCACCGCCACGCCAAGCCGGAGGAAATCGCCGGCTTGTTCGCCTATCTCGCATCCGATGATGCGGCCTACGCCACAGGCCACGTCTACATTTTGGACGGTGGAGAAACTGCGGGAGGATTAGCAAGTCGTTAGCGCGCCAACCTGGAGGCAAGCCGCGCTAGCCGCACCAGCCGGTAGAGAGGGAACAGAGGTTTGGGAAGGCAAATCGCCTCCCATTCGCCGGGGCCTGGTGTAAAGGTTAATCGCGCCAGGAAGCGCAGACGGTCTGTTCTGCGTTCTCGAAGGCACATCATGAGACGAAAATACGATAATTTGTTTTCTTCGTATGTGACTCCCGCGGCAACGGAGACAGCGACTTGTTCGGCCAATCTCTGCGCTGTCTTGTCTTCCCTCACGGCGGTTTCCACAGCCGGCGGAATTGACGTCCCGAGAAGTCGGTCAGCCAGTACGAGCGTTATGTGTACGATTTGTGCAATGCCGAGCTTCCGTGACTGCGACTGAATCCAATTCCAATTCAGCTCTTCTTGCTTTAGGATCTGCGCTATGTCGCGGAGCCAGATCAGGCGTCCCCAGACGTGTTTCGCGGCATGCACAGAAAGGATCAGTAACAAATCTTCGGGCGATGGTGTCTTCATAACGCGACCAGCGACCGTCACATTCCTTGAGCGCTCAAACAATCCCTGCATGTCAAAATCGACTGCGTAGAAATGCGGCTGCAGCGCCCACTGCAATTCCAGCAGGTTCTTTCCCGCAGAACTGTCGAACGTATACTCATATCCCGAAGCAATGTAGTCCTGCTCGGCATCTGCCGGAATGAGTAAGCGCGGTGTATACCCGAGATCGCGAACCGCTCTTTTGATCGGAGCCACATCTTGCCTACGAACGAATAAATCCATATCGCCGGATTGACGCAAAGCAATATCCCCGTAGTAAAGCTCTGCTAGCACGACGCCTTTATAAGGAATGACCTCGATGCCGAGTTCACCCAGGCAATCCAGAATTCGGATCAGTTCTCGAGCGAGAAAAAGAGACTTGTGAATGTTCCGCTCATAAGCCTTGCGCAGCGATGCCAATATCGCAGGCGGAACCAGATCAGTCAGAGGCTCCAGTCTTTGATGTAGCAGCGAGGCAACGCCATGCTGATCTGCGAGGCGAAGAAGAAGATCCCAACGGATCGGGCTTTTTAAGAGAAGTTCAAGCTGATCACTTCGTGAGTCGGGAGAAACCGCTGCCAGCAACAGGTTCCATTCGGCGGTGACGGGAGCAGTTGGCAGTTTCACGGATATCGTTGGCTGCAGGCCAAGCCATCTTAACAGGGGAAATGTGACGCCTGCGATCTGGGCGAAGCGCTGGTATCAATCTCGCCCTCCCGCAAGTAAGGTTACTTTCGTGACGAAGGTTTGCTCTTTCTTAGGCGATGCTGCGGCCTCTGTTCTGTCACACTAGTAAGTTGGTGGAGAAAGATGGAGATACTGACACCGAAGATGACGCGCCGCAGCACGCGAGTGCGCGTGCAGATCCCTCTGGTCGTTACCAGCATGGATCGAAGGCATCCGTTCTCCGCGCAGTGTGTGGCGCTGGTAGTAAGTCCCCAAGGTTGTGGGATTCGCGCCTCGCAAGCCTTGCCCCTGGAAACTCCTGTCCTCCTCGGTGACCTGCCGGGTGGCGGAAGCGCCTCTGGCCGTGTGGCGAATTGTCTGCCGCTGGGCAACGACGGGAAATCTTTTCTCATCGGGGTGTCGCTGTTTAACGAGGGAAATGTATGGGGGCTGGCCGATCCGCCGGAGGATTGGAACTCTGTTCCTAAATCGACTACATCGGGTAGCGCGGAAGGCAAGGCGACGGCCAACAGCAAAAATGTTTGGCCTTACAACGTCTTCTCCGGCCAGGGCAAGACGCCCAGAAGAAAATAATGTCCGTGAAATTACTTTAGCCTTCCTCCTGACAATGGTCGTGTTCGGCTTCCCGTTCTTTCGTAACCTCCTGTGGTGACTGATGTAGTGCCATAATTCAGCCACGATGTCACAGACCCCAGAATCCGCGGAACTCGAAATCTCTTCGGCGACCTCGCCGAGCCTTACCCCGCGCCCGTTTCGCGTCAAACTGCGTGGATCGATATTGGCGCTGATCCGCTTGCCGAACCGGCGTGAGCTAAGAGGCAAGCTGCATCAGCTTTCTACGACTGGCGGACTCTTGAACGTCGAAAAGCCGCTCGACGAAAAACTACAAGTTGAGTTGATCTTTCAATTGGGAGAGGCAACGATCCGGGAAAAAGCGGAAATGATGTTCCCCATGTGGGCTACGCAAGGATGGCTGCAGCCTTTCCGCTTCGTGGAAGTTCCCGAGGAGCACAAGAAAATCCTCGATGCGAATCTTCTGCGGTTCGTTCAGCAAAGCCGGCAGTCAACGTAACCAGCCAAATCTTCAGAATCTATAGATAAATTTCTGAGCACGTGAGGGCGGCCCGGTTTCGACCGTGCTGCCCTCATACTTTTTCTACAGAACAATTCTCGCATCACAAGCAACTTTCAGAAGTGGAAGGCCAGTTCTGCGGTTAGCGTGCGCGGCGTTACATAATGCGTGCCGCTGAACGTCGAGAGAAAGTTGTACAGCACGTAGTTGTTTGCCAGGTTGATGACGGTGAATTGCGCGCTCCATTTGTACCTCTCGCCATGAAACAAATTGTCATGACCGATGGAGAGGTCGAAGAGATTCCGGGATGCAATGCGCGCCGGATTGTGATCGTCGTTTTGGGTGTTCGGCGCCGGTACTTTTATTAAGTTGGTTCCGAACTGCGACGCCAGGCAGGCGGCAGGTAACGGAGATGTTGGCGTCGCACGGACGCCGTTGCAGGTGAAGCCGGCCTCGAACTCCTGGTCGGCGGAGAGCGGATTTCCGAAAGCATCTTGCACGAACACGGCGGGTTGGCCACCGATTGTGGTCGATTGCGGACAATCGTTGTTGGCATTTACTCCGTAGCAAGGCGCATTACCTGCGACCAGGCCGCTGTCATACCGCCAATTGAAGCCCATCCAAGGGCCGCTCTTCCAGGGTTGATATTGGAAGTGTGTGGTCTCGTTGAACTTTTCGTCGTGGTCAATCCGGAAGGGTGTACCCGGAGCCCCAACAGTAGCGCCTGCGCCGCCAATCTGCGGCGGAAAGAAGCGCGCCGCTACGCTGGAGAAGACCATGAGCGCGGAGAAGCCATGGATTTCAGGTACGCTGACGCGACCCGCATATCCAGGAATCTTCGAGTTGTGCCATTCAATGGGAAAAGTGATCGGCGTATTCCCGAGCACGCTGAAGTCGTAGCCATTATGGGTGTACTTGGAGATCCACTCGCCGGAAAATACTAAGTATTTTCCGAAAGCCTGCTCCAGCCCAGCGTGGAATTCATTTCGGAAGCCCGGACTCAACGGCGTCAGCGCGGAGGAGGAACAGGCAAGAAGCGGATTGAGTACGGCATTTGCGCATCCGTTGCTAGATAGCACCAGGTTTTCATTGAAGGGCGACTCCAGAGTGCGAGCGTAAGAAATACGGAGAATCGTGTTGGTTTTCTTGACGTCGTAAGCAATGCCCACGCGAGGTTCAGCCTGCCGCGCGGTGGTGAGACCGTTGTAGAGATCGCCGCGTAGACCGAGGTTCAAAGACCAATTTCCCGTTGTGATGTTGTCGCGCACATACAGGGCGAGTTCCTTCACGTCGGTATGGCCATTGAAAGTGTACAAGCCTCCGCCACGGGTCAAGTCGTAAGGGGCCAAGGTGGGGTTGAAGTACGGGTAAAGAGTGCTGCCAGGCGCGTTTGTGTTGGTCGCAACATTTGCCTGGTAGACGCCGCCACATTGCGAGGGATTCGCGATACCCGGAGCAGGTGTCGCGACGAAGGGGTAGATGTTGAATGCACTCGTAGCCGCGGCAGTAATGCAGGGTGCGTTGAAAGTTGGATCGACGATCCCGAGAGCGTCGTCCTCATTGAGAAATGTCTGTTCGTAAGTGACTCCAGCCTTGATCTGGTTAATCCCTTTGACGTAGGAAAGATCGGATCGAAGACCGGCATTCGTCAGCGTGCGATTCTGGCCTACGGACTCTCTCTGGAGACTGGGTGGCCCGAGGTCTGCGAACGGATCGTTGCTTGGGTAGTAGTTGTAATTGTCGCGGCGCACGAATGCGCCCAAGGTAAACACGGTGTCCTTGTTCAAAACATGCGTCCATGAAGGCGCGATATTAAACGTGCCGATCTTGGAGCGCTGGTCGGCGGAGCCGACGATAGTTCCGTTCGGGCCTGTGCCGTTAAAGGCTGCCATTTGCGGCTCAATCCCTTGCAGTCCGCTCCAGGGCGTCGCATTTTCTGCGTCAAGCGAATTCGGCGTCTGAAACCAGCTCCGGCTGTAGCCGAAGTTCAGGTGAATCGAGTCGGTATTGTTCAGCTGATAATCCACCCGGTCGAAGACATTCTGTTCGTTGCCCTTGTCGTGCAGTACCGTGAATTCCGGCGGATCCAGGAAGCGGCCAGTATTTAAGCCGTTAGCCGAAATAAAGTTTCCCCAGTTCTTACCTCCATAAGCGAGTTCAGCCTCAACGTTCGATGTTCCAAAAGACCCGTAGGAAGTGGTTACGCTGCCGTGTGGGGTCGTCACTCCCTGGCCCGAACGAGTTGTTGCAACAATCACAACGCTGGTCTTGCCTCCGTATTCCGCAGGGGGGGCCCCGGAAATTACTTCCATCGACTGAACGGCGTCGAGAGGAAGCTGATTCGAGAATACCTTGCTTTGCTGGTCTGTAATTGGCTGGCCGTCCACGGAGAACGAATTCTCCGCGTGGTCGCCGAGCCCGTGGAAGAGGCCGTTCGAATCGGCGGCTATGCCCGGTGTGGCGAGCGTGACCTCAGAACTCAATGATGATGTAGTGCTCTCCAAGGGAATTTTGTTGAACAAGTTTCTGTCCACGTCAGTGTGGAAGGTGGGATCGTTCTCCAGCAAATCGGCAGCTGGAGCCTCCACAGTCACTGACGTGTTTGATCCTAATACTTGGAGATTGATCTTGACACTGATCGGGACTACGGAGCGAACGTCGATATCCTGCACTTCTTGCGCGAACCCTGTCGCAGTCACGGACATGTGATACGGATTGAACGGAACGTTCGGAAAGGTGAAATTACCAGATTTATCCGTGGTGGTGGATCGGTCGAACTGGCTGACCGGATTGTGAATTTCAACGGTTGCATTCGGAACGACCGCACTACTAGGGTCCTGCACAGTGCCACTGATGGACCCCGAATTTCCGCCTGATTGAGCGAAAGCCGCAAGGCCGAGGGACAAAAGGAAAAGCGCCACAAAAGCCGCAGGGAGCGACTTTCTGTAAGAAGCCTGCATGATTCCTCCAGAGAAATTGTCGAAAAGATCGTCAATATGAAGATCGTCAATATAAACATCGGGAGAGCGGTTCAAGGAGAAACGAACCGGACCCGTATGCCGGACCCTCGTATACAGAACGAGGAGACGATTCTTAGACGACTGGAGGTGGCCGGATATATAAAGCAAAAGCAATTAGCTGTTGTTTGGCGGCTGTAGGCTGTGGACGGAAGGCCGGGACGCAAAAGAACACCGGCTTGGGAGTGGGGGATGCAGCGGTTGGCGATGCGGAGTGGGCCGCGATGCAAACCTGACAGGTTGCTGACTCATCCTGACTCGAATGATGATGCACAGCAAAGGCCAACGCCGACCACAAGGTCAGGAGCAGCGAAAGCCACGCGATGCGTTTCGAGATCGACTGCATAGTGCTTAAAATCCTTCAGTCGAATTTATAACGAATGTCAGGAAGGTGCAATGACTGCAAGGGAACTAGATGCCGCAGGCAGAAGAAAGGAAGCACTATTTCTTCAGACTTTTTCCACGAGCCCGTTTTGAGAAACTTTCCTAGAGCGACGGCGCCGGCGAATTTGCGAAGAATTTCATAGCGTGTGCAGGCGATCTGCGCCCCGGACTCGTTATGTTAGTTTAATAGTGCAGTGGGCCCGTAGCTCAGCGGTTAGAGCAGTGGACTCATAATCCATTGGTCCAAGGTTCAAATCCTTGCGGGCCCACCAAGCGTGATAGACTTTGGCGCCGCGAGGCAATGTCTCAAATGTCTCAAATATCTCAGCCGCCGATACCTCCTTCCTGTTCCGATTGTGCTACCAAGTCTGAGGCGCCGGGCGGCAGTGCCAGCGCGCAATCCTCTTCGCGCATGTGGCGATCGAGTAGCGGCAAGATGCGCATCGATACGCCCAGCTCCAGCATCATTTCGAACCCGGCGGATCAGAAGACCATTCTGCTTGACCACCTGAAAAAGGAGGCAACGATCATTCCCATGCCTGCAGCCTGCGGCGCCGCGGCGCCGGGTAGTTCGAAGCTACCAGGAGGAGCGCCGCCGCCTCCCGCTATGCAAGTGCAGGATCTGGGCAAAAGCATGATCGAGGGACATGAAGTTGAAGGCAAGCGTTATGTTCTTCCCGCGGCACAGAAGCCTCAGGCGCCGCCCATGCCGAAAATGCCGCAGATGCCTGGTTCCCCCAAATCGCCGGCAGCTCCCAATGCACCTCCATTACCCAAGGCAACGCCGCCAACCGTTACCGAGGTTTGGATGAGCACCAAGCTGAAAACACCTGTTCTAACCAAAATTACCAGCGCATCAGGATCGCAGACTACTTACTGCAAGCCGACCTCAACGCAGGAACCTGATCCTTCGACGTTCGAGATTCCCCCCGGCTATAAGTTGAAGAGTTCCTGAAGTCGCAATCGCTTGTTGATGGAAACAGAACTTGGAAACCCGCCTGCTACGAGCCGGCAGTTTGCCGAGACCTTCCTCGCGATGTGACAATATCCACATGCAAAAATTCACAACCGCAGTAAACCTATTGGCGGCTGGTATATTGCTGCTGGGGAACGCCCTGGCGCAGCAGACTCCCACCGCTACTACTCCACCCAGCACTACGACCAAGTCGCAAACTTCTGCAAAGCGTCCAACCACCTCAGCCAAGCCCGCGACAGGTCTGACACTAAAAACGCAAAAAGAAAAATTCAGCTACGCAGTCGGGATGAGGACCGGGCAACGGATGGCCGAAAGTTTTAAGAAGCAGTCGGTTCCATACGATCCGGCTGTTCTGGCACGCGGACTGAAAGACGGCCTGGTCGGCGGAAAGACTCTGCTCACCGAAGAAGAAGCGCAGGCTGCAATCAAAGTGGTGCAAGAGGAAGTCGGCAAGCAGCAGATGGAAAAGATGCAGGCCGCGGGCGCAGCCAATAAGAAAGAAGGGGATGCTTTCCTAGCGGCGAACAAAGGAAAAGAAGGCGTGGTCACGCTACCCAGCGGTCTGCAATACAAGATTCTGAAAGAGGGAACTGGACCGAAGCCGACGGCGACCGATACGGTGGTGTGCAACTACCGCGGCACTCTTATTAACGGGACCGAATTTGACAGCTCCTACAAGCGCGGTCAGCCAGTTACGTTTCCCGTGAGTGGAGTGATCAAGGGATGGACCGAAGCCCTTCAGCTGATGCCGGTTGGTTCAAAATGGCAGCTGTTCATTCCGTCGGACCTTGCTTATGGAGATCGCGGCGCGGGTGCCGATATCGGGCCTGACAGCACCCTCATCTTCGAGGTTGAACTAGTTTCCATTCAAGAGAAGAGCAAAGAGGCAGCTCCGGAGTCCCCCAAGAATCCCGGGCAAAAATAGTTCGTGTCAGGTTGGGCACTTCGAAATGCAAGTTCTAAGGGCGGACCCGTTTGAGCGGGTCTGCTTTTCTTTGACTCTCTTTAACGATTAACCACTTTGGAACGGGCCGCCCTTCAAACGTTGACAGGCAATGGGTGCGGGAGTAGCGTGGCCTCAGTTCCAACGGTTTTGATTTCCATCCGAGGAGGCAGGCGAATGTTGTGCAGATATCTCTGCGCAGCGGTAATTGTGTGTCTAGCTATAAGTTCAGCATCGGCACAGGACCCCACCAAGGTGGAACCGAAGCACTACCGCCTGATGTTCGAGAATGAACGAGTGCAAGTGGTCAGCGTACATTATGGACCGCACGAGAAGTCGGAGATGCACGATCATCCTGGCGGCGTGGTGGTGATTGTGACCGGAGGGCACCTGCGGTTCACGGATCAAAACGGCAAGGTCACGGAGGTCTATTCCAAGTCGGGCGAGGCCCGCTGGTTTCCGCCTTTTAAACATAAGGTCGAGAACGTCGGCGATGAACCCTACAACGCAGTCTATGTCGGGCTTAAGGGTAAGGGAATGGAAATGGGCGGCAATTTAAAACCAGGCTCCCTGGTCAGCCAGGAAGAACTCGCGAAAATTATGATGGAAAATGGCATGGCGAAGCCCTGAGATTTAGTGAGTATTCATTGCCGCAGCTGTCTGATGATTCTTTTCATTTGCTCTCCAGTTCCCGCTTCCGTGTAATAATCTTTACAGCGAAAAATTCCAGATCCAAGGAAGTGTATGGCGCACAACGTTTACTGCGTGAAGCTGAAAAGGGATATGCCCGGTTTGGACGAACCTCCGTTCGACAATGATTTGGGCCGCAAGGTTTATGACAACGTCTCGCAAGAAGCCTGGAGAATGTGGACCGAACATTGCAAGATGCTGCTCAATGAATATCGACTGAATCCTGCGCGCCGCGAGGACCAGGAAGTGATTGTTAAGCAGATGGAGCAATTCTTTTTCGGAGAAGGTTCGGCAGTGCCCAAGGAATATGTCCCGCCAACTCAAAAGTAGCGTTCGTTCCAGTAACGTTGCTGACGAGGGTTCACGTTTCTGAAATAGTTCGTTACGAATCGAAGCTGAAAGCCGCCATCCTGGAAGGTTACTCCGCCAGTTACCTCTGCACTGATTTTTGATGCACTATTTCATCAAGCCTTAACATTCCTGCGCTACAACGGAGGTATGGATCTGTCCGTGTACAACACGCTGATCCTTTCCGACCTGCACCTCGGTGCGGAGACGAGCCATGCGCGGGAAGCTACGCGCGTGCTGAAGGAAAATCGCTTCCAGCGGTTGATCCTGCTTGGCGATATTTTCGCTGATCTCAATTTCGCCCGCCTCACAAAAGATCACTGGAAGTTTCTCGGCTATATTCGAAAGCTATCGAACCCCAAACGAAATATTGAAGTGGTGTGGGTGGAGGGCAATCACGACCACGGTCTCACCAACATCATGTCGCACCTGGTCGGCGTGCGGGTTTACCAACGTTATTGCTGGCAATACGCGGGCATGCGCCACATTGCGATTCACGGCCACCAGTTCGACGGTTTCCAGGTGAACAACATGCGGCTCAGCCGGCTGGGAACTTCACTCTATCTGAAGTTGCAAAAGTTGGACTTCAAGAGCAAGCCCATTGTGCGGCTCATCGACCGGCTCAACACGCGCTGGTTGCGCATGTCACCAAAAGTTTCGGCAGGCGCTTTGCAGCATGCGCGGCAACACGATGCACAACGAATTTTCTGCGGACATACGCATCAGGCCGTCCACGTCGAAGCGAATGGAATTCATTACTACAACTCGGGCGGCTGGGTCGATTCCCGGCTGACTTATTTAACGGTCGACGAAGAAGGAGTACGCATCCATGAGTTCAATGAGCATGAATACAATCAGCACGGACACAACGAACACGAATCCCATGAACGAGCTGACGATCGTGATTCCCGCCAAGAACGAAGCGAAACTGATCCCGGGTTTGCTGACCTCGCTGACGAATCAGGACTACTCGAAGATGTCGAGTACGAAAGTGTTAGTGGCTGATGCCAACTCGACGGACGGAACTCGCGAGGCCGTGCTTAGCTTTCGCGATCGCCTGAATGTAAGCGTGATCCGCGGCGGGATGCCATCGGTTGGACGCAACCTGGGAGCTGCGCACGCAGAGAGCACTTACGTGCTATTTCTCGACGCGGATATTGAATTGGCGCACCCTTCGGTGGTTCGCCGCGCGGTGGAGTTGGCGAAGCGGAGACAACTGCACTGCGTAACTACCAACATCCTGTGCCGCGACGGCAGTTGGCTCGACAGGTTGTTTTATGCGGGCAACGACTTCTTTCAGTACTTGTCGCGTCTGCACCATCCTTTCGCGACGGGAATGTTCATGCTCTTCGAATTAAAACAATTCCGGAAACTTCGGGGATTTCACGAGCAAGTCGCCTTCGCCGAAGATTACTTGCTCACGCAGCAGGTGGAGCGAAAGCGATTTGGAATTGTGCGTGGCGGTGTTTACACCACCAACCGTCGGTTCAAGAAAATGGGGCACATGCGCGTGGGTTGGTTGTTTCTGAAGACTGCGATGAACTACTGGAATCAGAATTACTTTTTGCGCGACCACAAATATTGGCAGACGTAACTTTGGGTGCGCGGGAGCATTGGTTTTTCTTGGTTGGCATAAAAACGGGACCCAGCGAACTCTGGATCCCGTTTTGCGCTAAACGATGAACTTATCCGGTTGCCATCTCAGAAACGCAACACAATTCCGGTCGAGAACCTTACGTTATTCTGCGTCCCGCCGAAGAAGCGTGTTTGAAGGTAGTCTCCTTGAAAACGCCAGGCGATCGGCTTGATGATTTTGTAATCAAGACCTCCACCCAATCCGGTGGCAAACGAGGTATCCGAACCGGCGAGCCCAGCATTCACGTGGCCCGCTCCGAACAGCGCTTCGGCAGATGGACGAAACTTGCCGAACGACACCGACACTCGAGGTCCAAATAGATAATTATGCTCGGTGACGCTGGCGTTAACGCTGGAACAGACAATTCCAACTGGGACGACCCCGCAGTTTGAAAAGTTCTGCGAGCCGTAATGGCTGTCGAAATCCGCCACAACTCCGAGAAAAGGAATGATCTTGCCTTCGACTGAAGCCTCCCAGCCGTTCAGATTGGCGCCGGAATTCAGATCGCTGTTCAGGTACGAGTAGCCGAAAAACACGTTGCCGCTGGTTGGGACTTGGGCGGTTGCGAGTCCCGCAAAGAGAAACGTAGAGATGAGAATGAATCCGATTTTCCGCATGACAATAAAAGGCCTGCCTTTCTGGATAGTTTCAGCCAGGTGAAGCGTGATCGGGTTTTAGATGCTGCGAGGCGTGGGGTGGTTAGCACGTAGTAGTGGAATTTACCTGGCGAAAAAATCCAGACCCTGACGCGTCAGACGAAAATCGTGCGCTTCCGGAAACGCGCTCGGGTATGGTCTTCCGCCTGGCAGCAGCGCGGCTATTTCAGGAGTAGCTGAAGTCGGTTTCAGAATCGCCAAACCAGTCCGGTCGATCCTCGAATATCGTTCTGGGTCGCGGACAAAAGATGAGTATGCATGTAGTCGAACTGCACACGCCAGGAAAAGCGGTGCATGAAGAGAAACTGGAACTTGCGGTCGAAGCCTCCGCCGGCATCTTCAGCGATAGGGTAGTGGCTCACGTTATCCGACAACATGCGCTGGTCTCCGACCATCACCTGTATAAATGGCCGCCACTTTCCATAATTCATGGATAGTCTGGGCCCTAAAAAAATGTTGTACTGCTGGATGCCGACCCGGTAGAAGCCGCTTCCATCCAATACCACCCCAATGTGTTGGTGGCGGGTGAGGGGGAAGGCTTCCACGGAGGCATTCCATCCCCGGAAGGTATAGCGGTTGGTTGCGATCACATCGACGAGATCGCCGTAGGCAGCTCCGACATACACATTCCCACTCGGGAGAATCTGCGCTCCCGATGTGGTCGCGAACATGATAAAACCCAGGAACGCCAGCACCACGGCTGCGATTTTTAACACGAAAATGATTCCTCCTCTGGCAACTTGTGCCAGCAGCAAATTCTACCTGATTGCGTGAAATCCGTTAGATGCAGTGTACCCGACGCTTAAGATGTCCGCGTCCCAAAATTGTGCAGGTGCAAGTCTGGCACAAACTACTAAAATTTACTTTCTTTTTATGATTCCGAAACCCCTCTGCTCGCGTCTATCTACTAGGATGAAATTCATCAACAGGACTTGGCAAACATGGCCGGCACTGGAATTCGCCGGTCTCGGAATTCAACCAAAGGAGTCGCAGTTGAAACTTAGTTTAGAAACTCGACATCGCGGTGATGTGGTGGTTGTCCACTGCCAGGGACGGATCGTCTATCGGGACGAGGCGGCTGCACTTTCGAACCTAGTGGGGGAAGTTCTGCAAAGCAGTGGTAAAGTTGTGCTTGATCTCAGCGGCGTCCGTTGCATCGATAGCGCTGGCATCGGCGAACTCGTGCTTCTCCATACCTGGGCTCAGGCGAAAAATGCGGAGGTGAAGTACGCCAGCCCAAGTCCGTTTGTGCGCGAGCTGTTCGACCTTACCCATCTCGATTCATTTTTCGAGATCCATCCCAACTTGAACCAAGCCTTGGAATCGTTCCAGTCGAAGGAAGTCTGCGCCGACTGCTGAAGAGGCTCTGGGCTATCATCGCTAATCGTTAACCTGCAACGTTGCGAATCATCTAGCTTTCTCGCTGAAAGCGGTAGCGACCACCGCGCTCCGTCGCCACCGCTTCAGCGACTTTCAGAAATGCCCGCGCCGCATGCGAGAGGCCTGCTTCTTTTCGGTAGATCAGGCGCAGCTTGCGTTGCACATGCAATTCGCGCACGGGAATTCTCACCAGTTCGCCGCGCGCCACTTCCGTTTCTACGCTGATTTCGGGCATTAGCGCCACGCCGCTCCCCATAGCAACGAATTGCTTGATCGCTTGCAACGTGGGGAGTTCCAAATCCATGTGCAACGGTGTTTTGTGTTTCTGGAATGTCTGCAGAACCTTGTCGCGATATGGTGAGGAAACGATGTGCGCCACAAACGACTCTGCTCCCAGTTGACGGATGCTGACCCCTCTCTCGGTGGCCAAGGCATGCCCGGGAGGAACCACCAGCACTAATTCGTCAAGATAGGTCACGATCGAGTGCAGGCGAGGCTCTTCCGGTTTGTATGACAGCACACCCAGTTCGGCGCTGTGCTGCAACACGTCGTCGGGAATGCGGCTGCCCAGAGCCCGCTGCACGGTAATTTTGATCATGGGATGCAGGCGGCGAAATTCCGCCAACACGGGCAGCAGACAAAGCGCTGTGAATTCATTGGCTGCAATGACCAGCTTGCCCTTTTGCAACTCGCGTAGCTCGACGAGCGATTCGTGAGCGTCACGGCGGAGGTTGAGGAGCTTCTCGGCGTACTCATAGAGCACCTGGCCTGCGTCGGTGAGGACACCTTCGCGGGAGGAACGGTCAAAAAGACTCTCGCCCAACTCATCTTCCAGTTTTCGGATGGTCTGACTGACGGCGGACTGCGTGCGGTAAAGTTTTTCCGCAGCCCGGGAGAAGCGGCGTTCTCGCGCCACACTCAGGAAAACCTCTAGTTGTGCAAGCTCCATTGGTTCAGCCCTTAATAGAAACTGTAGCAATCATTAGCAAAGCTTATCATAGAAGATATTCTAATGATTACTATAAAATTATAAGTATTGCTTCACGGACGATGGCCGTTACGATAGACGCATACGGTTATTTTCCTAAGAAAGAAACCTTATGGCTGAGCAAATCCGCGTCACAGTTTTCGACACGACCCTGCGCGACGGAGAACAATCGCCCGGTTGCAGCATGAACCATCAGGAGAAGCTACGTCTGGCGCACCAGCTCGACCGGCTGGGCGTCGATGTGATTGAGGCCGGGTTTCCCATCGCTTCAGATGGCGATTTCGAAGCCGTGAAGGCCATCGCTGAGGTAATTCGCCGACCTATCGTTGCGGGACTAGCCCGCGCTTGCCGCCCTGATATCGAGCGTGCGTGGGACGCTTTGAACGATGCTGCCTACCCGCGCATTCACGTCTTCCTCGCGACCTCAGACATACATCTGCAATACAAACTGCGCATCACGCGCGATCAGTGCCTGGCGCAGGCGCGGGATGCTGTGAAATTCGCGAAATCATTTTGCGATGACGTGGAGTTTTCTCCCGAAGATGCCACCCGTACCGACCCTGATTTTCTGTGCAGAGTGCTGGAAGCTGTGGTTGAAGCGGGCGCCACTACGCTCAATATTCCCGATACGGTCGGCTATACCGTTCCAGCGGAATTCGGCGACCTGATCGCAACCATTCGCGGCCGTGTGAAGGGAATCGAGAACGTCACCATTTCGGCGCATTGTCACAACGACCTTGGCATGGCAGTAGCCAACAGCATGGCAGCCATCGCGGCCGGAGCCCGGCAAGTGGAATGCACTATCAATGGCATCGGAGAACGCGCAGGCAACGCCGCACTGGAAGAGATTGTCATGGCCCTGCGGGTTCGCCGGGACCGCTATCCGTATGAGACCAGCGTTGCCGCGGAACAACTCTTCGCCGCCAGCCAGATGCTGAGCGAAATCACCGGGGTTCCGGTGCAGCCAAATAAAGCTGTTACCGGCCGCAATGCTTTCGCGCATGAGGCAGGAATCCATCAAGACGGCGTACTCAAGAACCCGCTGACGTATGAGATTATGACGCCGCAGTCGGTGGGCGTGCCTGATTCAAAGCTGGTGCTGGGCAAGCATTCAGGACGTCATGCTCTCAACATTCGCTGTGAACAGCTTGGTTATCAGTTTGACCGCCGAGCGCTGGATGATGTCTACCGCCGCTTCGTTCGCCTGGCCGATAAGATCAAGCACGTGGAAGATCATCACCTGCTGGAATTGATTCGCGACACGCACAAGCCGTCTTCATCGGCGACGCCGCTGTTCGAGCCGCTTTCAGTCGCGGCAGCGGCGAGCGTATCGGCGCACGAAGCGCAGCGTCCATTTCCGCTGGTTCCGCAAACCAATGCATTCGGTGCTCCGATCCCCATTCCGGGGGATCAGCACCATGATCAGGAAGATTATCTCTGGGGAGTGTAGGCTGCTCTTAGGTGAGGATTATTCTCCCTTTCGCCGATCTGGGTGCGAATTTTTGGCTGCCCGTCCGAAAAAAGCCGGGTCTGCATTGTAATCGCGCTTTCCTTTAAACTAATTCCCGCATGCTTCTAAACCTCACTATTCTCCCGGGCGATGGGATCGGCCCCGAAGTCACAGAGCAAGCTGTGCTCGCGCTTCGCGTGATTGCCGACCGATTTGGCCACCAGCTGCAACTTAACAACAAGAATGTCGGTGGTGCGGCTCTGGCTGCGGTAGAAGATCCTTTGCCTGCCGACACGGTGCAGGCCTGCCTCGAGTCGTCGGCCGTGCTGATGGGTGCGGTGGGAAATCCTGCATACGATCACTATCCCAATCACCTTCGTCCTGAAGCGGGGTTGTTGCGGCTGCGCCGTGAACTCGGCGTCTACGCGAACTTGCGTCCGGCAATTTGTTTTCCCGCGCTGGAAGATTCTTCTCCGCTGCGCGCGGAATTCATTCGCGGGACTGACATCATGATTGTGCGTGAATTGCTGGGCGGACTTTATTTCGGAGAGCCGCGTTCGATCACCGGCGCACCCGGATCGCGCGTGGCGACGAACACCATGACGTACGACGAGGCGTCGATCGAGCGGATCGCGCGCGTGGCTTTTGATCTAGCCATGAAGCGCAAGCGGAAAGTTTTGTCTGTGGATAAGGCGAACGTTCTGGAATGTTCCCGCTTATGGCGCGAAGTCGTCATCCGCTGCGCGAAGGATTATCCGGAGGTGCAGCTTTCTCATATGTATGTAGATTCTGCGGCCATGTCACTGGTGCAGCGGCCTAAAGATTTCGACGTAGTTCTCACCGAAAATATGTTTGGCGACATTCTTTCGGATCAGGCTGGCGGGGTGGTGGGCTCGCTGGGACTGCTAGCGTCAGCGAGCATTGGCGGTCCGGTGGGCCTGTACGAACCTGTCCATGGGTCCGCTCCCGACATTGCGGGGAAGGGAATCGCGAATCCTCTGGGGGCGATTCTTTCCGCTGCGTTGATGCTGCGGCATTCTTTTCAGTTGGAACGTGAAGCGGCCTGCATCGAGAGTGCGGTCAGCTCGGTTTTGAATCAGGGTTATCGCACGGCAGATCTGGCGCGGAAGGGACAGAGTTCTGCTTCAACGTCCGAGATGGGGAGCAAGGTGGTTGAAGCAGTAAAGACTTCGCAGCAGGAAAAAAGATCGGCTTGAAAGTCTTAATTTCTAACTCGGACCTCAAGCTCTGGGTGCAGGTCCTCCGGGCAGAGTTTTAACCGGCTGTGGCGCGGCAGTCGCAGGAGCCCGCCCGTCGTACTTTCCGGTCAGATCGTGCCAGCGGATACGTAGCATTTCTTCAAACATCCGCGCTCCGTCCATCAGGGGATTGATTCTGGTGCCGCCCACGTGTCCCCAGCGTACCGGCACCTCTTCTACGCGGAAGCCGAATTTTCCCGCGAGAAAGAGAATTTCCGGATCGAATCCCCAGCGCTCAATGCGCTGCAACGGCAATATGGCTTGCGCTGCACGGCGAGTAAAAGCTTTGAAACCGCACTGCGTATCCTTAAATTGCAGCCCCAGGATAATTCGGTTCAGGCCATTGAAGACTCTGCCAAAAAGTTGGCGATGCAGCGACTGGCGCTGCGTCTGCAATTCAGAGCGCAGCCAGCGCGAACCGATGGCAATATCTGCTCCTGCCGCCAGACCTTGTAGCAACTTTGGCATTTCTTCGATGGGCGAAGACAAGTCCGCGTCGCTGAATACCACGATATCCCCACGCGAATTTAAAATCCCGTTGCGAACGCTGTAGCCTTTGCCGCGATTGCCGGGGTTCTCGACAAGGCGCACGATCGGATTCTTCTCCGCGAACATGCGCACGATTTGCGCCGTATTGTCGCGAGAACCATCGTTCACCACGATGACTTCCGCGTCCCACCCCTGCTGCCGGACGTACGCCAGCACCTTCTCCAGGGTTCCACCCAGGCGCTGTCCTTCGTTATAAGCCGGAATAACGATGCTATAGGTCATTTCGTCGAATGGGATCATATAAGTCCGGCTGCACCGGAATGCTTAAGATGTCCCTTTCTACAAATCTGTTGCTTCTCCTGACGCAGGCTTGACGAGCGCAAAAAACTAAAGGAAATGCCGTCACTGGCCCCTGTTCACGCTACGTTCCGCTGCTCCAGCAACATGCTGAAGAATTCATTTACCAGATCGCCATCCAGCAAACCTTGCCGGGCCTTTTCGCGCATCGTCTGTGCGGATTGCTCATGGCCAATCGCTGGCTTGTAGGGCCGAGCGGTGCGCAAAGCGTCGTAGAC
The DNA here is from genome assembly GCA_963836305.1 of uncultured Acidobacteriaceae bacterium. Taxonomy (GTDB): domain Bacteria; phylum Acidobacteriota; class Terriglobia; order Terriglobales; family Acidobacteriaceae; genus Sulfotelmatobacter. The sequence continues at coordinate 216,406 of CAWIJP010000034.1, read as the reverse complement.
GTCCACGACCTGCAAAATCCGCGGCAGCAGCGGGATTTCACCCGCCCGTAATCCGTCCGGATAACCCGAGCCATCTGGATGCTCATGATGATGCCGGATGATAGGCAGCACCAGGCGCAATGATTTCAGAGGCCGGCAGATGTTTTCTCCGGTAACCGGATGCAACTTCATGATCTTCCATTCTTCCGGCGTCAGGTCGCTACCTTTTTTCAGGATTTCGTCGGGCACGGCAATCTTGCCCAAATCATGAAGATATCCGCCACGGCGCAAGGCCAGAATGGAATCCTCGTCCAGTTCCAGATGCCGCCCTAAATCCGAGGCAGCTGACGCCAGCCGTTCGCAATGACCTTCGGTATAGGGATCGCGGCCTTCCACAATCAGGCCCAAGGTGCATAAAACCGAATCCGCGGTCTCCAACTCATCGGTAAACTCTTTTACCCGTAGCAACGACTTCACCCGGGCCGTCAACTCTTCGGCTAAGACCGGCTTATTCAAGAAGTCGTCTGCACCGGCCTCAATTCCACGAAGTTTATCCGCGCTGTCGCTCAATCCGGTGATTAATACAAACGGAATCAGCCGCGTGGCAGGATTTTCTTTAAGATCGCGGCACAGCTCGTATCCAGACTTTCCCGGCATTCTCACATCCGAGAGGATCAGATCGGGCGCCTGCCGACGTACTTCGACTTCGGCCTGTTGGGCATCGGCTGCAGTAACTACGTCGTAACCGCGCATGGTAAGCAACTGGCTCATTAACGCAGCGATTCCCGGATTGTCGTCCACTACCAGAATCCGAGAAGCATGTCGTCGCGTCCAGTTGTCGGTAACGCTTGAGTCGGAAGTCAGATCGCGCGCGGAAGTTTTCCCCCAGATTGCTGCTCAAGGCCAGACGAGGATCACGGGGAAAGCTCATAAGATTGAGTATCTACAAACGGTAAGTCTACCGCAATGTCGAAGTCGGTGTTTTATGCGGGCACTCAGAACCCGGGTCGCTCGTTCTTATGTGACGCTATCCCATTTCGGAACTGACCTTAAAATTTGTTACTTCTTCACTTGCATCTACACTGTTTGATGCTTAACCTCTGCCCATGAGGATACGCTTTTACCGATTGCGAAAGCAGATGGCGCTGCCGATTTTAATTTTCAGCTTGACGAATTTCGCCTTTTCCGCCACCAAGCCGCACGTGATTACGCTTGGAAAATGGAACACGGTTCAATGTTTCGCCGGCACCGGCGCAACGGCCGAGAAACCGGTTGCCCTTAAGGTCCGGCCGCTCTTGGTTGATGCCCGCGTCAAGGAGTTCACCCTCGGGACGCCGCACGATGTGACGGATCGCTTGTTCGTCATTAGACGCGCATTCCGAGTCAACGATAGCCTGCCGATGGAATCCACTGTTCCGCCGCACTGGCAATGGCAACGCGGCGGATGGCTGCTGGTTGACCGCGCCACCGGCCGTATCTCCGCCATCAATTTGCCCGAGTTACTTTACTCTGACGTCACCTGGTACCGCGACTACGCCGCTTACTGCGGCGTTTCCGATGACAGCAAGCAGATTTATGCCATGGTCGCGCAGATCAATCGACGAAAGCCGATCGTGAAGTGGCTGATAGAAGAGACGAAATTCGTGGTCGAAACTCAGCAATGGCAGATTCCGGATCCACCGTGCAGGCTGCCCGACTGGCAGCGAGCTCCGGCCCGGGTAACCTTCGAATCAAATCCAGCGACAAAACGGACCTACGTGATTCGAGGCCACTCTGTCGATTTGTCAAGCCGCGAAGAAGGAGACGAAGAAGCCGCGAAATAGAGGCGCTTATAGCCAGAGTATCCTTCGCGTTCGTAGCTCTCGGTCGAGGACCGAACTACTGCCCGACGGTTTCCGCGGCGGGTAAGTCTTGAGTGAAAGTTTTCTCCTTCACTTTTGCGCTGGTAACCAGAATGACGGATAGCACCACAATCATACTTCCCATGACGATAAAGCGGTCCACGCGTTCATGCAGGATCAGCCATCCCAAGAAAACTGCGATCACCGGATTTACGTACGCATACGTCGAAACTTTCGAAGTCGGCACGTGCTCCAGCAGGTAGATGTAAGCGGTGTAGCCGATCCACGAACCGCACACCACAAGATAGGTCACCGCGCCCATACCGCGAGCAGTCCAAACTACGTGGGAAAAATCTCCCACAACCGAAGCCAGCAATAAGCTCCCGGCCCCTGCCGCTGTCATCTGCCATCCTGTGGCGCTGAATCCGTCCATGCCCGACTGCCAGCGCTTCGAGAGCACCGATCCCAACGCCCAGGAAAAAGACCCGCCGAGGAGTGCCACGCAGGAGAGCAGTTCGCGGCGTCCCAGAGACGAAGTTGAATGCAATTCCGGCCAGAACAAAATGAATAGTCCTGTAATCCCCAGGGCGAGTCCAGCTTTTCCTCGCCACGAAATGCGATGGTGGCCCAGCAGCAACGAATCCAGCACCAGAAACCATAACGGAGTGATCGCAATAATCAAAGCCGCCAAGCCCGAGGGAACGGATAATTCCGCCCACGCAAGCGTTAGATTCCCTCCCATCAGCAGCAATATCCCGACCACAGCAGCCAGAGCAATTTGCCGTGCGGAGTACCAAATCGTGCGACCGGTCAGAGCGCATACCGCCAGCATCACGACTCCGGCGATTGAAAAACGCACGGCACACATGAGCGCCGGGGGGATCTTTTGCACCGCAATATCGATCGCCAGATACGTCGAGCCCCACAACAGATACACCAGCCCGAAGGCAAGAATCACCGCAAACCGGCTTGGGCTGTGTACTTTGGGCATGTGAAAATATGGGAAGCTAAAAGATATCAGACGATTGCCGGCCCAGTGGGATTCGAAACTTGTAAGGACGCAAAAGGCCGAAATCATCAATAAATTGGGGGTTACGTCGCCGAGCGCTTCCAGCTATAATGACGTAGTGATGTTGACTGTTAGCGATGCTGCGCAACAATCCCAATTCGCATTTGCCCGAGTGCTGGCTGCACTGCCTGGTGTGTCCGCGGCGCTATCGTGCGAAGTTGCCTTCCCGTCTCCGTCCAAGTCTGTTCGGTAGTGATTAGTAATCTTCCTGCCTGACTCGCCCCAGCTTGCGCATGCCTGAACCAGGGTCCGCGCATTCCGAGGTTGCATTCACCCATAACGAGCAGTTGACTACTGACAACTGCTGACGGAGGATTCCATGACTACCAATACCATGACTGCAACCAACGCAGCTACTGGACCAAAGATCAAGATGGCGCTGCCAGGGCCGAACGCCAAGCGCGTGCTCGCCAATGATGAAAAATACATTTCACCTTCGTATACGCGTTCGTATCCGTTGGTGGCTAAGAGCGGCCGCGGCATCGTGATTACGGATGTCGATGGCAATGAGTTTTATGATTTTTCGGCGGGTATCGCTGTGACTTCGACCGGCCACTGCCATCCGCATGTGGTCGCCGCTGTGCAAAAGCAGGCGGGCGAGCTGATCCACATGTCGGGCACGGATTTCTATTACGAGAACATGGTCCAACTGGCCGAGCGTCTGTCGAAGATTGCGCCTATGCCCGGCCCGCACAAGATCTATTACGGCAACTCGGGCGCGGAAGCGATTGAGTGCGCGCTGAAGCTGGCGCGCTATCACACCAAGCGGCAGAACATCATCGCCTTCTTCGGGGCGTTTCACGGGCGCACCATGGGAGCGTTATCACTGACTGCGTCGAAACCGCAGCAGCGACGCCGCTTTGCGCCGTTGGTACCGGGAGTGACACACATTCAATATCCCGACCTGTATCGCGGACGCAAAGATGCTAGTCAGGATCCCGACGCTTTCGCGTTGAGCTGCGCGCGCTTCATCGAAGAGAAACTGTTTAAGACCATACTGCCCCCCGAGGAAGTGGCCGCGATTTTCGTCGAACCGGTGCAGGGCGAGGGCGGCTACGTGGTCGCTCCAACGATTTTCATGCAAGAGCTGCGGCGGATTTGCGGTCGTCACGGAATCCTGCTGGTGCTGGATGAAGTACAAAGTGGTGTGGGACGCACAGGAAAATGGTGGGCGGTTGAGCACACGGGTGTTGAGCCGGACATGATTTGCATTGCGAAGGGCATCGCGTCCGGCATGCCGCTAGGCATCACGATGACGCGCTCTGAAATCATGGACTGGGTGCCGGGCTCCCATGCCTCGACATTTGGTGGAAATCCGGTATGCGTGGCCGCCGCGCTGGCAACACTCGACGTAATTGAAAACGAGAAGTTGCTGGAGCATTCTGCGGAGGTGGGTGCGCACATGATGAAGCGTATGTCCGGCTGGCCTTCGAAGCTGAAGTTAGTCGGTGATGTGCGCGGCCGCGGGCTGATGATCGGCGTCGACATCGTCAAAGACAAGACAACGAAAGAGTACGGTGCCGCAGAGCGGGACTTGATTGTCGAGAAGGCATTCGAACACGGCGTGCTCTTTCTGGGTTGCGGTCCGAGCACGGTCCGCATATGTCCGCCTCTGGTGGTCACAAAAGAACAGGCGGATGTTGCCATCGATGTGCTGGAGGAGTGCATTCAGCAGGTCGGGCAGTAGTTTGGGGGTTCAATCAGACATGCGGTTCGTTTTTCCGAAGCGGTGAGCCCTGTCATGCTCGAGGTTGTTCAAGCGCTTCAAGGTGCTAGACGGAGCGGACGGCCGTATTCAGTTCTTAATCGAGCGGCGCAGATAAGCGCCTGTGCTCCTGACAATTTCTGCGTGCTAGCGTGGTATAGTGCAGGCAATCGATGACCGGCAGAGCTGGTAGGTACTTGCCGGACGGCGATTAGCGGCTTTGGTCCGCGATCAGATAAGGAGAAAACCGGTCATGAAGAAAGTGTTAGTGCTGTGTCTTGCGATATTTTTCGTGTTCGCTTTGACGGCGATGGCGTTTGACAGCATGGGGAAGAGCACCACTGTCAACGGCTGGGTTAGCGACGACCAGTGCGGTGCCAAAGGCGCCAACGATAAGGCTGAGGCCTGCACCAAAAAATGCCTGGCCAAAGGCGCGAAAATGGTGATCGTCACCGACAAAGATCAGAAGGTTTTGATAGTGGAAAATCCGGATGCGCTGCAGGCGCACGTGGGACATCACGTTGCCGTGAGCGGAGAGGTCAAGGGCGACAACATTCACGTGGATAGCGCGAAGATGCTCTGAGTGAAATTGGATTAAAAAGGGCGGCTGCGGCCGTCCTTTTTTATTTTGGAGATGTCTTCGGTTGAGGCCGGTGACAGAGGCCGAGTACGCCAACGCGCTACGAACGCACTACGCCTTCGAGCGGAGAACTGGCGGTGGCGTAGAGCTTCTTCGACATCCGGCCGGCAAGATAAGCTTGGCGTCCGGCTAAAACGCCGTAGCGCATGGCTTCCGCCATCAGCACGGGATCTTGCGCGTTGGCGATGCCGGTATTCATGAGGACAGCGTCGGCGCCGAGTTCCATGGCGATGGCGGCGTCGGATGCGGTGCCCACGCCAGCATCCACGATCAGCGGAACGGCGGTGATCATTTCGCGCAGGATGCGGATGTGCGCCTGGTTTTGAATGCCCATCCCGCTGCCGATGGGAGCGCCGAGCGGCATCACGGCCGCGGCACCGGCATCGATCAAACGCTTGGCGAAGACGATGTCATCGGAAGTGTAAGGCAGAACGGTGAAGCCTTCGCTGACCAGAACCCGTGTGGCTTCGAGCGTGGCTTGTACGTCGGGATAGAGGGTCGCTTGATCACCGATGACTTCGAGCTTCACCCAGTCGGAGAGTCCGACTTCACGGCCCAGGCGAGCCGCGCGGATGGCTTCATCGGCGGTGTAGCAGCCAGCGGTGTTCGGCAGCAGAAAATATTTTTTAGGATCGATGTAGTCGAGCAGCGACTCTTTGCTGCGGTCGAGGTTGACGCGGCGGACGGCCACGGTAACCATGTCGGCTCCGCTGGCTTCGAGGGCGCGCGCTGTTTCCTGAAAGGATTTGTATTTTCCCGTGCCAACGATCAGGCGGGAACGGAAGGAGCGGTCGGAGATATGAAGTGCATCAGTCATGATTGTTTATTGTAGTCCGAGTTGGACAAATGTCGAGCTGCGAGAGAGCCGGTAGCGCAAAGGAAAGCAGATTCCTCAGCGGCTGAAGCCGCTTCGGAATGACAAAGCTATTTAACGTTTGCAACTTCCGCATGAACGTAGAGATCATCGATCTGTTGGCGGTAACGCTCCTCGATCACTCGCCGTCGTAACTTCATCGTAGGGGTGAGAGCGCCATTGTCTGCGGTGAATTCGTCGGGGACGAGAAGAACGCGCTTCAGCTTTTCGAAGCGCGCGAGATTCTTATTTACTTCTTCCGCGATTCCTTCGTAAAGCGACTGAACCTTCGGGTTGGCGATAAGTCCGCCCCGCGAGGAGAAAGCGATATTGTTTTCGCGAGCCCAAGTTTCGAGCAGAACAAAGTTGGGCGAAATAATGACAAAAGCGAACTTGCGTTTATCACCAATGATCGCCGCGGTTCCAACCAAGGGATTAAGCTTCAGGGAATTCTCAATCGGTTGCGGCGCGATGAATTTTCCGCCGGAAGTTTTGATAAGTTCTTTCTTGCGATCGGTTACAGAGAGAAATCCATCGGCATCGATGTGGCCGATGTCGCCGGTTTTGAACCAGCCATCCTGAAAGGCATTCTGCGTCTCCTCCGGACGATTCCAATATCCTTTGAAAACAGAAGGACCGCGTACCAGAATTTCGCCATCCTCGGCGATGCGGACTTCAAGGTTGGGCAATATCCTCCCAACAGTGCCGATGCGATGGTTGATGGGAGTGTTGACTGCGATTACCGGAGAAGTTTCGGTTAATCCATAGCCTTCGTGAATGCGGATGCCCACGCTGGCGTACCACTCGGCGAGTTCGCGGCCCAGGGGCGCGCCGCCGGAGATGAAAGTTTCAACGCTCCCTCCCATGCCGGCGCGGATTTTCGAGAACACCAACTTGTTGGCAAGCTTCCAACTGGCAGAAGTTGGAGTTTCGCCGGCGAGAATTTCGGATTTGTGCGCGCGGCCCACCGAAAGAGCCCAGTTGTAGATTGAGCGCTTGGGAAAGCCGCGGGCCGTCATTTCCGTCTTGGCATAAATTTTTTCGTAGACCCTCGGAACGGAAACACAAAGCGTGGGACGGACTTCCAGCAAAGTTTCGGGAAGGTGCTCAATGAGGGGGCAATACGCAAGACTGACACCGTGATATAGAAACGCGAGATCCACGTGGCGAGCCGTGACATGCGACAGCGGAAGAAATGAAATGCTGGTCAGTCCGGGATGAACATCGAAACCGAGCAACGAGTAGTTAATGTTGGACGCCATATTCCCGTGGGTCAGCATCGCGCCTTTAGAGATTCCTGTTGTGCCGGACGTGTAGATGATGGTGGCGAGATCGTCGGGTTTTATGGATCGGGCTGACGCTTCCGTTTTGGTGTCGAGCCTTAGGGGAGCTTGGATCATGAATCGGTCCATGAGCACACAGTTGTAAGCCAGTTCGGTGGGAGCCTGAAGATGATCCATGACCACGATTTTCTGCACTTGAGTTTGGGAGACAATTGTCTGGACTTTGCGCAGCTGATGTTCCGTGGAAACGAATAGAACGGTCGCACCGGAATCTCGCAGAGTGAACGCGGTTTGTTCCGGGGTCAACGTGGCATAGACCGGGACGGTAACGGCGCCTAGGAGGAGAATTGCAAAGTCGGCGATGGACCACTCGGGGCGGTTCTCGCTGAGGATCGCAATGCGGGCGCCTGGCTGGACACCCCACTGCTGCAGCCCATAGACCGTTCCAGCAACATTGCGGCAGAGTTCTGACGACGAGATTGGCAACCACTTTCCATCTTGACGGTAAAGCATCGCGCGGTCGAGATTGTGTTCAGCGGCGGTGAAGAAAACATCGTTTAGCGTGGCAAGGCTCATGGTGGCGTCTAGTTGTCTGGAGTGAATTTACTGGTTTAGGGTTCGACTCCGCAATCTGAAAGGTGGGCCGCCTGGGTACTGGTTAGCACCTCGCTCAAGCTGCGAAGCTCAATTTACAATTTCTATCCAGTATTGAGTTACCATTCCGCTAGGAGGAATGTTGATGAAGGAAAAACGCAGGAGCATTTGGTTGACGTCGGTAATTGCAGGCGTGTTGGCTGTCGCGACGGCGATTCCGGCAGTGGCGCAGGCGAAGCAAGACGAAGCTCCACCTGCCACGATGCCAAAGGTGGGGCAGATGGCCCCGGATTTCAAACTAAATTATTTCGATGGGAGCGACCTCAAAGCCGTTTCCTTGAGCCAGTACCGCGGAAAGAAGAATGTGGTATTAGCATTCTTCATTTTCGCATTCACTGGTGGTTGAACCGCGCAAATGAAAGCTCTCCAGCAGGATCAAAAAAGGCTGGAAGCTACCGACACCCAGGTCCTGGGTGTGAGCATGGATAGTGCCTTTGCCGATAAAGCCTTCGCCGACCAAATTGGAGTTACGTTTCCACTGTTGAGTGATTGGGGTGGGGATGTAACTCGCAAATATGGCATCTACGTTGATAAATACAAAGCTGCCCGCCGAGTGAATTTCTTAATCGGAAAGGACGGGAAAATTCTAGAAGAGCAAGTGGATAAGGATGCCATCGATCCGACAAAGATCGTGGATACGTGTGAGCGGCCGAAGCTTAAGAACTAGATTCGCTTACGCAAGCGGAAGTTCGAAGGAGAAGACAGAGCCCCGGCCAAGTTGGCTGGTGACGCTGACCGAGCCATTGTGGGCTTCGACAATGGCCTTGGCGATTGCTAATCCCATTCCGGTACCTTGCACGGAATAGCGCTGGTCGCGTCCGCGATAGAACTTGTCGAAGACGAGGGACTGTTCGAAGTCATCGATGCCGTGTCCGCGATCGGTAACGCTGGTGACGATGCGATCTCCCTTTTGCTCGGCCGTAATCGTGATGGGCGAGGTCTGGGGCGAGTACTTGGCGGCGTTTTCCAGTAACTGCTTGAGGACTTCAGCGATCCGGTCGGAATCCACGCGCACCTTGGGCAGAGACGCAGAGATCCGCACATCGATGGGATGCTGGCCGAGAACTGTTCGGGATTCTTCGACAGCCGACTCGATCACTGTCGCGATATCTACGCCAGCAATATGCAATTCGACCTTGTGAGCATCGAGTTGCGCCATTTCCGTCGCTTCACCAACCAGGCGGTCGAGGCGGTCGGTTTCTTCATTGATGACAGTCAGCAATTCCTTTCGCTGTGCCTCGTCGAGATTGTAGTCAGAGAGCAAGCCGGTGACTGCAGCCTTGATGCCGGTGAGTGGAGTGCGCAATTCGTGAGTGACCGAATCGAGCAGTACGGCGCGCAAGTTCTCGCTCTGATGTGCCGCTTCGGTCTGTGAAAGTTTTTCCATCGCTCCGGCGCGCTCGATGGCGATTCCGATCATGCTCCCCAGCGCCTCGAGCGTGGCGCGCGAAAGTAAAGGGCCTGCGATGCCAACGGCGCCGGTGGTACGTGTTCCCAGATGCAGCGGAGTGAGTGAGATGCCGCGCTGCGAATCGATCACCGGCTCTCCGCGCGAGCTTACCATTTGCAGATCGTGTAGCGGAAACCAGTTGGCTTTAGGATCGGTACGATAAACCTGCTGCGAGGCGAGCAGATAGATTGCAGCAGCCTTCGCGCCAAATCCGTCACACACGTAAGCTGGAATCGCGTTCAATAATTCAGCGACATTATCGGTGGCGAGCAGCCGTTGGCTGAAGGCATAAAGACGTTCCACATCGCGGCGGCGCTGAACGGCGTCGGCAGTTTGCCGGCGGGCGCGATCCGCGAGTTGGCTTGCGATTGCTGCCGTGACGAGAAAAGCGAATAGAGCAACCCAGTTTTGCGGATCGGCGACGGTAAAGGTTCCAACCGGAGGAAGAAAGTAATAATTGAATGCGAGAGTGCTTAGCACCGCCAGAAAAACGGAGAAGCGAAATCCCCAGTAGGCAGCCACCCACAGCACCATTAGAAGAAAAGTTAGTGCCACGGTAGTGGGATTTACGTGGACGATGTGCCGGTAAACTTGAGCAACGAACTCCGCAGCCACCAGGCAAGCAACGTAGCGGAGTGCGTGTTGTGGCCAACGCGGTTTCACGGGCACGATTGTAACTGAAGCGAGCACGTCACCGGACAGGCGCAGAGGCAGAGAGAAAATCTCTAATTTGTTTCTCGTCTCTATGTCGGTGTGGTGAGGGCTGTATTACATTCGACAATTTCTCCTCCGGCGTGGACAATAACGGCGATGCCTAAGAGTCCTGAAGAATGGCTGAAGGAATGTGATACGGCACAGCGCCCGGCGGTGTTCAAGCTGTTTCTCGGCTATGCGCCCGGCGTGGGAAAAACCTACGCCATGCTGAGCGAAGGCGTACGGCGTGCCAGCCGCGGTGAAGAAGTTGTGATTGGAGTCGTGGAAACCCACGGCCGGAAGCCAATTGTTGAACTCTCCTCGCGTTTGGAGACAGTTCCGCGCCGGAAGCTGGAATATAAATCGACGATCTTCGAAGAGATGGATGTCGACGCAATCCTCGCGCGCAAGCCGCACGTGGTCCTCGTGGACGAGCTGGCACACACCAACATTGAAGGCAGCAAGAACGCGAAACGTTATGAAGATGTTTTCGAGTTGCTCGACGCGGGCATCGACGTTCTTTCCACCTTGAACGTGCAGCATATCGAGAGCCTTTCGCCCACGATTCGCAGCCTGACGGGAGTGCAAGTGCGGGAGACGGTGCCGGACTGGGTGATCCGGCGGGCCGGGGAGATCGTGATGTTGGACCTGACCCCGCAGGCGTTGCAGACTCGCATGCGACGCGGAGATATCTATCCGTTGGAACGTGTGGAACGAGCACTCGCGAATTTCTTTCGAAATCAAAACCTGGTTGCGTTGCGGGAGTTGGCTCTGCGCCAGGTTACGCAGGCCGTCGACCGCACGTTGTCAGAGCTGAAGAATGAAGATGGTCAACTGTTGCAAGTGCGCGAACGCATTGCAGTATGTATCAGCTCGAATCCGGCGGCCCAGTATTTAATCGCGCGCGGAGCCCGCATGGCCCAGGCACTGGATGGTGATCTCTTCGTGTTTTACGTGGACACAGGAACGGACGAGAGCGACGAGAACCAGCGAACTCTGGCGGACAATGTGCGCTTCGCGGAGAGCGTAGGCGCAAAAGTTGTAAAAGCCGAGGGCAAGGTGGTAGCGGAAAAAGTGGCGGAATTCGTGCGTGAGAATCATATTACTCAAGTTGTGTTTGGACGGTCGGCCACGAAGGGATGGAAAAGATATTTCTATCTTTCCGCAATTCATAAGTTTCTGCGCGATACGCCGGCAGTGGATGTACACATCGTGACCCAGGAAATGCGGTGACACGAATGACCAACGAGCACCGCCGAATCCTGGTAGTGGACGACGAGCCGCAAATCACCCGCGTCCTGCGCACTACGCTTTCGGCGCAGGGATACGACATCCGTGTTGCCAATGACGGGGAGATGGCGCTGGAGTTGATGAGGAATTGGACGCCACACGTGGTGGTCACTGACCTGGCCATGCCAAATCTCGACGGGGTTGGCCTGTGCAGGCAACTGCGACAAGTATCGCAGGTGCCGATCATCGTTCTCTCGGTGCGCGGACAAGACCGCTCAAAGGTGGAGGCGTTGGATGCGGGCGCCGACGACTATGTAACCAAGCCTTTCAGCATAAATGAATTGCTGGCGCGGATCCGGGCGCAGTTGCGGCGGAGTCCCATCGCCGAGGAACCATCCAGCGCGATCGTTGTGGGAGATTTTTCCATCGATCTCGATGCGCGCTCAGTCAAGGTTCGAGGAGAGGAAGTTCATCTCACCCCGAAAGAGTTCGATTTGCTGATTTATCTGGCGCGGCGTCCGGGTAAGGTAATAACGCATCGGACACTGTTGGCCGCCGTCTGGGGCCCGAACAGTACTGAACAGCCGGAGTACCTGCGCGTTTTCGTAGGACAGTTACGCAAGAAGATCGAGAGAGACCCTTCTTCGCCGAAGTATATGCTTACTGAGCCTTGGGTGGGATACCGCTTCGAACCTGGCTTGTAGCCGATTTTTCTTTGCTCATTCCGCCAGCCGTTCCTTCCGCGACCCTTACAAACATTTTATGCACCCTTTATTCGAACCTTGTGTATCCCCGTGTCCAATGGTCGTGGACTGAAAAACAGCCCTCAAAAAACAATAACGACTCGGGAGATTAAACGACCATGTGGATTAACGAAGTTGCACCGGAACGGTTGGCAGAGCTTTTCCATCACTATCATCAGGCGCTGATGCCGGAAATATCGGGAAAAGGTAGCGAGGGTCGTGCCTCGTGGAGGGAAGTTCCGCAACCAGAAAAAAGTCGCATGGTCTCAGCTGCGCGCCTGGCCTTGCTGGAGTTGGAATCGATGACAAGAGATGTCGCAAAGCGCGAGTATTTTGCGCGGCCCGGCGAGGCGGAATGGGGATGCTGAACGAATCTCGCATGGTTTCGCAAGCAGGGGAGACTTTCGGAGCAGACTCTAAGGCTTCCGTCTTTATAAATTCCTTACAAGTTCTTTAAACGACCTTTACGCGTGAAATGGTTCACTGAAATGTTTGCGCGTCGGTCTTCGGTCCGGTCGCTGTAGATCAGGCTATGGGAGCTGCCTCAGTAATTGCCACCATCGGATTTGGCGCGACGGTATTTATGCTCCGGGTTTTGGTTGCGTTGTTGTGCGAGAGAGTTTCCTGGTCTCGTGACAGGAACGCGCTAGTGGAACCGCCGCGGAGAAAAGACGCCCTGCAGATATTGAACGCCGTGTCAGATCGCACGCTGTTGCGCGACCTTCGAAGCATCCGCAGCGATGATTGCGGCGAATTATTGGAGAAGCAAAATCATGAGAAGGGCGAGTACGAGTCGGGTCTCACTGCTCTCAACATTGGCATTATTTCTGGGAAGTTCGGCGGCCGCACAGTCCGCGCAAAGCACGGCGGCGTCCGCTGGGAACGCAGCCTCTAGTTCGGATGAGCGAACAGAACAACAGGAGATGCGGGACGAGTTGAAAGCGCTTCGGGAGGAAGTAGAGCGTTTGCGAGCGGAGGTTGAGCATAACAAGAGCGCCGAAACGGGCGCTGAACCGATCGCTGCGGCGCCAGCCGCAGCCGCGAAAGCGGAACCGCCTAGTGGAAGCGTGGTTGCGAAGCCACCCGCGATATCAAGCGTGCCGTCTCCTACTCCGACTGAGCAGCCAGTCCAAGTGGCCGTGGCCAGCACTGCCGGCTCCGAGCCAACCGAGACTCTGAAGATCGATCCGTTTTCGGATTGGGATTGGACTTGGCTGAATGGCAATCCTCGCACCAAAGAGGCGGCTTTCGATTCGAAATTCTTCACTCCGGAAATCCGCGCCGATGTGACTTACACCTACGATTTTAATAAGCCCGTAGACAATACGATAGGTGGATCGAGTGAAATATTTCGCTCTAACGAAGTTCAGTTGGAGCAACTCGGCATTGGCGGCGACTTCCACTATGACAACGTCCGTGCCAGATTTATGACGCAGTTCGGCATGTATTCCGCAACTACTCCGCGCAATGATCCCAGTCCAGCAAAGGGACAGTGGGACCTTGATACCGCGTATCGTTATCTGGCCGAGGCATATGGTGGGTACCACATTAATGCGCTGGACGGAATCAATGTGGATGCTGGTATTTTCCTTTCTTACATTGGCCTGTTCAGCTACTACAACTTTGACAACTGGGCGTATCAGCCTTCGTATGTTTCTTCGAACACCCCTTGGTTCTTCAATGGCTTGAGAGTTCAGATTTTCCCCAACCCTCATTTGAAGATCGAACCGTGGCTGATCAATGGATGGCAATCGTATGGTTCAGCCAACTCGCGGAAAGGGTTGGGTGGGCAAATCAAATGGACTCCGAGACCCTGGGTGAACATCATCTCCAATAATTATGGGCTCGGCCACGACGATCTTTACATACCGAACCGGGGACGGATCCACACCGACGATAGCATCGAAATCAAGTATTACGACAGACCGGAAAAAACTCTGGACAAGATGGCGTTCTCATTCACCGGCGATATGGGTTGTGAATTCGGCCGCAGCACAACCACTTCGACTGGCGTCTATCTGCAAGGCGTCAGCTGTCTTGGAAACACGAAGGATTCCAAGTCGATCGGCGGCGACAATTTTAAGGCGGGAATCAATCCGAAGCAGAGCTTTATCGGCTACATGCTCTACAACCGCATGTGGTTCAAGAAGGATCGATACGGATTCACGCTGGGCGGAGGCCAGATCAACAATCCCGGACGCTATCTGGTTCTGATTCCTCCTATCAATGGAGAAACAGCTGAGTCGGCCGCGATCAATTCACCTTACTTTGCGGGGAATCCCTCTGATCCATTCAAGGCCTGGGATTCGTCGGTTACGTTTGACTACATGCCCCGGCAGTACATCACCTTCCGGTGGGAATACGATTATCGCCATGCCAGCGTGCCGTACTGGTCCGGCCACGGTGGAGTCACGCCGCCGGGTTCGGGCGGAGTGCCTTATACCAATAACGGATCTCCTCAATATTTTGCCTGCAGCGATGGGAACACATCCGGGGCATTTACTCTCAGTGCGGCGCAGACGGCGTGTGCGGGGCAAGGGAGTAGCGTATGGTTTCCCGATCTGCGCCGGGACGAGCAGTTCATCGACATGGCTATCTTGGTGAAGTTTTAATCACGATGCGTAGCAGCAACCAGTGGAGGAGTATCGCGTATGGAAGACGTTGTTTTTCTATTTGTAACCGTTTTGTTCTTTGCAGTGTCGATGGCGTACGTACGATTTTGTGAGCGAGTGCGCTGAGATTTCTATGAGCGCTGGACCGATCATCATGCTAATCATTTGCGCGGGATTGCTGGTTTATCTCGTGTACGCCATGCTGCGGCCGGAGAACTTTTGATGACGGCAAATGGATGGCTGCAAATTTTCCTTTTTTTGCTGGTAGTTTTCCTGGTCACGAAACCACTGGGAGCATTCATCGCTCGCGTGTTCGCACGGGAGCGCACTTGGTTGGATCCCGTTTTGCGGCCACTCGAACGGATTTTATACAGACTCACCGGCGTGGACGAACGCCATGAGATGGACTGGAAGGAATATGCGCTGGCGCTGATTTTCTTCAGTGGCGCCTCGATGATTCTGCTTTATGTGCTCGAGCGAGTGCAGTTGTGGCTGCCCGCGAATCCACAAAAGCTGGCGGGAGTGGCTCCTGCTTTGGCTTTCAATACGGCAGCCTCGTTCACGACGAATACCAACTGGCAAAATTACACGCCTGAGACCACCATGAGCTATCTAACACAGATGGTTGGTCTGGCTTACCACAATTGGGTTTCGGCGGCCGCGGGCATGGCGCTGGCGATTGCTTTTATTCGCGGCATTGCGCGGCGCGAGCAAAAGACCATCGGAAATTTCTGGGCTGATCTGGTTCGCGGAACGCTGTGGATTTTGGCTCCACTGTGCCTGGTGGGCGCGCTGGTCTTGGTATCGCAGGGTGTGGTGCAGAACCTGAAGCCGTATGACACGGTGCAGTTGGTTGATCCGTACCAGACCCCGCAACTAGGCGCCGACGGTAAGCCGGTAAATGGCCCTGACGGCAAACCGCTGATGCAGACGACAACCCAGCAAGTGATCGCGCAAGGGCCGACCGCTTCGCAGGAGATTATTAAAGAGCTGGGCACGAACGGTGGCGGGTTCTTCAATGCCAACAGCTCGCATCCCTTCGAGAATCCGACTCCCTTTACAAACTTTCTCGAGATGTTCTGCATTTTTGCGATTCCTTCCGCCCTAACTTACACGTTGGGAAAAATGACTGGCTCGCAGCGGCATGGATGGGCGGTGTGGGCTGCGATGGCGTTGCTCTTCCTGGCTGGAGTGACGACCGCGTACTGGGCCGAGGCGCGCGGAAATCCATTAGTAACAGCTGCAGCACAACACGGCTCACACAATCGATCTTCGACCGCGCATACCGTCGGTAACCTCGAAGGCAAAGAAGTACGCTTCGGCGTGGTGAACTCGGCGCTATTCGCCACCGTGACTACAGATACGAGTTGCGGCGCGGTGAACTCGATGCATGACTCGTTTACTCCGCTGGGCGGAATGGTTCCGTTGATCAACCTCATGCTGAGTGAAGTGATCTTCGGCGGAGTGGGCGCGGGAATGTATGGAATGCTGGTCTTCGTCATTCTTTCCGTGTTCATCGCTGGACTGATGGTGGGGCGCACCCCAGAGTATCTGGGAAAAAAGATTGAAGCCTACGACGTAAAAATGGCGATGCTGGTGATTCTGATTTTTCCGCTGGTGATTCTGGTGTTCGCAGCGATTTCGGTTTTGTACAGCTTCGGCACCTCTGCGATCTTGAATCCAGGACCGCATGGATTCAGCGAAATCCTTTATGCCTTCACCTCGGCGGTGGCGAATAACGGCTCGGGTTTCGGCGGCCTGAGCGGAAACACCATCTGGTACAACACCGCTCTTGGTATGGCCATGCTACTTGGCCGATTCATGATGGTTCTTCCGGTGTTAGCGATCGCGGGAAATCTTGTGCACAAAAAACAGACTCCTGCAACGCTCGGTACGTTTCCAGTCACCGGTCCGTTATTCACCGTGCTGCTGATCGGGGTGGTAGTGATCGTCGGCGCCCTGACATTCTTCCCGGCGTTGAGTTTGGGGCCGATTCTCGAACACTTGTTGATGCAAGCGGGCAAAACTTTTTAGGCAAGCTTGGAACGGGAATCGCAGTAAGGGCAGAGTAGAGATCCTTCGGCTTCAGTTATGCTTCGCGTTCGCGAAGCGTAACTTCCGCTCAGGATGACAATAGGCAACCATGACCAGCAAGAAAGCAAAACGCAGCTTGTGGGACGTAAAGATTGTGCGCCGTGCGGCGTGGGATTCGATTGTCAAATTGCATCCGGTAACCATGATGCGCAATCCGGTGATGTTTGTGGTGGAAGTGGGCAGCGTAGTGACTACCGTATTGCTGATACTAGAGCGAATGCGCGGGCAGACGAGTTTCGGAT
The DNA here is from genome assembly GCA_963836305.1 of uncultured Acidobacteriaceae bacterium. Taxonomy (GTDB): domain Bacteria; phylum Acidobacteriota; class Terriglobia; order Terriglobales; family Acidobacteriaceae; genus Sulfotelmatobacter. The sequence goes on along the minus strand of CAWIJP010000034.1, from coordinate 199,318 downwards.
TCAACCTGCAGATCACACTGTGGCTCTGGTTCACCGTCCTGTTTGCCAACTTTGCCGAGGCTATGGCCGAGGGTCGCGGCAAGGCGCAGGCCGATGCTCTGCGGCGCGCGAAGGCGGAGACGATGGCGAACCGCCTGCTTGCCGACGGAAAAACCGAAACCGTTCCCGGATCCAAGTTGCGCTCAGGAGACATGGTGCTGGTAGAGGCCGGTGAATTTGTTCCCGGCGATGGCGAGATCGTCGAGGGAGTGGCGTCGGTTGACGAATCTGCCATTACGGGGGAGTCCGCGCCGGTGATTCGTGAAGCGGGCGGCGACCGCTCGGCAGTTACTGGCGGAACGCGCGTGCTCTCCGACTGGGTGAAAGTGAAGATCACTTCTAACCCTGGCGAGACTTTTCTGGATCGCATGATCGCGCTGGTAGAAGGCGCGGAGCGGCAGAAGACTCCGAACGAAATCGCGCTAAATATCTTGCTGGCCGGCCTAACCATTGTGTTTTTGCTGGCAGTAGTCACCTTGCAGCCATTCGCGATTTATGCGGGCGCGCCGCAGACGGTGTTTGTGCTGGTGTCTTTGCTGGTCTGCCTGATTCCCACAACCATCGGGGGATTGCTTTCAGCGATCGGCATCGCTGGCATGGACCGCCTGGTGCAGCACAATGTGCTGGCGATGTCGGGACGCGCAGTCGAAGCCGCCGGCGACGTGAACACGTTATTGCTCGACAAGACTGGAACTATCACACTGGGCAACCGCGAGGCTACGGAATTTGTGACGGCGCCGGGTGTAAGTGAAGCGATGCTGGCGGATTCGGCGCAGCTTTCGTCGCTGGCCGATGAAACTCCTGAGGGCCGTTCGATTGTAGTACTGGCGAAAGAGAAGTACGGATTGCGTGGGCGCGAGATGAGTTCGCACGATGCGGAATTTATTCCATTCAGTGCGATGACTCGCATGTCGGGCGTGAATCTCGATGGGCGCGCTGTCCGAAAAGGTGCGACGGATGCAATTGCGAAATATCTGGAAGAGCAGGGAAGCGCGCTGCCTGCGGAAGTTCGTGGAGCCGTCGAAGCGATTTCACGTTCGGGAGGAACTCCGCTGGTGGTGGCTGAGAACGGGCGTGCGTTGGGAGTGATTCATCTGAAAGACATCGTGAAGGGCGGCATGCGGCAACGTTTTGATCAATTGCGCGCTATGGGAATCAAAACTGTGATGATTACGGGGGACAATCCGCTGACGGCGGCGGCGATTGCAACCGAAGCAGGAGTGGACGATTTTCTAGCGCAGGCCACGCCGAAAGACAAGCTCGATCTCATTCGAAAGGAACAGGGACAAGGAAAACTGGTTGCCATGACTGGCGACGGCACGAATGACGCTCCAGCACTGGCGCAGGCCGATGTGGGGGTCGCCATGAATACTGGAACCCAGGCCGCGAAAGAAGCCGGCAACATGGTGGATCTAGACTCGAACCCCACGAAGCTGATTGAGATTGTTGAGATCGGTAAGCAATTGTTGATGACCCGAGGTGCGCTGACCACGTTTTCGATTTCGAACGACGTAGCAAAATATTTCGCCATCATCCCGGCCATGTTTGCCGGGACGTTTCCGGTCCTGCAGGCGCTCAATGTAATGCACCTGGCGACGCCGCAGTCGGCGATATTGTCCGCGGTAATTTTTAATGCGCTGATTATCGTTGCCCTAATTCCGCTGGCGTTGCGCGGAGTGAAATACGTTCCACAGGGTGCGGCCGTACTGCTGCGCAGAAATCTGTTGGTGTATGGGCTGGGTGGAGTGATCGTGCCTTTCATTGGAATCAAAATTATCGATCTGCTGATTGTGCGGGCGGGACTGGCGTAGAGGAAACTATGAAGAAAAATCTGATTACCGCTGTGCTCATGACGCTGGTGACGACGGTATTGTTCGGCCTGTTTTTCCCTCTCGTGATTACGGGCCTGGCACAGGTTCTGTTTCCGAGGCAAGCGAACGGTGAACTGATAACGAAAAATAACAAGGTGGTGGGTTCGCGATTGATCGGACAGACATTTTCATCGCTGGGATATTTTCACTCGCGTCCCTCCAACGCTGGAACGGGTTACGATGCGGGTAATTCTGGCGCCTCGAACCTCGGACCAACCAATCAAGCTCTCATAGCGCGAGTGCAAGCAGATGCAGATCGGTTGCAGGCGGAAAATCCCAGTACGCCAATTCCTATGGATTTGCTTACGTCATCCGGCTCTGGCCTTGACCCGAATATCTCGCCGGAGGCCGCTGAATTTCAAGTGCCGCGCATCGCGAGAGAACGCGGCCTAAGCGAAGCTGTAGTTCGCGAAGCGGTGCGCCAGCATACGGAGTCCCGACAGTTTGGATTTCTAGGTGAGCCGCGAGTGAACGTATTGGAACTGAATCTCACATTGGATGAGATTTCCCCGAAGCCCGCGGCCCGCTGAAGTGGCCGAAAAATAGATTTCTCCTTGCAATCGCTGGCCCAAACCCTTTAGTAACCATGAAAACTAAAGCGTCTCTGTTGTGTTTACAGAGGTGTGGATAGGATTGTTGAGAGACTCTTCTCGGCTTGGAAAGTGTCTATTCGGCACGGAGAAACTTATGGAACGACATACGCATTGGTGGAGCTGGGCGGTTGCAGTAGGGAGCTTGGTGTTCATGCTGCAGGTGCCCGTCGGATTGAATGCGCAGGATGCACAAGTGACGCCGGATGGGCAAAATCAACAGAGCTCTCAAGATGCAAATGCGCCCGATCCGCCGAGCCGCGTCGCTCGCTTGAATTTTGTGGAGGGCACAGTCTCGTTCCAGCCCGGCGGAGAAAATGATTGGGTCACAGCCGTTTTGAATCGGCCGTTGGTGACTGGCGACAATCTTTGGGCGGATGAAGATTCGCGGGCTGAACTACACATTGGATCGACCGCGCTTCGGCTCGGTCCGACGACCGGAATTACACTGCTCGAAGTGAGCGACCGGGCAACGCAAATTCGTTTAGTGCAGGGCTCGCTGATTGTGAAGGTGCGTCACGTCGACGACGACGATGCCTATGAAATCGATACACCCAATGTAGCGTTCGTTGTGGCGCAGCCGGGAGATTATCGCATCGATGTAGATCCGGATGGCAATCGAACCGAAGTGGCCGTTTGGCGCGGTCGCGGCGAGGTCACTGGCGGTGGTTCCTCTTACACGGTCGTTGCGAATCAGTACGCGACATTCACCGGAGCCGATCAACTGAATTATGAGTTGAGCCAGATTCCAGCCGAAGATGGGTTCGATACCTGGGCACTCGATCGTGACCGGCAAGAGGATCAGTCAGATTCCGCAAATTACGTTTCACGCGACATGACGGGATACGAAGACCTCGACGCTTATGGAGACTGGAGCTATGTCGCCGGCTATGGCATGAGCTGGCGTCCGCGTGCGGTGGTTGCGGGATGGGCGCCGTACCGTTTCGGCCACTGGGCGTGGGTGGGTCCGTGGGGCTGGACATGGGTGGCAGATGAGCCTTGGGGGTTCGCCCCCTTCCACTACGGACGGTGGGCTCTTGCCGGAGGCGCATGGCTGTGGGTTCCGGGACCGAGCATGGTGCGGCCGGCATATGCTCCGGCCCTGGTGGCGTGGGTTGGCGGTGGGCCTGGAGCCAAATTTTCGTTTTCTTTCGGAGCAGGAGTTGGATGGTTTCCACTGGCTCCGGGAGAAGTATTTATCCCGGGGTATCGCGTCAGCCGTGTATATGTGAACCGGGTGAACATCACAAACACTCGCGTAGATATGGCGAGAGTGACGAATGTGTACAACAGCACTTTTATCAACCGAGCCGCGGTGAACGATTTTACGTATGCGAACCGCGGCGTGAGCGGCGGTGTGACGGTGGTTTCCCGTGACACATTCATAAATGCGCAGCCGGTGGCCCGGAACTTGGTTTCCGTGCCGTCGAAAGAACTCGCCGCTGCACCTGTCTCGCGCTTGGTTATGCTTGAACCTGTTCGCAGCAGCGTGATGGGATCGGGAAGGCCTGTGGCCGGGCCGCCGACGGCAGTTAGCAGCCGTGCGGTGGTGGCGTTGAGGACGCCTGCTCCTATACCGCGTTTGTTTGATCAGAAGGAGGCGCAGGCGGGTGGTCATCTGAACCAATCGTCATCGTTGGTGCGGCAGCAGGCGCCGGGCCGTCGAGTGCCGCCGACTCCGCTGACGCGACAACCGCAGGCGGACGATGGCTTCCGTGGTTTCGGGCAACCCAGTAGTGGAACTAGTCAGGCGAAAACGCAACCACGGGTGTGGGAAGCGCAAGGGACTCCAGAGCCGGAGAACACCACTCAGGCGCAACCTGAGAACAGGGGTGTGCAATCATCGCGGCAACGGTCGCATCCTGCGGACAAGCCGGTGGCTCCGGCACGGCAGGGGAATACACAGCAGCCGCGGGGGCAGGAACAGAAACTCAGTACGTCGCAGCAGCATCCCGCGCCCGCTCCAGCACGGCAGCAGAATTCGCATCCGTCGGTAGATACGCACGCGAGTTCTTCTAAGAAGTGATGTTGACGTGAGCTAATCGCCTGCGGTCTGATAGGGTTCGGGATGAAATACGATCTCTACGGACCGCAGGAAATCAGAGGAAGAAAATAGCGCCGGGAAACGGGTACGTAATCCGTTACCGGCGTGTTTGTTTCTAGTGCTTTGCATATGAACGAACAAAAGCGTCCGGCAATGAATTGGATGGATCTTCTCTGGCTGCTGTTTCTCGCCGGACTAGCAGTGCTACCGCCGGTGGGCGAGGTTCACAAGCAGTTCGTGTTGCTGGCGTTTGGGGTGACACAGCTAAGCGAGAGTTGGGTCCTGAGACGGGCGCCGCGGCGCGGAGCAGCTTACATTGTACTGCTCAAGATTGCTCTGGCGACGCTGCTGATCGACCATACCGGTGAGCTGAGTATCAACAGCAGCTACTGGCCAATCTATTTTCTTCCTGCGGTGACAGCGGCGGAATATTTCAGTCCGCTGGCTACATTGTTATGGACGGCGCTGGCGTCGGCTGCCTATTGTTCTTATCTTTATCCAGCGCTGCAGGAATATGAGGTTACCAGGGAAAGCTATGGCCTTCTGGCTATCCGCGTACTCTTCTTTTTTCTTGCCGCAATGGTGGTGAACCGCTTCGTGGTAGAGAATCGACGGCAAATCAAACGCTACCAGGAACTGGCCGAAACTCTGGCGGAAACTAATCGAAAATTACAACAAGCGCAAGAGGAGGCGCGACGATCGGAACGGCTGGCTGCATTGGGTCAAATGTCGGCGGGACTGGCGCATGAGATTCGCAACCCGCTGGGAGTGATTAAGGGATCGGTAGAAATGCTGCAACAGAAGTTGGGCGAGTCCAATCCTCTGGCAAACGAGCTGGCGGGATACATATCGAGTGAGACCAATCGGTTGAGTGCGTTGGTAACGAGGTTTCTTGATTTTGCCAGACCGTTGCATGCCGAACTGGTTCCGCAGGAGATCGTACCTGTGCTGGATCGAGCTCTGCAAGCGGTCGCAGCCACGCACAAAGACAACACCGGTTCGGTCAGAGTGGAACGGTTGTACCAGCCGAACTTGCCGTTGGTTCCGCTGGATGAAGGTCTCAGTGAACAGGCCTTCGTGAATCTGATTCAAAACGCTTACGATGCGATGGGCGTTGCAGGTGGTACATTGCGCGTGACGGCGGCGTTGACCAATGGCGCAAGCCGGAGCGGAGTAGAAGTGCGGATTGAAGATACGGGTTCGGGAATTGCTCCGGAACTCCGGGAGCAGATTTTTAATCCGTTTGTAACCACAAAGAAGACCGGAGTCGGACTGGGGCTGTCAATCGTCTCGAGGATCATTGACGGACACCATGGCACCATTCGAGTGGAAAGCGGCAGCGGTGAAGGCAGCGGCAAAGGAGCCACCTTCATAGTCTTTTTTCCCGCGACAAACGAGATTGCGGAAAATTCTCATTAGAAAATTGGAAGTCAATCCATGCCAACGATTTTGATCGTCGAAGATGAAGCAAAAATGCGGCGCCTGCTCGAACTGAATCTCGGGGAGGATGGCTTCAACACTCTCTCCGCCGGAGATGCGGAAGCCGGCCTCAAACTTTTGCGGGAAAGCAGCGTCAACCTGGTCGTAACCGATCTCAAGCTGCCCGGGATGAATGGCCTGGAATTCTTGCAGGCGATCAAGCGGCAGAATGCAGCCCTGCCGGTGGTGGTGATGACTGCCTTTGGTTCTGTCGAGACCGCAGTAGAGGCCATGAAGGCTGGAGCGGCCGATTATGTTTTGAAACCGTTCTCGCTGAGCGAAATGAGAATGGTGGTCCATAAAGAGCTGGACGTCCACAATCTGCGCGAGGAAAACCGGTCACTGCGGGAGGCGTTGGGGAAGCGATATGCCCATCCCAATGTGGTGGCGCGCAGTGCGAAGATGCAGGAAGTTCTGGCCACGGTGGACCGCGTCGCGCCTACAAATTCGACCGTCCTGCTGGGCGGGGAAAGTGGTGTGGGCAAAGATCTGATAGCTCGCGCGATCCATGAAAAGTCGCGGCGTGCGGCAGGGCCCTTCATCAAAATCAACAGCACGGCGATCCCGGAAAATTTACTGGAGAGCGAATTGTTTGGATACGAGAAGGGCGCCTTCACGGGAGCAGCGGCCAGCAAACCCGGAAAGTTCGAACTGGCGGACAAAGGAACGCTTTTCCTGGATGAAATTGGAGACGTGCCGCCAGTAATACAGGTAAAGCTGCTGCGGGTGCTGCAGGAGCGAGAATTCGAGCGCCTGGGTGGAACTCGAACCGTGAAGGTGGACGTGCGGCTGATTGCGGCTACCAATCGCGATCTGCGTGAAGCACTGGAGCAGGGAACGTTTCGGGAGGATCTTTACTATCGATTGAACGTTGTGCCCATCGATATCGCTCCGCTCCGCCAGCGCAAAGAAGACATCCCCGACCTGGTGAATCTTTTCATTGGTCGCTTTGCAGGAGACTCGGGTAAGCCGGTAGAGGGAATCACGCCAGAGGCCATGCAGATTCTCGTGAACTACCACTGGCCGGGTAATGTGCGCGAGCTGCAAAATATTATTGAGCGGGCCTGCGCGCTGGCGAAAAGCACAGTGCTCAAGGTGGATGACATTCATTTGGACGTGCGTCCGGCGAGAGCAGTAAATGGAGCCGGGAATTTCCTTCCAGAAGGGATGACGCTGGAACAATGGGAGGATGAAATGATTCGTGAGTCGCTGCGTCGCGCGAACGGGAATAAAAGTCAGGCGGCGCGTTTGCTCGGATTATCGCGGAATGCGCTGCGTTATCGGCTATCGAAGATTGGGATCGCTGATGAGGGGGAGAAAGAGGCGTAAGTGTAGGTTCAGGAACTGTTACGAGCTGGCGGTCAGGGGAGGGCTGGCTGAAAACCACCAAACTGGCTTACAGTGGCCACCGACTTCGAGATTCAGCTTTTCCATCCTGTTGAATTCCGCCTCGTTTCCATGAAAACAAATAACTTATTCGAGCCTGGCACGTCAGCCGTTTGGCATGGCAGTTGCTTTTGTAAGGTGTGCGTTGATTTTGTAATCGGCAGGCTATATCGGATGGCGAGGAAGATCTGGGTTATGAAAAACGGGCTCAAAGGACGTTTGGCGATCTTAACTCTCGCGCTAGCTGGAGTTTTCGCGGTTACCGTGCAGGCGCAAACGACCGACGAAGGCAACGGTCCTTCGGAACAGCCCAGCGCGCCCATGGAAATAGGACAACCGCAGTCCGCTCCGCCCTCTGATGCAGGTCCGCCGCCTCCGCCCGGACAGCAGCCTCCGCCGGGGCAGCGGCCGCCTGCTCAATCACCTCAACTCGGCCCTGGTCAAAACGCGCAAATGGAACCCGAAGCTCAGCCAGGCGAACCGTCGGGTGAAGGTCCGGCTAAAGTCGATCAGGGTGTGGGACGCGTCAGCATGATTCATGGCGATGTGTCGACGCAGCGCGGGGATTCCGGCACGTGGTCGGCGGCAGTGTTGAACCAGCCGGTGGTGAACGGAGACAAGGTTTCCACCGGGCCAGGCGGCAGGGCAGAAGTGCAGCTCGATTTCGCGAACATTCTTCGTGTGGGCTCGAACTCGCAGGCCAACATCGCAAACTTCACGCAAAAATATATTCAAATTCAGATCAGTCAGGGTCTGGCGAATTACTCCGTGTTTGGCGAGAGTGAGGCGGAGCCTGAGATCGACACGCCGAACGTAGCTGTGCATCCGGCACACCAGGATGGTGTGTTCCGCATTGAAGTACGGCCCGATGGCGACTCCATCATCATCGTGCGCAAGGGCGAAGCGCAGATTTCCACGCCGCAGGGCATCGCCAACGTCAAACTGGGCGATATGGTGACGGTGCGTGGATCCGGCGCCGATGCACGTTACAAGATCGGCTCCGCTCCGGAGCGTGACGATTGGGACCGCTGGAATAGCGACCGCGACCGCATGATCCACACCGCGGATGCCTGGCGCCATACCAACAAATACTATGTTGGCTCGGAAGATCTCGATGCCAACGGACAGTGGGAGAACGCGCCGGATTACGGTCAGGTGTGGGTGCCGAATGAGCCCGAGGACTGGGCCCCTTACCGCGACGGCAACTGGGTTTGGGAGCCTTACTACGGTTGGACTTGGGTAGGCTATGAACCATGGGGCTGGGCTCCGTATCACTATGGCCGTTGGATGTGGTATGGCGGTTCGTGGGCATGGTGGCCGGGACCGGTGTGGGGCGCTGGCTTTTATCGTCCGTTCTGGGCGCCGGCTTATGTGTCGTTCTTCGGATTCGGAGGCGGATTTGGATTCGGCTTCGGTCTCGGGTGGGGCGGATGGGGTGGTTTTGGCTGGCTCCCGATTGGTCCCTGTGATCGCTTCTTTCCATGGTGGGGAGGATACGGCGGCCGGTTCGGTTTTGTGGGCTTCAATCGTTTGGGAGGCTACGGCCGGTTTGGGGGAATCGCGCCACTGCATGGCGGCACTCGGTTCTCGAACGTGGCGCACATCAATGATCTGCACATCGCAGGCGGCGCCTCCACGGTGGGTGCGGGAAGATTCGGTGCTGGCCGAACTACAGCGATGGCGGCGACTCATGCGCAGTTGAGCGGGGCTCGCATGATGACCGGGAACCTGCCCGTGGTCCCGTCGAGGGCCAGTTTGTCGGCGAGCGGACGGGCGGCGGCGCCCTCCACAATTCACAACAGTGGCTCACAGCATTTCTTTGGAACCCAGAGTGCATCGCGGCCGGAATCGTTCCAGCAGCAGACGGCACATCTGCAGCAGACGATGCAGCAGAATCACGTGAGTGCGGTCACGGCTGGTGGGCGTAGCAATGGAACCAATAGAGCAATGGAGCCCCGCGGTGCATCCGAATCTCGCGGGTCATCGTCCGCGGCTGCGGGTGCAAAACCGAGCACTCCATCCACGAGCAGAGAGACGAACGATTCTGCAAGTCGGGGCACGGACCGATCGGCCAACCCAGAAACTTCCGCAAACCGAGGAGAACCGAACCGCAGCGAATGGAAGACATTTACACCGCCCGCGCGCAGCAACGGTAGCGAATCGGCCGGTCGCAGCGGAAACGGCGCCGAATCTTACAACCGCGAGTCGAGTGGAAGTTACTGGAACCGCACCTCGCCGAGCTCAAACTATTCGCGCGGATCGACCTCCAGCTATGGCGCCGGCAGCTACGGGCGCGGCGCAACTTCGCGTCCACAACTGAATATGAGGCAGCCGATTGCGCAACCTCGATCGGGCGGCTACGGCGGAAGTTACGGTGGCTACCGCGGAGCGCCCAGCTACGGGGGGAGCCGCGGGGGCTACAGCGGTGGCGGATCGCACAGCGCCCCCAGCGGTGGTAGTGGTGGTCATTCTGGCGGCGGAGGACACCACTAGACCGGGTAACGCTGCAAATTTGTTTGAGTTAGTGAGTTGCTGTAAACGAAGTGAAGAGGCAGAGGCAGAGGCGAGAAAGAGCGTGCTAACCGGCACGCTCTTTTTCTTTTGCTGAAGCCCGCCTAGGGCCGTGCATATGCTGGACTATCCGGATCCGGACGATCATAATCGCGGCCGTACTTATTCTTGTGTGCCAGTTCAAGATCGGATTCCGCGAGGCTGAAGTTTCCCAGGAAAGTATCACCGGGTGTGATGGTGATTTCACGTTCCGCAGCGTGCAAACCATCGGGTGAGACAGAGGGATGAAACAGGTGTATCTGATAGCGTCCGGGCACAACGTCCTCGATACTGATGTCGCCATGCGCGTCGGAGATTGCGTAGTACGGGGTGCTCAGCGCGATTACCACTGCGCTCATCTGGGCGTGAATGTTGCAGAAGATGAAAGAAATCCCCGGCTTGTCGAACTGAACAAAACGGGTTGTCCCGCTCTCGTAGAGTCCCAGGTCGAAGCGTTTTCCGTCGAACAGGGAAAACACATTGTGAAAAAAAGGATCCTGATTGGGAAACTCAACTTTTCCGCCCGCCGGAATTACCAGCAGCGACGGATGAAAGCTTTTGTCTTTCTGCACAAGCTGGGGAATCTGTGACGGCTGCTGAATGGGCGCTTGCACCGTAGGGGTAGTTCCCACCGGAGTGAGCCAGACGACAAGTTTCGAAGCGTCCTTTACACGGTGTCCGCTTCTGGTGAGTTGCACTTTTCCCTTGAGTTCGCTTGCCTGAGATGTGGCAAGAAAACAGGCAAGCAGAATAAAGCACCAGATGATCCGAGATGAAGAAAGGCTGCGCATTAAAATAAGATCCCCATTGCGAGATTGATCTGGTTTGTCACACTGCTGGTGTCATAAATCGGAAACGTGTGCAAGCGTCGGAATTCCGCTGAAAGCAACAGATCGGAGCGTGGCCGGTAGACCAGATTGCCGAGAGCCCCCCGATTGCGGCCCAGAATAGGGCCAAAATTATTTGCGTCTGTCGCGAAGCCTCGAACATTACCAGCAAAAGCATCATCCTCAGCCAGGACGCCGTTCAGTTCAAGCTTAGGGGTAAGTTGGAATTTGAGCTGGCTCCATCCACCGGCGGAATCCAGACCGCGGATGCCGGTATAAGGGTTCGCGGGATTGCCGCCATAAACAATGGTTTGTCCAATGGCGGCGCCCAATCCTCCGACTGCGCGTCCGCGGTAGAATTCGCCGGACAGAGTCAAGCGGCGAACGATTGGAATCTGCCAGTCCGTCATGCCCGCCCAAGCGTCCACGAAGCGATCCCATGACCAGTTCTGGCGGCCGTAATAGCCCGCCGCTCCCACGCTCAAGGGGTGACCAAACAAAGGCCGGGACCATGAAGTGCGAAGAGCATAAGCGGGCTGACCGGAACTCTCGCCCGCCGTGGCCGAACGGAAGTATGGATCGCTGGGGTTTTCCCAATCGAGGTTATCCAGTATTCCACCCTGTAGCGTCAGTGTCTGCTGATCAGAGAAATTGAAGCGATGTTCGATCCGAAGCTGAGGCGTCCAGCCCCACAGATTTCCCGCATAAGCAAAGGCTGGAATCGCAAGCGATGCAAAAGACGTGGGAGAAAGCGGCGAGAAGAAAAGAGAATCCTGGCCGGCAATCAGCGAGGTATTTTTCCAGTCGAGTCGCAAGCTGGCAGTTTGCATACGCACAATCCCAAATTCGACTCCGTTCGGAGTCGACGGAAATCCTCCCGCGAAATCGAACTGCGCATTGGCGGAAGTCTTCGCGCCAGCCAGCGTGGGGCCAAAGATTTCCAGGCCGATTTCAGTCTGCCGCAAAGTGGCCCCAAAGCTGGTTTGAGAGGTGCCGGGAGCGGGCGGTTGCGCGTAATCCGGAAGGTCAAGGTTATCGGAAGCGCCCACGTTCCGAAATGCATTCATCAGAACGATTCCGGAGAGCCGCGCGCGGTACTTGGCGGCGGTTTCCACTTTGGTTTGATATTGCTCGTCAACTTTCGAGCCCAGCAACTGCGTGGATTCTTCGAGTTTCTGAACGCGGCTTCCCAGATCTGCAGTACTTGGTGTCGCGGCGACGGTCGCGGTGCCGGAGGGAGATGTTGAAGAAGCTTGTTCGGCCGCCGCTGCTTCAGTTGTCGGCGCAGAATTGCCTGTCGCTGTTGCGATTGGGGAAAGGAGCTTACGTGTGTCTCGTAATTCCTGACGAAGTTGACGCATCTCGGCGCGCGACTGGGCATTCTCCGCTCGCATCTCTTCAACCATAGCGCGCAATTCACGCACTTGTGAATCCAGTTCCCGCACAGACGCGTCACCAGGCCGAGAGGCCGGAACAGGCGCTGCTTCCTGCGACTGGCCGGCGATGCCTAAGAGGATAAAAGCGGCTGTCGTTAATGCGGTTGGACGAAGCGCAAACGTTCGTGAGCTATTCACAACATCCTCCAGGGCGACATACGGATCTTATGAAATGGAAAACGACAACAACGGGACTATGTGTCCGAATGTCGGATTGACCTTTCGCTTGTTCGATCGTCGTTGAATGACTCAACGGGCCGGGGCGTCAGCTTGTCGTCAACATCTGCCGTCGAGCCTTGTGAAGAACGTCCGGGAATGATGATTCGAAAAACAGTGTGAGCGTCAGCGGTACGCTCCATCAAAACTTCGCCCCCGTGATCCTGCACAATTTTTTGCACGACCGTTAGGCCCAGCCCGGTACCATTCTCTTTGCCGTAACTCACAAACGGGTGAAACAATTTTTCGCGAATAGGCTCCGCGATGCCGGGACCGTTGTCGGCGACCGCAATGGTGACCGACGCCCCGCTACGCCCGATCGTGACCCGAACCTGGCCCCGAATAGCGGGTGAGGCCTCACACGCATTCAGCAAAAGATTGTAGAGAGCGCGTTCCAGTTTGCGCGGGTCGAACCACGCCAAGTCTGACAATACTGTGTCCTGGCCATGGCTGTTTACTTCAATCAGCGTTCCCTGGTGCCGGGGGTGGAGGCGTACAGCCTGCATCGCGCGGTGAACAGTTTCCGTAACGCTGGCATAACTGGGATTGAGAGATTCTCTGGTTCGGGCAAACTCGAGCAGCGAATCGATGAGGTCGGTCATCTGATTTACTCCGATGCGAACCTCCTGATAGAGTTCTTCGCGCTGAACTCCAGTCAGCCGGCCGTCGCAGAGAAACTCAGAGTTCGCAACGATAGCCGCCAAGGAGTGACGTAAGTCGTGGGAAATCGAACTAGCCATGCGTCCAATAGTGGCCAACTGCTCCGACTCGAGCAAAGCTTGTTGAGTCTTAAGCAAACTGGAACGCATGCGATCGAAAGCGGAAGTCAACTCCGCGACTTCGTCGCTTCCGCGGGGATCCAAAGGATGATGAAAATCTCCGTGCTCCAGGGCGCGCACTCCCTCGACCAGACTGGACAGCGGACGCGTGAAAGTGTGAGAAATCAAGAACACCAATCCACTGCCCAGAAACACGGCAGTGAGCCCGAGCAGCAGCAGCAACCGGTTCAAGTTGCCGAGGAACTTCGCGGCTTGATCGTAGGATCCGAGCACAGTCAAGCGGACCGGCGTTTCCTGCTGGCTGGAAAGGTCGAGAGAAGTAGCAAGAAAAAGCTCGTGGCCGACTTCTACGTCGCGCGGGCCATTCAGCAGGGCGCCTGCCGACGACGCGTGCAATGTCGAGCTTTGGGATTGCATGGGGGTGAGCGTGGTCGCCACGATTTCGTCGCCATAGGAGAAAGCGACCTGGCTGGCTGAAACCTTACTGACCTCGCGAGCCAGACGGTTATCGATTTCGTAGCCGATAATTAGGAAACCAAGCAACGGGCCTTCCGTTTTGGATCCAAAATAAACCGGCTGCACAAATGTTTGATAGAGATGATGATCGCCGAACCACCAGTGGCTTGAATCCTCCTCGTTCAAAGAACGTTGAAAGTATTGTTGTGCTGCTTCGCGAGTGAACCCAGGCGATTTTGTATGGAGGGCGACCACCCTTCCGTTGCGATTAGCTAAAACCAATAAATCGCTGCCAGTTAATTGCCAGACATCTTTAGAAGCATCCTGAATGGTGGCCGGATCATGCGCTGTCATGATCGCTCGCGTGATCGGAAGGTCGGCCACCAGCTGAGCGGACCGGGTCAGCATGACTTCGCGATCACGCTGAAAATTCTGAAATGTGGTGACGGAATTTCGCAGGTCCTGAACAATTCCTTCGCGCACGTGGCGCTGGACGCTTTGGCGAACCACGAGCAGGCTCATCGCCGTCAGGCCGGCGGTAATCACCACCATGGAGAGCAAGAACCGCGTGCGCAGCCGGGTCCGGTGCACGAGAGCATTTCCAGACTGTTCAGGGAAAGGTTGCGACGCGGATTCTGGTGTGGGATGCAAGGCAAGTCAGCGCACGAATTTGTAGCCCATTCCATGCACCGTGCGGAAGTGTACTGGACTGGCCGGGTCGCGTTCCAATTTCTGCCGAAGCTTCAGAATATGATTGTCCACGGTACGGGTGGAGGGATAATTCTGGTATCCCCAAACTTCGTTGAGCAATTCGTCGCGACTGATTACGCGGTCGGCATTCTGCACGAAGAACTGCAGAGTCTTAAATTCCTGCGCGGTCAGAACTACAACCTTACCGCCGCGTTGGACTTCCATTTTCTTGAAGTCCACGGAAATGCCATCGAAACTTACCGTACTCACGGACGCGGTTCTAGAGGTATGCCGCAGAGCGGCGCGCACGCGGGCAAGAAGTTCGCGCGGGCTGAAGGGTTTGGTTACGTAGTCGTCCGCACCCAACTCAAGCAACAAAACTTTATCGGAAACATCGCTGGTAGCGCTGAGCACAACTATCGGCAACTGCGGCGCCTGAGCTTTTACCACCTTGCATAGATCGCTGCCGGATAGCTTGGGTAAGCGAAGGTCGAGAATAATAACTGCGGGCGGAGAGGATTGAAAACTCTCGAGCGCTGACTGCCCGTTGGCCTGCAGCTCAACCGTGTATCCCTCGGTTTCGAACAGACGCTTCAACGCCTTCTGCACCGAAGGATCATCTTCAACTACGAGAATTCTTCCTAGAGGTCGCGTGGAGTGAACCGTATCAGCCGATCTGGCAATGCTTAGCGGTGCTGCGATTTGACCCATGAAAAGCCATCCTTAACTTGGGATGTCCCAGGCGCACACAAGTTTCAGTTTCCCGGGACCAATGAAGCTTACAGCGCTTTCCGCTCAAATAAAGCGTACCCGCCGCGGTTTGACAAACTTTTTACAATTGCATCCCTGGGGGAAAAGGCCATCCGGCAAACCGCTTGCTACACCTTAGACTCACAATCACCCTTTATGTGAGAGTTGCGCCGCTCAGAATCATTGCGTAATTCCTTCCTGCCGTAGAATATCGACAGCTTGCCTGTTGCCGCCGAATTCGCCTGCTTGCGCGTCGTCCTGGTGGACGTGCGCAATCCCCTCAACATTGGTGCGGCGGCCCGGGCCATGAGCAACTTCGGATTTCCCCATCTCAGGCTCGTGAACCCTTACGATATAGCATTTCGGGATGCTCGCTCGGCGGTGGGCGCGGCGGCCACGCTGGCGACAGCCCAAGTGTACAAGACGGTGGCTGAAGCGGTAGCCGACTGCTCGCTGGTGGTCGGAACCACTGCAGTCGGCCATCGCGATCTGCAGCATTCGCTGGTCCGGCTAGAGCAGGGAGTCGGCGATATCCGGACCCATCTGGCGACGGGTAATGCCGCACTCTTATTCGGCTCGGAAAAATTTGGACTCTCGAATTCGGATATGAGTCATTGCCATTGGTTGATGCACATCCCCACTCGCGATGAGCACGCTTCAATGAATCTGGGGCAGGCTGTGGCGGTTTGTTTGTACGAATTGAAGAGAGACCCCGCCATGTTAGCGCAGACCGCGAATGGAAATCCGGCTTCCTCGGCCGATATCGAGCGGATTACCGATACGCTGCTGCTGGCGCTGCGAGCCAGTGAATATCCGAAGCTCAATACCTCGAAATCTTTTCACGCCGCGGTGCGGCGGGTGATTCGCCGGCTGCACCTGCAAAAGGGTGATGCGGAATTTCTGCTCGGGATGCTCCGGCAAATGATTTGGAAGATAAAGAAGAACCACGAAGATGCAGAGCGTTGAGCCGGTTTTATTTCAAGGCTTTGTTTCAGTCGGAGAAACTTGGGTCGAAGTCCTGCCGAATTGAAAGCGTAGAATCCACTCGCTCGCAGAAGGCTGTCCGTTCACCCGGGCGGGACTGAACCTCCAGCGCCGCGCCGCAGCCAGCGCCTGTTTCGCAAAGTACTTGCTTGGCCCCGGGGAGACCAGCGTTACTTCGGAGATGTTTCCGGAATTGTCTACAGAAACCCGAGCGCTTACTTTTATGTGTCCTGTAATCGTTCGCCGCGCGCCGGGCGAGACATCGGGAGAGACTTCCTGAAGCACTCGACCGTGAATAATTCCAGTTTGCCCGAATGTCGCTCTGTCATCCAGCGGCACAGACGATTGTGGTGATGGAGCAGTGGAAGATTCTGCTGCATGATTTTCCGAAGAGGAGCCGGGCAACCGCTGCGAATTGCGACCGAATAGGACCGCCAATAGGAACACCGCGACGATCACTGGGATAATAATGAGCCAGCGATTGCCGCGCTTCGCCGGTTGAGCCTCATCGGTGGTCTTCACTGGCCGAGGCTCCGGAACTCTAAGCAGGCTGAGAATCTCGTTGACAGTGCACCGTTGCTGAGGATCGATGCGCAGGCTGCGCTCCGCAATTCTGCTGAACGGTTGAGGAATTGATTCTGGTATCGCAACCTGACTGCCGTTGGCAGTATTTTTGATATCTAGCTCGCGCTGGGTCAGGCTGGCAACCAGCGTCGCGCCCAGTGACCAGACATCTGCCGCCGGGGATGGGCCTGTCTTCGCTACTTCCGGCGCAGTGAAGGTATCAGGGAATTGCTTGTCGCGTTCGCCGATCTTCCGCAGGCTGTCGGCCGAGATTTTTAGCTGATCATCCACCGCCAAAATATTTGCCGGTTTGAGGTGGCCGTGCACGAGCCCGGCCTGATGCAGGAAAGCCAAAGTCTCAGCGGTAGGCGGAAGCATCTCCTTCACTTCGTCCGGCGAGAGTGGCCGCTGCGGCAGGATCTGCGCCAGATTCTCTTCCGCATATTCCATGACGACATAGAGGAAATTGCGATCGTCAATTTTGCCGCGTCCATGTTCAAAGAGTTGAATGAGATAGGGATGAGACAACTTCGCACTGTCGGACCATCGAGCGAGTTGACCGGTTTCGTCGAGATTACCGTCGGAAAAGAAATCCGAGGGAATTAACTTGATGGCGGCTTTTTGTGAACCAGTGGCGCTTCGTTCGGTAAGAAATACCGCGCTGTGCTCGGAGCCTCCGAGCCACTGCCGCAGAGGGAACTTTCCATCGACGACACGGCCCTCCCATTTTTTAGAGACGTCAGTCAAACTGCTCATAGGACACGGCTTGCCGAATCGGTTATTCTAAGCCACCGGGTGGCCTGATTCTCTCCAAATTGCGCTTGTAGCTTGTGGAAATCCTGCTGTGCAATGCTATCGCCGTCCGGTATAGAGTTGAAAAGGAGCCCAATAGAACGGCTTACGGGCAACCCCATCCGAATGAAGTAGCGAGAGTTTGGCCGCACGCAGCGCTGCTTCCGGAGTTTGGCCGCGCTTCAGTTCATCATACATGCGTCCCATCAGGTCAGCGGTGGAAGCATCGCTAACATCCCAAAGCGCGCCAATCACGTTGTGCGCTCCCGCGCGAAGAAATGCCCACGAAAGCCCTACCAGACCCTCGCCGGAGTAAGCCTCCGCGCCCGCTCCGTAACAAGACGAGATAGTCACCAGGTTGGCGTGCAGCAAATGTGGAGTGATGTCGCGAGCATAGAGCTTGAAAGAATCCTGGTCTCCGGATGATCGGGATAACACGACGGCTGAATCCAGCGGACTTAATTTGCTGGCGGTAGCATGGGCCACGAAATGAATAAAGGAAAACTGACCTGGATCACTTCCCAGGTACGCAGCCGGAGTAGCACGATCCCGCGTAAAGGTCTCGCGCTTCTCCACCGGAAAGTGGTTCTCCACATTCTGTACTTCCCGCATCGCATTGGGTAACGGGGCATACTCAGAGCTCGGGGCAATAGCATCGCCGATCAGTAATAGTTTTCCGGTTTTGAGCTCCTGATGTGTTTTTGAGGCCGCAAGAACACGCAGCGAACTCGCGGTCAGCACGGTTGCATCTTCAATCCAATAGTGAACGGTGGGGGATTGCACGAGTAGCGTCTCAAAATTCAAGCTATCCAAACTGCCGTCGGTGATCAGGATGACGCGGGAGTTGGGCGGTATCAACTTTCGCGCGGGCGCCACAAGAACGTCGTAGAGATGAGTGCCATCGGCATTGGTCGTCTTCAGCACGTCCTGCCAGCCGAGTAGGGCTTGCCGATATCTCAGCACAGCAGCATCGATTTCGCTTGCTGGAGGTAACTGATACCGCGCCGTGCGATTCGGCGTGATGGCCCAGAGATACGAGTGTTCCCGGCCCAGCCAGTAAAACAGAATAGTGGCATGGGCTGCACGGGCTACCCGTTGCGCATTCATCGCGGGGGCATCGGCCGGTGCGTTTTTCGCCAGAGCGCCGAGTCCTTCGGCAAGCGTTCGGGCCCGGCTGTAATCGGCGAGCTCAAGAGCGCGCCGGTCTTTTCCCTGCGCCACAAGAAAACTGATGTAGTCGTCGTACAAGTGCGCGGCATTTGCCAGGAAAGGCAGTTGAAATTCTTCGTGCTGCAGCGAGTCGCGGGCTCGCTCGATGGTCGCCAGTGCCTCTCGATACTGCTTGTCGGCGGCTGTGAGCCGATGTCCCTGATCGTAGAGCCGAGCCAAGTCATTTTGCGCTTGCCAGCGTAGGGAAAGATCACTCTTCGGATCGCTCGCGACTTCGTGGAATACCGCTTCGGCTTGTTTGTAATCTCCGTGACCAGCAGCGACCTGACCTCTGACTAGAAGCGGATAAAGCTCAGAGGAGCGATCGTTCCTGGCGTGAGCTTTTTGGAAGGCTTGCTCGCCGTATTGTTGTGCTTCTTGCAGTTGGCCTTTCTGCACTGAGACAAAGGCGAGGCTGGTTAAGGCATCAATGATTGGTCCTGGCGTTTTATTCTTCTCAGCCAAAGCGAGTGACTGTTTGTAATACTCCTCCGCTGTGAAAAGTTGATTCATCTGGTAGTACACCAGGCCTATATTGTTCAGCCAGAGAATCCGGTGACCTACTGCTTCGACCTCGCGGGCTCTTTGCTCCGCTTGCCGCCCCAATATCAGCGACCTATCGAAGTCTCCCATTTTGTAGTAATCCCACGCTAGATTGCCCGTTGCAACCTGGTCGATTTGCAGATATCCATTCAGTTCCGCCTTCTTTTGCGCTGCCCCGGACCACTCGATCGATTGGTCGAAATGCTCTTGCCGCATAGCAAGAACGCCGAGGTTTAGGAGACTCGTTGTTTCGAGGTAGCTATCTTGCTGCTGCTGCGCAAGTTCGATGCTTCTGCGAAAGAGTCGGGCGGCATTCTCCAGATCGCTTCGCGCTAATTCCAGCACTCCGCGCGCCTGTGCAATTTCGCCAGCGAGGGATGAATGCATGGCGTCGCAAAGAGCTTCCGCGGCTCTCAATTTTTCGTCAGCCTCTGGGAAACGACCGAGAAAAACATAGAGATTTCCTTGAAGTATCTCTTGTTTAACACTGATTTCGCTTTGGCTAAGCTGCGGGGGCAAGGTCGGACGGAGTAAAGCGTCGGCGTCGGCGCTTTGCCCTTGATTTACTAGAATCTCTGCCTCCAGAAGCCGGAACTTCCACCCCCACATCTGATCATGACCGAGGAAACGCTCATAGCCACTATGCGCTTCACTCTTGGCCTTGGGGTAGTTGCCGCGAATGAAGGTTTGTCGAGCGGAATCAAAGGTCTTCTGTGGATCAGGCGACGGGGCGCAGCCAAATGTGCCGAAGACTAGTGAAAGGAGGGTAAGAACCAATATCTCGAACCTATGGCTCCGTAACCCCAACATCGCGCCCCTCGCGCCGTTCGCTCTTGACCCTGTCAGACTTCAACAAGTGGATGAAGTGAGTTGAGCAAGCAGCTTATATGGGCACATGTCACGGGTCAAGCGATTAGCCACCCGGAGGAATCGTGCCACCATTTGCTTTTGCAGTCCCGAATCCTCCGCTGCCTTCGCCTGCGCATCCCATTTCCAGTCTGACCATGGTCAGCTGATAGGATTTGCAATCTACAAGTAATTCTCCCAGAAAAACGCGTCCAAATCCGGGAACCTCGAATACGTTTCCGAACGGCCTCCCTGGGAACTGGCCGTTGGCTTCCTTCACAATCGAGCAAAGGATACTGCCGTTACTTGTGGCTTTGGCCGCGTCCCACTTGTAACGCTCTTTGATCCAGTCAGGTATTGCTCGATCACTCACCCAATCGGGCCGGGCGTCTGCGTCGATCATGTCTTGGTACTGCCCCGCAACCCGGCGGCGGAATTGCTCGTCGCTTACGCAGGACTGCTTGGGGTAGCCGTTCCCATTTCCTTGATCGCAGATGTCCAGGTCAAGCGTAATGTGGATGGGATATCCTGCGATCTTGAGATTTTCGAATGATGTTCCCAGAAAATTCACCTTGGGATTGTTGCCCTCTAGGGGATGTTCGGTTGAAATCTGGGCAGCGAGCCGGTCTGCCGTAATGACGTCCAGCACATTTAGTCCCTCGATGACTGAGGTCACGAGAGTTACCCAACCGTGGCCTGGCTTGTTGCTCAGGTGTCCAGCAGCTTGCGTGTAGGCAGACTTGTAAGACAGTACACCGTCGAGGCGAAAGTTTTCCGAGCGAGCGAATCCGTAGCCGCCCGAGGGCGAAAGAGACATGGGTGCTTGCGGAGGAAGATTGCGTTCGATGGGAAGTTGAAAGTATCCGCCAGCGGCGCTGGCATCGGCGTGGAAGTAATGGACTCGATTGGTAGGCGTCATCTTTTCCTCGTTAAGGTCTAAGGATTTGCCGCCCCGGCAAACTGCAACTCGAAAGGATACCGCCCGACTTCTGAAGTCTCACCATTTGCGCTTCGGCCCAGCACAACGACTTCGTAACGTCCGGCTTTGTCCACGCCTGGCGCTCCAATCGTCAATGTGTTCTTGACTGATTCGGAGGAAACCGGGAGTGACCACTGTACTACTCCCGCCGGATTTTGCAACTCGACTACGTAAGACTGGTAAGCATTCTGCGGCGGAATGTCGAGCGGTAGGAGGAATGGTTCGTCGGCGCGGACTTCAACCACAGTTGGTTCCGCACCACGTGTAGCGCTGCTGACCAACGCCGCCGCGGGAAGAATCCTCGGTGCTCTATTCTCAGCTAAAGCACCCTTGAGTGCGGGATAGGTAACCAGATTCTGGTATCCGACGACAATCAAGAGAATCGCCATGGCTGGAATTGCGAAAGCAGCACGCCACCACGAAAAACCGTGGGACGGACGGACTTCTGCCGGAATGCGGCCTGCATTGGCCGGCGAACTTGCCAACTCTGCTTTTCCCTGCGCGAGGAACACAGAGCCTGCGCGTACATCCATGGCGCAATCGTGACACCCAAAGAGATGTTCCTCAAACTCCTCCATTTCAGTTGGAGAAAGTTCGTCGAGAAGATACTTCTCACTGGCCATCAAGCGGTTAGCCTCGCTGTGATCCATAACTCGAAGTCTCCTCATGTACAGATAGTGATAAATTCCCCATAATCGTTACGCGGAATTAACACCCCGGCATCGCCTCTTTCGCAATCCTCTTTAAGTAAATGGATTTAAAGGATTTCTTCGCCCGGTGAAGCAGCACCCTCAAATATTCCCGGTCGACCCCAAGGTCGCGGCACACCTCATCTTTATCGCGTTCTTCAAGAAATATTTCCTTGATCAATCGCCGATCTTTTTCCTGGAGTTGGTCGAGAATCTCGCGCACATTTCGTTGAATTTGCCGGTTGGCGATCAAATCCACCACGCTCATTGCCGGGTCGGGAATATTGGCTTCGGCCTCTTCGTCATCGCTCGGAACCTCTTGCGACGAGGATCGGTAGTACTCGAGCAAAACGTTGTTACATACAGAATTGACATATGCCCCGAGCCGTTCCGGTTCCCGGATTCCATCCGGTTTTCGCAACGCGGAAAAAACACGGGCGAAAGTTTCTTGACGGGCATCTTCCACTTCGGAATGCGAGTGCAACCGCTTACTCAATTTCAGCCGAATCAGTTCGCTGAAGTACGAAACGAAGTGCTCCTGTGTCCGGAAATCTCCAGAAGCGAGCTGTTCAAGGTAATGCCTGTCAAAGGCGTGAAACTGCATCTGCGGGCCCTGTGGTTAAGTGGCAGCTATCTTACCAAATCGCAGACCCGCGTATAGATGGATGTTCTGGGCAGACACCCAGGCCAAATATTTATTGGAGCGGTGAAACGTTTAGCCCGCATCTGCCACTATTCCAATGTAACTAGCTCATCGGTCGCCAACAGCCGATTTTCATGGGTTTCTCAGGCCGCTGGTTCCTGATGAGCGCGGGATCCCGAGAGGGAAGGGCCACACCACCGGGGGGAGGGGTGGGCGTTTCCGGCGACTGGAGCCAGAGGAATGTGGCTCCGTCGCCTTCGGGAGACCTGTGTTGAGACCATCCTGTCTGTTCGACTCCTAGCGTTCACTCGCGCCGGCATGGTTGTATGATTTAGTAATCGCTATGCCGCGGGATTTTCCAGCTTCTGAAGATCAGGCTCTGATTCAGATCGTGGACTCGGCCTTAGCCGACGTTACAGTTCGCAGCGGCAATTGGCTCGTGTGCCGCCCCGGATGCACACAGTGCTGCATTGGCGCCTTTCCCATCAATCAACTCGACGCCGCTCGATTGCGAAGAGGACTGGCTGAACTCGAATTGAGTGTGCCGGCACGAGCCGAGGCTGTGCGCGCTCGGGCCCGAGATGCGGTTGCCCGCCTGTCGCCAGACTTTCCGGGAGATCCGGAAAGTGGCTTATTGGACGAGGGGGGCGACGCGGAGAGTCGTTTTTCTGAATTCGCGAATGACGAACCTTGCCCCGTGCTCGACCCTGTCACTGGCAACTGCGAACTCTATGATTCACGTCCCATGACCTGTCGCGTTTTCGGGCCACCGGTTCGCTCCGACGATGGGCTCGGAGTTTGTGAACTCTGCTTTCAAGGCGCAACCGATAACGAGATCGCTGCCTGCGAAATGAAGCCTGACCCCGAGGATCTGGAATCGGCCTTGCTGGAGGAACTCGAAAAAGCGACTGAAAGGCGAGGAAAAACAATCATCGCTTTTTGTCTCGCACACTGAAACGCAATTCCGATTTCTTTGCAAGAAAGGTGCCAACGAATTTTAGCTTTTCTTTTTTTCCAGCTCTGCCCAGCGGGCATAGAGAGTATCGACTTTTCCTTGGGCCTCTTCCATCTCGGCGTGAGCCGCGATCAAGCGTTCACTGTCGCTGACAATGCGAGGATCCTCGACCTGAGTCCGCTTGGCCTGCAACTCTTCTTCCGCATCCGCCACTCGTTGCTCAATCGTTTCGTATTCCCTCGCTTCCAGGTATGACAGTTTCTTTCTTCCCGCCGCTCGGCGCTCACTCCCGCCATTGGCCCGGCCTGAGGACTGCTCCCCGCTTTTCGCTTCCTCAGAGCGTGCCTGCCGCTCGCGCTCATCCAACCATCTTTCCCACTGCAAGTAATCCGCGAACCGACCTACACCGCCTTGCCCGTCGAGTCCGAGAACTACTGTCGAAACTCGATCCAGCATGTGGCGGTCATGGGTCACAAGAACCAGAGACCCCCGAAACTCCAGCAAACTTTCCTCCAGGATGTCCAAGGTAGGAATATCCAGATCGTTCGTCGGCTCATCGAGCAGAAGAACGTCGGCAGGCTGCAGCATAAGCTGCGCGATCAAAACCCGGGCCCGTTCTCCGCCGGAAAGCTTGCCCACTGGCTGATTCAGTTGTTCGCCGGTGAAAAGAAATTTCGCCGCCCACGAAGCCACGTGAGTCAAACGGTCCTGGTAAATTACCGAATCGCCTTCCGGAGCCAAGGCACGGCGCAATGTCACATCCGGATCGAGTTCGCGCCTCTGGTCGAAGTACACAATGCGCAGCCGGTCGGCGCGGCGGATCTCGCCGCTTGCCGGGGACGTTTCACCACGCAACAGGCGCAGCAGACTTGTCTTTCCACTGCCGTTCGGGCCCACGAGTCCAACTCGCGTACCAGCGGTAATAACGAAGTTGAGTTCGGTGAATAATTTGCGATCCCCCACTTCACAAGAAACATTTTCCAACTCGATGAGCCGCTTGGTTTTTCGATCGGTGGCGGAAAAATCGATCAGCGCAGTTCCGGTGCGGCTGCGTGCATTTAAATCGGCAAGCTCGCCCATTAGCTCCCCGGCTTTATCAATCCGCGCCTTGGACTTCCTTGTTCGCGCCTTCGCTCCTCGGCGCAGCCATTCGATCTCCCGGTGTACTAGATTCTCTAAAGCCTCTTGTCGCTTGGATTGAGCATGCAGGAATTCTTCCTTCTTTTCCAGAAACCGGCTATAGCTTCCGGAGACGCGCAGCAATCCGTCGGGATAGGTCCGGTTCAACTCCGCCATATCGGTGGCAACATTCTCCAGGAAGTAGCGATCGTGACTGACCACCACGCAGGCGAATCGCGCCGCTTGGAGTAAGGCCTCCAGCCACTCGATTGCCGCCAGATCCAGATGGTTGGTGGGTTCGTCGAGCAAGAGAATATCCGGCGCCTGAACAACCGCCTCTACGATGGCCAGACGCTTCTGCCAGCCTCCGGATAAAGACAAGGCCTCGGCATCAAGATCCTGGAAGCCCGCGCGGCCCAGAGTTTCGGCGAAGCGAGTGCCGCGTTCTGACTCGGGTACACCAGCGCGCTTCATCGCTTTTTGAGCCACGGTGCGAACCGTATCGCCCACCTCGAATGTTGAATCCTGCTCAACGCAGCTCAACCGAACCCGTTTGCGTACGGCGATTTCGCCGCTGTCAGGGCTTACGCTCCCTGCAAGAATTCGAAGCAGCGTGGATTTGCCCGACCCATTCGGACCAATCAGCCCAATGCGGTCGCCCTCTGAAACCGTAAATGATAGGTTCTGAAAGAGTGGGCTCGCTCCAAAGTGCTTCGAAATTCCTTGTGCGTTAATGATGGGGGCCAACGGCGGACGCTCTCCTGCTCTCTCTTTGAGACTATCAGCAAACGCGATCACCGTTCCTGCTCGTGGCCTTTCTCGGCACAGCTGCGTGCCGGTTAAAGGATCGTCGTTTTCTGCCGATGTTACAAAAGCGGGAGTCCCGCAGAGCGAAAGGCCACAAGGCAAAGTTGGGTCGAGCGATTCAGTCGAAGCCGCCCATTTTGAAAGCAATCATGAACTCCAGAAATCCTGCACTCACCTCAGAAAAGCAGCATCAGGATTGGCTTCCGTTTCTCGAATTTGCCACGCGCGAGGTTTTCCAGATGATGCTCGCGAGCGAATTGACCAAGCCGGAAACCGCACCCAACAACCGTTTCGACGTTACTGCCATGGTGGGATTAGCCGGAAAACTGAGTGGAATGGTCGGCATCCGTTGTCAGGAAAGAACTGCAGCTCTTATGGCCTCCCGGATGCTCGGATTGGAATTGGATAAAGTGGGACCGGATATTTCGGATGCGCTGGGCGAAGTCTGCAACATGATAGCAGGGAACTTCAAAAACAAAATTTCCGGTTTGGGCGATGGCTGCATGCTCTCCCCGCCCTCAGTGATTACCGGTGAAGACTATATGGTGCACACTCGACCGCCCGCCCCGACTCTCGAAGTAAATCTGTTATTTGAAACCTTGCCCGTTCTCATTACTCTTCACATACACACTTAGGGTTTCGAAGGAAGCAGGTTCGTTGCGAGGTTTCTTCTTCTATAGCATTTCCTGATCTGCCTGATAAATAGTTTCGATTTTCATAAAATCACGCTGAAGGATAGAGTGAGCGCGGGAGTTGTGTGTTCGATCAGTTCCTCAGCTGACTTCAATGGGCGCCCTGAAGCCACACGGGTTCCGTTATCGGTACGTTAGAGGAGGAGGACATCGGCTTCCACTTGTCGCAACCGGGAGAGAAAGACTACAACTGGAAAGGATACGGTCCCCACGCCGGACATCATGGGGGAAGGAGCGAGAGTCTGAGAACAAAATCATGACTAAGCTTGAAGCAGTCATTCAAAACTCCAAACTGGAAGCAGTAAAAGGCGCGCTGCAGGAAATTGGTGTCGAGGGCATGACGGTGCTTGAGGTGCGTGGCCATGGACGTCAGAAGGGTCACACCGAGGTCTACCGCGGACGCGAGTACAGCGTGGATCTCATCCCAAAAACCAAGCTGGAGGTGGTATTGGCGGACGCTATGGTGGAGAAGGCTGTGCAAGCCATTATGACCACCGCGCGAACCGGAAAGATCGGCGATGGGAAGATTTTTCTGACCCGCGTGGACGAAGCGATTCGCATCCGCAATGACGAGCGGGGCGAGGGAGCGCTGTAACACGCGCCATAGGGCCGGGTAACGCAAGCTTCAATCGCCGTGCTTAAATCACAGTTCCATTGACCCTTCGTCATGACGGAAGCGTCCCTACTGATCGGTGAATTGCGAAGCTCTCTCGCCGAGGTCTCCGACCGGATTGCGCGCGAATTCGAGGCAACCGGTGACGGCCGGGCAGCTATCGCTGAGCGAACCCTGCTTATCGAAGAGATTCTAAGCCGCCTTTGGCGTGAGTTCGTATCCTCTGACGAAACTGGACCTCGTGGCTTCACCCTCGTCGCCACCGGAGGTTTTGGGCGCGGTTGGCTGTTTCCCTATTCGGATATTGATTTGCTTTTTCTCTTTGCCGACCGAAGCGGCGAGGAAGCGCACAAAACCGAGGTCCAACGCTTCTCTCAGGAACTGTGGGACCTGAAACTCAGGCTGAGTCCCGCGTCGCGGACACTATCGGAGTGTGACCGCTTTGATCCCAACAATACTGAGTTCACCATCTCTCTTCTCGACTGCCGTTTTCTTCTGGGCGATCGGGAGTTGTTTGGGCGGCTTCACGACAAGACAATTCCCAAGCTCGTGGCGCGGGAATCGAAAGCACTACTGCAAGGTCTGGCCGAGGTGACGCAAGAGCGGCACGGAAAATTCGGTCACACTGTATTCCATCTAGAGCCGAATTTGAAAGAGACTCCGGGCGGCCTGCGCGATTGCAATGTGGCGAGCTGGCTGGCGCTGGTCTCGGCAATGAGCAAGCTGGGCGATTGGCCCCACGCCAGTTCGCTGCGCGCGCCGGTGCGGAAGCAACTCAGTGAGGCTCTGGAATTTCTCATGGCCAGTCGTTGCTTTCTGCACTTCCGTCATGGGCGCGATGACAACGCTCTCAGTTGGGAAGCACAAGACGAAGCTGCTGCGCGGAAGATCGGCGCCTCCGATTCAGCCGATCTCACGGCCGCCGACTGGATGCGGATTTATTTCGGCCATGCGCGCGCCGTACAACGCACCGTCACCCAGTTGATGGAAGAGATACCGGAGTCGTGGTCTTCTTTGCGCCGGCAATTTCAGGGCTGGCGGTCGCGACCATCGCATCCTGATTTTTCTGTAGTGGATGGATTGATCTTTCTGCAACAGTCATCGTCGCTGCAGGATCCCGAAATGTTGCTACGCCTGTTCCACTTCATGGCGCATCACGGACTCAAGCTAAGCGCGACGACCGAACACCGCATTGAGCTAGCTCTTCCCGAACTCGCCGTGACGCCGCCGCGCGGGGCCGAACTCTGGCTCTACCTGCAGGAGACTCTGCTGCAGCCGCACGCCGCCGATGCGCTGCGCGCCATGCATTCTCTGCGGCTGCTCACGTTGTTGTTGCCGGAACTGAAGCCGATCGATTCGCTGGTTGTCCGGGATTATTACCATCGCTTCACCGTCGATGAGCACTCGATTCTCGCCATTGAAAGCCTGCACCGCTTGAATCAATCGAAATCGGAATGGGACAAGCGCTACGCAGAGTTACTGGGCGAACTCGAAGATCCCGAATTGCTCTACCTCGCGCTGTTATTGCATGACACGGGCAAGGGAGTGCCAGGCAGCAATCACGTCGAAGCGAGCCTGGAGATCGCCAGCCGCTGCCTTGACCGGCTGGATGTCGACGCCGACGAACGTGCGGTGGTGCTGTTTCTGATTGGCAGCCATTTAGAAATGTCGGCTCAGCTGCGGCGCGATATTTTCAATCCTGAGACGGTGGCAGCCTTCGCCGAGAAAATGGGCACGCAAGAGCGTCTGAAAATGTTGTGTCTGTTGACTTATGCGGACATCAAAGCGGTGAACCCAGAGGCGCTTACTCCGTGGAAGGCGGAAAGCGTTTGGCAACTGTACATTGGCGCGGCAAACTACCTGAACCGAAGCGCCGACCATCGCGTCCACGGCGATGTGGGCGAAGAAAAGTTGGCTCGCCTGCGCAGCCTGGCACCAGTGATTGGCGCGAAGTTCAGGGATTTCGTGGAAGGATTTCCCCAGAGATATCTGCTGGTGCACAGCGCTGAGGAAGTGATGAAGCATATGGAAATGGCGGAACAGTTTGGCCGCGATCCAGTGCAGGTAGACCTCAAACGCGGTCGTCACTGGTATGAACTTACGCTGGTCACGAAGGACCGGCCATCACTGTTCGCCACTTTGACAGGAGTGCTGGCCGCGTGGGGAATGAACATCGTGAAGGCGAACGCTTTTTCGAACCAGGCTGGAATCGTGGTGGACTCACTCTATTTCACGGACCGATTTCGCACTCTAGAACTCAACCTGTCAGAGTGGGACCGATTCAAGAAAAGCCTCGTTTCGGTCTTGGCAGGAGAAGCGGATCTGGACCGCATGCTGCGCGATCGCCAATGCGGCGAAAAGCAGGCCAAAGCTAAAGTCGTAGTCGAAACTCGAATTGATTTTGACGATGAATGCTCCTCGACCAGTACGCTGCTGCAGGTGATTGCGCAGGACCGGCCGAGGTTGTTACACCGTGTAAGTTCTTGTTTATCACGGCAGCGCTGCAATATTGAAATCGCACTAATCGATACCGAGGGGCAAATGGCGATTGATACCTTCTATCTAACGTCGGAAGGGAAGAAGCTACCGCCGCCTCTTCAGAAAAAAGTGGAGAAGGCCCTTCTCGACGAGCTGAAGGGATTGGATCTCGCGTGACCCGCTCAAATAAGGCGACCAAATGAGGCGCGCGCCTCGCTAAGCGCCAGCCTCCGGAGGATTCGTTAACGGCTGAATAATGTGGAGGCCGCATTCGGTTTTCGAAGAGCCAGACCAGCGTCCTGCCCTGGGGTCTTCTCCCGGACGTACGGCACGCGTGCAATGTGTGCAGCCGATGCTCGGATAGTCGCGGTCGTGGAGAGCATTGTAAGGTGTGTCATGCTCACGAATATATTGCCACACCTGCTTTGAGCTCCAGTCCGCGATCGGGTTTATTTTTGCCAGCCCAAATTTTTCGTCCCATTCGATTTTTCCGGCGCGCGAACGGGCCGCAGTCTGATCACGACGGATGCTGGTGATCCACGCCGACAATTCGCCCAGCTTCCGGCGTAGCGGTTCGACTTTCCTCATATTGCAGCACTGATCCGGATTACGCTGCCACAGCGCCTCACCGTGAGAGCGTTCCTGCTCTTCCGGAGAAAGCAACGGATAAACCCGTTCAATCGCAATTCCGTATCTTTCCTCCACTTGATCCATCAGATTGTAAGTCTCGGGAAAAAGAAACTCGGTGTCGAGCGTGAAGAGGCGGAAATTCTTCCGGACTCGTGAAGCAATATCGATGAGGACCATGCCTTCGGCGCCGAAAGCAGAAGAGATGGCCACGGCGTCTCCGAAGGTATCGAAAGCCCAACCGAGAACGTGCTGGGGGGACCAGGTCTCGGCCGCGACTTGCAAATGTCCAATTCTATCTTTCATGCCAACTGCTCCTCTCGGCGCACGCTCTTCGCAGGAATCTCGAAATGCGCGGGAAAAGATTCCTCTACGTGATCGGCAAACCTCACAACCTCGCCAACCACTAGCAAAGTCGGTGATGCAAGTTTCGGCGACTGATGGAGATTCGAAACCGTGGTGAGGTGCACCTGCTGATGAGGCGTTGTGGCCCGTGAAATAATCGCGCACGGAGTCTCAGCTGCAAAACCAGACGCCGTAAGCTTGCCGGCGATTCCGGCATAATCGTGCCCCGGCATGTAGACGACGAGCGTCCCTTCGGATCCGGCGAATTGGCTCCATTCCGCATCGGAGTTCCCGGAGGCGCGATGGCCCGTCGACAGCACAATCGTTGATGCTGCTCGGCGATGCGTGAGTGGAATCCCAGTCGCGGCCGCGGCACCCAGCGCTGAGGTCACTCCGGGAACAATCTCGTACGCAACGTTCGCTTTGCGCAGAGCTTCCATCTCCTCACCGGCACGACCGAAGATAAGTGGGTCGCCGCTTTTTAGCCGCACCACCTTCAGGCCGGAAGTAGCTAGACTCACCATCAGGAAATTAATTTCCTCCTGCCTCATGGTCTTTGTCCCGCAGCGCTTGCCGACGTTCTGGACTTGAGCAGTAGACGGGATTAGCCGCAATATCTCAGGTGATACAAGGTCGTCGTGAAGCACAACGTTCGCGGTCTGTAAGAGCCGCAGAGCTTTCACAGTAAGCAGTTCGGGGTCGCCCGGCCCTGCGCCTACCAAATAGACTTTGCCGATCATACGGTTACCCTCCTATCGTCCTTAGAACTTTCCTTAGCGAATTTCTTCGCGGATTCTTCTGCCAATGCCGCTTCGAGAGCCTCGCGGCTCGCGAGCGACTGCAGCAAGTCGCGCTTTCGTTTCGGATCAAGATCACTGCCGAGTACAAGCCTTCGGGTTGCTCCTAACTCCGCAACCCACTGCGCATATCCCGAACCAAACTGCTTTTCAAGCTGTTGCCTGATTTTCTGCGCGAGTGACGGACTTTGTCCGTTGGTAGAAACGGCGATCTGAAGATCGCCTCGGTGCACGACGGCCGGATAGTAGAAGTCGCAATATTCCGGAACATCCACCACATTGCACAAAACTCCACGCCGCTTCGCTTCCCGATAAATGGTTTCGTTAACAGTGCTTGATGCAGTGGCCACCACCGCAAGCGACACTCCATCGAGATCCTCTGGAACAAACGCGCGAAGTTCGAGCGTGATCTTGTTTTCTCGCGCCCATCCATGCACTGCATCAGATGCTTCTAACGCAATCACATAGATGGACGCACCGGTGCCGAGGAGCCCGCCGATTTTTGGCTCGCCTACTTTTCCAGCCCCGACCACGAGGCAGCGTCTGCCTTCAAGTTTTAAAAACATTGGGAACAAGTGGCTCATTGATTCAACCTTCCACGCTGCTGGGAACGCGTCCCTCAGGCAAATCGCGGGCGACTGCATTCACGGTTTGTCCCGCCAAGTAGTCGCGCAATTCCGCGTCGCTATGCCGAGCAAAAAACTGCCTGAGATTTTCGCCCGCGTCACTATCAGCAAGATATCGACGTAAAAGCCTCTCAATCGCCTCGGGAACTTCGGTTGCAAGGCAGCGATATCCCACCGGACGCGCGATCGACTGATGCAAGCCAACCGCCCCGCCCAGGCAGAAGTAGTAAGCGTCCAGCATCTGGCCATTGACTTTTAGTTTCTTGCCCTCGATGCCAATGTCGGCGATCCAATGTTGACCGCAACTGTTGGGGCAACCGGTGACGTGCAATTTCAGGTGCTGATCAAAACCAGGAAGGCGCTCTTCCAGTTCCTCTACCAGCCAGCGCGAAAAAGCTTTGGTCTCGGTAATGGCAAGCTTGCAAAACTCGCTGCCACTGCAGGCGACGGCGCCGCGAAAAAACGGCGAGCCGCTTACGGGCAGTCCGATCTCGCCTAACTCTTTTGCCAGCTCGTCGGCCTGCAAACGCGGTACGTTCACGATGAGTAGGTTTTGCATGTTGGTAGTGCGCAACTCGCCGCCGGCAAAGCGTTCGGCTAGGTCTGCAGCCGCATCCATCTGTTCGGGAGTGATTCTTCCGCGCACACACCGCAGATCCTACGTAGCAGTAACCGGCCTGCTTTTGCGGATGGATGCCGATGTGGTCGCGATAAACATCCGCGGGCGGATGCTCGGGTTCGGCGGAATCCAATTGAAATCCAAGTCGCCGCTCCAGTTCTTTCTGGAAATCGCCCGGCGTCCAACCATGCCGTAGGAACAG
The DNA here is from genome assembly GCA_963836305.1 of uncultured Acidobacteriaceae bacterium. GTDB lineage: Bacteria > Acidobacteriota > Terriglobia > Terriglobales > Acidobacteriaceae > Sulfotelmatobacter. The sequence goes on along the minus strand of CAWIJP010000034.1, from coordinate 167,076 downwards.
GAATTTCAGCCGCGCTCGCTCGCGATGTTCGCGCAAAGGTTCGGAGTCGCGAAACAGTTCGGCTACTCCCTTGACCACCGGGAGAACCTGATTCCAGCGAACGAACGCATTTAGCGGCACCCCGAGATAAGGCTCGGTGGAAAGTCCGCCGCCCACGCGCAGTCCGAAACCTATTTCAGCCTTGCCACGAACTACACGCTTAATTGCAGTCAGGCCAACATCGTTGATCTCAGGATACGGGCACCACACCCGGCATCCTGTGATCGAAATCTTGAACTTGCGCGGCAGATTGTAGAACTCGGCATTACCCGCCAGCATGCGGTCCACTTCCAAAGCGAGCGACGAGGCATCGCAAATCTCGTCAGCATCCACTCCGGCGACCGGGCAGCCCGTAATGTTGCGCGTGACATCGCCGCAAGCGCCGGTGGTGTTCAGGTCCACTCGCCAGAGCTGTTCCAGTACTTCCGGAAGATCTTCGATGGTGACCCAGTGCAGTTGGATATTTTGTCGCACCGTGAGATCAGCGGTTCCGCGGGCGTAACGGCGGGTAAGATCGGCGATGGTTCGCAGTTGATCAGATCGCAGCAGTCCGTTAGGAATACGAATCCGCAGCATGAAGAACGGCAACGCTTTGCCCTGGCCGCCTTGACCGCCAACCACGCCGGCGCCATCGCCCTGGGTATAGACTCCCCACCAGCGGAAGTAGGTGCCTATCCATTCCGGCGGAATCGACTCGAAGCCGTCTCGCGCAAAACGGCGAATCTCGGCCAGCCCATCCCACGGATTCATGGCACGCTTGAGACGCTCGGATTTCTGTGCTTTGGTCTCTGTCACTGTATTCGTCATATTGGCCGCCAAAAAAGAAAAACCCACCGCCAGATGATTTCTGGCGGTGGGTATAAGTGCCGATAACTATGAAAGCCTTAAGTCAGCAATTTACCTGCGCCAGAGCACACGCATGCACAACAACAACATGCACACATACACTCCTGGCGAAAATTGCTGAAACTTGACATGCTGGTTTCGATGCTAGGCTGAAGCTCAAGGATTCGTCAACTTACTTCGGATGAATATTTTCGATGCTAAGCATCAGAGTTTCGCGATCTCACGCCCCTACGCGAGACCCATACCAGCTAATACACCGCGCATATAAGCGAAGCTGGCAATCACGCCCGGCATCGGATCATCGGGATGAATCTCATACTCCAGATCAACGAAGCCTTGGTATTTTATTGCAACGAGCGCCTCGAAAGTCTTCCGCACCGGCATGCGTCCTTCGCCCACCGCGACCTGACTTTCCTTACTTTCGAAGTTCGAGAGATCTTTCATATGTAAGTTGAATAGCCTTGGCCCTGTTTCGTGGATCGCGTGCACAACATCTGTGCCGGCGCGAACTGTATGTCCTACATCGATGCAACAGCCGATTCGCGGATCCATACCACGTACGACTTTAAGAACATCCAGCGGCGAGTGCCATAACTTATCTTCCGGACCGTGATTGTGGATCGCGATGCGTATGTCGTACTCCTTTACGAACTTCTCAATTCGTGGCAGATTTTCCGGAGTAGGATCGCCAGCGACGATAACGCCGATGCCTGCCCGCTTGCAGTATTCGAACTTAGAACGTATGTCTGCATCATCGTCTTTCGTGAAATAGATGGCGCCTGCGGCGTGCAGTTTGATGCCCGCCGCAGCATAGTCGGCGAGCGCAGCCGCTTCTTGCTGCGGCTCTATGGGCAGATGATCCTTGACGTCTTTGGCATTGAGCGCGAACACATTGAGTTGCTTCATAAAGCCGATCAGCTGGGCGCGGTCGAAGTTGCGGAATGTATAACTGGCCAGTCCCAGCCGAATCGGCGGTGCTTCGTCGGATGATGAGTGCGCCCGATCAATTCCGAAGACGTTTTTAGGAACTGCGCAGGCTGCTGCAACCAGCACGCCTGACCGAAAAAAATCGCGGCGCGAAACAGAATTCTTAGTGACGGGCAACTCGTTAGACATGCGGCGCCCAGCCCTTCTCATACTCGCGCCCCCACATCTTCATCGCTTCCGCATCACCTTGAATTTGTGCGTCTTTCACATCGAGATGAAGTTCGCGATTTACTTCCCACGCGATGTTCGAAAGCTGCAGCATTGTTACCGCGACATTGCCGACAGATACGGGAGCATTCAACTTCTCGCCTTTGCGAATTCCGGCGATGAAGTTCGCAAAGTGCGCGTCCGTCATGGAATCGCGGCCGATCAGATCCGCGGACGAAGTCGTATCGCCAACCTTGAAGTCGCTCGTTTTATTTCCCTTGACGTCGTAGATCTCGTACCCATCACGGTCGATCAGTACCGTGCCGCTGGTTCCCATAATTGTCGAACCGCGATCGCGGCCGTAATACTTCATGCCCTGGCAGCTCTTTCCCTCCCAGGAAATCATGGCATCGTCGTATTCGAAGCTGGTCACCAGAGTGTCATAGAACTGCCAATCGTCCTTGAACTGATATCTGCCTCCCAACGAGGTCACGCGCTTCGGATAGTCAACGCCCAGTGCCCAGCGGCAGACATCAACTTCATGCGTGCCGTTGTTGAGCGTTTCGCCCGTGCCATAAATCCGGAACCAATGCCAGTTATAAGGATGAACGTTATCTTTATACGGCCGGCGCGGCGCCGGACCCTGCCACAAATCCCAATCAAGCTGCGGCGGTACTGGTACTTCTTTCCCTACGCCAATGGATTTCCTTGTATTGACGTACCAGGATTTTGCGAAGTAAGGACGCCCGATAATGCCTTGATGAATTTTGTCAACGATCTCGATAGTGTGTGGTGAAGAGCGCTGCTGCGTGCCCATCTGCACCAGCTTGCCGAATTTTCGTTGCGCCTCAATTAGCATCCCGCCCTCAGCCGGATTGTGGCTGCATGGTTTCTCTACATAAACATGCTTGCCCGCTTGCAAGCCGGCGATGGCAATCGGGGTATGCCAGTGGTCGGGAGTGGCAATCGTGATCGCGTCCACATCTTTCTGCTCGAGAACCTTGCGAAAATCTTTCTCCACCACCGGGTTTTCGCCCATCTCGTGTCGAGTGGCGTCGGTAAATTTGTTGAGAATATTCCTGTCCACATCGCAAACGTGAGAAATGCGGGCAGCGTTCCGATTCGCCTTGAGCGACGAGAGATGCGCATAGCCACGCCCGTTCAGGCCGATTACTGCAAAGTTGAGGCGGTCGTTAGAACCCAGAATCTGCGCGTAGCTCTTTGCCGTAGTTCCCACGGCCAGCCCGGCCGCGCCCACCGCAAGCGCATCGAGAAACTCGCGTCGTGTAACCATCATTGCTCCTTAAAAACCAATTGTTATCTGACAACACGTGCCGGATCAGCAAGAAATCCCAGCCTTCGTCAAAGTTTTCTTAAGTCCATCCATGCTGATCCGGGTGGACGCTTCAGGTGTTCCGGCGCCGCGCCAGTGGGTCTCCAAACTCAGTCCGTAATGGAAACCATCGCGCTGCAAAGCTTGCAGTTGTCCGACCCAGTTAACAATGCCAGCTCCCACCGGAGCCCAATCATATTTATGATCCGGCTTGAGCACCACGTCCTTACAGTGGCAGTGCCCGATGCGGCCTTTCGGCAGCGAGTCGTAGCCGATAGGATAAGGCGTGCTTTCGATGGCTGCGGCGTTTCCCGGATCCCAGTTCAACATGAAGTTCTTGTTAGGAATCGCCTTCAGCACGGCAGCCGCCTCCTCGCCCGTTGCGGTGTTGCAGGACATCTCGTTCTCGAGCAGCAGGATGATGTTGTCTTTGGCGCAGCGTTCCGCAGCTTGCCGCAGTTGGGCATTGATGGCCGCGCGGTAGGGCTTCTGATCATCCAGCCGCCAATAATCAAAACATCGAATGCGATCTGTGTTGAAAGACTTGCAAAGCGAGATGCAGCGCTCGAGGAGTTTGTTCTGCGCGCTGGCGTCGAAATCAGCATGAAACTGGTCGCGGGACTCGCTTTGCGACGACCGCGGAGCACCAGGCCAGTCTGTCTTAAAGAGCGGGCTGGCGATATCGGTCACTCGCAGTTTGTAGGCATCGAGAATCCTTCGTGCATCCTCAATTTGTTTGCTATCGAGCTCCGTCACGTTCTTGTTCCACATAGAGCGCAGCTCAATCCACTGCAGTCCAAAATCTACGGAGACGATCTTGCATGCCTTCTCGAAATCCTGCGAGATTTCGTCGTTGATTACAGCCAGCCGAAATGGACAGGCACCGGCGCCAGCTGCCATTGGCTGAGTGAGCGATGACGCTGCTGCGCTTTTGACCAACGGCCGCATGACTGCCACCATTCCCGCCAAACCTAAGCGCGCGAGTATCTCGCGTCGTGTGGACACCATTTAATCTCCTTCTAGTCCTCGAAGGCAGTCCCAAGAAATCTCAATCATTTGGTCTATCTTGCGTTTTGCGTTTGGATTAACGGTTCAACGATTTCGCGCGCTAAAGTCAGGCCATGAGTTCCACCTTCTTTAATCCCGGTGCAAGAAGCCACAAAACCATCAGGGCCAGCAGGTACGCGCTGGCCGCGATACCGAACAAGCTCGCATAATTGTGCGTCAGTTGGAGAACGTGGCCGGTGAAGAACGCAAAGAGCGCGCTTCCCACCGATCCGGCCATGCCACCGATTCCGACCACCGAGCCCACCGCGCTGCGCGGGAACATGTCGGATGACGTGGTAAAGAGATTCGCCGACCAACCTTGATGCGCGCCAGCGGCAACACTGATCAGCGCGATGGCGGTCCACTCTGATTTCGCGGCAGACACAGTGTAGATCGGTAGCACAAGGCAAGCGCAAAAGAGCATTGCCGCAAGGCGTGCATAGCTCTGGGAGAGTCCCATGCGCCGGAAAGGTGCGGGCAACCAGCCTCCGCCGATGCTGCCGACGGCCGACACGTTATAAACAATTATAAGCGGCAGTCCGAGATGAGAGAGATTCAGATTGAATTTCGCGCTGAAGTAGGAGGGCAGCCAGAACAAATAGAAATACCAGATTGGATCGGTGATAAATTTCGCCATCGAAAAGGCCCAGGTCTGGCGGCACCTCAAGAGTCGGCGCCAAGGAACAGACGGACCGAGGTCGGCAGCGGCTTCCGAGTAAATATGCTGCAGCTCCTTTTGCCCAAGCGTGGCGTGATCCGCAGGTTTGCGGTAATAGCGGAACCACCACAGGATCCAGAGCATGCTAAAGACCCCAGTAGTTAGAAAGGCAGCATGCCAGCCCCAGCGCAGCGTCACCCAGGGCACGATGGCGGGCGCCAGAATCGCGCCAACATTTGCACCGGAGTTGAAGATCCCTGTAGCGAGCGAGCGCTCATTTTGCGGAAACCATTCCGCCACGGTCTTGATCGCGGCAGGGAAGTTGCCGGATTCTCCCAGGCCAAGAAAAAAGCGCGCAAAGCCGAACTCCAGCACAGTGCTGGCTAGGGCGTGGCCCATTGCTGAAAGGCTCCAAACTGCCATCACCAACATGTAGCCAATGCGCGTGCCCAATTTGTCAATTAGCCTGCCAGCCGCGAGAAGCCCAATGCCATAGGCAATCTGGAACGCGTCCACAATGTAGCCATAACTGACTTCCGTTAAGCCAATGCTGTGTTCGAGGGTTGGCTTCAGAATCGCGATCACCTGGCGATCCATATAGTTGATGGAAGTTGCGGCAAACAGCATGGCGCACACCGTCCAGCGAACGCGTCCGAGACGAGTGCTGGAGGATGGCTCGGTCGAGGAGCTGGCTTTCCATCCGCTATCGACAGCCCTTTTGTCAGCCATGCGAGTTGCTACAACCGATACGCCTTTTTAACTAACCGGTAAGCGAGTTCCTGCGCAACCTCGAAAGCCTCGTCTTCTTCTAGTCGATGATCGGCGACCAGCTTCGCCAGGAAAGAGCAGTCTAATCGCCGTGCCATATCGTGCCGCGCCGGAATGGAAAGAAACCCCCGCGTGTCGTCATTAAAACCTACGGTGTTGTAAAAGCCCGCGGTCTCTGTCACGTGCTCGCGAAAGCGCATCATTCCTTCTGGACTGTCATGAAACCACCACGGTGGTCCGAGCTTTAAACACGGGTAGTGTCCAGCGAGCGGCGCAAGTTCCCGGCTATAGGTAGATTCGTCCAGTGTGAAAAGAATAATCGTGAGATCCCGCTGATTGCCAAACTGATCGAGTAAAGGGCGCAGCGCATCCACATAATTTGTCGGGGTTGGGATGTCCGCACCCATGTCGCGGCCGTAGCGCTCGTATAGCTTGCGATTGTGGTTACGCGCGCTGCCCGGATGAATCTGCATTACCAGTCCGTCGTCCAGGCTCATCCGCGCCATTTCCGTTAGCATTTGCGCGCGGAAGAGTTCCTGTTGCTGCGCTTTGGCGTTGCCGGCGAGAGTGCGAAGAAAAAGTTCCGCGGCGTCTGCTTGGGAAAGATTTGCGGTTCTCGCTGTGGGATGTCCATGATCGGTGGCCGTGCACCCAAGTTCGCGGAATCGCAATCGCGTCGCTCGAAGCGCCTTCAAATAGCCAGTCCACATCGATGTATCTTCTCTCGTTTGCTCGCCGAGCTTGGCAATGTTCTCAGCGAAACCCATGAACTCAGGATCTACAACCGGGTCGGGACGCAATGTCGGCAGTATCCTCGCCTTCCATTTCGATTCGCGGATGGTCCGGTGCTCGGCCAGAGAATCGAGTGGTGAATCAGTGGTCGCCAAAACCTCGAGATTGAAACGCTCGTACAGCGAGCGCGGAAGAAATTCCGGAGTTCCAAGCTTTTCTGAAATCGTATCGAAATAAAGATCGGCGGTTTTTTCCGAGAGCCGCTGCTGGAGGCCGAATAGCTCCTGAAACACAAAATCCAGCCACAGACGTGTCGGAGTTCCACGGAACAGATAATAATGTGTGGCGAAGATGCGCCAGATCTTCCTCGGGTCTTTCAGTTCTGGACGTCCGATCTCCAGTTCCTCCAGTGAAACTCCCTGGCTGTAAAGCATGCGAAAGATGTAGTGATCAGGCTGAACCAAAAGCGCTGCCGGATTGGGAAATGGCTCGTTCCTGGCAAACCATGCGGCCTGCGTATGCCCGTGGGGACTAACGATGGGCAGGTTTCGTACTGATTCATAGAGCGCTCTAGCGATTTTTCGCGTATCAGGCTCGGCGGGCAGCAGACGGTCTGAATGAATCAGCATAACTTCGGGTACCACGGTTCTCAGCTGTTAAACTCTCGTTTTTACTTTGCGTCTCCTAACCATGGCTCACGCCAGCGGTCCGGACAAATATACTGTCGACGTCGAAAATGATTCTCCCTCAAACCTCGTTATACTAGCGAAACGCTAAAGATAGTCGCGGAATAAATTTCGCCCCGCATCTCGCATACAGAGGAGCTTCAGAATGCTGGCTGGCATTCGGACTCGCGATTTACGAAAAGTGTATACATCTCCGCCACCACTTGCCTCTGGCGGAGGCTTTGGCTTCGGCTCCGCGCGAGGCAAGAAGAATAAACAACCCAAAGCCGAGATCGTCGCTCTCGATGGCCTGACGCTTGAGATCTTGCCGGGCGAAATCTTCGGGCTGCTCGGGCCCAACGGCGCAGGGAAATCGACAACCGCGGGAATTCTTACTACTCGTGTGCGGCCGACCAGCGGGCAGGCGTGGATCGGGCAACACGATGTATGGGCGGAGCAGGTCGTCGTCAAACGGCTGATCGGAGTGGTGCAGCAGCGCCCCAACCTCGACTTTTCACTGACTGCTCGTGAGATTCTCCTTTTCCATGGCGCTTATTTCGGCATCGATTCGCGCGAGCGAGGAGAACGAGCAAAGGCACTGCTCGATCGCTTCAAACTTACAGATCGCGCCGATCAGATGGTCCGTGGTTTTTCTGGCGGGATGATGCAACGCCTCTCCATTGCACGCGCCATGATGCATGATCCACAAGTTCTCTTTCTCGATGAGCCCAGCGCCGGCCTTGATCCGCAAACCCGGTTGCTTCTCTGGGACATCATCCGGGAGTACAACCGAACTGGTAATACCATTCTTCTGACCACGCACAATATGGAAGAAGCGGATGCCTTGTGCCAACGCGTTGCCATCATCGATCATGGACGCAACATCGCCATCGGCACTCCTCACGAACTGAAAGCCTCGGTCCCGGGCGGCTTTCTTTTGCGCCTGCGGTTTGGCCAGCAATCTCCGGAATTGTTGCAGCGGCTTCGGAGTTTGCCCGGGGTAACCGAGGTGCGCCCAAATGGCGACGTGAACGCCAATTCCGCCGATGTTTATGCGGACCGCGGCGGACCGCTGGTTTCCGAGATTGCCAATCTTGCCTCCAGCGCCTCGATCGAACTGTGCGACGTGCACATCTCCGAGCCGAGCCTGGAGAATTTGTTTCTGCACCACACGGGAAGGAGCTTGCGCGATTGAACTGGAAAACTTTTCTGGCCCTACTTGGCCGCGATGCGCATGTCGCTCGCCGCAACTTTGTTCCGCTGATGCTGCAGACTTTCCTGCAGCCGATGATGTTCGTATTTATCTTCGGGCGCGTGATGGTGAGCAGCGGCTATATGCCTCCGGCTTACAAGAGCCTGCTCTTGCCTGGAATCATGGCGATCAGCATGGTGTTCACCGGCGTTTGGGCGGTCGCTATGCCGCTGATTGCAGAATTTCAATTTACCCGCGAGATCGAAGATCGCCTGCTCGCGCCCATAGAGATTTCCTGGCTAGCAATAGAGAAAGTGTTCTTCGGCGCCGTACAGGCGCTTATTGCCGGGCTGGCCGTGATTCCCGCAGCCTGGGTGCTCCTGCGCCCGGGTGTGGACTTGAATCTGCGCTCTCCGCTCACTTTTGCTTGCGTCACCCTGCTGGTAGCTCTATTTTCGGCCTGCGGCGGCCTCGCGCTTGGGTGCAGCATCAATCAGACGCACATAGGCCTGATGTTCAGCATGGTTTTGACTCCAATGATATTTTTCGGCTGCACTTACTATCCCTGGAGCGCTCTGGCGCACTTTCCCATTCTGCAGAAAATCGTGTTGGTTAATCCTCTCGTTTACGCCAGCGAGGGCTTGCGCGGAACCCTCGTGCCGCAGTTCCCACATTTGTCCATTCTCGCCGTGCTGATCGCACTGACGGTGTTTGACGCGCTACTGCTGGCAGCCGGACTCAGACAATTCCACCGAAAGGCTGTTAGTTAGTCGCACGAGTATTGTCGTCATTTCAATTCCACATCCATGTTGAGGTTGTGCGCCACGAACGACCAGGAATCGGCGATCTCTTCAATTTGCTTTGAGATGGGTTTTCCGGCGCCGTGCCCCGCTTTCGTCTCCACACGAATCAGCACGGGCGCTGGTCCGGCTTGATCAGCCTGCATGGTGGCGGCGAATTTAAAACTGTGACCGGGTACCACGCGATCGTCATGATCGGCCGTGGTGATGAGAGTCGGAGGATATTTCGTCCCTGGCTTCAAATTATGCAGCGGCGAATAAGCATAGAGTGCCTTGAACTGCTCGGGATCGTCAGAGGAGCCGTAGTCCGAAGTCCAGGCCCAGCCGATGGTGAATTTTTGAAAGCGCAGCATGTCCATCACTCCCACCCCAGGCAGAGTCGCGCCGTAGAGGTCGGGTCGCTGCGTGAGACACGCTCCAATTAACAATCCTCCGTTGCTTCGGCCATAGATTGCCAGGTTGGAAGACGTCGTGTAATGGTTCGCGATGAGCCACTCCGCTGCGGCAATGAAGTCATCGAACACATTTTGCTTACGCAACTTTGTGCCGGCGAGGTGCCATTCCTCACCGTACTCGCCTCCGCCGCGCAGATTGGGCTGAGCATAGACTCCGCCCATCTCGAGCCACACCAGATTCGGTACCGAGAAGGCGGGAGTCAGGGAGATGTCGAACCCTCCGTAGGCGTAAAGCAATACACGGTTCTGCCCGTTGAGTTTCATCCCTTTCTTATATGTGAGAAACATGGGAATTCGAGTCCCGTCCTTACTCTTATAGAAAACTTGTTTGGTTTCGTAGCGGCTAGAATCAAAATCGACTTTGGGTTGGCGGAACACTGAACTCGCACCCTTTTCCGGATCGTAGCGATAGATAGTTGTCGGAACAGTGAAACTGGCAAAGGCGTAAAAAGTCTCCTTATCTTTACGCTTGCCGGCAAAACCTTGAGCCGTGCCGATTCCCGGTAGATCGATGCTGCGCAGAAGCTCGCCCTGAAGATCATAGACTCGAACTTCAGTACGAGCGTCCTTGAGATATTCCACCAGGAACTTGTTGTCGATCACGCTGACACCCTGCATAGTCTCCGCGCTCTCTGGGATGATTGTCTTCCAGCGGGCGCGCTCGGGAGAGCGAGTGTCGATCGCGATCAGTCGACTGCGCGTGGCATCCAGATCGGTCTTGAACCAAAAAACCGGACCGTCGTTATCGACGAATTCATATTGTGCGTCGAAGTCATCGAGAAGTTTGACGACCTGCGAGTCTGGGTGCGCGAGATCTTTATAGTAGAGCCGATTCTTGGGAGATGTGCCTTGCCAGACCGTGATGATAAGGTAATGGCCATCGTCGCTGACTGCACCGTTAAATCCCAATTCTTTGTTGTCGGGACGCTCGTAGATTAACTGGTCGTCTGATTGACTTGTACCGAGGCGATGATAATAAAGTTTCTGGAAATAATTGGCATCGCGCATCGACGTGTCGTGCTTGGGCTCGGCGTAACGGCTGTAGTAGAAGCCCTTCCCGTCCTTGGTCCAGGATGCGCCGGAAAATTTCACCCACTTGATCAGGTCGGACAAATCCTTGCCGCTATCGATATCGCGCACGTGCCACTCCATCCAGTCGGAGCCGGAAGCGGCGGTGCCGTACGCTAACAACTTGCCGTCATCTGAGATGGCCTCACCGGAGAGTGCGACCGTACCATCGGCGGAAAGCGTGTTGGGATCGAGTAACACGCGCGGTTCAGCGTTCAGCGATTCGGCGACCAGGAGCACGCTCTGATTCTGAAGTCCATTGTTGTGCTGATAGAAATAGCGCCCGCCAAGCTGCTCGGGAACACCAAACCGTTCGTAGTTCCAGAGTTTGGTCAGGCGATCGTGAATTGCTTTGCGGTACGGAATCTGGTCGAGGTAGCCGAAAGTTAATTTGTTTTCCGCATGCACCCAGGCGAGGGTGTCGGGTGAGTCGGTGTCTTCCAGCCAGCGGTAAGGATCGGCGACCTTGGTGCCATGGTAATCGTCGACCTGGTCGACCCTCTTCGCCTTGGGATAGTCAAGCTTGGTGAGAGACGGCGCGTTGCTGGCGAGCAGCGCAGCTACGCACAGCAATGGTATTAGAACGAGCAGAAAAGGGAGCATAAACCGTGGCACGAGTTTCATGGGACCTCCGAAGCAGCGGCGTCCAGTTTGGTCTAGCGGGAAGCGAAACACATTCTAACTTAGATCGAGAGGGGAAGATTGAGAAGGGGAATAAGGCAAGGAAATCACATCTTGAAATCCGAAGATATGTGTTCGGAAATAACGGCGGCCGAGCATAGCTTAACGACTGAATCTTCCGGCTTGCGTCTCACACGAAACTCGCGCTACCCCGCGGCCTGCTGCGCTTCGTGGCCACGACTCCCAGAATCACTTTGCAAATGGGAGTAGCGCTCGTAACCCTCGGTCGCAAAGCACAAGCCGCGATCAAAAAACTGGTCGAGCAGGCGCAACAACTCCATCTCACCATAAATTTCAACTGGACCTCGCATGAAGCCCTGGCGCTGCAGGAACTCCCACAAATGTTCCTTGGTCATAATCATCGCCCAGCAGTAATCGGGAAGTGCTACGCCTTGGGAGGCGCGGCGCTCACCAATCTCAAAATACCGTTGCTCAATGTCATGGCCAGTCTTGGTGAGCAGCCACTCGCTCAGGTGAAGAAAGACCTCCTGGATTCGTTGCCGCAATTCATCGACCGGGACTTTTCGCAAATCAGCGGTATGCGGGGAAGTTTCGAACTTCTGCAACAGTTCCGCCGTAAGGTCGTCGGAATGACGTTCAATCAGGCGTACCAAGCGTAATGCAATCATGCCATCCTCTTAATATATTGGATGCGCACTCAGAGCCCGCAGACGCAGGCAAAAGCGCGTTAGGAGCATCAGTTGGGGATGTGTCTTAATTGGTTGGCTTTAGTCAGGAGTCTGTCGGCGACAGCCTTGAGATCGGTAATCTCGGTTTGGGTCGCAGTGCCGACACAATCAGTCACCAGCTTTTCGCAGTTTTTTCGGACTTCCTCATAAGCTGCAGTATCTTGGCCGCGAATCGTGAGCAGCTCCTTGAGCCAGCGCTTGCCGTAACTGGCATGGAGGGTTTCGTCCGCCCAATCGAAATCCATATCGTGTTCGCTGAGCGAGTCGCCGTAGGAATGAAACAAACGGGTGCGCTCCGGTTTGTGCCGGATATTCTTGGTTTCAAAAAAGAAGAGCATGCCAAGCAGATTAGTCGGAATGTCACTTACATCACCCGAGGTGGCACTCTCGTAGATATAGGTACCAAGAGGAATCTCAGCGGGCTCGAGACCCCACGCCTTTAGCCGGTCATAACCCATGCGGCAATGGCGCGATTCATCATAGGTCCAACGCGCTGAATTATAGATCCACTCCCAAGGTAGAACGTCCGCAAAGGCGCTCAACATTATGCCACCCGCTTCAACCGCCCACACCTCGTTCACGTGACTGATGGCAGAACGCAACTGTAATTGCATTCCCTCGCCATAGGGATAAGACGGATCGACAATATCCGGCCAATAGAATCGGCACGGCCAAAAGCGCCGATCTCTTGCAGGATGCACAGGAATCGAATAGGCTTTCGCCCCCAGCAATGGCCCGGCAGGCGCCGACGAGACCGGAGGCCCGACTCCCACTCCGCCAGTTGCAGAAAGTCGTTTTGCAACTTCGTCCGCCCAGGCCGTCGCTTCAGAGCGCGTGTCTGGATTCTGCGATACTGTCGCTTCGATCCACAACTCGAAGGCGCTGATCTGCTCCGCTTTCTCTGCAAGGGCTAATGTCAGGAATCGGTGAGTCGGACCGTCCGCGATCAGATCGGAAGCTTCCAGGTACGCTTGATACGCATCGCGCAACGCCGGCAAAAGGACTCTTCCCACGCTCAACAGGAATGCCGGGACAGAAGGTGAATCCTTGACCGCATTGAAAAGTTCGATCAAAGCTCGATCGGTTCCTTCTTCTTCCAGCAGTCGGCTGGGAAAGCGAAGCTCGAAAACGCGCTCGCGCAAAGAGTCAGCGGTCTCCGCGCTTTGCCAGATAAAACGAGCCAGACTGGTTTTGATTTCCAACGGAGCAATGGCTGGAATCCACGACGCTTCGCTTACGAGAAGGGATCTTTCGCAGAAAAAAAAGCGCTTAAGCAGTTGCGCCGTGTCGAATCGCATCCAGCGTGCCCGCTGCTGTGATGTCAAAAGGAATTCGGATGCCTGTGACATGTTTCCCCAATGGCGCGAATCGGCGCTACCGCTCTTTATCGCTCACCAGCAATTCTAAGGCGGAACTCGGGACGACGCACGTGTTGTTCCAAAGGCGTGGCGGCTAGACCAAGTTGCTGACGGTCAAGGTGACGATGGCAACCATTAAAATAGCGAGTCCCTGGTTTAATGATCGCCGAGCTTCTCGGGGCGATCCTTTCCACTCTCCTCTCCATAGTCCCCAAATGTTGCCCACCACGATGGAAAGAGAAATGAAAAGCGGCCAGCCCACTACGACTCCTAAATGTCCAAGTCTCGCCGCTCCCGCGCCATAGAGATAGAAACTGCCAATCCACATCGCGGCCATCAGAGCGCTCAAACCCAGATTGCGCGGCGTAGCTCGACTGAAATACTGGCCCAGTGTTTTTCGTCTGACCATCAGATACAAGCAATAAGTGACGTTCACGATACACCCGAATGTAAACAATAGTGCCCATACAGTATTTCCGGACGCTGATGCCGAAACCCCCAGCTTTGTCGCAGCATGGATTAAATTTCCCGCATAGGCTACGCCCACATTCGGCAGGCACGAAAGCACACCGGCAAGAATTGCTATGGCCAGTCCAGCCTTGAAGGAACTTGAATCAGTGGTTGTAGCTTTTTCGCTCGAGAGCGTTTTGCGCGAGCCTCCGAACGAGCAGACAACGATGCCAACGATCACCAGAGCAGTTCCCAGAAAGATCAGCGCTTCTGATGCGAGCGGAATTCGTAGGGAGAAAAACAGCAAGGGAATCAATGCACCAAGGCCGGCGATCAGGCCCATAATAATTGGATAGCCCAATGCCATCCCGAGTTTGTCCATCCCCAGACCAAACAGTACGGCGCCGAGACCCCAACCCATTCCGAATAGAGCCAGCACGGCGAGATCATGCGAAGGCAAGGCAGCATACACGGTAAAAATATTTGGAACCAGCAGAAGGATAAGGATCCAGTTCAGAAAAAACATGCCTAGCAGAGAGAAGGTCGCCCAGGTGTGCTCCCATGACCAGCCTTTTACCATCGTCATGGGAAGAACAAACGTTCCCTGGAGAAGGGCTGCCAGAAGCACCAGCAGGAATCCGAGAAGTATCTGCATATTTGCTTGTTCAATTCCAGCAGCCAATTCGACGAGTCTGATCTTCTAGACCAGAAGTGCAATATACGGATAGTGTCTGACTCGCTAGCTCGACAAGCGTCCGATCAGCAGATCAAAGAAACGCGGAGAGTCTACCTGCAATGCCACTTTGGCATTAGGAACGTATTTGTCGCGCACCACAGGAGAATTCTTGGTGCCCGCCAGCGTCGGCGCTGATCCCCGAATGACCATGCTGGACTCGGCTTTGGCTTGCATCTCCGGCGTTCGTCGCAAATCGCCCTCATTTGGGCTGTAACCTAATGTTTGCCCAGCGGTGAGTTCGCCGTTCACTTCCACATCCACGTAATAGTTATCAAACTTCAGAATGGATGGATCGAGGAAAGCGCTCAGAGCCAGAGAATCATGCATGTTGGGCCCAATCAGAAATCCTTGCGCGCGGTTATGGTCAATGGCCTTGCGGGCAATTTTAGCGGCGGCCTGGCTCACTGGACTCTTTCCTGCGCTGAGTTGCCGAACATGCTCATCCGTAAGCGCCGTCTTGCGGGTTACGTCGAGGCCAACCATCGTGATTGGAATTCCTGACTGAAAAACCATTCGGGCCGCTTCCGGATCGACGTAAATGTTGAATTCAGCCGCGGGCGTGATATTGCCTCCGGAAAGCGAGCCACCCATCATCACCAAACCTCGAACCTTGCCCGCCAGGTCTGAATCGGTGGCGAGCGCTGCGGCGACATTGGTAAGCGGTCCGATAGTAATAAGTGTTACTTCACCGGGATATTTTCGGATAATGTCGCCAATCAGTTGCGCTGCGGGTTCGCTCACGGGTTTGATTTTCGGCTCAGGAAAAACTGCTCCGCCCAGTCCGTTTTCGCCATGTGCGTAAGTGGCAGTCACAAGGCGCCTAACCAAGGGCGCTTTAGCGCCCGCGGCGACCGGAATATCGGTGCGTCCGGCGATCTCAACCATGCGCAGTGCGTTGGGAAGCGTTAATGACAGTGGCACATTCCCAGCCACCGGGGTTATGGCTTCGATTTTCAACTCGGGCGATCGCATCGCGAGCAGCAAAGCGAAGGCGTCATCGACTCCGGGATCCGTATCAATGATGACGCGCGATTGTCCGCCTGCGCCATCGCGAGCTGACATTTGTGTGAGCGGCGCCGCGCCCGCCAAACCGGATGCAAAGAGAGCTGCCGTTGAAGAAGTCACAAATTGCCGGCGTGTCACCGGGCCTGCCAGACGTGAACTCATACCATTCCTCCACAAGAAAAATTGGAAATGATTTTGTTAAGACAAAAAGTTAACGGGCACGCGGCGGTTGCGTCATCAGTTTGATGTAAAGATCGTAAAGCTTCTTCGTATCCACATCGAACTGTACGGTGGCTTTATGCTCATAGGAAGGAACCGAAGCTTCCGGTCCCCAGAAGAGCGTCTCTCCATAACTCGGCCCATGATCGATATCGATGTCGACGTAGTATTCTTTCTGCCCGGTGATGATAGAAGGATCGATCAGGGCCGCAGCCGACAATTCGTCCCACATAAAGCTTGGCTCTGAATATTTAGTCAAGTATTGAGCGACTGGAGTATCCGCCTTGGCGATGGCATCGTGAATGTCCTTGCCCAGGGTAGTCTTCACCGAAATGTCGATGGGCGTGATGGTGATCTTCTTCCACGGCGCGTGCATGGAGATGCGAACTGCCTCGGGATCGAACCACCAGTTAAATTCGCGGCGGCCATCCAGGCGGTCGATGCCACCATTGTCGGCGTACATCCCGCTTCCCATCAGAACCAATTCTTTCGCCAGCGTGGCTACTTCAGGATCGAGACGCAATGCGAGAGCAACATTGGTCATCGGCCCGCCCGCCCAGATTACGACTTCGCCGGGATACTTGTGGACCATGCGAACGATGAATTCGGCCGCACTCTCAGCAATCGGCTTGATGTGCGGTTCGCCTTCGACCAGCGGTGGTACAAAGTAAGGATCGTGGTATCCCGCCTTGTATGCTTCCGACACGTGCGGACGCTTGGAAAAATCGCTCCAGCAACCTTTATAGCCGAGCTTCCCGTACAGATTCTCCCAGCGTTCGGATTCCTCCTTAGAATTCAATAGCGGAAACAGAGCGCCTTCGGCGACAGGAACGTCTGTGCGTCCCGCAATCTCGAGCAGACGCAGTGTGCGTTGTGTTTCCTCTTTCATCCACTGATCGCCGCTGACGGTGGTGATTCCGAGAACATCAAACTTGTCGGACTGCAAGAAGATCAGCAGTGACTGCATGTCGGTAGTCGCTGGCCCGCGCGCGTCCTGATCCAGAACGATCTTTATTTCTTGTGCTTGAAGTTGAGTCGCAAGAATTAGCGTAAAGAAGGCGACCAACAGACCAACGAAGCTTCTTGGCTTCATTTGAAATTTCCCCCAGGGGTTTTGTTTTGAAAAACGTAATTTGAAAATTGCTGACTCAAATAAATTTCAGCCGTTTGCCTTCGCGACCAGCAGAATGGCGATGCAGTAGAAGACAAACATTCCGACCAGATATAGCTTGGCGCGGCTGCCGGCACCGGCAAATTCCTTCCAGGCGAATACGCCCCACAGGGCGGCCACCATAGGAGCGGACTGGCCGATGGCATACGAGATGGCCACACCAGTGAAGCTTGCGGCGACCAGATTGAACACCATCCCGGTTCCCCAGATAGCGCCCCCGAGCAAACCCAGTACGTGGCCGGACGCGGGTCCCTTGAAATAACCGCTGAAATCGACCGGTTCGCCGATCAGCGGCTTTCTCATGAAGTAAACATTCCAGATCGCACACGAGAGCAGAGCTCCCAATGTCAAAAAGACCGCGATACTGTAGGGACCAAGCGGATGTCCGTGAGTCATTCCGCGAGCTACGAAGGGAGCCCACAGGCCCATTAGAACGCCGGAGACGATACAGGTAACAATGCTCTTTCGTGACACTGAGCTGCCCGCGACATTAAGACTGCCGTAAGCTTTGCCATCCATGATCACAGCAATAACCGCGCAGATTACGCCCAGCGCCAGCAACACTATGTCGCCCTTTGGCTGTAACCCATAACTTAAGACAGTACCCACAACAAGAGCGATACCGATCGAAACCGGAAAAGCGATGGCGAGCCCGGCCATATCGATGGCTGCCACGAGCAGGAGATTGGCGAGATTGAAAATTGCGCCGCCCACCATGGTGGAAATGATATTTTCGGCGTCAGCGGAGTGGACGTTGTTCAGAAAGCTATCGGCATTGTTACCCGTACTCCCCATGGTCAAGGCGAGCACGAGCGAGACCAGAAAAATTCCGATGGCATAATCCCAGTAAAAAAGCTCGAAGCGATAATTCTTAACGCCCTTGAACGTATTGGCCCATGACCCCCAGCACACCGCACTGGTGATCATCATGAACAGAGCGATGGTTAAGCTATGCGGGGTAAACATTCGTTTCTCCTATTTACCCTGAATTCGTGAAATGAACAGTTTCAGGAAGCGGTCGGCATCCACGTCAACGCACACTTTGGTATTCGGCTTGACCTTGTCCATGCCTTCAATCTCGTAGTGGTCGCCGTGGAGGACATTGCGTTCCACAAAGCCTTGGCGGTTTCCGACGGTCTCGCCGCGGGTAAATTTTCCTTCAGTTTCAACATCGACGTGCATCTCGATGGTCTTGACCAGGCTGGGGTCAATGGCAATCGCAACGGCAGAAGGATCGTACATGGGAGCGCCAGTCCCGCCGTATTGCAGAGTGAGATCCACTAAATACTTCAACACGGCACTAATGAAATCGTTTATCGGGCCGTGTGTCTTTTGGAGCTCCGCAAGATGACTGGGAGTGAAAAGAGCTTTGTTCCCGACTTCCAGGCCCGACATCGTAAGCGAATTCCATCCCGCCTGAAACACAATTTGCGCGGCTTCCGGATCGTTATAGATATTAGCTTCCGCAGCGGCGTTCACATTGCCGCCACTGATCGAGCCGCCCATGATAATGACCTCTTTGACCAGGGGCACGATGGAAGGATCCTTTTCGACGGCCAGAGCGATGTTGGTAAGCGGGCCTACTGGAACAAGAGTGATCTCATGCGGAGAAGCGTGCACGAGTTTGATGATGAGATCGGGACCGAAAGTGGGATCGACCTTGCACTTGCTGGGCGGCAATTCCACGTTGGCCAATCCATTCTTACCGTGCCAGAACTGCGCCGTAATCAATTTCTGAAAAAGCGGATGGTGCGCTCCGCCAGCGACAGGAATGTCACAGCGATTGGCAAGGGATACCATGCGCAGAGCATTATCCAATCCCATTTCCAACTCGACGTTGCCGGGAACGACAGTGATAGCTCGAACGTCCAGCTCCGGCGAATTCAATGCCAGCATAATGGCAAGGGCGTCGTCGGTTCCTGGGTCGGTATCGATAATTACTTTTTTGGCTGCGGCGGCGCGGATTGGGAACGCCGCGATCAGGAAGGCTACAGTTATGAAGAAAGTGAAACGGCGAGTACGTACGGGGCCCGGGATCACAACCGCTGGAATTTTCATTAAGGTCGGAAAGTTTCGGCGATGTAGCCTAGCGTTACGGACGATGAGTGTCAAGTGAAACTCTTTCGCGTGTCGGTAGCACATGATATGTCCGGTTGAGATAGCAAGTGATATGTCCGCTTTGCGGGCGGTGAGGATGGGAGACCATGCGGAGCATGGAAGCTTATCCGAGGGCCGCGATGGAGCGGGCGATGAAAGTACAGGACGTGATGTTGCAGGCGATGGCGAAGAAGATCACGTGGTGGCAGGCGGCGGAGATTCTGGGCATTAGCGACCGGCACATGCGGCGGTGGCGGGAGCGCTACGTGGAAGAGGGCTACAACGGGTTGCTGGACCGGCGGCGGGGCAAGCCGTCGCGTCGCCGGGTGCCGGTGGCGACGGTGGAGAAAGTGTTCGCATTGTACCGGGAAAAGTATTTCGATCTGAACGTGCAGCACTTTCACGAGAAGTTGCAGGCCGAGCACGGGATCGAACTGAGTTACACCTGGTTGAAGCAGGCGTTGCAGGGAGCGGGCCTGGTGGCGCGAGGACGCAAGCGCGGGGCACATCGCAAACGGCGCGAGCGGCGGCCGTTGCCGGGGATGCTGCTGCATATCGACGGCAGCCGCCACCAGTGGTTTCAGGACGAACGCTGGTACGACCTGATCGTGATACTGGACGATGCCACGAGCGAGATTTACTACGCCCAGCTGGTGGAGGAGGAATCGACGGCGACGGTGATGGCAGGACTGAGGGAAGTGATCGAGCGCAAAGGCGTGTTCTGCGCGCTGTACAGCGATCGGGGAAGCCATTTCTGGCTGACGCCGAAGGTGGGCGGCAAGGTGGACTACCATCGCCGCACACAGGTGGGGCGGGCATTGCACGAGTTGGGAGTGCAAATGATCCCGGCCTACTCGCCGGAAGCGCGTGGGCGCAGCGAGCGCAACTTCGGCACTTGGCAGGGCCGCTTGCCGCAGGAGTTGCGGCTGCGCCAGCTGGGGACGCTGGAGGCGGCGAACCGGTTTCTGCGGGAAGATTATATCGCCGAGTTCAACCGCCGTTTTCAGGTCGCGCCCAGGCAGCGGGGGAATGCTTTTGTGCCCTGCCGGAATCGTGACTTGGAACAGATTTTCTCATTGCAGTTCGAACGCAGCGTCAACCGCGACAACACGGTGAGCTTTCAGAATCTGAGTTTGCAGATCGAGCGGGTGCGCTGGCGAGCGACGTTGGCGGGTTGCCAGGTGGTGGTCCATCAGCACCTGAATGGAACCTTGAGTCTCAGCTACGGACCCCATGGTCTCGGTCGCTACGACGCCACCGGGACACCCCTGCCGACCGCGGCTTCTACAGCGCTGAGCAGGGGAAGGGGAACTGCCCCCTTCCCCTGCAACCCCATCCCCAAAATCAACCCAACCCAAACGGCGAGGGCACAACCTTGAAACCGGACATTTCACTTGCTACAAAAACCGGACATTTTAACTTGCTACCGACAGTGAAACTCTTTCGCGCGAACGGCAATACGAAATGGATTTGACAACCATCGTGAGCGAAAACTAGACTCCTGGTTCTTTTTGATTTCATCACGATTGCAACGATCAGGCCCTTAAATCATATGGCAAAGACTCCTCGCATTGCGGTCATCGGCAGCGCAAATATTGATCTCGTTACTTTTACAGACCGTTTTCCAAAACCCGGAGAAACTATTTTTGGACAGAAATTCGATCTCGGTTTCGGGGGCAAGGGAGCGAACCAGGCGGTTGCGGCGAAACTGTGCGGAGCTGAGGTGTTTATGATGGCGCGTGTGGGCAGCGACCTTTTCGGTCCGGCGACCATCGAAAATTTCAAGAAATTAGGAATTGATACCGCGCACGTGAAGCAGATCGAAGGAGCCTCAAGCGGAGTGGCTCCGATTTTCGTAGAGCCCAGTGGCCAGAACAGGATTTTTGTGGTGAAGGGTGCGAACGATCTATTGAAGGCCGCGGACGTGGACGCCGCGGCAGATATGCTCAAGACCGTCGACTGCATGGTGATGCAATTCGAAATTCCGATTGAGACTGTCTACTACTGCGTAAGCTTCGCAAAAAAACATGGCATTCGATGCATCGTGAATCCCGCCCCGGCCGGCCCGGTAGATATGAGCGCACTGGCTGGACTCGATTATTTTGTTCCCAATGAGAGCGAAGCGGAAACAATCACCGGGATGCCCGTGCGGACGGTGGAAGATGCGAAACAATGCGCCGCTAAATTGCTCTCCGGCGGAATAGAAAAAGTCATTCTGACTCTGGGTGCGAACGGTTCGCTGCTGGCCAGCCGCGAAGGCATGGAGCATATCCCCGCATTCAGCGTGAAGAGTATTGACAGCACCGGCGCGGGCGATGCTTTTATCGGCAGCTTCGCCGTGTTCCTTGGCGAGGGCCTGCCCGAGCGCGATGCAGTACGCCGCGCAAATCTTTATGCTGGGCTTTCCACGACCGGAGTCGGAACTCAAAAGTCTTTCTATGACAGGAAACGCTACGACGCTGAGTGGTCCACGAGAAAAACATCGTAGCCTTGGAGCCTAACCTGGAGTTCTATCCGGGGATACGAAGAAATTTTCCGAGTGAGCTTCAGCGGCGAACGATTTAACGATCAATGCCATGGAGGCACGTGACTTCTAACAGCCTGGTTGCTCTCAGAAGAAAGATCGGAGTCTCTCTCATCTTTTCGCTTCTGCTCTGCGGAGTGCTGTCGGCGCAGCCAACCAAAATCAAGGTGATCGCCGATCAGGACAGCGCCGGTCCGCAGGGCACGAACTTTCTTTCTCTGCTCATGTTATTGCGCGCGCCACAAATCGACCTGCTGGGAATTACTACAGTCAGCGGCGATCAGTGGATGAAACCCGCGACCGTGTTTGCGCTCTGGGCAACCGAACTGGCCAACAGGACCGACGTTCCGGTCATTGCAGGCGCCGAGACGCCACTGCTGAATACGGCACGAGAACAGGAAGCGCGCGAGGTTTTATATGGGTCCTACATCGGATGGCATGGATCGTTCAATCCCGATGCGCCGAAGGCCGAGCAGACCTGGGCGCCGCCGGGTGGCTTTCCGAAGGTGAAAGCGCGTCCAGGACGCGCGGCCGATTTCATTATTGATACGATTCGCGCGAATCGGGGCGAAGTGGTTTTGTATTGTGCCGGTCCGCTTACAAACATCGCTCTAGCAATCAGGATGGATCCGGACATCGTGCCAATGACTAAAGCGATTTACATTATGGGCGGAAGTAGCGGCGGTGGACCGGAGCTTAATTGGTGGTGGGATCCGGAGGCGGCTGCGATCACGATGCGCGCTCCCTGGAAGCAAATCGTTGTCTCGCCGTTCGAAGCCGGAGCGCAGGTGTGGTCCAGCAAAGCTCTTATGCAGCGAGTGGTGCAGGTCGGTGGGCCGCTGACAAACTACGTGCGAAGCTCTTATTTGGATTTTGTTCCCCCTGCTGGAACGTCGCTTTGGTCGATGATGTGGGACGAATTGCTGGTAGCTTCTCTGATCGATCCCTCGGTAATTACGAAATCGGAGACGATGTACCTCGATGTGGATATTTCTCACGGGCCCGACTACGGGCACACGGTTGTATGGAAAAAACCGGAAGACATTCCGCACTTCTTCCTTCCTTATAGCGGGCCGGGAGGGCCGGATCGCGATAAATGGATCGGACATTTGATGCCGCCGCCACAGTTGCATCCGGCGAGCGTTCAGATGGAAGTGGACAAGACCAAGTTCGAGAAGATTTTCGTCGACCTGATGAGCCACTGAGGCCATTATCTCTCGTCGAACCGCGACTAAAATCCTTGTTGCAGAATGGGACAAGAGTTTGTGTGAGACAGGCTAATCGTCTCATTTTCACGAAAACTCTTGACTGTTCTCTTCACGGGGATATATGGTCTGGCAATTGTTTTCTTTGCAAGCATCACAATTATTTAGATGGGGCTGCTCGCTCGAGCTAAAGGGCGATTGTGTGTTGCGGTAACAACCGAAGACCACTGGGGGATCCATCGCATGGTAAGACGCGCTCGTCTCGCGTTTTCCGTTTCACTCGCTCTGTTTCTATGTCCATCGCTTTTCGGACAGGCTACCGGTACCATCTCCGGCACGGTCGCTGATAAGACCGGTTCCGTAATTTCCGGCGCAACCGTCAAAATCAGCTCGCAGGCAACGGGCGTTGTCCGCGAAGCGAAGACCGACGACTCAGGTCACTATGTAGTGACCCTGCTGCCGGTGTCGACCTACACGATCGCAGCCGCGTCTCAGGGCTTTCAAACGGCGCAGCAAAAAGACGTCAAACTGCAAACCGACCAGCAGTTGGAAGTAAATTTCGCGCTCGTTCCCGGCAACGTCACTCAGACCATCGACGTGAGCGCCAGCGCAGTAGCTGTCGAAACCACGACTCCGAGTCTGGGCCAGGTCATCAACTCGCAACAGGTTGCCGAACTGCCATTAAATGGCCGCGACTTCGTGCAGCTGGCAACTTTAGCTCCGGGCACAACTCAGGAAACTAATCCGAACAGCTTTTTCAATGGCGGTCCGAGCAGCGAAGTCTCGGCCCGCGGATCGTATTCGCTTTCAGTAGGCGGCTCACGCGCCAGCAGCACTGACTGGTTGTTGGATGGCAACGACAACAACGAGCTCACCGCCGGTGGAATCGCCATTTTGCCTTCCATCGACGCGATCCAGGAGTTCAAGGTTCTTACCTTCACTTACTCCGCTGAGTACGGTACCCGCGCGGGTCCGACGGTGCTGGTAACCACGAAATCCGGAACCAACCAAATCCACGGATCTTTATTCGAGTTCTTCCGCAACACGGATCTCGATGCCCGCAGTTATTTCGCCTCCAGCAGGGAACAGTTCAATTTGAACCAGTTCGGCGGTGCAGTGGGCGGCCCGATCAGGAAAGACAAGACGTTCTTCTTCCTCGACTATCAGGCCAAGCGCCAACGCCACGGAATACCGTTTGTAGGGCTGGTTCCCACTGCCGCGTATCGAACAGGGGATTACACGTACGATCCGTACGGGACGCAGACTGGAAATATTCGTGGCGCGAAGAACGCGAATGGTTACGGTGACCTCATCAATCCCTACACTGGAGCCGCGTTGCAGTGCGACGCGGCTGGCAACCCCATTCCAGCGGGCCCCGGAGGAGCTCAGGCTACCGGCGCCAAAACCTGCAACAAAATTCCCTCCAACATGATCGATCCCATCGGCCAAGCGATGATCAATTTCTTCCCCTTGCCGAATACTTCGAATCCTAACGGCGGATTCAACTATTCCGACGTTCCAGTTCGAAAGTTGAACGAAGGTGAGTTCGACATCCGCCTTGACCACAACTTTTCCAGCAAGGATTCGATGTTTGCCCGCTTCAGCTACGATCAGGCAACATCCTTCGTACCCGGAGGCGCGCCAGCCTTTGCCGAACAGAATGCCTTCGCCAGCAACCAGGATATCGACAACCACGGGCGCAACGTGGCGGTCTCCGAAACCCACATATTCTCCGATCGCACCATCAATCAATTCCAGGTCGGGTTCAATCGAATTTTCAACTACATTCTGTCGTATGGAAACGCCAGTTGCGAATCGGCAAAGTTGGGCATTCAGGGTGCAAATTTAGGTTCTTCCTGCGACAGTCTCACTGGATTGCCAGCCAGCCTGAATCAGTCCACCAAGGTTTGCATGAGCTGCGGTCTCACCTCTACGCAATTGTTCGGCGGCTATTACAACCTTGGGGACCGCGGCTTCGCTCCCTTTCAGGGCGGCACCAACGTTTTCTCTGTGTCCGACTCATGGAACACCACTCGCGGTAACCATTCTCTAAGTATCGGTGGCGGAATCCGAGCCAATCAGATGAACGTGGTAACCAATGGATTTCAGGACGGATACTTCCTGCTGTTTGGCGGCTATACCCTTGATGCTTCGGCTGATCTCCTTGTGGGACAAGTGGGGGGATCCATTCACGACCAGACGTTTAAGGGCGCAACCACCGGCCGCCGTTGGAAGTTGTTTCGGCCCTATGCGCAGGACGATTGGCGGATTACCAGAAACTTAACTGCCAATATTGGACTGGCGTGGGCATTCGTGACCCCCATCGTCGAAGCTGAGAATCGGCAGGCCAACTTCGACTTTCAGAGCGGACAGTTTCTAATCCCGGGCGTAAATTCAGATTCGCGGATCGGTGTTCAGCTCGACAAGACTGCATTGGAGCCCAGAATCGGCCTCTCCTGGAAACCCTTCGGAACTGACACAACCGCGATCCGAGCAGGGTACTCCATCTTCCATGATTCTTCGTGGAATCAGGGTGCTCAGGGAACCTGGCAGAATCCACCGTTCTATGCGGAGAGCGACAACTTCAGCGGACTCTGCCCGTTTGGAAATACGACTTCTCCTACTCCACTGAATTGCGGATTGGCCAGAAGTTTCCTTCCCGTGTTTACCGCGCCTCCTAATCCTTACGACTTTCAGGGAACCATCCAGTCGCAAAACCTGAACTTCAAGCAGGGGCGCGTACAGCAATTCAACTTGAATATCGAGCACGAGTTGCCGGGGAATGTTGTGTTGACGGTTGGTTATGCCGGATCGCGAAGCTCCCACATTCTGGTGGACGGTGTGAATCTGAACGTTGCGTCGCCCGCAGCATGTTTTCCAACAATTGGCGGTGCTGCCAATCCTTTGTACGATCCCAGCTATACGCTGGGTTGCGGAATCGCGAACGTGCCCTGGGGACCACCGACGTTTCCGAATGGCTCCCCTGTCATCGACAACATTACCGATACCGGCTCCGCCCGCTATGACTCATTACAGGTCAAGGCAGAGACCAAGAGCGCCAGGCACGGCATTTACGCTTTGCTCTCTTATACCTACGCTCGGACCCTCGACTCGGGCTTCCCTGATGGAGTAGGAACGAGCACGGGCGCGACCTACTGGCCGCTGCCTGGAACACAAAAGGCAGACTGGGCGTTGTCGCAGATCGATCTCAAGAACAATTTGAGCGCCAGCGTAATCTACAATCTGCCCTATGGCAAAGGAAGACAGTTCGGCAACAGCGGGAACGCTGTGACTGAGGCTGTCCTGGGAAATTGGGAAGTGGATGTCATTGAAAAGATCACATCGGGCTTCCCAGTGTTCATTTTCAACAGCTCAGATGCGTCTGGCGTCGGTTTCAATCAGGGCGGTAACAACTACAACCGTCCTGACCAGATTTGCAACCCCACTTCAGGCCCCAACGATTTAACTGAGTGGTTCAACACCAGCTGCTTTGTCCCAGCTGCAGCCGGCAAGCTTGGCGATGCCAGTCGAACCCCGCTCTACGGCCCGGATTTCGTAAATACCGACTTCTCGGCCATAAAGCATTTCCTTTTGCCTTACCGGGAGGGCTTGAGGCTCGACTTCCGCGCTGAGTTCTTCAATCTATTCAATCACGCTCAGTTCGGATTGCCGGGCGCCGACATTTCCACGCCCTCTACCTTCGCCAAGATCAATAGCACGGTGAACAATCCACGCGTCATGCAGTTCGCTCTAAAGTTGTATTTCTGAGCGACCTTAACCATCGACGGGAAACTGACGAAGATTTTGTTTAAAGTCTCGTCTCAGTTTCCCGTTTGCTTTCTTGCTAACGTCAAGAGGGACTGCGCACATCGTGACCGAAGAGCACACGAGCGGAGGTTTCTGATGAAGCACCTAAAATTTCAGCTTTTAATTCTTTTCCTATTCCTCCTGACAGCGAGTGCCCTGGGATTCGCGCAGCAACGTCGCAAAGTCATCATCAACCAGGACTGCTCTGGGCCCGGCGGCAGCAACATGCAGACGCTGTTAACCCTGATTCAATCTCCCAAGGTGGAAGTTCTGGGGATCACCGTGGTCAGCGGGAACCAGTGGCGGGATGAAGAGGTAGCGCATACTTTGCGGCTGCTGGAGCTTATCGGCCGCACGGATATTCCGGTCGTGCCCGGAGCAGAGTTTCCGCTGGTACATCGCCGTAAGGAAGCCCAATTATGGCAGGCCATGTATGGAAAAGTCGCATTCGCCGGCGCCTGGGACGACCGCTGGTGGCACGAACACGATGTGATTCCCAAGCTCCTCGAAGGTGAGCCCACCACAAAGCCCTCCGATGAGGACGCTGCTCACTTCCTGATCCGCATGGTGCACAAATATCCGCATGAAGTGACCATCTATGAGGGCGGACCGATGACGAACCTGGCGCTTGCCAATGCAATCGATCCCCATTTTGCGGAACTGGCCGAGGGCTTGGTGTTCATGGGCGGAAGCTTGAACCCACAGACCGACGATCCCGAGTTCATCAGCGACCCGCGCCACGAGTTTAATTTCTGGTTCGATCCCGAGGCCGCGAAAAGCGTGCTGGCGGCTCCGTGGAAGAAAATCGTTTGCACGCCGGTCGACATTTCCGTCAAAACCAAAATCACGGATGCCATGGTTGCGGACATCAAGAAGAGCAACAGTCCCGCAGCGCAATACGTGGTGAAATTTTTTATGAAGGATCAAGGCGGTTTCTATATGTGGGACGAACTTGCCGCCGCTGCATGGATTGATCCGACGCTGATCACCAAAAAAGTAACTCGCTATATGAGCGTGAATATCGATCATGGCGCCGGCTACGGAGACACTCTAACGTGGACGGACAAAGACAAGCCACAGCTTGGCGAGCGGCTCGTCGAAATCCAGATGGATCTGGATTTGGGAAGATTCAACCAGATGTTTTTAGACTTGATGAAGGCGCCGACTCCACAAGCGCATTGAATTTCATCGTTTCAAAAACCGTGATCATGAATCCCAGCCGGCGCAGGATTTGGAGAGTTGCCCCCCTCATCAGTTTTGTCTTGTTCCTGGCCGCGACGGCTTCTTCCGATGAATGGCAGGCGAGGCACGGACTAGTCTCCGTGACTGGGGTAATGAATCTCACGGAACCGCCGCCTCCGAGCGAGGTGTTTTTCTCCGGCCCCGACAGCCGTTCGCAAGGTCCCGCATGGCTTGAGGGGCTGAGAGCATGGCGTACCGACCGGCGGGTGCGCCTGCGATATAGCGGCGTCCAATATGAACGGCCTGACCTCGAATGGACACAACACATCTTTCTGCAAGTGCAGGTCCTGATCTGGGATCGAAGTTTGTACGATCCGGGGAAAGGCGAATACACCGTCGACAGGTTTTTGAACGAGACCGAGCAACGGGTAGGAAAAATTGATGCCGTACTTATTTGGCACGTCTATCCAAATCTCGGAGTCGATGACCGCAATCAGTTCGAACTTTTGCAGGACCTTCCCGGCGGATTGCCCGGCTTGCGCCACCTGGTTGAACAATTTCACGCTCGTGGCGTAAGAGTCTTCTTTCCTTTTCTTGCCTGGGACACGGGCACGCGAGAGGAAAACAATATCGCGACCGCAATTTCTCAGGAGCTAAAAGATATTGGAGCCGACGGAATTAACTTTGACACTTTGGAGAGTGTCCCGGTCGGTTTCCGGCAGGCTTCCGATGCCATCGGCGCGCCCTTGGCGCTTGAACCTCAATTTCAGCCACGCGACGAATCCATCGCGTGGACAAATATCTCGTGGAATGACTGGGTGACGTGGGAGGGCAAACAGTATCCATTCATTCCTATGGTCAGCAAGACCAAGTGGTTCGAGCCTCGCCACGCCGTCAGTGTGACCGACCGTTTCACGCGCGATAAAACCGACAGCCTGCAACATGCATTCTTCAACGGGCAGGGATATGCTGTTCTCGAAAATCTCTGGGGCTTTTGGTATGGCATGAATCCCAATGATGCCGAAGCGGTTTTACGGTTCACTGCCGTCGAGCGGGCGATGGCGGACAATCTTCGCAGTGCGGGTTGGGAGCCGCATGCAGCGACCGTGCAGGATGGAGTTTTCGCGAGCAGGTTTCCTAATCATTCAACCACACTGTGGACCATCGTGAATCGCAATGAATACGACGTCGCTGGTCCGGAACTGCGGGTGCCTTTCCGTGCTGGCATTCACTTCTATGATCTATGGCATGGAACTGAACTGAAGCCGACCATGCGCGGAAGCGACGCCGTCCTCAGTTTTGAAATAGAGGGCCGAGGTTTTGGAGCTGTCCTGGCGACCGATGAGGATTCGTCAACCGGCCGGCTCAAGGGCATCCTGTCCTATATGGCGCAGCGTTCGCAGCGTCGCTTGTCGAGTTTTTCACGCGTGTGGCAGGCCGTGCCGCAGGCCATGGTTGAAATCAAGGCCACAAAACCCGCGTCTGCCGCGCCTTCTGGCATGGTCATGATTCCGGGTGGCGAGTACAATTTTCAAGTTCACGGCATCGAGATTGAAGGCGGCAACGATCCTGGAGTTGATGTTCAATATCCTTGGGAAAATTCGCCTCGACGCTATCACACTCATCCGATGCACATCCCCGGCTTCTATATCGATCGCACGCTGGTCACGAATGCGGAGTTCGCGAAGTTCCTGAGTGCAACTAATTACCATCCTAAAGACGATCATAATTTTCTTCGGGACTGGAAAGATGGACGCTACCCGCAGAGCTGGGAAGATAAGCCTGTGACTTGGGTGTCGATTGAAGACGCTCGAGCTTATGCAGCCTGGGCAGGGAAACGCCTTCCGCACGATTGGGAGTGGCAATATGCGGCCCAATCGGCCGATGGACGAATCTATCCGTGGGGGAACGATTGGAATGCAAAAGCCATGGCGCAGCCCGATCACGGGCGAATCATTTCGCCGCTTGCGAATGTGGGTGCCTTTCCCGCGAGTGCGAGTCCGTCCGGCGTGCTCGATTTAATTGGAAGTGTTTCCCAATGGACCGACGAGTTTCGCGATGAGCATACTCGTGCGGCGATTGTCCGCGGCGGTGCGCAGTATCAACCTCGCGGATCGATCTGGTACTTCCCCCAAAGTTACCGGTTGGATGAACACCAGAAATATCTTTTAATGTCTCCGGGCCGTGATCGCTCGGGCGCAATCGGTTTCCGATGTGTAGTGGATGCTCAATAGTAAGGCGTGATATCCGAAATAAGAATTCGCCCCTCCGGACTAGCGAGCGGGCGCGCGTACCGTGTCGCGCGGCTGGCTTGCTATTGACACCGCATTTGAGCCGGTGAGAAACTGCCTTAGTTGGCCCGCGAAACTGGTTCGGCCCGCTCGCCTACCCAGCAGTGCAGCCGCAGAATCGTAGTATTCCGGGCATGAGTCCCAACCCCAGCTTCGATCGCGAATCCTTCCAAGAACTCTTGGCAAATGCTTTTGCCGTGCAGCAAAGTGAGGTAGATCGCGAGTCTCTTTCTGCCATTGTCGAAGTTCAACGGCTAATTGCGAAAGGCGAACTGGATGCAGATGGGGCTATGCATTTGATCGTCGACTGTGCCCGCGACGTGGCGAATGCCGACGGAATTGCCGTCGCAATTCTGGAGGGCACGCAGCTGGTCTACCGTGCCGGAAGCGGAGTCGCTTCCTCTTATGTTGGCCGCCATGCCATTGCTTCACTGGTCGTTTCAGCAGATACGCATGCCAGCCGCGAAATTCTCCGTGTCGAGAATGCCGAGACGGACACACGGATCGAAGCAGCGATTTGCCGTCAGTTCGGGGCGATGTCGCTCATAATTTTTCTCATTTACCGCAATCGCGCCGCAGAGGGGCTGCTGCAAGTACTTTTTGCCGAGCCGCACGCGTTTCAAGACCGCGAGGTTCGCACATATCGATTGATGGCTGGTCTTATCGAGGATGCAATGTCTCGCTCTGGCCAGCTTGAAGAGGGCGAAAACGTAAGAGCGAGTCTACCCGGTACAGAGCTAGCCTCCGTTGCGCCGATTACTGGTCGAACGCAACCGTTCCCGAGTGACGCCGCGCCTGAGCAACTCCCTGCGAGCAAGCCCGCCGCATACCAGGCTGTCGCGGCCGCTCTGGCGCTCGCCCGAGAACCGCAAACGCGCAGGCAGCCAACTTTGCTGGCAGCGATGATCTCGCAGAAGAAACACATTCCGTGGCACGGCCCCTGGAAGCCAGTGTTGGCGGCCGTTGCCAGTGTGCTCCTGCTAACTTGCTGGATTGCTTTCAGAGGTCATTATTCGGCTTCGCCTTTGAGATCTTCAGCTCTGCCGGAATCGTCGGAGTCGGAACAGCCAATGCCTTTCCAGTCCGCAAAACCGACGCCCTTCAGAGCTACCACGCAGGCATTCTCCGCGCCGATTCAATTGAAACAGGTGGCACACTCCCGGACCGCGACCCATCGGAGGACGCGGGTGAGAAAGAATGAAGTCGATTACGTTAAGGGTGACGTAACGATTCGCTACTTCACCAATAAACCTGCGCTGCCGCGCGGTGTGTTCGAACATCGGGTTTCGTACATCGGAGATGATGTTACAGTACGCTATTTCACGCCAGACCAGCGGTAGTGCTGCGAGATCCGTCAAAGCGCGGCATCCGTACGTTTCTCAGTAATTCAGAGCTTCGGATCCAATCCAACGCGAAGCCTTCGCGGCGCACTTTGTTCCTGAAGATCTGCATGCGCGTGAATAATATATTGTTAGGCTTTTTGTTGCCGTATAACCGTTGCCGTCTAACCAAAGATATTTGTTTATGAGCCGCAACTTTTTCTAGAAGCCTTCTGCCACCTCACTACATCAGATCAAACATATCCGAAACGTGGGATTCACTGACGGTTTCGCAATCAATTTTTAAAAGCGGCAAAAGTCTATGAGCACTTTATCCGCCACAATATCTGAGGAGTACACGCAGCGCTATGAGGCGTTGCTGCGCGCGGCCAACGCGATTGGCACGTGCAGCGACTGTGACGCTGCTGCCGATGTGCTGGTTCAGGCGCTGCGCGAGGTCGTCCCCTTTGACTACCTGCAGCTGATTGCGTTTGAGAATGACACACAGACTGTCGAATGGCATCTGCTCTACTCGAATGGCCGGAGGCACGATTTATCTCTGGCAGATGTCATATTGCGGGGTACGCCAATCGAGTGGGTGCACGAATCTCGGCAAGCGCTCGTGACCGCGGATTGGAATGAGGAGACACGGTTCGAGAAGCATCGTGAATTTCTGAACGGAGCCGGCATCGCATCAACCTGCGCCCTTCCGCTCGCGAGGGGTGAGCGCCGGATCGGTGTGTTGAGCGTTGGCAACTCGCGTCCGGATGCTTATCCCGAAGAGGAAGTTCGCTTCCTGTCTCTGGTCGCCGACCAGATCGCGCTGGCCATCGATGCGGCGGTGAATTTCTACCTGTCGCGGCGGGCGCAGGACCGGTTGAAGCTGATCCTTGAGCTCACGAATCAGGTCGTCTCGAACTTGAATTTGTCCGAACTGCTGCGAACGATTTCCGCGAGTGTTCGCCGGGTTATGCGCTACGATGCCGCCGCCATCATGTTGCCCGAGGCTGACGGCACGCATCTACGGGTGCATGCTCTCGATTTTCCTGAAGGCAAAGGGTTTTTCAAAGAGGAAGTTTTGATTCCCATCGACGGGTCGACGCCTGGCGACACTTTTCGTAGCGGCAAGCCCTGGGTGTTGAATCGGCTTGATCCGGATCTGCACCCGGAGATGTATGCCAAAGCTGCTGCGGAAGGCATGAATTCGTTCTGCGACCTAGCCCTCATCAGCCGTGGCCGGATGCTGGGTGTGCTCGCCGTCGCCAGAAGGGAAGAGAATGCTTTCGACGATGAAGAAACGGCTTTTTTGTCTCAGGTTGCGCAGCAGGTCGCCATCGGATTGGAGAACGCTCTGGCATACGGCGAAATCGCCGATCTTAAAGACAAGCTGGCGCAGGAGAAACTGTACCTTGAAGATGAAATCCGCGGCGAGATGGATTTCGAAGGAATTGTGGGGCAGAGTTCCGCCCTCCGCCATGTTTTGAATCTCGTCGAAACCGTTGCGCCCAGTGATTCAACGGTATTGCTTCTGGGTGAAACCGGAACAGGCAAGGAATTGATTGCTCGCGCGATTCACGATCGCAGCCGTCGCAAGGAGCGGACGTTCGTAAAACTCAACTGCGCCGCGATTCCGACTGGCCTGCTCGAGAGCGAACTTTTTGGACATGAGCGAGGCGCCTTCACTGGCGCTATTGCACAGAAGGTTGGTCGTCTCGAACTTGCCGACCAGGGCTCGCTCTTCCTGGATGAGGTCGGAGACATTCCTGTCGAAATCCAGCCCAAATTGCTGCGAGCCTTGCAGGAACGTGAATTCGAGAGGCTGGGGAGCAATCGCACCAAGAAAGTTGATGTGCGGCTAGTAGCGGCGACGAATCGCGACCTCGAAAAAATGATGGAAACTCGCGAGTTTCGCAGTGACTTGTATTATCGCCTGAACGTATTTCCCATTCGCATCCCGCCTTTGCGCGAAAGGCCGGAAGACATTCCTCTGCTGGTTCGTTATTTCACCCAGAAGTACGGCCGTCTCATGAATAAGGAAATTGAATCGGTTCCCGCAGCGGCCATGAAGAAGCTCTCGAGTTGGCATTGGCCGGGAAACATTCGAGAGCTGGAGAACTTCGTCGAGCGCTCGGTAATCCTGACGCATGGCTCGGCGCTGCAAGCTCCGATCGCTGAGCTGGGCAACAATGGCAACGTTACGCCAATTGCTGGGACGCGCGAAGCGCATGAGCGCGACGAGATGGTACGCATTTTGAAGAGCACCAACGGACGAGTGGCAGGACCCGACGGGGCCGCGGCGCGCATGGGTATCAAGCGCACCACCCTGATCGCTCGCATGAAGAAGCTCGGCGTTGATCCGCGAAGAGTGTCGTAAAGTTTGGCAACTGTCGAACTGATGACAGTAAGCTCTCGTCAGCAGGAGAGAAGCGCGCCGAAGACCGCTGCATCTCGTTGACTTCCCCGAATTCATTATCGTCTCGAGTATGGCCCTTGCGTTGCTCTTGATCCGGTGTGATCGGAATTTTCACATTCGCGAGCATTTGTGGCGCAGCCGTTTTCTTCATGGTCGTATTCCTTGGCGCCCTTCTGAGAGAGGGAATGAGGCGTCCCATTCGACGCATCACGATTCGATTCACCGAAACACGCAAGAGAGTCAGCGCGCTTCCAGTTTCGATTGAGCCTGATTCCAGGCACTTAGATCGCGTGGCGTAATCTCGAATACGCGAGACCAGCCCTGGCCTTTTTTGTCTGTCTGACGTTGAATGTGAAGCGCCAGCTTCACAGTGCCAGCAATCCTTATCTGGATCTGAGTCTTCCTCTGTGTGGTTCGCATTTCAGTTCCTCTGGCAGGTTCCTGTTCTCTTGTCTCTCATCGACAAATGTCAAATCTGATTTTGACATTCGTTGACAGAATCCTTCGACGCCTTCGCTCCTCTCAATGGTTTCAGCACTTTGCGCGCCCGTAACTTTGGCACGCGCTTTGCCCTTAGCTTATTTGTTCATCAAGAGCCATATGTTCAAGATTTCGATTGTCGACAGCCGGACTCAACGCAAGCTGGTGGTGGAAGGAAAGCTCAGCGAGCCCTGGATCAATGAGTTTCGTACCGCCTGGAGAAATGCGAGTCGCGAATTAGACGGACGCAAATTAGTAATCGATTTGTGCAGCCTGACTGTGATCAGCCGCGAAGGAGAAGATGCGATTTTCGATTTGATGAAGCAAGGCGCAAAGTTTTCCTGTTCGGGCATTCTTACTCGACACGTGCTGAGGGGACTCGCTCGGAGATGTAGATGCGCACTGTGACGGCGTGCGGGAAAGAAATACGGTTAAGAATCACAAAAAACCTTCTGGTTGTCGATTTCCACGAACGTCAAACGACTAACAGATGAAATGACGGAGGTTAAGATGCCGGAGAAAAAACAAATTACAAGAGCCGCACAGTATGCGAGGTGTGCAGATTTCCGCCGAATCTTCGACGAAGACATGAATAGTCTCTACCTGCTCTCGTTTCTGCTGACTGCCGATCGCGTAAAGGCTGAAGGGTGCTTCGTCTCCGGTCTGGAGGACGCGATAGAAGGAAATCCTGTGTTCAAAGAATGGGCGCGTTCCTGGGCACGGCGAGTGATCATCCAGAATGCGGTCAGGGTCATCAACCCGCGTCCGGCCGAGGAGCGAAACAGTTTCACCCATGCTCCGGCGAGCAGCAACGGTGACACGCCGGGAGCGGAGCAACATGAGGAGTTTCGTGAGGTTCTGAGACTCGAACCGTTCGAGCGCTTTGTCTCTGTGATGACGGTGCTCGAACACTATTCTGATCACGATTGTTCTCTTCTGCTAGGTTGCGCCCGGCGTGACGTACTCGAGGCACGGGTTCGAGCCTTGCAGCGAATCGGAAGCGCAGCGGAATTGCGCGACCGGCAACTGCCAACTTCCACCCCAGAAAGTCCGAGATTGCGAGAGCGATCTAGTTCTGTACTTGAATTGCTGGTTGCTCCGCATTTCGCGACTTCGGCGTAACGAAGAATCTTTTCATTCAAGGATGGCCATGAACATGACGGTGAACACTACTTTAAAACTTCAATACGGACGGCTCGGAATTGCTGCGGTGCTGCTATTGGCGACAGCCGGTTGCAGCCGAAACAATGTTCAAGCAGCGGGGCCCGCCATGCCTGCCCCCCTCGTGACTGTGGTTAAGGCGACCGCGCAAGACGTCCCAAAGTATCTGGATGAAATCGGCAGAAACGCGGCGTTCGAGTCGGTTACGGTCACGCCCCAGGTCGGCGGACGAATCGTCGAACGGCACTTTCAAGACGGCGAAAATCTGAAGAGAGGGCAGTTGCTCTTTGTCATCGACCCTCGTCCCTACAAAGCGCAGCTGGACTCGGCGCAAGCCAGCCTCGCCCAAGCGAAAGCGGCGCTAGATCTCGCAAAGATTCAATTCGCCCGCGATGAAGAAGTGATCGGTGAAAGAGCGATCTCGAAGCAAGACTACGATACTAAGAAGAACGCCGTTGACGTCGACCAGGCGTTGGTCGAAGCTTCCGAAGCGACTCTTGAAACCGCGCGGCTCAATCTCGAATACTGTTACATCCATTCGCCGATCAGCGGAAGAGCTGGCGCACGCCTGGTGGATGTGGGAAACGTGGTGCAGGCCAATGCTTCATCGCTCCTCTCCATCCAGCGGCTCGATCCGATCTATGCGAATTTCACGGTCACCGAGAGCGACCTTCCCGAAGTGCAAAGGCAGATGTCCCGCGGCTTGCTGAGAGCGGCGGTCAGGCTGCCGGCCGACCCGGAAGCCGCAGCCAAGGCTGGCCGCGTCGAGTTCCTCGACAACTCTGTGCAGAACGGCAGTGGCACAGTCAATTTGCGCGCAACACTCAGCAACCCGGACCACCACTTCTGGCCGGGCCAATTCGTCGACGTAAAACTTGTTTTGAACACAGAGAAAGCAGCGGTCCTGATTCCGAATCAAGCCGCACAAATCAGTCAGAAAGGTCCCTTCGTCTACGTTCTCAAATCCGACGACACGGCGGAACTCAGGCCAGTGAAGCTGGGGCAACGCCAAGGTGACGATGTGGTTGTCACCGAGGGAGTCGTTGCCAACGAACGCGTCGTGCTCGCCGGCCAAATGCTGGTTCGCCCCGGTGGCAAGGTCCGCGTTGATTCAAACACTGCAGGTGTGTCGCCGTCGAAGGTGCAGAACCAGGCGAGCAGTGCCAACGGAGGTCACTCATGAATCTCTCAGAAGTCTTCATTCGTCGTCCGGTGATGACGGTTGCGCTGACCGTCTCGGTTATTTTGTTCGGAGTCCTGGCGTATTTCAGATTGCCGGTGAGCGATCTGCCGGCCGTCGATTATCCGGTGATCCAGGTGCAAGTCAACTATCCGGGAGCTACGCCCGATACGATGGCCAACAATGTGGCCACGCCACTGGAGCGCCAGTTCATGCAGATCCCAGGTCTGGAGCTGGTGACTTCTAACAACGGACAGGGTCACTCGAGCTTCGTCTTGCAGTTCGATCTTTCAAAGAGCCTTGATGGCGCTGCGACTGATGTGCAGGCCGCCATCACGCGCGCTCAGGGACAACTTCCAGTCGATCTTCCAAGTCCTCCCACCTTCACCAAGACGAACCCCAACGATCAGCCGATCCAGTACATTGCGCTGGTCAGCGACACGGTCACCGAAGGCGAGCTCTACGACTATGCCAATACGCAAGTCGGCGAGCGTCTCAGCATTTTGCCCGGCGTGAGCCAGATTGCGGTCTACGGCACACAATCTGCGGTGCGGATCAAAGCCGATCCGTCGGCGATGGCGATCCGTAATATAACTTTGGAAGATCTAACGGGCGCGATCAAGAACGGAACTGCCTACACCGGCGCGGGCCAGTTTGACGGGCCCCACCGCAGCTTCTTACTCCAGCCGCAAGGACAACTGACCACCGCCGAGGATTACAACGACCTGATCGTCGGACAAAGCGGTGGCGCGCCCGTATACCTGAAAGATGTTGCCAGCGCGAGACAGAGCGTTCAGGACGAGCGCATCGACATGCGTTTCTGGGTACGTGGATATCCGCAGCCCGGAGCGACCGTCGTAGTCGCGGTGTTTCGCCGGGCGGGCGCAAACGCAGTTGAGGTCGCGAAGTCGGTGCGGGATCTGCTTCCCACAATTCAATCACAGCTTCCTACTTCTGTTTTGTTGGTGTCGGCATACGACCGATCCCAGACCATTGTGGGCAGCATAAAAGATGTGCAGTTCACGCTGTATATCGCATTCGTGCTGGTGGTCATGGTCATTTTCGTTTTTCTTGGCCGGGTCACCGACACTCTGATTCCTGCCGTGGCGCTGCCCCTGTCGTTGTTGCTGACCTTCATCGCCATGAACATACTTGGCTACAGCCTGGACAATCTTTCGCTGATGGCACTCACGCTCGCCATCGGGTTTCTGGTCGACGATGCGATCGTATTTCTGGAAAATACGGTGCGGCTGATGGAGCAGGGACAAAGCGCATTTGAAGCGTCGCTGAACTCGGCCAAGGAAATCAGCTTCACCATTCTGGCCATGACGCTTTCGTTGGCCGCGGTGTTCATCCCGCTAGTGTTCATGAGCGGCCTGATGGGACGCATCTTCCGCGAATTCTCACTCACCATTGTGATCTCAATTCTGGCCAGTGGAATCGTCTCGCTCACGCTGACTCCATTGATGACCTCCCGTTTGCTCAGTGATCGCGGTGCGGGCGCAAAGAAAACATGGATGGAACGCGTGTTCGGCGCCTTCGAACATCGAGTGCTGGACGTGTACGGGCGCTCTCTGTGGTTCTTCCTTCGCCATCGCTGGGTTTCGGCCGTGACCTGGGTAGTCTGCCTCGCCGGCACGGGTTATCTCTTCTACGTCGTTCCGAAGTCGTTCCTGCCGGTGGGTGACAGCTCCTTCATCCGCGGCATATTAGTCGCGCAGGAGGGATCCTCTCCGGATCAAATGCACGCTTATCAGACTCAAGCGGAAAAAATCATGAAAGCGAATCCCGCCGTTCGCAGCACTTTCACGATGAGCGGGAACGGGCAATTCATGGGATCGAATCAGGCGTTTCTGATTGCGTTTTTGAAAGATCCATCCCAGCGGCCTCCGATCGCGCAAGTTGCCGGACAGTTGATGGGAGCGATCGGCAACGCAATTCCCGGGACCGTAGCCTTTCTGCAGCCGAATCCTGCTCTCGAGATCAGCACTGGGGCGACCTCCAATGCGCAAGGCCAGTTTGCCTACGCGCTTTCCGGCATCGATCCAAACGAAGTCTATGGCACTGCGGCAAAGATGATGGCGAAGATGCACGAATATCCCGGGTTCCTCTTTGTAAACTCCGATCTCTACAATCACACGCCGAACCTGCAAGTCGACATTCTGCGCGACCAGGCGAAGCTCTACGGCGTATCCGAAAGTCGGATTCTCACACTTCTGCACGACGCCTACTCTCAGAATTACAGCTATCTGATTAAAAAGCCGACTGATCAATATCAGGTGATCCTCGAAGTCGCGGATGACCAACGTTCTGCCCCCGAGGATCTAGGGCGGCTCTACATCAAGAGTGATGACGGCCAAAGGATGGTTCCTCTCAATGCTGTCACCAGTTGGCACCCGATTATCGGCCCACAAGCCGTCAACCACATTAATCAATTCACCAGCGTAACCATGTTTTTCAATCTGAAACCGGGTTACGCGATTGGACCAGCGACTCAGTTTGTAGAAGGAACAGCGAAACAGATTTTGCCGCCGGGCATTGTTGGGGCACTGCAGGGCGAGGCACTCACATTTCGCAACACAGTCTCAGATTTGGCTGTGCTGATGCTGGTTGCAGTGTTTGTAATGTACGTGATCCTTGCGATTCTTTACGAGAGTTATCTGCACCCAATCACAGTGCTCTCCTCCTTGCCCGTGGCGCTGCTGGGCGGGCTGCTGACGTTGTGGCTATTCGGCGCCGAAGCTTCGTTGTATGCCTACATTGGCATGTTCATGTTGATGGGCATTGTGAAGAAGAACGGAATCATGATCGTCGATTTTGCGGAACAACGAGTGCGGCAGGGAATTGATGACACTCAAGCAATTCACGATGCCAGTATGGAGCGCTTCCGTCCCATCATGATGACGACAATGGCGGCGCTTTTGGGCGCTATGCCGATAGCGTTGGGATACGGTGCTGATGGAGCTTCTCGCAGGCCGCTGGGTCTGGTCGTCGTCGGCGGACTTGTCGTCTCTCAATTCATCACGTTATTCGTCACCCCGGCGATCTACCTCTATCTCGAAGAATTTCAGGAGAAAGTGCTGGACCGCTTTTCTTTCTTCCGAGCAAAACGCGAGCCGATACCCGAGCCGAGTCCGGCCTACGCACTGCAGGAAGGATCTGGAGATTGATCATATGACGCGAGCCCTGAGGACTAAAACAATGAAGGACACTCATTTCTTCTTTCTTGCTATCTTGCTCGTCGTGGCCGGTTCTACCAGTTGCGCAGTAGGCCCCAATTACAAGCGTCCTGCTGCGAACGTGCCGGGGACTTTTCGGGGATCGATATCCGAAGAACAGGCCACAACAGGATCCACTTCGTCGATCGAAAACCAGGCAGGCACCGAAGTCGCTAAGCAGCCGAGTTCCTCGCTAGGAGACGAGAAATGGTGGGAGGTCTTTCAGGATCCCCAGCTGCAGAGCCTGATACGCGCCGCGCTCAAGAACAATTATGACGTTCGCATCGCTGCCACGCGAGTACTTGAGGCCCAGGCGCAACTCGGCATCACCCGCGCTGATCAGCTTCCCTCGCTCAGCGCGGGCGGTGCCGTCAATAGCCAGCAAAATCCGCAGCTCGGCCCGATCCCCGCTTACGAGGTCACCCTGGGACAAGCGACTGCATCCGCTGCCTACAACTTCGATTTTTGGGGAAAGTATCGTCGTGCCACCGAAGCCGCCCGAGCAAATCTTCTCGCCAATGAATGGGCGCAAAAGGAAGTGAGGGCAACTCTCGTCGCGAACCTGGCAACGGACTATTTTCAGCTTCGCGAGCTTGATCTGGAGTTGGAAATCTCAAGACAAACATTTGACTCGCGCAACCAATCTCTACATCTGACGCAGACCCTTGAGCAACACGGGATCAACTCATTATTAGACGTACGCCAGTCAGAGCAGTTGGTGTATACGGCTGCCACAGAGATCCCAGATTTTGAAAGGCAGATCGCGCAACAGGAAAATGCCATCAGCATACTTCTTGGGGACAATCCTGGCGATGTTCCTCGAGGACTGAAGCTGACCGAGCAACCGCATGCTCCCGATGTTCCCGCCGGGCTTCCTTCATCCTTGCTGCAGAGGCGGCCTGACATTCGGGAAGCCGAAGCAAACTTGATTGCCGCAAACGCGGAGATCGGAGTTGCACGCGCGGCTTACTTTCCTCAGATCTCACTCACCGGAACCGCCGGATACGAGAGTCCCGCACTTACGAATCTATTTACCGGACCGGCCGGCGTGTGGAACTTAGGCGCATCTCTAACTCAGCCCATCTTCGAAGGAGGAAGACTCAAGTCGAATGTTCGTCTTGCCCAAGCGCAACACGAGCAGATGCTTTTGACTTACGAACAAACCATTCAAGGCGCGTTCCGAGATGTTTCGAATGGGCTGATTGCTTATCGCAAAGATCGAGAATTCAGGATTCAACAAGAACGCTTGCTCGAATCGGCGCAAGATGCAGCGCGACTCTCGGAAGTTCGCTTCAAGGCCGGAACCACTGATTATCTCGAAGTGCTGACGAATGAGACGAATGCCTTTTCCGCCGCACTGGGGTTGGCGCAGGCTCAGGCGAATGAACTCATTGCTCTCGTCCAGATCTACCAGGCGCTAGGCGGAGGTTGGCAACAATAAGACGTGCGTGGGATTGGATTTCATCATTTAGCGCCGTCGAGCTTGCGCAAGTAATCGCCCCATTTCGGATCGTAGCCCGGGGCGCGATTTTCCAGCTGCGCGCCCTCCTTCCACCAGTGCGCTTTATCTCTGCCCATGCTCGCGCCTTTCCTGGTGTGAAGGTCGAGCATGAAATCCTGCACTTCCACTTTACGCTCGCCGCGGGAGATGACTTCCCGCGTCCAGCCGGCAAGCTCCATTGACATGTTGTCTTTTTGTGCCATGGCCAGAAGGCGCACGGCGTGAGCGCAATAAATCCAGCGGTCGCCACGGTCCGGCATGCGAAGCCGCTGCTGATTCAACGCTTCGATGATTGCCGGCGCAGTTACGAGGCCCAAGCCGACATCTTCAGTCGCGATGATTTCGAGACGCCGCCACAAAATTTCTTCTGTGTCAGATCCGGAGGAAAAGAGTTCGTACGCCGCGAGAGCCGCGTCCTCCACCCAGCCGCGGCGAATCGATTTCTGCAGCACCGAACGCAATTCGTCCACGCCGTAGCCGTTGATACTCGTCGTGCGGCTCCAGATGTCCTGGCTCTGGTAATTTGGTTCGCTTTCGTGTTTTGTTGACATGGCGCTCCTCCTCCTGACAGCTGGTTTCAGATCAGTTGTAATACTTCAGAATCGACCGCTCCATGAGTGAAGCAGCAAGATAAAAAGTCAGTGCGATCAAGATGGTGACTACGGACGCGGCCAATGCTTGATCCATAGCGAGGTCCGCCGTCGAAGTGGCGATCAGGAAACCGAGGCCTCCGGTTTGCATCAGAAATTCGGCAATCAGCGCGGAAAGTACGCTTTGCACTGAAAGCACACGCAGCGCGACCGCAAGACTTGGAACGGCAGCCGGAAGAGCCAAGAGTTTCAGACGATTCCACCGTCCTGCTCCCTGCACAAAAAAATATTCACCCGCCATTGGGGGCAATGCCTTCAGGCCAGCGCTGGCAAACACGAAACCGGGTAGAAAACAGAGGATGATGACCGTTACGAACACCGTGCGATCGTCATAACCGAAAATCCGCGTCAGCACCGGGATCAGGCAAACCACCGGTACTGACGTTAGCAGAAGCGCTAATGGGGTCGTCAGTCCGGCGAGGATTCGCGATGTCCACGTAATGACGGCGAGCAGTAGGCCGAAGATTAAACCTCCGCTAATGCCGAACAGCGCGACCTCAATCGTGTGAAGTGCAGGCTGAACATATAAGGAAGGGTTGTGCATCAGTTCGCGGGCTACCGCGAGTGGGGTGACGATCACAATCCCGTTCAGCCCGCTGTGCCGGACCCAAAGTGACCATGCAAGCAGAAGCAAAATCACGGCCCAGGTTCGAGCGACGAAGTGCTTCATTGGCTGAACCTTCGCGCCAGGGCTTTTTCCAGCGCAGCGGCGATTAGAAAACCAGTTAGCGACATGACTGCGGCCATTGTTACTGCCGCCCACATAAGCCGTATCTGAAAGTTCTGCATTGCATTCAGGATTACCAACCCCAAGCCTTGCGGCGCGCCGAACCACTCGCCGAGAATCGCTCCAATAAAAGAAGCCGATACTGCCGCCTTCAGGCCGCTGGCAAGATGCGGCAAAGCCGATGGCAACTCCAGATGAACGAGGCGTTTCCACCGACTGGCGCCGAATGCCGTCATCACGTCGCGGAGGGCCGGAGATGCTGAGGCCAGTCCCGAAGAAGCCGCTACGTACAGCAGAAAGAACACTTGAATTCCAGCGAGCACCGTTGGAGTCTGGCTGCGACTAAAAACCACAATCAGGATTGGCCCGAGGGCAATCGGAGGGGTTGCGTTTACCAGTAGCGCCAAGCGGTCGAGTCCCGGCTGCAAAGGTGGCAGCAGACGCATCACGATCGCGAGCAATACCGCAAGAGAACCGCCTAGAAGCATTCCCTTGGCCGCCGATTCGAGCGTAGATAAGGCAGAACGAGTCAACAGCGAAAGATTCTCGGGAGCGAACAATGTGACAGCAACATCGCTCACTGCGGGCAACACGGGCCCGGCCACCGCTGCCTTGCCGGCCAATTGCCACAGCGCAAGAAAAAGCACAAGCCCTGTCGCCGCATAAATCGCGCTGGTGGTTTGTCTTCCGTGCGTCATTTCCATGATGTTTCCGTCCAAGTCGTTTCCATCTAGGGTTGCAGCCAAAGCGTAATTTGGTCCGTTAAACGATGGAACTCCTCGCGCCGCAAAACTTCCGGAGTGCGAGGTCGCGAAAACGGAACCTTCACGACCTGAGCGATTGCGCCTGGCTTTTCCATCACGATGGTTCGGTCAGAAAGAAAAAGTGCCTCTTCCACCGAATGAGTTACGAGCATCGTTGTTATCGCTTGATCCCGCCAGATGACTTCCAATTCAATATTGAGCCTGCGCCTGGTCACCGCGTCCAGGGCGCCGAAGGGTTCGTCGAGCAGAAGAACCTCAGGATCGAGACAAAGCGAGCGGGCAATCGCTGCGCGCTGCCGCATTCCGCCGGAAAGCTGGCTGGGCCGGGCTCGCTCGAATCCCTGGAGACCTACCAATTCGATGAGCTTCGATACTCGCCTCCGATCCACGGGTAGTCCTGCGAGTTTGAAGGGCAACGCAAGATTGCTCTCCACGGAAAGCCACGGCAGCAGGGCAGAGTCCTGAAAAGCAATCCCGAGACGATGATGCTTCACAACGTCTTCGGGCACGGTGTCACCGATGCGTATGCTACCGCTGGATGGCGGCTCAAGGCCTGCCACCAGATGGAGAAGCGTACTCTTGCCGCAGCCGGAGGGACCAACGATGGCGAGGAATTCGCCAGGAGCAACACTGAGGTCCAGATGTCGAATGGCTTCGACGATCACACCGCGGCGCGGAGTATACCGTTTGGCGAGATCGCGGATTTCGATGCCTGCGCCGCTCATGTCAATGACCCGTAAATCGCGCCCGCTAATCGCTCCCGGTTCACCCGCCGATTACCTGGTCAAAACGTTCCATGATCTTTCCGTATTGCTTTTTCACTCGCTCTCGCATGGGGCCGAGATCAACCGTGAGCAGTTGGCGATCTTGCATTACGATGCGCCCATCGATAATCACGGTCTGAACGTCGCGGCCAACGGTATGTTCCGCGGCTGTGATTACCGGATCGTATATTGGAAATTGATCGTAGTCGCCAGTGCCGATCAGGATGATGTCGGCGAGCTTCCCGGTTTCGAGGCTTCCGATCCGTGTCTCCAAGCGCGCAGCCCGCGCACCGCCGCGCACCACCTGGCGCAGCATGTCGATGTAGCTCATGGGCGCCGAGCCGTGAAGTGGCGTACCATCCAGAATCTGCTGGCCGAGCACGGCGTAATGCGCCACCTGGAACAAATCGAGAGTTCCGCGTGTGGCAGCGCCATCCGTGCCCAGACCGACACGCACGTTGCGCCGCACCAGCTCAAATAAATGCGGCGCGCCGATGACGAAATTGTTCATTGCA
Organism: uncultured Acidobacteriaceae bacterium; assembly: GCA_963836305.1. Lineage (GTDB taxonomy): Bacteria > Acidobacteriota > Terriglobia > Terriglobales > Acidobacteriaceae > Sulfotelmatobacter. The sequence goes on along the minus strand of CAWIJP010000034.1, from coordinate 122,232 downwards.
CAATGGCAGGAGCTGACATCATTCGCGGCGTAAAGATCAATCTCCTTGTGACTCATCAGCACGGAATGAGCGCAGTGTAGCCGGTCATTGAGCACGCCGATAGCATTCAGGTACTCGGCAGGCCGCGCGCCAAATTGATCGATTGTGTATTCCACCTCGTAGGTGCCTTCGCATAAATGAGTGTGGATGTGCGTATCGAGTCGGCGCGCCAGCGCATCCATGTCGAGCCGCAACTTTTCGGAATTCACAATGATCTGGCGTAGCGCCAGCCACGCGTTTACCCGAGGATGTTTTTCCCATCGCTTGACCAGCGCTTCGCTGCGCTGCAACGCTTCACTCGTGGAAAGACGAAAACCCTGGGGCAGTGTTTCGTCAATATCCATTGTAGACATTGCAATGCGGCCGCGGATGCCGATTTCGGCGGCAGCGCGGCCCATCTCATCTGGGCTAGGACCACCCGCTTCCAGAAAGCAGGTGGTGCCGCAGCTGATCATTGAGGCGTACGCGCTTAAGCCGCTGCAGTAAACATCCTCCGGTTCGAGACCACTTTCAAACGGGATGAGATAGCGTTTCCAGATGGGTTCGCGAAGATTTCCCATGTTGCCGAGAGAAGCCAGCTTTCCGCGCAGGAATTGTTGCGCAGTATGTACATGGCAATCCACCAGGCCGGGCATGGCGATCATGCCGTTGGCTTGCAGAGTGTCTTTCGCGCGGAAGCGTTCCACAGCTTCGCCGCTCTTGCCGAGCCAGACGATCTTATTGCCGGCAACGGCGATGGCCCCGTCGCGGAAGACAGCATTCGCGTCGTTGAAAGTCAGCACTTCAGCTCCGGTGATGAGCAGGTCAATATCAGTGCCGGGCTGTTCCATTCTGTCTCCGCGTCCAGATTATATTTTTGATGTGGTCTTACTGTTGTGATTGAACTGGTTTAAGAATTACAGCGGCAATCCTTTGTAGGCTTCCGCAAGCAGGCTTAAGTCCATGATCCGCGCCGGATCCGGCAGGTTGGTGCGGCCAGTAGCCCGCGCCACATCATACATGGAACCGCGGAGCTGTTCTTCGTTAATCCAATAGGGCCCGCGTGTGCCGGGCATCTTCTCGAGTTCGAGCTGGAGCTGATTCAGACGGAGCTGCTGATGAAGAGAAAAACCATAGTCGCGTCCGTATTTTGATACGACGAGCGACGCCGCGTAGCTCGGATCCTTCTTATTATCGATATATCCCTGCAACAAAGCGTGAAGAAACGCGACGAACGTTGCCCGTTCCGCCACCAGCCGTTTTCGATCTACGACCAGCAACTGAGAAGGGACGCGAAAGCCGAACTGGTCCATACGAGCCACCAGAAAATCCTTACCCTCTTTGAGATTCATGTCCTCAAAAATCACCGGCTGGTTGGTGACGAAGCAAAAGTAGGCATCTCCCGCGCCCGCCAGCAAAGCGTCTGGCGAATAACCGGCGGGGATATAGCGATGCTCAGGCGGCAGATGATTGATCTTAAAAACGGCATCGAGCACGTCACGTTCATTCGGGCCCTGCACCAGGAAGCGTGTGCCGGGAAGGTCTGCAGGCTTCAGCACCGGCCGTCGCGGCAGCGAGATCAATCCCTCGGGAGTAACTGGAACCATCGAAGCGATAATGACAAAGTCGTTGCCGTGAGCTTCGGCGTCCAGCAACTGCAGCCAACTGGTTCCTGCGATTTCGGCCTGCCCGGCTGCCACACTTACCAAGGAGACGGGAGCATTCGGTCCTCCGCCAAGATATTTGATCGAGAGTCCCGCGTTGGCGAAGTGTCCCTTTTCCATTCCCACGAAGATATCGGCATATTCGCTGTTCGGCACCCAACCAAACGCAATCGTAAGCGGACGGCTCGAGTCAGCGGCGCGTAACGGAGCACTAGCAAATGCCGCAAGCCCACATGCCGCGCTTCCCGCCAGGAATTGTCTACGAGTCAGAACGGACTGCTTCGTGGCCAATTCGATTTCCCTAAACCTCAAGCCTTTATCAAAATTCATTGTCTACAGTTCCTTGGAAATGCAGAAGGGCAGCGCTACTTGCCAGCGACCCACGGCCTTGTATGAGCCGTACGATCCGAGACTCCTTCTGACAGCTGGTCAGGCAAGACAAGTTCTAAAACATCATCCGAACTATAGGCATGAGTTTGATGACATACCGGGCAAGCCAAGCCGTCCAGCGGCGGACAAGGGAATTCAATTTGGTCTCGCAGAGGCTCCATTGCAGCGTCAAACTTGAAGACAGTTTTGCAGGGCTTTCCCTCATCAACGGATTTGCATATCACGACGTAATATTTAGCCATCTAGGTTGCTAAAATAGCACACGCTCGCAGTATTCAAACAGACAAGAATAGATTCAACGCGCTAAAGATTTCGAGGGCGAATGCCCCAAGAAGAGCAAATTCTGCCGAGGGCGTGCTTCCGCGCTTGCCAACGGCCTACTTGGGATCAAAGCGTTTCCGACTGACAGGCGGCGGAGTAGGATCTCCCGCTCCAGCGTTTGGACCTTTTGCACAATCACTATAATCTAATAACGACGCGTTTCGGCGCTGAGAGGCAGCAGAGTCAGAGCTTAAAACAAGGCGTCTGAGTTCATCAGGAGCAAATGACAAAAGCCGATCCATATCCTCTGGAAAAGATCCTCGAAAATCGCGTTGCCATCATCGACGGGGCGATGGGTACGACGATCCGCACCTATGGCATGACGGAAACGGATATCCGTGGGGATCGTTTCAAGGATTCGAAGAAGGGCTTGCTGAACAACGGTGACCTCTTCTCGCTGACCAAGCCGGAAATTATTGGCGACATACATCGCCGGTTTCTCGAAGCAGGCGCGGACATCATCGAGACGAATACTTTTGGTGCAACCAGCATTACGCAGAGCGAATTCTTTGTGGACGATCCGCGCGAGCACGGCGGCCGGAAGGATCCTGCTTTTTATCAGAAAATCATCGACGACCCGTTCCTCGGTAGTCTGGCTTCGGACATCAACGAGCAATCAGCGCGGCAGTGCCGGGAATGGGCCGATCGTGTCGGGAGTGCAACCTCGCGTCAACGCTTTGTTGCGGGAGCTATCGGGCCACTGACCGTGTCTCTCTCGAACTCCCCGGATGCCGACGATCCCGGGTTTCGCGTCGTTACGTTCGATCAGGTTAAGACAGCCTACGCTCAACAAGTCCGTGCCCTCATCGCTGGCGGCGTGGACTTGCTACTGGTCGAGACAATTTTTGATTCGCTGAACGCTAAAGCTGCGCTCGTCGCGATACGTGAGGTGTTCGATCAGGACGGCAAAAAGTTGCCGGTGATGATTTCTGCAGCCGTAGGCCGGGGCGGCGAGACCATGATTTCCGCGCAGACTACCGAGGCTTTCTGGAATGCCGTACAACACGTCAAGCCTCTGTCGGTCGGGCTTAATTGTTCCATCGGCCCCGATCTGATGTATCCGTTCCTGGAGGAGCTCTCGGAGAAGGCGGACGTAGCGATCTCGTGTTACCCCAATGCTGGCTTGCCGAATCCTTTATCGGAAACGGGCTTCGATCTGGGCCCACAGGACATGGCGCGTTATCTGAGAAGCTTTGCGCAAGCCGGGTTGATCAATATCGCCGGCGGCTGCTGCGGCAATACCCCCGAGCACATCGCCGCGATTGCCAAAGCGCTCGAAGGCCAGCCTCCGCGAAAGTGGGGTACGGCACCTACTGAGGAATCCTTCGCCCAGCAGATTGAGAGTCGAGCGTGAGTGTGTCCGATAGTGCGGGCGCAAACGCGCCCATGAAAGTAAAGCCACTGCGCCTCTCGGGATCGCAGCCCTTCACCCAGCAGTCTGGAGTTTTCATCATGATCGGTGAGCGGACCAACGTGGCTGGCTCGCCGAAGTTCGCGAAGCTGATCAAGCAGGGCAAATACGAAGAAGCCGTAAGCGTGGCCCGTCAGCAGGTCGAGAACGGCGCGAACGTTCTCGACATCTGCATGGACGAAGGCATGATCGACGGCGTCACCGCGATGACGCGCTTCCTGCAATTGCTTGGGAGCGAGCCTGAGGTCGCCAAGGTGCCTTTCATGGTCGACTCCTCAAAGTGGGAGGTCATCGAGGCTGGCCTGAAGTGCATGCAGGGCAAGGGCATCGTGAACTCGATTTCGTTGAAAGAAGGTGAAGAAAAGTTTCGCCAGAACGCAGCGAAGGTTCTGAAATATGGCGCTGCGGTGGTGGTGATGGCCTTCGACGAACAGGGCCAGGCCGCAACTTACGAAGACAAGATCCGTGTCTGCGAGCGTGCTTACCGGATACTGGTCGACGGGGTCGGCTTCCCGCCCGAAGACATTATCTTCGATCCGAATATCCTCACCGTTGCCACAGGCATGGAGGAGCACAACAACTACGCGGTTGACTTCATCAATGCAACGCGTTGGATCAAGGCGAATCTGCCGCACGCCAAGGTCAGTGGCGGCGTATCGAATATCTCCTTCAGCTTCCGGGGCAATGATAAAGTACGCGAAGCCATGCACTCCGCATTCCTTTATCACGCCATCACGGCGGGTCTGGACATGGGCATCGTGAATGCGGGGATGCTCGAGGTGTATGAGGAGATCGAGCCCGAACTGAAGACGCTGGTCGAGGACGTACTGCTAAACCGCCGTCCTGAAGCCACCGAACGCCTCGTGGATTATGGCGAGAAGCTCAAAGGTGTGAGCGCCGTAGTCAACGAAAAAAAAGCAGAAGAGTGGCGCAATGGCACGGTCGAAGAGCGTCTTTCGCACGCGTTGGTCAAGGGGATCGACGCCTACATTGAGATCGACGCCGAGGAAGCTCGCCTGAAACTCGGCCGCCCTCTGTTGGTTATCGAAGGGCCGCTGATGGCGGGAATGAGCGTAGTGGGCGATCTATTCGGAGCCGGCAAAATGTTCTTGCCCCAGGTAGTTAAGTCGGCCCGAGTGATGAAGAAGGCAGTGGCGCACCTCACGCCGTTCATGGAAGCCGAGAAAGTTGCGATGGCTGCATCGGGCCAGGAAGTCAAAGCGCAGGGGAAAATCGTTCTCGCCACGGTCAAAGGGGATGTACACGATATTGGCAAGAATATTGTCGGCGTCGTCTTAGCATGCAATAACTACGAGGTGATCGACATGGGTGTTATGGTCCCGTGTGAAAAAATCCTCGAACGCGCTAAGGCGGAAAAGGTAGACATGATCGGGCTTAGCGGGCTGATCACGCCGTCTCTCGACGAGATGGTGCACGTGGCCCGCGAGATGGAGCGTCAGGGTTTCAAGCTGCCGCTTCTCATCGGCGGTGCAACCACCAGCCGGGCGCATACTGCGATCAAGATCGCGCCACACTACAGCGAGCCTGTGGTCCATATTCTCGATGCCAGCCGGGCTGTTCCCGTGACCACCAGTCTTCTGAGCGACGACGGCAAGGCACCGTTCGTAGCGCAGCATCGTGCCGACTATGAGGCTCTGCGCAAGGCCCACTCCGCCCCGAAGCTTACCGTCGTCTCTCTCGAGGCTGCGCAAAAAAGACGGACTCCCATCGAGTGGCACGCCGAAGACCTGCCAACTCCTGCGTTTACGGGCGTGCGCGTGTTAGAAAACTTTCCTCTGGCGACACTGCGCGACTACATCGACTGGACGCCGTTTTTCCACACTTGGGAATTAAAAGGCGTCTACCCGCGTATTTTCGATCACCCCGCGCACGGTGCGCAGGCGCGTCAGATCTTCACCGAGGCCAACACTCTTCTGGATTTAATCATTGCGAAAAACCTGATCACGGCGCGCGGCGTATACGGCTTCTTTCCAGCCAACGCTGTTGGCGACGATGTCGAGCTATATACGGACGACACGCGCGGAAAGGTGATTGAGCGATTCCACTTTCTCCGCCAGCAATCAAACAGGGAAGGCAGTGAGCCCTGCCGGTCTTTGGCCGACTTCATCGCGCCAAGGGAAACAGGACTGCGCGATCATCTTGGAGCTTTCGCCGTGACCAGCGGAATCGGCTTGCAGGAACTTTGCGACGGGTTCAAGGCCGAACACGACGACTACAACGCGATCATGGCGGAGGCCATTGCAGATCGCTTGGCGGAAGCTTTCGCAGAATGTCTGCACAAGCGGGTGCGGGATGAATGGGGTTACGGTTGCGCGGAGGGTCTGAACAAGGCCGACCTCATTGCGGAGAAGTACCGCGGGATCAGGCCAGCTGCAGGTTACCCGGCGTGTCCGGATCACACGGAGAAGGGCACGCTCTGGCGTCTACTCGATGTGAAGGCTCACACCGGAATGCAGATCACTGAATCGTTTGCAATGTGGCCGGGATCGAGCGTGAGCGGGCTCTACTTCGCCCACCCAGAATCGCGCTATTTCAGTCTTGGCAAGATCGACCGCGATCAGGTCGCCGACTATAGCAAACGCAAAGGGATGAGCGTGGCAGAGGTCGAGCGCTGGCTCGGTCCAAACCTGAACTACGATCCTGCGGAATAGCGGCTAGAAGATCCAGAAATATTCTCAGCGAGCGTTGCCAGGATTCTGAGTTTCTGGGGCGAAGCAAATTAACTCCCGCGAACGCGGGAAGGTCGAGAAAAAGCGACATCAGTGGTCCTTTGTAAGTGGGAAGTGCGTGCGCTCGCTGTCATCGTCGGAAAACACGCGCAACCTTGTAGTCTCGCTTAGTTTGAATTTGTGGGGAGTTTCAGGACGGCATGGACAAAGCAGCCGTTGCCATTCCGGTGCGCCAGCAACATTTTCAATATACGCCCCATTGCTATAGTAAAGAGCGCCTTTCTTGAGCAAATACTGCATGTGGCAATTAGGGCACTCGAAATATAAGCGAGTAGTGGACATGGCTTGTGACCACGCCCAGACGTCTAGAACTGCAGGCGCCAAGTTGCGAGGTACGGTTCGGATGATGCGATTAACTTAGACTCTAGCTCGAAATTCCGGAATAGCCCTTCCGTGCTAAATGGATCACCTGATTACACTTGCGCTGACGATTTTGAGTTTCGCTGCGCGGATTCCAGATTCTTGCGGATGCGGCGCAGTTCGATAAAGTTCAACGCGGTGATCGCACAAAGCACAGATGCAAACAATATCATCACAATTGTATCCATTCGTCTCCTTTGACTACTGAATCTGCCGCAAAACAAAACGCCCTCGACTCAGTCCGAGCCGCGAGCGCTTGTCGGGCAGCCCTCCCCCGGAACTGCTCGCTTGCAGGGTAGAATCGTTCGCCGATCAAGTGAATAGCACACGCGTGCCATTCACAAGTCCAGCTGTAATCGGCGCTGTCACTGCAACATCATGGTCCCACACAAGCCAACTCGCTACAACCTCGATCGCACATAAGAGTCCTTACTCGAGTTTGAAGCCTCCAAGTCTCCGATCCGTTGTCTCTGTCATGATTTTCCTGTCATGTCAGGAATTCGCACGTTTCTCTCGGATCAAACAACCGCAGCCTAAACCTGCTGACGCAAGTTGGGACGTAGTGTGAGCGAGCCATCGTCGTTTAGCCCCTGGTGACACGCCCACCTCACGGGGTAGCGCATTCCTTTCACCTCGATCTCAGCGCTGAGTTTTAATCCTTTCCAGTCTGTGGTCTTCGGAAGCACGAACTGTGCTTGCCTGATTTTGCCCGGTAGCGGGTAACCGGCATCGAGACAACCGCTCTTGAGTACGTTTCCGTCTTGGCTCTCCACGGTTACCCTCAAAACACCCGGCACTCCAGCAATGCCGTCATTCGCAAAGCCCACAATCAGGCCTTGATAACCGTCGTCCTTATAGCTCCAGATAAAAGACGGCCTTACCCGATAGCCGATGCGGCGATTGATTCGATCGAATGCTGCCGGATAAGCCTGGTAGTAGCTCGTCAGATTCTTTGCGCTGATCTGATGGAAGTTCCACAGCGACCAGTAATTCGCGCCGATATCGATCACATGATCGATCATGTTCTCTGCTGGAGATATTCCTTCCTGTGCGGCGCTCAGATCAGGAGGTTTCCCCGGAAGCCCTTGTTCTAGTAGTGCCGCGATCCAGGGAGGACGATTGCTGAGCGCTTCAATCTGCTCGTTCTCGATAAAGATGGTGTCGCTGCGAATCCAATTGCTGCTGCGGACGGTTCGGTCCAGCATTTCTGAATTGCCCACCCGGCTGTAATCCGGTTGCGTGTTGGTCAGCAGAGGAGTTCGCTTAAACTGTTCAAGCTGGACCTCAAGCATATTCATCCAGGTCCGCTCTGCCGTCAGGTAATCAGGAAAAGGATTGTTGGCGAATGGCCAAGTGTGCCCTTCACCCCAGAATCCGTACATGAAGGTGTCAATATACTCGACCAGCGGATTGCCATCGAACTCCGCTGCTAATTGGCCGACCAGTTCTTTGAATGCCTGCTGAAAAAAATGATGGTCGTAGCGGGGCTGGTAACGCGAGTGCGGATTCTCCAAAAACCTTTTTGCTGAGGCGCTGCTTTCTTGATCGCTGACGATCAGATCCACTTTCGGCACTTTCTCGAGAACAAAATCTGGCAGGGCCGCTTCGTGTTTGTAGTCAGGAGCTGACATTTGAATTCGCAAGCCGACCCGCTTGTTGTTCTTCTTTGCCAATTCGAAAACTAGCTTCACGTAGTCGGGCAGCTCCAGGCGTCCGGGCTTCGGCTGTACTTCTCTCCACGTCGGGCGGATATAAAGTTGCTGTCCTAATGGAAAACGAACCAGGTCCTCGATCGCTTGCGAAATGTTGTCTGACTTGATTTCCTCGGTGCCACTGTCTGCCGTGATATAGGTGACCAGTCCCTTGCCATAGTTCGGCACGGCGTCTTCCGAGCTCGTCGTGGTCATTACCACGTCATCCGTGGGAATGACCGCGTCCGGCGGATACTGCGGGAACGGACCCTGATTCAGCCGATCGTTAACCTGAGGCCCGGACCCGAAGTCGTAGTTCCCCCAGTTGTGGGCAGGAACTTGCGCTTGCGCTTTGCCCATTCCAAGTTCTGCGGCTACCGCAACGGCGATAGTGCTTTTTAGAAAATCTCTACGCTGCATTCGCTGTCCTCTCCTCATTCACGGTTCGATTTACTTTCGGCCGAACCGGGCCTGGGACCCGCCTTCAACACTGAAATTCACATCTTGAAGCGACTATCGGATGTTTACTATTTATATCGTTTGCTTACGTCTGTCCAGCAAGGATGCCAAGTGCCAGTTTGTTTTTGATGAATGTGCGTTTCTGGGGAACCGAGAGAGAATTTAAATCGGCATCCCCAAAAATGCAATAAAATCCCCGCAGGCAGCAAGTTTTATCTTCTCCCGATTTTGCACAATCGATTGACTTTTGCAAGTCCTTCCCTGTATTACGAATGTTTACGTTTTATTCTGGCGGCTGAGTTGGCTGAACATCTGTCTTCTTGAATACAGCCAAAATGAGGAACGATAAAGTGAACAGGAAGCTCGCAACTATTTTCTTGCTATTTGTATGCGGCGGCGCAGCCTTTGGCCAGGTCAACTCCTCCTTCTACGTGTCGACGACGGGGAACGATTCGAATTCCGGCGCGCAGGCGGCGCCCTGGCGCACCATTCAACACGCCGCAGACACGGTGCATGCGGGTAGTACCGTCAACGTAAGGGGCGGAGTTTACGAAGAGCTCGTAACCATCAAGGCATCCGGCAACGCGACGGACGGATTTATTACTTTTCGAAGCTATCCTGGCGAAACGGCCGTTCTCGACGCTACGCATTTCACTCCCTCCGGCAGACAGGGCGTGCTTACTATTCACAACCAAAGCTATGTGCGAATCGAAGGTTTTGAAATTCGCAACTTCCACACCGCCGAACATCGACTCGCTCCACTGGGCATCAGCGTGATGGGGTCTGGCACCCATATAGAACTACTGAAGAACAACGTCCATCATATTGAGCAAACTTTTAAAGGCCGCGATGCTCCGGGAAGCGGTGGCAATGGATTTGGCATTGCGGTATATGGTACCGACCCCAAGACTCCTATCAGCGAACTGGTGATTGACGGCAATGAAGTTCATAATCTGCAAACCGGGTCAAGTGAGTCGCTGGTCGTAAACGGGAACGTCACGAACTTCCGCATCACCCACAATGTCGTACACGACAACAACAATATCGGAATCGACATGATCGGCTTCGAGCGCACGGCACCTGACCCTGCCGTTGATCAGGCTCGCGACGGAGTGGTAAGCGGCAATCTGGTTTACAACATTACATCACGCGGCAATCCAGCCTACGGCGATGAACAAAATTCCGACGGCATTTACGTGGACGGCGGCACCAGAATCCTCATCGAGCAAAACGTGATGCACGATGTGGATTTCGGAATCGAGCTGGCCAGCGAGCATAAGGACCGCGCCACCAGCTACATCACTGCGCGAAATAACCTTATCTATCACGCTCACACCGCAGGCGTTTCCATCGGGGGGTATGCGCCTGAGCGGGGACACACCGAGCACTGCATCGTAGTCAACAACACGCTCTACGAAAACGATACGTCGGCAACTGGATCCGGTGAGTTCCAAATGCAATGGAACATGGCGGACAATATCTTCGCGAACAACATTGTCTACGCAGGGCCTCGGTGTCTTATTTCGGTGAACAAATCGCAGGTCGACAAACAACACCCGCCCGCCGAAATCGATCACAATCTGTACTACTGTGCATCCGGATCAAAGGCGAGCACCTGGGTAGAAGCTTCCACCACGGTGACAGGATTTGACAACTATGTTCAGGGAACCGGGAATGATCGTCATTCCCGATTTCTCGATCCCCATTTTGTAGACCCTGCCGCTTATAATTTTCATCTGCAATCCGATTCTCCCGCGATTGGCGCTGGCACGATTATCGGAGTGCCGGTGGGAGGACTGGATATTGACGGCCCGCCGCGGGTCAAATCCGGAAATATAGACATCGGCTGCTACCAAACAAAATAGGGAGCAGTCAATTGCAAGAGCTGCGTTCGCGGGGTGATACCGGCTAACGCTTGGCCGATCCGTCAAAAAAGTTCGGCTGCTCAGGGATTGCTGCGCCGTCAGCGCGTGGATCAGATGCACCGAAGTTGAGGCCGGTCTTACTGTCGTGAAGGATCGCCTGGCCGCGTCCCATCAGGGATGTGTAATCGGGGTGCACCTGCAACACATGTCCCATCTTGCTCAGTGCTGCAAGGGTGGCGGGGGTCACACGTGATTCGATCACGATTCTGCAGCCAAGCTGCTGGCGGTCAGTAAAACGCGGTTCTTCCATCGCTGCCTGAATATTCATATGGTAGTCGACCACGTTCGACACAAATTGTGCATGAGCCAACGGTTGATTCAGTCCGCCCATGATGCCGAATCCGATGTGCTCGTCGCCTCGCTGCATAAACGCTGGAATGATGGTATGGAACGGACGCTTTCGGCCGGCAAGGGCATTGGGGGACTTGGGGTCGAGCGAAAAAAGGCCCCCGCGATCCTGTAAAGCAAATCCCATACCCAGCACACTCACGTTCGATCCAAAGTTGTTGTAGTTGCTCTGAATGATGGAGAGGATATTGCCTTCCCGATCGACGATGGTGAAATACGTAGTATCGCTGGTGCCTAGCGCCCCGGGAGCGACGGTGCAATTCGCTTTCGTTGGGTCGATAAGCGCGGCGCGTTTTGCGGCGTAATCTTTTGACAGCAGCTGATCCACTGGAATCTTGCTGAAGCGCGGATCGCCGTCGTAGGCCTTCACGTCGGCATAAGCCAGTTTCATGGCCTCGATTCGGGTATGTAACTCGCCTGGGCTGTGCGGACCTGCGGGATCGGGCTTGAACTGCTCCATGATGTTGAGCATCTCAAGTGCAGCCATCCCGTCCCCGTTCGGCGGAAGCTCGTATACGTTCCAATCGCGATATTTCGTGGAGATCGGTTCGACCCATTCCGCGGAGTATGACGCGAGATCGTCGGCGGTCATTGTTCCTCCGAGTTCGTCGGACGTTTTGAGAATGGCCTTGGCGATTTCTCCCTTGTAGAAAGCAGCCTCGCCCTGGTCGGCAACCAGCGTGAACGCGTGGGCGACATCGGGATTGCGAAACATCTCACCCGTCTCGGGAACTTTGCCACCGGGGAGAAATACGCGGCGGCTCTCGGCATTTGTCAGCAAGCCATCGTGGTCGCCATCCCACCATGCATGAATGATCTCGGCCACAGGGAATCCGTGGTCGGCATAAAAAATCGCGGGCTGGAAAAGATCCCGCCAAGGCAGTTTTCCCCAGCGATCGTGCAGCTTGGCCCATCCGTCAACCACACCCGGAACGGTGACGGAATCGATACCGAATTGGGGCATCGCCGTGATGCCCTTTTCGCGGAGATGCTCAATCGTGAGAGCCTTCGGCTCCCAGCCGCTTGCATTCAGGCCATAGATTTTTCCTGTCTTCGCCTCCCAATAAATGGCAAAGAGATCGCCACCCATGCCGTTGGAAGTGGGTTCGGTGACGTTCAGTACAGCGTTGGTTGCGATCGCGGCATCGATGGCAGAGCCGCCTCGTTCGAGGACGAGCGCCCCGGCTTGAGAGGCCGAAACCTGACTGGTGGCAACTATACCGTACTGCGTAGCGACGACAGAGCGTCCGTAGGAACGGTCCTGGGCGAACAGGCTGAGTGTGGCGGATAGGAAAACGAGCAATGTGACCGAAGGTCTGAGTGCAATCATGCCTGCGAAGCTCCGGAATTGAGACGTTACTGAATCGGTATGTATGCCACTACGCTATGAGCGTAGCACTTGAAAGGCAAGACCGAAGCTTTGATTGGCTCGGTAGCACGCATGGTTCTTCTCACTGCGCCCTCTTCCGGGTGGGCGGCATCAGTCCTACCCACTTCCGGCGCGGGCAGGCTTGCTGCCGATTCCATTATCTGACTAATTTGACGCGACCAGCGGCTCGGTAATCACCACTTCCACTATTCCCCTTTCGCCGTCACTGAATTCAATTCTGCCTCCAGCCCGGCATGCACCACGATGGCGGTCGGTGGAAGGAGGAGAGGAACGCTCGAAATAGCCCTTGGATGAACAAATTGTCATCTTCCGGAAAGGCCCCGGTAATGTTTCGGTCGTATCGTGAGTGTTGGTCTAACTGTCTCACTAGGCGCGCGGAATTCGGTTTAAACATGCCCATGTACGTGCGTTGTCTTTTTGTTGTTTTATCAGGAGCAATCTTGCAAGGGGCATCAGGATTTTGTCAGGAACTACCGGACGCTCCATCAGTGGCCAGGAATGCGAGCTTTCCCGCAGCGGAACGCTCAGATACAGGTTCCAATCCGCGAAAAGCGCCTGATACAACATCCTACGACTCAAGTAATGGTAAGTTTTTCAGTCGGTGGGCTAAGCGCGGGCTCCGCGATCAGGCCGGTATCTACGCGGCTCCGTTCCATCGTTCGGCAGCGAAGTGGGTAATCGGGCTGCCGGCTGTGACTCTGGGACTGATCGCGATCGACAAGCATGCTTCAGGCGCACTATCGAGAAGCGGCACAAGTGCGAGCGCGGATATATCCAATGTGGGCCTGTTCGCCACTGCGGGAGCTGTGGGCGTTTTTCTCCTCGATGGCGAAACGCGTGGCGATTCTCATGCTCTCGAAACTGGCGTGTTGGGAGCCGAGGCTATGGCGAACAGCGCTGTCGTGTACGCGGCGCTTCAATTGATTACTGAGCGTCAACGTCCTTTGCAGGGAATGGGGCGAGGAAATTTCTTCCAGACCAGCGGCCTGGATAATTCGTTTCCCTCCGGTCACACGATCATCACTTGGACGGCTGCGAGCACAATCGCGCATGAGTACCCAAAGCCGTGGGTAGAGTGGCTTGCTTATGGAACGGCGACGGCTGTTTCGGTTACACGATTCACCAGCCTGCAGCACTTCTCCTCAGATGTTGTAGTGGGAAGCACTCTTGGCTATTTGATCGGACGGCATATTTTCCACGAGCATTGCAAGGCTGGTCTCAGCCCGATATGCAAGAAGCAATATTGAAACAGATATCGCCTTCAAAGGCGTGAGGTGAAGATGCTGAAGAATCGGCGGTGCACCCAAATTCATGTTTTGTTTCGGTTCGTTGTGATTTGTTTGCTTGTTCAAGTCGCGACCTTTGTGATCGCTCAGACAACCACAGGGTCAGTAAAAGGCACTGTCAGTGATAAATCCGGTAAGGCGGTTTCGAATGCCACCGTCACGGCAACGAGTATCGATACTGGTCAAAAACAAACGACGAACACAGGGGCGGACGGTAACTACAAACTTGAGTTGCCCACAGGCAATTACCGGCTGACATTCGAAGCCGCAGGGTTCAAGACGTTTGTGATTTCTTCGGTAACAGTCAGCGGGATAGCGCCGGTGGTTCTCGACGGCAAACTGGAGAAAACCGAACCAGTCAGTGGCAAACCAGCGTCAACACAAGAGGAGAATTTACCGAACGCTCCCTCGAGCAGCACGACGGCACCCTCGCTCTCAGATCTGGGCCTTTCGCCCGAGCAAATGCAGGGAAACGCCCGTGAGCAAGCATTGCTGGACAAACGCACACACATGCTCAAGATCCATCAACGGATGGGTCTGATCACGACGATACCGCTGGTTGCGACGGTGATCCTCGGTCCTGGCGCTGGGGGCAAAAGTGAAGGTACGGCCACTCGCGATTTGCACGTGGCGCTAGGTGCGCTCACCGGCGACCTGTACGGGATCACTGCCTATTACGCCATCCGCGCGCCCAGAATTCCCGGAACCAAAAAGCGCGGTCCAATAAAGTTTCACGAGGCGATGGCTTGGATTCATGGCCCGGGCATGATCCTCACTCCGATTCTTGGGGCCATGGCATTCAGTCAGAAGAACAACGGAGAAAAAGTCCACGGTATCGCTCAAGCGCATGGCCCTGTGGCCATCGTTACAGCCGGGGCGTTTGGTGCGGCTCTTCTGTCGGTTTCGGTGAAGTTCTAAAAAAGGCTTATGAAAAATAAAATACTGATCGTTTTCTTACTTGCAGCACTACCCACCTTTGCCGGGGCCGACACGCAATGGGTGCTTCAACAGAGCACGCTCACATACCACGTATCCCATCCGCTACATCAGAGCGAGGGCGTGAGTCATGCGGCGAAAGGAAAAGGGGTTTGCCACGCCGGGCAGTGCGAGTTTCTGATTGCCGTACCAGTAAAGTCGTTTGATTCCGGAGACACCAACCGAGATCTTCACATGCTGCAGGTGACTCGCGGTGCAGAATTCCCGCTGGTGACGGTGCGCACTCGTTTGCCTGAGTCAGATGCCTCGGCGTCGACCATTGATGCCGATCTTGAGATCCAGTTTGCGGGCCAGACAGCCCAGTACAAACAGGTTCCTTTCAAACTAGAGAAGCAAGGTGACCAGATCCATATCACCGGAACAATTCCGGCCACGCTCTCCGATTTCAAAATCGAACCTCCATCGCTCCTGACGATGCCGGTCAAGAACGAGATTCCAGTGCGTGTGGATGTGACATGGCGTTCGCAATAGAGCTACCGCAAGAGTAGCAACAACTGGGAAGCCTACGAGGCAGCGAAAGGCGGAAAGAGCAGCATGAAATTTAAGAATATGCTGATGATAAAGATTGTGGTCTGCGAGTGCGGCAAGGAATGGCAAATGTGGCGGGGAAACTTGGGACTTCGGGCAGAGAACTATTCATTCCATTGCATCTGTGGAGCACACCTTGTTCACAGGAATCGCGATCAAGGTCCGACACGAAAATGCGTCTCGGTAGAAAAGAGATCAAAGTAGCCACACCTACCGTGTTACGGCGCAAACTGGCCGCTCCGATTGTCCAAGATGAACAACTTGTCATCTGTTCGCCACGTCGAATTCATGATCCAGCTGATAATCTTCCTCATAGGACGTTGTGACTCTGGTCGAACGATGAGTTGCCGACATCTCGCGGTCACTTTCCTTCTCGTCACGTTGAGCCTGGCTGCAACTCTTGCCCATGCTCAAGACAACTACGAAATTCAAGTGTACGGATCAGATCTAGTCGATCCTAGCCACACCATGGTGGAACTCCACAGCAATTTCACGATCGACGGCTCGAAGACGATTGTGGATGGGGTCTATCCCACCAATCATGCCGAGCATGAGACGGTGGAGATTACTCACGGCTTCAACGACTGGTTTGAGTGTGGCTTCTACATCTTCACGTCAATCACTGAGGGCCAGAGCTGGCAATGGGTGGGCGATCACATCCGGCCGCGGGTTGCCGTTCCGAAGAAATGGCACTGGCCTGTGGGCGTGAGCCTCTCGAATGAAATCGGCTACCAGAGGCGGCAATATTCTGTGGACACATGGACGTGGGAAATTCGTCCCATCGTTGATCAGAAGGCCGGACGCTGGTATTGGTCGCTGAACCCCACGCTTGACCGGTCTTTCCACGGCGAGAGCGTCAACCAGGGTGTGGTATTCTCGCCGAACTTCAAATTCAGTTATGATTTCACGCCAAAAGTTGCGGGAGGCCTGGAATACTACGGATCGGTTGGTCCGGTGACAGGGTTCGATGCCCTCTCACAACAGCAACATCAAGTTTTCCCCGCAATTGACTTGAATAT
Source organism: uncultured Acidobacteriaceae bacterium (assembly GCA_963836305.1). Taxonomy (GTDB): domain Bacteria; phylum Acidobacteriota; class Terriglobia; order Terriglobales; family Acidobacteriaceae; genus Sulfotelmatobacter. The sequence goes on along the minus strand of CAWIJP010000034.1, from coordinate 105,676 downwards.
CGCTCCGCAATGGGAAATTAATTTTGGACTTGGGGTGGGCCTTACGGGTGCGACCGACCACCTGATTGCGAAAATGGTTCTGGGGTATCGCTTCAATTTCTGATCAATTTAATCTCTAACCAACGAACGGGAGAGCACCGTTGATCAAGGGCATCGTGATCGGTTTTATCCTCGCCATTGCGATTTCAGTCGGTTCAGCTGCCTGAGGGACAGACTGTTATCTTGTCCCAAGTGTACATGGCGTTACGGTAACTTCAATCGATGGCTGCTGTCCGGCGTGGTCATAAAGATTCATAGCGGTGTAACTTGACGGTGGAGAAGAAGGAAGCTCAGGTTCACAAACTACTTCTTCGCATACACGGGCCCAGCATTGCGGCTGGGCGGGTCGGAAATTGCACGGATATAGGCTATCAGCGCTTTAATCTCAGACTTGTTCAGAGTCTCGCCCCACGCCGGCATTAGCGCGGATTTGTTGAGCGCAGGACCGCCATAGGTGATGATGGCAGTGAGATCGGCGTCTGTCATTTTGCTGAGCGTGTCGCCTTCGGTGAAAGGGCGTGGCTTAATTTCAAGATTGTCAAAGTTCGATAAACGTTCCGCAGTCGATTCAGGATTGTGGCAGCGATCACAATATTGGTCGTTCAGTTGGCGTCCCAGGTTCTGCTGATAACCCAGGGCGATCTCTTCGATTGTCAGCTCAATCTTCTTTCCCGTTTTGTCGGAGCTAAGTACGGTGAGTTGATAGCGTCCCGCCATTCCGCCGAGAGCAACATTGGTTGTAACCTGCCCGCTGGAATCTGCAAGGCCCTTGGGTGGATCAAACGTAACGCCCGGCGCGGCGCTGAATTCTATGAGTGCGCCCGGAACAGCAGCCCCTTGGGCATCATTCACTTGCACGATTACTGGCTGTGGCAGCAACCAACCTGTCTGCGCCATTTGCTTTCCACCGCTGGATTCCACAATTGCGGCGCCGAATGCGGTGGGCTTGGGCAGCGGTTCGGAAGCGGTCTTACGCGAACAGGAGACGCCGAGCGACGTTGCGAGCATGACGCACAATAATGCGCTAATGGTCGAGAGACGAATCATGGTTTTGCCCCTGCGACCTCCGATTTGGTTCCGCTTTTCTGCGAGACCAGGAATGCGGTCAGTGCACGAGCGTCTTCGTCGCTCATGGCGCGGCTGGGTTCGAGAATGCCGGGGCGCAGAGCTTGCGGATTTTTCATCCACTGGAAGATCCAGGCAGCGGTGAGGCGCGAACCGACGTGGGTCAGTGTCGGCCCAATGTAACCCTTGTCCGCTTTGGCATCCACAATGTGGCAACCTTGACAGGCATACTTGCCGTAAAAGAGTTGCCTGCCTAATTCAACCTCGCCTTTCGGATAGCCGCTTAGCGGCCTCGAGTCGCGATCGATTGCCGGACTCTGGTATACGGTCATGATGTAGTCCGTGAGTTCGTTGGCCTCGCCGTCAGTCAGGTTGAATCTAGGCATGCGGCGAATCAGCGCGGGCCGCAGCGTATTTGGATTTTTCAGGAACTCCACCAGCCACTGGCGCTGCACCGAGTTGCCCTCCCAAGTGAGATCGGGAGCCATGTCGCCGCCGTGGCCATTGATGCGATGGCAACTGAAGCAGGCCAGATCGGCCATCAGTTTTCCTGCTTTACCCGCTGGTTGGTAATCCGATTCCGGCTTCGCAGGCACGGTCAATGATGGAGGTAGCGTGAAAGAACGGTCGTTGAACGCGAGCAGGGCCGTGGTCAGCGAATCAATTTGCTCGGGTGTGAACGTGTACTGCGGCATCTTCAGATTTTGTGCAAAGGAACGCGGAGTTTTGATTTTTGTTGCGATGTAATCCGGAAGCGTGTGCTGCATCCCTGGCAGAAACAGCAACTGTGTGACCGGCTTGCTGCCGATCCGGCTTAGCTCAGGAGCAAAATTTTCCGGTTTCTTAATACCTGTGATTTCGTGGCAAGATGCGCAGCCATAATCGGAAACCAGGCGCTTACCGCGCGCGATCTGCTCCGGAGTTGGAGCTTCAAGATGAACATTGGCCAGCAGATCGGTATCTGCTTTCGTCAGCAGGAATCCAGTTAGGGTTGCGATTTGAGCATCGTTGAAGCGGTAGTGCGGCATCGCGGTTTCGGCGGCGTAGACCCGGGGGTTGCGTAGCCACGCCTGCAACCACTCGGGTTTTGCTTTGTTCCCGACCCGCGTCAACTCCGGGCCGACGTTACCGCCAACCAGATTGCCCGCAGCATTTTGCACCGCATGGCAGGAAGCGCAGAACGATTCGCCATATAAACTGGCACCGGCCGTGGGATCGGGCGATGCTTTCGCAGAAAGCGTGATCGTGTCGCCCGATAGCGATGTGCTATTGGCAATCAAGAACGCGGATATATCGCGGGCATCGTCATCGCTCAGCTTGAAATTCGGCATGGTTGCCGTGGTTGCATAGGCCTGCGGGTCTTTCAGCCAGGCATAAATCCACTCGCGCGTAGTCTTGTCGGCGATGTGTGAGAGCGAGGGCGGATCGTCGGTCGCCTTCATTATTTCCCCGTTGGGCAGCTTCACCGTATGGCAATGCACGCATCCGTAGCGCGAGAGCAGGTAGCGACCTTGATTCAATTGAGGTGTGCCCGGCAGCGTCCCACGATGGCACTCACCGCACGATGCCTCGATGTATTTTGCCGGCAGAATCGGTTGCTCCCACGCCAGTGTGCTATTGTGCGCTTCGGCCACAGTGGTCGCGGCGCCCTGGCCGCGATGGCAGACGGTGCATCCAAATTGATCCAGCTTATGTGGAATCACGGGATGCGGACGGAAAGGTTGCACGCTCACGTCGGCGAGACTGGCCTCTTTCAAACCAACATGGCAACTCGTACAACGGTCGACCACTCCGAGGTCAGATAACCATATCTGCTGAATCCCACTTTCATAGTGCCGCTGCAGCGTTACGGCATCGCTGCGATTGCGGATCATCTTCAAATAGCCGTGCTGATAGTGGCGCCACTCGCTGAAGTGATTTTTGGCGGGCGCAATCGCCAACGAGAGCAGAAACAAACAGCTGACTACGCCGAAGGCGCGAACGCTATCCCCAAACAACTTTTGCCACAGCGATTTGAGTTTTTCTTTCATAAGCGCGTTAAGATCCCTGCCACGGCCAAATCCAGGCCCAGCCTGGTCCGCGGAAAAATGTTCCAATTGCCGTCAGCACCACCAGTTCGCATAAGAACCAGGTCATTACCCAATAGGAAAGCGGTCTAGCCGCCAGATAACGCCGGAAGGCCGAGGGCGATTGCGGTGAACTCTGGGCGGCTAATAGCATCAGCCCTGCCATGATCAGCGTCGGCACCAGAGCGGCGTAAACCTTGAAGCTGAACAGAAAGATTGAGAGCGCAGCGGCGACGCCATAGAAAAGGCTCAGGCGCCGCTGGCGATCTTTGAGGAATACGCCATCCGCTTCAATGTTGACCTTGAAATACGGAATTACGATAAGGGCCATCACCACCAAGCCGGGCACCAAGACACCCGCTACGACCGGGGGGAAATAATGCAGCATCTCCTGCAGCCCGAGAAAGTACCACGGAGCTTTCGCGGGATTGGGAGTGTGGGAAGGATCAGCCAACCCCTCGAGCGGCGCATTGAATATCAGAGCAATCCACACCAGCGCAATGGCAAGAACTTGAATGGCCACTGCCGCACGAAACAGGACTTCGGGAAATGTCTGCACCTGATCTTCGCTCTCAGCCTTCACCTGCGCGGAAGTTCGGCGCGTGATGAAGACGATGCGGCGCGGAGACTTTTTTGCATTGGAGTCGACGCTGGCGGTGAAGTCTTTGGAATCGGCCATGGCTATTGCGCCTCCTTCACGATGCTGTTACTACTTGCAGCTTTCGCACGCACTGTCGCCGGTTCGCTGCCGTGTGAATAGAGGCCACCGTCTTTACGGATACGCCAGAAGTGGATGGCAATGAAGAATATCGCCGTCAGCGGCAGGATCATGCAGTGCAGCACATAGAAGCGCAGTAATGCATTCGCGTTGACGGCGTTACCTCCCAACAATAGGAAATGTATCTTGTTGCCCATGACTGGAACGGCCGATGCGATATTCGACCCGACGGTGATTGCCCAGTAAGCCAGTTGATCCCAGGGAAGAAGGTAGCCCGTATAGCTGAGCAGCAGCGTGATCAGCAGAAGAATCACGCCGATCACCCAGTTGAACTCACGTGGAGTTCGATATGCGCCACGATAAAATACTTTGAACATGTGAGCAAAGACCAGGAAAACCATGGCGTGTGCCGACCAGCGATGCAGGTTGCGCAGAAACATCCCGGAGGAAACCACGAATTGCAGATCTTTAGTATCGGCGTATGCCTGCGGGGCAGAGGGATGGTAGTAAAACATCAGCGGAATTCCAGTCGCAACCAGGATGAAGAACGTGCCGAGAGTGAGCGTACCCAAATACCAGGTCGCACTAAAACTCAGCATGCGTGTGCGCGTCTTGTTGGAGAACAGATGCAGGAAGACGTTTTGCTGAATCGCCAAAGCGCGATGCAGCGTGCTCGAACCGGTGCCGCTGCGAAAGATCGAACGCCACACCCGCGTGCCGCGTAAGTCGTCAAAATATTGGTCTACTGTCTTCGTCGCCATTGATTAGATCCTTACGAAGGAATCACGTTGTAGTGGAGCAACGTCAGTGGAACGATCCACCAGCAAATCTCCGTCATCGTTCAGCCAAATGCGCTTCCAGGGAAGAGGCTTGGGCGCAGGGCCCTCGATCTTGTCGCCTGGCTTGAAAGTTGCCCGTTCGAAAACAGCAAATTTGCTGCCGTGGCAGGGACAGGCAATCATGTTCAGTTCAGGCTTCCACGCTGTGAGACAGCCAAGATGCGTGCACACGGCGCTGAGTGAGAAATAACCCTCCGCCGAGTGAATGATGTAGATGCCGGAGTTCGCATCGAGCGTCACGGAATCCAATGGATAGCGGTCGGGCTTGCCCTCGTTGACGATCGGCGAGGGCTCGTACAGCACATTAGGCTCGAGAAACTGATAAGCAAAAGCGACGGTACCGGCAGCAGCTACACCGAGAGAGCCCAAGCCGAGCTTCAGAAAGAAGTGGCGGCGGCTAACGTCGTCGTTGGCAATTGCGGCTTTGTTTTCGTCTGCCATATATGCCTCGCAATCTACTGCGACTGCAATCCTCCGATCGCCGTTACCGAGATCAGACCTGTCGGTTCCGCAGGAATCAGGTTGTAGGACTCCATAGTGATCGTGCCCACTGGACAACGCATGGCGCAGAGGCCACAGCGAATGCAACGGGTCTCGTCTTTCAACATCGCAGAGCCGGCAACCACCCCGAGTTCGCCGGCCGCTACTTCGTCGAGCTCCACGCCAAAGCACTGCTGGTTGTCGCGAATATGCTGCACGGTATCAGGCTCGAACTCGATGCGGTCGAGCGAAACCAGCTCCAGACATTTTTCCGGGCAGACATCGACGCAGCCGCCGCACAGAATGCACATGCTGCCGTCTTCCGGCGTACCTTCGAAAATTGTGTTGACCCAACAGTGCAGACAGCGCTGCGCCTCCGCTATGGCCTCGGGGGCGTCGTAGCCGACTTCAACTTCGGTTACGCCCGTGCGACGCTCCAGAGGAAGCATCGGTATCGGCTGGCGAGTGATGTCGAGATAATCCAACGGCATGCTGTGCCGCTTGAGCACTTCGACCTCGATAATGGGTTCGGGATGCTTGTTCTTCCGGAGGTATTCGTCAATTCCAACCGCGGCACGTTTGCCATCGCCAACGCTGTCGATTATCAGCCGGGGGCCGAAAACGCAGTCGCCGCCGGCGAAGATACCAGCAGCCGAAGTCATCAAGGTCTGCGGATTAACGGCGATGAGGCCGCGCGGTGACAAATCGACTTTATCTTCCGGCGTGAGGAAGTCGAGTCGCGGAGACTGTCCGATCGCCATGATAATGGTGTCGCATTCGATTTGGCTTTCACTTCCCTCGTAGAAGGCAGGATTGAAGCGCCTGTTCTGATCGAAGACCCACTTGGTTTTCAGTGTTTCGAGCGCAATCACCTTGCCATCTTTGCCAATCATCCGTTTAGGCCCCATACCGGGATGCATTCGAATGCCTTCTTGTTCGGCTTCCTCAATCTCTTCGAGAGCGGCGGGCATTTCTTCGCGACGCTCCAGGCAGACCAGATTCACTTCGCGAGCGCCCATGCGCAACGCGGAAAGGGAAATATCGACCATCTCACGCGTGGCGACTGCGCTCATGTTTTCGGCAGATGGTTCCGCATCCTGCACACCGCCGGCATGTTGACGCACGACTTCGCGAGCGGCGGAGCGCGCCACGTCCATGGCCACATTGCCGCCGCCGATCACAATAACTTTCTTGCCGATGGTGAACTTGTAGCCGAGGTTCACGTTGAGCAAGAAATCGATGCCCTTGTGGACACCGTCGAGATCGACGCCGGGGATGCTGAGATCGCGGCTGCGATGCGCGCCCACGGCGATCAGTACGGCGTCGAACCCCTCACGCCGCAGATCGGAAACCGTGAAGTCCCGCCCCGCCGCATGATTCAGTTTCAAAGTGATGTCGCCGGTCTCAAGAATTTCGCGCACCTGCGCTTCGACCACGTCGCGCGGCAAGCGGTATTCGGGAATACCCAGATACAGCATTCCACCCGCCACCGGCGCGGCTTCGAAAATCGTGACCGCATATCCCATCAACGCGAGATCATGCGCGGCCGAAAGTCCCACTGGGCCGCCACCGACGACCGCTACTTTGAAAGGAAGCTTGTTCTGCCCTCGTCCTTCGTTCACAGAAATGGGATGTTTCGACTCAGGCCCAAACTGCTCGGTGAGAAAGCGCTTGAGAGCGCGGATAGAGATCGGCCTATCAATTTCGCCTCGGCGGCAGGCAGTTTCACAAGGGTGCGCACAGACTCGTCCGCAAATGCTGGCCAGCGGATTAGGGTCACGCGCGATGCGATAGGCTTCTTCGAAGCGTCCCTCGGCAATCAGGCCAACGTAGCGCCCGGCATTGGTATGCGCTGGACACGCCATCATGCAGGGGAAATTGGTGTTGAGCCAACTCCCGTCGACTTTCTTGTTCTTATAGCGTTTCAGCATGATCGGCGATTCGTGCCATTCTTATCCAAGGGCTCCTACGCTAACGATCTGAAGCGGACGGCTGGGACCCTTGTCCCTCAGTGCTTATCTGATTAATTTAGTCAAAGTGAAATCCGCTGTGCTGTTGCCCGAAACGGTAACGGGTTTGGACTGGCCTTTCGCACCTACATTCCAGACGGTCACGGTGTAGCTTCCATCGGGGACATTCTCGATTTTGTAGCTTCCAGATTTGTCGGTATGTGCGAAATACGGAGTCGGCGAGGCAACAATGGTTGCCTCCATCTCAGGATGCACGTAGCACATCAAAGGAACCGCACCGGCATTATCAAATTTGAAGGAACGCTTTTCTCCCTTCGGCCAGGTTCCCATGTTGTGCGCCAATCTCTTGTTACCCCCAACCGAACTCCATGCGACGTTATGCGCCACGGTGTCGCTGTTCTGGAAGTCCACAGTTGTACCTTGTTGTATGACGAGAATGCTGGGTTGAAATAGGAGCGCCTTCTGATCCATCTGGGCGTGTGCGGTGGGTGCTGGAAACGTTTTCCCGGCAATGGCTTCGACATAGACAACGGATTCAGTCGGAACGCCTGACACTTTGCCGCTGATCGTGCCAGCGCTAGCCGCGGCGCTAAGGGTTAAGGTCACAACGATTGCTACCAGTGCTTTGCGATTCATGATTTTGTCCTCGTAATAGTAGAACTGTCACGCGCTTGAGTCGTGCCCCTGTATCTGGAACAGATTGTCGTGCAACACTTGATCCCCAAAATGTGAGTTCTGACACAATGCATTACTGTCCTACCTTTTGGCTGTGATGGTTATCACATCTCTGTGTGATCCCGGAAAAAGCTTTGCGAATGTGGGGTGACCAAGCTCACAGCTTCTTGTGAGCTTGGTCATCGCTGGCGGGAAGAATGTCAGGTATCAAAGAACATTGCGCAATTCGGTCGCATATCGCGGAAGGCCTCAGGGCAATTGGGAGCGCAAGCTTGTTCAAAGACATTGAACACCTCGTCCGGTTGGCAGTCGTCTTCGCCATCGGGCTGATTGCATTCGTGATTCTGCGGGCCGCGGTGGTGCCTCGCAGCTTCGGCCAGTATGGTCACTATCGGGGCGCGGCGATCGCTGAGGTCGCATCGCGGCCGATTGCGTTAGCCGGGCATGCGACTTGCGAATCCTGCCACAGCGATGTCGCGGATAAGAAAAAGCTGAGCAAGCATGTGGTGGTGGCTTGCGAGGCTTGCCACGGAGCACTGGCCGCTCACGCGGACGATCCCGGCTCAGTGCAACCCAAGAAGCTTGATACCGCGATCGTGTGTGCCCGCTGTCACGAGGCCAACAGTGCCAAGCCCAAGTGGTTCCCGCAAGTCGTCACGGCGGATCACTCTGCAGGGCTCGCCTGCGACACCTGCCATCAGCCCCACAGCCCAAGGATTGAAACAGAAAAGAGTGTGACAGCCAAGACGGAAACGAAGGGGAAGAAATAATGGAGATCACCCGTCGTCGATTGCTGATGCTTTTGCCAGCCGCGGCTGTCGCCTGGAAGTACGTTTCGGCGGGAACGCCGGAGGACTCGCCGAATTACAAAATCACCGAGCACTGGTGGGCGATGCTAATCGACATTCCCAAGTGCATTGGGTGTGGCAGTTGCGTGCGCGCCTGCGCCGAAGAAAACGACGTCCCGGAAGGCTATTTCCGTACATGGATCGAGCGCTATCACGTAGCGGATTGGAAGATTGAAAAGCCGGAGGTGGAATCACCCAATGGCGGCAAGGACGGCTTCCCGCCAAATACCGATGAGGCCGGCAAAAACTTCTTCGTGCCCAAACTCTGCAATCACTGTGCAGATTCTCCTTGCACGCAGGTTTGCCCGGTGGGAGCGACCTTTGTTACGCCGGATGGAGTTGTACTGGTGGATAAGAATTATTGTTTGGGCTGCCGCTACTGTATCCAGGCATGCCCCTACGGATGCCGCTTTCTCAATCCTAAGACGAATACCGCGGAGAAATGCACGCTGTGCTATCACCGCATCACTAAGGGATTGACGACGGCTTGTTGCGAAGTCTGCCCCACGGGGGCACGGCAGTTGGCAGATTTGAAGAATCCCAATGATCCGATTCACGAGTTTTTGAGAACCCATACGGTGCAAGTTTTGAAGCCGCATCTGGCAACAGGGGCAAAGGTTTTTTACAACGGTATGGATGGTTCGGTCAGATGAGTTCGGGGCGATAAGTTTCGTCCGATAACAGCATGCGCTAAGGAGGCTCATTGCAGATACCCGTGCAAGGCTTCATGTATCCGAACGAAGTGGAGCTCCAATGGAGCATCCTGATCGTTCTTTATCCCTACATCACGGGACTCGTAGCCGGTGCATTTATTCTGGCCTCGCTTGAACGCGTATTCCGCGTGGAGGCCGTGAAGCCGACGTATCGATTAGCCTTGCTCACCGCACTCGCTTTCCTGCTGGTGGCGCCGCTGCCGCTGCAATTGCACCTGGGACGTCCGGAACGTTCCTTCGAGATGTACATGACCCCGCACCGCTCTTCCGCCATGGCGATGTTCGGCTTTGTTTATCTCTGGTATCTGATGGCCGTGTTGTTACTGGAGATTTGGTTGGACTACCGGCGTGACATTGTCATGTGGTCGCAGACCGAAAAGGGCTGGAAGCGTTTGGTTTATCGGTTGCTAACTCTTGGATCGAGCAACGTCAGTGAACGCTCGCTGCGCATCGATGAAAGAGTCGGGTACTTTATTACCCTGATCGGCATTCCTTCAGCGTTCCTATTACATGGATATGTCGGCTTCATCTTCGGTTCGGTAAAGGCAAATCCCTGGTGGTCGTCGCCTTTGATGCCCGTCGTGTTCTTGTTCTCGGCCATGGTTTCGGGCATTTCTGCGGTGATGTTGCTTTATATGTTTTCAACCTGGGTGCGTGGGCGACAGATCGATATGCACTGCCTGGACACAATAGGTCGCTATCTCCTCTATACCTTCATCATTGACTTCAGCCTGGAGATGCTCGATCTGCTGCAGCGAATCTACGAAGCCGATGAATCCTTCCGCAGCCTGGATTTCATGGTGCACACGAGACTGTGGACATCCCAGGTGATTATCCAGATTCTGCTCGGCACCGTAACTCCGATCGCGCTTATCGGCCTGACTCAAGTTCTGAAGTGCAGTGACATTGCTCGCAAGCGAATTTACGCAGTAGCCGGCAGCCTTACGATGGTCGGCATTTTTGCCATGCGTTGGAATGTAGTGATTGGCGGCCAGCTTTTCTCCAAGAGTTTTCTCGGTTACACCACATACAAAATGGGCTTTGCTACGCGCGAAGGCCTTTTGCCAGCTATTGCGCTCATGATTCTTCCTTTCATCATCCTTTGGGTTCTGGTGAAATTCCTGCCACCATGGCCGGAGTCAACCTCCTTGCCCGAGTCCGACGCTGTTGCGGTACACGCAACAAGCTAAGCCCCGCTTCATTTTCGTGGGGCAGATGCGGAGAAGCGAATGCCAGAAGCTTTCGACGGAATCGCATCGGATGTAGAGCAACTCGGGGAACGAGTGCGAGAATTGGAAGGGCGTGTATCCGCACTAGAAGGGAAGGCAGCGAGTGTAAACCTCGTTCCCGTCGAATCAGGAAGCATCGCCAGCACAACACCCCGCGCAGGCCAGGAGCAGAACTTCCCGACGCCAAGCTTCCCCGCCGGTACGCTCCCCGTGTTCGGCAGAGCAGTTCTCGGAATTGCGGGCGCGTACCTGCTACGAGCGGTCGCTGAGACGGGAATCCTTCCGAAGCTGCTCCTGCTGATAGTCGCTATCCTGTACGCAGGCATATGGCTGGTCTGGGCGGTCAAGACTCACGCCACCGATGGCTTTGCCAGCGTCACCTACGCGATCACGGCAGCCATGATCCTCTCGCCACTGTTATGGGAATCCACGGTGCGTTTTCAGATCCTGCAAGCAGCTTTCACGTCTGCAGTTTTAGTTGCATTCGTCACGCTTGCCCTGGTACTTGCATGGCAGCAAAGCCTGCAGGCGATTCCGTGGGTGGCGACCTTGGCAGGCGTGGCCACGGCGCTGGCTCTCATGGTTGCGACGCGCGAACTCGTACCGTTTACCGTTGGCTTGCTGGCAATCGCGTTAGCTACCGAAACGGTTGTCTGTCTCGGGCACCCCTTGAGCGTGCGGGTTATTCCAGCCATTGCGGCGGATCTTGCGGTGTGGCTGCTCGTCGATTTGATGACTTCTCCCGAGGGCGCTCCGCCAGAATATCCGGCCATAGCTGCGTCTACCATCACAGTACTCTGTCTGGCGCTGCTGGCGATTTATGGCGCAAGCATCGGGCTGCACAGCTTTAGCTCGCGGAGACGCCTAACCGTCTTTGAAATCGTTCAGGCAGCCGTGGCATTTCTGATTGCAACTTTTGGTGTGCTGCGCGCAAGTCCCACCTCTGCCACGTCGCTGGGCGCCTTTCTTCTGCTGGTTGCGACGGTGTGCTATTGGGGCACGCTGTCGCGCTTCACAGCGGAAGCACAAAGCCGAAATCGCCGCGTGTATGCAACCTATGCTGTCGCGCTTCTGCTGGCCGGAAGCTTGCTGCTTTTCCCCGAAGTCTTCCAGGCAACTTTCTTATGTCTGGCCTCCGTAGCGGCAGATCTCTTATATATCCGAACAGGCAAGATCAGCTTGGGCATCCACCTCTCCGTTTATTTGACAGCGGCGGCGATTCTCTCAGGCCTTCTAAATCTCGCGTGGAGCGCTCTGACTGGGACCGTCCCGCACGCCCTTAGCACAAGCGCGTGGATAGTGGCCCTATCTGCTTCTCTGTGCTATGCAATCGGATCACGCCCTTCAATCGATGGTTCGGAACATGCATGGAAATCGCGGCTGCTTTGGTTCGTCCCTTGTGTAGTCGTGGCGGGAGCCGCAGCAGCGCTGGCCGTGATGACGAGTGCAAGGCTCGGTTCGGCGAGCGGGATACTCGATGCTTCGCGTCTCTCGGTTGTGCGAACGGTGGTGATTTGCTCGGTGGCCCTTGTACTCGGCTTCACCGGTTCACGTTTGAAGCGCGTGGAATTGTTGTGGGTTGCGTACGTGGCCATAGCATTTGGCACGCTCAAAATGGGGTTTGAAGACCTTCGTTTCGGAAACGCCGCCTCGCTGGTTGCATCGCTATTGTTCTACGGTCTAATCTTGATCCTGATCCCGCGGCTAGCGGGATTTGGCCGCAAGCAGTCCTAACCTTCTTTCTTCTGCTGTTCGGAAGAGCGCTTTTGGCGAAGGTGGACAGCAAAAAGAAAATCAATAGGAGCAATTTCTCTGCTGTTCTTAGCCATTGATTCTTTGCAGAAAGAGCGTAGGCGCGGAACGAACGGGTCCTTCATCGGACTAATTTAGCTGAAGGTTCTGGGACGCTTGCTGATTTGTTATCGCGAGTTCCCAATCCGATTACCATGGCCATGTCTTTCGGATAAACCACGTCGCGTCCTCGGGCTAGAAAGTGGTAGTAGATGGACATCGCGGCGCCATAAGAACCGAATCCGGCTCGCAGTGCTCGGGAATTCGCCGCCAGTGCCACAATCATCCCTACCAGCTTGAATCCTGACGCTCCGTTCGCCGCGCCGTTCCCTGCTTCGCCCACGCTCTGCCCACCCTGGCCTGCATCACGGTCAGGAGAAGCTTGCGATGCTGCCAACATAACTTGAATTCCAGTTGTCAAATATCTGGTTCGCGGAGTTGTCACTTCCGCTCCGCCTTCATTGTCAAGTTTCAGATGTTCGCCCTTGGCCACCGCCACGCCTTCGAGGTTCGTCTCAACCTTTTGCTCGATTCCGTTCGGGGGCGCAACTTCGTGAAATAAAATTCGTAACTGCCCGTTGCGCCCCAAACGACGCGCTGGAGCAACTTGCATTACTGAACCTTTGATCACGCTGCCTTCCGGCAGGATAAGATGATTTGACGCGACGAGCGGCTCCGTGATTACCGCTTCTACTGGGTCTCCGGCCTTTGCTGTCGCCGAGCTCAAACCTGTCTCAAGCCGCGCATGTACCAGGCTGCCCGCCGGTGGTGGTGCTCCGATGTCGCTTATTGCTTCCGGCTTCACCGCCTCAGTCCCAAAATTCAAAGATTGCAGTAAGTTCGCATTGAAACTTGTCCCTGCATCCAGGTATTGCGGGTGCACCGGCGACTGCGCCAAGACGATCCTCTTTACTTTGTGCATCTTTCCTGGTTCATGGACCTTTCTCTGCAAGTCGCTCCATTGCTGATGTATGGCTTGCCGCGTGGCGCTAGCTTTATTCGACGCGGCCTGCTGCACTTTGTTCTTCTTCTTCTTCTCCGCTTCGTTCGCAGAGACGAACCGCAGCACTCCATCCGGAGCAGGAGACGCAACTGTATGCAAAGGGACGTGCCGCCCATCGGCCATTACCAATTCGTCGAACTGCACATGCACCTTACGCACCGGTGAAAAATTTCCATTCGCCGCCTGCATCGTTCGCGCCATCCTCGGCACCGGGTCAATCGCCGACACTTTGCCATTCACTACCGTTCCGACCGGAATCAGCAACTTGTCGAACGCATATATTGGCTCCGTCGTTGTGCCATGAATTGTCTGACCGACTACGCGAATCCGTACCTCGGAGTCAATCGCAACTTTGATCGGAGTGCCTGCCTCGACAGTCATCGGCAGCATTATCGGCGCGGCCTCCACGCTTTTTTGCTCCTTTTGCACGGCAGGCATATTCTCGTTTTGCAGTGTTCCTGAGGGAGGCCTCGGCTTCAACGTCTGGGCGACGCTCACTCCGCCACACAACCCAACCATCAAGACCGTCAGTCCAAATAAACCTCGTCGCATTTTCAATATCTCCAGATTGATCTTCCCGTAAGAAGAGTCGCCGTTCAAAGTGCTTGAACAGTGGTGCCAAAAGATTGCGGTACCAGGTGCCGCTGGGAGTGAAAGAGGCCGTGTGTTCTATGAAGCGACAAGGACAACAAATGGTTGCAATCGGCAAAGTTCTTCCACGTAATCGTAGCGGTAAATGAGGAGGAATGCTCGAAATGGGCGCTGGATGAACAAATTGTCATCTTCCCGAGAGCTCCGGTAATGTTTGAGTCGAGGCCCTCGTCACAAAGGCCAGCGAACTTCTCCAAGTCGCCGTTTACGCGCGTGGCCAGGCATATTTGGCCGCGCCGAGGCGCTGCGGCCACTACGGTGTTTCAATTGGCGCGAATGGCAGCTAATTGATTTGATCGTATGAAAGCTATAATTGGCATTGCGAAAAGCAATCTTTAGATAATTGAACCGCGTCATCCGGCTCTCTAACGCTGCTCTAACGTTTGACGAGTTTCCTGCATCCCACTCTGAGGGTGTAAAGTTTTGGGGACAGGCAGGCATGTCCTATGCGATTGTTAGTTGTAGAAGATGACATTTCCATCCAGCTATTCCTCAAGCGAGCCCTGACGGAGGCCGGATATCAAGTGGATGCGGCCAGTACAGCGAAAGCTGGGGAAACGATGGCATTGGAAGGCATTCACGACGCCTTCATCATCGATCTCGGCCTCCCCGATCTGGACGGATTGGACTTGATTGCCCGTTGCCGAGCTCAAGGTAATACGGCACCGGTTTTGATCTTGTCCGCCCGGCGCTCCGTCGACGAACGAGTTCGCGGACTGGAGCAGGGCGGAGACGACTACCTCACGAAACCATTTGCTCTCCCCGAATTGCTGGCAAGATTGAGAAACCTCTTGCGCAGGTCTCCCGCTCCGCAGACTGAATCTGTGCGTTTGCAGTCAGCTGACTTGCAGCTTGACTTGGTACGTCGTGAGGCGCGGCGCGGCGAGCACTTGCTGCAATTGACTCCACAGGAGTTTTCTTTGCTGGAATACCTATGCCGCAACGAAGGTCGCGTGGTAACCCGGACCATGATCCTGGACCATGTCTGGAAGATGAGGATTGACCCCGCAACCAACGTGGTTGATGTTCACATTTATCGGCTACGCAGCAAAGTAGATCACGACACGCCGCGACCACTGATTCATACGATTCGTGGGGTTGGTTACGTTCTCAAACATGCCTAGGAATCTACGCGCCACTGCCGCTTGGCGGATCTCGATTTGGACGACCCTGGCGTTCGCGCTCGGAACCGCCGGGGCATTTGCCATCGTTTATTTTCTTGTCGCACAGGGTCTCAGGGAACGCAGCGACACCTGGCTTAGCGGTGAAGCCGAGGTTCTGGCGCAAGTGTCAGCCGACACTCCAAGCGATCACCTGTACAAGCGGATCGTCCGCGAGGTGGCTGAGCTCGCTACTCAGGAAGTACCGGATGAGCGGAATGCCCGCGGTGAGAGGCTCAATTCTGTTTTCTTCTTGGCGACGAATCCCAACAACAGTGAGGGTCCATTGTGGGTGGGCCCGAGCTCTAAGGATGCTTTCGTTACCGCAATTCAGCGCTCACAGCTGGTACCGGGACCGCCAAAGTCGATAGCAGTGGAAGGATACCGCCAAACGTTTCGCGTCGTTGAGAAGGCGCAAAACGGACGGATTGTTTACCTGGGACTGTCCGATCGCGGCGCCAAGCATCTGCTGCACACATTGGCTCGTCGTTTCCTCATGCTCTGGGGCGGCATGTTCGTGCTTGGATTTGTAATCTCGTATTGGAGCGCACGCCGTACCCTGCATCGCGTTGAGCAAATTACAGAAACCGTCGCGCGAATCGGAACAGAAGACTTACGGGAACGCCTCCCTGAACCTGTAAATTCGGATGAGATTTCGCGATTGGCGAAGACCTTTAATCACATGCTGGACCGGCTCCAGGCTTCTGTGAATCAGCTTCGCACGGTCACTGGCGGTATCGCGCACGACCTCAAAAGCCCCGTTACTTTGATTCGTGGAACGCTGGAATCGGCATTATGCAATGAAGGAGATGACAGATGGCGTGACTCGGTTGGGGAGGCAATCGAGAATCTGGACAGGCTCTTGCAGTTGTTGAACACAACGCTGGATTTGGCCGAAGCAGAAGCAGGTGCACTTCACATGGAGCGCGGCTCAGTTGACTTCTCGGATGTCGTGCGGCAACTGGTTGATATTTATCAGCCTGCGATGGCGGAGCATCATCACAACGTGACGACTGACCTGGAAGAGCATGTGGTTGTGGATGCTGACGTGACCCTGCTGAATCGGGTAGTAAGCAATTTGCTTGAAAATGAATTAACTCACTTGCCAGCAGGATGCCAAGTGAAGATTAGTCTCCAATCACATCAAGGATCTGCTGAATTGGTCGTCGAAGACAATGGACCGGGATTTCCTGCGGAGATCGGTAGCCAGGTTTTCAAACGATTTGTAAAGGGAAAACACTCTCCTGGTCACGGTCTCGGACTGGCATTCGTAGAGGCAGTTGCCCAGGCACATGGCGGTGGCGCGAGGGTTTCGGACCGTCCGGGAGGGGGAGCCGTTATAACCTTATCGCTGCCCGTTAGCATGCTCCAGGCGGCCTAACTTTTATCCACAACTTCGGTCCTAGGGACATGTCACGAGCTCTGCCGACGACTCTTGAAGCAAGGATCCTACACGCAGGAGCGATACTCTTGTATGTGCATGATACTAAGCGCTTTGAGTGTGGTGGAGGCGGCGGGAGTCGAACCCGCGTCCGAAAATGTTACTGGTCAAGAGACTACATGCTTATTCGCGTTCATGCCCAAGGCGTTGGGCGCCTTGCGGCGCTTCCCCCAGGACGTTCGCGGCTCACGCTCAGAACGGACAAGAAACGCTAGCCGCTAGCCTGTGATCTTAACCTCCCGCCCCAGACGTAGGCGGGAAGAGCAGCCCTCTGTGTGACGCTCGCTCACCGCCCAAGGGCGAAGCGGTGGAAAGCGGCTGCCTAATTAATTAGGCTGCGTATGCCATTTGTTGATTGGCAATTATCATTTTGCACGCGATTACGGGTGTGTGCACCCCGGCATGCCTCTTGGCCGCAAGCATCTCCGTCGAAGCCGTGACGCCCCCACTGGTGGGTTTGGCCATACAAAGGAACTACCTCCAGACTAGGCTGGAGTCGATTGCAAGTCAACCGGCATCGGATTGTCCCATGTGCCCTCCGTGAGCACAACGGCTCTGCCTTCCCCATAATTATCATTAAATGTAATTCTATTCATGCTATTCTATTTCTGCTGAAGCTAATTCTGTCTAAGGAGGATCGACGTGAGAGACGCAGATCGAATTCGAACGCTTGGCAGAGAAAGGTATGTAATTCCCGCCCGTGCCCGCAACGAGGCCCGGTTTTCAATCAGAGCTGGGGATCTCGTCCGCGAACTGACGCTCAGCGGTGTTAACCAAGTTTGCAGCGCACTGAAGACTCGGAAATTCCTGCGGGATAACAACCTGCGACTAGTAGGCAGCAGCGGCCCGCCATCTGGTCAGAGCACAACCGTTACTTATACCTACGAATTCGTCGCCAAGGAAAAACAGGGCCAGGGAACGGATCGTCAGGACGCCTGGAACCGACTCCGCGGCGCGCTTAAGGATGTCTTCGCCGAGCTGGGCGGAGGCGAAACTTACCTCCGCAACGAACGCGCCAATTTCTACGGCCCAGGAAAAGATCGGTGAGCCGCGTCTATTGGGATACGATGCTCTTTATCTACTGGCTGGAGGAAAATCCCCAGTTTGGGAAGAGGGTGGATGCAATCTGGTCGCGCATGCAAGAGCGCAACGACCAGCTTATTACTGGAGCTTTGGCCTTAGGCGAAGTGTTCGCCGGAGCCTACAAACAGGGGGCCAGTAAAGAACGCATCCAAGAGGTGAAAGCAGCGTTGGAGGAGTCGGTTTCAGAGGTAATTGCTTTCACTGCAGAAACTGCTGATGTCTTCGGACAAATTAAGGGTTTGCTGAAAATACCCTCAGCAGATGCCATTCACCTGGCGTGCGCGGCGACCGCTGGCACAGATCTATTTCTTACCAACGACAGGAACCTGGTCGGCAAGATTATCCCCGGCATTCAATTCATCGCCGGGCTGGATTCAAACATTCTTTGACGCAGCGTTCGGCGCGAGCGTCGTTTCCAGCATGGCTTTCACCTCCGGCCACTCGGTATCCAGAATGCTGAAGTAGACCGTATCGCGCACGCGGCCGCTCCAAGTGAGCAGATGCCTGCGCAGGGTGCCTTCCTCCTTTGCGCCGATTCTCAGAATCGCGTTCCGCGAGCGCTGATTCAACGCGTCGGTTTTGAGTTCGACACGAATGCGTCGCCAGACTTCGAAGGCGTGACGCAGCATGAGATATTTCGCTTCCGTGTTGACGGCGGTTCGCTGCCACGCCGGTGCGATCCACGTGGAACCAATTTCCACGCGGCGATTGATGCGATCGATGTTCATGAAGCGAGTGCTGCCGATTACCTGTCCAGAGTTGCGCTCGATCGTGGCAAACACCATGGATTCGCCACGTTCCTGCTCGGTTAAGGCTTTCTCGACGAGACCCTCGAAGTCTCCCAACGTTTTCATGCGGTAAGGAATCCATTGGAAGATGTTATCGAGCGCATCCTGGGCAACTTGCCAGAAGAGTTCCGCATGCTCACGACGAATCGGCTCAAGGCGAACTACCGATCCTTCCAGCGTGACTGGAGTTGCAATCTGCAGCGGAGTGGACGTCAAACTCATTGCACATTTCCTTTCTGACCTAGCGTTGCGTACCATTATCTTGCATCTCGCGGTGGTTCGCGGGCATCTCTACTATGACTTTGTTAGCTTTAGAGAGAACGAAAGGCGTTAACCGGCGATGATTCGATTCGTCCAACACTTTACAAACTGTTGCTGTAAGGAGTGTTGCAGGTGAAATCGCAGTGTCTGCCTTTCGCCCAGATCCCGCATACCACAAGGCTTTTCACTGACTTCCTCTCCTATTCTCCCGCCGTTCGACCGTTCTATCCGCACTCTCCGCACTTCGATGAATGGTTCAAGGTAGAAGCATCCAACATAAAGTATGAGTCCGCGCGTCGCGAGCGAGTCAGCGTTATTCTCGAGCGGCAAAATAAATCCTGGGATGCCTCGCCGCATACTCTTGCCAACGTAAAGCGTTTTCGTGACGGCGCCGCGGCAATCGTGACTGGACAGCAAGTCGGTTTGTTCGGCGGACCCATGTTCGCGATCTACAAAGCTCTCAGCGCCGTTAAGCTGGCGGACGAAGCAACCGCTGCTGGCGTGGAATCCGTTCCCATCTTCTGGCTCGCCACTTACGACCACGATCTCGCCGAAGTGAATCACGTCTCCATCCCCGGGCCGGACTTTCTCCTGCGCACGCTCACCACTTCCAGCCACAGCACTCCCGGGGCTCCGGTAAGCGAGGTGCGTCTGGGGGATGAAATCGTGCCAGTCGTAGAAGAAGCCGTATCGTTGCTGGGAGATTGCGAGGCGTCGCAACTCCTGCGCGAATCGTACCGTCCAGGGGAGACGCTGGGTACGGCCTTCGCCCGCTTTTACGCGCGCCTGTTTTCGGCTTGGGGAGTGATTGTTCTGGACGCTTCCGATCCAGAACTGCACCGGATCGCGGCGCCGATCTACCGGGCCGCGGTTGAGCGAGTCTCTGAAATCGATGACGCGCTACTGGTTCGCGGAGAAGCCCTGGAAGCGGCCGGATATCACCAGCAAGTGAAAGTAACGGCTTCATCGGTTCAGGTATTCACCTTGCAAAACGACGTGCGCACGCCGATTCAACGACGCGCAAACGGAGACTCTTCTGAGTTTGTGATCTCCAGCGAGGCGGCAACCGAAAAATTATCTGCAGACGAGCTTGTCGATCGCATTGCAACCGCGCCAGAGAAATTTAGTCCCAATGTTTTATTGCGGCCCGTGGTGCAGGATTATCTTTTGCCAACGCTTGCTTACGCAGGCGGGGCGGCGGAAGCTGCGTATTTCGCCCAGGCCGCTGTAGTCTATGAAAAATTGCTTGGCCGCGTAAGCCCGATCATTCCTCGTTTTTCCGCCACTCTAGTGGAACCGAAAGTCCAGCGCGGGCTTGAGAAGTACGGGATCACCGTGTTCGATACCTTTCAGGGATTAGAGGCGCTTCGTCATACTTTAGCTGCGCGAGCCATGCCCGCTGATTTGCAGGCAGCCTTCGAGCGTGCCAACCGATCTATTGAGGAATCTTTTTCCAGCCTGCACGAAGCATTGGCCAAGCTCGATCCTACCCTCGTCGAGGCCGGCCAGACTGCCGTTTCAAAGGCTCGCTATCAACTGGACCGGCTCCGTGAACGTGCCATGGCAGCTGAATTACGTCGCAGTGAGGTTGTCGCACGAAAATCCGAAGTGCTCAATCAGGCTCTTTATCCAGAAGATGGTCTGCAGGAGCGAAGCATCGCCGGCGTCTATTATGTGGCACGCTATGGAACCGAGCTTCTGAAGAATCTTTACGAGGCGATGCACACTGATTGTCTTGACCACCAGATCCTGGAACGATAAAAACTAGAACTGTAGAAATCAGTAACTGCTAATGGTTTTCGCTCGTCGCCAGGTAAGTTCCCAGCCCAATCATAATCGCGCCCGTAAGCGTTCGCTGCCGACGCCGGAACACGGCTGAGGAGCGGAGTCTTTTCCCCAGCGGTCCCGCCAGTAAGATGACGATCATGTCCGCCGAAGTATTCAGAATTACAGAAGTAGTTCCCAGCACAACGAATTGAACAAACACATGTCCAGACCCCCGGTTGACGAATTGTGGAATAAAGGAGAGAAAGAACAGCGCTGTTTTGGGATTGAGCGCTTCCGTTGCAACACCCTGCCATAGCGGATTGCGCGCTGCGTTGCCTTTGGTCGCGGAAGAAAAACTCGTCGAACTCGCCTCTGTTTTCTCTATATCCCTTCTGGCGTCGATGATCATCCTCACGCCGAGGAAGCACAAATAAGCAGCCCCCAGATATTTCACCGTTGAGAACGCCAAGGCAGATCGTGCGAGAACGATGGAA
This sequence comes from uncultured Acidobacteriaceae bacterium, assembly GCA_963836305.1. Lineage (GTDB taxonomy): Bacteria > Acidobacteriota > Terriglobia > Terriglobales > Acidobacteriaceae > Sulfotelmatobacter. The sequence continues at coordinate 84,595 of CAWIJP010000034.1, read as the reverse complement.
ACTCCCAAGGCTGCGGCGAACACGTGCACCATGCCGCCGAGAAATGTTCCCAGCGCCGACAGTACGCCTTCGCGCTTACCTCCAGCCAGGCTTCGGGCAAGCACATAAAGCATTCCCGGTCCCGGCGCGATAGCGAGCAACACTGCCGCGGTCAGAAATAGCAACAGCCGTGTGGAATCAAGCATGATGAGAAAGATTTTACTGCAGCAAACTATTTCCTGAGCCAATTTTCCAGTTGCGCCAGGGACTCCACGCGGGGCTCCTTCCGGTCTCGGTAGGCTCCGGCCACATCAAACAGCACGGCCTGCATGCCGGCTCTTGTAGCTCCCGCGTAATCCACCGAGTACACATCGCCCACATACAGGCTTTCGTCAGCCAGGGCATTCACGGTCTTCAATGCCGCGTAAAAAATTTCAGGACGAGGCTTTTCAAATCCCACGACGCCTGAATCCGTAATGCTTTCGAAGCAGTCAGCGATTCCACAGCACGAAAGAATATTCTCGATTTTTCCATCGGCATTGGAAATCACGGCGATCCGAAACCTTTCGCGGATTCGATCGAGCGCTGTGCGCGTACCGGGACGAATCTGATCCCAATTTGCCGAGTCGTGAGTGTTACGCACCAACACCTGGATCAATTCATTGCAAGCCTTCTCATCCTGGCTTTCATTGAGATCTTCGAGCAAGTGGGAATGGAAGATCCACCAGAATCCGTTATCGACTCGACCCCGCTGCGTATCGTGATCGAACTCAGCCTTGGTTCTACGCTCCAGAGCCTGCCACTGCGCAAGCGTGGGACGACGATCACTCCGGATTGGAGCCAGCATTTTCGTTCGATTGGGAAAGAGCAGAGTGTTGCCGATATCAAAGAAAACGAAGCGAACCTCAGCCATCGTTCCATCTTACCGAAAGGTTGGCGATGGACACGGGATGCATCGGTCCGTTAGTTTGCGCACGAAAGTGCAAAAGCTATAACCACGAAGGACACGAAGTTTCGAAGGGCCTTATGAATGTTGCCTTAGTTGAGCCATATTCGTGACCCGTTCCTCGAAAAAATGTAATATTCAATCCAACGTTCGAGCTACGAAGGTTGGATTGTTATGGCTTTAGCTCTGACAACCCGTTGGATGGGAGCCCTGGCGCGCACCAAGTACGCTGCGCTGTCCTTATACGGCCTGGCACGCATTCCCATGGTCTTTGCGGCGTTGCTGCTGTTGCAGCGCCACCCCAGCCGCCGCAACGATGTTTACAATATTCTTTGGGCGGTTGTTTTCGGATTCGCGACGCTGAATATCTTGAGCTTGGCTGCGCGGCGTTTCGAACCGAATCGCCGCGGACTCACTTTCGGGGAACTAATGGCGGTTCTGATTGTCCTGCTTTCCATTTTTCTGTTGGGCTGGGAGCTACTCGGAGTCTTTCACATCTTCCCCATCAAACTGCAAACCTAGGCGCGTTCAACCTGGTTTTGCGGTATGATTCGCAAAGTGGCGAAGAATTCCACCAACTTCGAAATCACCTGTCCATGCTGCAGCGCGTTGCTGAAAGTGGACGTCGAAACTCGCGCGGTGATCGCCCATACGGCGGCCGTGAAGCCGCGCATGTTTAACGATATGGAAGACGCCGCCCGCGCCATGAAGGAGCAGGATACGCGCCGCGAATCCATCTTCCGCCAATCGGTTGAAGCGCAAAAGCATGCCTCCGAACTTCTGGAAAAAAAATTTCAGGAAGCTGTGAAGAAAGCCAAAGAATCACCGGACACCGGCAAGCCGATTCGCGATTTCGACTTGGATTAGCGCTTCAGTAAAATCTGGGGTATGCCGAATCGTCCACTGCTTCTCGGCCACCGCGGCGCGCGGGCTGAGAAATCGATTCCCGAAAATTCTCTGGCGTCTTTTGATCGAGCCCTCGCCCATGGCTGCGATGGCTTCGAGTTTGATGTGCGACTCTCCGCCGATTGCCAGCCCGTGATCTGCCACGATGCCAGGGTTCAAGGAGTGGAAGTCGCTAACACTCCGGTATCGCAGTTGGAACTCCAGCTTCTAAGTGATGTTCTTAAGCGCTACCAGGCCACGGCTTTTCTCGACATCGAGCTGAAAGTTCCCGGACTGGAAACCGCTACGCTGGATTTGCTTCGTTCCTGCAAACCGCGCCGTGGCTATGTGATTTCGTCATTTCTGCCAGAAGTGCTACAGACGGTCCACTCCCTTGATGCCAACGCCTCGCTGGGGCTGATTTGCGAGACGCGCGCCCAGTTCGCCCTTTGGCCCTCGCAGCCTGTTGATTATGTGATCTCGCATTACACATTGACAGAGCAGAATGTCATCGCCGAGATCAAAAGCGCAGGCAAAAAAATTCTGGTCTGGACGGTCAATTCTCCGAGGGAGATGAAGCGATTTTCAAAATGGGGAGTGGACGGGATTATCTCGGACGATCCCGAACGGCTTGCTCACACGCTAGCCAAACTTAATCCGCGGCGGCTTCGAACATAGCTTCCGAGCGTGGTGCAGGCCTGAGAAAAGCCGCGCGCTCCATCTCAAACGCTTCCAGATTGGCCCCCATGGTGAGGTCATTCCAGCCAAGTACAGCGCCAATGCGTAACGCAGCTTCGCGGCTGCATGACTCTGACCAGCAGGCGCCCAGTGCCACCGGCACTCGACGCAGAAGCGCATCTCCCATCGTCATCGCATACTCTCTTCGATACGCTTCCACCACTTCCGCGACCACGTGCGAAGTGTGCGGACAGATCGGAGCCCGCAACTCAGCCCCCACCAACGCCATGCGTGCGATATCCGCTGCGCGCTGGCCGTGCCACTCCAGGATTCCGCGGGCGGATTCTTCGCTCACCGCGCCGATCCGCGCAATTTCCAAAACCGCATCGTCCAGCAAAGGATCCAGCGCCCGCCCGGGCCCCATGGCAAACGCATTGGGCTCCGCCACTTGTAAGCCGATTTTGCGTGCGCAGCCCCGCGCCAACGACGCAGCCGTCGTCAGCTTTCCGCCGATTACCGAGATCATGTGCGCTGCGCCGTCGTCGGCATGGTCGTGCAAAATGTGCTTCCGCGTGACCGCTGAAGGATTATTGTCCGGTGAATAGGGGAGTGGACGAATGCCGGCGAAAGAATATTTCACGCTCTGCGCCGTGATCTTTGCCTTGGGAAACAGTTGTGCTACGGAGCGCACGAGGTAATTAATTTCGTCTGCCGACGGCACAGTTTTACCGGGATCGCCGTTGTCGGCCACTTCCGTAGTCCCGACCATGATCTGGTCGTTCCATGGCAGTATGAAAATCGGACGACCATCCTGCGCTTCGGTATAAAGCGCCATATTCGGCGAACCTGGAAAGCGTGGCACGACGATGTGTGAGCCCCGCACTCCGCCCAGCATCGGCTTCCCCATGCGGATGGAAGAGCGCTGGCAAACGCGGTCGGCCCATGGGCCGCTGCAGTTGATCACCCATGCCGCATCTACGCGCGCGTCGCGACCGGTAATCTGATCGCGCAGCAATACTCCGTGCACCCGGCCGTGCGCCACATCCACTGCCAGCGCCTCGGTATGATTCCGCACAACGGCACCAGCCTCTACTGCTTCCAGCAACCACTCCGCAACCAGGCGCTCCGGGAATTCGCACTGTGCATCTTCATAGTCAAAAAACGACCACTTATGCCCCGCGTCCAGCGCTCGCTCCAGCCTCTTCAATTCCATTTCAGTGCTATCGCTGGCAGGTTTCCCTGCCATGCGCTGGTAGATCCACAATCCCGCGCGTACTTTCAAAGCGCTGCGTTGGCTGGTTTCGTTCAAGAGCAAGAGGAAATGCATGGGATGCACAAGGTGAGATTTTTCCCGCAGTAACTTCTCCCGCTCGCGCAGCGACTCCCGTACCAGCCCGAGTTCCGCGTGCTCCAGGTAACGCAGGCCCCCGTGAACGATTCGAGTCGAGCGGCTGGTTACCCCTGCGGCAAAATCAGTTTGTTCAACCAGTAATGTGTGTTTTCCCGCGCGCGCGCACTCGCGTGCTACAGCCACGCCATTGATGCCGCCGCCAATCACTACTACGTGAAAGCGTTGGCCTTCCAGGCTTGCCCGCGGATTTGCCGCTAAAACCATATGGATTTCGCACCGGAGTAACTTGTAGCAAGGTTACTAAAATTTAGTTGGCCAAGTCACACTGCTACTCGTAGAGTCTGCGCCTCGCCGCTCCTAGGCAACAAGTCACCTTGGTGCTGCAACGTGCCTGACCGAAATCCTAAGGTCCGGGCTGAAAGTTTGGAGATTACGCAAAAAATACCGGCCCGCTTGAGGCACAACTCGGGCCGGCTCCCTGCAAGATGGCTTGTTTACGCGACTTTCCGTTCTTTCTGCCCGCTCGCGTTCACACCCTTCGAAAATAAATCAATCATTTGGCGGTTGAATGCCGGAATGTCGTCCGGTTTGCGGCTGGTGACTACTCCGTTGCTCAAAACCACTTCTTCATCCACCCATGTGCCACCGGCATTTCGAATGTCGGTCTTCAAGGAGGGCCAGGAAGTAATAGTGCGTCCCTGCACCGCGCCTGCTTCTACCAGCATCCAGGGTCCGTGGCAGATCGCCGCCACAGGTTTTCCCTGTTCGATAAAGTGCTTCACAAACTGGACCGCCTGGGGAATCATCCTCAAATGATCGGGGTTCATAACTCCGCCAGGCAAGAGGAGCGCGTCGTATTTTGCCGGGTCGGCAGAGTCGAGCGTGATGTCGACCGGCACCTCGTCGCCCCAGTCTTCCTTATTCCAGGCTCGAATTCTGCCGCCTTTAGGAGAGACCACCTGAGTTCTTGCACCGGCCTCCTCCAGCGCCTTTTTCGGTTGCGTCAATTCCGCCTGCTCGAAGCCATCCGTCGCCAGAATTGCAATGGTCTTTCGTTGAAGAGTATTTGCCATGAACACTTCTCCTTGAATGTTTGATTGCTGTTGATAATTTGGATGCCATGTGAGTAGTTGCGGGTTATCACAAATAAGTTAGGCCGGCTGAATTGCGGCATCTGAGGCGAGTCATTTAAAGTGATTGCAATGTCTACTACCGGCGAACGTTTTGAACGCGCAGTCGCCATCATGGAGCGCCTGCGGGCGCCGGGAGGCTGTCCGTGGGACCGCGAGCAGACATTCGATTCCATTAAGCCCTATACGCTGGAAGAAACTTACGAAGTTCTCGAAGCGATCGATAATCGGGACTGGAGCGAGCTTCCCGGCGAACTGGGTGATCTTCTTCTTCAGGTGCTCTTCTATTCCGAAATGGCAAAGGAGCAGGGAACTTTTTCCATTGATGACGTTCTCGACCGGCTCTCTGAAAAGCTGGTGAACCGGCATCCGCATGTGTTTGGGGAGGTGAAGGCCGATACTTCCGCCGAAGTGAAGCGCAATTGGGAGGCGCTGAAAACCGAAGAGCGAAAAAAACGCGACACCGGGACAAATGCGAGTGAACACGCGCAAACTTCCTTTAAGTCAATATTGGCGGGGATCTCCTCCGCTATGCCGTCGTTGCTGGAGGCGCAGAAGCTGAGTTCGCGCGCGGCGCAGGTGGGCTTCGACTGGCCGAATATGGAAGGTTTGTTCGATAAGCTTACTGAGGAGACTAGCGAGCTTCGCCAGCACTTGCAGGAATTTCCCGCGCCCGGTCCACGCCCGGAAGGCCGCGGCGTTGCTGGCTCCGGACGGCAAACGGTTCCGGAAGAGTTGCGAGAGCGTTTGGAAGGAGAGGTCGGAGATCTTTTCTTTGTGCTGGTTAACATCGCGCGTTATCTCTCGCTTGATCCGGAATCAGCGCTGCGCAAGACCAATCGAAAATTCCGAAGGCGCTTCCAGTGGATGGAGCAGCGGCTGAATGAAAGCGGCGGGAATCTTGAAAGCGCCTCGATAGATGAGCTTGAATCCCTGTGGCAGCAAGCCAAGCAGCAGGAGAATCGATCGTGAGCTCGGATGCAATTATGATCCGGCGCTGCGAAGGACTTGAGGAGCTGCGCGCCTGCGTTGCTTTGCAAAAGGAAGTCTGGAACTTTTCGGACGCAGAGCTGGTTCCGCTGCGCATGTTCGTCGTGGCGGGAAAAGTTGGCGGACAGGTGATGGGAGCGTTCGAGCGCGACAAGATGGTCGGCTTCGCTCTGTCCGTGCCCGGCACGCGTTCCGGCCGCGTCTATCTTCACTCCCATATGTTGGCCGTCCACAAGGACCATCGCAACGGGGGGCTCGGCCGCCGGCTCAAGTTGCTGCAGCGCGAAGACGCGCTGGCTCGCGGCATCGAATTGATCGAATGGACATTCGATCCCCTGGAAATCAAGAATGCTTATCTCAACATTGAAAAGCTGGGAGCAATCGCGCGGCGCTATAACATCAATCAGTACGGGATCACATCCTCGCCGTTGCAGGGCGGACTTCCCAGCGACCGGCTTATCGCCGAGTGGTGGCTGAAATCCGAACGAGTTGAGGCTTTGCTGAAAACGGGAAAGGTTCCGGCATTCGAAAAACGGTTAGGGATTGATGTCCCGGCGCAGATTTACGAGTGGAAGGCTGCGGCAGAATCTCGCGACAAGGCGCAAACCGTACAGCAGCGAAATCGCGGACAGTTTCTTGAGGCGTTCGAAGACGGGCTCGCCGTGTTAGGTTACGAACGCGACACGGTGGGAGACGGCAAGTTCTTACTCGGTAGTTGGAATGAGAATTGGTCGTACGCATCGCAAGAATAATCTGTTAGAAGACAAGTCATGCAGGTTTTTGATAACCAGTGGTTTTCCGCGATTCCGTGCCTCTCTGTGAATTCGCTCTGCTGATCCTATGAAAATAGAAGCCATCACACTCCGTGAGATTCAAATGCCGCTCGTCCATTTTTTCGAGACGAGTTTTGGACGCACCTACAGCCGCCGCATTCTTTTGCTCACCGTTCACTGTCAGGGCGTGAATGGCTGGGCCGAGTGTGTGACCGGGGAAGATCCTTTTTACAGCAGCGAGTGGATCGAAAGCAGTTGGTCCACCATTACGCATTATCTTGCGCCGCCGTTGCTCGGGCACAACCTCGAATCGGCCCGCGACTGCGCCTCGCTGTTCGCCAAAGTCCGCGGCCACCGCATGGCGAAAGCCGCACTCGAAAATGCCTTGTGGGACGCAGAAGCGAAACAGAAGAACCAGCCTTTGTGGAAACTGCTTGGGGGGACGCGAACCGAAATTCCTTGCGGAGTTTCGATCGGCATCCAGGACTCCGTCGAGCAATTACTCGATAAGATCCAGATCGAACTGACTGCCGGCTATCGCCGCATCAAAGTCAAAGTGAAACCGGGGTGGGACGTGAACGTGCTGGAAAAGATTCGTTCGCGCTGGGCAGACATCACCCTGAGCTGCGATGCCAATTCCGCCTACACGCTGGATCAGGTTGAACATCTGCGCGTGTTCGATCAATTCAATCTGCTGATGATCGAGCAGCCACTGTGGGATGACGACATCTTCTACCACGCGCGCCTGCAAAAAGAGCTGCGAACCGCCATTTGTCTGGACGAATCGATCGTAAATGCGCGCGCTGCGGCCGCGGCCGTTGAGACCGGCGCTTGCCGCATTATCAACATTAAAGTCGGACGAGTGGGCGGGTTCAGTGAAGCAAAAAAAATCCATGACGTGTGCCACTCGCAAAAAATCCCTGTCTGGTGCGGTGGGATGTTGGAATCCGGCATCGGCCGCGCCCACAACATCGCCCTTTCTACCTTGGAGAATTTCAGCTTGCCGGGAGACGTTTCGGCTTCGAAGCGCTACTGGAAGGAAGACATTATTGATCCGGAGGTGCAAGTCTCGCCGCAAGGAAAGATCTCCATCAGCGACCAGGCCGGTACTGGCTACCGAATCAAAGAAGACTTGATTGAGAAATTAACCACACGTAAGGAAAAGCTCCGCGCCAGCGCTTGAACTAAAACCGCAAATACCCTAGTGAGATTTGTTAGCCGTCTTGACGGTTTCAGCGAAGTGGTTTTGCGCGAGCTTCACTTCTTCCTCTTTCAGCAGCTCCACGCCTTGGGCGAATGTGGTGCCGTCAGGCACGCGGCGGAAGTCGCTGAAAACTTCTTCAGACTTGATCGCAAGGTTCTTGAACAGCAGAATTTTTCCGGTAAAGTTCAGGGACATACGCGATACTTCCCAGCAGCCGTTGCCCACGTCTCGCTGTTCCACAAGAAAATGTCCACCAGGATCTAGATGGCCTAAAATTCCCCAACCAAAGGCGACCTCTCTAAATAATGTCCCGTCGATTTGCGCGATGCGGCGGGCCGCCGGATCGATCACAAGAACTCCATTCATGCCGACGAGAACCTGTTCTGCATGGGTAGGAGGCTGATATGCAGGATTGGGGCGAAACTTCAGGCGCAATAATGTCCGATTCGGGGCACCCAGGTGATCGTCTCCAGCTTCCTCTCCGTCGTATTGGTACAGAAAAGCGTTGGGCAGAGCTTTTACGATCCGCAGGGTGCGATCGGCGTTCTCCTGCTCCTGGGCATGTTTGCGGCGAAGCTGTTCCGCGTTGCTTGCGAGTCCGGCCAGGCGGCCGTTCTCATTCTGCATATCCTGGGGGGCCAGCGGTTTGTCGTTATAGGCAATGGTCATGCCCGCCATGGCATCGCGGGTTTCCACATAGAGCCGGGTCTGGGAACCTTGGGGTGTCTGCTTGCGAGAGCGAAACATATGTTTCGCAGAATTATTATTTGCCGCGATCTCATTGGTAACTGTTTGCCGAACCAATTCCAGGCAAGAGGCTGGATTGTGAGATGGGGCGCCAGCAGCTGCAGCGAAAATTGGGCAGACATTTGCGCTGGCGGCAAGAGCAATCAGAAGAACCGCGAGAGCGGGCCGCAGGTTTATCCTGACTAGGCTTTTCATAAGGGCTGTTTCTCCCGCTTGCCTCAGGAAGTGTACCAATTCAGTTTTAGTCGATCTCTACAGCAAACCGAGTATTTTCTTTGTGCCCAGGCAAGTGCTTGCCGGGCACTCCGTGCGTTGCGTATAGTCGTTAGAGTACTTTGGTAACGGTTTCTCCGCTTGGAATGATGATTCCAGAGGAATCGCGCACGGATCCTGTGGCAATTATCCCGTATCGATAGGAGCGCGTCCAGTGAGCACACCAGCCAGTGGTTTGGCGCAAATCGGCAAATCGGTTGTCATCAAAGGCGAACTTTCAGGCAGCGAAGATTTATATCTGGATGGCCAGGTCGAAGGCAGTATTGCATTGAAGGGTAACAGTTTAACGGTGGGACCCAACGGCCAGGTCAAAGGCAGCGTCGAGGGCAAGGGCGTGGTTGTCCAAGGGAAACTTGAGGGGAACATCTTGGCGAGTGACCGTGTGGAGCTGCGCAAGTCGGCGGTTGTCAATGGGGATATTTCGGCGCAACGCATTTCTATCGAGGAAGGAGCTTTCTTGAAAGGCAAGGTTGAGATCCACCGCTCGGACGCAAAGTAGTTTTTCCGGCTTGGTATTGTTTAAAATGGGAATGATTGGCCTAGCGGGTTACATATCGGGTCGAATTAATAGTTGGCGGCAAGGCGCCAAGCTCGACAAAGTAACCAGCTGACTAGGAAGTTAAGTGTCGTCTGTCTCGCAGACTTTCATGAAATTTTTTCGTGGTTCTTCCGGGCCGGAAACGATTCCGGTACAGGGTTCGCAGAAGCTCATTCGTCGCTCCAGCGGTTTGAGCGAGCTGTCGCGCTCCTGGGAGTCCGCGGAAAACCTGTGCGTGCTTGATCTTGGATCCACTTCACCCACCAACATTCGCCACTTTACCGAACGCGGCCACCGAATCTACAGCGAAGATCTGCTCACTGCTTCTACCGATCCCGAACTCCTTACCAAGGACGAGCAGGGAACTGCCATTCTCGACAGCCGTAAATTTCTTGCCGACAATCTGGTCTACCCGGCGGCTCATTTCGATGTGGTACTGTGCTGGAATCTTTCCGACTACCTTGATGAGAGCCTGGTGAAGCCCGTCGTCGGACGTCTGTGGTCCGTGTTGAAGCCTGGCGGAATGCTGCTCGCGTTTTTCCATACTCGCGACGCGGGTCCGGATTCGCCTTGCCATCGCTTTCATATTGTCGGCACCGATACCCTGGAGATGCAAAAAATTGAGTTGCGTCGCGAAGCCCGCCGTGGTCCGACGGGAGCTGTACACACCGCTATTTCAGATGGATTTCAGTTGCAACGTGTCTTTAACAACCGGCACATCGAGACGCTATTTCGGGATTTTGCTTCTATTAAGTTTTTTCTCGCTCGAGACAATGTGAGAGAAGTGCTGGTTGTCCGCTAACCGATTTGTTCTTCTAGATCAGAATTTCTCCAGACGATCACTGCCATGCGGTAGAGGAAGTGGCGGGAAATTTCCAGGCGTACCGGCAGTTCGAAACCGTCGGACCGAAGTATGCTTTCAATTTCTTTTGGCACGTAGGCTCTGCGCACTGAAGTCAAGCCGTCGCGCCAGGCTACGCGGTTCCACATAATTGGAAAGCCAGCAAACGCCGCAGCCAGATGTAGCGGATGGCGCACGAGGTCGTTGATCAGTACGGCACGCCGGCTTACTCGTAATGACTCCCGTACGAACACCGGTAGTTGTTCCGGCTTCAGATGATGTGCGAAGAGGCTGCAACTCACCACGTCGAACGCTCCATCCTTAAAAGGAAGGCTCAATGCATTGCCGACGATGCGATTCTTGTTTGCTTCGTTAGATAACTCGTAGCTGCCATCAGAGAGATGGGAATGCGCTAGATCCAGCAAGGTTACATCGACCACGATCCCCCGCCGTCCCAGCCTGTGCCGGACGAGCTCTGGCACTTCGCCCGATCCTGCCGCAACTTCCAGCAACGAGAGACGTTTAACTCCGGCCGCCCCCGCTACGCGAGTTACCATCTCTTCTGTGGTCGCAACGCCGCCGAACCAGCGGTTAACGCGTCCCAGAACGGTGAGCACAGCTTGCGCTTCCCGACGCGAGCAGACGTCAGAATCGAGAACCTCCGGTGCGTCGACTCGTTGCATAGGAATGAGGTTGATCTTGCTGGATGACGAAAAGTTCGCCGAAGCTAAACCTCTGCCAGCTCTTCTTCCAGCAACTGCTTGTTATACAGGTCGCTGTAGTAGCCGTTCAAGGCGAGTAGTTCGTCGTGTGTTCCTATCTCGACGATTTTGCCATTATGCAGCACGGCGATGCGGTCGGCATTGCGCACCGTGGAGACGCGATGAGAGATGAAGATTGTGGTGCGGCCCTGCATGACTTCCCGCAAGTGATTCAGGATCTTGTCTTCAGTATGAGTGTCGACGCTGGAGAGCGCGTCATCCAGAATCAGGATGCGCGGGTTGCGAATAAGAGCGCGCGCGATTGCGGCGCGCTGCTTCTGTCCGCCGGAAAGCGTGATTCCGCGCTCGCCGACCATGGTTTGATAACGGTCGGGGAAGCCCTCGATATCAGCAGCAATGTTGGCTGCTTCGGCAGCATCGCGAATTTCCTCATCGGTCGCCGATTCCACGCCCAACGCGATGTTTTCGCGGATACGATCGCTGAATAGAAATGTTTCCTGCGGTACGAAACCAATGCTGCTGCGTAGTGACGCCAAAGAATATTCGCGGATCGGACGACCATCCAGTAGAACCATTCCCGGCGCAGCATCGTAGATTCGCGGAATCAGACTGACTAGTGTGCTTTTTCCCGAACCAGTCGGACCGACGATTGCTATACTGCTACCGGCCGGAATGCGCAGATTCAGATTGTGCAGCACAGGTTTGCCTTCGTATTCGAAATTCAACCCGCGAAATTCGACTTCGCCCTGCACTTCGCGATCGCTGGCGCCAGATTCGTCCGCGATGACAGGTTTTTCCTGCAGAATCTCGTTCAATCGCACCAGCGACGCAGTGCCGCGTTGAAAAATATTGACTACCCAGCCCAGCGCGATGATGGGGAAGGTAAGCTGCATCATGTAAATGTTGAAGGCGGTGAAGGCGCCAATCTGCATGCGGCCGGCAAGCACTTCGCACCCGCCCATCCACAAGACCAGAACCAAGGCGAGGCCGAGCATGAGTTCGAGTGTTGGCCAAAGCATGCCCATGAGCCGTACCAGCTTCAGGCTTCGCGCAACATATTCCTGATTCGCTGTTTCGAAAGATGCAATCTCCGCTTCTTCCTGCACGTAGGCGCGAACCACCCGCGCTCCGGAAAAGTTTTCCTGCGCCCGCGCGGAAATATCGGAGAACATTGCTTGAATTCTTTCGAAGCGTTCATGGATGCGGCGGCCGAAATATTGAATAGTCACGCTCACAATCGGCAATGGCAGAAACGCGTACAAGGTCAGACGCGGACTGTTGTGCACCATGAACCACAACGCTGCCGCGGTGAACACCAGCGTATTCGCCGAGTACATGATCGCGGGGCCCATCAGCATGCGCACCGCGTTTAGATCGTTGGTGACTCTTGCCATGATGTCGCCGGTCCGCATGCGCTGATAGTAGGAGTAGGAAAGAGTTTCCAGATGGGCGAAGAGATCGTTGCGCAGGTCGAACTCAATATCGCGCGAGATGCCAATCACGACCCAGCGGGTCAGAAACAGGAAAATGCCGCGCACTGCGGCAAGGGCCAGCACCTCCATGGTAAAGACCAGCAATTTGTGCGAGGTGACACCGCCCTCCAGGCTTTGGGCAGCTTGGCCAATCACGCGGGGAAGGCCGGCCCACGCTCCGTTGCTCATTACCACGCAAAATGAGCCAAATACAAAGCCCCAGCGATAATGCTTGAGATAGGGAAGTAGCGGACGCATGCTGCGAGGAATCATGTGGTTGATGTAGATGAAATTTTAGCAGGCAGGGGTTCAGTTTCGCAGGATAGACGGCTTAAGGTTGGGAGGGATTGGGCGACATCTATCTCGCGCTCATCCACGTTGCCAATGTCTGCAGAGGCGATTCAGTCGCCTTGGACGGAAGCAGCGTTGGGTTCGTAGCCTAGCCGCGAAGTGGACGGAAATAGGTCCCGCCCGAAGGCGATTGCGCCGACCGCCGCAAGGACCATTCCCCACGCGATGAAAAATATCCAACCTAGATCTAAGACAAATACTTGCACTCTATCCATAAGAATTCCCCTTGGCCTGAGCCGGAGAAAAACGGAACTGGATCGGAAACGATCTTACGGCCAGCCGGTCATTGCTGATTGCTGATTTTTGATTGCTGATTGAGAAGCCAGTTCCGGCCTAAGATTTCAATCAGCAATCAAAAATCAACAATCAGCAATCTTGAATCCGATCCAGCAAGTTATCAGCCCGGTATCTTAGTCTTGGTCTTGCGAAGCAGCCGGAGCGTTCTGCATCCGTTGCTGCATGCGCGCTGCCCGATTGGCTTCGAATTCCTTCAGCTTGCTCTGCTGATCTGGAGTGAGCATTTGATACAGTTCGCTGTGAACGCGGGTTTGCTCTACCTTCAGCTGAACCAGAGTTTGCGCCTGCTGCGAAACCAACGCTTCCACTTTGGCCGCATCATAGGTGCCTTCCTCATACTGCTTGAGCTGCTGATCCAATTGATGTAGTTGTTGCATGAGCGGCTGAACCGTGGGCCGTTCTTTTTGCAGAGCAGCTTTCATCTGGGTCTTTTGTTCGTCGGTCACACCCAGGTATTTGGCATAGAACTGGATCATGTGACCATCCATGTCAAGCGGGCCGCGCATTCCAGCATGCATCGGTGGCGGAGTCGTATCCGCGGTTTGCGATCTTGCAACTGCACTGCCCAACAAAACAGCCAGAGCCGCAACCATAAAGCGAAGACCAATCGATTTCATAAACATCCTTCCTTCAAACCGGCCCTGCCAGGACTTCCTTCAGGAACGCGGCGTTTTTGCGTACAATCATAGGAACACGATTGAGGCGGGAAAGTAGTAAAACGTGAGTAAAGTCGAGTAAAGTTTTGTCATTGGCAAACTTCTGAGTTTTGACAATTCTTTACCGGAACCGCCAGTGGCAGGGTGCACAATGAGAACCGGAAACATGGAACGCATTCTGGTTATCGACGATGACGTTGAACTGTGCACGCTCGTGGGCGAATACCTGCAGGCGGAAGGCTTCGTCGTCGAAGCCGCACACGATGGCGAGAGCGGCTTGCAACGGGCCACTGGCGGCGGTTACCTGCTGGTGGTGCTGGATGTCATGCTTCCCGGGATCAATGGTTTCGAAGTGCTGCGTCGCATTCGAGCGACTTCGCGGCTGCCCGTGTTGTTGCTTACCGCGCGCGGAGAAGATGTCGACCGGATTGTTGGCCTCGAGATCGGCGCCGACGATTATCTGCCGAAGCCTTTCAATCCGCGCGAACTGGTGGCGCGCATTCGAGCAGTCCTGCGCCGAACTCGAGGAGATAAATCTTCGCCGGCCGCTCCTGACATTGTGCGCGTCGGCGAGATTGAACTTGACCCGGCTACTCGCAGCGTGAGCCGCGACGGCCAGCCGGTGGAACTGACTTCAGTAGAGTTCAACTTGTTGGAAGTATTGTTGCGCGAAGCCGGACGCGTGGTTCCACGCGAACGGCTGGTGAATGCGGTGCTCAGCCGCAAGTTTTCACCTTTTGATCGCAGCATCGATATGCATGTCAGCAAGGTTCGCAAAAAACTTGGCGATACTGATAACGACGAGCACATCAAAACTATCCGGGGTGTAGGTTACATCTTTGCACGGCCAAGGGAGAAGAGCGGACAGAAGGAAAAGACAACATCATGAGAACTCTTTTCCTGAAAATCTTTCTTTCCTTTTGGGCGGCCCTGGCCCTGTTTCTGGTTCTTGCCATCCTGGTGATGCTTGCCTTGCGGCCGCAGCGTAACTCAACCTGGGACGCGCTGCGCACGACCGCCCTTACTGAAGCGATTACCGCTTACGAGCACGGTGGTGCACCCAAGGCGCATGAGTACCTGGAAAATCTGCAGCGGACGCACCACGTGCGGGCTTACGTTTTTGACGAGCAGGGCAACGAGATATCAGGGCGCTCTAGCCAAGGCTGGGCAGAGCATGTAGCTGCTGGTAAGCCATTGCCGCCGCGACCGGGAATGATTTTTCCCCACCCGCAGATCCTGACCGAATCGAAGGCTTCGAGCGACGGACGCCATCTTTACACCATTGCCATGGAGTTGCCGCCGGGGCCGCGTGTATTTTTCGGACCTTGGGGAATACCCATGCCGGGCTTGATCATTGCGGTCATCTCTTCCGGACTGGTTTGCTATTTTCTTGCCTGGTATATGACGAAGCCAGTGGCGAGGTTGCGAGCCGCTACTCAGCAGCTGGCTGCGGGAGATCTGTCGGCCCGCGCCGGTTACCCGAACAGTAAGGGCGGGGATGAAATCGCCGGACTGATGCGCGATTTTGACACCATGGCGGCGCGACTGGAAACGTTGGTGAAGGCACAATCCCGGCTGCTCAACGACATCTCCCACGAGTTACGCTCTCCGCTGGCGCGCTTGAATGTTGCCCTCGGACTGGCGCGGCAGCGCTCCGGGCCGGAGAGTGTGAGCATGCTCGAGCGCATCGAGCTCGAAGCCAGCCGCCTGAATGAACTGATCGGTCGATTGCTTACCCTGGCCCGCCTGGAAGATGGCGAGCAGCGTGTGCCATCGACTCCGCTTCTCTTGGATGAAGTCGTACTCAACGTGGCTGAAGATGCCGAGTTCGAAGCGCAGGCGCGACGTTGTCATGTACGCAGCGATATTCCTCCGGGGACTTGGGAAGTGCGTGGGGAAGTATCCTTGTTGCACAGCGCTATCGAGAATGTTGTTCGCAACGCTATCCGCTACACCCGTGAGGGCACATCCGTCGAGATTCGTCTGGAGAGGATTGAATCCTCCAAAGGTGCGGAAGCGGTAGTGAGCGTCGCGGATTGCGGATCGGGAGTTCCGCCGGACGCGCTGGAAAAACTGTTTCAACCGTTTTACCGCCTGGACGATGATCGCGGTCGCCAAACCGGGGGAGTTGGGCTGGGCTTAGCGATCACCGAGAGAGCGGTGCGTTTTCACGGCGGGCGCGTGGGAGCTTTCAACCGGGCCGAAGGCGGATTGCTGGTAGAAATTCATCTGCCTCTGCTGCCGAGCAGCGGCACCGCCATTCCTTCCCAACCGATTCCTGAAGCCCAAGAAGCTTAGTTGAACCTTATGACAACGGTCAGTCGTTGACCGAGAGCGGGCGACACAGTCCTCAGGCAACTCCCGGCCGCTTGTTCGGTTCCAATCACACGTGACGGGGTTTGCTCTTCCCGCGCATTCCTGATACATAAATGGATGGCAATCCACGCCTTTGCAAAGCGTTCTGCCCGGTGAAGCAGCCGGGGAACTCGGCAGCACGTTCCTAAGGAGATAACCAGAAGAATGCGTACAAGGTTCACCTGGATTTTGGGAGTTGTTACGTTAATTTCGGTCGCAGCGTTGGTGGCGTGCAGCAGCAAATATTCGAATACCAACAACGGATTAGTGGTGGTGTCCACGCAAGGCAATGCCGTGATGGATACCTTCAGCCTTGATCTGGGAAACGGTCATATTACATGGATATTCAACTCGGACGGACCACCGACTGCTGGGCAACCAACCGCTGTGGTTCTGGATCCGGCGGGTAATTATGCGTACGTGATCGTCACCAAAAGCACGAACGTGAATGCCAGTGTGACCGGGATCGAAGCATTTTCCGTAGCCTCCGACGGTAAGTTAGGGCCCATAAAGACGACCGCGTTGAAGAATGTGGGAACGGTTCCGGCCGCTCCAGTGGCGATGGTCATAGATTCTGCCGGAAAATTCCTATTCGTGGCCGATTCTGCCACGGGCACAGAGCCAGGCGCAATCTCAGTGCTGTCGATCGGCGGCGGCGGCGCTCTCACCGAAGTTGCTGGATCGCCTTTCGTCCTGCCATCGGAACCCGGCGGTACGACGCCCAATCCTTCCGCACTTGCCATAACTCCGACGGTTTATCCGGTGGCATATTCGTTTTGTTCTGGGAGCGTGCCTCCCACCACGGAAAATCTCTACGTAACTGATTCCCTGAATTACACGCTTATCAACTACTCGGTATTGTCGTCAGGCGCATTAAAGGTTGTTCCCACAGCATCATTCGCACCGTCAGTTCCTACAGGCAAGGTACCCTCTGGAGTGACGGTTGATCCATGCAACCGCTTCGTCTACGTTTCCAACCAGTTAGACAATAGCGTCAGCGCCTATACGATCTGCAATGTCGTTTCACTGCCCACTTGTGCCAAGGGCGATTTCAGCCTGCTTCCGGTTACCGGTTCACCGTTTACCACCGGCATCGGTCCCGGGCCATTGCTAGAGGATGCTCTGGCCAATTTCCTGTACGTTTTAGACACCGGCCAGAACGACATATCGGCATACCGGATCAGTACTACCACGGGCAGCCTCTCGCCACTGAGTCCTGCCACGATCGCCACCAATTCGTATCCTACGTCGATGGCTATCCGCAGCGACGATAGTTGGTTGTTCGTGAGCAATCTCAACCAGGCTAATCTTTCGCAGTATGCGATCACTCCCTCGAGTGGTGGGCTGACTCCGCAAACGCCCGTCCAGACCGACAATTTTCCCTGGGGAGTGGCTGTGAAGTAATGCGGCATCCAGCTGGATCTCGTTCCCTAGCGGGGATCAGGTAGGAATTTTTAGAATCATATAGCTGCCAACCAAAGCGAAGATCAGATCCGGCGACCAGGCAGCCAAAGCCGGCGGAAGCTGGCTGAGATCGCCCATAGCCTCGAATAATCGCGACACAACCGTATAAACGACGGCAATGCCTACAGCGACCGCCACGCCAGTGATGGCACCTTTCTTCGCTGCCGAAAGAGAAAACGGAACGGCCAGCACGGCCATAATCAGGGTGATCAACGGAAATGACAGTTTCTTATTCAGTTGCACGCGCAGCCGCACCACGTCGAAGCCGCTTTGCTGCAGATCGCGGATATAGCGCCGCAGCTCCTCGTAGTTCATTTCGGAATACTGCTTCACTTCCTTCTTGAAATACGATGGAGATTCGCTTAGTTCCGGGAAGGTAGAGACCTCAAACGTGCGGTAGCCGGCGATGGCCGAGCCGTGCAGCGAGCGCTCCCATCCTTGTTCGAAGATCCAGCGGTTCATGCTGTCGGCCCAGTGGGCCCGATCGGCGTGTATGCGTTCCGAAATGCCGAAGCTCGCAGGATCGATCTGAAAGACAGTGACGTTGGCGAACTGATCGTGGTCGGGATCGAAAAACTGGTAGTAGTAAATGTCATTGTGCTGGCCAAAGATCCACTTGCGGTCGGGACGTAGATAAGTTTGCGCCGGTTTCCCCTTGATCTGATTATGCAGTGCCTCCTGGCGCTTGTTGGTATGAGGCAAGTAGAACTGGTCGGCGAAAAATAATCCTGCCGCGAGCACCGCCGCCGCGACAATCACCGGCGCAACGATGCGGTAGATGCTAGTTCCGGTCGCTTTGATCGCCGTGATCTCGTTGGATCGGTTCATCAAGCCAAACGTAATCAGCACGGCAAGCAGCATGATTAGTGGGGCCACGCTGTAGAGCAGGTATGGCGCAACGTTGAGCAAATATTCCGCGACCACCGTGAAAGGTGTTTGATTGCGCAGAATGTCGCCCAGCAACTCGAACAAGGTGAACACCAGCAGCAGAACCAGGAATGAAGAGAGAATCATTCCCAGGTAGACGAAGAAATCGCGCAGCACGTAGTCATCGAGCAGTGTGGGGAAACTGACACTGAACACGCGCCGCCGAGTTGAGGCGCGCTCGAAAGCGTTGGCGTTGTCTCTCCGTCCCAACCGGAACGTGGGCACGTGCCCGTTGGTACGGTGAGGGTCGCGTCTACCCCAAAGGCGGATCGCCGAAAGCGCAATCGGCCGGCGCTCTGCTTGCCAGAGCAAGATCGCGCCTGCAGCGAAAAATGCAATATTCGCGAGCCAGGCTCCGAACATGGGCCCGACCTTCCCTTGCCGCGCTAACGACACCCCGATCAGCGAGACGAAGTAGTAAACAAAAACCAACACAATGGTGAGTACGAAGCCGCCGGACTTCCCGCTTTTTTTCGAGGAAAGTCCCAGAGGAATTCCGACCATTGCCAGAACCAGGCAAGCCGTAGGCAGCGCGAAACGGCGATGAAATTCGATCAGGTACCAGCGCGCGGAGACGGGATCGACTCGCCGCGCATAATCTCTCAGCGATGAAGTGCTCACCAGGCCAACCGGAATCTGTTCGTCTGCTTTATTTTCGGTGGAAGGAAGTTCGATGGGAATATCGGTTTGCTGGAAGGTTGATATCTGGTAGCGATCGGCGAGGTTGGGGTCGGTTTCATGCGTGGCCCCATCGATCAGGTGTAGATGCAGGCGATCCTGCCCTTCGGGCACAAGGATGCCTTCATGCGCCAGCGTGATGCGCGGATTTGAAGGGTCGGACATGTCGGCCAGAAAAACACCCTTCCATACCGCGGCACCCTGCGCCGTATGCACGTCTTGCACGTAGAGCACAATTTTAGGAAAGCCTTCGTAGAAAACTCGGGGCTGCACTTCAAAAGAAACCTGCGAGCCTTTCAGTTGATCCTCAAGATGTCCCAGCGATGCCAGCGACCACGGGGCCAGATAAAGTCCGTTGAACAGTGCCAGCGCCCAAGCTCCCACCACAAAAATTGCCAATATGCGGCCGAAACTCCAGACGCCCATACCGCTGGCTCGCATGGCGGTGATTTCGCTATCGGCGGCGAGGCGGCTTAACCCAATGAGAATTCCTACCAGCACGCTCATTGGGATGGTATAGGTGAGCGCGAGAGGTACCGTGTAAAAGAAAATTTCAGCAACGCTGGGCAGCGGAGCGCTGGCGCGGACGACGAGTTCGAGGATGCGTCCCAGGTCGCGCGTGAACAGCACGAATGTGAATATGCCTGCGCCGATCAGGGCGTGCGAGCTTACTTCGCGAAGTATATAGCGGGTGAGAATCCGCATCGGGACACTTCTAAACGCAGTCTAGCACGGGGCTTTTCTCACAGAAATCGATAGGAACTCGTTTAACCGGCCTTCAGAAACAAAGCCGCCAGCGGAGGAAGAGTAAGCCTCAGAGAAAAAGCGCGCCCATGTTCGGGCACTTCTTCGGCTTGCACTCCGCCCAGGTTGCCGACGCCCGTTCCGCCATATTCTGACGCATCGCTGTTCAGCAGTTCGCGCCAATAGCCGCCGTGCGGCACGCCGATCCGGTAGCCAACTCGCGTGATCGGCGTGAAATTGCAGACGATGAGAACTGTATCCTGAGCGTTCTCGCTCTTCCGCAGAAGCGAAATCGTACTGGTGAGATTATCGTTGCAATCCACCCACTCGAACCCGGCAGCATTGTTGTCGAGAACGTGCAGTGCAGGCTCGCTGCGGTAGAGCCGGTTCAACTGACTTACCCACTCCTGCAGTCCGCTGTGCACCGGATACTGAAGCACGTGCCACTCCAGGCTGGTGTCATGCGCCCATTCGCGAACCTGGCCGAACTCGTCGCCCATGAACATCAACTTTTTGCCCGGCTGGGCGTACATATATCCGAACAGTAAGCGCAGGTTGGCAAAGCGCTGCTTTTCGTCGCCCGGCATCTTGCCGATCAGCGATCCCTTGCCGTGCACGACTTCATCGTGCGAGAGAGGCAGCACAAAATTTTCCAGAAACGAATACAACATGCGGAAGGTGAGTTTGCTGTGATGATATTTGCGGTGAATGGGATCCTGTTTGAAATACTCGAGCGTGTCATGCATCCACCCCATATCCCATTTCATGCCGAAGCCTAAGCCGCCGAGATAGACCGGGCGCGACACCATGGGCCACGAAGTGGATTCCTCTGCCGTGGTCTGAATTGCGGGATGCTCTTTGTAAGCCTCTTGATTGAAACGCCTCAGGAAGTCGATGGCTTCCAGATTTTCTCGTCCGCCGAATTTATTCGGAATCCATTCCCCCGCGTTGCGCGAGTAGTCGAGGTAAAGCATCGAAGCTACTGCATCCACGCGCAGACCGTCGATGTGATATTTGTCGAGCCAGAACATCGCGCTCGACATGAGAAAGCTGCGCACCTCGGTGCGGCCATAATTGAAGATGTGCGTCTTCCAATCAGGATGGAAACCTTGTCGCGAATCGGCGTGCTCATAGAGATGCGTGCCGTCGAAATATGCCAGGCCGTGCGCGTCAGAAGGGAAGTGCGATGGCACCCAGTCAAGAATCACTGCGATCCCATGCTGATGCAGGTAGTCCACCAGGTACATGAAATCCTGCGGCGTGCCGTAGCGCGACGTCGGCGCAAAATATCCAGTCGTTTGATATCCCCAGGAACCATAAAAAGGGTGCTCCATCACTGGAAGAAATTCAACGTGAGTGAAGCCCATGCGTCCGACATATTCGGCAAGACGCGGCGCGGTTTCGCGATACTTTAGCGGCCGATTGTGTTCTTCGGGAACCCGCATCCAGGATCCGAGATGCACTTCATAAACCGCTTGCGGGGCACGCAAAGAATTGCGGGCTTCACGCTTTTCCATCCACTCGCGATCACCCCATTGGTAGTCGAGGTCCCACACCACGGAAGCGGTGCGTGGAGGCTTTTCGTGCAATAAGCCGAGTGGATCAGCCTTGTCGACGTGATAGCTATGGCGGTTCGATTCGATGTGGAACTTGTAAAGCGCTCCTTTGTTTACTCCGGGAACAAATCCTTCCCAGATTCCGGAGTCCCCGCGGCGATCGAGAAGGTTACTTCGCTCGCTCCAGGAGTTGAAGCTGCCAATTACTGAAACTAACCGGGCGTTCGGGGCCCACACACTGAACATGGTCCCGGCCTGCCCGTCGCGCGTAATCAGATGGGCGCCCATGGTTTCATACATCCGGTAATTGCTGCCCTCGTTGAACAGGTACAGATCCTGATCCGAGAGCAGCGTACGATTGGAAGCCGCGGGAGTGAGTATTTCTGCCATTTTTCCGAGTTCTTAGTGTACCGGAAGACGCGAATCACGATATAGAGAGCCCGATGAATGCGATGCGGTTGAAACTAGCGACTGTGCCTTTGCGATCTGTCAGGTACGACGTCTTCAAGTGCGGCAGCTCTAACCCGATCCCATGCTAGACTGACTTTTCCTCCATGTCCGCCCTGCGTCTGATCCTCCTCTGGCACCAGCACCAGCCCTTTTATAAGGATTTGGTGACGGGCGAATATCGCCTGCCCTGGGTGCGGCTGCATGGGCTCAAAGATTATTACGGCATGGTGAAACTACTGGATGAATTTCCTGAAGTTCACCAGAACTTCAATCTGGTGCCCTCGCTGATTACCCAGATTCAGGATTATGTTGCTGGAACCGCGCAGGATCCGTTCCTTCGGATTGCCGCCAAGCCGAGCAATGACCTAACCCTGCATGAGCGGATCTTTGCTCTGCAATATTTGTTTCAGGCTAATCCCACGAACGTGATTGGGCGATATCCTCGCTACCGCGAGCTTTGGGAGAGGTTTCGCGAGCACGGGTTTTCAGCCGAGAAGGCGGAAAAATATTTTCAGGCACGGGACTTCACCGACCTGCAAGTGCTTTCCCAGATAGCCTGGTTCGACGAGTTCTTTCTGGAAGAGAAAGACGTTGCCGCTCTCATAAAAAAGGAGCGCAACTACTCGCTCGAAGATCAAAGCTTTGTAATTGCTCGTGAGCGGGAACTCCTGGGCAAAGTTTTGCCCGCTTACGCCGACGCGTCGAAAAAGGGCTCGATAGAGATTTCGGCAACCCCCTTCTATCATCCGATTCTTCCTCTGGTCTGCGACACCAATGTAGGAGGTATCTCCTCGCCGGGCTTGCCGTTGCCACAGAACCGCTTCCGTCATCCGGAAGACGCGCGCGAACAGTTGGTACGCGCACTTGACCTCCATCAGGAGGTTTTTGGAGTGCGGCCGCAGGGGGTTTGGCCGTCGGAAGGCAGCCTCTCTGAAGAAACGCTGGCGATTGCGCACACTCTCGGTGTCAAATGGATGGCCACCGATGAAGGAGTTCTCGGCCGCAGCATCGGAGTGTTTTTCCAGCGCGACGGCAATGGCCGTCTTCCGACCCATCTCGCGGAACGGCTCTATAACATTCACCGCTATGAGAATGGCCAGACCGAAATGCATATGGTATTTCGCGACCATACAATTTCGGACCTGATCGGTTTCGTCTATTCCGGTATGGATCCGGGCGATGCCGCGGGTCATCTTCTGCGCAACATCAAAGACGCCGCTCAACCTGTGCTCGCACAGGGGCGCGACGCCGTAGTCTCAGTGATCCTCGATGGCGAGAATGCCTGGGAATATTATCCAAAATCCGGGCGTGAATTTCTGCGGCGGTTTTATGATGCGCTGCAGCGTGAAGGAGGGTTGGAGGCAGTCACTGTCTCGGAGGCGATTTCGCGTCACCGCAGCGTATCGCCCTTAAAATCTCTCGTGCCGGGATCGTGGATCAATGCGAATTTTAATGTCTGGATCGGCGCTCCCGAAGACAATCGGGCATGGGATTACTTGCATCATGCGCGTGAGTTCTACACCCAGAATGCCGCGCGCGCGAGCGACGCGCAAAGAAAATTAGCGTTTGAAGAAATCCTGATTGCCGAGGGCAGCGACTGGAACTGGTGGTACGGTCCCGAGCATCACTCGGCCAACGACCGCGACTTTGACGAGCTTTACCGCAAACATCTTTCGAACATTTATCAGGCCCTGGGTGCGACCCCGCCCGATTATTTAGCGCAGCCGATTACGGGCGGAGAAGTGCGTCCCGCTTTCACTCCGCAAACTGCGTACATTCATCCTCGCATTACGGGCGACAAGGTTCGCTACTTCGAGTGGATGGGAGCGGCCATTTTTACCGCCGACCAGCGCGCCGGCGCCATGCACGGCAAACAATTCCTGCTGGATTCCGTGTATGCCGGAATCGACAGCAGGTTCGTCTACGGACGACTGGACTTTGCAGGCCCTGTTCCGGACACGGAACTGGATGTGGTAGTGAATCTGGAATCGTGGGCGAGCGCAGAAGCGCGTCCGCGGCGTGCTCTGCGGCTCGACGCCAAGATGCGAGATCGCAAACTGACGGAGTGGCAGGTTGAAGGCCGGGAAGAATCGTTGACGGCCGCCTCGGATCTCCCCGGGGAGAGAGCGAAGGCCGCCTTGCTTCGCAACTTTGAATTTCGGTTGCCCTTAAGTTGGCTGCTGGCGAAACCCGTCTCGTCCTCGGCTTCCGGAACAGCCGATGGAGCCGCGAGGCAGTCCAAACCGGCGATTGCCGCCATCGCGCCGACCAGTCGACTCAAATTACGCTTCAGTCTTTGGCACAATCGTTTGCCCGTGGATGCGCTGCCCGTGGAAGGCTGGATCGAGCTTCAGTTAGTGAGCGAATGGGAACTGGGAGCCGGAATGTAACTCTCTGCCAGCGCTTAAGATCGCAGGATTAGCAAGCGCTTAATCTTCCCTTGAAAAGCCTGGTCGAAGGTCACCAAACACATGCCGGAAACAGCGGCGAAGGCCGCGAGGTAGGAGTCTGCCCAAGGCTTCGGATTTGGCGAATTTTGGCTGGAAAAAGAGCGGAACGGGCCGTCAAGATTGGGAGGTTCATCCAGAAAAACTACCCGACTGTCCGTCAGCCAACGATCAAAAGTCTGCCAGGCCCGCGTCTGCGTCATAACTTCATCGGCGCCCATGACCGCCTGGGTGGTAAGAAGCCGCAGCAAGCTGAACTGGGTGAAGCGGCAGAAGCAAACACGTGCTTCCATATCAACTTCTTCGAACCATGTCCGCGCGACCTTGTGGTGAACGTGCCCTCCGTAGGTGAGAGCGATCCAGACATTCACGTCAGGGAAAAGGAATGATCTCGAAAATCTTGGCATTGTCTAGATCCAGTGTTCCCGGTCGTTTCGAGCGCACGATAGGAAGCGACACACGCCGCGCGGCCCGGTCGCCGCGGCTCTTCAGTTCCTGCTCGACACTCCGCAAGATTAATTCCTTGACTGACCGCCCCTCTTTGGCAGCTTTGCCTTTGAGTTCGCGATACAAAGGGTCCGGTATATCGACGGTAGTCCTCACCTGTCGAGTGTGCCATATTTATGGCCGCATAAATCACGCAGAAAAAACGGGCCGATTTTGGCCCGGAATTTGTTCCGCGAAATAGGGTTGTTTATTGTCCCGAACTGGCCACTGCCGCAGTCATCGACAGCGGACGGTTAAGTTCTATGGTGAGAGTAGTCCCGGCAGGCAACGTTGCCGAATGGTGTTTGCTCAACCAGTGTGCGCCGCTTGAACCGGCGCCCACGGCTCCGCCGATGAGCACTCCCGGCGGTCCGCCGATCAGCCCGCCGATCAGCATGCCTCCGGCTGTTCCGCCGCCAGCTTCCATTTCGTCACGGCGGTCGTGGCCGGATCCTTTGAACTCGCCCTCCTGATTTACATCTGTCCCTTTGATGTCGGTATCGACCAGCGTAGCGTCAAGAGAAACTCGCTCGCCTCCGGGAAGCACTAAAGCTTCGGGCGCAATTCCAATAGTCGGCTTACCCTCGATGCGGCGCGGCTCCGCCACTTTTGTGACGCGACCTTCCACCATGGCTCCGGCAGGAATCACAGTCTTTCCGTCGACCACGACAGCCTGCGTCAAACGACCTTGGAAAGGATCGCCGGCCTTATTGCTGAAAGTGGCGAGCGTCGTTTCCAGCTTGACCATCAGCGCTGTGCCGGCCGGCACGGGTGCACCTGTTTGAGCGCCAGCCATTGCTGCCATTAGCACGATGCAGGGCAGAACTGTCAACTTCTTCATGGTTCCTCCACGGATCTTGCAACCACTTAAGATATCCGATTGTTCCTTCTGACTCTAGATTAGACGGATGGCTGGAACAACGTCCGGAGTTGCTTGGGAACCAGCGAAGATAAGGGGCCTCACGCCGTCCAGGACGGATACGATCTAAACGCTATCAAGCGGTCGTGCGCGGTGTCACATCCCGGAGATGTTCGATCCGCTATAATCAACAGTTTTGAAACGACTTCATGGCGAAAACATACAACGGCATCGGCTACCTGACAGGACGCCGCTTGAGCTTGAACTCAGGCGGTCCCGGCGTAGTAGTCGATGACGATACGGAATCCACTGCAGAGCGAAGGGATGGTAAAGATTTCATGACGAATATAAGCGCAATCATTGGGCGCGAGGTTCTGGATTCGCGCGGCAATCCTACGGTAGAAGCAGAAGTACAACTGGCGAGCGGTGTTGTCGGACGAGCGATTGTTCCCAGCGGCGCATCCACGGGCGAGCACGAGGCCGTGGAGCTGCGGGATGGCGACGAAACGCGTTTTCTTGGCAAAGGCGTGCTTAAAGCGGTGGAAAACGTGAACGGCGAGATCGCCGACGCGCTGGCCGACTGGGATGCCGCCGATCAGCGCGCGCTGGACCAGAAAATGATCGAACTGGATGGCACGGAGACCAAGAGCCGACTGGGCGCTAACGCGATTCTTGCCGTCTCCATGGCGGCGGCGCGCGCAGCCGCGGCGGAATTTGGCTTGCCGCTCTATCGCTACCTCGGCGGTGCGGGCGCGAATACTTTGCCGACACCCATGATGAACATCCTCAACGGCGGCGCGCACGCCGATAACAACGTCGACTTCCAGGAATTCATGGTGATGCCAGTGGGCGCACCTTCCTTTTCGGAAGCATTGCGTTGGGGCGTGGAAGTTTTCCACACCCTCAAGGGAGTCCTGAAGAAACGTGGTTACAACACCTCCGTCGGCGACGAAGGTGGATTCGCCCCGTCAGTAAAATCGAATGTCGAGGCCATCGAAGTGGTGCTCGAAGCGATTCAGCAAGCCGGCTATAAACCGGGAGAAGAGATCGCGATCGCCCTCGATCCTGCGGCCAGCGAGTTCTATCAGGACGGCAAGTATGTCTTCAAGAAGTCGGATAAATCGGCCAAGAGTTCCGACGACATGGTGAAGTTTTATGCCAAGTGGGTCAAAGACTACCCCATCGTGTCTTTGGAAGATGGGCTCTCGGAAGACGATTGGGACGGCTGGCAGATCCTGACCGAAGAACTCGGGAGCAAGATTCAACTCGTTGGCGACGACATCTTTGTCACCAACATTCAGATATTCGCGGAAGGCATCGAGAAGGGAATTGCAAACTCCATCCTGATCAAGCTAAATCAGATCGGCACGGTCAGCGAGACTTTGGATGCAATCGACCTGGGACGACGCAATGGTTACACGTCAGTGATTTCGCATCGCTCCGGCGAAACCGAAGACACGTTCATTGCGGACTTCGCGGTGGCTACGGGAGCGGGCCAAATCAAGACAGGATCGGCCTCGCGCACCGACCGCATCGCCAAGTACAACCAGCTACTGCGGATTGAGCAGGAATTAGGCGACAGCGCACGGTTCTTAGGATTGAAGGCGCTGAATTACAAAGGGTAGTTCGGCCGAGAATGTTTTAGCCGTTTCTTAAAACCCCATGGTGTCGTCCGCCGATGGCCCATAGGTCGCGGGAACCGGCTTCTCATTCAACCGCAGATACACACCAAGCTGCGCGCGATGATGCACCATGTGGTTCAAAAACATCTCGCGATAAGCCAAAAATCGCTGTCCTTCGAAAATCGTCTTGCCCTGGAAGCTCAGCTTCCAGCTTTCTTTCCAGGCCGTATCCGGCGTGGCCTCAAGCGCGCTGCGAACTTTGGCTGCACCTTCATCGAAAGCTTTCACCAGTTGAGCGGACGACTCGAACGGCAACGGCTTGATGCTGCCTTTGGAGAAGTCGAGTTCAGGCGTGGTGAGGATGGTCAACCCAAATCCCGCCAACTGCGCGACGTGAGGCGCGAGTTTTCCCATCGGCATGGATTTGGCGTGCGGTGCATACTCTTTCTTATCGGCAGGGACGCGCTCCAGGGTGGTGCGCGTCTTTTTCATTTCTTCGTCAAATTCCGGCAGCAGCAATTCGCTGATAGGCATGATTGTCTCCGTCGATCAAGTATAAATGCCTGGCGCGGTTTCCCTAAAAAAGCGCTAATTTCTGGTCCTGGTGCAGTTTGACTAATACATGATGCCTGTCATCCCGAGCGAAGCCGTCTTTCAGGCGTAGCGAAGGATCTCCCGCTCAACCGGCGCAGCGTAAGCCAAACCGCACCACTACCTAATTCTGCAACATCTTGACTTAGCCCATGACTTAGCTACAATGAACCTATGGAAGTCAACGTCCACGAGGCCAAGACTCACTTGTCGCGTCTGCTGGAACGAGTGGCGTTAGGAGAAGAAGTTATTATTGCCAAGGCGGGCAAACCGGTCGCCAAGCTGGTACCCCTGAATAAGAGTCCAAAGAAGAGGGTTTTCGGTAGCGCCAAGGGTGACTTCACCGTCCCGGACGATTTCAATGATCCCGATCCCGACATCGAAGACTTGTTCTATAACGGACCTCTCCTGCCGAAATGAAGGCCATCCTCGATACGCATGCATTCTTGTGGGCGCTTGCTGGGGATACGAGGATGTCGCGTCACGCCCGCGACATTTTTGCCGGAAGCGCCGATCTTTCGCTCAGCATTGCCAGCGTCTGGGAGATTCTTATTAAGGTACAGTCGGGCAAGTTAAATTTTCCCCGGCCTGCCGGTCCCTACGTGCTCAGCAGATTGGCGGAAAACCGGATCAAGACTCTACCAATCAGCATCGATCATTTGCTCACTCTCGAGCGTCTCCCGATGCATCATCGCGACCCGTTTGATCGCATGTTGATTGCGCAGAGCGTGGAGGAAGACTGGCCGATCATCACAGCTGACCCGATGTTCAAGCAGTATCCCATCCAGGTAATCTGGTAAGTTCATTTATTCTCCTTTTCAAACCTCATGCAGGGAGCGTTCTCCAGAAATGCTTCGTCCTAAACCACTCGTTCTCATCATCCTCGACGGCTGGGGTTACCGCGCCGAAACCAAAGCCAATGCCATCGCGCTTGCGCGCAAGCCCACATACGACCGCCTGCTGCGCGAATATCCCAATACGCTGATTCACACCAGCGGGCCCTTTGTCGGCCTGCCCGAAGGCCAGATGGGCAACAGCGAAGTGGGACATCTCAACATCGGCGCGGGCCGCATCGTTCACATGGACATCACGCGCATCGATCTGATGATCCACAACGGGGAATTCTTTTCGCATCCTGTCTTGCTGGCGGCGATGAAGCATGCGCGTGTGGGCGAACGGAGACTGCACCTTTTCGGCCTGGTCTCCGACGGCGGCGTCCATTCACAGCAAGCTCATCTCTACGCGCTGTTGAAGATGGCAAAGCAAAATGGTGTGGACCGAGTCTTTGTGCATGCCTTCATGGACGGCCGTGACACGCTTCCCACTAACGGCGCTGGCTATCTCGAACAACTGCAGCAGAAAATGCGTGAATACAACTCCGGCAAAATTGCCACCGTGAACGGGCGATACTATGCGATGGATCGCGACCGGCGATGGGAGCGCATTGCCAAGGCGTATAACGCGATGGTCTTTAGGGATGCGGAAGGGGGCAAGTATGCTGATCCCGTGCAAGGGATGAAAGATTCCTACAACAAGAATGTGACGGACGAGTTTGTCATCCCGTTCGTCTGCACCGATAAGAACGGCCAGCCGCTGGCGACGATTCGCGATGACGATGCCTGCATCTGTTTCAACTTTCGCGCCGATCGAGTGCGGCAGATCACACGCGCGCTGGCTCGCAACAGCGGCTTGAATTCGAAAGGCGGCAGCGATCTTCCCGGCGCGGCTGATTTGGACGCTACCATTCCCCGTGATCGGGTTCCGAAAAATCTGCACTACATTTGCATGACGCAATACGACAAGAATTTCAGCCTCCCGGTCGTCATTCCTCCGGAATCCATGGCGAACATTTTGGCGAACGTAATGGGCGGACTGAACATGCGCAACCTCCGCGTGGCTGAGACTGAGAAGTACGCTCACGTCACATACTTTTTCAATGGTGGAGTAGAGCAGCCGTTTCCCGGCGAAGAACGCGTTATGGTGCAATCGCCGAAGGTTGCGACTTACGATCTGAAACCAGAGATGAGTGCTGCCGGCGTCGCCGACGCAGTCATCAAGGCCACCGAAGACGGCACGTTCGATGTAATCATCGTCAACTTCGCCAATGCTGATATGGTCGGGCACTCGGGGAAAATTGAGCCCACGGTGAAAGCCGTTGAAACCGTGGACGCATGTCTGGGCCGGATTGAAGCAGTAGTGCGCGCGAAGGGCGGAGCGATGCTCATTACTGCGGACCACGGCAACGCTGAAATGATGATTGATCCCGTAACCGGCGGCCCGCACACAGCACACACTACGAACCCCGTGCCCTTTATCGTGGTCGCCGAAGATGCTAAGCGCTTCACACTAAAGCCGAATGGCTCGTTGCGAGATATCTCGCCTACCATGCTGGGCATCCTCGGCATCGATGAGCCGAAGGAAATGACAGGAAGCGATCTGCGAATGGCGCGCAAGATCGACTGATCCTTGATCGGATCAGGTCGTCCGATCCCTCTCGTGCTACAGTTTGCTCGCGGGCATTTCTTTACCCGAAACTCATGGAACCACGGCTCATTTGGATCAATCTGCTGGTGAAGTTGGGCGTGGCTGCTGCCGTGTCCAGCAGTTTGGTGCGTTCCAAGGAATTCAAATCGCTGCTGTTTCGCGAAGAGCGCACATTTCGCCAGAAGATCTACCTGGTGTTGTGGATGGCGTTGCCCATCATGGTCGGCGTCTGGATACGGTTTACCGCAAAGAGTTTCCTGGCCGGGGATTTGAGTTTTGAAACCGCCCTTTTGCTGGGAGTGATTGGGGGACGCCTGGCCGGCTCTCTCGGTGGAGTCATGATGGGCATTCCCGCGATGCTGCACGGCGACTGGGCGGCTATGCCGTTCGGAGTACTGTGCGGCTTTATCGCGGGTCAACTGCGCACTTTGGCCGCGGACAAGGACGACATCTGGTCGTTCTCTCCCTTCATCGATCAGAGCATCTTCCGTCTGATTCGGCGCAACTTGCCGCGCCCACGCCTCTTCGATTGGCAAGTCATGTTCTTCATCACAGTCGTGGGTCTGCGGCTGGTGCAGACGGAACTCGCGGCAAATTTTCCGCGTTCCATCTTCAGTATCGAGAGTCCTGACAACTGGTGGATATACGCGGCGATCTACGCCACGTCGATAACTGCTATCGGGATTGAGCTCAAGATCTTCAACAGTGTTCGCATCCAGATCAAGCTCGAAGAACAAGAGCGGCTCCTTTTACACGCGCGCATGGAAGCGCTGCAGAACCAGATCAATCCTCATTTCCTCTTTAACACGTTAAATTCAATCTCCTCTCTGGTGCGCTTCGATCCGGATACGGCACGCGAACTGATTTCAAAATTGGCCACCATCTTGCGTCGATTGCTCAACAGTGCGGACTCTTTCGTGCCTCTGCGCGAGGAAGTGGAGTTTATCGACAATTATCTCGACATCGAGGTTGTCCGTTTTGGAGAAGACAAACTTCGCGTAGTGAAGGAACTTGCCCCGGAATCTCTGGATGTGATGGTGCCCAGCATGTTGTTGCAGCCGCTGGTCGAGAATTCAATTAAGCACGGACTCGCTTCCAAGGTGGAAGGTGGCAGCATCCACCTGCGTAGTCGCCTGTCCAGTTCGGGTCTGGTGATTGAAGTGGAAGATGATGGGGTTGGCATGGCAGCCACTCAGTCACCGGACTCTGTAAGCCTGCGAGGCGCGGGAATCGGCATGGCGAATATCTCCGAACGCCTGCAGGTTTTGTATGGAGATACTGCGCGGATGACGATCGACAGCCATGAGGGCAAAGGAACGCTGGTGCGAATTCGATTGCCGCTGCTGCAGACCGCGGGCGCGGTGCCCGAAGGATTTTACGAAGAGCGTTCGACCACTCGCCGGTAATAAGCTTCGTATTGCGGAACGATCCTGCTGGAACAGAAACGAGCCTGCGCCACGGCGCGCGCCGCCTTGCCCATCGCGTGCAACCCGCTCTCGTCATTGAGAAGTTCGATTGCGTAACGCGCCATCGTGTCCACGTCGCCAACGTCCGCGAGATACCCACTAACGCCATGTTCGATCACTTCCGGCACGCCGCCGGTGCGGGTTGCGATGGGCACTACTTCACAGGCCATCGCTTCCAGCGCCGCCAGGCCGAACGATTCCAGTTCGCTTGGCATCAGGAGAATGTCCGCAATGCCGAGTTTTTCCTGCACTTCGTCCTGCTTGCCGAGAAAGAGCACGTCTTCGTGAATTCCTTTCTGGACGGCCAGCCATTCGGCCACTGAACGGTCCGGGCCATCGCCGATCAGCAAAAGCCTTGACGGAATCTTCTTACGCACCCGATCAAAAATCTCGATCACATCCGTGACCCTTTTTACCGGGCGAAAATTGGAGAGGTGTACCAGCAGACGTTCCCCCTTGGGAGCATACTCAGTGCGGAGCTCGGAAGAGTTCGCGCATCGGCAATACACATCGCAATTCACCGAGTTGTAGATGACTTCAATCTCTTTGCTGACATCGAAAACCCGCATCGTACGGTCGCGGAGATAATTCGAGACGGCAGTGACACCGTTGCTCTGGTTGATGGAATAACGCGTGATGGGCAAGTAGGACCGGTCCAGCCCGACTAGAGTGATATCGGTGCCATGCAGCGTAGTGACAAACGGCAGTCGGCGTCCCCGGGGACCGTCAGCCAGCATCTGGCGCGCCAGCAACGCGCTTACCGAATGTGGAATGGCATAGTGAACGTGCAGCAGATCGAGATCGTACAATTGTGAAACCTCTGCCATGCGGGTCGCCAAAGCCAGGTCATAAGGTGGATAGTCGAATAACGGATACCGGGACACTTCGACTTCGTGATAGTGAATATTAGGTTCTTCCCCGCGCAAGCGGATCGGCTGCGCATAAGAGATGAAATGAATTTCGTGACCGCGCTGGGCCAGCTCCAGACCTAGTTCTGTGGCCACCACGCCGCTGCCGCCGTAGGTGGGGTAACACGTAATCCCAATCTTCATTCCGTCTGGACCGCCCTTGAGAGATTCTGTAGTTCGATGGTCGAGGGTAGCAGAAGATGCAGATTCTCGGCGAACCTGGGTTTACGCAGAAAGCTTTCTGCGCATTACAGCGGCCTATTCGCCGGCTTTCTGTCCTTGCACGGAGAGGCCAGGATCCTGCTTATCGAGATGAGCCTGGAATCGTTTCTTGGAATCTTCCGGCAGACCACTGAATTCGATTCCCATCCCGACTCCTGGATCGCGTGTACGGACGGTGGCGGAGGCCGAGATGCGTTCCTGGTCGATCCAAAACTCCACGCGCAGTACAGTAGAAATCGGCAAGGGCATGACCGTCTCAACATAACAGCCATTACCACTGATGTCAGTGGCATTGACCCGCATCGGGGTGTTCACACGTTCGTCGCGGAATTCCAAGGGGAACGATATTCTGTGACGTTGGAATTTTCTGCGATTGTCAGGGGTGTAATTTGGCATATTGGAGCGTAGTTCTGGCGGTAGCTGCGCCAGCCACGGACACTCCTGGTCTGCCACCAGTTGAACTCCTACCTGAACCTTTTTAAGGCCTCCGGCCTCCATCACCCATATCACCTTGCAGCGGGCTTTTTTGGTTTCGTATTGAACGCCGATAACGTCGCCCACCTTCAACTCATGTTCGAGTCCGCAAATGCAGGCCCCATTTGTGCTTACATTTTGAGCGTTCGCGTTCTGGTGAAAAGGACGGTTATCGGCCCCCATGCCCCACACACGTACACGCAAGTCCAGCGTCGCGCGCGGAGCCGCCCCTGAGGCAGGCATGATTAAGAGCCTCCCAGCTTAAGTCTTTAAGCCGAAACTAACCTGATGATACGCCCTACCCGATTCTTCCTAAGATTACGAAAGTGACTAGTCCTGAGTGAGTGAATAGACTTATCAACTGCTCTTACGAGGTCCTCTCGGTTGAGACCAGCTCGCGATACGAAATCAAGTCGATGTCTTCGGCTTCCAACAACTGCCTGGCCTCAGGCAGGGTGAGTACGCGCAACTCGGTCTCTCGCGATTCCCGCAGCCGGGTATTAGCTCGCTGCAAATCCGCGTCATTGTAGCCCGGATGGCAAACAAATTCCCAAGTGCCTTCGGGAATGATGGCGGCAATGCCACGGAAGAGTCTTTCGTCAAGCGCACCCGTTACAACGATGCCGAGCGTACCATCGGGAGTTATCATTCCCTGCCGTTTAGCCGCGTCATGAAATCTGCTGGCCAGGGCGCGCAGAATTCGCACTTCTGCATATCGGGGCCAGAGACTGGGTCGGGCCAACAATTCTGTTGAAGCCAGCGGCTTGCGCGGGCCAAACGGATTGCGAACCGCTCGCACTCCACAAGCCCGCGCAGCGTGCAGGACCGGATCCAGCACCGCCGGAAACAAGTGAGTGTGTTTGTGAGAATCCACATGGGAAACGTTGATGCCGGCCGATTGGATCTTGTGTATCTGAGCGCTCGTCTCAGCTTCAATCTCCGCTGGGTTGAAGCGCTTTGTCACCGCACGGGCCGCAAACGATTTCAAACCATCACGAAAGCGAACCGTACCAGAATTTCGGGAAGTGATCGTGGACAGCCGAACCGGATCCAGCACCGGCTTGCCATCGATAAGTACCAAATGGCAGCCGACGTCGAGCCCTGGATTTTCTTTAGCCAGCCGGACGGCATCGTCAAAGGCGGAGCCACTGGCCATCAGCGTAGTCGAAGTTACGATTCCTCGAGTGTGAGCTTCGACAATGGCGCGATTGACTCCCGCAGTGAAGCCAAAATCATCGGCGTTAACAATCAGACGACGCACCGCGTCAGTCTAGCAGGGAGGCTTGGGCAAACACGTGGCAGCGGGGAGATTGGGAATTCGGTAGCCGTCGGCTGCGCCTAGCATTTCGTTCCGGTCCCAATTAGTTCCAGGCTTAATCCGCTCCGATGGTTGCGGCTGAGGCTTTCGCGGGAGCCAATGCGCGATCAGGTCGGAAATCAGACTTCGTGAAGGTGGACCGGCTGGCATCATCACGCTCCGATTCGAGCCTGAACTGGTTTACCAGGGCGCGCAAGTCGAGCGCCAGATTGGAAAGATCATTACACGCGCTGGCAGTATGGTTGGCGGCGGTCGAGGATTCCTGAACCAGTTGCGAGATTTGCGACATGCTCGCATTTACCTGCTGAGTGGCTTCCGATTGTTGATTTGCGGCACCAGTGATTTCGGAAATTACATCCCCCACCTTGGCGGACATCTGGATGATTTCCTGCAAAGCCTCGCCCGATGCGGATGTCTTTTCGACTCCGGCCGTTACGTCCTTCGTTCCTTTGTCCATTGCGCGGACGGCGTGACCAGTCTCTATCTGGATCGATTCGACAGTTGCGGCAATCTCCTTGGTGGCCTGTGTCGTACGCTCGGCGAGTTTACGTACTTCGTCGGAAACCACGGCAAAGCCGCGCCCCTGTTCTCCGGCGCGCGCCGCTTCGATCGCAGCATTAAGTGCGAGCAGATTAGTTTGATCGGCGATGTCATCAATAACTCCCACAATCGTACTGATTTGTTGGGAACTGGATCCCAGAGTGGCGATGCTGGCGGCCACACCTTTGGATGAATCAGCGATACTGCGAATGGTGGCCAGCGCCTCCTCCACAACTTGCCCTCCGCGGTGGGCAGCCTCGGCGGCTTTCTGCGAAGAATCAGAAGCACTGATGGAGCTATCCAGAACTTGCCGCACCCGCGTCGCCATTTCCTGCATAGCAGCAACGACCTGTTGCGTCTGATCGCTCTGCACTCGAGCATTCTCGGCCGACTGGGCCGCGGATGACGAAATCTCCTGACTTGCGCTTGCCACCTGCTCTGCCGTGGCCGCGATGGAGTTGATCAACTCGCGCAGCGAGTTCTTCATGCCGTTGAGGGCGGCTTCGGCCTGTCCAATTTCATCGCTTGACGTTATTGTGATATCGGACTTCACAAGATTCTTGCTGGCAATCTCCTGGATCATGCCGAGCAGTCCCGACATTCCGCGGGTGATCGAGCGTGCGATGAAGGCTGCGATCGTAATGCCCGCCAGAAAGCCGGAAAATACCAGCGCGATCGTCACAAAATTCGCTCGCGCCTGAGCTTTGTGCTCCGCTAAAAGGGCGCTCTGCGCCTGAGTATCCTCCCAGACTTCCAATTGCGAGGCATCATCGGCCACGCTTTTAATCGCCTTTTGTTCTTTAGGCCCGAAAGCCATGTCCGTGGCTTCGTAGTTCCGGTTGGCGCTGCGCAAGGCGAGTTGTTGCTCTGTCAGCGCGGTAATCTGTTGCACGCTGAGCAACAGTTTCGCCAGCAGAGCCTTGTCTCTTTCGGCGACCAGCATTTTACCCAGCTCGTCCAGGCTGCGCTGTACTTCTTGTTTAGTTTCGTCATATCTTTGCAGCGACGCTGCATCGCCGGTGAAAGTGTGATCGTTCGATGCCTGAATCTGCTTCCGTACGCTGACTTCGGTCAGGGTCGCATGCTGCTTTCTTGTCAAGGAGCTGTTTGCCTCCTCGGTGGCTGCAGTTACGCGCAGCAGCGAATAGTAACTCACACTGCTCATCAGCACGAGCAAAACCAGCAAGAGTCCAAACCCCGTGGCTAGTTTTGCCCTGAGTCCGAAGCGGTTCATTCACATCTCCCAGGTTTGATACTCTCTAAAGACCGCACACGCGTACGCTAGAGAGCGAGGCAGAACTTGTCTCAATAAGCTATCGGCGCGAACTAATTCAACTTTAGTTTTCGGATCGCAAAGCCGGTGCCGTGCATTTGACCGCGTTTTCTCGACTCGCATATAGTCGCTCAGTCCCGGACGGCGTGGGAATCGCCTATTCTGTCAGCTCGGCATCGGAGTGTCCGTATCGTGCTCTTGCGTGCCGCCGCATAGTCCAGATGAAGGCATCGAAACTGAATCTGCTGCTCAGCAGTTTGCTGAGTGCCTTCAAAAGCATCAAGGAGATGATGGGCGAAAGTTTTGCGTTGCGGAGAAGGAAAAGAATAAACAGTACGTAGTACATTTTCTTGGGCCGGGCAGTGGGGACTCATTTCTAAGCGCTTTGAAGCCCGAAAGAGTTGTTAAACCTGGAACAATTGTCTTCGATGTGCCGACCGAAAATGGTCCAAGGCGAAGAACGAATAGTTCAGGTCCGAATTGCGAGAAGCGTGAGCGAGGAAATCAAAGCGGCAATGAACCAAAATATGGGACCAGCCCCGCAAACACCGAAGGCTGGCAAATCGCAGCTAGGGGTATCTCTTGTGATCCTCGAAGCAAATCGGGGACGCTGGCTCGGCGTCAACGGAGCAGACAAGCACGAGTCTAGCGTTCGCCGGAGCCGCCGTGAAGCTTGACCATGCGATTTCACCTGCGTGCGCGAAGGGTCGAGCCCTGATTTGCCCTCCTGCGCATGATAGAACAGGGTGTGAATTCGCCTCTCACGTCCAGGGCGTCTATTCGATGCCGTGGCCGCGTTGATCGGAATTCGTCAAGAAGTCAATTACGAGGAGCAGGCAGCGATTGAACTGGAGATGACCATCGTGGCATCGGAGGAAGAAGCTGCATATCCACTGGAATTAGTACCGGACGGTGATCGCTGGATCATCGGCACGCAGTGCTTATTTGAAGCGCTGCTCGATGTTCTCGATCGGAGTCTTCCTGTGGCGGCGATCAGCCGGCGTTTCCACAACGGGTTGGTCGAGGGGTTCGCCCAGTTGGCAATGCTCCTGCGAAAGATCCACCGTGTATGCCTCAGTGGCGGAACCTTTCACAATATCTACCTGTCGCAACGGCTCGAAGCACGGCTGTCGCAAGCTGGATTTGAGGTGTTCATGCAGAAAGAAATGCCATCCGGGGATAGCGCCTTGAGCCTGGGACATGAACTTTGGACCTGCGCGCAGACGCGATTCCAGCTCCGCAGTGCGGCGGAGGCTTGCCAGCACCCGATGTCTTTCCCGTCGAGCAGGGCGTACCGCGATTTCCACAGTGTGGACATGCGTGGTCTCCCCCGCTCTCAGTCTTCGTCCTTCAGTCTTCGCGCACCAACTCCGGTTCCCCGGGCACGCGGACCTGGGCGTAAGATCCGTTTTCCTGCGCGTCGACCACGTCAATGGCGGCCAGGCTGACGATCTGTTCCACAGTCGCATCCCGGTCGCGCACCCTGGTGGTAGTCCAAGTCCTGCTGCTTGCTGATTGTCGTAGCTCTCCTCCGCCTTTTCGTTCTCATCGGCTCTGCCACACGATAGCTGAGCGCTGTCCGAACGAATTCACTCCTTTGGACTTCTTCGCCACATGGGCACCAACGGATTCCAGTTGTGAACATCCTTCTGAAAGTCGCGCTCCACCGATTTAGCGGCGGCATTGACTAACTCCTCCAGCGGAGCGTTTA
This sequence comes from uncultured Acidobacteriaceae bacterium, assembly GCA_963836305.1. Classification (GTDB taxonomy): domain Bacteria; phylum Acidobacteriota; class Terriglobia; order Terriglobales; family Acidobacteriaceae; genus Sulfotelmatobacter. The sequence continues at coordinate 46,187 of CAWIJP010000034.1, read as the reverse complement.
GAAGTTGGGCGACATACTTCTCGACCTGCATGCGAAGTCGTGGATCTCTCAGCGCGGCTAGAAGTTCGGGGTTTTCGATGTGCGCAAAGCCGTGGCATAGCGGACATTTCACGAGGTCGTCGTTAATCATGGTCGGCCCTCTCGGCAAGTAATTTTGTGAGATCCGTTGACGCCCCTCAACCGACCTCTTCTTGAATTACAAGCCGGATGCCTCTCGCCGGCAGTGATAACCGACGTCGGGTAGAGTGACGCCAGTCACAAAGGCGGATCACAAGTGTTTGGAGGTCAGGATATGGCAGGTTTGAAAATTACGCCTCGGCTACTGCGGCTATTCATCACCACGCGGAATGGGCCCGCAAACCGCAGATGCCGGACGCACCCCTCTTCAGCCATGGCAGCCTGCTCATTGAGCCATTGCCAATCGAGCGAACCTTCTCCGGCGTCCGGGTTTACGGTGAAATAGCCGACTTGAAATGCCGTCAAGTTCTGAAAAAAATGACTGCCCTGCGACGGGGTGACGCGAAAATCGCGGAAACCGGCTTCGACAATCACCCGAGCTCCTGAAATTTCATCCCATTTCACGGGAATGCCGAGCCAGGGATCGTTCGATCCCCAACGTCCGCATCCGATCAGAAGATACGGACGATTCTCTGCACTCAGCCCGGCATTGAACCGGGCCACAGCCTTAGCCACTTCCTGGCTCCGGCTGCGCTCAAAACGTTGCGCATCGACTACGACAATGTCATGCAGATGGTCGATGCGGCCGTTACCTAGAACTTTTGTGCTCTGGCAGATCAGTTGCGCGGGATCCACATCGGCAAGCGAAAGATCCTGATGATCGCGGGCCAGGGTGAGCGGACGAATTTGCAGGAAGCCAAACTCCGCGGACTCCGTCGGACTGCGCGGCAGACGAACCGCAAATTCAATCTCAACTGGATTGCCCAGCGCGTATTCCCCGGCTTTCACCAGCAGCTCAAGTATCGTCGCCAGGGGAAACAACCCGTGTTTGAGCAAGGGCGCAAAGGTTACGATGCGTGCGCCGGGACGGCTTAGGCCGTCGTACACCGCATGATTGTCCGCCGAATAGGTTGAGCCAACGGCGTCGAGCGTGCCATCGGCTTCGGCAGCGTTCAATCCGAAGTGGGCTTCGCGAAGATGAAGTGGACTTGGGGAAGCACCGTCCAGTTCCAGTGCGCAGAATTCCGACTGCGTGTTCGCCAGAATGTCTTCGACGGAAGAAAACTGCAGAAGATTGCGTGGATACCGGGGACAGAACGTGAGACATTTGCCGCCATCAACCACAGTCCGGCCGAGGCCCAGGGCCACGGCGGCGATCCCATCGGCGAACGTCATGGGCGGCACGGGATAGAAATTATGCGAGCGCACGACGCCGGAAAAATCCGGATAGAAGCGCGCCCCGTGCTTGATTCCTTCAAGACCTGTTCCTTCAAGCTTTGCCGCTTCATGCTTCATCCCCACCACCTGCTGCAGGATGACCGCCATTTTTTCTTCCTCCAGGCGGTAAGGCGTGGCGCGCACGTAACCCTTAGCGTGCTGGCTGAAAGTAGAGGCGTACACGCGCTTGATCGCCTCGCTGAGTTCAGCGAGGCGCGTGCCGATCTCGCCGCTCTGATTGCCCAGCATGAAAGTCTCATAGACGCCGGTGAACGGCTGATACTGCGAATCCTCGAGCAGGCTGGAGGAACGCACCGCCAGCGGATAATGCACCTCTTCGAGGAACGCTTTGAGATCAGCCTGCAGCGCGGCGGGAAGATCGGCATCGAGGAACCGCCGTTGAATTTCGTTGTCGTCGTCGCAGTGCAGGGCGAAATCTTGCAGGTTGTTTTCTGCCAAGAACTGGTCGAACACGTCTGTGGCCAGGACGACCGCCGGTGGAACAGCAATGCGCACGCCGGGAAAGCGCCGGGTGATGCGCCGTGTTCGCAGGAAATGGCGAACGAACGCGAGGCCGCGCGCTTTGCCGCCGAGCGATCCCGAGCCGATCCGCAGAAAGCTCGATTCCGAAGGCTTGAAAGTGTCGGCCTTGAAATCGCCAATCAGGATCTCGCTCTGCTCCCGGCGGTAGCTGGCGATCGAGTCGATCAGGTTTCGCCGTAAATGTTCGGCATCAGTGAAATCGGAAACCCGGCGCGGCCGCAGCTTTGCCGCCAACGCAAATTCCGTACGCGCCATCAGCCAGTGCGAAAAGTGGTTGCGCTGCGCATGGTACATCAGGCTTTCGGCAGGCAGCGTTTGCAGCATCTCTTCCAGTTCGTTGAGATCCTTGGCGCGGCCGACCTCACTCTGGTCGGGCAGGCGAAACACGAAATCACCGAAGCCGAAATGGTCGGTCAAAATTTGTCGCAAGTCTCTAAGCAGCGTTGGAGAGCGTTTGCGAAGAAACGAGTAGCCCGCGGCGTAGGCTCGCGGGCGAAATTCGGTGCGGCTCGTCTGCAGCACCACAGGCACATCCGGCACCAGGCTCTTGACCATGCGCGAAAGCTCGAAGCCGGCTTCGGGGTTAAGCTGCCCATCCCACGGAAACTCGACATCGGAAACGACTCCCAAAAGATAATCGCGATACTGCTGTACCACCTGCACCGCGTCTTCAAAGTTGGAGCTAAGCAGAATCTTGGGCCGTGCCTGCATGCGCACCAGCTTATGCGCCACATTAATGCCTTCCTGAATCACGCGCCGCGATTGCTTGATCAGCTCGGTATAGATCACCGGCAGAAACGACGAGTAATAGCGAATGTTATCTTCGACGACTAAGAGGACGGGCACGCCGATGGCGCGAGTATCGTGCAGCGCATTGCGCTTGTCCTCAATGTACTTCACCATGGCGATCAAGATGCGGGCATTGCCCTGCCAAAGGAAGACACGCTCGACATCGGTGACTGGATTACGCGCCACAAAATTCTTGATCTCGCGATAGTCGTATCCCAGCACGACCACGGGAACGTCGAGCCCCGCGCGTAGGACTTCGCTTGCCAACTGCGCGGCGTTCATCTCTCCCACCGCGAGATTGGTCACGATCAGATTGAACTGCGGATTGGAACTTGCCAGGTCAAGCGCTTCGGCGCAACTGGAAACGTGCGTGATCCCTGGAATGTGCTGCAGGCTCAATTCGAGCGATTCGTCGATGAGGAGTTCATTGAGCCGTCCGTCTTCGCGCAAGATGAACGAATCGTAGAGACTCGAGACCAGAAGAATATTCTGTACTTTGAAGGGCATCAGATGCTCGAAGCCTTCAAAGCGCTCTTCCGCGTCGAGAATGGGCTCGGCTGTAGTGGGAAGGGACATGGACGGGTTTCCTAGAACAATTTCCTTTTGAATTCGTCTTGGAAGGGACCCAGCATCTCTCGCGAATCCCTCACCCTGTCATTCTGCGCCAAGCAAAGAAGCCCAGCATTTTGCCAACTGCAGCAGAGCCCGTCCATTGCGGAGACCAATGGGCTATTTAAATCGAAAGCCGAAAGATGGAAAGTCAAAATCCCCACCCCCGTTCCCGAAAACAACTCAGGGACAAGAGTGGGGCACACGTTTCATCCTCTTTCGAGTTTTCCCTACACAAGCCCCTGATCCAGCATCGCATTCGCTACCTTCTGGAAGCCCGCGATGTTGGCGCCGTTTACCAGGTTGCCGGGCGTGCCGTATTTCTCGGCCGTTTCGTAGCAGTTCTGGTGAATGGCGATCATGATCTTGTGCAGACGGTCGTCCACTTCCTCGCGAGTCCAGCTCAGGCGTGCGCTGTTCTGGGCCATCTCGAGTCCGGACGTTGCCACGCCGCCAGCGTTCGCGGCTTTGGCTGGTCCGTACAAGATTCTTGCTTCGAGGAACATCTTGGTGGCGTCGAGTGTGCTGGGCATGTTCGCGCCCTCGGCGACCAGCTTGATACCATTCTTAATAAGATTCGCCGCGTCTCTTGCAGTGATCTCATTCTGCGTGGCGCTCGGGAATGCGCAATCCGCCTTGATGTTCCAGAGCGGGTTGTGTTCCAGCTTGATATCAGTGGGCATGAAGATCGCTTTCTTGTAGTGATCGGCATACTCCCGGATGCGTCCACGCTTCACATTCTTCAGCTCGATGACCCAGGCCAGCTTCTCGCGATCGATGCCATCGGGATCGTAGATCACGCCGTTCGAATCGGATACGCTCACCGGCTTCGCGCCGAAATCGAGCAGCTTCTCAATGGTGTATTGCGAGACGTTGCCGCTGCCTGAAACCAGGCAGGTCTTGCCTTCGAGTGAATCCTTCCTGCTCTTGAGCATTTCGCTGGCGAAGTACACACAGCCATAACCAGTGGCTTCGGGACGAATCAGCGAACCGCCCCACGCCAGGCCTTTGCCGGTGAGGACGCCGCTGAATTCATTTCGCAGACGCTTGTATTGTCCGAACAGGAAACCGATCTCCCGCCCGCCCACGCCAATGTCGCCGGCCGGGACGTCGGTATCCGGTCCGATGTGCCGCGCCAGCTCGGTCATGAAGCTCTGGCAGAAGCGCATCGCTTCGTTATCACTTTTGCCCTTGGGATCGAAATCGGATCCGCCCTTGCCGCCGCCCATAGGCAGCGTGGTGAGCGAGTTCTTGAATACTTGTTCGAATGCCAGGAATTTCAAAATGCCAAGATTCACCGAAGGATGGAAGCGCAGTCCGCCCTTGTAGGGGCCGATGGCGCTGTTCATCTCGATGCGGAAACCACGATTGACTTGAATCTCTCCCTGATCGTCAAACCAGGGCACACGGAACATGATGACCCGCTCCGGCTCGACAATTCTTTCGAGCAGACGAGCGGATTGATATTCCGGATGTTTCCCCAAAACTAACCGTAGAGAGTCGAACACTTCCTGCACCGCCTGATGGAACTCAGGCTCGGCCGGGTTCTTCGCCTTCACACTGATCATGACTTGTTGAAGGTAATCCCCGGGAGCTTTAATTCCCGGCGATGTCAATACAGGAGTCATAGTCCTACCTCCGTAGGTAAAGCTGTTTAATAACGTCCTTTATAATTCTCTTCTTTCGTACCCAAATCGCAGTGATGGCCTACACCGGTGCGGGTGATTGTTGTCACCCGGCGCACTTTGGCCGTGGCGAGAGATTGCATGTTTTGTCGCTTCGCGGAAGGATGACGGCGCGTTGCGGGTTTAGGTGAGAGCTCGGCATTCCAGCACAAATTCACACGGGCGACCCTCTCGCGCTTCTCGAACTCTGGCGCGGAGCGGTCGACGTTACTCTCGTCGACGCAGTGATGACGGAAGCTTCTGTTGTGGGGACGATCCACGACTGAGGCGTTAATCAGATTCTCGCTGCAAAACAGTCGACCACGTCGAACTCATGGTCTAGACCTTGCTTACGTTGTCGAGCTTGCCCAGGGCCTGCGCGCTCTTCCCTCTAAGCTGCATCTCTATGCCATCGATGGAAGACAAATTTCAGGTCGGAGCTGCCATGTCTGAAGAAGTGAAACACGCTGTGCAGCAGTTAGTGTCGCTAATCGCCGGCGAGATTAAGCGGTGACAGTAGTCACTGCAAAACCTGCGGAAAAGGACTACAAGCAAGTCAGAAAGGAGACTGCCATGTCACTTACGACGTTAAAACAATTTCTCGATACTAAACAGATTAAGTACATTGTCATATCCCACTCGGTGGCATGCACCGCGCAAGGAATCGCAGCCCTGGTGCACATGCCCGGCAAGGAGCTTGCGAAGACGGTAATCGTCAAGATCGACGGAGCGTTGGCGATGGCGGTTGTTCCTGCTTCTCGTCACGTCGATTTGCCGTTGCTGAAGCATGCGGTTGGAGCAAAGTCTGTGGAATTGGCTTCAGAAGCCGACTTCAAAGACCGCTTTCCCGATTGTGAAACCGGTGCGATGCCGCCGTTCGGAAATCTGTACGGCATGCAAGTGATCGCCGATGAAGCCCTGACCAAGGACAAAGAGATTGCGTTCAACGCCGGCACACACCGCGAATTGATGCGATTGACGTGGGCGGATTTCGCGGCGTTAGCTCAGCCGAAGATCACCAAAATCTCAAACAAAGGACTTCAAAGTGAGGCTGCGTAGACGCTCGTCTCAAGTTATGACCTCGAAAATCACGGACTGGCAAACCTATGCCGGGTCTATTAGAACTTGTCCAAGCCTGCGCTGTAGCAGGAAAGCATTGTTCGCTCGGAGGCAAGCGTGTTGCGCCTGGGTCTGCTGATGGTTTCGACCGGTAAACACAGGGTATAGAGAACCAATCTGACGTAGCCTGGCCCTAAGCGAACCATTAGATCGTAGGGACACTTCAACTCTGCGATCACAGCGCGAAATTGTTCTGGCGTGAGAACGTCATTATTAGCGGTTTGTTTCGTACGAGGGCTCTCCAGCTTGATGGCTGGATTCTTCAGAATGTAACCCTGCTCCTGGGCCTCTGATAAGATACTCTTGAGATAAAACTTGGCATGTAGCACCAGCGATTTGCTGTAGCTTTTTGCCAGCTCATTGAGCCATGTTTGCAGCTCAACTTTGTTGAGCCGTTCAAGAGGCGTAGTTCCGAATTTTGCATAAACATGAGACAACGTATGCAATGCGGAAGCTTTACTGCTGGGACGCAGCCTAGCCTCGCGCAGGGGCCACCAACGTGTCTCAGCGAAGTTCTGGAAGGTTATGTTGCCGTCCGGTCGAGCAGCACTGCTGCCCCCTGTGTTCTTTTCAATCTCCTTGGCCAGGGCTGCATAGGCATCCGATTTGCTCAATCTGTTTGGTCCTTCGGCTGGCCCCAGCTTTATCGACTTCTGCTTACGTATAATTTGGTCCCCGGCCTCATTGTTGACGTAGGTATTGTAGTAGCCATACTAGGAGCCAGATTCGATTCTCAAAGAGCCTCGTTGTCCTCGTTTTTGTTTCAAGTGCTACCGCTCTGCCTGTGCAAAACTATTTTGCAAAAGCTGGGACATTGCTACAAGGCACTGTGCCGAGAGTGTTAGTAACTCCTTTGTTTTCAGATGGGCGGTTAGCTCAGCTTGGTTAGAGCGCCTGCCTTACAAGCAGGAGGTCGCAGGTTCGAGTCCTGCACTGCCCACCAACTTTCCTGAGATGCTTGGTTCAGGCCTGCGAGTCAGCTTGCGCGATCGCTCACGAACTCGATAAACCCGCCGATAATTCAATCCACAACCCAGATACTAGTACCGTAGTTAGTACGAGGACCAGTACTGCTGTGGCCTCTTTATCCGTCTGTCAAGCGACACAACCGATTACTATCTGGCTTCCCCAGACCCGCTCCGCATAGATCTTTTTTGAACCTTGTGCCAGCGGAATAGGCCGACCTATGCTCTGCGCTGGGGAATCCTCCGTGAGACGAGTCCGTGTACTGGTGGCAAATCATCCGCGGCTGATGCGGGAATTGGTCTTGGCTACCATCACCGACCAGCCCGATATTGAAGTTGTGGGTGAAGTGCAGAACGAGGGGGAATTGGCCGAAATCGTGGAGCAGGTACTGCCCGACGTTCTCATCATCGCAATGGACGAGCGTGCTTATCGCATCACCCGCGTCGGACTAAAACGGCACGTCGGCAAACAGGATGAGTACGCGGCCGCTTTTGGCGGTTTGAACTATATCCGCTTCAACCCGGACGGAGCCACGCAGGTCGAAGCTCTACAACTCGATCCCGGCGTCCTTTCCGCATTGCAGGCAAACCTCATGCTGTTTTTTACCGGAGCCGCGCACCACTCCTGGGACATCCTGGCGGATCAGGAAGAATCTACGCGACTGCCCGCCGGGCCCGCCGTGGAAGCGCTGCACCAGGTAAAAGAAGCTGGCTCCCTTATGAAAGAGGCTCTCCTCTGCGGCAACCTGGAACACTTCGGGCATTTGCTCGATGACGCCTGGCAAGCCAAGAAGCGCGTCTCCCAACGCATTTCCAATCCGCGCATCGACCACTTCTATGCCGTGGCGCGCGAGCACGGCGCCGTCGGCGGCAAGATCACCGGCGCCGGAGGCGGTGGATTTCTTCTGCTTTACGCCGAGCCGGCATTCCAGGCGTCCGTACGGGTAGCGCTGCAAGCAGAAGGTTTGCAAGAGATGGCATTTGCATTCGATACCCAAGGGCCGCAGGTCATTGTGAATGACCCTTTCATCGATCACGACGAGCACGCCGGCACGCGATGGACATTTCTGCCCTACACTTCGGCGGCCTCGGTTTGATCCGCAACCTCGATCGCGATCTCAAGGCTCCGCGTTGAAAGCCTTTTTGCTCGCGGGCGGACACGGAACCCGTTTGTGTCCTCTCACCGATTCTGTGCCCAAGTGTCTGGTACCGATTCAGGGCAAACCTCTACTCGACATCTGGCTCGACCTCTGCGCACGTTCGGGGATCACCGAGGTTCTGATCAATCTGCATGCTTATGCGCGACTCGTCGAGAAACATCTCCAGCAGAACTGCTCTCCGGTAAGCGTCCGTGTGGTCCATGAAGAACACTTGCTCGGTTCGGCGGGAACTCTCGCGGCAAACCGCGAGTGGATCGATTCTGATCCCGCGTTCTGGATTCTTTACTCCGACGTTCTTACCAACATGGACCTGCGGCCCATGACGGAATTTCATGTCGGCCATGGAGCTGTCGCGACCCTCGGTCTATACCAGGTGCCCGACCCCTTCACGCTGTGGGGTTGCGATTACAGACAGCCGCGGGACCATCACCGGCTTCGAAGAGAAGCCGACAAATCCGCGCAGTAATTGGGTTTTCTCCGGACTCATGCTGGCAGGCCCGGGCCTGTTTGATTTCATACCACCCATCGTTCCCGCCGATATCGCCTTTGATGTCCTGCCCCGCCTGCTGGGCAAATTGCAGGCTTACCACATCAACGACTACCTGCTCGATATCGGCACGATGCAGAACTATCAAAGGGCGCAGAATACCTGGCCCGGCATGGACGGGCTTTCGGCTCCATCGGAGCAGGTCGCACCTTCTTCGCCAGCTTCATCTGGAAAAGTGTTATGAAAGCCATATTACTGCGCGGAGTCATCTTCGACATGGATGGCGTTCTGGTGGATAGCCACGCGGTGCATCGCACAGCTTGGCGTCAGTTTTTTCGGACGCTGGGACGGGAGGTGTCCGAGCCTGAGATGGATTTCATTTTGGATGGCCGCAAGCGCAGAGATATCCTGCGGCATTTTTTTGGCAGCTGCCCCGATTCGGAGCTTGAGGAATTTGGTCGGCGGAAAGACAGTATCTTCCAGGAAATACGGTTGGAGGCGTGCCCGGTTCCAGGCGTGCTCCCTCTGGTGCGCCAGCTGCATCGCAATGGCACTGCGCTCGCCGTGGCTACCTCTGCCAGCCGCAAGCGCGCCGTCTCAACCTTGACGGAACTAGGATTAATCGATTGCTTTCCAGTCATCGTGGCGGGCGAAGATGTAGTTCTGAGTAAGCCCGATGCGGGTGTTTATCGATTGGCCTGCGCCCGTCTCGCAATCGAACCTGTGCGCTTACTGGCGATAGAAGATGCCGTCTCAGGCATTCGGTCCGCTGTGAGTGCCGGTTTGCGATGCATTGGAGTTGCGTTGCATGAGACCCGAGAAACCCTAACCCTTGCTGGCGCGATGCACGTGGTGCGCGATTTCCAATCGGTTTCTGCGGGTGATCTGGAATGCATTTTTGCCGATCAAAACTCCGGAAAGCTGGGCGCGGCGGCGGCCGGTGCCTAAAGATTTAGACCTTCGTTGCGACACAGCTCTACGATCGCGAGCCGATCCGGCGCTCGCAGCTTCCGCAGTATGCGGTGCACATGATTTTTCACCGTTTGTTCAGAAAGATTTAAACGGCTGGCCATTTCCTTGTTGGTGAGGCCCTGCTGAATGAGTCCAACAAGCTGTTGCTCCCGGCGGCTAAGGCCAAGGCTATTCTTGAGATGCAAGCTGGGAATCGCCGGTTTATGCCTCGACACCCAGTCAAATAACGCCGAAGAAAGTATTGGCGGACAAACCGCGTCGCCCGCGGCAACCGCCCGAATAGTGCGTGAAACTTCCACCGCAGACGCATCTTTTAGCACATAGCCCAAAACACCTGCCTGCACCACGCGCAGGAAAATTCCCTCGTCGGCCTCCATACCAACCATCACAACCCGAATCGCGGAATTACCTTGGTGGAGTTTGTGGACGATCCCCGGCTCCGCCAGGACCGGAGAGACGGAATCGAGCACCACCACGTCAGCCCGGGCGGCCGCAATCTGTTCCAGCACGTCCGGCCCAAACGAGCCCGCTCCGATTACGTGGATATCCTCTTTCTTCGACAGAATGCGCAGCAGAGCTTCGCGCAGCAGCCGGTTTTCGGCCAAAAGAAATACTGCGGCTCCCGGTCCCGAAAATGCTGAAACTGCAGTTCCCATCTGATAACCAGACCCGCTCAATCCCTAGTTAGATCTTTTCTGCCTGCCCCCGCTCGCCCGTCATTTGTCTCATTCGCCTCTAAGCAAATCAACGTGGGAGTAGACTTGTCCCAGTTGCGAAACTTAGTTGCAGAAATCACTCTCAAACGCTAACTGGGTGGCAAACAGTGGGTCAAGAAGAATGGTGTGTTTTGCCGATCATCATTCCCGCCGCGGGAGGGAATGTTTGAATTCCAGAAATGGGCCGCCAAGCGCCAGCGGCGCTCCCGATAGATCCCAAGCCAAACGCGTACGGAGAGAATCGAAAAAATCTTAAGACACTTGCTCGATCCGCAGATTTCTTACAGGTGCCGCAACCCTCTCGCCGTGTTGGCAGTCAAAAACATAACGTGAATACTTCGATCTTTCCTCGCAGCAGTGGGATTTTGCTACATGTAACGTCGTTGCCCGGCGGCCACGGCATTGGAGATCTGGGAGCCTCAGCTTATGAGTTTGTCGAGTTCTTAGCCCAGTCCGGGCAGAAGATCTGGCAGATGCTCCCGCTCGGTCCCACTGGATACGGCGATTCGCCTTATCAACTATTCTCAGCGTTCGCCGGCAATCCCCTTCTCATCGATCTGCACGCGTTGCGAGAGCAAGGCTCTCTCTCCGCGCAGGATTTGGCCATCGCATCGTCTCTTCCCGAAGATCACGTTGAATACGGCGCCGTCATCGATGTTAAGCAACGTTTAATCGGTCAAGCCGCGCGCACATTTTTCGCCGACGGCGGTGAAGGAGACCGCGCCGCGTTCGAAAAGTTTTGCCGCGAGAATGCCGATTGGCTCAATGACTATTCGCTTTTTATGGCGTGTAAAGCCGTTCAGAACAATGCCGTCTGGTCCGACTGGAACGAAGGAGTACGTCGCAGGGATTCGTCCGTTCTGAAGGAATGGCAGCAGAAATTAGCGCCGGAAATAAACGTTCACAAGTTTGCTCAGTTCGAGTTTTTTCGGCAATGGCAGAAGCTCAAACTCCACTGCCACAGCTGCGGCATCAGCATCATGGGCGATATCCCAATCTACGTGGCGCACGATAGCGCCGACGTCTGGGCGCATCCGGAATTATTCCGCCTAGATGAACATTCTCAGCCCACCGCGGTGGCGGGCGTCCCACCTGATTATTTCAGCGCTACCGGTCAGCTCTGGGGAAATCCTCTGTATCGCTGGGACGTCTCGGCCGCCTCCGGTCACCGCTGGTGGATTGATCGTTTTCGCGCGTCCCTGAAATTATTCGACTATGTGCGCTTGGACCACTTTCGTGGCTTCGAAGCCTTCTGGGAAGTTCCAGCCACCGCATCAACGGCGCAGGAAGGGAAGTGGGTGAAGGGTCCAGGCGCGGAATTCTTCCGCGCCGTCAAAGCGGAATTAAAATTGTTGCGGTTCGTCGCCGAAAATCTTGGCGTGATTACTCCCGACGTGGAGGCGCTGCGCGCGGAATTCGGTTTCCCGGGAATGAGCCTGCTGCAATTTGCATTTGGAAACGATCCCCAGGGTCCCAGCTTTCGTCCGCACAACTATTCTCGCGAACTTGCTGCCTACACCGGAGGCCACGACAATGACACCACAGTGGGCTGGTGGAATAGCTCTGGCGTCGGTGAGAGTACACGCACACCGGAAGACATCCGGAAAGAACGCGCCTTCGCGCGAGCCTACTTAGGTTTAAAAAATGATGAGCCCATCAATTGGATACTGATTCGCACAGTCCTCGCGTCCGTGGCTGACATCGCCATCGTCCCCCTGCAGGATGTGTTGGGTCTGGGCAGTGAAGCGCGAATGAATTTGCCTGGCACGGTGAGCGGCAACTGGAAATGGCGCTACCAAACCAACGCCCTAACGAGAGAGGTGACCGCGCGGTTGCGGGAGTTGACTCTGCTCTATGATCGCTGAGAGCAACCCTCTCGCCAAACTACAGCGGCGAGAGTTCATCTTCGCCCTCTTCCTTCTTCGGACGCAGGAACCTTCTCTCTAAAAAACCTTGAGCCAAATCTCTTCCACCGAGTCCGAAGGCGATCGCCAGCCCTAGCATCAGCGCTCCGAAAACAATGCCAAAGGCCACTAGCATCGTCTGTTCCGCCAAACCCAGTTCTTCAAAAACAATCGACAACACGAAAACAATAATGATGCTGCGGACAGCAAAACTAAGCACCCGCGGAGATGGTACATTCGCATTCACCGCAGCCAGCAATGCAGCGCGCGAGAAAAAGCCGGCCGCCAGCAATCCAAAAAACAGGATGAACAAGGCTGCGAACAATCGCGGCAGGAAAAAGAAGAACTTCGCTACCTGCTCTTGCAGCCCAAGAATTCCCAGCACGCTCACGCCAACCAAAATGAACCCAAGCCACACCAGCCAGAAAACGAACCGGCTCAATACCTCCGAAGCCGAAGGCAGAGCGGCTTTGTTCAGCAGTTGCGAGGCGCCCGTATTTTCTGAAAGTTTATCGAATCGCAGAAGCCGGAGCAGGCTGCGCAGAATCACTTTCACGAGATATGCCACCGCCCATCCCGCGAAGGCCAGGATTAGCATTACGATGAGACGAGGAAGGTAGTGGGCGAATCCTCTGGCCAGTTCGTGCAGCGCCTGACTCAGTTCACTAACGATCATTTCTTTCATAGTTGCCTCACTCTCTCGTTTCCCACATTTGCAGAAGATAAGGTTTCAAGCGCTCGAATTCGAGGCATAAACCTTCGATATTATTTTCGACATCTTCCGCCGTGCCGTTGCGATTTTCCGTCAGAAAGGTCAAAACTCTCCCGCGAAACAGAGGTGCCAGAGCTTGAATGATGTGATCGCGGTTGATCACAGATTTCTTGTAGGAAGCGGCAAACTCATAAACTGTTCTTACCCATAGTTCCGCCGGATAGGCAAAGTCTTCCTCTTCCAGCCGAGCGATTCGCTGCAGTTCCGCAAGCGTGGATGCGGACAGAATGGAATGAAATACAGCTTCCAGTTCGGCGACTCCGGTTGCAAACATCTGGCGCAGCCGCTTTCGATTTACCCGCAGAGGTCCTAGGGACACATCATGCTCAGGGCCGAAAGTAGGAACAGGTTGCGAGCCGGTAACGGAACTCCATGTCGGGAAAGTTGACTCCAGTGTGGAGAACATCGGCCCCACCGTTTGCCTCAACGCCGGAACCAGATCGGCCGAACGACGTTCAACATGCTCCTTTGGTCCCAGGAACGATTGGCAAAGGCGCTGCTGCCCGGTAATTGCGGCCAGGGTTAATCGGAGTTCGACACCATCGTCACCGCTTCCATCCGCCCACGCATTCTGCGCAAGGAATTCGCTGCCCAGGCGGCCGGAAAATCCGAAGTCTTGCATGTAGGGCTCGCGAACGCGCAGCCCATAAAGCGCTCGCGTCATTGGATAAAGCAGATTGGTAATGAGCAGGCCTTCGAACTTATGTCGACGATAAGTTGGCGTCACCAGATCGAAGCCGTCGTAACGAACCGGGTGCAAAAGTCTCGAGATCCATTCAGCGTCAATGCTCGGGGACTCGGGAGACATCACAACACAGGCTTTCGCACGCAGCAGTTCAGCGGCAGCCAGAATTGTATGCAGTGCGACGGTGTTCGACGGTGTGGTGGCGTATTGCGTGCTGATCGAGTGCAGCGTGCGAAGCGAATGAAGATTGGACACGGGACGAAGATCGTCGATGGAGATGCCGGTAACGAATTCCGGAGTCCCGTCCCGCGAGCCGCCATCCGCATTGATAATGACGACCCGGTCCCGTGTGTAGGAACGAAGGATGCAACTCTGAATGGATTGGACGATGGAGCCGATGGTCTTGGCGTTATTGTGCGTGGCCAAGCCCACTAGGACGTCCACTTCGCCAACATTAATCAACTGGCGAAGAAAATCATCCGTTAGAAGCGTTTCTTCCGCCAATTTTATCTCCGTGCGAAGTGACGGCAATGCCAAGGCGTCATGAGACATCGTTTCCACGATCTGCGTTCAATCAAATTCGCCGTAGCCGGAACCAAAAAAACTGGTAAGGGCCCAGAGTTAACAGATAAGGCTGATCGCCCACCCGTGGAAACATATTTTTCCCGGACATCTCGATCAGAATATTCCCCTTATACTTTTTCAAGTCGAGTTCAACCGCTTGCGCCGCTCCCGAAAGGTTATTGACCGCCAGCACGGCTTCGTTGCCAAGTCGACGAACGTAAGCGAGTATTCGATGGTTGGCGGGACGAAGAAATTCAATCGATCCTCTTCCGAATACAGAAGTCGAAGCGCGCACCGCGATAATCCGTTGCATCCAGCGCAGCAATGAGTGCTCACTTCCGAGTTGCGACAAAACATTCACCGCCGGATAACCGTAGACCGGATTCTGTATCAACGGAGCGTACAGGCGATCCGGCTCTGCGGTGGAAAAGCCCGCATCCCACCCTCCGCTCCACTGCATTGGAGTTCGTACTCCATTTCGATCACCAAGATTAATGTTATCTCCCATTCCGATTTCGTCGCCGTAATAGATGATGGGAGTTCCGGGCAATGACATCAGCAACCCATTCATCAACTCGATCCGCCTGCGGTCATTGTCGAGAAGAGGCGCGAGCCGCCGCCGGATACCGAGGTTCAGCCGCATCGTCTTATTTTCGGCATAGGTGTCGTACATGTAATCCCGTTCCATGTCGGTGACCATTTCCAGGGTCAATTCGTCATGGTTGCGCAGAAATAGCGACCACTGGCAGGCTGAAGGAATCTCCGGCGTCTGCTGCAATATCTCCGTAATAGGCTTGCGATCCTCCAGCTTTAGCCCCATGAACATTCGGGGCATCAGCGGAAAATGAAATGCCATGTGGAACTCATCGCCGTCGCCGAAGTATGGACGAAGATCCGCCGGCCACTGGTTCGCTTCCGCCAGAAGCATTCTGCCCGGAAATTCCTCATCGAGTCTGCGCCGAAACTCCTTCAAAACCGCGTGAGTCTCGGGAAGATTTTCACAATTCGTGCCTTCGCGCTCCAACAGATATGGCACCGCGTCCAGCCGAAAGCCGTCAACCCCCATTTCCAGCCAGAAGCTCATCACCTTCCACATCTGCTCGCGAACCGCCGGGTTGTCATAGTTCAGATCCGGCTGGTGACTGAAGAATCGGTGCCAATAGTACGCCTTGGAAATAGGATCCCAGGCCCAGTTAGATTTTTCCGTATCGAGAAAAATAATTCTGGTGCCTTTGTAGCGGTCATCTGTCTCGCTCCACACATACCAGTCGCGCCGCGGATTATCCCGTGAACTGCGCGACTCTTGAAACCAGGGATGCTGATCGGAGGTGTGATTCAAAACCATTTCAATGATGATTCGGATTCCACGGTTGTGGGCGGATTCCAGAAGCTTCCGGAAATCCTCCAGTGTTCCGTAGCTGGAATGAACGGTCTCGTAATCCGCAATGTCGTAGCCATCGTCGCGCAGAGGCGACGGAAAAAACGGCATTAGCCAGATCGCGTTGATCCCCAGTTCTTGCAGATAACCAAGTTTCTGCTCAAGCCCCGGAAAATCTCCGATGCCGTCGCCATTGCTGTCGTAAAACGTGCGCACGTGTACCTGGTAAATGATGGCGTCCTTATACCAAAGCACATCCTGACTAAGCGGCAACCGAGCTTCCTCCTGGACGAGTTCTTATTCATCTAGCAGCGCTAAAAGGCAGTTTATATGATTGAAAAGGCCGGAGCCGCCGTCGAAGAGATGAGGCTGTTGAAAACTCGCAACTGAGCGTTCGGCTTTAACGCAAGCGAACGAGCAAAAGGGGATCCCGCGAACGGCAGAAATTCCAGCGAGAGCAGGTAAATCTGACCCGCGATTGCGGCGAGGCGTTCAAAAACCCTCCTGCCTCAAGCTGCCTGCGTGTGGATGGCGGAATCGTGCGATCAATCGCACGAGTAGTCTTTGCTGCACTTTGTATGAGAAGGGTGCGAATGTGCGAAAAGGGTCACGCCTGCAAAAACGGCTGAGGCCGGCTCCCCGGCATCCTAACCGATTGAAAACATGGTGGCCAGGGACGGAGTTGAACCGCCGACGCCAGCCTTTTCAGACTGGCGTTAATGAGTATTTACAATTACTTAACAGGTCTTAGGTGGCTGCGTAAGTGCTTTAAAGTTTATGGGAGGCGCGCATATCTTGGGCCAGGATCTTGGGCCCGGGTGGACAGCTTTCCGGAGATGGGGTTTTCCTCAGCGGTACATCTGAGGGGGACCGCTCAGGTAGTCAGCTCTGCAATTTGGGGATGTTCAGGTTGCCTCAATCGATGAGAATGCAGTCCCTGACAGCCCTTTCCTAGTTGCTGTCTGCTACTCTTGTTGTAAGCACGCTGGGAGGCCAATCGCCATCCGTTGTCACCTGAAAACTGGCTTTCTGGCGAATATCGTCTGAAGAACCTCCAATCATTACATCAAAGGTTCCACGGCTTATCCCGAAAGCATGCTTGTCTGGGTCCCACGACGAGAGTTGTTCAGCGGACAACAAGAAGCTGACTGTCATCTTCTCGCCGGCATTCAGATTGATGCGCTCAAATCCCTCCAATTGTTCGTGCGGCCACTTCGCGCCCGGATCGGCATGGCACACGTATAACTGCACAACCTCTGCACCCGCCCGCGTTCCGGTGTTCTGGACATCAACGCGTACATGCACTTGTCCGTTACTCGCGATCTGGGCGGGAGATATTTTCATGTTGTTATAGTCAAAGGTTGTGTAGCTCAGGCCATGACCAAATGCGTATTCTGGTCTTTCATTGAGGTACATATAGGTAAAGCCCTTGCTAATATCGTATTGGGTCATCGGCGGCAGGTCCCGATCGCTTGAGTACACGGTGTAGGGGAGCCTGCCACTCGGGTTATAGTCTCCGAAGAGCACATCGGCGATCGCTGTGCCGCCTTCTTCGCCTGCCCAAAACATGTCCAAGACGGCCGGAATGTCCATCTCACGCGAACCCTGTCTCTTCCCTCCGAACGAAGGCCGGGCAAGCGAGACAGGGCCACCGTTGAGCAGCACGACAACCGTCTTTGGATTCGCTTCAAGGACCCTTTGTAGCAGTCTCAACTGCACTGGCGGCAGGGTAATGTATTGACGGTTTATACCCTCACTTTCCAGCAGTTGATTTGTTCCCAGGAACAGGATGGCAACGTCGGCTTGCATTGCGACGGACACTGCATCCGTGAAGCTTGTCTTAGGGTTTCGAATTTTAACAATCCCGCTACCGCGCGCGTACAGCACCCGCGTTCCAGGCCCCACCTCTTTCCTAATGCCGTCGAGCGGTTTCACAAATTTGGAATATAGCCCGGTGTAGTCGGCTCCCGTCTGCGCATAGTCCGCGAATGGGCCGATCACCGCAAGAGTGTTGATCGCACTTTTATCCAAGGGCAGGAAATGGTTCTCATTTTTAAGCAGCACAATTGATTCTTGTGCCGTACGCAACGCGAGTTGCCTGTGGGCCGGCGAGTCGATCACATCTGGAGCGAGCTTCGTGTAGGGAACCATCCCAGGAGGATCGAACTCGCCGAGCCGAAAGCGCACTCTCAACACCCGGCGAAGCGCATTGTTGATATCCCTTTGAGTCAGAAGTCCCTCGGCTAGCGCCGTCGGAAGCGCGCGCGCATAGGCCCCGTCGTCAAGATCGCTGCCAGCGAGCACGGTCTTTGCCGCGGCTTCCGCGAGAGTCGGGTACTTCTTATAGGCTGATACAAGGTTCTGCACAGCACCGCTATCGGGGACTACAAATCCGTTAAAATTCCACTCATTGCGAAGGATTTCTGTGAGGAGAAGCTTATTTTCTGCGTTTGGTATCCCATTTATGCCGTTGTACGAGGACATAATCGACGACGCGCCACTCGCCATAATTCCCGCCTTGAACTGCGGCAGGTAATAGTCCCTCAGCATGCGCTCGCTTACCACATCCGAGTCCGTCTTGATGCGGTTTCTCTCATCGTCATAGGCCGCGTAGTGTTTGAGGGTGGCCGCCAGTTCCAGGTACTTCGGGTCGTTGCCCTGCAAGCCTTTCACGTAGGCGACCGTCGTCCGCGAAACCAGAAGCGGATCTTCGCCAAATGTTTCCCAGATCCGTCCCCAGCGGGGATCGCGATCCATGTTTATCACGGGCGAGCGATAGACGAGTCCGTTATGCCAATACGTCTCTCCGTTCGCGGTAATCGTGTTGGCCTGCCCGTCGATATATTCGGTCCTGCCCGAAACGTTGGGCCAGTAGTTGTTCACCGCCCTGCCTTCATCGGCGATGGCCCCTGCCACCCCGTGGATCAATGTTGGATCCCAGGTCGCCGCCATGCTGATTGGCGCTGGGAACATAGTGGTCGGCTGGCTCCAAACGATTCCGTGTAAGCATTGGTTCCAACCGTTCATCGCTGCAATCTTCAATCGTCCTATCGCTGGAGCCGTGGTGCTAAGGAGCGAAGTCTTCTCGCTAGGAGTGAGGAGCCGGATCAGATCATCGACGCGCTTGTCGATGGGCTGTGAAGGATCGAGGTAGACGGACTGCGCGCTCAGCCAAAGCGGCAACCCACAAGTCAATACCAGAATCCCAAGAGCAAACGGTTTCATCTTCTTCCTCTTCAGTTATGCCTGAGCGATAAATCGTTAGAAAAGCTGCTTCGCTGCTTCAACGCGAATTGGAGATGCCTCGGCTCGTTGCTCGTACTCGTGACCTGCCCGCCGTTGGAGGCATGAGTCGTTGTCGTGCTGAGGGCGGAAAAATACGCAGAGTTTGGCACGTTAAACGCCTCGAACCGGAATTCTAGCTACGAACCTTCGGTGACCGAGAACTCTGTGAAGATGGACCTGTCGATTCGTCCTCCTGTGCTTGTGGCGCACCCGCTTCAGGAAGCGCTGCTTTCTGGTTGTCCGGTGCTGCGGTTCAATTGTCGTTCGCCGAATTTCTCGCAGGCGCGGAGAAAATCGACAGATATCCGCAGTCGGACGCGCCCGCCGCTTAAACTGATGTGCAACATCTGTCGTAGCGTCTGGCGATAAAAGGATGCGCTGGAAGTGTCTGCGCCCGGACGGTGCTCCAAGTCCCGGTCCGCCTCGGGGAGGAACGCAGTTGTGCAGTCCCTACGAGACTGCGGGCAACGAAGACCCAAAGAGCAACTAGACATGGCATAGGTTTCGCTAGGCGTCTACGCTTTCTTCGCCGGCAGGCTCAACCGAGAAGAAGCCCCCGAGAAGTCACAGCCTCGCAGCCGGCCGCGTCGGAGTGAGAAAGGCTGCGATCGTCGCTCATCCGTTGAAGTCTCAATCGACTTTCGAGGAAGCAGATTATCCATGAATCGGCTCATTCGACGTCACCCTCTTCGCATCAGTTTTCACTAGTCCAGATGGAGGCCGGTCCGCCGGGGCGGAGGCCCATTCTTTGTTGGGGTTGCTACCCATGCGAAAATGCAGATCGCCCCCTGCAACGATCTCGGCATGCGTCAACCAAGAACGGGTCAACTCCTTGCCGTTCAGTTTTGCGCTTCGGATATAGACGTTCTCCCATGAGTTGTTTTCGGCAACGATGATAAATCTGGAGCCTGTAGCGGGGTTATGGATGGTGACTCGATCGATCAGTGGACTGCCGATGACATACACACCTGTGGCAGCGTTGACCGGATAGAAGCCTAGCGCGGTGAATACATACCAGCTCGATAACTGTCCGCAGTCGTCGTTGCCGGGAATACCGGCATGCGTGTTGTTGTAGAGCGCCGCCACTTTGCGCACCCAATACTGCGTCTTCCACGCCGCGCCAGCGAAGGGAAATAGGTACGGATTGTGATTGCTCGGTTCATCGCCCTGGGCATCCTGGCCTACCATTCCTGTGACGTCGGGCCGGGAATCGTACACGTACGACGGAGCAGTAAACAAAGCGTCGAGTTTGGTAATGAACGGCGCATCGCCGCCATAAAGATCGATCAGGCCTTGCACATCATGCGGCACGCTGAAGCTGGCCTGCCAGGCATCACTCTCATCGTATTCGTCATATTCCCGGTCAGGCCGAAAAGGCTCACGCCATTTGCCATCTTCAGTCTTGCCCCGCATGAAGCCGGAGACGGGGTCAAAGACGTTCTTGTAGTTTTGCCCCAGCATGTAGAACATTGCAGCATCGTCGTGCTTACCCAACAGCTCGGCCATCGCCCCTGCGCACCAGTAGTCGTAGGCCAGGTCGAGAGTGCATGACACAGCGTTTGAAGTGCCCACCGGAATATAGCCGTAACGACGAAACTGCTCTTCCAATTCCTTATTGCCTTGGGCCTCCGCGCCCGTCAGTGCAGTATCACGAATGGCAGCGTAAGCGGCTTGTAGATCAAAATCGCGGAACCCCCGAACGTAGGCTCCCACGATCATGCCGGCAGCGTGAAATCCAGTCATACTCCATGTTTCATTGCCCCACAACGGCCACATGGGCAGCGAATGCTGGTTAAGCTGCCGGTAGTCAGCCAGCAACGTGCGGATGATGTCGTTGGTCCGATGCGGTTGCGAAAGCATGATGAACGGAAATTCGCCGCGATAGATATCCCAGATCGACAGCGTCGTGTATTTGGTAAAGCCGGGATTGGGATGATTCTTCCCATCCTGTCCCCGGTAGGTTCCATCCACGTCGTTGAAAGTTGCGGGAGCGACAAGGCCGTGGTATGCGCCGGTGTAGAAGGTTTGACGAAGCGCTTCGTCCGAAAAACTGGCATTCAATACGGCAAGCGCCTTACTCCAATCTTGACCGATCTGGTGCATTACGGCGTCAAAGTCCCAGTGAGGCATCTCGGCGGCCAGGTTCTTCCTGGCACCTTCGATGCTCGTGGAGGATATTCCCAAGCGAATCACCAGGGGCTCCGAGGCCGGCGCATGACTGAGGATGACTTTGATTTCCTCGCCGGAGTATTCGCTTGCCGCAGAGGGTGGACTGATCTTCCCGTCCACATTAACCTCGACGGCAGCGGCCGGGCGCGAGAATTCCATGACGAAATACACTTGCCGATCTGCCGCCCATCCGTGAGTGGATCGCTTGCCACTTACGCAGGAATTGCTTTCAATATTGAGTTCCGAATGGTAGACCTTGCACCCCAAACCATGCGCCAGGTCTATGATTACTCCCTGACGAACGCCTGCCGACAATTTGGGGTAGCTGTACCGGTGCATCCCGCAACGGGTGGTCGCAGTGAGCTCTGCCCGCACGTCCGGCGTTTCCAAGTGCACGGAGTAATATCCCGCGCGCGCCTCTTCCCGCTGATGCGAAAAGAAAGAACGATAGCCTGGCGCCGGTCCATCGAAGACCGCGTTCTGTACGCTACAATCAGGCCGCAATTTAAAACTCCATGTCGCGTCGAGAGACTTGGCTGGAGACTGGCGGAATCAAACTCAGATGGGCAAATCGCTGATGAAGGAAATGGATCCAGAGCTTCGGGAGGATGCCCGCTGGCAGTTGATCGAAAGGATAACCGCAAGCGCTTCCTTCCAGAAGTCGGCCAAACTTAGAGATCTGTTGCGCTTCCTAGCGGAGAAAAGCCTTCATGGCGAGCCGCAGGACCTGACTGAACACCGCATTGGCGAGGCCGTCTTTGGCAAAGAGGAGGATTACAGCGTTGTCGAGGACAGTTCAGCGCGCGTGCACGTCCGCCAGCTGCGGCTCAAGCTGCATGAGTACTTCGACGGAGAAGGCCGCAACGAGACCTGGATTGTTGAGATCCCGAAAGGAGCTTACACAACGCTATTTAGGCCTGCCCAGCCGAGAGCTTCCGCGACGCCTGTACCGGTCGAAACCGGCCAGCAACCCAAATCCCGGATCAGGTTGCTGCCCTGGATGCTCGCGGCGCTGCTTCTCGTCACTACTCTGATTGCCTGGCTTCGCCAGCCACGGCTTGCGCCGTCCAATCCTCCCCCCTGGCCGCTATCGGCTCTCTTCGATCCGCCCAACCGCCCTGTCGAGGTGGTAGTGGCGGACGTCAACTACGGCATGACGCGCCTCATCGACGAGCAGCCGGTGACGCTGGAGCGATACTTGAGCCCCGCCTACCGCAGCGGAGAGGATCTCTCCAATCCGCACCCAACAGGTCGCGAGGCTCGCGTGATGAGGTATCTATCCGGGTCCCTGCTCACCTCTTATGCCGATCTAGTGGTGGTTCAGAACCTCACGAAGTTGAGCGGCAGCTCTCGCGACTGGCTCGTTATCCGATCGTCCCGCGATCTCCGCCCACGTGACCTGGAGGCATTTAATTTAGTTCTCGTCGGCAGTCCAGGCTCGAACCCATGGGTTTTTTATTTCCAGGATAAACTGAACTTTCAAGAGCGCGAAGGCGTTGTGGGTGAAAGTCTGAAGTATTTCCAGAATCTCCATCCCAAAGCCGGTGAACAGGAAACCTATCACGGACTGGCCTTCACGGGCAGTTCGGGCGAAGACTACGCAACCATCTCACTCCTGCCCCTTGCCAATGGACGCGGCAGCGTTCTCATCCTGCAAGGATTACAACAAGAGGGAACGGAAGCTGCAGGGCTTTTTCTCGCAGATCCCGACAACCGCCAAAAGCTTCAGCAGGCCCTCGGCATATCTGGCAACCCTGGGCAGCCGCATTACTTTGAGGCCCTCATTCGGACCGAGGCTGTGGCGGGGGCTCCCAATGCTACTTCTATCGTAGCCACGCGCGTCTTCCACCCCTAATCCCCACATTGGGCGTGCAAAATATGCGATTATATCGTATATTTTGCATATGTGGATTCCACGTGCCGTTGAACCTCGCCTCCTGCGCTCCGCGAAGACGCGCCCCGTGGTTGTTCTGACCGGAGCCAGGCAGACCGGCAAAACGTCTACCTTCCTGCGCCTGTTCCCCAAGCATGCGTTTGTCTCTCTCGACCTCCCCGCCGAAGCGGAGCAAGCCGAGAAGGAACCCGCCACTTTTCTTCAGCGTCATCCGCCGCCGGTCCTCATTGATGAGGTCCAATATGCGCCCGGCTTGTTCCGGCACCTCAAGGTGGCCGTGGATGCCCGCCGCACGCGCAATGGGCAATTTCTGCTTACTGGTTCTCAGAAGTTCACCCTAATGAAGAACGTTTCCGAATCGCTGGCAGGCAGGGCCGACATCGCGGAACTGGAAACCCTCTCATTTGCCGAGATTCAAGCGGCCTTGCCGGAAACCGGGCCCGAAGCAGCTGTCGTGCGCGGCGGTTTCCCAGAACTGTACGCCAACCCGGACATTGATCCTGTAGCTTTTTACAATTCCTATCTGGCTACGTATCTCGAACGCGATGTGCGCTCCCTAACCAACGTCGGGAGCCTGCGGGACTTCGAGAGATTTCTGCGCGCCTGCGCACTTCGTTCTGCCAACCTGTTGAACAAAGCAGATCTGGCGCGCGATGTCGGGATTGCTCCTTCAACAGCGAACCATTGGCTGTCCATGCTCGAAGCCTCGGGTCAGATCGTATTGCTTGAGCCGTGGTTCTCGAATCGCACCAAGTCCATAGTCAAGAGCCCAAAACTCTATCTCGCCGACACCGGCCTGCTCTGTGCTCTGCTGAATATTCGCTCCGAGGAAGCCCTTCGGCAATCACCGGCGGTAGGAGCAGTCTGGGAGACGTTCGTTTTCGCCCAACTTCGAGACCGCGAACGCCGCGGAGGGCGGACGGGCAGCCTCTTCTTCTGGCGCGACCGAACCCGCGAAGTCGACTTCATCGTGGATACGGGCGGGCGCCTGGAACTGTTTGAAGCGAAGTGGACGGAACTGCCAGATGCCAGCGATACGGTGAATCTCGATTTTGTACGCAATGTGGTAGGCAAACCGCGAGTGACTGGTGGTGCTATCGTCTGCCGGACACCAAATAGCTTTCCGCTTGCGAATGGATTTCGGGCACTACCCGTGAAGGAACTCAGATAAGTTTGCTCTGATGGTGTTACTGGAAAACCTTGATTCCCCGGATAGAGGAATGATAAGCCGAGGCTGCTGAGGTCTGTGTCAAGGCCGGGCGAAGCCCGCCGCGCAACGCGGTCGCAGAGCCTTGACACAGACCGGGCCTCGGCTAGGCTCTGGGTATCTGGGGAATGTCATTTTGGAATTGCAACACTACAGACCTAGACCGAAACCGTGACCAATCTGATTCGTGTGCGTGTTTTGTGGTTCTATCTTGTGCGCCATTGGCTCTTGCTGAATCGCGGGGGAATGGGACACATCGCGGCTGAGTTCCTGCCCCAGCGTTGCGGCATTGTTCGTATAAATCTGGGCGTCATGCCGTCCACGTGAGACCGAGACATAGGCCATGCGGCTGTTGAGCAGATCCTTGGCACCCAGTTCGGTGTCCACGTGAATCAAGACACGGTCGGCAGTCTGTCCCTGGCTGGAGTGGCTGGTCATGGCATACCCATGATCGAGATGCGGATGCTTGTGCGGATCGAGTTCAACCATATGCCCACCGTCGATCTTCAAGCGCAGCCGCCCGTCTCCGTCGATGCTCTCGATGGTCCCCAACTCGCGGTTCGCAACTCTGAGGTTGTTGGCCGGCGCAGTGAGCTGAATGCGGTCGCCTACTGAAAACTCCGCATCTCCGCCCGAAAGACTGAGACTCCCTGCTGCCTGCGCGGATCGTAAGTGCGCTGCGTGCCATCCTGCAGCTCGACTGTCAGCCGGTTGTTCGAAGCGTCGATACTCTTCACCTGTGCGTACGCGCCTTTCCCGATGCCGGTTTCCTTCGATGCTCGCGAATAGCGCAGCACATCGCCCACCTCATAGCGCTCGGCCCATGTGCGGTCCGCGCCGGTGAGGGCTTGGCGCGGCACTAGCGTCCTGATGCGGTGCTCCTCGTTGCTGACGAGGCCACTCCGCTGCAATTCCGCATGGATGCGCTCGTTGATCTCCATGCGAGAGCGGTTATCGGGAGAAATCACCAAAGTGTTCTCCGGCAATTGTGCGTACTCCTTGGCGATAGCCACGATGCGGTCGTCGTGGCCTTGAATCTCATGGACTCGGCCCTGCCGGTCAAGATTCTGTATCGCCTCGCGCACTTCGCCCCGTGCAAGCTGCTCGACTACCTTTTTCAGTTCTGGGTCTTTCTGGCGCACGATCTCTTCGAGCTTCGCTGTTTTCATACCAGCGTCCTGGAGTTGAGCGAAGGGCCTCCCGGCCTCAACCGCCTCATGTTGCCGCCGGTCGCCGACGAGCAACACTCGGTCATTCGGATGGAGTCGGTTCACAAACTCATGCGCCTGACTGGTCGATGCCAGTGAGGATTCGTCGAGTACATAGAGCCGTTTCTCGCCGGTATCCGGCTGCTGTCCACGTACGAGATGCTTCTGTAGTGTGGATGTCTCCATGCCTGCTTCCCCGAGCTTCTGTGCCGCACGGGACGTGGGCGCGAAACCTTGCACCCTGTAGCCCTCGGCCTCCGCGCCTTCGCGGATGACGGACAGAGTTGTTGTCTTGCCAGTGCCTGCGATTCCATCTAACCCGACAACCTTCTCCCGCGAGAGAAGGATTTCGTCTACTGCCTGGCGCTGCGAAGCATTCAGTTCCGGGTGGCGGTCTTCTGTCGCGATCCGCACCTGAGGCGAGACCAGCATGGGATCGCTGTAGCCGCGCCGATTGCCTTCCTGCATCCGGCCAACAATCTCACGCTCCATGCGTACCATCACGGCGGTTGTGTACTGTCGGCCAGCACCAACATGCGAGACTTCGCGGAACCCCCCGGCCTCGATTCGGCGCTCGAACTCCTGCCGGACCTGGGCATAGGTGGTTTCTCCCATGCCGCGCACCAGCGCTGTTTCGAGGATCGCGCGGCGGTCCTGCACAGCTGATCTCTCGAAGACATGATCGCGCGCCCATGTTACAGCTTGCTTCGCCTGAACCTCTGGCTCCGGCATCTGGTATTGCCCATGTTGGCGCGCCTGTGCGACGACGCGGTCCGCCTGATGCCCGTACTGTGCGGCCAACTCGCGGTGCCGCTGTAACACCTCTTCCGGCGACAGCAGTTCCTTGCGGTCGCGCGTATGGTGAGCCGCGATCTGCGCTGCTGCGGCTCCGTCGATTCCTTGTTCCCGGAGATGGTCTTTGATCTGTTCACGTCGCGGACTGGAAGCCTCCAGATATTCCTTCGTGTAGCCTTTTACTTCCGGCTGTCCATGCTTGCCGCGCTCCAGTTCGTAGCCGAGCTTTCCGAGACGCAAAGCCAATTCTGATCGGTAGACCGCCGTGATGTAGCGCTGTGACACGAACATTTCGTGTGGCTGCAAAGCTCGCATCTGTTTGCCATTTTCGAGACCGCTCTCGCGCTCGGTCATGTTGAAGATCACGGCATGCGTATGAAGCTGGGGCGCAGCATAGCCATCGACGGGCCGCGCGGTGTCGTGCTCGAAAGTGGCGGCGATGAATTTTCCGGTCGTCTCCGGGACATGGACATTGCCGATCCGCGCCTGGGTGTATCGTTCAAGTTCCTGAAGCGCCGCGCGTACACTCTCCCGATGGGCTTCCCGCACCCGATCATCGCCGCCCACGAGCGCGGTGAGCGATACTGACTTCGGCGCAGAGAATGTGGCGTCCCACCCGGCGCGGTGCTCGGCGCTGGTTACCTCTCTGCCAAATTTGCCTTCATAGGTTCTCGAAACTTGATGCCGCACGAGCTGGTCTTCGGTGTGCGGATGTTGGCCTTCACTCAGTCGTGCGAAGTGTTCGGAACCAACGCCACCTTGCAACCCCCACTGCTCGGCGAGTCTGCCCTGCCACTCACTGTGACCCTGCTGATCGCGGCTCCAGTAGTTCTGTTCCTGCGAGGCAAACTCCCGCACATGGTAGGTCTGCGCCTGGCTGGCTGACAGCGGTTTCGAGATCGTGAGCATACCGAGCGTTCCTCAACCGTGAAGTGGTGTTGTTCGCAATTTGTCTCTCATTCGATTCCCTTCGTTTTCTCCCAGGTGAACGTCTCTTTGGGTTTGGTCTGGGGCGTACTGATGGTCGAACCACTGACGGCCGAACCAAAGAGCGCGAGCATTGGCTGGGCAGGCTTCTTCAGCGGATCGGCGGGAGCATTCGCGGGCACTGAGGGCGCTGGGTTCGGCGCGATCTCTGGCATCTGTCGCTGCGAAAATCTCGGCAGCTTGAATCGGATTCTGCCCATCTTTATCCTCCACCTCTGGATCAAATTTGGCCGAGGCCCGTCCCATTCGATCATCTCCCTATCCCGCCATTTCCGTGGGGACCGGTTCTGCAACACGCTCCGCACAGCCAGTAGCAAAAGGAGGATCGCGGCTACCCAAAGCAAAGGCGTCGAGAGCGAAAAGCTTCTTGGAAAAGGCATGGCACTCATGGCATACGAGCTCTTTCCTTGCCCTCGCGGGCGAAGAAGTCATCAAGCAGTTTGCGCGCTGGCTGAAGTTTTCGTGCGTCTGCCTGGTCGCGAATTGTGAGGACGGAATCAGGCGACAATTGTCTGCCTTCCGACGCCGCTTGAGAGGCTGCATGAAAGAGATTCAAGAGCGTATAACGCACCGCCCAGACTTCCGCCAACACCAGTTCGGTGGGATCAACAGGCCGCTGTCGCGCCGCGCACAGAGCGGTCCCGCGCAGCCACTCTGAGAGAGCCTGTCCCGCGCTTTCGGCGGCAGCTTCGATCTCGGCCAGTTCGTCTGGAGTCAGCCGCGTGGCCGCAGTCTTGGTTCGGAAGCCGGGCTTCGCTTGTTCTCCGAACAGCAAACTGGACTGGGGATTAGCTTGAACGCGGGAACTACTCATTGGACGAACCGCCTTGTCGCACTACTGCGCTTGATTCCGCTGTGATTAAACTGCGTAGTTGTTAGTTCACAGGAAGCTCTTGCGCTTCAACGCGTTTACGTGATTCGACGCTCTGGGGCCACCTGTCTCAAACAAACCTCATCGTTCGATATTCCAGTCACCCAGCGGAGGCGAATTTTGTCGACGCAGCGAAAGTTAACCTGCGTAAACAACGAAGCGCCGGCTGGCGTTCCGCAGTTCCCAATTTGGGGGTGACGTGTCCACCCTTCTTCCGGTGCGAAGCAACGCCGCTCTTTACAGTTCTCCGTACTCAAGCGCCTGAGCCTCCCACGTATGGATCACCTCGGGGGCCAGCCAGGCGCGGCGAAACAGATTTCGAATCGACTGCCAGTGCTCCATCGGGAATCGGAAGGCGATTCCGTTCTCCCGCGCAAAGAAAAACACACCCCTCTGCTCGTTTTCCACGATCGCCGTGTGCGCGTAGAAGTAGTAGCCTTGCCATTGGCAAAGGTCCCGCGCCAAATCGAGCTCCTCCAGCAGCCTTCGGAACTCCGCAATCCTCGGGTATCCAACCACCGGATACCGCGGCGTAAGGGTTCCGGGAAACTCTAAACGAGGTGAGAATTCATTCCCCTCTTCCCGCACCAGATCGAGGCGGTACCCGCCTTCTTCCAAGGATGGCAACGCGGGCTGCACCGCAAGCTCAAAGTCCTCGTCGTTTGTCTCCGAAGGCACCTTCTCACGCAGGGGCTTTCGGTGGAGAGAATAGTGGCCGCGCGCACACACCCGCCACAGGGCTGGCCAGTGCGGCCAGAGCACCTCGTTTAGCTTCTCAATATTTGAGAACTTTTCTTCATCAAGAACTGTGTAGAGATTGCGAACCGCAAGTAGCGGCTTCCGTCGCTTTTGAGCCGGGTTCCTCAGCATCTGAATGGTGCGCATCACCACCCGGCGGACGTCATCGCTTCCAATGTCTTCCACTTCTTTGGCATCGACCTGTTTGTCTGCTGGAAGAGTCCGCAAATACAGAAAATCCCGCATGTTCTTCTTCGGTCTACGTGCGATGGCATACGCCCCAAGGAATGCCTCAAGAATTTCGGCCAGGGTCTCGTAGGAAATTTGGCCTTGTGCGGTATTCATAAAGGACTCTGCTCCGACGGCACAGTAATGGGCCACCAGGGTCCATTCCGCCAGCGAAAGCGGGAGTCCTGAGTCGGCCTTGCCACGAATTCTGAGCAGGGAATCCGTTGGTTCACTAAGCAGGTTTACCAACTCTAGACGGTCGTCTCGGGCAGACTCAAGAAGCTGCTTTGCCGCCTCCGATGTCGAGACGTTCTGGCCGGTCTTGAGAGATATGATTTTCCTCAAGGTCTCAAGCCTTAAGCGCAGAGCATCGGAGATGCGAATGGAGATCACGGGCTGCTGCGGTGACGCGGCGTTCTCTACCATGCGGTCCCTTTCTTGATGGATACAATCGATAAAAACGTAACGTTACCTATTGACTTTATGTGTACACGTGCGATATTGTCAAGAAATTTTGGAGCAGTTTATGCCAGCCAATCCAGTTCTTGTCTCAACACTACCAGCCGTCCGCCAACCCGAGCCGTTCGTTGATCCTGATACAGCCGCAGCCTTTGTCGGCATCACACGTCGCGCTTTGCTTCAAAAAGTGAGGGCCGGGAAAATTCCTGGGTAGCCTCTGGATCGTGGCGCGAAAAAAAAGGAATGGCGATTCAAACTCTCACAGCTAGACCGCTATCTTTGCTCTGCTATAGACTCCGTTTTGCAGCCACCTGAGCC
Source organism: uncultured Acidobacteriaceae bacterium (assembly GCA_963836305.1). Classification (GTDB taxonomy): domain Bacteria; phylum Acidobacteriota; class Terriglobia; order Terriglobales; family Acidobacteriaceae; genus Sulfotelmatobacter. The sequence goes on along the minus strand of CAWIJP010000034.1, from coordinate 16,306 downwards.
AGCAACTAGGAGGATTTGATGGCCAGGTATCAGAATGGCTCTGTTCGTATCGAACAGAGATCGGATGGCCCAACGTGGGTCTATCGCTTTCAGGTAACGCGATCCGACGGAAAGAGGGTCGAACACAAGACGGTGCTCAGTCTCGTGCGAGATGTCGGCCCTAGCGAGAAGGATGCGTGGCAGGAAGTAGATCGGCAACGTCTCAGGGAAAACGCTAACCAATATCAGCCCTTCCGTGGGAACCCAACGACGTACGGGCAGCTCTGTCAGCATTACATCCAAAACGAGTTGCAGGAAGATCAGTCAGAGGCAACCATCGAGAAGGCATACACAACTGCAGAGACTTACAAGCGGATTCTAAACAAGAGAGTGATTCCTCGTTTCGGAAGGAAGTCACCGTTGGCAATTGAGCCGCTAGAAGTCGAGAAGTGGTTGAGGGAAGTGAAGAAGGCACAGAGTTTGGAGAACCCAACTCTGGACAAAATCCGGCGGGTGATGAATTTGGTCTATAAACACGGGCAACGCTATGGGCTTATTCCTCGCGACGAGTCGGCTAATCCCATGAAATGGGTTCGTCAGAAGACGACAAGCGGCTACACGGCAGTGATCATGAATCCACGGCAAGCTTTCGAGATTTTGCTCAATATCCCAGAGCCACGACGCACTCTTGTTCTCACAGACGCGGCGACGGCTCTACGAGTATCGGAGATTCTCGGGCTGATGTGGATGGATCTGGACTTTGCAGATCAGGTCATCGCGGTGAAGCGCGCATACGTCTGGGCCCAATTCAAAGTGCCCAAGTCAAAGGCCTCGAAGGCACCCGTACCGATGCACCCGGTGCTTGCCGCCTTTCTGATGGCATGGAGGGAGAGAACTCCTTATGCGAAGGATGACGATTTCGTATTCCCGAGCTTCCGGCTTAAGGGCAAGAAGCCGCTATCGGCTTCAATCATGGTGCAGAAGTATCTGCGCCCTGCTGCCATTAAGGCTGGCGTCATCAAAGAAGAGGAGCGAGTTCGCTTCGGGTTTCACAACTTCCGGCATTCGCTGGCTTCTTCGCTGGTGAAACTGAAGTGCGATCCGAAGACGGTACAGGGTATTCTGCGTCACGAGGACGTCAGGACCACGATGCAACTGTATGCGCAGTCCGACCAAGAATCGAGGCTCGAAGCACAAGGCAAGTTCTTGGAAGTTCTGCTCGGAGACAAGGCTCACCTTCTCTCGGAGACGATTCAGTGATTTACCTTGGGCTGAACCTTGGGCTGAAGAAAGTGCGGGAAAGCTCCCAAATCCTTTGGAATGATGGTGGCCAGGGACGGAGTTGAACCGCCGACGCCAGCCTTTTCAGGGCTGCGCTCTACCACCTGAGCTACCTGGCCACATTTTTCGGGGTCCGCTTATATCGCAGACCACGAAGCTTGTTCGCTCACGCCGATTGTCGCGGGATTGCCAACCGGAAACAACAGAACGCGGAGTGCGTGCGGAACGTTGTTGATTATAGCAAAGCATGAAGTGGTCACGGCGATCGAAGCAGCTTATGATTTTTTACCGAACCTTCCCAATCGATGCCGCAATCAAGCGAACTGCTGGAGTGGGCGGGCCGACTTTGTCCCACTTCTCAAATGACCGTTCCAGGTAACGTCCGCAAAGCTTGCCGGCTTTTACTGTCCTCCGGCCGCAGAGCCGTGCTCTCCCAGCCACGAGGCCAGTTTGGGTTCCTGCTGCGATCTCAGTTCGATGCAGTCATTGATGCGTTCGATCGATTGACGGTAGGTTCGTTCCGCGGATTCGATCTTGTGAGCGGTGAAGAAATCCGCCACTTGCTCACGCATGTGAGCATCGCAGAAAGAACTGGTCGCTCCAACAATTTCGGCGCTGGCAAAAGGTCCACCGGCTTTTTGCACTGAATTCCAGTGATCGAGGACGAAGTCCCATGCCAATTTTTCTCCCGCCGGATTTTGCATCACGCTTCCCACTAGCCGCAACGCATCCTGTGAACGAACCTCCGGAGAAATCGCATAATCCAGAGTCCGCTGCAACAGTTTCGGGTTGCCGAAGTGAGGCAGAGCAAAAAGCGCCATGTAATATTCCTCAGGCGATTTTGCACTCTTCAGAAGGGCCAGCAACTTGTCGTAGAGAGCCTCGTCGCCGTTTAGCCCTGCGAGTCGAAACGCTGTAGCCGCCATTTCGTGGCTCACAGACGCGGGGTTGTCCAAAGCTTTTTCTGCAAGTTTGTGCGCCTCGGCCAGCGCTTCTGGATCGTGAGCATCGTAGCCTAACGCGTAGAACACTCGAGCCCGCAATGTTTTCTGCTCGTCGCTCTCACCCGGCTTCGATTCCCACCCCACATCCTTCATCATGGGCGAGAGATACTGTTGCAGCCACGCCCGATAGGATTCGCGGTCGTGATCGGTTACCAGATATTCGCCAATGTAGTCGAGACGATCCAGAACAACTTCAATGACTGCGCGATTGCGGTCCGCGCTCAGGCCTCGCGCCAAAGTCAGAAAGTCACCCACCGGTTCGCGCCCCGCTCGCACCGAGGCCCAGACGTCAGTCTGCAGTGCAATGCGCTCCGCCGGAGAAAGTTTGCTCTCCGCGTCCGTTGCCAGAGCGCGCACCGCATCGGGTTGATAGCCGACGCGATAATAACCCGTGGCGCCGGCGTTCCCCAAAACCCAACTCGAACAACCGGGCAAAGTGAAGGTCTGCTCGCGCTTTGTGAGAAGTTTGCATTCCGGTGTTTCCTTTCCAGCCGATCCCTTCATGCAGATGGGAACCTGCCAGAGTTGATCATTTGGCGCCTGGAATTTCTCCCGGTCGTAGAAAAAACGATGCTGATCCAGCGTCACATTCGTCGAGCCTCCGGAGCATGTCTGCTTCACACCAATAATCGGAACGCCCGCTTGTTCCACAAAAGTCGGCATGATCCGGTCAACCGGCTTCTTCGAAGTCGTGGTCTGCGCCTGCCAGAAGTCCGTTGCGGTAGCGTTCGCATATTGATGCTGCTGAATGTATGAATTGACACCGGCGCGGAAAGTTTCCTCGCCCAGGTAGGATTCCAGCATTCTTAAAACCGCTGCCGCCTTACCGTATGCAATCCCGTCAAATAGTTCCATGATTTGTCCCGGCGTGTTGGCGGCTTGATGGATAGGACGCGTATTGGCCAACGAATCCGTGTTGAGCGTTCTGCCATCATCAATTACATTGTCCAGCTTAAAATTCCATTCCGGCTTCCAGGCCTCGATCGGCTTGCTCGACATCCAGGTGGCGAAACCCTCGTTCAGCCAAATGTCGTCCCACCATTGCATCGTTACCAGGTCGCCGAACCATTGGTGAGCCATTTCATGGGCGATCACAGACGCGATCTCTTTCTTCAAATCAATTGCACCCTGCTTCTCATTGATCAGTAGAATCACTTCGCGGAAGGTAATACAGCCGGTATTTTCCATCGCGCCAGCGGAAAAATCCGGCAGGCCGACCAGATCGAGCTTTCCGTAGGGATATTTAATGCTGAAATATTTATCGTAATAACTGAGAACGTGCTCCGCGGTTTCCAGCGCAAATCTCCCCATCTCTTTCTTTCCGACAGTCGCATAAACCCGGATCGGAATGCCGTCCGCCTCGCCTTCGATGTATTCAAAATTGCCGACCACCAGAGCAGCAAGATAGGAAGACATCTTCACCGTGGTGGCAAACCGCACCGTGTGTTTGTCGCCGGGCCCAGGAGTATCGGAGACGACTTTCTGATTTGAAATCGCCACCTGCCCCTTATCGCTGACCGCAGTGATATCGAACGTGGCTTTATACGCGGGTTCGTCGAATGAGGGAAACGCGCGGCGCGCGTCGGTGGCTTCAAACTGCGTGGCGGCGTACTTGCGTCCCTGATCATCCTTTCCCATGTAAAAGCCACGCATCTCATCGTTCAGAATTCCAGTGTAGGTAATGTGGATGGTCGCCGTGCCGGGCGCCAGCGGCTTTCCGACGGTCAGCACTGCCATCTCTTTATCTTTCTCGGGTGTGACCGTGGCCTTCTGCGTAGTTCCGCCGCTGGTGATGGCGATGTCGTCAAAAGTGATGTCGACCGCATTCAGCGTGATCTCGGAAGTCGGCTTCAATATCCGGACGGAAATGGTTTCATCACCGTCGAACGTGGCCTTTTCAAGATGCGGCGTAAAAGTGAGTCTGTAGTTTTCTGGCGCGGCCGTTTCCGGCAGGCGCTGCGCCGCCGCCAAGGATAATGCCAGGGACACAAAAATGAGTAATGCAAGAATTCGCTTCATAGATTCCTCGAAAGATATTCGCTTAATTAATCTCTGTTAATGCGACACTTACAGAAACATCAATGTAAGCCGCATCCCAGTAAGAGGCGACACTGCTGCTCAAACGCGGCGTGATCCGTGCCTCAAGTCGAGTTTGCCGCGCTCACGATTTCGTTTAACGAGACTTTGCCATACGCGACGCCGCTCGGGCCTTGGCACAATGGCGGTACCACAACCAACGAGCAATTAGCCGGGCAAGCTTATTTCCAAACCAATTCTCGGCATTCGAAACGCCGCAGCTACTTCTGGGCTGAATTACCAATGGCTCGCAGTCCAGAACCCTGTACGCATATTTCTGCGTCAGTTCTTCCACGAACAAACCATCTGCTTCATACGAGTCTGAATCTGGCCATCTCCCAACCTCTCTTTTGTGAATAAACATTCCGGTTCCTGTATTGGAAGTGCCAGGAGGAAGCTTCAGAAATATTCTGCCATGCCTAAGAATGGGGAACACTGCCCACGGTTCGGCAACAGAATCCAACGTTCTCAGCGCATCCTTGTGTGCCAGATAATCGTCATCATCTACATAAATTATGTAATCGCCTTTGGCATGTTCCCAAATCTGATGGCGGCAGGTGTGGCCGTAGTTGTTATGTCTTCTGTCGCAGTAGGAGAGCAACCTGTTCTCTTTGGGAGGGATCGCAGCCAAGACTTTCCGCTGGTCTCGTGAAATTTTGTTGCGGGGAGTGTCGATTACAACCAGGTGCTCCCAGTCCGGCTGCGTCTGGCTGTCTATGCTCCGACATAGTCGCTCCAACGATGGCCTGCATATCGTGGGAGTCACAATCGTGTACCTCATCCTCACCTCGCTGACGTTTCGCAGCCGTAGCCGTTGCGGATTTTGACAATAAACGAGAGCCCAGAACTCCGCTACTCAACTGGGCCGTTCGACAACGATGATCTTCCGATAATAAGGTTCGCGATCGGCGAGACGCAGCAGGGATTCCACTTGTCGAGGCAGCAAGGTCAAGAGAATCCGGAAGAAGCGGATGCCAAGTCGATGCATCTCTTTTTGCATCACCCAATTGTGGAAAATTACGTTCTCGTTGTCGAAACTGCTTACCGTCCACTCACATTGCACCTCCTCGAAAAGCTCTTTCGAGGGAAACGGCTGATACCGCAAGTGCTCCTGCAGCCATACAGGTCTCTCTTGCCGACTTCGATCGTAAACCTCAGCCAGTTTGACATCGTATTCGAAGGCCTTGCTGCCGGAAGGGAAACCGAAGATTGCGACCTTGCGCGCCACCCGCAATGCCTCCCGAATGACAATCATTCTTTGGTCTGGGGGAACATGTTCCAGCACGTCCGAGACGACAATCCCATCAAACGATCTGTCCTCAAAGGGAAGGCTTGTCGCCGACGCGACGACTGGGAGCATGGGCGGGTTGGGGACAGAGAGAAAATTGATCTCGCAACCGACGAAAGGAGCAGGGTGAAACATGCCGATTCCGATAGATCCCGAACCGATCTCCAGGAGCGAGTCCGTTTCAGATAAATGTGGTTTCAATAGTCTCACAATCGGGAAATACCGGGCTGCCCAGTTCAGCATGTCAACTCTCCTAGCCATGAGAGAGATGGACAAGCAATTCCGTTTGAACTCAACCAACGAAAAAATCGGGCTTCCAACTTTTGAAGGCCTGGAAAAAGTCGCGCGACACCATTAAGCACCCCTCGTTATCCTCCTTGCGTGGCGTGCCATAGGCATAAAACTCTCGATCTTGCTCCAGTCGTAGTCGTCAAAGAATCCGCTCAGAAGAATAGTAACGGAATATAGTATTCCATAAACAACTCCTATAGCGGCTAACCCGAACCATGTACTGTTTCTTACCGGATGAATCGTAATGACCCCGGCCAGTGCCAGGGTCGAGCAGTACACCGGCTTCCAATAGCTTTCCTGCAGGACCCTGGCGAATGAGTACCCAGTGTGCCGGTGAAATAACGCTATGAAAAAAGTCGACGCGACGACCAAAGATGTCGATGTCCCAAGCACCGCTCCTGCAAAGCCAAACTTATAGATCAAGCCGAAGCTAAGAACCACATTGAGCACAATCCCCAGAGTAGCTGATTGGATGCCGGGCCTCAGATACCCGATACCTGCAAAAATCAAGAATCCAGGACCAGTCGCAAGATTCAAAAAATTCACTATCAGAAGAACGCTCAATGGTAGAGCAATCATCCTCATGCTTGGTCCAATCCATAGTGTCACGAAGCGATTTGAAATAGCCACGACGTAGCACACCAACGGCACTCCGAGCAGAGCCAGATATTTATGCGAGCGATAATATAGTTCCCTCATTCTCGATTCGTCACCCAGCGCGTTTAGTTCCGAGGCCGCAGGCAAGACCGGACTCAAAACAAATTCAACGGAGCCGCGCACCTTTATCGCGATACCACTCGCGATGTCGTACCAGCCCACCGGATCGACCCCGATGAGCATTGCCAGGAAGACTTTTTCCACTTGATTATGAACTACCACCGCCGCCTGAGTGAAATATAGACGAAGGCTGTAGCCGAACATCTTCCTGGCCTCGGTCCGGTCGAATCGCATTGGGTTTAGCGCGACTTGGGGCAATAGTCTGCGGACGACAATAAGATAGATGGCCACGGTCAGAATCGCGGAACCGACGTAGCCGTCTACTAATCCGCGAAGACCCCATCCCCGCAGCAGCAAAAAGCCTGCAAAGAAGGCACTTAGCAGGGCGTTGGCGGCGCCCAGAATATTCGTCAAATCTAAGCGTTGCAAACCAGTGGTGATCGAGGCAAACAATTGGGTTAGGATGTTGGCGGCAATGACAATCAGAAAACAACGCAAAAGCACAACCAATTGAATGGTCGGCACGGCGCTGCCATGAAACAATCTGCCAGAAAGCAGCGGACTCGAAAACCAAACCGCGACGGCGATCACAAAATCGAGCAACAGGAATAGGACTAATCCTGAATTCAAGAGTCTGGCCAACGCCACAAAATCCTGACGAGCATAATATTCGGCGACAAATTTGCTCAGCGTTCCTACCAACCCAAGATCCGCAAGTGACGTCAGCCCATTGATTGCCAGGAAAACCGCCCACGTGCCATACCCCGCGACTCCAACTTTATGAAGTATGAGCGGAGTCATGATGAATGGAACAGGTGCGACAAGAACGTAGCGCAACCCGCCAAACGCCACGCTGCGCATGATCTTGGCGCCTAGAGAGCGTATCGGTGGAATGGGAGCGACCGAAAACGTTTTGCCTCCTTTGGTTTCTTGGGTTCGCATGTCTGAGTCTTCACGTGCTCCTCCTACTCTCGCACCCCCGAGTCTCCGACCGCCCAAACGCATGCTATAACCTGCCAGAACCGAATCCTTTTAGCAAACCGGATATGAACTGCAAAATGAAACACAACAAGGTGCAGTGGCGCCTCCGTTTACCTAAGCCATCTGCTAAGATTTTGGCGGTGCGTCGCGACTTGAGGCATGCCCCCTAGTGAGGAGCAGCTGAAGTAGCGAGTTATCCTGAGCGTTGCGCTGTGAGGTGAGCGTTGTCGAACTATCTGTGCAGTTGCGCAAATGTTTAGGCAAACTATTAAGTAAGCAGAGGTTCAGGACTTTGCACGCATCAGATTTGGTAATCCCTAATTTGGAAGGGCAAACTTGCGGCCGGTAAGGATGATGCTACCATGCGGATCGTGAAAGCAACTGGCGTTGTCGCCCGGAATCTCCTGGGTACGCGCCTGACGAATCGCATTCGACAGGAATTCCGCCGCAAGCTAAGCTTCGCGGCTGACTATCGTTCGCGTTTGCGCGCAAAACGCGGTCTCGAAATAGGCGGTCCCAGTTCGACGCTAGGAGACACTGGGCCAGTACCAATCTACGATGTCCTTGGGTCTTTGGACAATTGCTTATATTCTGGAAGCACAATTTGGACAGGAGAAGTGCGGGAGGGTAACACCTTCGTTTATCAGCCCGGAAAGCCGCCCGGCAGCCAAATCATCTGTGACGCCACGAATCTCCAGCCGATTAAGGACTCCAGCTACGATTGCGTTCTAGCATGCCATTGCCTCGAACACATTGCCAATCCCCTGCTCGCGCTCGCCGAGTGGAAACGAGTTTTGAAAAATGATGGACTGCTACTGTTGATTCTGCCACATAAAGATGGCACCTTCGACTGGCGCCGTCCTACAACCCCACTGGCTCACATGATTGAGGACTACGAAGACGCGGTCGGTGAAGAAGATATGACTCACCTTCCCGAGATACTGGAACTGCACGACCTATCTAGGGATATACCGGCAGGAACAAAAGACCAATTCGAGCAGCGCTGTCTGGCAAATCATATCAATCGAGCAATGCATCATCACGTCTTCGACACCATGGCTGCCGTCGCTATAGTCAATCACATTGGCCTCGAAATCCTTTGTGTTGATAATCTTAAGCCATCCCACATCATCGTCCTGGCGAGTCGCACCGACCAACCGATTGACAATCGCGAATTTATGGGGCGGGGTGGCAAACACTGGCGCCGCAGCCCTTTTCCTTCGGACCATAAGTACCGGAACAGCTAACCATGGGCATGAAGGAATACTCGAAATGACGGCGTTAACTGTCTGCGCCGTGATCGTCACCCATCACCCGAGCATCGAGATGATCGAAAATGTGCCCAAGATTCTCGCCCAAGTGCACGGGCTGGTGATAGTGGATAATGGCTCAAAGGCGGATGAGATTGACTCGCTACGCATCGCCAGCCCCACCCTCGGCTTTCACCTCATCGAAAATGTGGAGAATCTCGGCGTTGCCGAGGCATTGAATCAAGGTGTTCGCTGGGCCAAAAGCGCGGGCTATCCCTGGACGATTTTCTTCGATCAGGACAGCGGGATCACCGACGGTTTTGTTTGTCAGATGTTCGCTACATGGGAGAGTCATCCCGACCGGGAACGAGTGGGTTCGATAAACCCTCGCTACGTAGACCCGCAGACGGGTATCGAGGCAGCAGTGCCGCGTGCCAGCGATGGCACCCCGGTATTACCCATGACTTCTGGATCGCTCATGCCGGCGTGGATATTCGATGAGATCGGATGGTTTGCATCGGAATACTTTATCGATCTCGTAGACTGGGAATATTCCTTTCGAATTCGGGCCGCGGGCTACCTCGTCGCTGACGCAAGACAGGCTCTCTTACTTCACGCTCCGGGCAATCCCTCGACAACCCGCATTTTGGGCTGTGCTTTCCATACCACGCATCATAGCCCACTCAGACACTATTACATTGCACGAAATTCCATTGCTTTTTACCGCAAATATTGTTTCCTGTTTCCCCGGTGGATTTTAAAGGTTATCTACCGGCAACTGCACGACACGACATTGTCCTTAGTCGCCGAAGAGGACCGAGCGCTTAAGCTTCGCAGCTTCCTGTATGGGACCTGGGATGGCCTAATGGGCAGAATGGGAAAGCGAGACGGGCGATGAGGCGCCGGAACAAGCGATTGCCCACTGGCGCAAGGCTTAGCGAAGAACTAAATCTTTGGCCACGCTGTTCCATCCGGATGAGTACCGCTGGTAACCGCCCTTGAAAGCCTCTCGAAGTACTCCCGGGATTCGCGCAACCCGGACACGTGGAAGCCCGGCACGATGTTCGAGGTGAGAGATTTTTCGCTCGATCTCCATTTGCGCGGCTTCGGCGAAGCGGAAGTCCTGCCTGTGATCTTCGAGTCTGGTATGCAATTGACGAAGCTGCGCGATGACTCCACGATGGAAATCTGCGCCCCTACCTCGCACTTGAGCCACTCGACGCCTGAGAGTCTGGGGTCCCGGGCCTATTTGTTGTTCATGGTACCGCCGATACTGCATCAGGGGTTCTGAAATAACTTCGAAGGATCCTCCGTGTGCTGCCAACAAGAAGGAAATCCATTTGTCATGAATCTCGTCCTTGGGGATAGGAATCATCGGTTCAAAGAACTCTCTACGGAAGGCCATGGCGGCACCGGTGACCACGGGATGTTTAATCAACACGCCGAGGGCGTTCCCATTCGAGAACCGGTTCTGTTCTCTGGCGTCAAACAGAAGAGTGGGCCAAAGTCGCGATCCCAGCGGGTGTGAATCATTATCAATCAGATCCGCATCGCTGAAGGCGGCTACGATGTCACTTGATTTCAGGAACGCATTCTCGATTCTCTCGAGCTTGTGCTTATACCAGACATCGTCCTGATCGGCCAGAGCAACGATTGCGCCCTGACATAGCGAGATTGCTTGTTCGAAGTTCTTGGTCGATCCGAGAGTCTTGGCATTGACCACGAGTCGAGTAGGGAAGGGCGCGCTCTCCGCGAACTGTCGTATGATTTCGATGGAACCATCCGAGGATCCGTCGTCGCATATCACCAGTTCGTCTGGGTTTCTTTGTTGCGCAACGATGCTATCTAATTGCGCACCAAGAAATCGCCTGCCGTTAAAGCTGCACATCGCGACCGAAAGTTCGATACCGGGCATATCGTCACAAAATAGATGAGCACAAGATGGATGGCTTAAAATGGTTAATCGGCATTTTACCTTGATCGATACCACCGGGTGGGACGAGTCCCATTGAATTCGAATCCGAAAGTTGCCTGCATCATTCTGAATTGGAATGGCTGGCGGGACACCGTCGAGTGCCTCGACGCACTGAAGGATTGTACCTATCCTCAGCTGACCGTCATTGTGGTGGATAACGGTTCCTCTGACGATTCAGTCGCTCGAATTCGCGCTGCGCATCCTGATGTTCTACTGCTGGAGAGCGGATCGAATCTAGGCTTTGCGGGTGGTAATAACATCGGCATCCGGTATGGCCTTGCGCACGGAGCGGATTATCTTTGGCTGCTTAACAATGATACGAAGCCGGCTCCAGACGCGCTTTCGGCTCTCGTGGCCAAAGCGCTGACGGATAAGCGCATCGGCGCAGTGGCCTCCATCTGCTACTATGCTGACTCGCCTTCGACGGTGCAAGCGTGGGCAGGGTCACGCGTTAATCTGTGGATCGGCTATGGACGGATCACAACACAGCCCCACAGCGATGACTGGTTTCACACTCTGAATGGTACCAGCATGCTGGTCGCTCGCATCGCGATCGAAGACGCCGGCTTACTGGACCAGGGTTTTTTCCTTTACTGGGAAGACACTGAATTTTGCTTGCGACTGCGCAAGAAAGGATGGCGAATCGCGGCCGCACCAGATTCACGAGTGCTACATAAGGTGAACGCCAGCACTGGAGGAAACGGGCTTATCCTCGACCGTCACCACACTGCATCGGGTTTGCGTATTCTCCAGCTTCATTCCCCGGCGCCTCGTTTGGCTTCGTTTCTATTTCTAGGGTTGCGTTTCGCTCGCCGTCTAGGACGACTCCAGTTTTCTCGATGCAGGAGTGTTTGGGCGGGAGTACAAGACTATCGGCAGACGGCTCCGCTCTCCCCCAGGATACGCTGATGCTGCATCCCCCGCCGTCGATCCCCTGGAGTCTGCTCTATACCCTCGACATCTTCGCGATAGCTCTGTTTGCGGTCTCCTACTACCGCAATTGCTATCTCAAAGGTTATCGCATCGACTTTTGGCATACGAACCTGTTCCTCATCTGCATACTTCCCAACATGATTATGCTTCCTTTTGCCAAGAGCGAACTGAACGGAATTGTTCTCGGAAACGACTTGGACGCTGTTGTTGCCGTCTTGCCCGTCATCTTTCTAATTACCCTGCTCGGCTATTTTGCAGTACTGGCCGGAGGAAGTTTATGGCGGCTTCGAATTGGTGCGGGTATGCGCAACGCGGCGCTAGGAGTGCTCGACGTCGTCCCTCGTTGCTCGATGATGGTTATGTCGTCGCGAAGCGTCTTGATATTTCAAACGGCATTATGCTTTGCACTGCAGTTGCTGATTCTTGGCATATATTTTTCGCAAAGCGGCTTCGGCTTTAATCTGCGCAGTTTCACGTTTGCCAACCCAACCTATCGACCTGTTGCCCTGCTGATCTCCAGCTATTCGATCATCATTGCCTCGCACTGCCTTGCGCGATATACCGACACCAAGGAGAGGAAGCTTCTGGCATGTACTCTGCTTCTCACATTCGGTCTGGTGTTCTTCGGTGCCCGAAGCAGTTTGCTTAGCATTTATATCAGCGTGTTGCTGTGTTACCTGGTGAAGCTGCGCGGCAGGGTCAGCCTTCTCAAGATTGGCATCCTGGTCGTGGTTATCATCGTTTTCGGATTCTATCTCGGTAACGTGAGAGCCGGGCAATATTCACCTGTGGAGTTCTTTGCCTCTTTCCTTTTCCTGTTGTTCTATGGGGAAAATTTCGCGGATTTGCGGGATTTCGCCTGGGTCTATTCCGCATGGGATCATGTATTTTGGGCTGGCAAAACATATCTTGCCGCTGTACTCGCCTTTATCCCGCGATTCGCCTCACAGTTTCGGGACACATGGGGGCTGGGCGCGATGACGTCGTCGATGGTCGGTTTTGATCCCCAGGTTCATCCCGGATTGAGACCAGGGGCCTTCGGAGAGAGTTTCTTTAATTTCGGGTTGTTTGGAGTAATCGCCATCGGACTCATGCTCGGCGTGGTTGCGAGGCGCGTCGATACAGACGTCAAACGTGCCTTGGCCCCGCCGCAGTCCTCCATGAGGAAGGCATTTGCCTCTTCCATGCTGCTCAGCGTCGCCGGTTCTTTTGCCGTTTCGTCGGGTTTTTCAAGTCTGTATGTTCTCGCCGGGATATATTTCTTTTCCTGGTTTTGCCTTTGCGTACGGCGAATGTTTAGACCACGCCGTTCGCAATTGGCCATGCGGGCTGACTTGGGATAACGTGAGAAGAGAGACGTTAATTCAGACTGGCGACTCAGCCTGGAAATTCCCGCATCTCTTTTCAGGAGTTACGAACCATCGCTCCGGGTTTGACGCTTACGCACTCGATATTAGTGGCGAAGTAGCGAAGTGGCGTGTTCTCCGTCATGAACTGATCGAATCTTTCGAACAGGCGAAAGTTCGGATAGTGCGCCGAGTTCTTGGGTAGAAGCTGGCGATACCACATGTCGAGCAGGTTCAGCCCCGCGGAATGTAGGAGCTCGGTCACGCGGTCTTCGGTATAAAGACGGTCATGATAGTTATCCCCGAGCCAGCGACAGATCTGCTGCGTCCAAGAAAGTTTAGTTGGAAGGAAGAAGCAGAAAAACAATCCGCCCGGCTTCAGAACTCTTGTAATCTCAATAAGCGAAGCGTGGTCGTTGGGGACGTGTTCTAAAACGCCTACACTTAACACCACGTCGAAAGCCTCAGACTCATAGGGCAAGATATATTCGTGCTCCAGCGGTTTCACTTGGATGCCGAACCGTTTGATAATTGGCACCTCTTGTCCAAATGCGGAATCGTCCCTGTCGGACAAGATGTCGCAACTATCAAGGCTCTTTGGCTCCAAATCACGAATCAGTTTGCTGACGTGACCCTTGCCGCATCCCCAGTCAAGCACGGACAAATCGCCGAATGGCCGTGCGAAATGTTTTTCGGACAGCGCTTTCACGAACCGTGTCAGGTAGACGTAGAGATACTGGCCGGAGGAATTCGCCAGAAAACTGTGGGAAGGTAATGTCGCCGCGGTGACCCGAATCTCTTCATCCAAAGGCCAATGCTTGGAGAATATCTCGGTGCGCAACGACCGAACTGAACCATTCACGTCGGGCATTCGTCTCTCTTATCTCACTCCAGTGGGACCACCATTACGATCCCCGCGTATTCCATCCAATGTACTCGATTGAACCACAGTTTTTGCAAGCACTTCACGCACCCTAGCAACCGTACCGGCCCATGAGAATTGCGCTGCCCGCATCAACCCTTTTTCTCGCAGCTGACCGCGCAGCAGGCGGTCGCTCACGACCTGCTTTATCGCCTCAGCAACCTGTTTCACGGAAGTTGGGTCCACCAGCAGGGCAGCGTCTCCGGCAACCTCAGGCATGGCAGTGATATTCGAGGTCACAACCGGAGTGCCGCAGGCCATTGCTTCCAGAATTGGGAGGCCAAATCCCTCGTACAGGGAAGGGAATACCAGCGCCTCCGCGCCGCGATAAAGCGCCGGCAATTTTTCTTCCGGAACCGTGCCCACGAAGTGAACGGCTTTGGTCACATGGTGCCGTTCGATGCATTCTGCAATTTCCCTTGTGGGATTGCCGGTAAAGACCAGCTTCGTCTGCGCGCCGAGACCGGATTTGGCAAAGGCCTCCACTACTCGAAACTCGTTCTTGTGTCGCTTACGGTTGCTGACGCATAACAGGTAGGGAAATGCGAACCCGTACGAATCACCTCCAGGCTGATATGCGGTATCGACCCCGCATCCAACGTTGAAAACTTTCTCTGAGGGAACTGCAGACCACTCGATGATCTGTGTGCGCGTAAACTCCGAAACCGTAAGAATGCTCGCAGCTCGTTGACAAGCTCTTTTCATGAGGGTTGCATAGTAGAGCCGAATCAGTGGGCTACTGTTCTCCGGACAGTATATGTGGCTGAGATCATGAATTGTGAAGACAAAAGGCGAGGCACAGAAAAGCGGCGAGTTATAGCCGGGAGAAAAAAACAGGTCTTTGCGAGTCAGGCCCCTGAGTGCCCGCGCGAGTCGCCATGAGTCCAAAGGCGCGGCAGGATGAAACGCCAGCGGAACCGGGCGATAGTCGAGATCGGCCAGCACATGCCGCGCAAAGCGACCGATGCCATGCTCTCCAATCCAGCGCTGATCGGCATAGATCATCGACCGATAATCGCGACGTAGGTCCGCATAGGCTTAAGGCGCAAGTATTGCTAGTGCCGCGGCCGTCAATGCTAACTGCGAGGAAACCTGCGTCCAGCCCTGCAGCCCGCGGAGAAATGCTCCGGTTGGCAGTTTGTAAGGTACAACGATCTCATCCCCTGGGTACAGCCGGAGGCGACTGAATTTTGATCCCTCGAAAAGACCGTTGACATTATTGGCGGCGACTACTACCCCATTCGCGCGCAGTACGAACGCATGATGCAGGTCGGATTGGGGTTTCCCCTTGCCGGCGATTTCCAGATAAGCTCCGGTGCTGTTACGGGCTTCATAGATAAATGATCCCGGATTATATACATCCCCGACCACGGAGACCGTCGAAGGAACGTGGGGAATCGAGAGACGGTCGTTATCTTCCATTGCGATATCGGGATAATCCGCGATATTATATCTTTGGGCTTTACCGGCAGGGCGACTCGCCCGCTGGCGCGAGTGTTCCGAAGCTGCGTGATGATTGCTTCCTGCGCCGCCATTAATTCCGGCAGATCCCCGGGATTGCGGAAGCTGCCGCCGACATTGCCGACTGGCGGATTTGTACCTCCATGGTTTGCGCCAGTTCGTTCAGGCTCTTCTGCTGATCCACTCGTGCCGATTCCCGGATCAACTGGGAACCGTAGACGTAAGCGTCGGCTGTCAACCCTCCGGCACGGATCAAGACCGACCGCAGAGTTTCGTTAGTTTCCAGCTTGTAAACACCGGGGCGTTTCACTTCTCCTTCAACGATCACGTACTGCGAGCGATCCGCTTGCGGCACACTGATATCGCGCTGCGAGAAAATCGTTACGATATCCCCTGCCTGCAATTCCAGGTTGCTGGCTTCGTCTTTCTCGATAATCGCCTTGCGTGGGCTCATCCAAACCAACTTCGAGGAGAGGTCAACCGGATTGACACGCTGGATGATGGCGTAATCCCAATTGATTTCGGGAGCATAGCGCCGCACATCCTCAGCAATATCTTTAACAACGTTAGGGTAGGGACTCGTGGTCGACATCTGCAGAGACTGTTGGTTTGTAGTATTAGAGTTATCGCTGGGGCTTGGCGTCTGGTTAGTGGATGGGCTTAACTCACTCTGCGCATAAAGGGAATCCGCCGTGTTCGTAGAGCCACCCGTTCCTTGGGGCGGTACATTGGGAACGTTATTGTTGTTTTGGGTCGATTCTGGAGTACCAGGCGCCGCCGTGCCGGTAGGAGCAATGCCGCC
>CAWIJP010000033.1:0-280332 GCA_963836305.1 uncultured Acidobacteriaceae bacterium | reverse complement strand
TTCCCTGGCGGGAAATGCTTCAAGCGGGGCATAACAATAATGGGTTGTACGTTGTATCGTTGTTTATGCAGCGGATTTATGGACCGTGGGCGGCGCGGCTGGTGACGGGGCTGATCATCGTAGCCGCGTTCGCGTCGGTCTTCTCGTTGATGCTGGGTTATTCGCGGGTTCCGTACGCGGCGGCTTTGGATGGAAATTATTTCAAGGCATTTGCCAAGGTGCATCCCGTGTACCGCTTTCCGTATGTTTCATTGCTGGCACTCGGGGTAGTAGCGGCGGCGTTCTGTTTTTTGCGGCTGCGGGACGCGATTGCGGCGCTCGTGGTCATTCGGCTGATTCTGCAATTTCTGGTGCAGGCGATCGGAGTGATCGTGTTTCGAGTCACGCGCCCGGAATTCCCGCGTCCATTTCGGATGTGGCTGTATCCAGTACCGGCCTTAGCCGCGATTGCGGGATTTCTGTTTATCCTGTTCAATCGGGCGAACTGGCAAAAAGAAATACGGTATGCGGTAGTAATCTTGTTGGTTGGCTTGACGATTTATATGATTCGAGCGTGGAAAGGCGCGGAATGGCCTTTTGCGATCGGTAAATCTTGACTGAGAAAAACCTTTAACACAGGGGACACAGAGGAACACTGGGTAGCTCAAGGGGAGAAGTCGACTATGAGCAGGAAGATTTGGTGGGTCGCATTTTGCGTGCTGCTGTTTGCGGGGCTGACTTCAGCGCAGGCCAACAAGAAGAATGAGCAGCATAAGACGGTCACTGAAGTCCTTGACCACGCGGTCACCAGTATGGAACATGAGTTTGTTTCCGCGGCCGAGGCAATGCCCGAAGATAAATTCGGATTCGCGCCCAGCAATGGCGAATTCAAAGGGGTTCGCACATTCGGCGAACAGATAAAGCACGTGGCGGCGGTGAATTATATGTTTGGGGCGGCAATATTAAGCGAAAAGGTTCCGGTAGATGTCGGCGATGAATCGGGGCCGGCGTCGATCAAGACCAAGGCGGAGATCCTGAACTATTTGAAGGATTCATTCGCCTATGTTCACAAAGCGATTCAGACCATCAACGAAACAAATCTGGTCTCTCCGCTGACGAGCCCGTTCGGTGAGGGATCAATTACGCGGCTGGGAGTGGCCACCAGCGTGACTGCTCACGGATTCGACCACTACGGGCAAATGGTGGAATATTTGCGCATGAACGGAATCGTGCCTCCGGCGAGCCGATAGAAATCTCTGACTGCTGGTTAGTGACGCCGGGGCTCGTCGGGTTTTTTGCGGGACGCCTTGAAGAGGCTGGATAAATGTCGCCGGAAACTAACGCTCGGTTCCTTGGCCACACGGTCGGGATAGGAGTCGAGAGCTCGAAGAAACTTCTTGATCTCTTCCGAGGCTTGCTCATTACGCACCGGCTCGCCCTCACGTGGCTGGACGTGGTGATGCATTTTCGGCTTCATCCTGCACACCCCAAATACTTACTAAGCTCTTCTGAAGCGGCGACCCTATGGTTGAAATTAACACGTGCAGGTGAGGAAAGTTTCTGTTTGAGGTAATCACTAGTTCATTTCAAATCTGGCGATTGGCCGGATTTTATCGGTGCACTCCACCGGACGCAATCGAGGTGAGAAGCAACTCGGCACGCAGTCCCTGTGCGGCAAGGTGAGCGGAAATAGTTTTTCGGGTTTTCTGAACCGATGAGCGGGGATCGAGAAATACAACCACAGACGGACCAGCGCCGCTAAGGACGGCACCGAGAACTCCAGGATTCCCGCGCAATCCCTGCAGGCACGGTAGCAAAGGACAGAGTGCTGCGCGGTAAGGTTGGTGCATGCGATCATCCAGCGCAGCTGCCAGCAGCGCGTGCTGACCCTGCATAAAAGCGGCCAGCAACATCATTGAGTTTTGAATATTGATCACCGCATCGGAGCGGGAATACTGCGCCGGAAGAACGCGGCGGGCTTCCTCGGTAGAAAGAACCTGCTCGGGAAGCGCAAGCAACAGCGGCCAGTTCCCTTTCGGCTTGATGCTGACTACTTCCGCTTCTGCTTCTCCAGACATGCGCGCCACGGTGAGACCGCCCATCCAGCAAGCGGAGGCGTTATCGGGATGGTGTTCGCGGCGGGAGGCTTCGCCGATAATTTGCGCATCGGTCCAGCGCAAACGTCCGAAATGATTTGCCAATGCGATGCCGGCAAGGCGCGCCGCAGCGGAAGACCCACAGCCTTTGCCGATTGGAATGTCGTTTCGAATACGAAGAGAAAGCGGAATAATCTCTTTGCTTTGCGCTTGAAGAATCTCGCGGTAGGTGGTGAAGATAAGGTGATTTTCTAAAGTCCCGCAAATTTTCAGATCGCGGCCGGTGGCGCGAATGGAAAAATCCGTGGCGGGCCGGGCATCGATGGCGATATATAGATCCATTGCTAGGGCGGCTGCGTCAAAGGCTGGGCCGAGATTGGCCGAGGTTGCTGGCAGAGCCAGGTGCAGCGGCATTGCAGGTGATTTCTTTTTCTTCTTAGACATTGGCGTGCGCAGGATCAGATTTCTCGGCCCGCTCCAGAGTTTGGAGAATCGCATCCAGATTGGCATCGAGCACAACCGGAGGGTGGCGTAGTGAGTTCAATGCTGCGCCGGCGGGTCTGTTCGCGGCGCCGGGAAAGAGCTCGCCACGATGGAACTCCATGGTGAAGTCGGGATCTTTGAGCAGGTTTCCAGTGAGCACCAGGATGACCGTCTCTTCCGGTTTTACGAAACCCTGCTTCAGGAATTTCTTTAGACCAGCGAGCGTCACCGCCGAAGCAGGCTCACAGCCGATTCCTTCGGCGCCGATTTCCGCTTTGGCTATCGCGATCTCGACCTCGCTCACTTGTTCACAAGCGCCGCCGGTGGCTTGAATCACTTTAACCGCCTTTTCCCACGAAGCAGGATTGCCAATACGGATAGCGGTGGCGCGGGTTTCGGGCTGCACACTCACAAGCTTCTTGCCCCCAGCTTCCCGTAAAGTGCGAACCAGGGCGTTCGCTCCTTCGGCTTGAATTACAGATAATTTCGGAAGACGCGGGATCAAGCCAAGGTCGAGCATTTCGAGTAATGCCTTGCCGATCGCCGAACTATTGCCGAGATTTCCTCCGGGCACGATGATGTGGTCGGGGGGATTCCAATCAAGTTGCTCCAGAAGTTCGATGGCGAGCGTTTTCTGACCTTCCAATCGAAATGGATTAATCGAGTTCAGTTGATACACCGGGGCGCGCTGCACAAGTTCCTGAAGCACGCGCAGGCAGCCGTCGAAATCGGTTCGGAGTTGGCAGGTGAGAGCGCCGTAATCCAGGGCTTGCGATAGTTTGCTCCACGAAATTTTCCCGTCAGGCACGAGCACGAGGCTGCGCATGCCGCCGCGAGCGGCGTAGGCCGCCATGGATGCTGACGTATTTCCTGTGGAAGCGCACGCGACCCAACGATATCCGGCTTCACGGGCGAACGTGGCGGCAACCGTCATGCCCGCATCTTTGAAGGAGCCGGTCGGATTCATTCCCTGATGCTTGCCGTAGAGCCGTGAAATGCCCGTGCGGCGTGCGGCTTGCGGGAGTTCATAGAGTGGCGTATTTCCCTCACGCAGGGAAATTACTTGCTCACCAGAGTCGGGCATCGGCAGAAGTTCGCGGAACCGCCAAACGCCGCTGAGGTCGAGCGGTGAATTCGAGGAGCGACGTTTGCGCCAAGTGGATTTTAAAGCGCTAGCGTTTAAGCTGGGCGACTTCCAAGCTGGATCGGTTATCTCCAACAAGTTACCGCAATGCGAGCAGCGAAAATGCTGAGCGGCGTCCGGAGTGAGCGCGCCGCAGCCGATGCAGCGGAACATGAACGCGGCCTCGCGCTGGCTCACTGGAGAACCCTGCTTATCAAACATCCGGCCAGGCGTAGCGGAGGGCGGCATGGAGTGAATGGCTATTTCTCGCCGCGCAGGTATTGGTCGGTTTTGTTGATCCAATCCGCGCGCGGAGGATTGAAAACATCAAGATCCACGGTGTCTTCCAACGCTTCGGCTTTGTGCGGCATGTGCGCCGGGATGCAAAGAAC
Source organism: uncultured Acidobacteriaceae bacterium (assembly GCA_963836305.1). Classification (GTDB taxonomy): domain Bacteria; phylum Acidobacteriota; class Terriglobia; order Terriglobales; family Acidobacteriaceae; genus Sulfotelmatobacter. Next base: position 276,259 of record CAWIJP010000033.1, on the reverse strand, counting down.
CTCTCCGGCATGGACAACAATTTCACGACCGTCGATCCAGAACTTCAGCGCACCATCCAGTATGTACGTCAGTTGCTCGTTGTGATGGCTGTGCTCGGGGACGATGCATCCCTTTTTAAGCAGGACTCGCGCCACCATAATTTCCTGGCCGACCACGAATTGGCGCTGCAGTAGCGGATTTAATTCTTCCAGCGGGATGGTGTGCCACGGAACGTACTGCAGAGGCGTTTTCGCAGCGGCATGTTTCGTGACGGCGCGTTGCGCGCGAGAATGCGGCTTTGCGCTACGTTTTGCTTTTGCACTCTTAACAGATGACCGGCTGGTTTTGATTTTTTTCGCCATGGTTAGTGGACCCTGCCACCGTATAACTTTACCGCATTATCGTGAAGATAACCGTGCGCCAGTTCCAGAGCCCGAGCTTCGCTGATTTCGTTTTCCGAGATCATTTCGGCGAGAGCAGCAGCCAATGCCGTTCGCGCTGATTTCGCGCCCAGCCAGTAACTCTCTTCCGCGCCCAGGACTTCATTGTAAGGGAAAGCGTCTGTGCCGAAGGTGACCTTATCGGGGAAGGTCTCCAGCCACATCTTGAGTACATCTTTGAAGGCAGACGGATATTGCACAAGTTCTTCGAACGAGGAATCGAAATAAACATTCTTCATGGCGGCGAGCCAGATAGCTTCGCGCTCGAGTGGATATCCGCCATGGAGCATGACGAAGGTTGTGTTGCGGTAGCGCGGATCGCGCAGGACGCTTTCAAAGTTCATGATGTTGCTCTGGGACAGACTAAAGTAGTCACCGATGCCGACCGCGGAGTGAATGTGCACGGGAAGATGCAAGCGGCCACCTTCCGAAATGAGATAGCGGAAAATGTAATCCTGGAAGGTGCGGTAATCCTTCTCGCTGGGAATGCCTCCGGTGACGTAGCGATAGTACAGATCTGTAGCCTGCTCGCGCGTGGGATCACCGAAAGTTGTAGGCCGGAAATAAGCCACTTCAAACTTTATCGCGATGCCGCCCTTGTTTCGGTTGTCTTCCAATATTTGAGTGATGAACTTCAAATAACCATCGAAATCGACCGGGAGGTTCGTAACATTTTCCTGCTGCATCCAGCGATGAAGCATTTTTTCCTGCAGCGGGATGTAGACTCCTTCATCGGGATTGCGCGCGGTCTCGCGCTGATTGTTGAACGGCCACATAAAAGAGTCAACGAAGAAGACCCATGGAAAGCGCCTGGCATCGAGATAGTCCGGCATCATGGCGCGGTTGGCGGCAGAGCTTTCGTTATTGATCTTGTCGAGGATCATATCGAAGTAGGCGGTGCCGGGATATTGTTTCTTCAGTTCGGCTTTTTTTGCGACCAGCCACTTGGCGTGTTCCGGCGAGAGATCTGCATAGGGGTATCCGAACAAGGCCTTGGCGGCGGCGATGAGTTCGGGATTATCAGCGCGCGTGCGTACAGCTTCGCTAAAGTCGGGAGGCGCGGCCATGGCGTCGACATCGGGATCGTCGGAGAAACCGGGATGCGCGTGGTGATCGAAGGCTGGAATCTTGTCGATTTGTGGAAGCAGACGCTGGTAAATTTGCTGGACATCGGGACCGGGAAGAGGACGCGCCTGAGCGTGGGAAAGAACTGCTGCAAAGGCCGTGACGCAGAGCAGAAAACCGGGCAATACTCGAGGAGCCAATTTCATATTTCCCTCAGGGGCTGAAGCCCCTTATTCATTACGGCAATTCATCGCAGCGCTGAAGCGCTGCGCCACCCAAAAGCCAAAGCGGGCGGTTCGATCAAACCTGTATTTCTGGCCGATCGAGGAGTCGCGGTGCCTTCGCCTACCTCTCGACCAGGCTTCCTTGCCATGCGGTCGAGACTTTCAGGATGCGAGCCGCGGCCTCCTTCAGATTTTCTACCGACGAGGCGAATGAGAATCTCACGAAATGCTTGCCGGATGGGCCAAACGCGGCGCCGGGAATGGCGGCGACTCCGGCGTCATCCAATAAAATGCGGCAAACCTCTTCAGCGCTGGAGCCGGTGCCGCGAATGTCGACCCAGGCATAGAACGCGCCTTCCGGGGGTTCGCAACGGAATCCCGGCACTTTGTTCAGGTCATCGACAAACTGAGTTCGCCGCCGGGCAAACTCGGCGACCATTCGCTGAGTACTGCCTTCGCGATCGCGCAGGGCATCAATGGCGGCGTATTGGGTGAATTCGGCTACGCAGGTGTAACTGTTAATCGCCATCATAGCTAGCGCTGCCGCCACCTCTGGCGGCGCGACGGCGTAACCCAGGCGCCATCCGGTCATGGCAAAGCTTTTCGAAAATCCGTCAATGATCACCGTGCGTTCTTTCATCCCGGGATAACGCAGCATCGACAGATACTCGTCGCCGTAAATGATTCGCGCGTAGATTTCGTCGGAGAGCACCCAGAGATCGTGCTTTACGGCCAGTTCCGCTAGTCCTCTTTGCACTGCGTCCGTATAGACGGTTCCCGTTGGATTTCCCGGAGAATTCGTAATCAACATGCGGGTGCGGCGTGTAATCTTCGAAGCAATCTCGGACAAGTCCGGCTGAAAGTGATTGCGCGGCGAAAGCCCGAACGGCACAGGGACTGCGCCAAGACCCAGTGTGATTGAGGGATATCCGGGAAAGCCAGGATCGGGATAAAGAACTTCGTCCCCCGGCTCGAGCAATGACATCATGGCAAAAAACAGCACGGCCTTGCAGCCCGGCGCGATCACAATGTCAGCGGCAGAAACACTGACATTGCGTGTGCATTGCAAATACGCCGCGATTTCTTCGCGCAAAGCGGGAACTCCTGCTACGGCGCAATAACGGTCCTTGCCATCGGCCAGAGCTTTGGCGGCAGATTCGACCACCGACGCACCCGGATGAAAATCAGGCTCGCCCAATTCCAGATGAATAATGGAGCGGCCCTGGCGTTCCAGTTCCTTGGCGTGAGCAAAGACTGAGAGCGCGCCTTCACCGCTCATAACTGACATCCGGGACGCTATCGAACGCATGCACTCTCCGCTGACCTGAGAAATTTATAAACCTTTATACATACCGCCATCGACGAGAATAGTTTGGCCTGTGATGTAAGAGGCAGCGTCTGAGGCTAACCAAACAATAGTTTCGGCAACCTCGCGCGGCTCGCCCAAGCGCTTGAGCGGGGCATCGGCAGCCCAGGCATCGAAAATTTCCTGCTCGTTTTTTCCGGACGCGGAAGACCGTGCCGCGGCCAACTCTTTCAGGCGATCCGTCGCGGTGAAGCCCGGACCAACGTTATTCACCAGGATTCCGTCTTTGCCGAATTCATTCGCAAGACTTTTGACCAGACCCACAACGGCTGCGCGCACGGCATTCGAGAGTACGAGATCAGTGACCGGCTGCTTGGTCGTGATCGATGTAAGAGTGATGATGCGGCCCCAGCGCTTGCGCTGCATATGGGGAATCACTTCCCGGGCGAAATAAACGGTGCTGAGAAAATTCAGTTCGATGGCGCGCTGCCATTCGTCGAGAGTGGCGGCGAGGAAACCCTTTGCCGGTGGCCCTCCCGCGTTGGTTACGCAAATATCGACACCACCGAATTTCTTGGCGACATCGACAACAAAACGCTGAACAGCTGTGGCGTCGGTTACGTCGAAGGCTTCGGCAAGAACCTCAGCGCTGTATCGCTTTCTGATGTTCTCCGCTGCATCCTGGAGGGTTTGCTGATTTCGGGCGCACATGGCGACGCGGCAACCTTCCGCGGCGAAAGCTTCCGCGGTAGCACGACCGATTCCCTGGCTGGATGCCGCGACGAGGGCGACACGATTTTTCAGGCCCAGATTCATGAATTCGGAATTATAAACGGTTCACAGAAGAACGCTTCACTTGCTGGACATCTCGGCTGCAATTAATCTGAAGAAGCGAGGAACCCATGAAACAGGACAAGCACCACTCCGAGACGAAGGCTGTACGCGGCGTGGCTGATCTAAACAAGAAGAACGGGCCGCTGGCCACGCCGATTTTCCAGACATCCACATTTGAAGTTAGCGATAACGACGAGCAGTTACAGGCTACGCATACCGACCATTTTTATACGCGTTACGGCAATCCGACAAACACGGTGGCGGAGAAAACAATCGCCGCACTGGAAGGCGTAGACGCGGCTCTCACCTTCGCCTCGGGTATGGGTGCGGTCACAACCACGCTGATGGCTCTGCTAAAGAGCGGCGATCATGTGGTGGCGCAACGCGACATCTATGGCGGCGTAAACAAGTTTCTCTCGCAATGGCTGCCGAAGATGGGCATCGAAACCACTTTCGTCGATACCGTCGACTATGAACAGCACACGCGCGCGATTCGTCCTAACACGAAGTTGCTTTATTTGGAGTCGCCCACCAATCCAACTTTGCGCGTGGTGGATTTTAAGAAAGCGGCCGGGCTCGCCAGGAAGCACAATCTGCTCAGCATGGTTGACGCGACGTTCGGAACGCCGATCAATCAACAGCCGGCAGAATTTGGCATCGATCTGGTGATGCATTCGGGAACGAAATATCTCGCTGGCCATACCGACTTGATTTGTGGCGTTGTGGCCGGGAGGCACGAACTGATGCAGAAAATTTGGGAAACGCGCACGACGCTGGGCAATTGCATGGATCCTCATGCCTCGTGGATGCTGGTGCGCGGGCTGAAGACGTTAGCTGTGCGCGTTGCCCGGCAGAACGAAAATGCGCAGCGAGTCGCGGAATTTTTGGCCGAGCATGCGAAGGTACGGAGCGTGAATTATCCGTTTCTCGAACAGCATCCGCAATATGCTTTGGCACGCGCGCAGATGAGCGGTGGAGGCGGAATGGTTAGCTTTGAAGTCGAAGGTACAGGTGAGGACGCCCGGCGGGTGAGCGAGGCCATGAAGCTGTTTACGCTGGCGCCAAGCCTGGGCGGAGTGGAGTCTTTGGTATCGATTCCGGTGCTGACTTCCCACGCGATGATTCCCGCCGCGGAGCGCGCCAAGATGGGGGTAACCGAGCAGATGATCCGCCTCTCGGTGGGCATTGAGAATGTAGACGATCTGATCGCGGATTTGGAGCACGCTCTGGAGGCTGTGGCAGCGCCACAGCAGGTGCAGGTGGGCTAGCAACCCCAGCTTCGCAAGCGCTGGGATTGCAATTAACTCCCGCAGCAAAGTTAGAAAATAAACTTCAGCGCAAGCTGCATAATGCGCGGCAGGTGCGTGCCCGCCGAACGCAGGTAGCTGCTGCCTCCGCAAGTAGGGTCTCCCGCCGAGTTCGTGGCGCCGCCGTAGCAGGCTATTTCATTCGAATCTGTTCCCCGGCCTGAATTGTCGGCTGCCGATCCGGCATCGCCTCCCAGCCAGGTGTATTCAACATGGTTGAATACGTTAAAGGCCTCCGCACGGAATTCAAAATATTTGCTCTCAGTCACGGGGAAATGCTTGATTAACGCCATGTCGAAATTCGTGCGCCAGGGATTGCGCAGAATATTTCTGCCGGCATCGCCGAAGGTGAGGCCGGTCGGCAGAACGAACACGTCCGGATTGTAGAGAAGAGGACCAAATCCCGAGAGCGGGCCCGCCAGCGGACTGCTCGAAACTCCCTGCTTCGGATTGCCGACAACGTCAGGATACGAGCCCGCAGTGGAAAACCCGTTGCCCACGCCGGCATTATCGGCAGTCGCGTTAAAGCCCTCGTTGTAAACGCTAAATGGCGAGCCACTCTGAATCAACGTGATGCCAGACCATTGCCAAGCTCCCAAAAATGTGTGGGTTAATCCTTTTCCTTTGAAGAACGGTAGATCGTAGACGTAAGCGATCGTGATGTTATGGCGTTGATCGAAGTTAGAGCTGGCGCGGTAGGCGTTGAGGTTGTAGGAGTTTACAAATCCGGTGTCGTTGTAGTCGGACGAATCGTCAATCGAATGGCTGTAGGTATAGGCAGCGTTCAATTCCAGGCCGCCGATGGCATGACGCAGTGAGAGTTCCAGAGCGTTGTAGTTTGAAGATCCAGTTTGGTCCTTGCGCTGAATGCTGCCGATTCCGAGATACGGACGGAAAAAACTCGCGTTGTTGCCGCAGGCCACGTACAAATTGGTTGCCGCGCCCGACGGAGGTCCGCCGTTCTTTCCAGCGATATAAGGAACCGGTGTCCCATAGGAGGTTTTAGCATTCGTCGGAACACCGTAAGCATCGACGGTGTCGACGCCGTTGCTGATATTGCTGCAGTCCGATGCACTTATGACTTGCCCCGGTGCATAGGGATTTTGGCCCGGCGCCACGGGATACATCTGGTTGTATTCGTAAGATCTCGTAAGATGCACGCCCGCGCTGCCCACGTAGGAAACGGTGGCAACTGTGCTCTTGCCAAGGTCGTGCTGCACGTCGACATGCCACTGTTGCATGTAAGGCCAAATCGCCTTATTTGGCAGCGATACGAACTGCAATGGGGTTGTCGTGGCGCCGGAGACGCCGAGAAGACTCGAATTTAAGCAGGCATAGCCCGAAGTGGCGCCACAGCTCGCACCTGACAATGGGTTGGGGATACTGGTGATTGGAGTGCTCTTGCTTTCATACTCCAGAGATTCCGTATTGGATTCGTTTCCATTCGTGTGCTCGAAGAAGATTCCGTAGCCGCCGCGAATGGCCCACTTCCCGTCGCCTTTCGGGTCAAATGCGAATCCTATGCGCGGTGCGGGATTAAACCATTTGTTCTTAAGACAGCCGGCGGGAACGCCCGGTGTAACTCCGCAGTCGACCCATCCGTTGTAGGGGTTACCAATCACAAGACCGGTCGTGGGATCGACACTGCTGGCACCAGCCACATAAAACGAGGGATCGAAATTCCAAGCCAAATTATTTTTCTCGCGATAAGTGCCAAAGAAGCTGAGCCGCAAACCAAGATTCAGGGTGAGCCGCTTGGTGGCGCGCCAATCATCCTGGAGATAGGTTTCGTAGATGTTGTATTCCTCATGCATCTTGAGCGCTGCACCCTCCTGGGTAAATCCGCCAATGTTGCCGAGAAGAAGATCGGCAAAAGCGTTCCCGCTGGTGACCGTGCTGGTGTTGCTGAAAGTCAACAGACCATTCACGCCGTAACTGGGCTGCGGAATTTCGTTTTTATGCGCGTTAACGATGTAGCCGCCGAACTGCAGGTTATGAGCGCCAATGATTTTGGTCACGTTATCGCGGTAGGTGAATGTAGGGTTCGAGTTCAGCGGTCCCTGTGGAACGTAACCGGGATCCTCGGCAAAGCCACCACCGTACTCTCCGCCGGAAATGCTAATTCCAGGAACTTTGCCGCCGTAACCGTTGTTATAGAGTCCAATCGCGGGAAACCCGCTGGGACGCTGCCACGGTCCGGTCAGGTTTGTGCTGATGTGGTCGGTGGTGTAGCTGGCGACAAATTCATTCAAGAGACTCGGGGAGATGTTGGCCGTGATTCGAGCCACCATGCTGACGCCGGGATTATTGAAGTTCGTCTGAACGGTAGGAAAACTGGTGCCACTGGTCCAAAGGGGAACGGGGTATTGCTGATTCCATGAGTCGTGGATGTAGCGGAAGCTGGCGCGAACTTTCTCGCCAATGTTCTGGTCGACCTTAAAGAGTTCCTGACGCCAGTGCGTGGGCAGAGTGGGTGTCGCAAACCAAGTATCCAGAACACCGGCGCCTAGAGCGCCTGAGGAAATATTGGGCTCCGGAATCATCGCCTCTAGTGCATTGGTGACGGTCGGATTCGCGATGGGAACCTGATTGCCGGGATAGGTGTTATAGAGCTGGATGTTTTGACCCAGGTTTGGGTCGAAAACCATGCCGCCGAGACTCGCCGCAGGGCAATTTGGATTGTAGGAATCAGTCGTGAAGCTGGTATCCGCGGATTGGAATACAGCTCCAGCTGGGCACACATCGCTGAAGTTTCCTCCGCGTTCTGCCATGGTCGGAACTGCGGTTGAGGAGAAGAACCCAGATGCGGGGGTCAGTTCTCTGCGCCATTCCTCCGACCAGAAGAAAAATGTTTTCTGCTTGTCGGCGTTGTAGTGCCCAGGAATGTAGACAGGACCGCCGATGGTGAACCCGAAATCGTTCTTCTTGTACGCGGGAACGGAACTCAGGAATTCCGGGGTGGCATTGAAAGCGTCATTCCGCAAGAACTCATACAAGTTGCCGTGGAAGTGGTTCGTGCCCGATTTGGTTTCCACTTCCACCGTACCGGAACCGTTGCGGCCATACTGCGCGCCGTATTCGGAGGTGAGCACTTTCACTTCGGCGATCGCATCGATACTAGGATAAACGTTGAGGGTGGAGTTGCTGCCGTTATCGAGGGCGTCGCCGCCATCGATTTCAAAGTTGTTGTACTCCGTACGGCCACCGTTAATGCTGAAAGCGACCGTGGAAGCGCCTGGTTCACCTTCGTCCGCGCCCGATTGATCGGTAACGCCGGGAGACAGGGCCACCAATTGGGTGAAATCTCGTCCGTTAAGCTCAAGCTGGCTAATCTCTTTGCCGGTGACAGTGTTGCCCAAGTCAGAGGATTGGGTTTCCACCTGAGCCACCTCCGAGCCTTGAACCACAACTTCGGTACTGATGGTGCCGACTTCCAGCGCAACGTTCACGCGCGCTTTCTCCGCAACCCGCAGCACCACACCCTGCGCTTCGTATTTTTTGAAGCCCGGGGCAGTCACGATCAAGTCATAGGAACCGATTGGCAATGAGCTGAACAGGAAGTCACCCGTGTCATTGCTGGCCCCGGTGCGGTTAATGCCATGCTCGGAGTTCTTCACTACGACTTGTGCCTTAGGCACGGCGGCGCCGCTCGCATCCGTGACCGTACCGGTGAGGGAGGCAGTATCCTGAGCCCCGGCTGCGGCGCTCAAGAGCACCATCAGCAACAGAATTCGAACCAGCACACGATTAGATTTCATAGTCGAATCTTCCCCCAGCGTGCGCATCAGCTTGCGCTCCCACAGTCTTTTTTTCCCGGTTCCATGACCCGATTAAGAGTTCTTGCCGAAGCAAGCAATCGGGCCCCACAGAGTTTATTAAAACGTATGAATAGTGCTTTTATATGACATCTGCTGTCAAGAAAAAAACGCAAGGCGAGGCGATTCGGATTCTAAAGCAGGCTGCGGGTCGACTCCCGAACCACCAACTCGGGAGCAACTTTCCGGTGGTGCGCCGCGACCTCGCGTTTTTCGAGCACCGCCTTGATGCCTTCGATCACGATGTCGACCGCGCCCGCACCCATGGCCGTCATGGGTTGGCGCACCGTGGTGAGCGGAGGAGTACAAAGAGCGGATGCCGCAACATCGTCGAATCCGATTACCGAGCAGTGCTCCGGAACTCGCAGGCCACCCTTGCTCAAGGCGCGGATGGCGCCAAACGCGGTCAGGTCATCGAAGGCGAGGATGGCCGTAAACTGGCGCTTCTGCTTCAGCAGATCCTCAGTGAGTCTTTGGCCCATTTCAAAGCTGGAGAGAGGATCGCGCGATTCCGGCAAGTCGACGATCAGACGGGAATCAAGCTCGAGGCCGCATGCTTTGGCGCAGTTGCGGATTCCGCGCCAACGCGGCGAGCTATCACCGAGAGTCTTCGGGCCGCGGATGAATGCAATTTTGCGATGGCTCAGGGAATGCAGATATTCGAGCGCGAGGCAGCCGCCAACTTCATTGTCGACGATGACGGAGCTCATGGCGTCGCCCTTGAGTTCGCACCCAATGATAGCGGTCGGAATGCTGCTCTTCTCGAGGTCAGCCAGCAAGTTGATATCGAGAAAAAGCCAGTTAGCCAATACGACCAGGCCTTCGATCCGTCGGTCGAGCAGCATTTCGAGATAACGCTCGAAACGGCTGCGCTCGTTGTGCACGTCGGTGAGGATAGGCAAGTAGGAAGCTTGGTAGAGTGTGTTTTCGATGCCGCGCAACACCAGCGTGCAGTAGGGATCGGTCATGTCAAATACCATGACGCCAACCGTGTGGCTGCGCTTGCTGCGCAGCGCGCGGGCAAACTGGTTAGGACGATAGCCCAGCTTTTCCGCGGCGCGCTCAATTCGTTTCTTGGTAACCGCAGGGATATAGCGGGCCAGCGGCGCATCGTTCAGCACGATCGAAACTGTGGTCGAGGAGAAGCCGCTCTCTTTCGCTACATCACGAATCGTAACCATCGACGAGTTAACCTTGGAATAGCGCACAAACTAAATCGAACTGCATTCCGTCCGCTTGAATTCACGCGGGGGTTGGCGGACACTACAGCAGAGAGTGAGACCAGTGTCAAGCGCTCGACCACGATCGGCACTTTTTACCAAACTTTGGCTCGGCTGCGCCTTCGCCGGTTTATCGTGCCAAATCGTGTGGCCGCAAGCGACGGCAACGCAGCGAAACTCCGCGCCGGTGGCCTCGACTGGCGCGGCTGCAGATCCGGCGCAGATTTTCGTGCTGGGCCAGGAAGCCTTGAAGCAAAACCGTCTGGCCGAGGCGGAGCGCGACTTCCAGCAGGTGTTGGCGGCAAATCCCGAAGTGGGCGGCGCTTATGCGAATCTTGGTGTGGTCTACATGCGGCGCAGGCAGTGGTCGAAGGCTTTGGAAGCGCTGAGCCAAGCCGAGCGCTTGATGCCTCAAGTAGCGGGAATCCGGCTGAATATTGGCCTGGCCTATTTCCGGCAAAATGACTTCCTTAAAGCTATACCTTATTTCGAATCAGTGGTGCGCGACCAGCCGGATGCGCCGCAGCCGCGCCATTTACTGGGCCTTTGTTACTTTTTCACGGAGCGCTGGGCCGACGCGGCGAACACGCTGGAGCCGCTGTGGGAGCAAGAGTCGAGCCAGTTGAGCTACCTGTATGTGCTTTCGATCGCCGCCCACCGCGCCGGGCAAAAAGAATGGGACGAAAGGGCTACGGCCCAGCTTGTTAAGACTGGCGAAGGTTCGCCAGAGTTCCATTTATTTATGGGCAAGGCTCACCTTAACCTTGAGCAATACGATTTGGCATTGGCCGACTTTCAAGCCGCGGAGAAAGCGAATCCGAACCTGACGTTCGTTCACTTCAACTTGGGATTAACTTATCTAAAGAAACAAGACTATGAACGTGCTCGCGATGAATTTCTGAAAGACGCCGCTGTGGAGCCCGATCTTGCCTTTAATTACGACGAACTCGGAGATGTCTACAGCCTGATGCAACAATATAGAGACGCGGAGAAGGCCTACCAGGAGGCTCTGCGGCGCGATCCGCGGCTTTTGAATTCCTATGTGGGACTGGCGAAAGCGTACCAGCATTCGCAAAATTACGCGGCAGCTTTGAGCGCGATTGATTCCGCTGGAACAATTGATCCGATTCGCACCGATATTCATTACCTCAGAGGACAAATATTGATCCACCTGGGGCGCAAAGAAGAGGGGCGGAAGGAGCTGGAAACTTCGGTCCGAATCGATAACGAACGCCGCACCGAGCGCCAGAAACAGGTGGAAAGTGGAACCGTTCCCTCGCCTGAATTGCTGGGCGACGACCAATAAAACCTCGAGTGGAGTGGGTTTGCGAAGCAACTTTCCGCTCGCTCGTACCGACCAATCTTTTGTAAAGCAAAGTCCCGCCTGGAGGTATCGGTTATGAATCCCAAATTTATGAGTCCCAAAGTGAAGATCGCGGCCATCGTGGTCGGCGCGTTGATTCTCATCGCTATTATTGTTCCGCTGTTCATCAATGCCAATTCCTTCCGACCGGAATTGGAATCTGATTTGACCGCGGCGCTGGGACGACAGGTAAGAGTTGGTAATCTGTCGCTGTCGCTATTTTCGGGTTCGGTGAAGGCAGACGACATCTCGATCTCCGACGATCCCGCCTTCAGCCAGACGCCGTTTGTGCAGGCTAAGTCGCTAAAGGTGGGCGTAGAACTGATGCCGCTGATTTTTTCCAAGACGCTGAATGTGACTGACCTCACGCTCAACCAGCCGGAGATCAATCTGGTGCGCTCACAAGATGGTGCAAAGTGGAACTTTTCCAGCTTGGGCAATCAAAGCGCTACGGCCACGAATAGTCAGGCGTCCAGCGGCAACGCCTCAGCTTCGAGCAATCCAAACCTGTCGATAAAAAAGCTCGAAGTGAGCAATGGAGAGATGACGGTTAGCCGCGCCGGATCTTCGGAGAAGCCCCGGGTTTACGACAAAGTTAACCTCACACTGAAGAAATTTTCTTTCATGAATTCTTTTCCCTTCACAATGACCGCTAACTTGCCGGCTTGAGGGACTCTGAAACTGGATGGCACCGCCGGACCGATCAATGCAGGCAACGCCGCGCAGACTCCGCTGCAGGCTAAGGTCGAGGTGCACCAGATGAATCTCGCAACATCGGGTTTTGTCGATCCGGCCTCGGGGATTTCCGGCATTGCCGATTTCGATGGCACGATCTCTTCAGACGGTCACCAGGCGAAGACGAGCGGAACGCTTACCGCAGAAAAGTTGCAGGTGATTGCAAAGGGGGCGCCGGCGGGAAAGCCGCTGCAATTGAATTACGCCGTGACTTACGATCTCGCGAAGCAAACCGGCACTTTAACGCAGGGCGACGTGACCGCGGGCAAAGCTGTAGCGCACCTTTCGGGAACTTACGACACTCATGGAACTACCACCACAGTCAACCTGAAGTTGGATGGCGAGAACATGCCAGTGGATGATCTGGAGGCGATACTGCCGGCCGTCGGTGTGATACTCCCTCCCAGCTCGAAGCTGAAAGGCGGCACGCTCGCTGTCGATTTTACGATCGTCGGGCCAGTCGATAAGCTGGCCGAGACTGGAACCGTTCGCATGCAGAACTCGGCGCTGGCCGGCTTTAGTCTGGGCTCGAAGATGTCGGCTATTTCAGCGCTCGGTGGGAAGGGTGCAGGAGAAAAAGACACAAGCATTCAGAACTTCAGCGCCAACGTGCAAGCGACTCCCGAGAGCACGCGGGCCGACAACATTGACCTGGTCGTTCCCTCGCTTGGCACGGTGACGGGCGCGGGGACCGTAAGCGCCAGCAATGCCCTCGACTTCAAAATGAAAGCCGACGCTATTCCTTTTTTAATTCAGGGGACCACCTCTGATCCCAATGATCCCAAAATCCTTCCGGACATGAAGGGGATGGCCAGCAGTGTTGTGAAAGGCGCGCTTGGTGGAGCGAAGAAGGGCGCGAAGAATCCGTTGGGCGGAGCTGAAGGCCTGCTCGGGAAAAAACCTGGCTAACCGCTATAGAGGCATTTCCTAGGGGAATCAGAAGTGCTCTCGTTAGCCCCACGTTCTTCGTAGGGTCTGCGGCCGCGCCGATTCCCGGTCGGCACATCCATGGTCACCTTGGTAACTTGCGTGCAATGGTATCTAAGTTGCTATCTTGGAGTTCGTTGACAACCCCAGGGTTCCATAACATACTCGCGAACAAGCTGAACGAAGTTTCAAATCTACGCGACCTCATTTTCAGGAGTGAGTTTTTGTCAGCGTAAATCGCGTTGGGACCGAGGGTTTTTGCGCCGGGCCGGGTTTCACTGTGTCATCACAGGAGGATTTCGTGTTAAAACCATCTGCCTCTAAGAGACGGATCTACGCTGTTTGTGTACCGGTTATCGCTGCGATAGCCATGGCGTTGCTGGTCGTTTCTCACCAACCCAGGTCTCACCAACCCAGAGCAGCGAAATCAGCTTCGTCCGCCAGTTCCCTGTCGAAGACTATCCCGGCCACGCGCGATCGTCTGCAGGCTGCCTACGCCACCCTTCCTTTGGCCTTCGAACCGAATCAGGGCCAGACCGATGCGCAAGTCAAGTACATGGCTCGGGCCAACGGGTATACGCTCTTCCTGACCAATCAGGATGCGGTATTTGCGTTTCACTCCAAGACTTCTGCAAACCAGTTGCGAATGCGCGGACAGGCAGCGATGGCGCATGCCAGCAGTGCACCAGTGGCCAAAGAAAAGCCTCCAGCGGTGGTTCGTATGCGGCTGGTTGGGGAAAATCTCTCCGCTCAAATTACGGCAGCCAATCAGCTACCCGGAAAGTCGAATTACTATCTGGGAAATGATCCGAAAAAGTGGCAGACCGGCGTTTCGCAATATGCCCGTGTTGCTTATAAGAATATTTATCCGGGCATCGATCTCGCCTATTACGGTGAACAAAGTAAGTTGGAATTCGATTTTATCATCGCTCCGGCATTGAGCCCAGCTCCCATCGGTTTCGGGTTCAGCGGAGCTAAACATCTGGCGACTGACGCATCTGGGAATCTGATTGTTTCTTCCGCAGCGGGAGATGTGGTGCTCCACAAGCCCGTGGCTTACCAGCGGCAAAATGACAGCCGCCAACTTGTAGATGCGCGCTTTGTTCTGAAAGGCAAGAATCAGGTCAGTTTCGATCTCGGCAGCTATGACCACGGCCGCGAGTTGGTGATTGACCCGACGGTGACATATTCCACGTACTTAGGCGGAACCTCCGAAGACGATGGGTATGGGATCGCTTCCGACAGCAGCGGCGCCGCCTATGTAACGGGCCAAACGGAATCCACGAATTTCCCGACCGTTGGAGGCGTAGCGCCCAACGCCAACGCTGGTGAGTTTGATGTCTTTGTAACCAAGGTCGCTGCTACTGGGGCCAGTCTCGTTTACTCCACCTATGTGGGTGGCAGCGGAAATGATAGCGGAAATGCTCTGGCCGTAGATTCTTCCGGCGACGTGTTTGTGGCTGGAGGAACCACATCATCAAATTTCCCCACTACAGCCGGAAGCTTTCAGAAGAATTCCGGCGGAGGGCTCGACGCATTTGTATTCGAGCTAAACCCCAGCGGAACGGCGCTAACTTACAGTACGTATTTGGGCGGCACGGGCGACGACGTGGCTAATGGCATTGCCATCGACTCCTCTGGAGCCTACGTCGTTGGGTCGACCAGTTCTACTGACTTTCCCGTTCAGAGTCCGATCCAGCCTGCGATTAATGGCAGCGGCAACGGCTTTGTCACAAAATTGAACCCCTCCGGCACGACTCTTCTGTATTCGACTTATCTCGGTGGGGGAACTGGCGACGTCGCCTCAGCCGTTGCGGTCGCCGCCGGCGCTGCATACGTAACCGGGGCGACCCAGAATCCCTCTTTCCCAACTACACCCGGAGCCTTTCAGACCAAATGCGGCACCGATGGAACTTGCAACGGTGGGTTATACGATGCCTTTGTAACCGTGGTCAACGCGGCTGGCAGCACCTACACTTACTCGACGTTCCTAGGCGGTTCGGGAGTAGACCAAGGGGCGGGTATTTCGGTCGATGCCGCCGGAGCCGTCTTTGTGACGGGGCTAACCCAGTCCACAGATTTTCCTTTGCAGTCGGCCTGGCAGAAGACGCTCGGTGGTACGCAAAACGCGTTTGTCAGTCAATTAAATCCGGCCGGCAGCGCCCTCACTTATTCGACTTTTCTCGGCGGGAGCGCAAGCGATGCCGCCAATAGCATAGCGCTGGACCAAAGCGAGAACGCCTACGTAACCGGCCAAACAGAATCGGCTAATTTCCCCCTCGTGAACCCTACTCAGGCGAAAATGGGCGGAGGGAATGACGCGTTCGTAAGCGAGCTCAACTCGTCGGGTTCTGTCGTGTTCTCTACTTACCTCGGTGGCTCGTTGAACGAAAATACCAATTCTTCCGGAGCAGAGCTAGCCGCAATTGGATCGATCGCGGTAGACCCGACTGGGGCCAACGTTTATGTAACCGGGAACACCCTGTCCACGGATTTCCCAACGCAGGCGCCCGAACAAAAGTCTTTAGCAGGAGGGATTGACGCATTCGTCGTGAAATATGCCTTTCCAACGGCCCCTGGCTTCGCCATTTCCGCCACAACTCCCGCCGCAGTTGCCCCCGGCAGCAGCGGTACGTCGACAGTCACATTGACGGCAATCAATGGATATAGCTCACCTGTCAACATCGGTTGCAGCATCGCCGGAACAGGGTCGCCGGCACCCGCCTGTAGCGCAACTAGTTTTTCTACTAATCCCGTAACGCCAACCGGCGCCGGCGCCACCTCAACTCTCACCATCACTACCACTGGGGCCAGTGCGGCGATAGTTCACCCGTCAAAGTTTTTCTACGCGATGTGGCTGCCGATTGCGGGTATGTCCCTCATCGGCGTGGGATTCGGTTCTGCGGGATCCCGAGGAAAAAAACTCCTAGGCTTCCTGATGGTTGCGATGGTGATGGCTGCGCTCTTTCTAATGCCTGCCTGCGGCAGCAGCAGCAATAGCGGAGGCGGTGGCGGAGGGGGTGGCTGTACCGGTTGTACTCCCGCCGGCAGCTACACTGTTACCATCACGGGCACGGGCACGGATGCAGCCGCCACAACTCATTCGACCACTGTCACGTTAACCGTCAACTGATTCCATAGTTGAGCCTAAGAGGGCCGCCTCTCTCGAGGCGGCCTTGTTTTTTCCGGTACCTGCGATTGGCGTGATGGGCCACTCTAGTCTAAGATTCTTCTCGGGCGTATTCGGCAAGAGGACTCGGATAACATTCGCTTTTGCTGCTATCGTTTATAAATCCAGGATATAGACGGCGGTTGTTTGCGGAGTCGGCGGCGGGAAGATATTCTTTGGTCCCGCCTCGGGCAGCGTTTGCGCCGTTGGAGGAATCGAAGGTAGTGAGTTCCTATCCATTCATGTTTAAAACCAGTATGTTGAATACCAGGCAGGTGCTACGCGCAGCCGTCTTCGCGGTATTTGTATGTTTATTCGTCGCGGCCCAAGGCACGTTTGCCCAGGCGCAGAACTTCACGCTTACCGCTTCCGCGTTTTCCCCGTCCGCTGGCGTAGACCCGGGCGGCCAGGCAACCGCTACCATCGCACTCAATTCGACTACTGGCTTTACCGGTTCCGTCTCATTCACTTGCACGGTCACCTCCAGTCAAGTGACCAGCGCCCTTCCGGTCTGCACTCCGCCCAGCCCGGATCCAGCCATCCCGAACGCGATTGTGTCGCTTACGGTCACAACGATCGGTGCGACGCCTGCTGGCCAATACACGATAACGGTGACTGGCACCAGTGGCACCGAGACGGAGACCGCAACTTTGGTCCTCAATGTGGTAAACGTCCCGCAGGATTACACGCTGACGGTCACAACGCCGATTAGTCCGGGCACGGTTTCAGCCGGAGACGGCGCGCAAGCGACTTTGTCCGTGACGCCGATCGCCAGTTATATCGGGACGGTTACACTCTCCTGTTTCTCGATTAGTCCGGTAGTAACGGCAGCACCGATATGCGCGTTCAATCCTCCCAGCGTCAAGGTGACCAATGGCGCGGCGCCCACTTCGGTGCTCACTATCAGCACCTACGGCCCCACGGGAACTGTTACCAAGCTTCAGACTCCGCGGATGCTGTATGGCTTCGCGCTAGCGTTTCCCGCACTGGCGTTGATCGGGGCAGGCGCCAGCCGCGGCGGAAGAAAGAAGTGGCTGGGGCTATTCCTGCTCATGACCGTTGCCGCCAGCATTCTCTTTTTACCCTCTTGCGGCCAGAACAATGTGATCCTCAACAATCCTAGCAACCTGATCACTCCGAAAAACACTTATACCTTTACGCTGTCCGGAGTGGATACGAACGGCGAGGGGCCGAGCAACTCTGCTTCCACCTCCGCGCAGGCGAGTATCGTGCTGACGGTCAACTGAAAGAGCACAGAGCGATGATGAATGGGACGCCACCGCGATTCCACGTGGCGTGGTCTCAGGCGGGGCGCCTGGGATTCAATCTGATACTCAGGGCCTCGGTGATCGCCGCGCTGCTGTGCGCCATCACTTTCGTGGCGACCGTCCCGAGTGCTGCTCAGATCGTCGAGATCAACGACAAGCCAGGTCCAGCCACGGTGCGTTGGAGCGAGTCTCAGCCGGGCTGCACATTTTCTACAACTGACGACGGCAAGTATCATTATGGACTGTGGTCGGGAGATGTTGGCGTCATACTGGCGGTGGATGCGCGCGAAGTACAAATCATTCGCCACCGGATCGAGCCGATCTTTGGAGTACTGTTAAGCATCCGATATCGTGGAAGTGGCGGGGTGGACGAGAGTCCGGATGCCATCACACTGCAGTTTTTAAAACACTTCAAGGTAGTGCGCACTTCCATCGATCCGGACGATTACTCGCAAAAAATCCAGGCGGATGCAGACGCGCTCGACGATGAGAGCCGGCGCTTGGTGGAAAAGCACCCGGAGCAGAAACAGGCGCGGGAAGCACGGTTGCAGGATTATCAGAAATCGGTGAGCGAACTGATCGAATTTCTTGGAAAAAACAGCTTGCGGGCGGCGCACTTGGATCGGGGAAATCCGGAAGCGAGCGGCTGGGTTTTTTTCAATACCGATAACAAGTGGTTGGGAGGATGGAAGGCGCAAGAAGACTTCATCTTGCGCGTGCCGCTGGATGGAAAAATCTTTGAGTTTCCTTTCAAACTTCCGCCGAAGCCCGGAGAATTGCTGCTGAGAAAGCGCGATTAGCGTTTGGATTTTGGTTGCCGAAAGCGGAATCTTACGATGCGCGCCGGCCCTGGCGGCTGAGTTCGGCGGCCTGGCGCTTCACAATATCGCGCAGCGAAACCAAACCTCGCACTTGTTTTCCTTCGACAATGGGCAGATGGCGAAATCCAAATTCCTGCATGATGAAGAGGCATTCTTCTATGGTTTCATCCACGTTCACGGCGCGCGGATTTGCGGTCATCACCTCCGCGACGGCGGTGTGGCCGGGCGTGCGACCAACCGCCACCACACGGTTCATGATATCGCGCTCGGAAAAGATGCCGGCCAGTTCGCCGTTTCGAATCACCGGCAACGCTCCAATATTGTTCTCCATCATCAAGCGGGCGGCTTCCAGCACGGTACCTGCGGCATCGATCGAATAAACTTTGCGGTCTTTCACCAGCTCGCGGAGCGTAAGCATAAACTTCTCCTTAAGAATTTCAAGCGAGTGCGGAAGTAGCGCTACCAATGCCCGGAGAACCGATGCCCGGCATTTCAAAGATGGGGAATACTTTAGCACAAATATTAGAATGAGGCGCCGATACAGCGCCGGTGATTCGAAGTTTGCATTAATAATCAATTCTGTGGAGGCATGAACGATGAGACGGCTACTTTTTGTGATTTTAATGTTCGTTGCGGTTGAAGCTGGCCTTGCGCAGAATCCGAACGGCTCGGCCGTCGCACCCTACAAAAATCCCGACCTGCCGGTTGAGCAGCGCGTTCAGGACCTTCTGGGCCGCATGACGCTACAGGAAAAAGTTGCCATGTTGAGCGGAGCCAACTGGATGCAGAGCGTCCCAAATGAACGGCTCGGCATCCCCTCGATAAAAATGGCCGATGGTCCGATCGGCATAAGGTCATGGGCAGGACCTTCCTCGGAGACCAACGCTGAAGTCTCCAAGAAGACAGTGACTACAACGGCCTTCCCCGCGGGAATCGCCATGGCGGCAACCTGGGACACCGATCTTTTGCAAAGTGAGGGCAGGGCGATCGGGCAGGAAGTGAAAGCCGTCGGACGGGACATGATTCTGGGACCAACGGTGAATATCAACCGCACTCCGTTGTGGGGCAGAAATTTCGAAGGCTACGGCGAGGATCCCTATCTCACCAGCCGACTGGCAGTGGCTTACATCAAAGGAGTTCAGAGTGAAGGTGTCATCGCGACTGTCAAACACTTTGCCGCGAATAATCAGGAGTTTGAACGTCATCGAATTAATGTGGTGGTTGACGAGCGCGCGTTACAGGAAATTTATTTTCCGGCATTCAAAGCTGCGGTGCAGGAGGCTGGCGTCTGGTCGGTGATGTCGGCTTACAACAAGCTGAATGGAGTGTACTGTGCGGAAGATGCATCGCTGTTAAAAGATGTGCTGCAAAAGCAGTGGGGATTCAAGGGCTTCGTCGTCTCCGATTGGGGCAGCACTTACAGCACGGCAGCTACCGTGAATGCCAGCATGGATTTAGAGATGCCGGGCGGCGAGCCGATGAAAGCCTGGATGAAAAGGCCGCGCACGCAGGAGTCGGGCAACAGCGGCGGCTGGCTGGTACCCGAGAAGGTGCTGGCAGAAGTATCGGCGGGCAAAATATCCACGGCGACAATTGACGATAACGTTGGCCGGATATTACGCGTGATGTTCGTCAGCGGACAATTCGACAAGCCGCACACCGCGACCGGCGAGATTGATACGCCTGAGGAGAGGGCGGTAGCGCGCAAGGCAGCGACGGAAAGTATTGTTCTCCTGAAAAATTCTGGGGACTTGCTCCCGTTTGATTCGTCGAAGATCCGCACTCTGGTTGTCGTGGGACCGAATGCTGCCGTGGCCAGAACCGGCGGTGGTGGCAGTTCGCTGGTAACTCCAAAATATTCCATCGCTCCGCTGCAAGCAATTCAGGATCGAGCTGGCCAGCGCATGCAAGTGAGTTATGCCTTGGGAACTGCCATGGAGGGCGAGGATCCGAGCAAAGACACTGCAGAGGCGCGCGAGCAACTCAGAAATGAAGCAGTGAACGCTGCAGCCAAAGCTGATGCCGCGGTCATTGTGGTCGGTCGATATTCGAAGCTCGAATCGGAGGGGTTTGACATCAAATCCCTCGATCTTCCGGCTGGCCAGGATGATCTCATCGAGGCTGTCGCGAGTGTTAATAAGCACACGGTCGTCGTGATCAATGCGGGGGGTCCGGTCCTTATGTCGAAATGGATTGAGCAGGTTCCGGCGATTGTGGACATGTGGTATGGCGGTCAGGAAGGTGGGAATGCAGTTGCTGACGTTTTGTTCGGCGACGCCGATCCTTCCGGAAAACTTCCTGTCACATTTGTGAAAGAGTGGAAAGATTCTCCGGCGTATGGACATTATCCTGGGGAAAACTTGCAGGTTGATTACGCCGAAGGCATCTATGTGGGCTATCGATATTTCGACAAACAAAAGATAGAACCGCTGTTTCCCTTTGGCTATGGCCTTTCCTATACGAAGTTCGATTACAGCGATTTGAAGATTTCACCGAACGAGGCATCACCGGGCAAGCCAGTGGAAGTTAGCCTCCGCGTGCGCAACAGTGGGATGCATGCGGGAGCTGAAGTAGTGGAGCTCTATGTTCATGACGGACACTCGAGTGTGGATCGCCCTATCCAGGAATTAAAAGGCTTTCGCCGAGTTGAGCTGGCGCCCGGCGAATCCAAGGATGTGCGTTTCACGCTTGACCGCAATGCAATGGCCTTTTACAGCACTGCCAAAAAAGAGTGGGTGACGGAACCTGGCCAGTTCGACGTGCTGGTTGGAGCTTCGTCGCGGGACATTCGCGTGAAGGGCTCGTTTGTCTTGGAGCAGTGAGCCGGTCGGGACACAAAATGTTTTGAAGGCTCTGCGCTGCCTAGCACTTCCGTCCCGAGCGATGACGCGCGATCAGGACTCAACTCAAACAGTCTTTGTTGTTCTGGAGGTTTCGCTTGGCTCGTATTTCGAAAATCGCTCCTGCACTCAGAAAACGCGCAGCTCAGATAAAGTTGCTGCTCATGGACGTAGACGGCACGATGACCGACGGCGGCGTGACATTGCTCTCGCAAACTGATGGAACCGCACTCGAGATAAAAACTTTCGACGCGCACGACGGGCAGGGATTAACGTTGGCGCAGACGGCGGGACTACGCACGGGTTGCATCACCGGACGCGAGAGTGCAGCGCTTCTGCGGCGCGCCCATGAAATGAAGATGGAGTTTATTTATATGAAGCAGCCGCTGAAAATGCCCGCTTACGAGGAGATCTTGCAAAAAGCCGGCGTGACCGATGTGGCTGTCGCCTACATTGGCGACGATCTTCCGGATATTCCCTTACTGCGACGTGCCGGCCTCGCCATTGCCGTCGGAGATGCCGTCCCTGAAGTCAAAGACGCTGCCCATTACACGACTAAGGCGAACGCAGGCCGCGGCGCGGTTCGTGAAGCCGTTGAACTCATTCTCAAATCCAAGGGCATCTGGAAAGACATGATCGACAAAGCGCGGGCGTGATGCAGGGAGGCCTCGAATCCCGCACAGAATGCTAGTGAATCTGCAGCTGAACTTTGCTAACGATTCTGCACAGGCGCGAAGCGTAGGACAAATGGGAGGCCGCGGGGAGCATTCTCACTCACGGTCCTTTGCAGGTCGAGGGTTTCCAGCGGAATATGGCTGCGTGTCCCGTCGGGGCTCATGTATTCGAGATAGCCATCCGACACCCAATAGTCGGTGACAGCGTGGCTGGTTCCATTTTTTAGTACTAACAGAAAGACTCCCTCGCCCAGCTTCTGCGCTTCGGTTGAGACCCCGGGCGCCGCTGAAGATATTGCAGAATTCCCTTCCACTGCATTTTCATCTGACAGATTGGTCTGGGGCGGGATAGTGGACATTTCTGACTGCAGAAGATCCTGGGAGTGGAGGCCATTGCCTAGATCAGGCGAGTCTCCTCCGAAGCCGAGGCCAAAGTCGAAAAGATCAAAGCCGCCGTAAAAGGAAAGCAGAGGAAAAAATGGTTCGAAGAAGCACACCTGGCCGAGTTCGTTTAAGTAGCATCCGGAGGAAGGAAAGTGCCGAAAGCGGTTGCGCAAAAAGCGGCGAGTGCCACGTGCTGCCGGCGAAACGATTGCGGCTCCGCTATCGGGGCGCTTCGGAAATGGTGGCGGCGACCACAGAAAAGTTGATGGAATGCGCGACGGCGATTGGCGTAGAGAAGAAGTGTTCCATAGGTGCAACGTTTCATTGCGGGAAGTATCAGAAGCAGATGGCGCAACTGGGCTAGAGTGTCTTCCGAAACCGAACCTCAGCCAATGGAAATGCCCGCCCGACTGGCTTCCGCCGGAGTGCCTTGCGGAAGAATGTCCGCCAGAGTAGTGCCCGCCGCCGAAGTGTCCCCCTCCGCCTCCGTGTTGCGCCTCCGCGGCGGTAATGAGGCAGAGTATGGCCAGCCAGGTCCGAAGCATGCGTCGCGATCGCGCGAGGAAGGCAAATGCGCTATTCATAGCCTCCCTACTCCAGGGAATTCGATTTTATTTTATTCCGCCCGGCGTGGCAGGGCTAAAACCCGAGGTAGTGTCAGGTCTGGTGGTGAGGAACGAAATGCTGATTTTGAAGGATTGAAGAGGGATTTATATGGTGGAGCTAGTCGGGATCGAACCGACGGCCTCGTCGTTGCGAACGACGCGCTCTCCCAGCTGAGCTATAGCCCCACATCACGAGCATTGCTGGATTACCACGTTATTTTACCAGCGTTCCAGAATCAGTACCAACGGTGCTTGACCAACCCCCGGGTTCCGCGTCTAACCTTATAGATTAAGAATGGCCGCGGGAGTTTTCCGAAATGTTTGCACAACGGAATTCCGGACGATCAACCGCCGATCGGAAGATCCTGGCCACTTCACTCGTGCTCCACGGACTATTTTTCGTGTGGCTGCTGCATGCGCCCGAGCCCCAGTTGTTGAACCCCTCGTCCGTTGCGCTGGGACACAACGGAAAGTTGATCACCCGAATTTACTTTCCCACGCCGTCGCCCGACGACAGCACGACCAGTTCACCGGCCCGCGCGACTGAGGTTTATCGTCATCAGCGGCTGGGCCATGAGAAGCTCATTCTGAAACAGAATACTGCACTCGCAAAATTGCCACTGCCACAAGCCCCTCTCAGCCCATCTTCCGCCGAGGACAAATCGAAGACTTCCACCCTGTCAAATCTCGGTCATGGCGCACCTGCGGGATTGCCTTATGGAAGTCTGCCCGGTGGCCCGGTGTACGGAGACGAAGTTCGTCCGGCTCTGCCGGTTGCGACTGCCGATCCGGCTATCTATCCGTGGCAACGGCCCGACTCGGAAGGTAAAGTCGTTATCGAAATTACGATCGATGAACGAGGAGAAATCGTGCGAAAAACCGTGCTGCAGAGCCTTGGTCCTGCAATCGACCAGAAGTGCCTTGCGGCACTCGAAAGCTGGCATTTTCGTCCGGCTACGCGCAACGGAGTCCCAATCCCTTCGAAGCAGGATGCCATTTTCCCATTCAAAGCGCGCGGCTAGATCAGTTCTGGGCCGCTCGCGTCTCCTCAGGTAGCCGCTATAATCGAAATGTGACGAGCCAAGACGTCCAGCAAATCGCGTCCGCGGATTTCCCCACTCGCTGGGGAAAGTTTCGAATCTACGGTTTTCGAGCCGAGTTCGGTTCCGACGGAAACCGCCGCGTCGAGGAAGCCGTAGCCCTGGTGATGGGGGATGTGCAGTCCTCACCGCCGCTGGTGCGCGTCCATTCGCAATGTCTCACGGGCGACGTTTTTCATTCCTTACGATGCGATTGCCGCCAGCAACTCGAAATGGCGCTCGGTATGATTCGTGACCTCGGCGCCGGGATTCTGATTTATGAACAGCAGGAGGGCCGCGGCATTGGTCTGATGGCCAAGCTGCAAGCGTATGAGCTGCAGGACTCCGGTCTGGACACGGTCGAAGCCAACGAACGGCTAGGCTTCAAGGCCGACCAGCGCGACTTTGCGCTGCCCGGACAGATGCTGAAGGCGCTGGGGGTAAATCGCATACGACTGCTTTCCAATAATCCCGAGAAGGTGGAGGCTCTTGAGCGTGCCGGAATCGAAGTGGTTGAGCGCGTGCCTTGCGAGGTAACGGCCAGTCCGCACGCCGAAGAATACCTCAAGACCAAGAAGGAGAAACTTGGCCATCTTTTCTCGTCGCGATAAAGTAATTCTGCCTCGACCCGAAGCGTGATCGTGACTGCCGGCGGTTTTTGCCTTCCCTTGGCGTTGCGTGCTTAAATCGTGGACGGCATTTTTTCATGTCCAACTCTGCAGCTGCATGGCGGTCCGGCGGCATTCTTGGAATCGTGATTCTTTTCTCCGCATGCATGGTTTACTACCATCTTGCACTGTTTGTTCCCCGAGTTGCACAGGTACGCACGGCCGAGGGGTTTGGTAACGGATATTCTTTCGGCGCAGATTTCTATCCTATCTGGCTAACGGCGCATGAGGGACTGCTTCACCATCGCGATCCCTATAGTCCCCAGACAACACGTCAAGTGCAGATCGATCTCTTCGGGCGGACAGTGGATGCGCGGGTATTCGGCGCCCCGCCGGACTATTGGACATTCGCCTATCCAGCAATTACGGACGTTCTGCTCTGGCCGGTTGGACTCCTGCCATTTTCCCAGGTTCGTGTCGGATTTGGATTTTTGCTCGCCATCCTAACCGGGTTCAGCGTCGTTCTTTGGATCCGCGTTGTTCATCCTCGCACGGGACATTTAAATGTTGCTTCGTTGCTGATCCTCACGCTGTCCAGTTATGCGGTACTCGAAGGTTTATTCGCGGAACAAATGGGATTGCTGGTTGGATTTCTTCTCGCTGCCTCGCTCGCGGCACTCGTCCGGCAAAAGTTTTTTTTCTCCGGAAGTCTGTTGGCGTTAACTCTTATCAAACCGCAAGTAATGGTATTGATCGGAACCTATCTTCTGCTTTGGAGCCTGGCTCGATGGCATACGCGATGGCACTTTGCCGGCGGTTTTTTCCTAATGTCCTCGGTGCTGGGCGCATCTTCCCTGCTGATTTGGCCGCACTGGATTTCGGAATGGCTCCGCGTAGTAACTTCTTACCGCCGGTATTCCAATCCGCCGCTCGTAAGTGATTTACTTGGCACTCAGATCCTCGGCGATGAAGTCGGTAGGTTGCTGGGCCCAATTCTTATCGTGGCCCTTGTGGTGGGTGCTCTTGTGCTTTCCCGGAGAACGCGCTTCGCTCCCACGAACTCTCACGATTTTCGACTGGCAGTCAGCCTTGTGCTTGCGGTTACGACCATCGCGGTGATTCCGGGACACGCAGTATACGACCACGTCGTTCTCCTGCCCGGAATAATTTTGATCGCGTCGTGTTGGCGTGACTTCGCCCCAAGCACGCCCTTTCGCGTAACTCTGGCCGCGGCTGCCTTGGCTTTGGTCTGGCAATGGATTTGTGCTCCGGTTGTAATCGCGCTGTGGCCGATGGTTTCTCGGAAGGCCGCTTCAACTTTTTTATTGACGCTTCCCATCCGCACCGCCGCACCGATTCCCTTCGGCGTATGTGCCCTTCTCGGACTGATGCTCTGGCAGGGACACAGAAGAAAACTCACGCTGACAGAAAAGGCGCCGGCGGGGAAACCGGAAGCGATTATTTCTTGAGGAACTTTTCCAATGCCGCGCGATTCTTCGCGGGCAAGTCGCTTAGCGCGGTCCGCGCCAAAGCAATGTAGATTTCCCGCGCTTCAGGAATTGCACGTAAGACATTCATATGTTTTTTGACGGTATCGACATCTCCTCGCGCGATGGGACCACTGAAGGAGTGGGCTGCGCCCAGAGCCGCGTAATTGGCTAGCGTTTGCCTGAGGATCGGGAGCGCTCGCTGTCTGGCCGCACCTCTCCGGATCCCAGCGTCTGCCGCAACCCTCTCGCCCGCCGCCAGCAGCGCGGTCAGTAGGGGAGAAACAAACATCCCCCAAGCATGGTAGGCCTGTTTATGCCGCTTGCCGATGGGGAACGGCCGGCCTCGCAAATTCAGAACAATCGCATGCGCGACCCGAGCCGCCATTCGATCGCCTTCGATAGCAAAAGGAACTCCCGCAAGCGGAGGCTGCGATCCCGCGACAAACGTCATCAGCGGATGAACCGAAGCGACCGACGCGCCCTGACGGCGCAGCTCAGCGAGTTCGTCGCTAGTGAGAGCCCCGCTGGCGTGTAGCGCCACTTTGCCGCGCCAGTCGATTGAATGGTTTAGCGAAGCGGCTGCGCTGGCAATGGCTCCATCGGGGACGCAAAACCAGACCACGCCGGCGCGAATTTGTGCTCGCGTCACCGGAGTAGCAGAAGCGCCCACTTCCGCCGCCAGTCGCCGGGCTTTCCTTAAAGATGCAGCCCGCTCGCGGGAGATGATTTCATCGATCACGTATCCCGAATCGTGCAAGGCCAAGGCAAGTGCGGTGCCCAAGCTTCCAGCTCCGACAATTGCAACCTGCGGCTTGACCACTCGCCTCGCAGCTGGCCTTTCGGGCATGCCCGGCAGGATAGCAGAATCGGCTCCGGAGATTGATCAGTCGTCCTTCGGACTGACTTTTAGCGGGTCGACCTCCGGGGCGCGGACCTACTGTTTTATATTGTTCAGATGTCAAAAATATCTGTCACCCGATCAAAGTCGAAGCGTTCGTCCCGCGCTCCGCGAGCGCAGGTTAAGATTATTTCCTCCCGCACTGTTTATCGAGGTCCGGTTTTTTCGGTTACGACGGATAATGTGCTCGAACCAAACGGAGTACAGGCGCGTCGCGACGTCATTCACCACAGCGGGTCGGTGGTGATTCTGGCGGTGGACGACTCTCGACCGACGTTGCGCGTACTTTTAGAGCGCCAATATCGGCACGCGGCAAATGACTATTTGTGGGAGATTCCGGCAGGACGCATCGATAGCGGAGAACAGGCCTTGCCGGCGGCTAAGCGAGAGCTGCTGGAAGAAACGGGATTTACTGCGGCCCGGTGGCGGCGCATTTTCAAGTTCTACGCCAGTCCCGGCTTTGTCGACGAAACCATGTCCGTATATCTTGCTACTGGTCTTCAGGCAGGCAAAGCCCAACCCGAGGCGGATGAAGTAATTCAGCAGCGGATGGTTCCGCTGTCGACGGCGGTTCGCATGGTGCTGAAGGGGACGATTCGTGACGCAAAAACCATCTCCTCTGTCCTGTGGTTGGATTACCAGGTTGCAAACCATCATCGACTGCAATCCTCGCACTGATTTTCTGGCGCGATATTCGATTTCACGTCGGCCCCCCAAAGCCCACTCCTCGGGTCATTCCCGGAGACCGTTGAGGTGTGTACGGTAGACCACATACAGTAGTTACCCTGCGTACATATTTAGCTTGCTACTCCCATCCTAATTATTCCAGAATGCATCCTAGTTTCCGAGTCACGTCTGTGAGCCCCCGCTTTGTAGACGTGGGGAAAAAGGGGGTAAGGCGAAAGTGAAAGGCACGGTCAAGTGGTTCAACAATGCAAAAGGTTACGGGTTCATCGGACGTGAGGATGGCCCCGATGTATTTGTGCACTACAGCGCTATCACATCCGAAGGGTACAAGAGCCTTCAGGAAGGTGATGAAGTAGAATTCGAAATCACGGAGGGACAGAAAGGCCCGCAGGCGGCCAATGTAAGCAAGAGCGCTTAACCCTGTACCTGACTGAAATCCTTGATCGCGGCTCAGCTGTCGTCAAGACAAAGGGAAGTTCTGTTCTTGAAGAGTTAGCTCAGCGCTGGCGTGACATTCAATTCTTGTTTATCTTTAACCCGTGGACAATAAATCTATCGCCACGGTCCTGTATGAAACCGCCGATCTGCTGGAGATCGACGGGCAAGACTCCTTTCGCATTCGTTCCTACCGCAATGCTGCTCAAGCCATTGAAAATCTGACTGACCAGATTCGCGACATCATCGGCGAACCAAAGAAGGTTCTCGCGATCCCCGGAATCGGCAAGGGAATGCTACTCAATCTGCAGGAGTTATTTCGCGATGGCGCCCTTAGCATGCAGACTGAATTGCTGAAGAAATATCACCCTTCGATGCTTCAACTGTTAAAGATTCAGGGTTTGGGACCAAAGACCATTGCGTTGATCTGGAGCGCTTACCAGGTCAGCGATGTCGATGGCGTGGAGAAACTGGCGCGCGAAGGCAAGATTCGGGAATTGCCGCGCATGGGTGAGAAGCACGAACAGAAGCTTCTGAAAGCAATCGAAGACTATCGCCGAATTTCGGGACGGTTCCTTATCGACGCAGCCGAGACCGAGGCTAAAAAACTTACCGACTATCTTACGAAGCTGCCCGGCTTTGACCGCATCACCTTTGCGGGTTCTCTGCGCCGCGGCCGCGAGACGGTTGGCGATCTCGACATTTTGGTTACCGGCGTGGCTTGCTGCAGTGCGGAGGAGCGTGAAAAAGCGGTGAAATATATTGCGCAGTACCCGCCGTTGATGAGCATTATTGCGCAAGGGGACAACAAGATCAGCTTCCGGCTTCGCAATGACATGCAAGTGGACGTTCGCCTACTTCCTCCGGAGTCATTTGGCGCAGCGATGCAGTATTTCACCGGGTCAAAATCTCACAACGTTGCCCTGCGGCAGCGCGCTCTGAAGATGGGTTACACGCTTAATGAATACAGCCTGGCCGATCTCAAGACGGAGAAACCTGTCGCGGGCGCGACGGAAGAAGATATCTACGCGAAGCTCAAACTCGATTACATTCCTCCCGAGCTGCGAGAAAATCTAGGCGAGATCGATGCCGCAGAAAAACATACGCTGCCCGCATTGATCGCTCTGGATGATCTTCAGGGCGACGTTCACATGCACACGGTGGAAACCGACGGCCGCAACACCATCGAAGAAATGGCTGAAGCGGCCAAGGCGCGCGGCTATAAATATATGGCCATCACCGATCATTCCAAGAACCTGGCCTTTGCGAACGGACTCGATGACGTGCGTGCCGTCGCACATATTCAGAAAATTCGCGACGCCAACGCCAGGATCGACGGAATCACGATCTTCGCCGGAATCGAAGTGGATATCCTCGCCGATGGCGATCTCGATCTTTCCGATGACGTGCTGGCCCAGATGGATGTGGTTATCGCCAGCGTACATTCGGTTTTCAATCAAGAACCGGCGAAGATGACCGAGCGCCTGCTGAAAGCCATCGGAAATCCCAACACTTCGATCATCGGACATCCTACGGGCCGCCTGCAGCTTCGCCGGGACGCTTACCAGTTCGATATGGACGCAGCCCTCATGGCGGCCGCGAAACACAAGGTCGCCATGGAGTTGAATTCTTATCCCGATCGTCTTGATCTCAACGACGTACACTTGCGCCAAGCCAAACAAAAGGGCGTGAAAATCGTCATCAACACCGATTCCCATCACACTTCTCATCTGGACAAGATTCGCTACGGTATTCTGCAGGCGCGGCGCGCGTGGCTCACGAAGCACGATGTATTGAACACCCTGACTGCACAAGAATTTGCCAAGGCAATGAAGCACCAGTGGAATTGAGCCTTCAGCGGGCAAGTTACTGTAGGCAGTAAAATCGAAAGCATACTCGATCTTAAGACCCTGCCATGAACCGCAGATCGTTCCTCAAAGGCGCCGGAGTTGTTACCGTTGCGGTCGTGGGGGGCGGAGTCTGGCGTGCCTACGACCAGGGCGTCTTCAGCGTCGGCGAAGGCCCCGCTTACCAGCCTTGGAAAGACTGGCGCACGGATTCGCCGAGCGGTCCCCTGGCGCTGGTTCGGGCCGCAATTCTCGCGGCCAGTCCGCATAACACCCAGCCTTGGCTCTTCAAGATCACGAATTCTTCGATCGAGTTGTATCTCGACCCGAAGAGAAACGTCGGCGCACTCGATCCTTATCTGCGCGAAGAGCACATCGGTATGGGTTGCGCTCTGCAAAATCTGCTGCTGGCTGCGTCTGCCGCTGGTTATCAATGCAAGTTGACTACAATTCCCGGCAAGCTCGGGCCACTTCCTTCTGACCCCGCACCAAAGCTTCTGGCTCGTGTCGACCTCCTTCCCGGCAATCCAGAAGTAAGCGAACTCTACGATGCGATCCCGCGCCGCCATACCAATCGCAGTCCTTACATTCCGCAAAAACCGCTTCCTCCGGAGTTCGTTAATGCTCTGGGGCGCTTGACCAGTGATGAACCGGACGTCAAACTTTTTCTCTTCACCGCCCAAGCCGACCGCGGGAAGCTCGTCGCAATCATCTCCGCGTCAAACGACATCATCTATTCCGATCCGCAAGTCGAGCGCGGCAGCGGGCGCTGGGTTCGAAACCGTTGGAGTGAGGTCCAGAAATTTCGCGACGGCCTTTCCATCGATGCATTCGGACAGCCGCCGCTCGCGACTGCGGCTTATAAGGTTATGCCTCGGTGGGTGGATCGCTGGATTGCGTCGCAAGTATCGAAGGATGGCTATCCCCGACTGATGTTGCGCGCGTCCCTGATGGGCATCATCACTGTTCGCGACCGTTATGACCAGGAAAACTGTCTGCACGCCGGGCGAATCTGGCAGCGCGCGCACTTACTGGCCACCGCTCGTGGCGTGTCGGGGCGTCCCTGCAATGAAGCGGTAGAAATGATTGACTATGAGCGAGCTCACGAAAGACCGGCACTGCACACCGCTCAACTCGGCGAACTCATCGGCGAACCTGCATGGCAGCCAACTTTTGTTTTTTACATGGGTTATCCGACGTTGACTGCCGCAGCCAGCCCGCGGCGGCCGGTTCAGTCTGTTGTTCTTTAACAGGCTCTGGCATGTGCTTCAGAATAAGCGGAGAATAAGAATCGATGACCGATCAAGATGCGAAGCCTGCTCCTGTTCCGCCTACTCCGAGTGCACCCGCGA
The DNA here is from genome assembly GCA_963836305.1 of uncultured Acidobacteriaceae bacterium. GTDB lineage: Bacteria > Acidobacteriota > Terriglobia > Terriglobales > Acidobacteriaceae > Sulfotelmatobacter. The sequence goes on along the minus strand of CAWIJP010000033.1, from coordinate 244,886 downwards.
AAGGCGCGACGACGAACATACAACGCGGGCCTACAATCCATATTGCGGACGAATTCGGCACCGCGAAACGCAATCTCCCGCCGGTAAAAGTGCTACTGTCTGCCCTTGCCGGAGTGCTTGTCATCGCAGGCATCTTCGCCTTTTTCCAGCGCGCCACGCCACAGGGAGCCGGCTCGCTCGACAATGTAACCGCGGTACAAATTCCAGGACAAACGACATCCCTGGTAGCGTTGACATTCACCCTGCACAATTCCGGGCAAAAACCGCTGTGGGTGCATGACATTCATGGCAAGTTGAGTACAACCAACGGAGAGCAGACCAACGATGCAGTCTCGGCCGTCGACTTCGACCGTTACTACCAGGCTTTTCCCACTTTGAAGGCAAATGCCCAGCCGCCTCTTTCTCCTGAAGACAAGTTGCAGCCCGGTCAGGAAATTAAGCGTACGGTGATCGTCGGTTTTCCTGTCCCCCTGGACGCATTCAATCAGCGAAAGTCTGTTAGCGTGATTGTTCAGCCGTACGACCAAACCGTGCCTGTAGTATTGAGCAAGTACAAACAGCCGTTGCAATAAATTTGTCGAATACCTCCGATAAACAATTATGAAGACCAGTCAACTTTCGTTTTGCACAATCGTGCCAATGTTTGTCCTGTTCGTTTTCTTAACGGTTCCGAGCCTTGTAGGCGCATCGGACAAAAATGCGGAGCTGGCAGTGAACAAAGATTCGTATTTCATGTACGTCGGCACTTACACCCAAGAGGGTGGCAGCACCAGCAGAGGCATTTACGTCTTTCGTTACGACCCCGGCAGCGCAAAAGTCACCTCCCTCGGCCTGGCTGCGCAGACCATCAATCCCTCGTTCCTGGCGGTGCATCCCAACCATCGCTTCTTGTATGCAGTCAATGAAGTCGGTAATTACAAGGGCCAGAAGAGTGGAGGCATCAGCGCTTTCGCCATCGATAGCACCACCGGCAAACTAACGCTGTTGAATGAAGTTGCTTCGGGCGGAGCCGATCCCTGCTACATCACGGTCGACAAGACTGGAGGATTTGTTCTGGTGGCTAACTACACGGGCGGCAGCGTGTCTGTTTTTCCGATTCTGAAAGATGGCAGTCTTGGCGAAGCTTCGGCCTTCGTGCAGCACACCGGCCACGGCACGAATCCGAAACGTCAGGAAGCGCCGCATGCTCATTCCATTGATCTATCCCCCGATAATCGTTTCGCCATCGTTGACGATCTGGGCCTCGACGAGACACTCGTTTACAAATTTGACAGCAGCAAAGGCTCGCTTACGCTCAACGATCCTCGATTTGCCAAAGCCGATGCCGGAGCCGGCCCCAGACACTTCGCGCTACATCCGAACGGAAAATTTGCTTATGTGATCCACGAGATGGGATCGACAGTTTCCGTTTTCGATTACGACGCCGCTGGCGGGGTTCTGCATCCGGTGCAGACGATCTCAACCATCCCGAAAGATTTTGCCGGCCTGAATGAGGATGCCGAGATCGAGGTCCATCCGTCAGGTAAGTTCCTCTACGCCTCGAACCGCGGGCATGACAGCATTGCAGTCTTTGCCATCGATCCGAATAAAGGCACGCTCACTCTGATCGAATACGTCCCCACGAAGGGACAGAGTCCACGGAATTTTCAGATTGATCCCACTGGCAAGCTGCTGTTTGCGGCCAACGAAAAATCAGACAACATCGTCATGTTTCGCATCGACGCCCACACTGGCCGTCTCACTCCAACCAGCAAAGTGCTGGATATCTCGCAACCGGTCTGCGTGAAATTCGTGCCGATCGAGTAGACGCTCGCGGCTATTGTTTCTTCTGAATGAATCTTCGCCGGGCGAGATGAGTATTAGCGTCCGGCTTGATCTCGTCGTATTTCATGCAACTGATCGAGCCATCGACTTCCAACACCGCCAAAGCAACGTCATGTACGTTCGCAATGCCGTGCTCGCGCAGGGCACGCTCAAGCTCGTCCATACTGACGTGCTCTTTGGCCATGTGAGATTCAATGGCCTTTCCATCATGAACCAGAAGGCTGGGCTCACCCTGGACAACCCGCCGAAACCCGCGGCTAGTGCTGGAAAATCTCCCCACTACGTAATTCGCCACCAACAGTGTGGACGCCGCGATGACACCACCAATCAACGAGGTATCCGGCCCGGTCATCGCGTTCTGCACGGAGTTCGAAAGAAGAAGCAACAGCGTGAGGTCGAAAGGCGTCATCTGCCCGACTTCACGCTTGCCGCTAAGCCGCACGCCGATCAGAACTACAACGTAGATCGCTCCCGTGCGCAGCGCGATTTGAAGCGCAACGTGCGCGCCGGCAGGGAAAAGCACTCCGTTCACTTAGCCGTCACCGGGACAGGCGCGCTTTTCGGCGTACTCAAATACCCCGTCGCCTTGTTCTTGTCGACGGTCCAAACGACCAACTCGAACAACAAGTGCTCCCGTCCCGAATAGAACTGGATGGGTTCGGCAATATTTCTATCCTTCTTCTCGATAGTCCTGTCGTCGGACGTTACATTAATGGTGAACTTGCCGTGCTTGGCATCGGTCTTCTTGAGTTGAAGGCTCACGGTCGCCACCGGTTGCGGCTTCTTGGCCCCTCGTAGCAACGTGAATTCGTAATAGTTGCGGTCCCCCCTGTGCTTGAGCACTTCAAGGTCGCTCCGCGTGTTAGCGATCAATCCACTCTGCACTCCCAAGTCGCCTACGGCGCTTTGCAGCTTTGCTTTCGTGCTCTCCAGATCAGCTTTCGTTGAAGCCACGTCGGTCTTTACTCCGCCGACGTCGGTTTTTACGCCAGCCACTTCCCCGTTCACTTGACCAATCTGTTCCTTTTGTTCCTGCTCGAGCCGCGATTCGGACTCTTTCTGCTGCTGCTGCAGTTGCAACGCCCGCTGATTCAGCTCTTTTTTCGTAAGGCCCAATTGATGAGCCAATGTTTCTTCGGACGCTTCGGCCGTCTGCATTCTGTTCTTGAGTTCCGTAACCTGGTTCTGACTGTCGCCCAGGTCCTTGGTCAGCTTATCGATGTGTTGTTGCGTGGTGACATATCCATACACCGACGCCGCGATGAAGATAATCGCGACAAAGAACAGAATCCATTTACCCGCATTCGATTGCGGTTCTACAGGTTCAACAGATACCTCTTCGCCTTCGTCCGGCATAGCTCCTCCAGGAGTGACTTCCCGTAAATTGTGGGATCGCATCAATTGTTGAGCACAAGGGCGGCGGTGTCAACTGGCGCGAGCAAGACGAACATTATTCAACAGTAAGCGCCAAGGCTTGGCGCACACTAAGGTCTAGATTTCGGCGTACGGCGGCCGCTTCAGAACCTGCTCGCTTGGCTGCCTGCTTCGCAGCGTCCGCTCGGAGTTGCTGCTGCTCCGGGTCAGGAAGAGGATCCTTGAGCTTTTCGGATTTTACGAAGCACGAGTATACGAGTCGCACGGGGAACCCTGAGTCATCGAGAAACTTTCCATACGCCAGCCAGTCCTCTGCGCTTGCCGTTGGATCGCCGAGCGATTCGTCCAGTTGCAGAGCGCGCTGGTAGAGATGGAGCGCGTCGCCCAATTTACCGGATTTCGACTGGAGTGCCGCTTCATTCACTGCTGCAACACTCTCCAGTTGGCCTTGCAGCGTCTGAACGGAAAGCTTTCTGGCTAGCTGGTACGACTGAATCGCCTGCGCTGTTTCTGACGCCCGCACCTGGCAATCCGCTAAGCGGAGGATAACCGCAATCACCTGCTGTGGTACGGGACGGTTCACCGAGGTTTGCCGGGCAATGATTTCAAGAAACTTCGTGTAATGGGCCGCCGCTTCCAGTGGCCGCCCCTCCCGGTCAAGTTCGTCCGCCAGATAAAGGTGCGCTGAGGGATGACCGGGATCAATGGCCAGCGCTCGCCTCCAGCTTTCCACCGCCTGCTCAGGATGACCGCGACGCTGCGCGAGAAGTCCACGGTCGACCAAAAGATTCACGTCCTTCGGCGCGAATTGCAGCGAGGCCTCTGTCAACGCGAAGGCTTCATCGAAGCGCTTCTGTTCGATTAGAAGTCGAAGCAGCGCTTGGCGCGGCGCTGGGTCAGAGGGATTAACCCGTACTCCCGCCTCCAAGGCGGATTCCGCCGCCTGCGTTTCCCCCTGTTCCAATTCCTCACGAGCTAAACGAGTTTGTAAAGGACTGTCGAAGGAATCCAACACCGCAGCGCGTCGCAAATCTTTGAGATCGTCAGCATGGAGCGCCCAATAATAACGCACCTGATCGAGTGTTCCCCATAAGAGCAGCAAAACCGCGGCACCAATCCGCAACTGGCGTGCTCCCGTAGTTCCGCCACTAATCCAAACCCACGCTTTCGCGAGACGGCTACCCGTTTCAGATGCGACATCGGCCACACGAACTCGCGAATTTAGCAGCAGAGAGGCGATCCGCCCGTCGCGGAGCTTCCAGATGGCCCCGTCCAAAATAAAGTGGTGAATGTTTATCAGCGCAGTGAAGATGAGAAAGCTGGTAGTGAAGTCATGATGGAACAAACGGCTTGCGAGCCACGGCCCGGGGACGAAGAGTGCGATTCCACCGGCCAGCAGCACGCCGAAGTAAGCCCACGCATGCCAATTGCGGCGATTCTCGCCCGCGGCCTCGCGTCGCGCATAGTAGCTCGTAATCCAAAGATATTGTGCGGAATGCATAACCGCCAGCACTCCCGTGCTGTAGCGGCTCTGTGGGACCTCCCAACCTTTCATTAAGGAAATACCCGCCGGCAGCAGAAACCAAAGGAACTGCGAAGAGAACAGAGTGAGCGAGGGCAGTAACTTTCGCCAGCCCGTGTCCCGACTCAGGCGCAAAAGTCCGAAGGCTGCCAAAGCCAGAAACGCGAGTGCCAGGAGGAGTTGCTCCCACCGGCTTACCGCAGCGGGAATTCCGATGGAGATAAAGAGAGGATCGGAAGAAGGTCCGGTGTGAAAGCCCAGGAACAGGATCAAATAGGAAACAATAAAAGCGCCATACAGTGCCCGGCGCGTCGCATCGCTCGGCTTTGCTCCGGCGCGGCGAGCGAACATCATGAACAGGCCGTAATTTTGTCCGCTGTAGTGCCACGGACTCCAGGTCAAATAGATTGTGAAGATCCACGGCAGAACGCGCGCCCAGGAATGCGACAAAATCAGCGTGAGGGCGATCAGCGCCGTAATATGCACGGTGAAGATGCGGTATTTTTGGAAGTCTTCGGGCCGATGGTAGGCACGATAGATTGTTGCCATGTAGTGCGGGTAGTTAAAGAAAAACGCGAGAATGTAAAAGATGATCGACCAGGCGCGAACACTGGAAGCGACCGACAGATAAGAGATCAGCAATAACGGTGCCGACCAGGCGCCGCACCCGACGATCAGATCGAGCCAGGGATTATATATCCACGTTGATTGGGCAACGAGGTGCTCGCCCGGCTTGTCGCTCGGCTTCACCGCCAACGTGATGTCTCCCATAAATCGCGGCTATTGCCGCTTGCAGTCAGAAAGAAAAACGGCCTTCGCAATCTGTATTGACCGGATTATAGGTCGAAGAAACGCAATCAATGGGTCGTACGGAAGTAACGAAGGTAACGACCTGGGAACGTATGGCCGTTGTTGCGTGAGAGGGGCTCGACAAAGCAGCCTGCCGTTCCGAGTCTTTTACAATGCAGAAGTGAAGAATTGGGACGTGATTATTATTGGCGGCGGCATTATAGGTCTGTCGCTTGCGCTGGAGCTCCGCAAGAAGGGAGCGACGGTTCTCCTGGTCGAACGGGGAGAACCCGGTCGTGAAGCCTCTTACGCCGCCGGCGGCATGCTGGTGGATTGCAGCATTGAAACCCCAGCCGCTCTACAGGCGCTGGCGGCGGCCAGTGCCCGTATGTATCCCGAGTTCGCGCATGAGTTGGAAGTGGAATCGGGAATGAAAGTTGATCTGAGAGAGCAGGGTACGCTTCTTACTCTGTCCGCTAAACATATTCGCCATCCTGAATTCATGACCGCAGCTTTGTCTCCGGCGGATCTCAAAACGCTGGAACCCACGATGGTGAAGTTGAATCTTGATCAGGAGTTCGACCTCAAGGAAGAACTCGATCCAGTGGAATCCGAGATGGCGGTGGATGCAATGCACCCAGCGTTCTACTACATCAAAGAGCGCAGTGTCGATCCGCGAGCCCTCACAACGGCTGCGCTCAGAGCCGCCAAACATCGCGAGGTCGATTTTTCTTCGGGCGATCCGGTGGCCTCAGTGAATCACGCGGATGGCGGCGTTTTAAGCGTAACCACAACGAAGACCACTTTTCGAGCTGCGAAGGTGGTTAACTGTGCCGGAGCATGGTCGGGACAAATTGCGCCTTACGCTTTTCCTACCCGTCCGGTGAAAGGACAGATGCTTTGCCTGGCCGCGCCATCACGTACTTTGCTGAAACATGTGATCCGCACTTCTGAAGTTTATCTGATCCCGCGCAGCGACGGACGAATCATCGTCGGCACGACGGTCGAAGAAGCGGGGTTCGACAAACGTACCGACGTCGCTGCCATTCAGCGTCTGCACTGCGCTGCAATCGCTCTCGTGCCAGAACTGCGGAATGCCAAAATTCTCGAAGACTGGGCGGGGTTGCGTCCTGGAACGCCTGATGCCTTGCCGATTCTCGGTCCAACCGCTACGCCCGGCTATTACGTGGCAACCGGCCATTTTCGCGACGGTATTCTTCTCGCTCCGATTACTGCTCGACTGATGGGGCAGGTGATCGAGGGACGGAATCCGGATTACGATCTTGCTGCGTTTTCCCCAGACCGTTTTAGCAACTTTGTCTCGAAGGCGGAATGAGCCGCTGATTTTGGCCGATTCCTTCCGGTATACTGAAGCGTTTTCCGCAACATTGATTTTCCTCGATTGTGCTGTACATGAGAAAGGATTTCTATGGCTTCCCCGGCGGTTGATTTTGCTCGCAATAATCAGCAACGTTTCCTGAGCGAACTGAAAGATCTGCTTCGCATTCCCAGCGTGAGCACGCTTGACGAACACAAATCTGACGTGCAAAAAGCGGCGGAATTCGTCGCCGACGATCTGCGCCGCATCGGCATGGAAAATGTCGAGATCATTCCGACCAACGGTCATCCGCTGGTCTATGCCGACTGGCTTCACGCGCCGGGCAAGCCCACCGCGCTTTGCTATGCGCATTACGATGTGCAACCGCCCGATCCGCTTGATGAATGGAAAACCCCTCCTTTCGATCCCACGGAACGCAACAACAATATTTATGCGCGGGGCGCGGTCGACGATAAGGGCCAGCTTTGGATGGAAGTGAAAGCGCTCGAGTCGCTGATGAGATCCGGCAATGGCAAATTGCCGATCAATGTGAAAGTTATTTTTGAAGGCGAGGAAGAAGTTGGCGGCGAATCCATCACTGAGTATGTGCGCAAGCAAAAGGCCAAGCTGAAGGCTGATTTTGCGCTGGTCTGCGACACGGAATTGTTTGCGCCGAACCTTCCTACTTTGTGCGTAGGCTTGCGCGGGCTGGTCTATACGGAAATCGAAGCTTACGGCGCAAAGGTTGATTTGCACTCGGGAGTGTATGGAGGTGCGGCTCCGAATCCTTTCTTTGCGCTGATCGAAATCATCAGCAAGTTGAAAGATGCGAAAGGCCACGTTCTGATTCCCGGCTTCTACAAGGGCGTGAAGGCTCCGAGCAAAGACGAACTCAAAGCCTGGAAGCGCCTTCCCTTCAACGAGGCGACTTATCGCAAAACCGAAGTTGGATCGAAAAGCCTTACCGGCGAACCGGGCTACTCCGTTCTCTATCGCACATGGGCGCGTCCCACGCTGGAGGTTCATGGCATGCCGGGTGGATTCACTGCGGCCGGAGCGAAGACCGTGATTCCGGCGAAAGCTGCTGCCAAAGTTTCCATGCGGTTGGTGCCGAACCAGGATCCGGACGATATCCTGAAGCGGTACACGAACTTTGTGAAGAAGCTCACGCCCAAGGGAATCGAGACGAAAATCAAAGTATGGAGCAAAGGTCCAGCATGCGTGGTCGGCACCGATAATCCTTACATCAAGGCCGCCACCGAGGCGCTGCACGATACTTTCAAGAAAGAGACCGTATTCATTCGCAGCGGCGGATCGATTCCCATCGTCAACGACTTCTACCAGGCGTTGAAGATTCCCAGCGTGATGATGGGATTCGGGCTGCCTGACGACAACCTGCACGCTCCGAACGAGAAATTCCACATTCCGAACTTCCATCATGGGATCGAGACGATTTGTTTGTTCTTCGAGAAGCTGGGAGCGAAGTAGGCATCGTCTGCGCTGGCTTAAGCCCTCCCTGCCCAGGGAGGGCTATTTACTTTACGGTAACGGGGTATACCTCCCTCCCCCTCTGAACCTGGATTCATGGAGTTAGCAAGAAAATCCTTGCAAAATCCGTTAGATAAACGACTTAGAGGTCATAATACGTCGAACAAAGGGGTTAGGCTCCGGGTAGTTTTGGCTCGGCCTGTGCCTTTTTCTTCGCCTGAGCCATGATCGGATGATGGGGTTGTGGATTGCAAGGTTGGATGTCACAAGAAAGTGACTCGGTCATCGTGCCGTTCGCTCCCCATCCGAATAAAGGATTCCAGGTCGAAAACAAGCAATGTATGCAACTAAGGTACCGTCGACTCATGCCTACTCGCGCAATAGCATTGAAGCGTCGTGAGGTACCAAGTAAAGGCGCGATTCCTGCTATGCATACTAGTTGTCACGGTCTCGTTGGCGACGTCTTTGTCGGAGCGGACTAATGGCGATCGGAATCTGTCCCCAACAATAACGAGTACGGAAGCGGGTGACCTGATTAACTTGCTCCCGGCCGTAGAAGAACTCCGAGCTAACGGAATGGACGTGAGATGGTATTTAAGAGCCATCCCGGACATGAACAACACTGGCTATTACTTCTTCTGGGTTTACAACAAGACCGCGCAGAAACGTGGTGAAATTGGATCGATCAGTGTCGGGAACTATGCCGTAAACAAGCGCACGGCCGATGTACGCGTCTGGTCCGTATCCGAGGAAGTCTTCCATGGAGACGATGGTGCTCTTGTCACTTCGAGGGAGCTCGACCGGATGCAAGCGGAACTTCGCATGAAACGTGGCATTGACTCCGCGTCGATCCAGCAACACCGATCCAGGCATCTGGCCGCGAAAATCATCCCCCGAGACGCTGCGCAGTCGGCGCTGCCTTTGCCGATTACCGAGCGATCGAGCGATACTTCAGAGCTCAGTTGTTGGAAAGACAGTCAACATTTCATCTCTCGGCAAGGTCGCAGCTCGATTTTTCTTCTTCCGCCGGGAGCCGGGCGTATGTCGAAGTTAGCGCTATTGCATTCAAGCCCAGATACCGGGAGACTTATACTGGGCCGTTATGTGAGAACAGCGTCAAGTTGTTTCTCGCGAAGGATGGGGCCTCGGACTTCCACGTTCTCTTTGACTCGACCAAAGCGAAGAATGACTGCGTAACGATCGCTGGCGACGCCTGGTGCGCGCTTAATGGCATGCGGCTGATGGATTGGTCCAAAGATGGAAGATTTCTCCTCGTGGAGCTGGTTGCTTGGGAATACGAGAGTGATTCTGAAATTACGCGAGTCCCGATTGTTTACGATACGTCAACGGGAGAGTTCATCCGGCCTGACGTCTACCACTTCTTTGACAAGTACTATTGGACGGACGCTTCGAAAAAGAACTGCGAGTTCGATCTCACGACGAAAGGTTTTTCGCCTGAGGCCAATCTCATTCTGACAGCTGCTCGACCGCCGCTAAGCTCTACCTACGACCAGATATTCTGTTTCAGTGGAGAGCAGACTCTCGAATTTCAGTTGGGGACAAACAAGATTACACCCCTTCCTTCGACCTACAAGGTGCAACGGTATGCGATTAGGCACTCTTCTGGGGGTGTTCACTAAAGCGTGGCAATGAAGAATGGAACGCTTAGTCTGCCTCTAGGCAGGCCTGCAAAGATGCTTCGACTGCGCGGGGAGGGCCTTCGGTCCTCTGCTTCGCTCAGCATGACGAGGGATTGTTTGGCGAAGAGAGTTGTCGAGCTTCGCTCGACTGGACAGCCGAGGGCGGCTGTCCCCACATAACTTTTCCTGGCGGAGCGGTGGTTGAGCCCCTGACGCAGCACGCAACTTTACAGAGATGCTTCGACTGCGCAGGGAGGACCTTCGGTCCTCCCTGCTTCGCTCAGCATGACAAGGATAGTTTCACAGAGGTAGAAAACTGAGGACAGAGGGACGTTCCCATTTCTGCACTCGGCATAACACAACCCACTCCGCAGGTTGCGAAGTGGGTTGTTCCAATGAGTCGTCCAAAAGCAGGCGAATTGGCTGTTTATTGTCCGTTGCAGTTAAAGGCTTGCGGGGGCGAGAGGGACTTGAGCACACCTTCCCCCGGGTAACCGTAGGCACCGTTAATCGCGCTCGAAGGCGATTGGAATTCGAACCACGGCAACAACGCCACGGTTTGCGGATGATACTTAAATCCGTCAATCGTCACCGGGAAGGTGGGGTTTGGCAGGTCTTCGATCACGTCCCCCACTTCCATAAGGTCCTGGCACTGGCCAGCGGGATTCAGCCAGAACGGCGTGATGTTGTGAATACCGTCGAAGCCGACGAACGGATCGTTGAATATCTCGGCGACCTCGTGGCTGTGTGCGGTCACATCCTCAACGTTGCCTGAGAAGAGGCCCGGCGTGATCCAACTCGAGTAGTTCATCACGTAGAAACGAAGACGGTCACCGTTGCTGGCGTCACCAGGCTCCTCATCGAAAGTGTGGAATCCAAGCACGCAGCAGTCGTTGGGATTGTTGTTCTCATAGAGGTAAACGTTGGGAAAGAAGAACGTGGACATGTCTTTGGTTGTGATCAAACCACCCACTTCGGCTGCGCCAATCACGGTCGAATTATCCGGGGGTGCGGTTGGTGGAAACAGCTCGCCTTCGAACACGGGATCGCTCACCAAAACAAAGGCGCAGCAGCTGCCGTTGTTATTGAGCGAAAAGAAATATGTGCCTTCAATCAGAGCCATGGTAAGGCCCGGCGTAAGGTTGGGCGCCAACAGAGTATGCCAGTTTGGCTGGGCGGTGCTCGCGAACTCTGCCCGCTGCTCGGCATCGGCGATTTGGGTCGGTACCGGGCTGCTGGTGTAGGTGGACACTCCATACACCGGGCCATTTAAGAATCGCGTCACGAAAGCGCTTGGCGTGGAGATGAGCCGAACCGTCTTCCCGAGCTGGCTGGGTGTACACTTCGGGCAGTTTGTAGAATTCGTAACCACTGACCGCGGAGTACCATCAGCGTTCAGCATGTCAATGGTGACTGGGATGACAGGCGCATTAATTACAGTGGTCCCATTGTGTGACGGCGCTCTTCCCACCATGCTGTATTGCCAAATATCGCGAGCCGTGCCATCCAGATAGACACCCTCGGCCCTAAACTGCCCTGTGAAGTTGATTAGCGTATCCACGCATGGGGGAAAACCGGAGCAACTTGTCGCATTTGGCAAAGGTCGGAGTACGTTTGTCGCCCTTTTTTGTGCTGCGTAAGGTCCGCCGGGAGCAGGATGAGAGGCTATCATGTGCATCCCGGACAGGAAATTGTTCGGCAATACATCTTTGTCTTTGTCTTGAGCGAATGCTACTGCACTGAGTAACGTCACGAGCAAGAACCACAGGGCGCATTTCTTCATACGATTCTCCTTAGCTGGGATGGGAGATCAGGACATTAGTCAGCGGGTCCCGAAATCGACAGCGGATTTTACATCGTCCTGCCGCTGCGCTTGTCATGAATTGGTAAAAACCTGTCCACAGGATGAGTTGTGTCGAACCGGGCAAGCCGTGCAGCCAGAACTAGGGACGCAGCAAGTGGGCTTGCAGGGATGCTTCGACTGTGTAGGGAGGACCCTCGGTCCTCCCTGCTTCGCTCAGCATGACAAGGATTGTTTGATGAAAGGAATTATCTCGGTGACCGGGCAACGGGGCTCGACAGCGTCGCGCAAAAGAGATAACTACGCAAGCTTACTTTTTTGTGCGTCTCGTCGTCGCCAGCACCATGCCAGTCCGATCGTGCCAAATGCAGTCAGACCGAGCGAGAGGAATGAAGTTTCATCGGGAACAGCGACTGCTGCGACGATGCTTCCCTGGGCGGACGGTTCCCCGGCACTATCGAGGCCGATCCATTTCTGGCCGTAATCGCTGCCGCAGGTTTGGCTTAAGCAACTCCACATGTAAAAAGACAGCGTGTCACTACCGGGCTTGATTTTAAAGCCGCCGAAGTCGAGGTCGATCTCGTCTCCCTTAAAATCGAAGAACCCCATGTAGTAACCGTAAAACCCGCACCCGGCACAGAAAGTGGAAAACGAGCCGAGGGACCCGGACGCACTGACATCAAGAGTTCCGGGTACGAGGGCACCTAGGGGATTTACGATGGACGGCGTCTCGTACAGGAAGCTTACATCAATTTTTTCGCTGCAGTTGGAGTGACAGGTTGACGACGGAGCCGAGAAGGTAGCCCAAGCATTGACGTCTAATTCGGCGCTATCAGCCCAGGTCGGCGCGGTGCAGAATGCCACGACTACGAGAACCATCAACAATCTGCGCATAAGGATTCCTCTCCTTACTCCTTAGGAGATGATCCGAGTCACGCTTGGAACCGCGGGAGCAAGGCTAGCGGGTCCAACGAAGGGGAAGGATTCGGAATCTTGTTAGTGCGGTTGTAGTTCCGAATCGGATGCTTTGTCAAGATTGAATCTTTTTGCAACGTTGCAGAGAGTTGCGAACAGGGACGCAGACAAGCTTGCAGGGATGCTTCGACTGCGCAGCATGACAAAAAGATTTATTTGACGGAGAGCGGGTCGAGCTGCGCTCGACGGACAGCCGAGGGCGGCTGTCCCCACATAAATCTGTATTTTCAGGTCTTCTCGCGCTACCATACTTCTGCTCTCGCGATTCTCCCTACCTCGTCCTTCCCTCAGCCGTAGAATAGGCATCTGCTGCAATGTGTGTGCAACCCAACGCGCTCGGCGATAAGGCCATACAATATATAGTGTTATATTGCTTGACCCCGCCCCTATTTCACCGTTACAGTTGGTTAAATTTGTGGTCGCCCTTTCCAGCCTGGGACGATCTTGGGTTCAGCGCGCATCTCTTTAGAAGACGGAGGAATCCGTTTAGTAAACAGCCGGCGGAGCGATATTGCCGGCAATCAGTCACTGAAAACTGGCCACTGTTTTCCCAAGGAGTTCACGTTGCTTAAACTGAAGCGGCTACAGATTCTCGGCTTCAAATCGTTTTGCGACCGTACCGACCTCAAGTTTCACGGGGATGGTATTGCCGCCATCATTGGCCCTAACGGCTGTGGCAAGTCGAATATTGCCGATGCGATTTCGTGGGTGCTGGGCGAGCAGTCGGCCAAGACGTTGCGCGGATCGCGCATGGAAGATGTGATCTTTGCGGGCACGCGCGATCGCAAGCCGACGGGAATGGCCGAAGTGTCGCTGACGCTGATCGATCCGCAGGAGTATCCGGGGCCGGATGCCAACGCTCCCACTGAGATTGATATTCAGGACGATCTTCCGATTAATCCGATGTCGTCGAAACATGCGGACGACTGGGACGAAGCAGTGATCCGCGCGCGGGCCGCTGCGGAAACTGAGAGCGCAGTGGAAGAAGCGCAGCCGGGCAAAACTGAAGAAGTAGAAATTCCGCGTTCGAAGATTAACACGATTGCGATTGCGTTCCCGGACGACGAGCCGGTGTTTGCGTTGCCGGTGCACAATGTTCTTGCACAGAATGCCGCGCTGACGGCGTCGTCTGCGGCCGTTGCGGCGGCGCCTCATGTCATGTTGAAAATTCGCCGGCGGAAATTTAATCAGCAGCAATTTCGCACGGGCGAAATTGTGGTGACGCGACGGCTATTTCGTTCCGGGGACAGCGAATATTTATTGAACGGCAAACTGTGCCGGTTGCGAGACATTCAGGATTTGTTCATGGGCACGGGCCTCGGTCCTGAGACTTACGCGCTCATCGAGCAGGGACGCATCGGCCAGATTCTGAGCAGCCGTCCGACGGACCGGCGCGCGATTCTCGAAGAAGCGGCGGGCATCACAAAATTTAAAACCAAGAAGCGGCTGGCGGAAGCGCGGCTGGAAGACGCCAAGCTGAATCTGGCTCGCGTGAACGATATTTTTGACGAAGTGACGCGCCAGATGAATTCGTTGAAGCGGCAAGCCTCCAAGGCTGAGCGCTTTGCTAAGTTGCGCGACGAGATGCGGGCTGAATTGCGGGTTGTGTTGGCCAGCAAGTTTGCCGCGATCGAGCAAGAAAGCACCGAACTGGATGCTCAACTCAACGCGCTCGCCGAGGACATGCTGCATCGCACGGAAACCGTGCAGCAACTTGAAGCGGAGCACGGAGAAAGTACGGAGCGAGGATATGCTATCGAAACTGAGCTACGCGAGAATCGCGAGCGGCTGAGCCAACTGGCAATGGAGATTGATCGTGCTCTTGCGCGCCGCCGTCACAATGAAGAACGTTGTGCGGAGTTGGTGGTTCGGTCGGCGTCTGCTGACGCGGAACTGGCGCAGGCCCGTCACCGTCTAGGCTCGCTGGAAGCAGAACGCGATTCCAACCGGCAAATGCTGGAATCGGCAGCAGCCGATCTGGCGTCTGCGGAACAAGAACTTGCGCTGTCGCAACAGGAGGCTGCGGCAGCAAGTGCGGCTTTGGCGAAACTGGAATATCAGCAGGAAGAATCTCGCGTGGCGATCTTTGACACGGTGTCTTCGGCTTCGCGGCTTCGCAATCAACTGGCGCAGGCCGAAGAGCGGCTGGCTGGCGCAGATCGTGAAGCGCGGCGGCTGGAGACGGAAATCAGCAACGCAAATCTTCAGGTGGACGCTTTCGGCGGACAGCGTGGGCAACTCGCGCTCGAGTTCGAAACCGTGAGTCAGCGCGTGGTCGGAATCAAAGAGGAAATCAGCCAGCTCCGCCGACTGATTGAGAGCAAGAAGCTGGAAGAAACGCGAGCGAAAACGAATCTCGACGTGCTGCGCGCGGAGTTTGCCACGGCTCTCGGGAAAAAAGGATCGTTGGAGGCGGTGATTGCGGAACATGGGTACTCGACTGAATCTGTGCGGCGGCTTTTTCAATCGGGAGTGATGCAGAGCGGCTTGGCCCCGGTGGGCGTGCTCGCGGATTTTCTCGAAGTCGAGCCGCGCTTTGAACGCGTGGTAGAAGACTTTCTGCGCGATGAATTGAATTACATCGTCGTGAAGTCCTGGGACGCTGCGGACGAAGGCCTGCGGCTGTTGCGTAGCAATGTCGACGGGCGGGCTACTTTTCTGGTGCATCCGGAGGATGCGCAGGCCAAGTTTTCTTTCATCCTCGATGAAGCAGCGCACTGCGCGCCGCCTACGGCTTCCATTGTGCCGTTGAAAAACACGATTCGCGTTCTTGACGGCTTTGGCAAGTCGCTGGAAGTGATTCTTCCGAAGCTGCGCGACGGCTATATTGTTCCCGGTTCCGATACTGCGAGAGGGCTCGCGCTGGAAAATCCTGATGCATTTTTTCTCTCGCAATCCGGCGAATGCTTTCACAATGTGACGGTGACTGGCGGCAAACAGCGTGCCGAGGGCCCGCTTTCGATGAAGCGCGAACTGCGTGAAGTTCTGCGCCAGCTGGAAGATCTGGAGCGGGCTCTGCGCGACGAAGAAATGCGCGTGCTCACGCTGGGAAGAGAGATTAAAGAGTTCAGTTCCCTGCTAGAGCGGCTAGAAGGCGAAAAGCGCGACGCCGAACATCAGTCGCTGACCTCGGGCCACATGCTGCAGCAACTGGATGCGGAGATGGCTCGCGTCGGTGAGCGCATGCGGATTTCGCAAGCCGAGATGCAACGTCTTGCTTCGGAGCGGGCAGAGCAGGAATCGATAATCACGGCGCGGCAGGCAGAAGTCAGCGCGCTGGAACAGACTCGCACCCAACTCGAGTTGCAGATTGCGGCGGCGCAGGAATCGCTCGGCGCATTTCGCCAGCATCGCGAGGATGCGGCCCAGGCTAGTTCGCAACGGGCCGCGCGGGTTGCGGCGCTCGAAGAGCGGCATCGTTCAGCCAATGCGGTCTTGGGACGCATCGATTCCTTGTTCGTCGAAATGGATCATCGCGTACACACGCTGGTTTCACAGATTGAAGCCGCCGCAGCGGAAAAATTGCAGCGCGAAGCCGAGAATCTTCAACTTGAGCAACAAGCTGTCGACTTTGAAGCGGAGCGCAATGCGGGTCAGGCTCGGGAGGGACTGCTGCAATTCGAAAGGGATCAGCTCCGCGCACGCTTAGCTGAAATTGATGAACTGCTCAGAAATGCGCGCCAGCTTCTCGACCAGGCTCGCGATAGACGTGGTGAGCTGCACGCAGCCGTCGCCAAACTGGAAGCCGATGCCACCTACATGGCGGAGACTTGCCTGAATGAACTTGGCATCGAGCGGGCTGCTTTGCTGGCTGATTCTGCAATCGCTGCCGTAACGGGCAACGAGCTTGCCGCCCGGGATCAGTCTTACCGCGAGATGCGCGCCAAACTTGACGCCATGGGTCCGGTCAACATGATGGCGCTGGAAGAGTACCGCGAGACGGCGGAGCGGCACACTTTCCTTGATGCCCAGCGGAAGGACTTGATCTCCTCCATTGAAAATACGACCGCGACCATTCGCGAGATTGATGAGATTTCGCGGCAAAAGTTCAAAGAAGCGTTCACCAAGATCAATGAGAACTTCCAGGGCACTTTCAAGAAGCTGTTCGGAGGCGGGCACGCGTTCATGAAGCTTACCGACGAAGAAAATTCGGCGGAGAGCGGGATCGATGTGGTCGCATCACCTCCGGGCAAGCGGCTGCAAAGCGTCTTGCTGCTCTCGGGAGGAGAGAAGGCGCTGACGGCGTTGGCCCTTTTGGTCGGCATCTTCCAGTACACGCCCAGTCCGTTCTGCATTCTGGATGAAGTTGACGCTCCGCTCGACGAGGCCAATATTGGTCGATTCACGGAGCTGGTGAAGGAGATGAGTTTACAGACTCAGTTCGTCCTCATCACTCACAGCAAGAAGACGATGAGCATCGCGCCGGTGCTCTACGGCGTGACGATGCAGGAGCCGGGAGTATCGAAGCTGGTTTCGGTGCGGTTTGGGGCGGCTTAAGATGACGAGCAGAAATGGTCCGTGAGAGGGTGACAACGCCCACGATATCCACGCTCATCCTCAGCTTTTCCACAACCGCGCGATCTGAAACTCCACTTGTCTAGGGCATCCGGTGGTGCTGGCTGGAGCCAACGCTCTCTTGCTCAATGGGATACCGTCTTACCCTGGCAGTGTGATCTCTGCGATTGACAAAAGTTTCTGAGGGGCTAAAATACGGCTCGCTCCTGCCTTAGAATTCCAATATGAACTCTCAGCTTCTTGATCCCGTTCTCTTACAGACAAACTTTCCAGAACTCCAACTCCACGCCAGCGGGAAGGTCCGCGACGTGTACCAACTTGATGGCGAGCGCCTGCTGTTCGTGGCGACCGACCGGATTTCCGCATTCGACTATGTGCTGGCTACGGGCATCCCTCACAAAGGCCGCGTCCTCAGCCAGATCTCGCTGTTCTGGTTCGACTTCCTTTCCGACATCGTTGCCAACCACTTGATTACGGCGGATGTAGCGCGTTATCCGCAAGTATTACATCAACACGCCGATCAGTTGCGCGGACGGTCGATGATCGTTCAGCGGGCACAGATGTTCCCCGTCGAATGTGTCGTGCGTGGTTACATTTCGGGCTCGGCGTGGAAGGAATACAAAGCGACGGGAAAGGTCTGCGGCATTCCATTACCGTCCGGTCTGCTCGAATCACAAGCGTTACCGGAGCCGATCTTTACACCTTCCACCAAGGCCACGAGCGGCCACGACGAAAACATTTCGTTTTCACAGATGTGCGAAATCGTCGGCACCGAGATCGCCAGTACGCTGCGCGATTTGACTTTACGAGTCTATAAGAAAGCGGCGGACTACGCCCGCCAGCGGGGGATCATCATTGCCGATACAAAATTTGAATTCGGACTGACCCCCAAGGGAATTACGCTGGCGGACGAGGTGCTGACTCCGGACTCGTCCCGCTTTTGGCCTGCAGACAAATATGCCCCGGGCCGAGCGCAGGAGTCCTACGACAAACAATACGTTCGCGATTATCTGGAGGAGATTCACTGGAACAAGCAACCACCTGCGCCCGCACTGCCTGCCGAAGTCGCGCAGCACACGAGCGACAAGTATCTAGACGCTTATCAAAAGATCACGGGACACAAGCTGGATGTGTAAGACCGCGCCGTTCCGCCTATCTTCGCTTCGCGGGAGAGCGACGTGACCACGGCGGACTGGCTCATCATTGCAGTGATTTTGCTGAACGTAATCCTGGCCGCGATGCACGGCTTTTTTGCTGAGGCCTTGAGCATGGCGGGATTGGTCGTTGGCTACCTGGTTGCGGCCTGGCAATATCAGAGACTGGCGGAATGGCTGTTGTCGTTTCTGAATTCGGAAATGCTGGCTGAGATTTTCGGTTTCCTGATCATCTTTTTCGTTATCCTGATGATCTTCAGCATCGCCGGCAGAATCGCGCGACGGCTCATGAAGGAAGTCGGCCTGAGCGGTTTTGATCGTTTTCTGGGCGGGTTATTGGGCTTGTTGAAGGGTGCCCTGGCAGTCGCTGTGATTCTAATGGGAATGGCTGCATTCACTCCCACAACATCTTTGTTGGAGAAGTCTGAGTTAGCACCTTATTTTCTAGTGGTCGGAAGAGCAGCGATGTGGTTGGCGCCGTCGGAATTGCGGGCGAAGTTCAACGACGGACTGGATTTCCTGCGTCACGCGCCCAGGGACTTATCCGGAACTCCGGCTGAATCTCGCAGATGAGCAGCGACGCAATTTTGTATTGAACACGGCACGAAAAACGGACATCAAAACCAAAGCGAGAACAGAGAGAAACCTACTGTGAAAGATCAACTGGAAGCACTTATCCTGCAAATGTACAAGAGCAACATCCTCTACTCCGAGGGTGTGCGAGAGTTCAAAAAGCGCTTTATCCTCACCGTTCTTCAGGAAAACAAAGGGAATCAATGCCGTGCTGCCCGCGAACTGGGTATGCACCGCAACACTCTGAGCCGGACCATCGATGAACTCAAGATCGATGTGCGGCAGCTCCGTGAGGGCGGCAAGCGTCCGCCGCGCAGCGCCCGCCCAATCACGATGGAGAAGAAGGCCGCCCGCTAGCGAAGCGTCAGTAATCTGCTATCCACCGCCAAAAAACTAAGGCAGCCCTTGCGGGCTGCCTTACGATTTCGTTCCTACTCTAAGCTATTGCGCTGCCGGTTTGTGATGCACCGGGGCCTTCTTGGCTGGCGCTGCAGCCTTCAGTAACTGCCCTTTCTCCATCACCATCATGAAAGGATTGGGCGTATAGGAAGCCGGCTCGCCTTGAAAGTCCAAACTGACGGCTGGTTTCGGGATCAGCCGGAGCGGAACTTTCTCATCAAACTTGAGGGTGATGTCGGGCTTCTTAGCGTCAATGTCATCCGAACTGCCCGCGATATCGAACTCGGTAGCGGTGGCGCTGATGACAGTTCCGTTCATCTGTACGGGTTTGCCTTTGATGGCATTCCAGACCAGATCCTGATCGGCTTGGGCGCCGTTTGAGAGAATGAATTCCCACTGTGCGAAATCCATCTTGTCGGGTGGCGTGGCAATCGCCATGTTGTGCGCCTGCTCGGCCGGAGTGGGAGCTGGTTTAATAGTGAAATTTGCCGGCGGGTCGGGGCTCGCCTTGGCCTGAGCCAGAAGATCGGTCCAACCGTCGTCTCCGCCATGGTACTTCATGTACTGATTCTTCGCGTACTTCTCGATCTGCTGCTGATATTGCGGCGTGGGTGCCACAATAGAGGCACGCGCGGCAAACCAGATCGCGTTCAGCGGATCCGGCGTAACTTTTGGATCTGGCGGGGTGGGTCCGGCATAAGCCAAGGCCAAGGGATAAACCACGCTGAAATCCTTCTGAAAGTCCGCACTGCTGTCCACGGCTGCGCGCAGGTTCTTGCGCGCGTCATCGTAGTCTTTATCGGTGATTTCAGAGATGCCGATGGCCGCATTGAAAACTCCGGTCATCTGATCTTTCATCTTCTGAAAATCAGCATCCGAAGTGCCTTCGGGCTTGGTGAATTTCGGAAGGCCCTGCAGGCCCATATCTCCGTATTTTTTGGCATCGACCAGATCCTGCTTCGCGTTGGCGTCGCCGCCCTGGGCCTTCATGCGATCAAAATAGGCCAGCAAGAATAATGCTCGTTCATTGTTGGGGTCCGCCGCCAGTAGTTTGGTGGCCGCATCGATAGTTTTCTGCTGGTTGCCCGTGCGCTCGTAATCCTGCATCAGGGTCTGCAGCGCGGCGACCTTCATAACGCTATTGGGATACTGCGTCATGAACGCTTCGAGACCGCTGATCTGCGCCGTTGGATCTTTCTGCTGGATGGCGCCCACGTAAGCGTTGTATTCGGCTGGGTCTTTGATGACCGGCGCCTGCGAGGGCGACGCTGGTGCTTGCCCTTGAGCGGGCTGCGCCGCTGGTTGCGAAGGTGGTTGCGCTGGCTGCGCGGCACTTTGGGTTGCTATGGTTGCAGCCACCCCAAGTACAACCGTGACCAGAATCTTTTTCATCAGTGTTGGCTCCTTGCACCTTTGGGAATCGATAATGTTTGAAATAGTATTTTGCCGAACTTTTGCCGAACTACGGCATTCCGCATGGACACGCTCACGCGCTTACCGTCCGTCTCTATTGCTTGTCCGTTTCCGGGCAGACCCCGCGATCTCGGGGTAGACTGAGGGTTTATGGCCACTGACCCTTCATTCCCGGTTGGCCGGATTATAAGGACGTCTTCTTCCGAAGGCAAGCAACTTCACGTTTACCCTCTCGAGCATTGTATAAGATGCAGAAGTGCCGCAGGTTGGATGGCGCGTTTTCCGCCATCAACAGTCGTGTGCATCCAGTTAATAAGGACGATACTGAATAAGGACGATACTGATGGATAAGATCCTAAATGATAAGTTGGGGTTTCTGGCCGGGCAAGTGGCAATTGTTACAGGCGCAGGCCGCGGCATCGGTGCCGCGATTGCAAGATCTCTGGCAGAATTTGGCGCTACCGCAGTGCTCTGCGGACGCACTCGTAGGGCGCTCGAAGCGTCTGCGAAAGCGATCACTGGGGCTGGCGGAAAGGCCGAGGTCATTCCATGCGATGTGACCAGTCTCGAATCCGTAGAGGCCGCCGCCAAAGGCATCGAGTCGTCGTTTGGACGAGTGGATATCCTGGTGAACAACGCGGGCATTGGCGGATTCGGCGGCCCACTGCACCAGTTGGCTCCCGATGCGTGGGACCAGATTGTGAACACGAATCTGCGCGGCGTTTATTATGCGATTCGAGCCCTGGCTCCGATGATGATTCGTGCCCGCTCCGGACACATCATCAACATCTCATCCATCGCAGGGAAGAACGCATTGCCTAATGGCGCGGCTTACGCAGCTTCCAAGTGGGGACTGAACGGATTGAGCTATTCCGTGGCGGAAGAGTTGCGTGTTCATAACATCCGAGTCAGCGTGATTTGCCCGGGCTCGACTAACACGGAACTGAGTCCGCATGAGGGTAAGGATCCCAACAAGATGCTTCAACCTGAAGACGTGGCACATGCCGTGGAGATGCTGGTAACGCAGGCTCCGCAATCATTTGTGAGCGAGATTATTCTGCGACCGACGCAGAAGCCGTAGGCGAAGGTTGGTGTCGCGCTAGACCGTCCTTACTTCTTGAAAAGATTTTCAAACGCTTGGCGCGCGTCGTTAGGACGAAGGTTGGCAGGCGTGGAAGTTTCCTTTTCCCGTGAGACACGCAATTCGTAAAATGTGCAATCGTTGCGGACGTCTTTTTTTTCTATCCGCTTGGGCACGGGTTGCATGCACTCGAAGCGGCTGCCAGGATCGAAGTACGCGCACTGTTTGCAGGAGTGCAATGCGAAGCCGCACTTGGGACAGATTTCACTCGGCGGCATTCCCGGCAAAACGGTACCGCATTGCGTGCACCGGGACACGGCGCGCGTTCCGGGCAAATTCACAGGTTTTGGCCCCATGCTGTAGTCGCGTCTTGCAGGCGGTACTGGCGCCGGCTTTTCGCCGGATTCCTTGCGCGGCTTTACCTCACGGTCGCGGTCTTGATAACCATGCTGACGATATTTCGCTGCCACACGAACCTCCCCCAGGGAACTCTGCTTTTTGTCGCTCCGGAGCTGTCTGGACGACAAAACCTATTAACCACGAAGCGCACGAAGAGACACGAAGCAAACTTCTAATGATCGATCCTCTGTGTAACTTCGTATCTTTTTGTGGTCCACGAATTTTACGATCCTGACCTTAACCATCGCGGGTCGCTACAATAGAATCATGATCCACGAAATATTTCCTGTCGGACCGCTGCAATGCAATTGCTCGATCATTGGCGACGAAACCACGCGCGAAGCCATGGTCATCGATCCCGGCGACGACATCGAAGACGTGTTAACACTCATTCGCAAGCATAACCTGCAAGTCAAGCAGATTGTGGTCACGCATGCCCACATCGATCACGTAGGGGGCGCAATGAAGCTGCGAGCCGCTACTGGCGCTCCGATCATGCTCAACCAGAATGACTATGCCCTGTTGAAAATGCTGGACGCACAAGCTGCGTGGGTTGGCATGGCGGCGCCAGGAGCGGTCGAGATCGACCAGAGCGTTGGTACAGGCGACACGGTTAAAGCCGGGTCCCATGCGGCCAACGTTCTGCATACGCCGGGGCATACTGAAGGCAGCATCTGTCTCTACTTCCCTGCCGAGAAAAAGCTAATCGCTGGCGACACGCTGTTCGCCGGTTCCATTGGTCGAACTGATCTGCCGGGAGGGTCGATGCAGAAGATCATGCAGTCGCTGCGCGGCACCGTGCTTGCCCTGCCCGATGATACCGTAGTGGTTCCGGGCCATGGTCCGACAACCACAATCGGAGAAGAACGCGAGAGCAATCCTTTTTTGGTTAGAGGGTAGAGGATTGAACGGATTTCCATTGCTGATTGATGATTGCTGATTGAGAAGCAAAGCTATTCGAATCAGCAATCATCAATCAGCAATTCGAAAAGCCTCTCGATCCCCTCGGCGAATTCAATCTCTGGAGTGATCAAACTCAACACGAGATAGCCATCGCTAGAGAAGTCGTAGAAATGTCCGGGATGCACGAGGACAGATTTCCGGCGCAGCACATCGATTACTAACTCCTCGTCCGTCTGTGTGATGGGGACGCGCAGGATGGCGTACCATCCGGCTTCCACAATCAAGCGCTGGCAAGTTTTATGAGCGGAGAGCTGTCGATCTAACTCAGCCAGATTTGAGAGCACACGGTCGACCAATTGCTGCTGAATACTCTTTCTCTGCTCCAGAAGTGTCGGAAGCGCCCACTGGATGGGCGCGTTCATCGAGAGATAAGTGTCAGAGATAATTTCGAGGCGAGCCTGCGCCGATTCAACCTCCGACTCGGGGCCGCTGGGTGCGATCCACGCAACTTTCATCTGCGGTAGCGCGGAGATTTTAGAACCTCCGCTGAGAGTAAAGGTCAGCACGTCCTGGTTTGCGACGAAGCTGTGTTCAGGCACCCCGTTCTGCGCATAGTCTAGAAAAACTTCATCGGCAATAATTGCCAGTTTGTGTTCGCGGCAAAAACTGTTGAGAAATTCTTTCTCATTCTCATGCACATACGAACCGGTGGGATTATTGGGATGAACCACAATCACGCCGCGCGTGCGGCTGGTCACAGCTTTTTGTAGCGAAGGGAAATCCATTTGCCATCCGTGATCGTAAATCAGCGGATACGGCGCCAGCTTGACGTCCTGCAGGTCAGCAAGAAACTCGAACAATGGATAGCTGGGCTTGGGAACCAGCAGTTCATCGCCCGGATTGCAGAGCAATCGAAACACGAAGGAATAGCCTTCGCTGGTGCTCGTGGTAAGAATCAGCTGCTCGGGATCGAAGTGATGGATGCCGTGAGCAGTTTGATAGTAGGCTGCGACGGCAGATCTCGCGCTGGATAAGCCTTTGGGCTGGGGATCGTAATCCATTGATTGAGGCGAGGCCAGGGCATTTAGAATCTGGACCTCGTCATAATGGAGCCCAGCCCGGGTGGGATTAGATAATGTGAGATCCAGCACGTGGGCTCCGCTGGATCGCACATCTTCGAGCGTTTCGGTTAGGCGGTTGCGGGTGAGCTTCCAGTTGGTGCGATCGGAGAACATTCCGAGAAAGCCTAACATCAATTGTTCAATTTGTTCCGGCCGGGATCCCTCATCAAAGGCGGCATTTCTGGACTTGGTGGAGAAAAGTTAAGGCTGCAGAAAAAATCCCAGCTCTTGCGGCGGAGTCAAAGTCTTCGTCGCATCATATTGGCGACGAGCCTGGCGCACAGCGACAATCTTTGCCTGAAAGGCTTGGGCCAGGGTGTCGTAGCGCACCAAAACATTATCGAGCCAGTAAGGCTCGTATTCCCGCAGCCACGCTGCACGGTACATCTCGCGGAGACGCGTCGTCGCATCGCGCAGATCTTCCAGCCGCGCATTAATGGACGTGATTTCTTCCAGGTCATTGCCTACGCGTTCCGCGTCCGTCGGATGTAGAAAGGCGTCCCAATAAAAGCTGTTGATCTCTTGCGTGTACTGAATCTTCATGCCCAACGCGTCCCACCTCCAAGCAGCCAGCAACATGTCAGACAGTGTGGACTGGTTGGCATGCGCCGTGATGCCACTCTGATCGAGCGCCAACAGTGCGTGCTCCGCGCCCAAACGCATGTCACGGGCGGCGGGTAAAATCTTTTGCATGAGCCTGGCGCCATCCGGTGTGAAGGGATCGACCCAGAACAAATCGTCCGTCTCGATATCAACTTTGATCCCAGCCAGCGCCTGATGACCGCGATCGAGATTCTCGATGACGGAACGGAATGTTGAATTGTTATTGCGATAGAAAGCCCAGTCGTAGGAATTCCTGAACGCATCGACATCCGATTCGTTCGATTGCCAGCCAGCGGCCGCACCGAAAATCAACGCTGGCCAGGCCATGCCATAGATTGACTCACCGTCATCATTCCACGTCGTATTCAACATTCCCATGGCACCGAGTTTTTGCCCGTCGCGCACAAAGTTTCGGATATTCACGTACGCGACGTCCAAGTTCGGCCAGACCTGATTCCAGTTGTTGGCTCCGGGCGCGGCCACCACGCGCAGTCCTGCGTCGCGATACGGCTTGATGATGCTTTCGTAGCTCGGCTTCGCGTCGTAGTCCCAAGGAACGGCAATCATATCTTTGGGCAAGATGCTGAGCAGTTGCGGATACTTCACCGCGATGTCGCCCCAGAACATGAGTTGCTTGTGATAAGGCTGAAGAATGGCGCTGACCTTCTGCAGGTGATCGAGGTAGACGCGGCCCAATCCTTCCTGGGCGGCCAGCGCCGCGGTTTGTCCGTGACCGAGTTCAAACGTTTCGTCGCCGCCAATGTGCAGGAATGGTCCGGGAAAAAGCGGCACGAGATCCGCATACATGGCCTTGATTATGTCGTAAGACTGCTGCTTGGTTGGCGTGAGCACATGACCGTGCGGCCGCTCCGCGACATCGGAGTAAATCTCATACTTCAACATATTGTGGAGATGCCCGAACGTCTGCTGCTCGGGCAGAATCGTGACGTAGAGCTTTTTCGCATAATCGACAAGGCTGTTGATCTCCTGCGGCGTGAGCGCCGCTTCTTTCGGCGCTACGAGAGGCTGGCTGGCAAAATCGAAGACATGCTCCATGTAAAGCGCGAACAGATTCACCTTGTACGCCGCAAGCGTGTGGATCTGCTGCTTCATGTAGTCTTCGGTGGGAATGGGACCGCGGCTGATGTCATCCTGCACGCCGCGCCATTCCATGCTCGGCCAATCGCGAATCGAAACCGCCGGGCAAACGAGAGTGTGTCCGTCAGCGCGCAGCAACTGCCGCAACGTCTGCACTCCGTAGAACAGGCCCTGGCCGGTGTTGGCGGCAACAATCAGATGCGACTGATCCGAGTACAGAAGATATCCCTGGTCGCCAATCGAATCGGCCTTAAGGCCTTTTGATGCCAGGAATTCCTTAATTTTGTGATCCTGTAAGCGAGCGAGCACGATCGTGCTGGGCTTTTCCGCGGCATCAGATTTCTCGCCGGTGATGCTTATCTTCAGTCCCGATTGATCGCGGATTTCCTCTGCCAGGGTTTCCGCGGCGATGCGATCTTCTGCCTGGTGTCCTAAGTCAACCAGGATTCGGGTAGTCGGCTTCACCCGGAAGCTGCCGCTGTGCAGTTGCACTTCTTTAGGCTGGGGAATCAACTTGAGTTGATTCGCCGGGTCAGGAGTTTCGGCAGAACTCAGGGAAATCAGAAAAAGCGGAAGAAGGAGGAAAGCCAAAAGGGATCTTTTCATTCGAATCCTTGGGATGCCAGAATCAGCAATCCATTCTAGCGGGGAACGCTGAAACGAGTCTTATTAACTTCAATCGACGCCCAGGGACGCTAAGCCGCACTGGGATTTCAATAGTGTCCGGGAGTGGTAGCCGCTTGCTTTCTTATTTGCCTTCTTTCGCGAACGCCTCTTTGTTCACGACGTATGGCATTTTGGTGATATCGCCGCCATAGTGCGCTTCGAGCACGTCGATCAACCCTTGCACGCAGCGGCCTGCCATGCCTTTATCGGGATCAGTGGAGAGCCGCGTGATGCGCGCCGCGCTGGCGAAGTGCGGATACAATCTGCAGCGGTCGGCGATTGCGGGATCGCGAAGAGGAGAATCCGCTGGTAACGGCTCTTTTTCATAGACGTCGAGGGCGGCTCCGGCGATCCAGTTTTCGCGCAACGCTTTGGCGAGCGCGGCCTCGTCGACTACCGGGCCCCGCGAGTCGTTCACCAGAAAAGCAGTCGGCTTCATCAACTTCAAGGTTTTTTCGTTGAAGAGATGATAGGTGGGAGTGGCGCTCTCGCCCACACGCAGCAACGGTACGTGCACGCTGACGAAATCGGCTTGGCACAGGGCCTCTTCAAACTTCACATACTTGATCCAGTTCTTTTCTTTTGAGATACCGCGGGCATGGCGCAAGTCCATGCCTTCCTGAATCGCGTTGATGTAGCCAAGATTCTCATAAGCCGGGTCGTAGCAAAGCATATTCATGTCGAAGCCGGCGCACTTTTTGATCATGGCCAGGCCGATGCGGCCGGTGCCGACAATCGCAATTGTTTTGCCCGTGACCTCGTCGCCCAGAAATGGCAGATACGGATGCCAAAATCCCCACTGGTTATCGCGCGTGAGGTGTTCGGCGGACCACATTTTTCGCGCCAGCACGCCCAGCATGAAGAAGGCGAACTCCGCGGTGGCTTCGGTAAGAACATCGGCCGTGTTGGTGAAAGGAAGCTTGAAACGATTGGCGTCGGCGCGGTTGATGTTGTCGAAACCGACGGCGTATTGCGCTACGACTTTCAGCGTATTCTTGCCGGCCTCGAAAACTTCGGCATCGATAGGATCACGCAGCGTAGTGATTAGGCCGTCGATTCCGGATTTCACTTTATCTATGATCAGACTCTTTGGCGGCGCTTCGGGCTGGGGAAAAACTTCGACTTCATAGCCCCGGTTGCGCAATAGATCGAGAGCCTCTCCAATGTCACATGTCGCAAAAACGCGAAATTTCTTGGTCATAACGTTCTCTGGTACCCACCGTCGTTGATTTCGAGCGCCCGTGGAGCGCGGGAACGAATTATCGAAATATCATACGCGAGAGCGCAAAGCGCCCCGCGCGTCCGGCATTAGGCGGTATTTCCGCAAGTGTGATGTAGCTCACAGACGCATGGAAGCGTCACCCGTAGAGTTAAGGCGGAATAAGGTCATCTCCGTCGAAGGGCTTTCCGCCATGTCCACTATGGTTTCTCCGACCTCTACACGGGTTCTAAATTCGAAACTGGCGCAGAAGATCATGAGCGCTGATGAGGCCGCATCTCTGATCAAATCCGGCGATCAAGTTGGCATGAGCGGCTTCACCGGTTCCGGATATCCCAAGGCGGTTCCGATTGAACTGGCGCGTCGCATTGCGGACGCGAATTTTCGCGGGCAGAAATTTCAGGTCAGCGTATTCACTGGAGCGTCCACCGGGCCGGAACTGGATGGAGCGCTCGCCATGGCCGGAGGTATTCATCTCCGATTGCCCTACCAATCCGATCCGGAGACGCGGAAGCGCATCAACGCGGGCGAAATGGATTACATGGATATTCATCTCAGCCATGTAGCTCAGTTCGTCGAATATGGATTTCTCGGCAAGCTCAACGTTGCGCTAATCGAAGTCACTGCTGTTCTGGAAGACGGACGCCTGATACCAAGTTCTTCCCTCGGCAATAACAAAACCTGGATCGATCAAGCGGAGCGAGTGATTCTCGAAGTCAATTCCTGGCAGCCGGCCGCGCTCGAGGGTATGCACGATATCTACTACGGTCTTCAGCCGCCCCCGAATCGCGGGCCGATTCCTTTGGTGCACCCTGGCCAGCGCATCGGCACGCCGTACCTGGAAGTTCCTGCCGACAAGGTTGTCGCCATTGTGCTCACCGATTCTCCCGACCGCAATAGCGCGTTCAAGCCGCCCGATGAAGCTTCCAAACGCATCGCCGGACACATCCTTGAATTTCTAAGCTGGGAAGTGCAAAAGGGCCGCATGCCCGCAAATCTCCTACCGCTGCAATCCGGCGTGGGCAACATTGCGAATGCGGTTCTATTCGGACTTGAGGAGGGCCCGTTTGAAGGACTGACTTCTTACACCGAGGTGATTCAGGACGGTATGATCCGCCTGCTGAAGTCGGGTAAGGTCACGTCGGTATCGGCGACTGCGTTCTCGATGAGTCCGGAGATGCTGACGGAAGTGAATGCCGATATGGCCAGCTACCGCGACCGCATCGTTCTGCGACCGCAGGAAATTTCCAATCATCCTGAAATCATTCGCCGGCTCGGAGTGATCGCGATGAACGGCATGATCGAAGCTGATATCTATGGCAACGTCAATTCCACTCATGTAATGGGATCGCGCATTCAGAACGGCATTGGCGGCTCTGGGGATTTTGCGCGCAACGGATATCTTTCGATCTTTATGGCTCCGTCAACCGCAGGGCACGGCGATATTTCGACGATCGTTCCCATCGTGTCGCATGTAGACCATACCGAACACGATGTACAAGTAATTGTCACCGAGCATGGACTCGCTGACCTGCGTGGACTCTCGCCGCGGCAGCGGGCTCATCTCATTATCGAGAAGTGCTCCAGTCCGGAGTACAAGCCGCTGCTTGTCGATTATCTGAGTCGCTCCGAGCGGCTCTCCTACGGCAAACATACGCCGCATCTTCTGACCGAATCGCTGGGCTGGCATAACCGCTATCTGCGCACTGGAAAGATGAGGCCGCAGGAAGAGAATTGATCAGAAGTTTCTGCCGGAATATAGCGCCCTTCCTGCATCGACCGCACAGCAAAATCGTTTTAAATGTGGTTCTGGCCATTCGCGAAGCATTCCAGCTTCTAATGCAAGACCCGCACAAGGCTTCTCATTCTCCGGCCATTGAAACCATGCCAGAGGTTATAATTGCGGCCACCGATGGCACTGACATCTGGCTCGAAGCTGGGTCCGTACGAAATTCAATCTCCGCTAGGTGCGGGAGGCATGGGCGAGGTCTACCGCGCCCGCGATGCACGCCTTAATCGCGACGTCGCCATCAAGATTCTTCCAGCATCGTTCTCCGCCGATCCGGACCGGCTGGCGCGCTTCGCTCAAGAATCTCGCGCCGCCGCGGCACTCAACCATCCAAACATTCTATCGATCTACGATATTGGCGAGGAGCATGGCGCGCCCTATGTAGTGTCTGAGTTGCTGGAAGGCGAGACGCTGCGAGACCGACTGCGTGATGGCGCAATTCCCTCTCGTAAATCCATCGATTACGCGCAGCAGATCGCCAGCGGACTCGCCGCGGCGCACGAAAAAGGAATTGTCCATCGCGATCTGAAGCCGGAAAATATTTTTATCACTCACGATGGCCGCGCCAAGATTCTCGACTTCGGACTGGCCAAGTTCACCCGCCCGGAGGCGGACGCTTCGGGCGAAGCCCCTACCCAGCAAGTACCGGGAACCGACGCTGGAACCGTTATGGGCACCGTCGGCTATATGTCGCCCGAGCAGGTGCGCGGCAAACCGGCTGACGCGCGTTCCGACATCTTCTCGTTCGGGGCGATTCTCTACGAGATGCTCTCCGGCAAACGTGCGTTTCATGGCGACTCTCCCGTCGATACCATGAGCGCGATTCTCAAAGAGGATCCAGCTGATCTCACCGAGACCAACCGCAATGTTGCGCCCGCACTCGAACGCATTGTTCGGCATTGCTTAGAAAAGAATCCTGCGGAGCGTTTTCAATCCGCGCGCGACGTAGCCTTCAATCTTGGCGCACTTACTGAAATCTCGACCTCAAGCCGTGGCGGCATGCGGGCTATCGAGGAAGAACCGTCCCCACGACGCTGGCTCATGCCATTGCTTGCTGGGGTGCTCTTGCTTGCCTCGTGGATTGGAATTTATTTGATTGCTCATCGTGCGGCGGCAGCGAATCCAGTTTTTCACGAAGTCACCTTTCGCAACGGCACGATCTGGGCGGCTCGCTTCGCGCCGGACGGGCAGACCATTCTTTACGGCGCTGCATGGGAAGGCCAGCCGCAGGAAATCTTTTCCACACGATTCGACAGCACCGACTCGCGGACGCTCGGCCTGTCGCCCGCACAAGTCCTTTCCATCTCGTCGAAAGGCGAGTTGGCGATCTCGCTGCATCCCAGAACCACCGGCGCTTTCGCGCAAGGCGGTACTCTGGCCCGCGTGCCATTGGCGGGAGGAGCGCCGCGCGAGGTCCTGGATAAAGTTTATTGGGCCGATTGGGCGCCCGATGGTCAGTCCCTCGCTGTGGTTCGACCGGGCACATCTTCACAGTTGCAGCTGGAATTTCCGATTGGCAATGTGATTTACGAGCCGCGGGGCTGGGTCAGCCATGTGCGCTTCTCGCCCAATGGAAATTTTCTCGCGATCATCGATCATATCCCCGGCGGTGACGACGGGCGCGTCGTCATCATCGATACACATGGTAATGCGAAAGCGAGTTCTTCTTTTTATTCGAGCGTGGAGGGATTGGCCTGGGCTCCGAATGGCAAGGAAGTGTGGTTCTCCGCAGTGCCCGGCGGATCGGAGCGCTCGATCTACGCAGTGGATTTTTCGGGAAAGGAGCGGCTCATCTACCGCGCCCCGGGCGGGCTCACGCTGAACGACATCAGCCGGACGGGCCTGGTTTTGCTGACCGCCGACAAGGCGCGCATGAGCCTTGCCGCTCTCGCGCCCGGCGAAACGCGCGAGCGCAGCCTTACATGGTTTGACTGGTCCTTGCTGGCTGATATGTCGCGCGATGGCAAGACTATCGTTTTTTCCGAGACCGGCGAAGCTGAAGGAACGAACTATAGTATTTTTCTGCGTAAGACCGATGGTTCTCCGGCGATCCGGCTGGGCGACGGCGGCTTTGGTTCGCTCTCTCCTGATGGCCAATGGGTTGTGTCGACCGTGGGAGCGCCGGCGAAATTGATGCTGCTCCCTACGGGGATCGGCGAACCGAAGCAGCTTACCGATGACAAACAAGATCATTTCAATGTCGGGTGGCTGCCGGACAGCAAATCGATTATTTTCTCCAGTGCCGAGCCCGGACATGGTTCTCGCACTTATCTGTTGGATATTCAGAAAGGCGCGCCGCGCGCTTTAACTCCCGAGGGCACGATCGGTTTTATTGTTACTCCGGACGGCAATGATGTTCTTGCCCGAGATCCCAAGCGCCAGCTTTGGCTCTATCCGATCGCTGGCGGGAGCGCGCGGAAACTTGATTTCTCTCCAACGACTGATGAAGTCATTGCCGGCCTGTCAGGCGATGGCAAAAACTTGCTGGTGGCAACGCGTGGAGTACCGCTCAAAATTGACCGTGTGGAGTTGACCACAAAACGACGCGAACCATGGAAAGAAATCGCTCCCGCCGATCTTGCCGGAGTACAAGGTATTCCAATCGTCCGGTTTAGTGCGGACGGAAAATCTTATGCCTATTCCACTCTGCGCGTGCTCTCCGACCTTTATGTGGTCGATGGATTGAAATAGAACTGATCGCCACACGTCCAGGCTTTAGTCGCGATGTCCACCTGGACAATACTCGCGCGCGAATTCGACGCAGCCGCAGGCGCTACACGAATGTACCTTCCAATACTGTGAATGTACCTTCGGGCCGTTGACCAGAGTTCTTATCCATCCTAAAGTTCCGCCAACGTTTGACACTTCTTTTCTTACCTGAGGAAAGAATCCCTGTGTGGGATTCCGCTCCCACAGCGCTGTTCCGTTCGCGGTGAGCACGGCACTGGCGCAATTCGCCGGACCGCAGCTTGAACCGAACAGCTAAGGCCAACCTCGCGCGCCGCAGTCGCCAAAAAGCAATCACGAGCCGGAAGTGTGTCTATCCCCCTTGATTGAGGTGCAACATGAACCGCAGGCATCTGATCGTCGTAGTGGCAGGTCTCGCACTTGCAAACGTCAACCCTTCTCCGCTTCACGCGCAATCCGATCCCGGTCCTCGCCCCGGCCCCGCGGCCGCGGGTAGTTTCTATCCCAGTCTCGGCGCGAAGGAGCAAGCTTTTTTCAACCAGGCGCAACTGCGTTTTCAGGAAGTGGACTCGGTGTCAGGCGGCATCGCTGGAGAGGCTGGAAGCGGTCTTGGGCCAACCTTCAACGGCAATAGCTGTGCCCAGTGTCATGCCCAGCCAACTGTCGGTGGAAGCAGCCCAGGCGTCGCCAGTCCGCAGAATCCGATTCCGAACCCGCAGGTAGCGCTTGCCACTTTGGATGGCGCCACGAACACTGTACCCACATTTATTACTGAAAACGGCCCAGTGCGCGAGGCGCGCTTTATTAAGACCTCGACCGGTGCGCTCGATGGCGGGGTCCACGACCTTTACACCATAGCCGGACGCTCCGATGCCACCGGCTGCTCGTTGGCGCAGCCGAACTTTGCTGCCGCGCTCTCCGAGCACAATGTAATCTTCCGCACGCCTTCGTCTTTATTTGGCTTGGGCTTGGTGGAAGCTACGCCCGATGCAGCTTTGCAGGCAAATCTGGCAGCGACACAATCGGCAAGGGCGGCGCTCAGGATCGGCGGCGTCTTCAACACCAGCGATAATGACGGAACGATTACCCGTTTCGGTTGGAAGGCGCAGAACAAATCGCTGATGATCTTTGCTGGGGAAGCTTACAACGTTGAGCAAGGAGTATCGAACGAGAACTTTCCCAACGAGCGCAGCGCCGTGCCGGGATGCGTGTTCAACGGAACTCCGGAAGACGCGAGTAATATGTTGAACCAAAATCCGAGCAGTCCAAACTATCAGACGGCTCTGGGTACGGTATCTGAGATGTCGTCGGACGTTGTGAACTTTGCAGCGTTCGTCCGCCTTTCAGCTCCCGCTGCCCCCGCGGCTCCAACCACATCTACCGCGAACGGAGCTTCTTTGTTCAACAGCATTGGCTGCAGTCTTTGCCACTCGCCCGCTCTCACCACGGGCGCTTCTCCTTATACCGGAATGTCGAGTGTCGCCTACAACCCCTACTCTGATTTTGCGCTGCACCATATGGGTTCGGGACTGTCGGATGGAATACATCAGGGCGCGGCTGGCCCTGACCAATTCCGCACGGCGCCACTTTGGGGCCTTGGCCAAAAGCTCTACTTCCTTCACGATGGCCGCACCACCGATCTGATTCAGGCCATCGAATCGCACAACAGCAGCGGGTCCGAAGCCAGCTTGGTGATTCACAAATACAACAATCTGAAAGCGTCGCAAGTGCAGGATCTTTTGAATTTCCTGCGCTCGTTGTAGGAACGGTTAAGTCACTGGAGTTTATCAAAGCCGGAATAACGGGGAGCCATTTCAGGCTCTCCGTCTTTTTGCTTTTTCAAATTTCCAGCGCGTGGCTTTGCCAACAAAATTCTTTTCCCACAGACCGAATACGACGCGAGGGCGAACTGCGAAAACAGGTTCTTTCATGGAGAGAATTTCCTGCTCCATTGCCTTCATGTCGAACTTATATTTGTGCTCGTAGATAGGGAGGAATTTTCTGCGCGCATCCACATTGGCAACCTCTGCCCTGCCCTCCACGATGACAGCTTCGTTCGCGTGCTCGGTGCATACGACGCAAGCGGCGTTCTCCCCCAGGTTGCGCGCCTTCCGCGACTTACTTCCCGTACTGAACAGGAATCGACCGTCTTGCCACAAGCCCCACACCACCATGGTGTGCGGCGAGCCGTCGGGTTTCACGGTAATGATCCAGTAGTTGTGCGATTTCTTCAGGCGCCGGTCGGCCCATGCCCAAGGAAGTAAACCTTGATTGCCTGAGGGCAGCCCGTACCCCGGTGCGTGCGGACGACTCGCTTGAGGTTGTCGCGTCGTCGATTGAATTTTTTTCGCCGCCATGAACTGCTCAAAACTGCGCCGGGAATCTCAGAGATTCTTTTGGGTCCACTGATCAATGCGATCGAGCGCCTGCTGCAGATTCTCCAGTGAATTGGCTACGCTGAAGCGCAAATAGCCCTCCCCGAATTCGCCAAATGCTGTCCCGGAAAGCGCTGCGACTCCGGCTTGCTCGAGCAGGGCATCGGCTAGCGGTTTCGATTTCCATCCAGTCTTCGTGATGTTGGGGAAAACATAGAAAGCACCTTTGGGCATGCGGCAGGAAAACCCCTTGATCTTATTCAAACCGGCGACAAAGACATCGCGGCGTCGCTTGAACTCGTCGCACATATGGTCCACGGAACTTTGATCTCCGCGCAGAGCCTCGATGCCGGCCATCTGCGTAAAACTGGCGGTGCAGGAATTAGAGTTCGTCATCAGCCGGGTAATCTGGGCCGCCAAATCAGCGCGCATCACTCCGTAGCCCATCCGCCAGCCGGTCATCGCATATGTTTTTGAAAAGCCGTCGAGCAGAATGGTGCGCTCCTGCATGCCCGGCACGGACATGATGGAGAAGTGCTCGCCTTCAAATAGCAAGCGGCTGTAGATTTCGTCCGACAAAATAAGAATATTCCGGTCGCCAATAATCTTCGCGACTTGCTCAACGTCTTTGCGATGCATCACGCCACCGGTGGGATTGTGGGGCGAATTCAGGATGATAAGCTTGGTACGGTCGGTGACGAGCGGAGCCAGTTCGTTTACATCGAGCGAGAAATCATGTTCCTCCCGGAGTTGGATGGGCACAGCTTTTCCGCCTACGTAATGAATCATGGATTCATAAATCGGGAATCCGGGATTGGGATAAATAACTTCATCTCCTTCATCAATCAATGCCATGATCGTGAAGAAAATAATCGGCTTGCCCCCTGGCACAACGACAACTTCCTCCGGCGTAACTTTCACCCCACGAGTACGACTCACGTAGTCGGCGATCGTTTGGCGAAGATCGGGAAGGCCTGCAGATGGGCCATAGTGTGTCCACCCGTTATGAAGTGCATCGACTGCGGCCTCGATGACGTTCGCGGGAGTGTCGAAATCCGGCTCACCTATTTCCAGATGGATGATGCTCTTGCCTTGGCGCTCCAAGGCGCGCGCTTTGTTCAGAACTTCAAAAGCGGTTTCGGTACCCAGTCGCGACATGCGACGGGCCAGTTGAAGTTCGTGCTGCGTGGTTGGGGCCATGTTGACCGACGCTCCTAAGGGGTAAACCGCACATTATACGCCGGAGGCGGCGGGTTTGAGCTTCACGGTCTACGTGCGCGAATTGCCCAAGCACGGGCGGGCATCTCAATTTCTCCTCGAGCATTTGCCAACAGAACTGCTTGCAGTCGGTCGCGTATTCGCCTCTTGGCACGCTCATCTAGCGTGGCTAGGTAATTGGGTGCTGAGCCTTGACCGGTTAGGAGCGGTTGCCAGTAATCGTCGAAGTCTTTGAAGCGTGTCACTACCTCGATGGCATACACCATGGAGTCTTGCAAACCGGCTTGTTCGAAGAGCGTTCGCAGCCCTTCGCGCGTACACATGGGGAAACGGCGAGCCTGATCAAACTCGGCTGCTTCGCTGTCTATCGCTGCCGCCGCGTCCCAGAATTCCCGCAGGAATCTGGTGCCCTCTAAGTAATCCCAAACATAGGCAGCGATTGTGCCTTCGGGTCGGACGACGCGCCGGAATTCCTGTAAGCCGTGTGCTGGATTCGGAATATAGTTCAGTCCCAGGCCGCATACTGCAATGTCGAAAGCGGAATCTGGAAATGGCAGTTCCAAGGCATCGCCAGTTTGGAAAGTGACATTCGGCTGTACGCGGTGCTGGCGCGCGAATTCGACTTGCTCGGGAGAGGCATCGATTCCCGTGACGTTGGCTGGTCGGCAGTGTTCGACAATCGCTTCCGTAACCATGCCACTTCCGCAACAAATATCTATCCATTGCAGTCCGTGGGGTGGATCAAGCCACTTTAGAAACTTGCGGGCCACTAGACGGCTCCAGCGGCCCATCCATTGGTCATAGTCGGCGCCAGAGGTCCAGCGGTCGGTGTCGCAGCCCATGTCGAATAGATTATTAATGGACGAGGAGTGAATCGGAAATTATTCCGAGACACTGTGTTCTTCGTTTTGGGAACGGAGAACACGATCAACGGAATATGGGAGACGATGTCGGGGTTCATGGTAGTGGCGGACTTGCATCTCGCCGAGCAAGCCGATGGCGAGTAGATTCAGGCCACCGAGCAGCAGGCCCATCGCTGTCATCATCAACGGACCATGCTCGCCCATGACCGGAACATGGCGGAGAAACTTCTCGGCTCCCAGCCACGCCACTAGGGCGCTGCCGCTAAACATGCTGAGCGCTCCCAGAGTCCCAAAGAAGTGCAAAGGGCGCGAGAGATAGCGGAGCAAAAAGCGGATAGTGATGAGATCGAAGAAAACGCGGAAGGTGCGGGAAATTCCATAATGCGAAATGCCGCGCTCGCGATTGACATTGCGGATGGGCACTTCGCAAATCGACGCACCGTACCACGACGCCAGCGCCGGGATAAAGCGGTGCAGTTCACCGTAGAGCGGCACTTGCTCCAGAATCTCGCGGCGATAGGCTTTGAAGGTAGTGCCGAAGTCATGAATTTCGACGCCGCTCAACTTCGCCATCAGCCAGTTGGCAATCCTTGACGGAATACGGCGCATCCAGAAATTGTCGATGCGTACTTTGCGCCAGCCGCTGACAATGTCGTAACCGGCCGCAATCTTCTCCAGGAAAATTGGGATGTCGGCGGGATCGTGCTGCAGATCGCCATCCATGGCGATAATGTATTCGCCGCGCGCGTGATCGAAACCTGCGGCCAGCCCAGCAGTCTGGCCGAAATTGCGGCGAAGTTTCACCACGGTCACACGGCTATCTACTGCGGCAATTTCGCGCAACATCGCGAAGGTGTGATCGCTGGAGCCATCATCCACCAGCACAATTTCAAACGTCTCCCCGGCGGTCTCCATGACCGCTTTCAGGCGATCGTAGAGATCGGTGACGTTCTCTTGCTCGTTATGCAGAGGGACGACGATGGAGTATTTCGGCACAGTCCTTTTATTATAGCGTGAAGCCTCTCACGCAATTGTAAATTCGTAGCGAGACGTAACCTTCGGGCCACCCCGACCCATCGTCCGCTCGGGCGCCAAGGCGTCTCAGCCTTGTTCTTTGAGCTTCAATCGGGCCTTGTTTTCTTCCATGAACGTTTTGATGTCGTTGGCAGCGCCCAAAAGCCGATTCCACTGCTCGTAATACAGCGTGACTGGAAAGCGGCCCAAGCCGTAAACGCTCACTCCGCCCTTTTCGCCTACTTTGAAAATCAGGTCGCCGCTGCGCTTTTTCGTCTCGACTTCCTTTTCCAGTTGGGACAAACGTGCTTTCAGTTCTTCGTAAGTCGGTTCAGTCATGAGTTTCCTCGACGATATTTTTTGTCCTTCGCTAATAGTAACTTGCTCGCGCCCCGCCCACATACGGTCCGGGCAAACCGAAAGTAGAATCTAGCCCGGAGCGGGAAAGACCGCTGGTTGTAAAGGAATGTAAAACCAGCACGCGCCCGCCGGTAATTCGAAGACTCCCTGTAGAATAATAGAACTGCATCCGCATCACCGCGGCATGACTTTTACGAGGAGAAAATGATTGTCTATTTCGGCTACGGCAAGGTTTTTTGTCATTGCATTGCTCGCCGCCACTATTCAGCCCCTCGCTGCGGCCCAGCAGACTCAACCCTCGGATGTCTCCCAGCAGCCAACGCCATCGAATCAGACGTCTTCTTCGCAGACTGAAGCGACGGGAAGCCAAGCGGAACAGCCAGATACCAAGGAAAAGAAAAAGGAAGAGAGTACTGCGCCTGCGAACCAGGGAGCCAGATTGGGTCAGGAACAGCCCAAACGAATTCTGGGCGTAATGCCGAATTTCCGTGCGGTCAGCGCGGGAGCAAAGCCTCCGCCTCCGACGCCGAAACAGGCGTTCAAGATCGCAACGCAAAACAGTTTTGACTATTCATCGTTTGTCTTCGTAGGGATCACCTCCGCGCTGGCTGAGTGGACGGTCGCCCACCCGCAGCTCGGGCAAGGACTTCCGGGTTACGGCCGATATTACTGGCGGGGGTTTGTCGACAAGACAGATGGTAATTATCTGGTTATCTTTGCACTGCCCAGCGTGTTCCATCAGGACGAGCGTTATTACGCGATCGGAAAGGGTAGTATTTTGAAACGCGGCTTCTACGCGGCGTCCCGCATCGCCGTTACGCCCAACTATCACGGAGAAAACAGCTTTAATATTTCCGAACTGCTGGGCAGGGGCATCGCACAAGGGATTTCTCTCGCGTATTACCCCAGCGGGACCCGCACAGCCAGCGCACTGGCTACAAAGTATGCATACGCAATTGGACGCGACGCGCTGACCAATACGTTTCGCGAATTCTGGCCAGATATTGCCACTCACGTGCTTCACCGTCAACCGTGAGACCTCTAGGATGAATTCTGACAGCTCGGTCATACTTACAGGAGAGGTGGAATCAAGGGAGAACGATTTTGCCGCATCGCTAAAGGCGGAATTAGTATTTTCCGTGGAATACCACCTGATTGATATCCGGCCAGAACTCTTTTAATACGTTGAACACTCCGTCCAATCCCACCTGCGTTCCCCAACGTTGGTAGGTTTTCACCCACGGGTTGGATTCTGCCGGATAGTACGCATTGCCGATGCCGGCGGCCGCTCCGGCCCCGACGATCTCCGACAGATTGAACGTGCTACCTCCCGAGTTCGTCCTGGTGATGAACAGCCGACTTACCGCATAGCCGGTCCGCTTAACGAATCCGCCTTTGCCCAGGGTGTAGTATCTCGGGTCTTCCTTCGTCGCCGCAGGAACGAACGCTTCCGTCATGTAATTCTCTATGGCACCATCGACAAAAACGTGCCAGTAATATTTACCGTAGCCATCAGCGCCTTGCCCAAAAGTCGGCTGGGACCCGCCAGCCATATCAATTCCTGCGAGCCCTCCCACAAAAATGAAATCGGAGTAGTCGAACGTATCCTGGGTTGCGAGCCAGAGCTCCCCCTTGAAATCCAACGGAGGCAAATGCTGGTTGGCGCTGACCGCTCGGTAATTGGGAACAACCCATAGAATTCGCTTGTTTTGCTTACCATACTGTTCGTCGGGGCCACTTGGGATTACAGGGCCGGCCTCGCGCGTGGTCGCGTCGGGCTGGGAGGACTTTCCGCCTGGTCTGGTGGTTTGCGCTGGGTCCTGGTTCTGCAAAATATGGTTCTGTGAAGCGTCGGTTAGCGAAACGCCGTCCACACCCGGCGGCACAGTTCCTCCTAGGGATTTTTCTTGCGCGCTTGCCGATTCCTGAGCTTGAACCGGCACCGTCAACATCGCTGCGAGCGCTACCGCCAGGCAAAATAATCGAATCGGTTTCAAATTCTCCTCCACATCCATATGGATCTGCTGTGGCTGCAATTATTTCCTGGCCACTACCCAACGTTGAACCCTCAAATCGGCATTTAGAGGGTTAGTTGGGCGCGTTCTGCTGCTGTTTCTGCAGGTGGGGCTTCCGTCTCGTTTGCAAATAGTGATGAATATCAGGCCAAAATTCTTTTAGCTCGTTGCCGAAGGCGTCGAGGCCCATTTGCGTTCCCCAGTTTGACAGGCTCGAAGAAAAACCACGATCAGCTGCCGGATAGTAGACGTTGGAAATAGCAATCGCCGTGGCGTTGCCGGCAAACTCGGGGACGTTGAACATGCTGCTCCCGGAGTCTGTTCGAGCGATGAAAATCCGCTCGATGGCATAGTCAAAGCGGTGCAAATGGGAGCCCCTGCCCAGCTGAAAATAGCGAGGATCGAGTTTCAGGATCGTGGGGTAAACGCCGCCCACCATGATATTGCCGTCTACCTGATCGGCGAAAGCCGCTCCATACCGCTTCGCGTATCCCTCTATCCCCTGCCCGAATCCCGGGGAGGAATTCTCCGCCTGGCGAATACCGGCCACAATACCTACGACGGTGAATTCGTATGGGTCGAAGGAGCCTTTCGCGGAGATGGCGAACTTCTCCTTCCAGGAGATCGGCTTCACTTGCGATTGACTATCTACAGTCAGATAGTTCGGCATTACGTAAAACATCCGGTCGTTTTTGCTTTTCTTTGTATCTTGATCCGAGCCGCTTGGCGTTTGGGAACTGTCTTTGGCAGACGGTTGCTCTCCGGATTCAATCTGGCTCGAGGAACTAGTTGTGGGCGATTGGGCGGATGCGGGAGGGCCCGATGGTTGAGTCTGCTGGGCGCTTTGACTTACACAAAAATCCGCAGCGAATAACATCGAGACGGTCATGAGGCTTAAGCGTGCTGAAAAGCTCAGTTTCAAGTTGATGATGGCTCCAGATACAGTTAATTAAGATGTCGCAGACGCGATGTTGGCAGGGCACTTTTGCAATGAATTCTCGCATGCAGACTCCGCGATCCTGCCAATACGCCAGGCTCGCGAAATCGTGAACCTCAATGAGTCGTCCGCCGGATTCCGCGGTCGTTCCCCACTTGCTCCGTCTCCGCCACTTGCCGCAGGATTATTTTCACGGTTCGATCGCGTCCGAAGCCGAGAACTTCTCTCCACACTTTACAGTAAGACGCAGTGGGGCGAGCGAACCGTTCAGATTATGGTGAAGAAATTCTGGGCCAATATCCTTCGCAACTTGGTTCACAAGCATCAGAGTGCGGGAGCGCCGAGCGTCGGCTCGAACCCGTTCCCCTGTGCCTGAACGCAGTTCCAGGTTAATTCCACGGTCTTAATTATGGCTTCCGACTTGGGGCTGGCGTTTTGCCTGATCTATGGCCTCATCATGGTCGCGGGAATCATGAGACACATGAACCGTTAAGAACCGCGTGAACCGATGGAAAGCTTCGGTGAAGACGCGTCCCACAGCCAAACCACCCGCGCAGTCGTGCTGGCAGAAGTCAGTTCCTCCACTGAACGGAATCTGAATTCTTTCCGCCAGACGTCAAGGAGGCAAACCACGCGATTTGACGGTGTATGATTCCTAGCCGGAGGCGCAGAATGCCATTCATTCGAGGATCTAAACTTATTTCTTTTGTGGCGGTGGCCGGCATCAGTGCCGCCGGCAGCCTGGCGCTTGGGCAAACCGATGTGGCTCCATCAAGCGGGACGGTGCCACAAACTTTCCAGCTGATCCCCAGCCTGGATAAAGATCTGATGGATACGGCGGCTGATCCCTGTGTTGATTTTTACCGTTACGCTTGCGGCAACTGGAGCAAGCTGCATCCCATCCCCAACGATTCTCCTTATTCCGACCAGTTCTATAATCTTGATCAATATAACCGACAGGTGTTGCACCAGATTCTCGATACTGCAGCGACACCCAGCACCGCGCGCGACGCGAATGCTCAAAAGATTGGAGATTATTACGCGAGTTGCATGGACGAAGCCGCCATCCAAAAGAAAGATATGACGCCGCTGCAGCCTGAACTTGATCGCATTAATGCACTCTCCAGCAAAGATCAGCTGCCAGAACTGCTGGCACATTTTCAACTCATCAACGTGAACGCTTTTCTGGGGTTTGGATCGCAGCAGGACTTTAAAGACGCGACGCGGGAAATCGCCGTGGTCTCGCAGGGCGGGCTAGGTTTGCCGGAAAAAGATTATTACCTGCGTACGGGAGAAAAAGACGAAGAGATTCGCAAGCAGTACGTGCAGCACATCGGCAATATGCTGAAGTTGCTGGGGGCGAATGATGCGCAGGCATCGAGCGACGCCCAAGCCATCGTGAAGCTGGAGACCGCGCTGGCAAAAGTTTCTCTGGATGTCACATCGCAGCGCGATCCGCACAACATTTATCACATGATGCCGGATAGCGGTTTACAGGCGCTGACGCCGACTTTGAATTGGGGACAGTTTTATCCTGCAACCGGCGCACCACAGTTCCAGGAAATCAATGTGGCCGAACCGGAGTTTTTTAAGGGCCTGAATCAGGTGATTGGGGAAACGGATTTGCCAACAATCAAGGCGTATCTCCGTTGGCAATTGGTGCACTCGGTTCCGGGCACAGTTTTGCCCAAGGCGCTGGATGAGGAAAAGTTCGATTTCGACGGACGTAAATTAGTGGGCATTCCGGAGCAGGAACCACGCTGGAAGCGTTGCGTAACCAGTACTGACGGGGCATTGGGCGAGGCACTCGGCAAGGTGTACGTGGAGCAGAAGTTTCCGGCGGCAAGCAAAGAGCAGGCGTTAGGGATGATTCATGACATCGAAGCGGCGATGGGTCGAGACATTGAGGGCCTGGACTGGATGAGCCCGGAAACCAAGAAGCTGGCGGAAGAGAAGCTGCACTTGATCGCTAACAAGGTCGGCTATCCGAATAAGTGGCGAGACTATTCCACGTTGACCGTCGAGCGTGGAGACGCGATGGGAAACAGCCTTCGCGCGGCCGAGTTTGAATCCCACCGCCAACTGGCGAAGATTGCCAAGCCGGTGAATCGTGACGAATGGGAAATGTCACCGCCCACCGTCAATGCCTATTACGATCCCAGTATGAATGACATTAATTTTCCTGCCGGCGTACTGCAGTCTCCGTTTTTCGATCCCTCGGCGGCAGCCGCCTTGGATTATGGCCACATTGGCCTTTTCATGGGCCACGAAATCACTCACGGATTCGACGATCAGGGGCGGCAATTTGACGGGCATGGCAATCTTCACGACTGGTGGACGAAAGAGGATGCCGACAAGTTCACGGAGAAGGCGCAGTGCATCGTGAACGAATACAGCCAGTTCAGCGTGGGCGACACCAAGATCAACGGCAAGCTCACACTGGGCGAGAATACGGCCGACAATGGCGGGATGCGCCTGGCCTACATGGCATTTCTGGCTCACGCCGCAACGCAGGGACTCGATCTGGATAAGAAGACAGCCAGTGGATATACGCCGCTGCAGGAATTTTTTCTCGGATTCGCGCAGGATTGGTGTGCTGAGTGGCGTCCAGAACTGGAGCGACTGATCGCGACGACCGATCCACATTCTCCGGACCGCTTCCGCGCGAACGGGGTTCTGGTCAACATGCCGGAGTTCGGCAAAGCGTTTGGCTGTAAAGTGGGACAGTCCATGGTTGCGGTAAAGGCGTGCAGGGTTTGGTAGCACGGGTGGCGGAGCAAACGAAATCCGACCGGTTCTGTGTAGAATCTGATAATATGATTCTATGAAAACGAAGGTGATTAGCGTGACGGAAGCGGCCAGAAATTTCGCCGACTGCGTCAACCGCGCTCACTATCAGAATGTCACGTTTGTCCTCCTCAGGAATGGTGCTCCTTTGGCGCGGTTAGTCCCGGACAAGGCAAGAGTTTGCTCGGGTCGAGAGTTCGCCGAGGTGCTAGCCGGAACTGAGTTGCCGGATAAGACAGCCCGCGCCTGGCGCCGTGACCTACAGGCCGCTCGGCGAAGGCTCAAACCCGTGGTCGACAAGTGGTAATCCTGCTTGATGCGGATGTAGTAATTCGCGGGGAAAAGGGTGTTTTCAATCTGAGGAGTTGGGTCGCGTCGCGGCTCGATGATCAGTTTGAAATCGCCGCC
The DNA here is from genome assembly GCA_963836305.1 of uncultured Acidobacteriaceae bacterium. Taxonomy (GTDB): domain Bacteria; phylum Acidobacteriota; class Terriglobia; order Terriglobales; family Acidobacteriaceae; genus Sulfotelmatobacter. The sequence continues at coordinate 200,557 of CAWIJP010000033.1, read as the reverse complement.
ATCACAGTAGCGGAACTGTGGCATGGTGTGGAACGCGCGGTCGAGCCACAAAGGTCGAAACGTCGGCGATATCTGGAGACTATCGTGGGCGCGCTACCCATCGTCCCCTACACCGAGCAGACCGCTTACGAACATGCGCGCATCTGGGCGGAGTTGCAGTCCGCCGGCAAAATGATCGGGGCTTACGACCTTATTGTGGCCGCCACGGCTTTGGAGCGAGGCAGCCGTCTGGCCACGTTTAACAAGCGGCACTTCGCTATGGTCGAGGGACTTCACATCATCGATCCGCAGTGAAGGGAAAGTTCTTGGCCTTAGCGCGACATAAGAAACTCCACTTCCTGTTCAATTTGCGAGATGGCGATGGGAGCAACTTTTCCTTCGCGTAACTGCTGGTTCAGCTGGGGCAATCTTGTTTCCTTGAAGTTGGTCCACTCCGCAATGCCGCTTTTCACGCGCGGGCTGGATTCTTCGTAGACGGCAATCGCTTGCGCAGGTACGGCCCGGTCTCCGCCTTCTACCACGTGTAGAGCTGAAACCACTTCGAGATAGGCGCCCTGTAGGCCTGCGGGTTGCTGTTGCTTACTTTCTTTGTTGGAAAGAATTCCTGCGATTCCAGAACGAACGTTTGCCACAGCCGACTTGAGAGTTGGGTTTTGTTCGCCGAGTTTCTGCTCAACATCTGCCAGTTGTTTTTGCACTGAGCTGATTTCGGCAAGCGCCCGGCGAGCTTCAAGAGTTTCGCCGAAGATCTGCTGACCGAGTTCGAATTGCCGCTGAAGAATTTCTGGAGTTGCAGATGACCGCGGATCCATGATCACTTTGAGGTGCTGCGTCCGCGACTTTCCATCAACAGTGAGTCGTACCGTGTAGTCTCCCGGCACCACGCGAGGGCCGCTGGGATTACGGAATTCGGATTCCTCATCCGGGCTGGATTGGCCGGAATTTCCCCACTTAAGATTCCACACGAAGCGGTGCGTCCCGGGATTGTTCAGAAGAACTTCGGGCTTGGGAAACCAGCGCTCCGCAATCGGAATTGGGGGATGTTTCTCCGGATGTTTGTCCTCCGAAGAAAATTTGCGAACCAGTTTCTGTTGCGAATCGAAAATCTCCAGCACGACGTTGTTTGCCTCAGCTTTGAGGAAATAATCGATAATCGCGCCGGCCGGTGGATTCTCTGCGGTGGGCTCCTCTGGGGGAAGCGGCGTGCCGGCGAACGAATCGTTATCGATCCGGTATGCCGGCGAAGGTTGATAAAGATAGAACGAGTTGGCCTTTCCCGCGCTGGAGACCTGGCGAAGTGGCGTGATGTCGTCAAGAATCCAGAAGGAACGGCCATGCGTGGCGATGACGAGATCGTCGCCGTGAATCGTGAGATCGCGAACAGAAGTGACCGGGAGATTGAGCTGCAAGGGTTGCCAGTGATCGCCCGCGTCAAACGAAACGTATACCCCGAACTCGGTTCCGGCGAAGAGCAGATCTTTTTTCTCTGTATCTTCGCGAATTCCGCGCAGGAAAGCGGGAGCCGCAATTCCATTCGTAATCAGTTGCCATGTAGCTCCATAATCGTGGGTGCGATAGAGGTAAGGAGTGCGATCGTCGAGGCGGCTGCGATCCACAGCTGCATATGCCACTGCGGGATCAAAGTGCGAAGCCTCGATGAATGAGATTTTGCTCCATGGTGAAAGACCTTGGGGCGTTACGTCTTTCCAGTTTTTTCCGCCATCGCGCGTAAGGTGAATTAACCCTGTATCGCTTCCAGCCCAAATCATATTGCGATTCAGAGCCGATGACGCAATGGTGAACACGACGCCGTAGCCTCGCTGTTTTGCGTTGTCGTCGGTTAGCGGTCCTTCTGCCTTCTTATCTCCGGGGGCTCGCGTCGATCCGGTCAGGTCAGGGCTGATGGTCTCCCAGTGCAAACCGCCGTCCATCGTTTTCATCACATATTGAGTGCCGAGATAGAGAGTTGTTTTGTCTGCAGGAGAAAAGAGCAACACCGGAGTCCAAGGATCCCTATATTTACGCTGATCGATCTCGGAGCCGAATGTAAGCGCTGGCCATGGAGCAATGTTCTGGCTGAGTCCGATGCGCCGGTCGAAGCGGTCTACGGTGCCGAAGGTTCCGCTCAAGTAAATGATGTTCGGATCCCGGGCGTCGAGCGCCATGTAACCGCTCTCGCTGTCGCCTGCGGGAAACCAATCGCGCGGGGTGATTTGACCGTGGTCGGTGCGGCTTAGAACGGCAGCGCTTCCACTATCCTGTTGCGCGCCGTAGACAATGTAGGGGAACTGATTGTCGGTGATCACATGATAGAACTGCGCCGTGGGCTGGTTGTACCACGAGCTCCAGGTCTGGCCGCGATCGAGACTGATGGTAGTTCCCTGATCTGTTCCGAGAACCATGCTGGCGGAGTTTCTAGGATCGACCCAAATCTGGTGGTAATCGTCTCCGCCGGGCGCACCGCGGACGATCGAAATGGTTTTGCCGCCGTCTTCAGACCGGTACAGCGCGACGTTCGGGACATAGAAAACATCCGGATTCTGCGGATCGATGGTGATGCCGTTGAAATACCAGGCGCGGCTGGTGAGACGTGGATCAGGGTTTTCCAGAGTCCACGTATTGCCTCCGTCGTCAGAACGGTAGAGGCCGGGCTTCTTCGCTTGAATGAGCGCGTAGACGCGTTTGCCATCCGGGGCTACATCGACTCCGATGCGTCCCCAATCGCCTTCAGGCAATCCGCTGCCGTTGAGACGAGACCAAGTCTTGCCTGAATCCTGGGAGCGGTAGAGACCGCCGCCAGGTCCGTCGATGGGAGCATAGGTGCTCCAGGGAGGACGGTGCGTATTCCAGGTTCCGGCAAATAAGAGTTGCGCGTTACCGGAACAGATCGCTAGATCGGAAATGCCGGTGTCTGTTCCCGTGTTCAGAACCTTCTGCCAGTGCATTCCTCCATCCAGAGACTTATAGACGCCTCGCTCTTCATTCGGACCATAGGCGTGGCCGAGGGCTCCGACGTAGAGGGTATTTGGATTCTGCGGATCGATCACGATGCGGCTGATTTGACGCGTGTCTTCGAGGCCGATATGGGTCCAGGTAGCGCCGCTGTCAACCGATTTGTAGACGCCATTTCCGGAGGACAAGTCGGAGCGGATGTCGGACTCGCCGGTTCCGGCGTAAATGGTTTTGTGGTCGGAGGGCGCCACAGCGATCGCACCAATGGAGGCAACCGGCTGGCTATCAAAAATTGGCGTCCAGACCGTTCCAGCGTCGGTGGTTTTCCAGATGCCGCCGTTAACGGCACCAAAATAAAAAGTTGTGGAATCGCCCGGCACGCCCGCCACGGCCACCGCTCGGCCGCCACGGAATGGCCCTATCAGCCGCCACTTCAGCCCATTCAGGAGTTCTGGGGCGACGGACTGACCAATCATCCCGGTAGTAAGTAAGATTGCAGCGATACTGAACTGGAAGGAAAACCTGAGTGTACGCGAGTGCCCGTTCTTCATTGGATAGCTAGTCTACTTGAAGAAAGCGGTGTTCTTGAAGTGCGACCTGTGGACGAAATGAGCCTCACAGGAAATCTCTTTCTTCTCACAGTGACGGTTGCTCTGATAGGCTGCATAGACTATGCGCTTCCTCTCGATCTTGTTTCTTGCCTTCGTGTTGGCGGGATCTCTCCTCGTCCGGGATCTCAAGGCCCAGGACCTCAAGCCAGTTGCGGATCGCCTCGCCGCACAGAACGCGCTTTTCGAGGAGCACTACGAGACGGATCTACGCAATTTTCCAGAGCGCGCCACCGCCTACGGCGATTATCGCTATAACGACAAGCTGGCTCAGTATTCGCTTCAGGCTATTGATGAACGACATAAATCCGACGAGGCATTCCTGACGAGGATCGAAGCCATTCCGACGACAGGCTTTTCTGATCAGGACCAACTTTCTCACGATTTGCTGGTTCGTGTGCTGCAGCAGCGAATCGCGGACTTCGATCTCAAAGAGTATGAGATGCCGATCAATCAGCAGAATGGCGTCCATACCAGCCTGGCGGATCTGCCACTCTCGATGCCGTTCGACTCGGTCAAGCACTACGAGGACTACATCGCGCGCCTGCATCAGATTCCACGCGTTCTCAACCAGACCACCGAAGTGCTTCGCGCGGGCATGAAAGACAAGCTCATGCCGGTGCGATTCCTGATTGAGAAACTGCCTGTTCAGTGCCAGGGGATCATCGATGCTGACCCGTTTCTCATCCCTACAAAGAAATATCCGGCAAGCATTTCCGCCGACGATCAGAGGCGATTGACCCAGCAGATTACCGGCGCCATCAACCGCGATGTAATCCCGGCCTATAAAGAGTTTGCAGTCTTTTTGCGCACGGAATACGCTCCGCAGGGCCGTACAACTCTAGCGGTTACTTCCCTGCCAGACGGCGAGAAGCGCTACCAGAACGACATCTATGCCCGGACCACGACTCGCATGACGCCGGACGAGATTCATGAGCTTGGCCTGCGCGAGATCGATCGCATCGAGGGCGAGATGACGGCCATTGCTAAGAAGGAAGGGTTCGCCGATCTTGCCTCGTTCCGGGCTTCGCTCAAGACCAATCCGAAATACATTCCAACTTCCGCCGAGCAAATTCTCGACGACTTCCGCCGCTACATCGCGCAGATGCAGCCGAAACTCCCAGAACTATTCACAGTGCTTCCCAAGTCACCGGTTACAGTTGAAGCAATACCACCTTTCCAGGCTGCGGCTGCAACCCACTACGTCACGGGCACGCCGGATGGCAAGCGCCCTGGCCGCGTCGTGGTGGCCACGTCCAACTTCGCGCAGCGGTCGCTTATCGACGATGAGGCAATCGCCTACCATGAAGGCATCCCGGGACATCACATGCAGCTGTCGGTGCAGCAACAACTGACGGGACTACCCAAGTTTCGCCAGCACGGTCTGGGCTTTAACGCCTACATCGAGGGCTGGGCTTTGTATGCGGAGCAACTGGGTAAGGAAGTTGGTTTCTATCAAGATCCCGTCTCCGACTACGGCCGGCTTTCGTCGGAGCTGTTCCGGGCAGTGCGCCTGGTCGTTGACACGGGAATCCATTCCAAAGGTTGGACGCGCGATCAGGTAGTGGAGTTTTTCCGCAAGTCTGGAGCCATCGACGAGCCGACCATCCAGTCCGAGACCGACCGATATATTGCGTGGCCGGCCCAGGCCCTCAGTTACAAGCTTGGCCAACTCAAATTTCGGGAGCTGCGCGATCGAGCGCAGAGAGAATTGGGTCCCAAGTTCGACATTCGCAAATTTCACGACGAAATGCTCGACGGGGGAACGCTCCCCCTCGACCTTCTGGATGCCCGCACCAACCAGTGGATCGCCGAGCAGAAATCAAAATGAAGTTGCTATAATCGACACTTCGTGGTGTATTGCCCTCCCCCCGCGGTATATACTTCGTAATAATTATTTGGTGCGGCGTTTGGGGATTTCAGTCTCCTCCCAGCAGGGCGAGTCATGCACAATCGGGATCCGCGGATCGATCCGAAAGATCGAGCCAATTCGGCAAACGCGCTCGGAGTGAGCGTTCCCGTCAAGGGGGACAGTGCTGCCTCAAATTCTTCGGTTGACTCCGACGCCACATTAGTTGATTTTCCCCAGCCATCTTCCGCGCCGCCGGACAGCCAGGTGGATTACGACGCTACCCAGGTGGATACCAGTCCAGTTCCCCGCTCTCCGGCCCCGCGACCTCGTTCCCCGATGAGTGCTGCAGTTCTGCAGATCGGCGATGTGCTCGGAGGCCGCTACGAAATCCTGCAACTGCTGGGCGAAGGCGGAATGGGCGCGGTTTATAAGGCCATGGACCGGGAGTTAAACCGTCCCGTGGCGTTGAAGCTCATTCGTCCGCAACTGGCCTCGAATCCCTCCATCCTGGCGCGATTCAAGCAGGAGTTGTTGCTGGCGCATCAGGTTACTCATAAAAATGTTATCCGCATCTACGACTTGGGCGACGCCGATGGCGTGAAGTTCATTACCATGGAGTTCGTCGAAGGCGAAGACCTTCGTGCTCTCATTCTGCAGAAAAGGAAGTTTCCTCCGGAAGAGGCCGTCGAAATTATCCAGCAAGTCTGCCGCGCGCTGGAAGCGGCTCATGGCGTGGGCGTCATCCACCGCGACATGAAGCCGCAGAACATCATGCGCGATCGGAGCGGCCGAATTCTGGTGATGGATTTCGGCTTGGCCCGCACCGTTCAAGGCGACGGCATGACCCAGACCGGAGCCCTGGTTGGGACCATGGAATACATGTCGCCGGAGCAGGCACTGGCGAAAGAACTGGACCAACGCTCCGATCTTTTCAGCGTGGGCTTGATTCTTTACGAGCTGCTGACCGGCCAAACGCCGTTCCGAGCAGAAAGCGCCGTCGCCAGCTTGATCAAGCGCAACCAGGAGCGCGCGATTCCGGTCTCCGATCACGACGGGACGATTCCGCGCGCGCTCAGCAATATTGTCAGCAAGTGCCTGGAGCGCGATCCCAGCCTGCGCTATCAGACGGCCACGGAATTCCTGCGGGATCTGGACACCTGGCAGGGGAATCGTGCCGCGGCGACCTTGGGCTTCCAGCCGACGGTTGAGCCCTGGGGGCGGACGGTTCATTGGCCTATGGTGGCCGGCATTTTGTCGGTGCTTGTGTTGGGAATTCTCGGATACGTGTTTCGGGGAACGCTCTTTTCGCCATCTCACGGGCAAACGGGCGCTGGGCCGTCGGTATCCCTGGCCATCTTGCCCTTTAGGAATGCTTCGGGAGACCCCAGTTTCGATTGGCTGGGGCCAAGTTTGGCGGACATGCTGAGCACCGACGTGGGAGAGTCTGCCCATTTGCGCACTATTTCTCCGGAACGGCTGCATCAGGTTCTTTCCGATCTGCGAATAAGTCCTGGGACCGCAATCGATCCATCCACCGTGAGCCGCCTCGCTCAATTCAGTAATGCCGATATCGTGGTCTGGGGCCAATACGTCAAGTTTGGCGACCAGATTCGTATCGATGCCACCCTGCAAGACTTAAAGCGCGACCGCCGCGTACCAGTAAAGATCGAGGCGGCCAGTGAGAAGGAAATTCCTGTCGCGGTGGATCGTCTGGCCGATCAGATTCGTCAGAATCTCTCCGTCTCCTCCGATGTCTTGAAGGAATTGAAGGCCAGTTCGTTCCAGCCGTCCTCTCAATCCGCGCCTGCGCTCCGCGATTTCAGCCAGGGTGTGCAACTACTACGCGAAGGCAAGAATCTGGATGCGGTCAAGGCCCTGCAAGCCGCGATTCAGGAAGATCCTCAGTTTGCGCTCGCTTACGCGCGGCTGGCCGAAGCCGACTCGGCTCTCGGGTACGACACGCAGGCGGAGCAGTATTCGCGCAAAGCTCTCGAACTTAGTCAGCACCTTCCCTTGGCCGAAAAATATCTGATCGAAGCCAACCATGCGCAAGTCATGAAGGACAACAAGAAAGCTATTGAGGCCTACCAGAATCTGGCCAAGACCTTCCCCGATAACACGGACGTTGAGTACGCGCTCGGGAGCCTCTATTCAGACAACGGAGATTTCGACAAGGCTCGCGCCCAGTTTACAAACATTCTGAAAGCCGATCCCAAGAACATAAAGGCGCTCTGGCAAATCGGCAGCGTGGAATTTCTGCAAGGCAATCCGGAGGCGGCCCTGGAGCCGCTCAGTAAAGGCCTAAGCCTGGCGGTTCAGGTGGATAATCCGGAGCAAAAGGCCCTCATTCTGCAGGCGTTGGGGATTTCCTACCGGCAGATGAACAAGCCGGATGAAGCCATCCGCAACATTCAGGACTCCATGGAAATTACCCGCAAGCTGGGCATGCAGCGGCTGCTCGCCAACAGCCTGTCGGAGCTGGCGCAGGATCAAATCACGCTAGGCAAACCCGATGCGGCGACGGCCAGCTACAACCAGGCGCTGCAGATCCTGCGCGATATCGGCGTTAAAAAAGACTACGGCGACATCCTGATTAATCGCGGCGTGCTGTACCAAACGCGAGGCGATTACGACAAAGCGCTTCAGGACTATAAAGAAGCATTGCAAATCCAGCGCGATGCCAATGACGTGAATTACCAGGCGTTGTGTCTGAGCAATATTGGCGACGTATATTTCGCGAAATACGACACGGACAACGCACTCATTTATTACCAGCAATCCCTGCAGCTACGGCAAAAGTTGAACGAGCCTTTCTATTTGGCGGAAACTCTGACCGCGCTCGGCGAAGTCTACACCTCTATGGGCGATTACGACCAAGCTCTGGCGAACCTGATGAATGCGCTTGATGTTGCCCGCAAGGCTGCAGACACCAAGGATGCCGCAGGAGCTTCCGAGTCGATCGGAAAGGTTCTGATGTATCAGGGCCGGCTGGGAGCGGCGGTAAGCGCCATGCAGGATTCTGTGAATGGTTTTCGCTCGACCAACAACAAGAGTTTTGAGCTGGCCGATTCCCTGAATAATCTGGCTGACACTCTAGCCCTGGTTGGCCGAGGCAATGAGTCCGGCAAGCTTCTGGACGAGGCAAACGCGATCGCCAACGACCTGAAGAACGAAACTGTTCACAGCGAGCTTCTGAACACTCAAGGAGACGTGGCCTATTACGGTGGAGACTACAAGGCCGCGAACCACGCTTATGAACAAGCCTCTGCGGCTGCAGCCAAGAGTAAGGATCGCGAGGATGCTTTGATCGCCAGGATGAACCTGGCTCGCGTTGCCATTGCGGAGGGTCATACGCAATCGGCTGTGGGGGAATTGCGTGCCGCTGTGCAGCAGGCGGACGGGCTCCATTTAAAATATTATTCGCTGCGTAGTTCGGTTGACCTGTCGGCCGCGATGATCAAGAACAAAGAATATGCGCACGCCGGTCAGGAGCTGGAGAATGCGTTGAACAACAGCGAGAAGCTTGGCCTTCGACTGGAAACGGCTCGCATTCATTACTTCCTAGGAGATGCTGATCGACTTGGTGGAAATGATGGTGAATCGAACCATCAATACGAATTGGCGCGCAGCTCATTCGAGGAACTCAAGAAAGATCCCGGTGCGGAACACCTCCTGGAGCGCTCCGATCTCCGCACACTGTACGCCTCGACGGACCACGCGACGACTGCCGCGAAATAGATTTCTCGAACCTGAGCCGTTCGACACTCCACTCAAAAGGAAACCCGGTAACGCCTTCCTTTCGGAAAGGCATCACCGGGCTTTTTCTTCTGGAGTCCCTGCCCCGTCTTACTTCGTCACCGTATAACTTTCTGAGACGGAGTTGTTGGAGGACTTCGGATCGTTATCCGAGGTCACCGTGGTTACGGAGCTGAACTTCGTATTCACGGCGGCCGTGGACAACACCGGGATGTTGACTGTCAGTACCTCGCCTTTCAACTTCGAGATACTTACCAACTGTCCGACGTTGCAGGTGAGCACCGCGACGGTTGTGCTGGCGCCAACGGTTGTGGTCACCGAGCAGCTCGTTCCGGAGCTCGGAGTGGAGCACCCTGCCAGGCTGCAGCTTACCAGCGCGTAGCTTCCGCTCAAGCTTCCATTTAAAACGTTATTTGGAATGGTGAAGGTTGAAGTAATAACCACATTGTTAGCCGTGGGTGAACTCAGATTTATCACGCCAGCGTAGTAATGGCCGGTCTTGCCGCGTCCGATGCTGTCGGTAACGGGCAGCTCGACGATGGCCAGGTCAGCGGCAGGTGCGGCAGAAACCGAGAACGGCATGGAAGAGGTGGTTTGGTTTCCGGCATTATCGGTCGCGGTAACGGTGAAAGCGTAATTTCCCGCGGTGGAAGTGCTGATTGTTCCGCCACTGGAAGTGTTGACTGTGCCGCCGCCGGGAAGAGTCTCGATACCGATGCAACTGGCGATCCCTGAACCGAGGCCGTCGGAACAGGCGTAGGTCACCGTAATGGGTGGTCCGTTCAGATAGTAAGGCCCAACAGGGCTGAGCGTGGGCCCAGTGATGGTTGGCGGTTGCAGATCGATCTTGAATGGACCCGCAGCGACGGGGACGCAGTTTCCAGCCAAATCGCAAGCCTGTAGGGAGTTGGTAGGCGCTGTCGAATTAACACTGTTCGCGGAGACGCTGGTGGAAACAGAAACTGTTTCCGACTGGCTGCCCTGGATGCCACTCACCAGCGGCAGGAAGCCGGAACCCGACACATTTGCGACGTAGTCTTGATCGGTTACTGTGCACGATACGGTCTGGTTCGCGTTGTACCAAACGCTGGTGTTGGGTGAGCTGCAGGAAAACGTAGGCGCTACGGTATCTACGCCGAAGGTCACGTAGCGGAAAGAGGCCCAGTTCGCCGTGGGGTCGGAGAGCTGTGACCCCTGCGGATTGAAGACGAGTTCTTCTGTCAGTGCGCAGTCGGTCGTGAAGAAGTGCAGGTTGTAAATGCCATCCCCGGAAGTGGTGAGGCTCACTGGAGGCGCGGAAAAGGATGGCGTGGTCGAAGGCGAGCAAAGCGGGGCGCCAAAGTTTGGATTCGCCGTCGGGTTGAACAGAGTTGTATCACTGGGAACCGGATACGTAGTATCCGGCAGAGGGCTGGTCGCTGGTGTTACGCCATAAGTCACGGCGTAGGCGGGTGCCGCAACGAATCCATTGGTCGGCGGATTGATTGCCCCAGGACTATAAGTCGCCGGGTTAGCAGTAAAGGTCACGCTTGCCGGATTTGGCGCCTGTGTCCATCCGTTCGATTGAAACGAACTGGTTAATGCCGTGGATGGTAATGGCATGTTGACTACTGGAATGAATATTGAGTTTTTCCCGGAAGTTGTGCCGCCGGGGAGCACATCTGCCGCACCCTTGAATTGGGTTAACGTGTCCAGAGGGCAAAGGTCGCCCGCGACACTGCCTGTTAATTCGCAGTTCCCGGCCGAATAAGTCGCGGGAGATGGAGGAGTCGCTGTATTTGGTTCCAGCGGAGTGCAGGGCGCGGTTTGGCCCGGAGCGCACAGCCAGTTGTCGCTTCCCATCAATATGCCCGGGCCGGTGCCCGTGGCGCAAGCGGCGCTGGGCAGGCCCGTGAGAATGTTGCTGCAAGCATCGGCCGCGGGGCTACCCACCGGACCATAGAGGAAATTGAATCCATTTACCGGCCCATCTGGCGACGCAAACTGTACGGCGTCGTAGAGACTTCTGGCTGTGCTCGGACTGGTTGGATCGCAGTTACTTCCGCTAGTCGAGCCACCGCTGGTGCATTGGATCAGAAATCCTTTGCACATCGGATTGCCAAAAGAGTCCACTTCGCCAGCCATCCGCAGACACACCGCCGGGGCAGCCGATGATCCGGCTACGAGCTGAGAGAAGAGCGACTGGGGTACGCCAACATCGGTAATGCTAGGCACTGCTCCCGAGGGCGGGGGACTTTGCGCATCGTTGTCCACAATCGAGATATTTTGTCCGGGGCCGCTGTCGAGCGTATAGGTTTGTGACAGCGAAGCCGGATTCGACGGATTGATAGGATTGCCGGTGATCGTGCCGCCAGCTGTAACTCCGGCCAGACTGCAATTGGTTACCAGATGAAGCGTGGCTGCGCCAAGATCGCCGCCCGCATCGGTTAGCTGAACCGAGAGCGACTGAGGGCCAGCCTGCAACACCGGGGAATACAGGCTCGGTGTGCCAGCCGGGAAAACCGCATTCATCAGATTCAACGGTTGGACGCCATAAGCGGCCGGAACACCCGCCAGATCGGGGTTTTGGCCAATGAGCCCGCTGGCCGCCGATTCGTAGCTCGGCTGGAAGCAGTTGGATGTGCCAGCGGGAAAGCCGGTGAATCCCTGAAAATTAGGGTCGCCTCCGTAGCAAACGTTTGTCGTGGTCGTCGCTGAACCGGCAATCGTGTCCGCGACCTGGATTGTGTTGTCCTGAAATACGTCGCCCGAGCCGTCCGGAGTCGACGAAAGAACGGCTGTTGGGTTGGCAGGGCAGGACAGATTCACTGGCACCGTATTCACCGCATTTCCTGCGGAATTGGGCCAAGTGACGCCTGAGAATAGCGACGGATTTATATCCAGAGCGCTGAAAAGTTTGATCGCTCCGTAGGCGCCATTCATCGGCACCGTGAGACTTCCCGGGCTCGAGCCGATCGTGAAGCTGATCGTGAGCGTGGCCGTCTCCAAGGTGGACGCGGGGGCCAGCGAGGCGTTGAAATGCAGAGTTACCTGGCACGTACTTGGCGAGGTAATTGTTCCGGTGCAGGAATTTCCCTCGATGACGAAGTCGCCAGGATTCGACCCCGGAGCGCCTACCGTTGCCCCTGAAAAAACCACCGAGCCGCTTCCGCTGATAATCACCGTAACGCCATCGGGAGCGCTGGCAAGCGGCAAGCCCATCGTGGGGAACGGGGTTTGCGTCGGTACACCGTAGGAAAGATCACCAGGAGAGACCGACACGGTCTGCGCGCGAGCGCCCTGAGGCGCAATTGCGAACGCTAAAAATACCGGCACAACAAAGACCAGCAGACGGAAATTGGCTTTAAGCGATCTCATTGTTCTTTCTCCAGGGATACGGAACTCGACCTTCACCAGCGACAACTAAGGCTACGGGGGGAATCAATTTACCAAGGCATTAGAGCGGCGCGAATAGCTCCGCTCTTTTTGGCGTTCTCGCTGGAAAGGGGGAGAGAAGATATCCAGTTAGAGGCCAGAATGATCGTGCGACGATTCTGAATCTACGACTCACCAAAAACCGGAAACAAAACTGAAGCTATTCCGGCACGATACGGCTAGCAGTGACGCAGCCTTCGGCGTCGATCCTTCAACGGTCCGGAAAGCCCATCCATACTGCCTTCTCGCGCGGCAATTGTCAACCGGCAAAAAGGAAAATTCGAGTTGCATTACGCTCACGCTCGGGCGGCCAGAGCCGCTTTCAGACGATCGGGCGTAAGGGGAATTTCCCGAATCCGTACGCCGGTGGCATCGAAGATCGCATTGCCAATCGCTGCCGCAACAAGTGTTATGGCCGTTTCTCCAGCTCCGGTAGCCTTCACCGCCGGACGGTCGAGAAGAACGCAGTCGATGACTGGAACTTGAATGCCAAGCGGCAGCGTGTTGTAGCTCTGCCAGTCGACTGAGGTTACTTTTCGATCATCCCAAGTGATTTCCTCCCCGAGAGCGCGGCTGGTCCCTTGCAATATTCCGCCCTCGATCTGATTGCGCAAACCGTCAGGGTTGGAAATCGGGCCACAATCGTGGGCGACGACAAACCGTTTGGCCTGAACTTGTCCGCTCGCCTGATCCACCTCCACTTCAGCGACGAGCGCGGCATATCCGTTATCGCCCTCATAGGCGACGCAAGCGATTCCACGGCCGCTGACTGTGCCGACGTGCGCTGTGTCGGGTTTAGGTGAGGGACGCGCATCCCAGTTCGCCGCCTTCGCCACGGCTTTGACAACATCAGTAATCCGCGTCTCTTTCAAGTGTTTTAACCGGTATGCAACCGGGTCGGCCTTGACGTGAGCACTGATCTCATCCATGAAACATTCGTGGGCGAAGGTATTTTGCAGGCGCAGTGGGGAGCGCAACGGCCCAGTAAAGAAAGGAGATTTCACCGCATGAGTGAGTACGCGCTCGCTGCGGATCGCCCCGGCCCCGCCGCACTTACCATTGACGCATCCCACCACATACGACGGTACGGCATTATTGCCGTTGCGCAGTTCTTCGGTGGGCTCAACAGCGGTTCGAGGCGTAATCGTTTCAGGGTCAAAGCCGGCCAGCATTCCGGTGATTACGTTGCCAGGTTTGTCGTATCCGGGTCTTCCGCCAAGTGACGCGGTCCAGGTCTCACACGTCCAAACGCCAATCAAGCCGTTCGCGTCGAGTCCGGCTTGCTGCTCGATTACGCAGGCGGAGCCGTAGTTTTCCGAAATGAACTCGTCGTGCCGAGTGAGTTGCACGCGAACCGGTCGGTGCACGGCTTGTGACAGCAACGCGGCATCGAAGGAAACGGTGTCCGCAGCATTTAGTCCGTAACAACCCGAGCCCCGAACGAAGATCACGCGAACACTATCTAGCGGCAAAGCTGTGAGTGCCGAGACGCCATGCTGTGTCGGATAGACCGATTGCGTGGCCGACCATACGGTCGCATGGTCCGCCTGCACATCGGCAACTGCGCAGGATGAGCCAATCGAACCGTGGGCTTGATAAGGATGCGAATAAGTGGCTTGCAAAACTCGAGAGGACGCTTTCAGCTTGTCGTCCGCATCTTTAGAATCAACGAGCATTAAATCGCGGGACGGCTGCTTCCCTATGTAGTCGTAGAAATTCTCTTGCGGTGGCAGCCTGGGGCCTGGCTTCCAAGTGACCTTAAGATTTTTGGCCGCTTGCGCGGCCTGCCATTGCGTTTCCGCAACTACGCCGACGAAGTTATTTCGCACCACGACCTTGATCAATCCGGGAATGTGCTGCACCGATTTCTCGTCCACGTTCCCAAGGGTTGCTCCGATCTCTGGCGGACGCACCACTCGACCGTGAACCATCCCTGGCACCCGCACGTTGTGAACGAATTCAAACGTGCCGGTCATCAGCGCGGTTCTGTCCAGCGACGGAACAGGTTTGCCAAGAACACTCCACCGCGTTGGCGATATGCGCTTCGCCGTGGAACTCACTGCGAGATTAAAATGCTTCCCTCCAATCAGTTCGCCGTAGCTGACATGCTTTCCCGTCTTCGCGCTGACGACTCCATTTTCGATGGTAAGCTGATCCGCAGGCGCGCCTAGTCTCCGCGCCGCGATAGCAAGCAAAGCCTCTCGGGCAGTCGCCGCAGCCTGCGCCAGGTTCCGCGTATTGAAATTAGTCGGCGTAGATTGACTACCCGACGTAGTTCCCTGATCCGGAGTTACGGATGTGTCGCACTGAATCAACTTCACGTTGCTCAGCGATACGCACAATTCTTCAGCGACCAACTGTGTCTGCACGGTCAACATGCCTTGCCCGAAGTCGCACTTTCCCGTGTATGCGGTCACCGTGCCATCGGAGGCCACCGCGAGCCACGAATCTAATTTGTCTGGATCGACATGCGAGCGATGCGTGTCGAACGGTCCCTGGGCCCGGGCGAACGGTTCCACGAACGACGCTGCGCTGAATGAGACGACGAGAGCGCCGGAGGCCTTAACAAAGTCGCGACGAGAGATTTTATTTTTCATGCGCGCTCCGACTGATAGCGCCTGATGGCCCGCATCATTCTCGTATGCGTAAAGCACCGGCATAACACATTCGACAGCGACTCGCGTATCTGCTCATCGGAGGCCTGGGGATTTTCATCCAACAGTGTTTTTGCCGTGAGTATCACCCCGCTAAGGCAAAAGCCGCATTGCGCCGCGCCCTCGTCGATAAATGCCTGCTGAATTGCATGCGGCTTCTCCGGCGTTCCCAGACCCTCGAGCGTTGTGACCTCCTGTTGTTTCACAGCGCTGACTGGTAGTACGCAGGAGCGCACCGCCCGTCCCTGAAGAATTACGGTGCAGGCGCCACACTGTGCGAGGCCGCAGCCGAACTTGGGCCCGCGCAGTTGCAATTCGTCGTTGAGGACGTACAGCAGCGGGGTTTCCGGATCTACATCCACCCTGTGCGCGCGACCGTTTACGTTCAGAAAAATAGACGCCATCGTTTCCCCCGATATCGCAGCTTACAAAAAGCTTACAACGGATTCCGGCCCCTAGGCAGAGCGATCTCATAGCAAAGGAAGTGCGCGAATCGTGATGAGCTGCGTTCTTTTGTATAATCCATCAGCTCTGAATTGAGCGATGCTGAGTCCGACGAAGGTATTTGTGCATGCTGGTAAGAGTCTTCAAGGATCGGGTCTGGTTAGCCCGAGCGGCTGCGCAACAGGCTGCGACGGCCATTCGCCGCAGCATCGCAGAACATGGCAGTGCGCGGATCATCGCCGCCACCGCTGCTTCGCAACTTGAGTTTCTGGATGCTCTGACTAAGACTCCGGGAATCGACTGGTCCAGAGTGGAAGTCTTTCATCTCGACGAGTACATCGGCTTGCCGGCCAGTCATCCGGGAAGTTTCCGCAAAATGCTGCTGGAGCAGTTGGTGCAGAAAACCGGAATTGCCAACTACCATCTGCTCGAGGGTGACGGCGACGATCCGTTGGAAGTGGTCAAGCAAGTGGGTAAACAACTCGCGTCCCTGACTGTCGATATTGCATTTCTTGGCATCGGCGAGAATGGGCACATCGCATTTAACGATCCTCCCGCCGACTTTCAGACTGAAGAACCGTACATCATCGTGGATCTTGATGAGGCATGCCGGCAACAGCAGGTGGGCGAGGCCTGGTTCGAAAACATTTCACAAGTGCCGAAGCAGGCGATCTCCATGTCGGCGCGACAGATCCTTAAGGCTAAGGAGATATTGGCGGTTGTACCGGGACCGCGGAAGGCTCAAGCGGTGAAGGCTTGCTTTGAGAGCGCGATCAGCCCCATGGCCCCGGCGTCGATTCTGCGCACTCATCCCAATGCCACGGTCTATCTTGACAAAGAATCGGCTGCGCTCCTGAGTCCGACTCTGCAGAATGCTCTCAACCAGAATTCGCAGAATAATTCCAAATAATGAATCGCAGGTTACGATCAGCGCTTAGCATGGCAGTCGGCACTCATCAGTCGTGACTCATCACATATGACGACTGCCAGAAAGCCAATTCCTTCATTGCGTTGGTCGATGGGGATCAGCATCGTCACGCCGATTCCCCCGAAAACAATCAGCGCCTTCGCCGCACAACGCGCGGGCCACGGATGGGGGTTGGTGCGGCGAAATCTGATGCTCGAATACACTTTGAGGAGCTATGGGATATAAACCTCTGGACCTCGCGGGCAAAGTTGCGGTGGTGATTGGTGGAAGCTCTGGAATCGGTCGCACTCTGGCGCGGGGACTGGCTGAGGCCGGGGCAGATGTCGTAGCCAGCGCGCGGCGACTGGAACTCGTGAACACAATTGCCGATGAAATTCACTCTCTCGGCCGACGATCGCTGCGGGTAAGCTGCGACGTGACGGACCGCGTATCGCTGGAAAAAGTTTTGCAAGCTTCTGTCGAGACGCTGGGAAAGGTAGACATCCTGGTGAACGCCGCCGGAATCAATCAGCGTGCTCCGACGCTAGACTTTTCCG
Organism: uncultured Acidobacteriaceae bacterium; assembly: GCA_963836305.1. Classification (GTDB taxonomy): domain Bacteria; phylum Acidobacteriota; class Terriglobia; order Terriglobales; family Acidobacteriaceae; genus Sulfotelmatobacter. Next base: position 183,413 of record CAWIJP010000033.1, on the reverse strand, counting down.
AGACCGACTGGGACCGGCTTATCGATACCAACCTGACTGGCACACTGCGCGCCTGCCAGGTTTTCGGACGCCACATGATCGAACGTCGCTATGGTCGCATCATTAATATCGCTTCCATGGGATCATTTCTGGCGCTTTATGAAGTGGCAGCGTACTGCGCCAGTAAAGCCGGCGTCGCGTCTTTGACGAAGTCGCTGGCTATCGAATGGGCGCGGCATGGAGTTTGTGTGAACGCGATTGCGCCGGGCTACTTCCGCACTCCGTTGAGCGAGAAGTTGTTGGTGGGAACGCCGCGTGGAGAAGAGGTGTTGATCCGCACGCCGATGAACCGGTTCGGCGCGTTAGACGAGTTGATCGGAGCGGCCGTTTTTCTGGCATCGGATGCTGCCAGTTTCGTGACTGGCACCGTGCTTCCCGTGGATGGCGGCTTTTTAGCGAGTGGCGTTAATCATTAATCTCTGGTCAGCAATCTCTGGTTAGCTTCCGGACATTCAAAGATTGCTCTCGCACGCTTCACCGCAAGTAAGGCACGAAGCCTGCAGTCTTCGTCTCAAGCCGGTAAACCGTGGTTGTGGCCGTGATGTAGAGAGTGCGGTAATCCTTATCGCCCCAGGCGAGATTTGCGGGTTGTTCTGGCATGACAATTGTGCCGAGATGATTTCCTTTCGCGTCCCACACCCAGATACCTTTCGGCCCGGTGACAAAGATATTTCCGTTCTTATCCACCTTCATTCCATCCGGCACGCCCTCACCCTTGCCGCCCGGCTCCTCGCCGAAGATGCGGCCATTCGTCAGAGTTCCGTCCGGTCCGAAATCGTATTCACGAATATTTCTCTGTTCGCTGTCGTCGACGTAGAAATGCTTGCCGTCCGGTGAAAAGGCGAGCCCGTTGGGCTGAGTCAAATCCTTGGTCAGCAATCGAATGTTCCCCTTGGCGTCCAGGCGGTAGACGCCCTGGAAAGGGATCTCCTGCTTTTCGCCGGCAACCAGGTCGAGGGTCGGATCCGTGAAATAGAAAGCCCCATCCGGGCCAATGATCACATCATTCGGACTGTTAAGCTTCTTGCCTTCGTAATGGTCCGCGAGGATTTTATATTTTCCATCCAGAGTAACTTCGATAATGGAGCGCAAGACGCTGGCGCAATCGATCAGCCGATGCTGGCGGTCGAACGTGTTGCCATCCGGGTCGCCAAGAGCAATCACTTCTTCCTTTTTGCCATCAAGATGGAGGCGGTAAATCTTGTTGATGGTTTCGTCGCTCACATAAAGGAAGCCTGCTTGATCCCATACCGGACCCTCAGTAAAGCCGAAGCCGGTAGCCACGACACTTAGCTTGGCGCTGCGGTCAACCAGATTCCAGAACTGCGGCGACTCAGCTTGCAGCTGAAACTGTGCCGGAGCCGGAGACGCAGACAGTGAGCCTGACGCTCCAACCGCGAAGAGCAGCAGGATGACAATGCAACTGCGCGGAATGTTTATGCTGCGATTCACCAGAACGCCTTTCTTTCTGAATGCGCTGTTAATTCGCTCGCACCCGGGTCGTTATCACTGGTCCTCTTCGTTTGGTTTTGCCGGAGTTCCCGCCCCGTTGCGGTTGGCAGTGTTCATCAGAAAGCTAAGCAGATCATTCAGTTCATTCGAGCTCAGTATCGAACCATATTGAGTCGGCATTAAGGGTTGCGAACTGAACTCGAGCGTTTGCACGTCTGATTTCGATAGGAAATGAAAAGCGCCATCAAAGGTCTCCAGCTGCAGAGAGAAATTATCTTCGTTACGGATTCTGCCAACATATTTCTCGCGGTCTCGCGTGGTTACAATTGCCGTCCGCACGGATCGGTTACCGCTCAGAGCAGGACTAGTGATGGCACTTCGCGTTTGATCCAGACCGTGGGAGCCGGCGTAACCTGATAAATCTGACGCGATAAAGCCGCCTTTGCCGGCTACCATGTGGCATCCGGAACAGTGCCCTTTGCCGAAGAAAAGAACTTCGCCGCGATCGGCATCGCCGGGTAACTTGGCTAAATGGTTCGTTCCCTGAAGCGTGCGCAAATACGATATGACCGCCTTGATCTGAGAACCCCCGAGCGAGCCGAAGGCAGGCATTCCAGCTCCGGGAATGCCGTTCTCGATAATGCTGCCAATCTCGGCATCGGACAGCCTCTGCACTTTAGAATTTTCGGCAATGTTTGGGGCGCGTTCTCCGCCCCTACCATCTAGACCATGGCATCCAGCGCAGGTCGACGCGAAGGTTTGTTTTCCGGGCACTGAAGCGGCGCCGGAGCGTTTCTGCTGAGGACTTTGCTGTGGCGTTTGCGCCTTGGCGACGGTGGCACTGAACGCAGTCCAAAAAAGCACCAGCGCTGCAGCTGACTTCACATTTGAGAGCATCAGAAAAACCAGACTCGAACCGTAGTTTATCTCCAATCACCACTGACCGCACCTAACCTCACCTTCAAAACAAAAACTTCGCCCCCAACTGCAGGATACGGCCCGGCCTGGCCGAGGTTACGAGCCCAAACTGGCTTGAGTTAATTTCGCCGGTCGGGGTCTCGAATTGGGCATGGTTGAACAGATTGAACGCCTCCAGCCGCGGCTGAAGCTCTTTGGATTCAGTGAACTTCGTTGACTTGGCGAGAGCCATGTCGAAGTTATTGAGTCCCGGACCGTGAAAGAAACGGCGACGTGAGTCCCCAAATTGCCCTAGCTGTTCGTTGCTGAATAGCGAAGTGTTGAAGTAAGGATTGCCGTCACGCGGATTCGTATCCGTGCTTACCTCAACTTTTTCATTGATCGCGCCCACGTCGAGAATGGCGTCCGCGCGGAGCGTCGAATTGGCATCGATGATCAATCCGTTTTTTTGGAAGGTCTTGAAACCAATATGCCGGATTTCAAGCGCATAGGTCCCAATGGCAAGCGTTGGGAGACTGTAGAAACCCTTTGCCTCAGTCGTGACCGTGGTTCGAACCCCGGTCTGGGTGTCAACGGCGGCCACCGAAGCTCCAGAAATCACAGCGCCCGTAGAATCGGTGACCGCGCCGGAGATGGACCCGGTGATGCTTGCCGATGCGACCCTTAACGCAATAAATGTGAACGCAAGGACCGCGACGGCAACACACAAACGGTTACCCATAGGTCATCTCCCGCAGGCATAGGTCTTGCCCCGTCAGCAGGTTTCACTCACCACTTTCGTCTGGTGAAACCTGCTGGTCAATTTTGAAAGTCTAGTGCCCGTTGGATTGAGGGTTTATCTCAATCTCATCAGACATGTCAACCCTTTTTGCGCTCACGAATGAAAGGAAAGCGTTACTTGTCGTGGACGGTTTCTACATCGGCTGGCAGCTGGCGTCCGGACCCATAGACCAGTACTGCTTACTTCTGCTTCACTGCGATTGCCGAAATTTCAATGTGGGCGTTGTTCACTAGGGCCGCTGCCTGAACCGTGGCACGAGCAGGCTTGGGGTCAGGCATTACGCCCTTGTAAACCTTGTTCATATCCGGAAATTCATGAATGTCGGACAGAAAAACCGTCACGTTGACAATGTCCTTCATTTCGAAACCCGCAGCCTTAACCACTTTCTGAATATTCTCTAACGCCGCTGTGGTCTCCGGACCGATACCGCCTGGGGCCAGCTTTCCGGAATCATCTGTCCCCTCCTGGCCAGCGATGTACAGAGTATTTCCCACCCTGACAGCGTCGCTGAACGGAAGGCCTCGGGCTGGTGAAAGATTGATCGCCTTCCTCTCCTGGCATTGCGCTCTCTGCCCTGCTGCGCCGATGGTCAGCGCGAGTGCGACAGCATAAATAAAAAGCTGGGATGCTTTTGTCCGCATTGCAATTTTCATTTCTAATTGCCTCCGTGATCAATTTGTTCGTTCACAACTTGGCCTCTTCCACTCGAGGAAAAACAGTGTTAGAGTCCGCGGACATATATACATTGAGGAGCAGGAAATGAACAAGTTTCTTCACGTCGCCAAATCGCACATCATTGTGACATCGGTCCTATTCATCGCCTTTTCGATCACCGCTCTAAGCGGAGCTGAATTCCTGGGCGCGCAATCGGCCGCTGAAGCCGGCGCAGCGGTGTCCGACAGTGCTTTACTTGCGGATTATCGCCGGGTAGAAGTGGCGTCTGTCTCCGATGCGCTGGAGCAACTGACTGGTAAGCGAATGTACATGAGTCATCGCATGCATCCGCTCTTCACCACAAAGTTTGCCGGCTTTGCGCGGACGGTGCTATTGAAGAAAGACGAAGGCAACAAGGACCCCGCCGCTTTGAACGGAATGCTGGAAGCGATTGATCATGGATCCGCGGACTCGGTTTACGTGATGGTCGTGGAGGACGGCGAGGATATTGCAGGCATGGGCGGACTGATGGGCACGGCCATGGCAGCGCGCGGGTACGCTGGAGCGGTAATTGATGGAGGGGTTCGCGATGTGGCGTATCTGCGAAAAATTGGGTTTCCGGTTTATGCGACTGGCATCGTGCCGTCAACATCGGTGCATCACTACCGTTTCGCTGGATCTCAAATTGCAGTGGCTTGCGACGGCGTGACTGTGAACGCGGGTGACATTGTGGCGGCAGATAGCGATGGAGTTGTGGTCGTTCCCCGGTCGCAGGCTCAGGAAGTATTAACTCTGGCGCAACAAATGGATTTCAAAGAGCACTCGATGTACGCCGTGATCGAACAGACAAAATCGATTCTGGAAGCGGTTAAGAGGTTCGGCAGACTTTAGAAGAGAATCCCACTTGCGAAAAAGTAACTTTCATCAGATAATTTGCACTTTCATTTTGTGAATAATCAAGTGAGCTCATCAGATCATGGCCCAGACGCCAAAGCGAAGTTATAACATCACGGCGCTGCAGCGCGGGTTGCGTCTTCTTCAGCTCTTCAGCGAGTCGGCGCAGGGTCTCACTGCAAAGCACGTGGCGGGGCGCTCAAGGCTGCCGGTGAGCACCGTCCACCGTTTCCTGGCGAATCTGGAAGGCGCGGGCTTTCTGAACTGCAGTGGGGACGGGGTGTACCACCTGGGAATCGCATGCTTCGCGCTGGGGCAGTCAGCTTTGGCTCAGCTCGATATTCGCCAGGTGAGCCTGCCCTACCTGCAGGAGTTGAACCGGGAGACGCGCGAAACTATTCACCTGACGGTACGGAGCGGGCTCTCCGCGGTTTACGTTGAGAAGCTGGATTCGCCCGAACCATTGAGAATTCACTCCCGCATCGGGGCCTTCGTTCCCTTATATTGCACAGCTGTGGGCAAGGTAATGCTGGCCAATATGGAAGACGATGAGCGCAAAAACGTTCTGCCTCAGCTGGGGCTGAAGCGTCTGACGCCAAACACGGTGGGAAATCTTCAGCAACTGGAAGCCGAACTATTTCGAGTACGAAAGAATGGCTACGCCTGTGATCTGGAGGAAAACGAACTGCACATACGCTGCGTGGCGGCGCCTATTTGGGACCACACCGGCGCTGTGAATGCGAGCCTCAGCATCACCGCGCCAATGGTACGGATGCCAGTGACGCGTTTGCGACAACTCGCTCCGCTCATTCAAAACCTAGGATTACAGATCTCACGCGACCTGGGATACCGGATCGCCAGCGATTCAACGCAGCGAAAAAGTACGGGCGTGGAGACAGCGCTTGCGAAGACTCTCTGAGCGGAATCGGTGTTCTGCCACCGCGTTAACTGGGGCGGCTTGAGCGAGGTCGAAATCCGGAAATTGAGGAAGGAAAACTAGCGTGCGAGTGTCGGTATTGATCGCTGTCGTTTTCATCTCCTCGTCAGCCTTTGCTGGTGAAAGCGCCCCTGCGACTATGTCCACGGCAATAAACGTTCGGTCCGAGGACCTCCTGCTTCAACCTCCCGCTGCCAACTGGATCTCCTATAACGGAGACTATTCGGGACGGCGGTTCAGCAGTCTTTCTGAAATTAATCCCGGCAATCTTTCGGGACTGCGCGCAGAATGGGTTTTTCACACGCGCAATACCAGCCGGCTAGAAGTAACCCCAGTTGTAGTGAACGGACTGATGTTTGTAACTGCGGCGAATGATGCTTCCGCGCTCGACGCGCGTACCGGACGAGTGGTGTGGCACCACTCGTGGCCGATCTCTGAAGGGTTGATCGATGACGCTTCTGGGCACATCAACCGCGGGGTCGGGGTTTGGCGTGACCGCGTCTACATGGAGACGGATAACGCGCATCTTCTCTGCCTGGATGTGCGGTCGGGCAATCTGATCTGGGACGTGGCCTATGCGGATCGGAACAAGAACTATGGTGCCACCAGCGCACCGCTTGTAGTGAAAGACAAAGTGCTGGTGGGAACATCAGGCGGCGATGACGGTGTGCGGGGATTTGTTTCCGCCTACGATGCATTGACGGGCAAGTTGGTATGGCGGTTCTGGACGATTCCAGGCCCCGGCGAATTCGGTTCCGAAAGCTGGCCTGGAAAACTTTATCTGCACGGCGGCGGGACCACGTGGATGCCTGGAACCTACGACCCTCAACTGAACCTGATTTACTGGGGAACGAGCAATCCGGCTCCCGACTTCGAAGGCGGCGTGCGTCCGGGAGACGATCTCTACACCGATTGCGTGTTGGCCCTCGATCCGGACGACGGAAAACTGAAATGGTATTTCCAATTCACGCCGCATGATCTTTTCGACTACGACGCGGTTGAGACTCCGATTCTGATCGATGCGATGTATATGGGCTCAGTGCGGAAGCTGTTGGTGCAGGCAAATCGGAATGGTTATATCTACGTGCTCGATCGCACGGACGGAAAGTTTCTATCCGCCACGCCGTTCGTGGACAAACTGAACTGGGCCCGGGGAATCGATGCGCAAGGCAAACCGATGCTGACCGGCGTTGAGCCGACTGGCGCAGGCACACGGGTCTGCCCCGGCTATTCGGGAGCGACCAACTGGTTCGCTCCGTCGTATAGCGAATCGACTCATTCGGTCTACTTCATGGCCCTTGAGGAATGCGAAACCTATTTTTTTAAGCCTCAGAGTTTTCAGGAAGGTCAAGGCTATTACTCGACCGGGGTAAAGCGCATACCGGGCGAAACTTCGCGAAAAGTCCTCGTCGCATTTAACCTGGATACAAGTTCCATCGCGTGGAAATACCCGCAAGTGGGCGCGGGCCGCTCCTCTGGAGGAACGATGACGACGGCCAGCGGCTTGTTGTTTTTTGGCGACGATGCCGGATCGTTTGAAGCGGTAGACCCTCGAACTGGCAAGCCGCTATGGAACTTCAATACCGGGCAGGAAATAAGTGCATCTCCGATGAGTTACGCAATCGCCGGAAGACAATACGTGGCGATTGCGGCGGGTAGCGACGTTTTCAGTTTTGCTTTGCCTTAATCGTTGCACGGATCTAAAAGACTAATTTGGGAGGAAAAGAAACATGAATCAGACTTTTACTCGCAGAAATTTTGCCACACATTTTGCTTCCCTGCTTTCCGCTCTCGGAATCGCGTCTGTCTTTAGCAACCGCGCATCGGCGCAAAGTTCGTCAGGACAGGATGCGGGCACAATCCGCAAACTGAACAGCGAAGGCAAACCGGGCAGCGCCAAAGACGTCATCATGCCGGTGATTGTCCACAACGGATTGATCTATGTCTCCGGACAAGGCGCACACGATACCAGAGACTCGAAAGAATGGACCATTGAATCCCACACCACGATGGTCATGGATAAAATCAAGAAGCACGTGGAAATCGGTGGAGGAACAATGGACAGCGTTCTGCAGGCGAATGTCTTCCTGGTGAAGATCGAACACTGGGATGGAATGCACAAGGTATTCGCCACTTATTTTCCTCATGGTGGCCCGACGCGCACCACAGTCGCAGTTGCGGCTCTGCCGGGAGATTCGCTGGTAGAAATCAATTGCATCGCCGCAGTCACTTCCAAGTGAGCGGCAAAGGAGCTTCGTTCATGCGATTCAATTCGAAATGGAACCGGCGCAGTTTTCTCGGCAGCGTGGGATTGATTGCCAGCTCACTTCTGGCGCCGCGAAAATTGTTTTCTGCGAATCGCGCGTCCAGCGTTGGCGCCAGCCCGAGGATTAGTGGCTTAGGCCAGACCGGCAATCCCTATGAAGAACTCGGTGTCACAACGGTGATTAACTGCGAGGGAACCATGACTATGCTGGGCGGTTCCCTGCCCCATCCCGAACTCGAAGCGGTGATGAGCATGGCCGGACGCCACTTTGTGAGCATTCCGGAATTGGAGGTGGCCGCAGGCAAGCGCATCGCGGAAATGCTGAAATTGCCGGACGGTTACACGGCGCTGGTAACGTCGGGCGCGGCGGCAGCGATTCAATCGGGACTAGCTGGGATTCTGACTGGCGGCAACGAAGCGTTGATCCGTCAACTCCCTGATCTGACTGGGATGAAGTCGGAAGTGATCATTCAAAAATCGCACCGCAACCCATTTGATCATCAATTGCGATCCACAGGAATAAAGCTCATCGTGATCGAAACACAGGATGAATTGAGAGCCGCGATCAACGAGCGCACGGCGATGATGCATTTTTCCAATTTCGCGAATGCTGCGGGACAGATCAAAGTCGACGAGTGGGTCCGGCTGGCGAAGCAATACAACATTCCTTGCATGAACGATGCTGCAGCTGACACGCCGCCGGTGTCCCATCTTTGGGACTACACAAATATGGGATACGATCTGGTGACTTTTAGCGGCGGGAAAGCAATTCGCGGACCACAGTGCGCCGGCATGTTGATCGGTCGCAATGAAATGGTGGCGAATGCGCTGCTCAACAATAGTCCGCACGAAGACACACTCGGCCGCAGCCAAAAAGTTGGCAAAGAAGAAATTGTAGGGATGGTTAAGGCGCTCGAACTTTTTCTCGCGGAAGACCACGATGCTCTGGCCAAGGAATGGCAAGCGCGGCTGGAAGTGATTTCAGGCGAAATCAAAAAAGTCCCCGGCGTGAGCACTTCATTCTTTGTGCCGGATATCGCCAATCATGTGCCGCACATGACTATCACGTGGGATGCCGCGCGCATTTCACTGACGCCCGAGCAAGCCTCGAAGATGCTGCGCAGCTCGAGTCCGTCGATCGTAATGGGAACCGGTGAAGGGCACGCGGGTCTGGTCATGAACTCGTTCATGCTGCAGCCTGGCGAAAACAAAATTGTCGCCGAGCAACTCTCGCACCTTCTGCGCGAACACGCGGCTTGAAGAAGAATTGCCAGAGCGCGATGGATTCAGGAGAACCCTGGGGATCAAGAAACGTGATACTCCGATGAGCGAGATGAGTTCACGGCTCCGGCATGTGGAGCTTGGCTCCTTTTTTCTCCAGCCAGGCATTGAATTGTTCGACCATCGGTTTCGTCCATTTGTCGTCGATCTGACCGGGCGTGTACTTTCCTTCGCGGAGCATCATGTGGCCCCACTCGTCGACCATGTGGTCCATTTCTGCGTCGTCGGCCAGTTTCTCGGCAAGTTGCGGAGGAACAAAAGTGACGCCCTCGGGGTCGCCGATCGCTATGTCGCCCGGCATCACGGTTACACCTCCGATTCGAATGGGAACGTTAATTCCTGTCAGCATCACGTTCTCGAGCGCGGAGGGATCCGCGCCTCGCGTGTAAACCTGAAAGCCTGGAATTTCTTGAATGCCGGTTACATCGCGAACTGCACCGTCAACGATCAATCCGTTGTGGCTCTTGGCATAGATGGCGGTCGAGAGATTGTCTCCGACGATCGTGCCGTAGCGAATTTTGCCGAACAGATCGACGACCAGCACGTCGCCCGGTTTCAGAATGTCGATGATCCAGGAGTTCTCATCTCCGATGCGATTTTCTTTTTTGCCATTGGCGCGAATTACGGAGTCGACGTCAGGCCGTTGCGGCATGAAAACCGCGGTGACGACGCGACCCACGAGCCGCTCGCCGGGATTAATCACCTTCCAGCCGCCCTCGAACTGGTTGCGGTACCCGGCATCCTGAAGCACGTCCCAGGCCTGTTCGGCAGTAGCGTCCTTCAGCCGCGCCAGCACCGAATCCGGCACGTTCGGACGTCCGTCGGGAAATCGATCACCATGCCACTGCGGCGTGAATTCAACGCGCTGCTCTTTCGAGAAGAGGTCGAGTTGCGCACAGACGGGCACGGCCAGGGGCAACATCACACAGAACATTATTCCGGTAAGCAAAGTAGCTTTTTTCATAAGACTCGGGGAAATATTTCAAAATTGAGCATCAGCTTTGTCTCGACCGCGAAAATATCACACGGCAGTCGGCGGAGCAATCGCACATTGAGTGGACGAACTGTGCGACGAAGATTTCTTCTTACCCACAATCTCCGGAGCCAGCAATGACGAGTGCCAAAACGAGCCGCGTGCGCTGGTTTCTGGTGTTCTGGCTTTTCATCCTCAGTGCCGTCTCGTATCTCGATCGGGTCAACATTTCGATTGCCGGCGGATCCATCGCAGAGGCTTATCGTCTTAGCGATGTCCAATTGGGCAAAGTCTTCAGCGCCATGTTGGTGGGTTACGCGCTGTTTCAAACAATCGGTGGCAGGCTTGCCGATCGCTTCGGTGCTCGCCGTGTGTTGGCCGGAGGCGTTGTGTGGTGGGGAATCTTCACTGCCTTAACCGCTGTCGTGCCCGCCAATATTGCAGGCGCACTGCTCATCTTTGTGGCTGTACGTTTTCTTCTGGGCGCGGGAGAAGCTGTCATCTACCCATCCGCCAATCAATTCATCGCCCGCTGGATTCCGACAACCGAGCGCGGCATTGCCAACGGATGGATCTTTGCCGGCGTGGGAGCTGGCGCCGGCCTTACGCCTTTGATCATTACTTACATCATGGTTCATTATGGCTGGCGGTCTTCATTCTGGGTCTGCTCTATCCTGGGATTCGCCGCCGGAGCGGTGTGGTTCGTGAATGCTCGCGATACGCCTGGAGAGCATCCCGGCGTGTCTGCATCGGAGTTGAATCTCATCAATTCCGGACTGACGCAAGCAGAGCCGATGGTTGATGCGAAAATCCTCGTGCCCTGGGCGCGCGTGATGCGAAGCAAAGAAGTCTGGGCCATCACACTCAGCTATTTTTGTTACGGATATGTCGCGTGGATTTTCTTCAGCTGGTTCTATCGCTATCTCGCCAAAGTGCGCGGACTGGATTTGAAGGCAAGCGCGTTCTATACCATGTTGCCGTTTCTTGCGATGTTGGTTTGTTGCCTTTTAGGAGGGACCATCAACGACTGGCTGAGCAAACGGCTGGGTGCACGCGTGGGGCGCTGTGGTGTTGCGGCGTTTGCCATTACACTGGCAGGAATATTCATCGCCTTCGGCTCGCAGGTTCAGAGTGCGCGGCTGGCGAGCGTTGTGCTGGCTGGCGGCGCGGGAGCGTTGTATCTCTCGCAGAGTTCTTTCTGGTCGGTAACCGCTGACATTGCCGGAGCATCTTCAGGCTCAGTGTCGGGGTTCATGAATATGGGAAACCAAATCGGGGCGGCGATCACAGCGTCGCTGACGCCGTGGATCGCAGTTCGTTTCGGCTGGACGACCTCATTTCTGGTGGCGGCTGGGTTGTGCATCGTGGGTGCGGCGAGTTGGCTGGTTGTGGATCCGTCGCGTCAACTTAATGTGGCGCCAGTTGATCTAGCTCTTGAGAAAATCCCGTTACATTAGAACGTCCAGATTGCTTAGGAGAATGCCATGCAGTTTGGTCTTTTGAGAATGCGCAACGTCAGCCTATGCTTTCGCAGTAAATTACCAAGTAATTCTGCCGTCATAATCGCGATTTTTTCTGCAATCTTCCTCGGTGCAATCGCCAACGCGCAATCGAGAGTAGCAGAGGACGCACAAACGGCAGCTGTTCACGTCGATGTAACTCCCGGCCATGCTATCAATTCCTTCGATCCCGACAGCGCTTTAGGAAGTTCCATTGATGTTCTCTCTCATGAGGGGATCGACAAAGTTTATACGCCGCAAATTATTCAGGAGTCACTCTCGGCGGGCTGGGGACCGATTACTTATCGCAACAATTCCGAATTGCGCATGGCAGTCTGGCACTGGAATGCGAACGGAACCTGGAGCGATCCAGCGAATAAGAGCGGATACTTTACCGGCAGCACCGATCTTAAGGAACCGATTCGCTATATTCTTTCCTACGCGTTGCCGCACCGTGGGTTCTCGACCAGCGGCGACCGCCCGCTGCAAGGCGCTCATCTTAGTTATTGGAAGAGCAATCCGTATCTCACCAGCAAGTTTACCGGCGAGAGCGATGCGCTGCATCCGCAATGGGTGGTGGTCGATCTCCAGGCGGAAAAGCCGGTAAACGCGATTCGCATCGCCTGGGCTCACCCTTACGCTGTGAGCTACCAGGTGGAGTATTGGGTGGGAACGCGCGCCCTCGACTTCGATGAAGGTCCACAAGGCGAGTGGAAGACCTTTGCTTTCGGCGCTATTAAGAACGCTCAAGGCGGAACGGTAAATCTGAAACTCGCCGACGCGCCAGTCAACGCTCGATACCTGCGCATCCTGATGACGGAATCATCCAAGACCTGCGATCTGCACGGAGCAGACGACATCCGGAACTGCGTGGGATATGCCATTCAGGAGATTCACGTCGGAACGGTCGATTCCAGTGGGGCGTTTGCTGAGATCCAAAAGAATCTCGGCGATAAGCCGACCACGTACTGCACATCGTCGATTGATCCCTGGCACTCCGCCGCTGATGTGGACGCGAATGGCGGCTACCAGCACAGTGGCTTTGATCTCTTCTTCAGTAGCGGACTGACCAACAATCTTCCGGCAATGATTCCGGTCACTTTGCTTTACGGCACACCCGACGATGCAGCAGCCCAGATCGCCTACATTGAGAAGCGCGGCTATCGGATCGGATACATTGAGATGGGCGAGGAACCCGACGGCAAGCACGCCATGCCCGAAGACTACGCGGCTCTGTATATTCAGTGGGCCACAGCGATTCACAAAGTTGATCCGCAACTCAGGCTGGGTGGGCCGGTGTTCGAAGGAGTCAACGAAGACATTCGCGTGTGGCCTGATGCGCAGGGCCGCACTTCTTGGATGGGCCGCTTCGTCGATTACTTGAAAGCGCACGGCCGCATTTCGGACCTTGCTTTCGTCTCATTCGAACACTATCCGTTCGATCCCTGCACTATCACCTGGAAAACTTTGTACACCGAACCTCATCTGATGAAGCACATTCTACAGGTGTGGAGAGATGACGGAGTTCCCAAAGACGTGCCGCTGATGGTGACTGAGAACCATCTGGCCAGTCAATTGACTGGCCCGATGACAACGATTTTCGCGGCGCTATGGCTCGCCGACAATGTTGGCTCATTCTTCGAAGGCGGAGGCGCCGCTTTCTATCACTCGCCGATTCAGCCACAGGGGCTTCAGAATAGCTGTCTCGGCTGGGCCTCTTGGTCGAATTTTGTTTCTGACGAAGAATATGAAATCAAGGGATACACATCACCATACTTCGCCGCCCGCATGATTAATTTGGAGTGGGTGCAGCACCGCTCGGGAGTGCATCAGATGTTTCCTTCTTCCACGGATATCAAGGATGGGGAAGGCAATGTGCTGGTTACGTCGTATGCAGTACACCGCCCCGACGGAAACTGGTCGCTGATGTTGGTCAATCGCGATCAGACTCACTCGCACACGGCGCGCGTACAGTTTGAGGATTCCAAAACCAAACAGAACGCAACGTTTTCCGGGCCGGTTACGTTCGTGACTTTCGGAAGCGAGCAGTATGTGTGGATTGACGATGGGCCAAACAGTCACGCGGATCCGGATCATCCGCCAATTGCAACCACACTGGCGGGAGGTCCCAACACTGAGTTCACTCTGCCGAAAGCTTCTATTACCGTGTTGCGCGGAAGGGTGCAGGGGCCCAAGGATTAAGGGACCGACTCCGTTAAATCCACGCGAAAAATATCTGTGCGAATTTATTTTGACGGCATAACCGGAAGTATCAACGAGGACGGGTGTGTCGCGTCGTGGAGGATCGTGTTGTTTGCCGTCGCCATCGTGCGGGCGAATTTGATTTCTTCTCCCGTATTAAGATTGCGATCGAAACGCGGAAAATTGCTGCTGGAGATTTCCAGGCGCAGCGAGTGGCCTTTAAGAAACACGTTGCTGGTGGCCCAGAGATCGACGGTGATCTCGTAGATCTGCCCGGGATTCATCAGAGTGGCGTGCTCCGCGGAGGAACGATAACGCATTCGTAGAATACCTTCCGTAACATCTTGGGCGAAGCCGTCTGGCGCAACGTCGACAAGTTTCGCGGTAAAGTCAGTATCCACGGCCGAGGATTTGACGAAAAGGTCGGCGGTGACCGGACCGGTGACTTCGAGATCGCTGGAGAGGGGGCCGATCGAATAAACCAGCACGTCGTCGCGATTTTCTACCGCGCGCTGGTCGCGCGGGCCGGGCTCCATGTGCTCGGCGTCGCAGCAGAGCGGGCCGCCCATGGTGGGCGTAGGATTCGCAGGATTGTAAACATAGCTGTCTGCCGGCTCGGATTTTGGTGTAGATGTGGAAAGCAATCCATCTCCGCGTAACGAATTTGCTTTGCCGCCCGAGTGTAGAAAATATTTAGCGCTCCGGGACTGCGGCGGCGGCCAATCGTCTTCCTGGCGATATTCGTTGGCGCCCATTACGAAAAGCTTTACCGGTTTATCGGTGGCGAATTGGTTCTTGATGCCTTTAAAAAGAAAATCGTACCAATCGAGGATGACGTCTGTGTATCCGTTTTCCACGGCGTGAGGTCCGAAGTCGACATCGCCGATGTGGCGGCCGAAGCCGGAATGACCGCCGATTTCGATCAGCAGATGCTGCTCGGTGCGCGCTGCCTCCGTGGCGCCGTGAGCCTTGGCACCCATGTAATTGCGCAGAGTGCCGGCATTGAAAATGTCATACCATCCTCCGACCTGCAGCATGGGAACGGCAATCTTTGAGAAATTCTCTTCGATCGACCACTGCTTCCAGTAATCGTCGTAATCAGGATGCGCGAGCCAGTCGAGGTAGTAGGGAGCGATCGTCGCGGTGAGCTGTGCGTCGGCGGGCAATTGGCCGAAATTGAAGACAGGGTAGTTAGCAATGGGAAGAGCAGACACGCCGACCCGAGCGTCCGTATTCTGATGGATTAAACGCTCCAGCGTGTTCTGCGCGAGCTGAGAAGTCCAGTTTTGATCGAACCATTGCTCGAAGGCCCCGCTCTGGTAGGTCCAACCATCGTGATAGTTGCTGGCCGTCATGTTGGGAGCGATCCCGGCAAGATGGGGTGGTTGAGCGATGGCCGCGAGCATCTGGGTTGCGCCCACATAGGAGGCACCTATCATGCCCACTTTGCCATCGGAATACAGAAGCGCCGCCGCCCATTCAACCGAATCGTAGCCATCGGCTTGCTCGTGCCTGAACGGATACCATTCCCCCTCCGAAGTGTAGCGCCCGCGGACGTCCTGAATGATGACAACATACCCGCGCGGGACCATCTTGAATACCGGAGAGACGGCCCAATTGGCGCTTTTGTCATAGGGAGTGCGCATGAGGATGACAGGAAATTTGTCTGCGGATTTCGGACGATAAATGTCGGCATGGAGGGTAACTCCGTCACGCGTCTTCATGGGTACGTCGTGCTGAATGATGATGTCGGTGGCGATCGGGGGAGCGTCTTGCGCGTGGACCGGGTACGGTAGGACCAGCCAAGCTGTAGCTACGGCCGATACCAGGAACGAAAGCGTGCGACTGCATCGCATGCGTTAAGCCTCCCTGCAGCGGCTAGGAGCATGCGCCGCTGGCGGTCTAATGGAATTATTTTCACGCGACACCGCAAGAAGCTAAAGGCGGAGCCAACCTCGTGGTTTCTACGCAGGCGATCATACTTCAGCTCACAACTTGCGTCTACTAGTCGACATGGTTTCCTAGCGGCTCGACGTTCGCATTGCGTGCGGCATCTTTGGCGCAAAGCGATAAAATTCACATTCTGTTTTTCATATTGAATGAGATTTCCCGGCGAAGAGCATGGAGATCAAGCGGGGTTGGAATACTAAACTCTTCTTAGCGGAACTAGGCCGTCCCGGGCTTTAGGCGGCGCGAACAGGAGCAAAGGGGTCGATCACTTTCGATTTTCTTGCCTCCACAGTAAACGTTTCGCCGACCGGACCGGCTGCCCGGCTGAATGAAAGATTGACGAACCCAGCACGATTCAGTGCGACCCTCATTCCTCGCTCGGTCTGAAATGATTCCGTCCTCCCGTTTACGAACCCAACAGTCCTGCCGGTGCAGTGGAACACTAACCCGTTTGCCATGACGCACAGCCGAAAGAGCGTGGGGACTGGCTTCGGGATAGCATTGTGGAAAAGCTCAGCTATTGTGAAACTCGGGAGATGCAGGCTAAGCGACAAATTGCCGCCCGGAATGAGGACACGGTGAATTTCTGCGAGCGTCTTCTGAATGTTCATGTAGGGGAGAGCGACCGCGGAAACTGCGCGATCGAAACTCTCATCTTCGAATGGCAAGCATTCACCGACGCCTTGCAGATAGGCTCGGTTTGAAAATTGCATCTTTGCAATAGCCAGGCGCTTATGGTCTATGTCAAGTCCCGTAACCTCATCCCCAGCGGTGACGCCCCATGACGCCAGCTCTCGCCCCGATCCGCACCCTAAGTCGAGGACTCTCATAAACCGCGCCTCCAGCCTGAGCCGGAATTTCCGTTTTGCACACCGGGCGACGGGATTATATACCGGGTTCCCGTGCTCCGGGAACTGCACGGTTCGCTATGTGGGTCGTGTCCGACGTGGTTCGTGCCTCGCGGTTTCAGCAAGAGCCTGCACCGCGCCCTGGGGGGAAAGTGATTTTAGACGCGGGCTGCTGCTAAGCGCTACTCTCCCTTCACGGGAACGTCATTGCACTGTTTCCGTAAAGGCTGCCGGCGTGGAAACTCCGGTGGC
Source organism: uncultured Acidobacteriaceae bacterium (assembly GCA_963836305.1). Classification (GTDB taxonomy): domain Bacteria; phylum Acidobacteriota; class Terriglobia; order Terriglobales; family Acidobacteriaceae; genus Sulfotelmatobacter. The sequence continues at coordinate 166,467 of CAWIJP010000033.1, read as the reverse complement.
CGCAGCCTGGACATTTACCGTTCCAGCAGTGGGCGAAGTTGTGTAGGTAACGCTGGCGACGCCAGTCGAACTAGTGGAAACCGGGTTGGGCGAGAAAGTCCCTCCTGCGCCCCCATCATTGAAAGTGACGACTACTCCCGAAACCACGTTTCCGTATTGGTCAGTGACCTTTGCTACTAAGGGCTGAGCTAGTTGGGTGAGAGGAGGGGTGGACTGCCCGTTTCCTGATGTTGCAGCAATATTGGCAGCGGGGCCAGGAGTCACCGTTTCGAAGAAAATCAGACTGGCAAGTCCAGGGACCGAGGCAAGGATTTTGCCGTGCAGAGCTCCGGCGGTCTTCGATGTCGTATAGGTGACGCTGGCGAGCCCTGTGCTGTTGCTGGTCGCAGGATTCGGGGAAAAGCTGCCACCGGAGCCCGAATCGGTATAACTCACCTGTACGCCAGCCACTCCGTTGCCGAAGCTATCTTTAACCTTGAGGACCAGCGGATTGGGCAATGGTGTTGTAACAGGTGCGGACTGATTGTTACCGCTCCAACTGGCTAAACTCGTCGCTGTTGCGGGAAGCGCGGTTTCTGTAAAGACGCCCAGTGGGTAACCCGTTGCTGAAGCTGTCAAGGTGTAAGAACCAACTTTTGCAGGCAGGGTATAAGAAGTCGACGCTGAACCGGATGAGTCGGTCACCGCTGTGGGGGGATTGAAAGTACCGCCTTTGCCGCCGTCGGAGAAGGTTACGGTCACTCCGGGGAAAGTATCCTGCGTGTAAAGATTGAGTGCTTGAACCTTTAAAGGAACTGGGAGGGTTGAGGCGACGACTGCCGACTGCCCGTTACCTCCGGTCGGCGAGAGAGTGGGGAACAATCCAAAGATCACGACGCTGCTCTGAGTTCCGATGAAAACTTTCCCGTCGGCGGCGATAGGGCTCGCGAAGTGGGGCAACGGCGGAAGCGTATCGCGACCTCCCGCAGCTTGGTTGGAGTAATAAAGCGTTTTGAGTGTGCCCGCGTCGAAAGCGTACAAGTTGCTTCCATTCATCGTCCAGAGTATCCCGTCGGACGTTCCATTTGCCGTAATAATGGCGTGACCTCCGCCGCTCAGAAGGATGGACTTTACGGATGGGGGAGTTACTAACATTCCGTTGCTTAGGGTGTAAGCCAAAGCCGGGCTGTGCTGAGGCGTCACATAAACGGTGTTGTTCCAGTAAACAGGTATGCCGCTATACGGGGCGGCTTTCGGCAACTCTTGCACGATTTGTGTGTCAGCGGTGGCACAACTCGAACAATACTGACCCATATTATCCCGGTTCAACACATAGATCGTTCCTTCTTTGCCTCCGGTGATCAGTTCGTGTGGGTATGGACCGGGCTGGTCCGGCAGGATCAGAATGCCGTCATTCATATCCAAATCATTCTCGGAAAGATATTCCTGGTTATAAGGAGTAAACCAGTCCGCAAGGGCAAGCGTGGTCCCAGTCTGGCTGAGTTTCTGCACGCTGCTGGAAAGGTTGGTGCCTGGCACAAAGGGCCCTTCCCCCGATTCCCCGTAAATATTCCCAGCGGTATCGGCAGAAAGTCCGGCGCCTTTTTGCCATATGGACGCCAGAACCTTGCCGGGCTCGACGGTATACGCACCTTCTTGCTGCAGTGTACCGGAGTTATACGACAGCACCCATCCCTGGCAGGGGGTTGCATTGTTACTATTGGAGCCGAAAGCAATATAAATGTGGCCATTGGCCATGAGCAATGCTGGACGGTTCATCTGGGTAAGATCGGTAAACGTGGTGGTGACCCCGTTTAGCGTATACGTCGCAGCAATGGTTGTCGGGCCGCCAAACTTTTCTAGGCCCGTGGTGACGTCAAGTGCGTGCAACCGGTGCACAACCTTTCCACTCTCGTAGGTTTCGGCAACCGCGTACAGAGTGTTGGTAGGGGGATTGATGATCGGAGTGGAGATGATGCCCAACTCGGTCCAACCGGTGGTTCCGGCATCTTTCTTCACCGCTGCCGCCGGAACGGTCGTGGCTCCCGCGGGACTATAGCTCAATAGGCTTGTCATCCATAAGGGCGAGGTGCTGCCGCTATCGGCATCGAAGGCATACACGCTGTCATGCATAGTCGCAACGTACACGACATTGTGAGTGCCTTCGCCGGAGATACTGACTCCGGGAAGATAAAGTGGATGCCCGACAATGTAGCCGTCGACCGGCAGAGTAAATAGTTTTCCAAAGCTCTTAGTGTTTACGTTGGACGGGGTGAGCAGGGTTTCGGTGGTGTCGGCGCCGGATCTTCCGTTGTCGTAATGCCATGTGGTAATCGGCGTCTGGCCCAGCAATGGCGATTGGGCAAACAACATTGTAAGCAGCAAAATCGCCATGAAAGTAATGGCTCGAGATTCGAAAAAACGAGGGAAGTCGAACGCGGCAGAGTTCCAATTCATTGCGGTCGGCTCGTCTGTAATTTCGGAGCCAAGAGCGGCCTTACCATTCCATGAGGACTGCATAGTAATTCTCCAGACTTTCGGCGCAACCTGTTCGGACACACCCCGCTGACACGCATCGAACCGCGGCATCCGCATTGCTCTCTGTAAGGTGGAATCTCTTCGATATAGGTTCAAAACAGGGTTCAAAGCGGCAAGAATCATACACCCGTTTCGCCGTCAGCCAACAACGATAATTTCAACGGGATCGCCCGTCAATAGCCCGAAGAGGGCCTCGTTCTCGATCAGAAAATATCTTTCACACACCTGTCCTTGCGGGATGCCCTTCTGTGTCGTTGGCCACGCCTCGGCATGTACTAGTGTGACTTGCCAATTTTTCATAGGTGGATAGGATCGAAAAAATCAGTAAACACTTTGGTCTCATCCGGTTCCAGCGGATGGAGCAGTTCTGTTCGGGACGCTTAAGACCAGCTCCCAGGAGGGATCGTGCACTCTTTCAACATCGCTGCCAACCGCTTGCAACGACTGATAGTCGTTGTCCTGTCAACGCTTATTCCGGTCGCCCTGGCTGTGCCAGCGGCCGCTACCAGCCACCCGCAGGTTCTGCTTTTCAACGGGACGGGTACGATCGCGAATGATGTCAAGGCAGTCGAGACAATTCTTTCAGGCCTCGGCCTCTCATATGCCACAGCGGATTCAGCGCAGCTCAATGACATGAGCGAGAGCGAATTGAGAGCCTATAAGCTGCTCATTGTGCCGGGCGGCAACTCGATCACGATTGGCGAATATCTCCATTCCAGTACAACGGAAAATATCCATAACGCGGTCGGCGCTGGCTTGCATTATCTCGGGATCTGCGCTGGCGGATTTTTTGGCGGCTATTCCGAGCACAACGGTTTGAATCTCACTTCCGGAGTCTGGTTTAACTACTACGCCGATGAGGAAAAGGGTATTCATAAGGCGGCCGTAGAAGTCAGAGGTGCAAAAGGAGACTCTCTTGATCAGTACTGGCAGGACGGTCCCGAATTCTCGGGATGGGGCAGCATTGTAGGAGAGTATTCGAATGGAACCCCTGCCATCGTCGAGGGTAAGTCTGGTAGCGGGTGGGTCATCCTGTCCGGCGTACACCCCGAGGCCCCTGCGACTTGGAGGTACGGAATGAAGTTCACAACGCCAGTGCAAACGGATAATGCTTATGCGGGAGTGTTGGTCCTCGCTGCATTGAACGGCACATCATTGCCACACTACTGAGCCACGGTCTGCCGTGAGTCGGGACAATGAGAAAAGGGCCGGGGCATCACTTCCGGTCCTTTTCTAATTGTGCAATTTAGATCGCTTCGGTTAGTGAGTGTTTTCCTCCGGCCCGGCCCGTCGATTAACTTCCACGAGTTTTCGATGTAGAAGTCCCTAGAGACAAAATTTCCCAGTCTGACGTTAAGAGTTGCGCCGCGCTGCCGAAGATCAAGCTCCCGCCCAGTCGATTCGAAAGCAACGTCCATCCGGCAAATTCCCGGCACCACTGGCAGTACCCGGTCATAAAACTGGCAGTAGTGTGAGTGGTCAATTTTTGGCGCGCGGGTAGGATCGAAAAGACAAGATAAATGCTTTGGTATCATCCACTTCCAGTGGACGGCGCACTTCACTTTATTAGCGCCCAGCACCAGCTTCCAGGAGGCACCGTGTACTCATGCAGCATCGCCATCACCCGACTGCGACGGCTCACAATGACTGCGCTATCAGCCCTAATTCTGATGGCGTTTATTTTGTTGGCATCGGCGACTTCCGCTCATCCAGAGATCCTTCTTTTCAATGGGACGGGAACAATCGCAAATGATGTCAAGGCTGTCGAGGCCGTTCTTTCCAGCCTTGGCGTCTCCTATGCCACAGCGGATTCAGCGCAGCTCGATGATATGAGCGAAAGCGAATTGAGGTCCTATAAGCTGCTGATCGTGCCGGGCGGCAACTCAATTACCATTGGCGAAAACCTGAAAACAAGCACAACGGAGAATGTCCATAACGCAGTTAGAGCCGGCCTGCATTATCTCGGAATCTGCGCGGGAGGCTTTTTTGGCGGGTATTCCTACTACAACGGTTTGAATCTCACCTCCGGGGTGTGGTTTGACTTCTACGCCGATCACTACAAAGGCATCAACAAAGCCGCGGTCGAAGTCCGAGGTTCGAAAGGAGACTCCCTGGATCAGTATTGGCAGGACGGTCCCGAATTCTCGGGATGGGGTAGCATTGTAGGGGAATATTCGAATGGTACCCCAGCCATCGTCGAGGGCAAGTCTGGCAACGGATGGGTTATTCTGTCCGGAGTACACCCCGAGGCCCCTGCCAACTGGAGGTACGGGATGAAGTTCACGACGTCAGTACAAACGGATAACGCATATGCGGGAGTATTGATCCTCGCGGCGCTGAATGGTACCTCGTTGCCACACTACTGAGGTAGGTCTCCTTCCGTGAATCACAACAATTTGAAAGGGCCAGAAATTTCCCTTCTGGCCCTTTTCTGATTCTGGGATTCAGAACCGATCAGCGATCGGGAAAGCTTCCCTGCGACGATGCTCCCTCGACCAACTTCCACGAGTTTTCGACGAAGAAGTCACCGGCAACAAATTTCCCCAGTCCTACGTTAAGAGTTGCGCAGCGTTGCCGCAATTCAATCTCCTGCCCGTTAGATTCAATGGAAAGGTCTATCCGATAAAGCCCGGGTACAACTGGGAGCACAGGACAGTAAAACTCGATCGTTCCATCGCCCGGTCCCAGCGTAAATCCTCCCTGCGAAGAATCAGTCGTGAGCTGAGCGCAAAGATACCCGCTGGGCCAATAGATTGAGATTCGAAACACTGCTGCTGGGATGATCTGCCGTGCTCGGTAGCCGAGGCGAGCGACCATGGGATGACCGGTTTGAATACCATCGGCAGTATCGGGAGCGGTAAAGGAAACGCTGGTGCATTGTGCCGGGGAATCTAGCTCCGCAGCTCCGATCGGTCGTGTATCGTCACCGAAAGTCATCTGCTGGTATTCGTCGATGACTTGCCTGGGAGGACCCTCCGCAACTACGCGGCCATGACTCATAAGAATGGCCCGATCGCAGAGTCGGTAGACCGCAGAGAGATCGTGCGAAATAAAGACCACCGTGCGTCCCGTACGCCGCAGTTCTGAAAGACGCTCGAGGCATTTTGCCTGGAAAGCGGCGTCGCCGACCGCTAGGACTTCATCAAGCAACAGAATGTCGGGATCCAGGTGTGCGGCGATGGAAAATCCCAAGCGCACATACATTCCGGAAGAATAGCGCTTTACCGGAACGTCAATGTATTCACCGACGCCTGAAAATTCGACAATGCTGTCCATCTTACGGCGTATTTCCGACCTTTTCATGCCGAGCATCGCACCGTGCAGCTGAATGTTCTCGCGGCCAGTGAGTTCCGGATGAAATCCCGAGCCCACTTCAACCAAGGCAGCCATTCTTCCTCGAATTGTGATCTCGCCAGTTGTGGGAGTGGTGATGCTGGAAAGAATCTTTAAGATCGTTGTCTTGCCTGCGCCGTTGTGTCCGACGATTCCCAGCGCCTCCCCTTGTCGCACTTGGAAGCTGACGTCGCGAATTGCCCACATGGGGGTCGATCGTTGCCGGAAAGCTTGGGAGTACCAGCGTTTCGGAGATTTGCCTTGTGTTCGCAGCTTGTACTGCTTCGAGACCCGATCCAATGATATGTCGATCATTCTTAATCTTTATCTTTAACTGTTGCCCGATGTTCTTAATGCAACGTCGATTTCAAATTATGTCGGCCATTAAGGCTTCGGAAGACTTGAAGTAAGCGTAGGCGACCACGAGACACGCGAATGCAATGGCAGCGGACATCGCCAGGCTTGACGTGTCCGGCCTGCGACCTTCAAGCAACACCGTTCGGAAATTCTCGATCAAGCCGGAGATGGGATCAAGCAGATAGAGCTTACGAAAACGCAACGGTACCGCCTGCAGCGAGTAGACCACCGGAATGGTAAACATCCAGACCTGCAGCAGAAGCGGTAATGCAAGCCCGATATCGCGGAAGCGAACGTGTATCGCGGAGAACAATAAAGCGACGGCGGCGGCGAAGGCGGCCAACACTATCATGATCGGAATCGCGTAGAGGAGGTTCCAAGTCGGCAAGATTCGGTAGTGGGCCATGAAGCCGGCCAGAATCATGCAGCCGATCAGAAAGTCCATAAAGCCAGCTGCGAGGTAAGACAGCGGAATGATCTCGCGCGGGAAATACATTTTGGTAAGCAAGTTCGGATACAAAACCAGCCCATGGACCGCGTTTGAGATCGATGCGGAAAAGAATAACCACGGGAGAAGAGCACACAATACGAAAAGAGGATAAGGAATTCCGCCCGTAGAAACCGTGGTTACGCGGGTGAACACAATTGTATAGATGGTCATCAGGGCGAGCGGCTGAAGCGCCGCCCAGATCCAGCCAAGAGCCGATTGCTTGTAACGAACCTTCAGTCGAAAGAGGCTGAGGATCCAAAGCAGGTCAGCGTACTTAACCAGAATTTGCACGCCGCTGACGATCGTACCCAGTGAAAATGCGGGCGGACGAATGATCCGCACCGGGCGCAAATCATTGACCCTCTCCGTTTGCCAAGCCAATGCCGGAGATGACAATGCTTTGTTCGAGGGAACGGCGGACGAACTTACCGCTCCGTCGGGACGATCGGTCATCCTCAGCTCCCCTTTTGTGTACTAAGATTGCGGTCCTCAGGCTCGGATCCCCGGCGAAAAGCTCACGCGCGGAGAGAGCTCGTTGGCTCCATGCATCTCGCCCTTTCTGATTGCCCGCAGCCTGGTGGCCAGATTTTGGCCAATGATACCAACTTGGGGCTGCCGCAAGAACTCATCATGCTTGCAATTCAGCTCGCAGATCTCGACCCTACTCGTTGAACGAGCGCCCCAGCCCATTTCTCGATCACGAACATAGTAGTAGGGCTGATGCGTCCTCTTGAATAAAAGTACAGGCGCCTGAAACTGCGGCTCATCGAACTCAGCGCCGGGCCAATAAGCTCGATCCCATCCGCTTTCGGCGCCGTTTCTTTTCCCAAGAAGCAGGCGTTTTACGAAGCTCTTAGTTGTGCCCAGCTGTTGCTGCCGCGGAAGACTGCGGAAGTACTGAAATCTCTTGCGGTAATAGTCGATCATCCATAGCGGGTGGATCTGAGAATTCTCCAGTACCCAGGTGTCGAAAATCGAGAAGACGCCTACTTTTTCCTGCATCGACTCGAGTTCGAGAATCACTTCTTGCGCAATCAAAACGCCGCCGCACATGCCGCCGAGGCAGTAAGGGCCGTGGGGCTGAACAGATCGCAGAGCAGCTATATATTCTTGCGCCAGGGTTCGCAGCTCTTGCTTCGTGAAAGGGCGTCCCCATATCACGGGCGCGCGTCCCTGCACTTTGTAGACGGACTGATTGATCCCCATGTGGCGTGCAAGCAACGATAGCCCGAAGGTATCCACTCCTGGGGCCGCGATGGCAAAGAACGGAACAATTCCGTCACCTTCCTGAAGTTTCAAAAGAACGGGATCGGGTTGATTATCCAGATTTTCCCGCAAGAGCGGTGCAAACGTTTCGATCGTTGGGGCGCGAAAGATGGCCGATACGGGGATGCGACTGCCGGTCATCTCTTGTATCTGCGCAACTAGGCGGACCGCCAGCAGCGAGTGTCCGCCAACGTCGAAAAAGCTGTCGCCAATGCCAACATTTGGCAAACCAAGAACGTCTTTCCAGATTTCAACGAGCAACTCCTGGTCCCGATCTAAGGGCTTAGAATGGCGTTCAGAACCGCGAGGGATGGATGCAGACGGCGTTACCTTCCGTTGCTTTTCTCTTCCCTTCCCGTCTGTTAGGTTTAAGTCCTCAGCCCTGCCTGGCAGACTCGGTAGTGGCAGAGACAGAATATGGCTATCTGGATCTGATACCACGCTGGCGAGAATTGACGTGTAATCACTCAACATGCGGCTGATACGTTCCCGCCTGAACAGGTTGGTGTTGTACTCCACCTGCGCCCACCAATTCCGGTCCACATCTTCAATGATGGTCATGCTGAGATCGAAGATCGATGTTTCGCCGCTAACGACATAAGGAAACGCAGTTAGATCGCCGAATTTATGAGACCGCACCGCGGACTTCAGAGTGGCAAACATCACCTGAAAAAGCGGGTTATAGCCAAGATTCCGTTCCGGTTGGAGCTCCTCCACTATCTTTTCGAATGGAACATCAACATTCGAGAATGCTCCCAAAATTGTTTCACGCACTTGAGCAATCAGGTCCGTGAAGCGCGGGTTGCCCGCCAAATCATCGCGCAGTACCAGCGTGTTTACGAAGAAGCCAATCAGCCCTTCGGTCTCCACACGATTACGTCCGGCGACCGGTATGCCTACGACAATGTCAGGTTGTCGGGCATAGCGATAAAGCAGAACCTTGAATGCAGCCACCTGCACCATGAACGGAGTAACCCGGCAACGAGCGGCGACGTGCTCCATTCCGTCGACGACATCCTGCGGTATCGCCGCGACCTCAACAGCGCCTGCAAAAGTCTGTTCTGGCGGCCGAGGCGCATCAGTTGGCAATTCCAGAAGCCCCGGTGCGCCTTTGAGTTTATTTTTCCAGTAACCAATTTGCTGCTGGACTTCGTTGCTATGAAACCATTCGAGCTGCCATTCGGCGAAGTCGCCATACCGGATCGGCAACGCGGGCAAGGGCGATGCCTCGTCGCGGGAGAAGGCTCTGTAAAGTTGTTCCAATTCTTTCGCGAAGATTTGTGCCGACCAGGCATCTGTAATGATGTGATGCATGGTGAAAAGAAATACATGATCGAGAGGCGTGGCGCGAAAAAGGCGTACACGAAACAAGGGCGCCCTACTGAGATCGAACGGTTCCTGAACCTCGCGGCGAGCAAGTTGGTAGGCTTCCGCAGTCGGGTCGGCGACACCGGTGAGGTCGGTAATCGGTATGGTCACCCGGCAAGTGCCTTCGACTACTTGTTGGAGTTTCTCGTGCTCAACCCGGAATGACGTGCGCAGGCTATCGTGCCGGTTTACCATTTCCTGCACGCTCGATCGCAGCGCCGCCAGATCCAGTTTACCTCTCAGCCACATACCCAGATGCACGTTGTACGCGGTGTTTCTTGCCCGCAGCTGATCCAGGAACCACAGACGCTGCTGGGCCAAAGATGCCGGGTAGGTATCGTGCGGGCTCGCCTGCAGGAGAAGTTCAACCAATTGGTTCTTCTCCTGCACGTCGCGGGTCACATCCTGGCTTCGATACAACATACCGGTTAAACCTTCCTACTCAAAGGCACATGTGTCGCCACTTCAGGAATGGTCTTGCCAAACGAAAGAAAAGAATGGAGAACCGTGATCCGTGGCCACGGCAATCCGTGTATGAATCCAGGATGGAAGGAGCACGTACACCTGTGGGAACGAAGACGGAAGTGACATCTGCAATCCTGCACTGCGTTTCAAAACTCAAAAAAAATCCAATCACCCGGCCAGAGTATTAAAAGCTATTTTTTAACTTTCACGAACATCGCCAGCCCGACCAGAGCTATCCAAGACACTATAACCCAGGACAGGCCGGTAGAATGTTCGAAATCAACAGAAAATCACATACAGTGAAATACTGATATTCCATTCGTTCCGTTTGGCGCATAGTCGCTGAACCGTCGGCCGGTGGCCTTGCCAGCCGGGGTATACTGGTTGTTTGGAAGGCTGCCTGACGGATTGATTGCAGCTTGGCTAGAGAGACATTACTCCCCCACTGGCGCCATCAAGGATGTAAGGATCTCATCGGATGACACGATTGGCGTACCCGGCTTCATTTGCCCAGCAGAGATTATGGTTTCTCGATCAACTTGATCCTGAAACTGCAGCCTACAACCTGCCGCGTGCCTTCCGGATAACCGGCCCGTTGGATATTGCCATCCTGAAGCAAGCTTTCCAGATGGTTGTAAAGCGCCACTCCAGCCTCCGCACTGTATTCGATTCGGTTGAGGGCGAAGCCCGGCAAATCGTACTGTCCGACGTGGAAGTGGAGATTCCAGTCATCGATCTGGCAGGGATTGCGCCCAACCAGCGCGAGCCTGAGGCTCTGCGGATCGCCAGTGAAGAGGGAAAGAAGCCCTTCGACTTGAGCGAGGGGCCTCTACTGCGACCCTTGCTGCTGCGCCTGGATCAGGAAACACATTTCCTTGTCCTGATAATTCATCACATCGTCACCGATGGCTGGTCGATCGCCCTGCTGTTCCGCGATGTAACGAAATGTTATGCAGCTTTGACGAAGAATGAAACTCCGGCCCTTCCTGAACTGACTCTACAGTACGCGGAGTACGCGCAGTGGCAACGCGAGTACATGAGCGGCGACTTGCTCAAACGGGAGATCGAACACTGGAAACACAAGCTCGCGGGTGCTCAAACGCTGCTGGATCTGCCCACCGATCACCCGCGTCCCAGCGGTTACAGTTGGCATGGCGCCACGGAGGAAATCAGCCTGGATAGCTCAATCCTGGCGAAGCTAAAGGCACTCGCACAAGCGGAGAGTTCCACTCTCTTCATGCTCACCATGGCAGCATTTCAAGCCCTACTTTGGCGGTACACCAATCAGGAGAGCATTCTGGTTGGAACTCCGATCGCCGGCCGCAGCGAAATTGAAATTGAGAATATGATCGGCTTGTTCGTGAACACGCTAGTCTTCCGCGCTGATTTCACGCACAGCCTCAGCTTCCGGGAATTAGTTCGACAGGCGCGATCTTTCGCTCTGGAAGCCTACAACCATCAGGACGTGCCCTTCGAGAAACTTGTCGAGGAATTGATCCCGCAGCGCTCGCTGGAGACTCATCCTTTGTTTCAAGTAATGTTCACCTTCCAGAACATCCCCAAACAAGTATTCGAGATTCCGGGATTGCGGATCAAGGAGATGGGCTTCGAAGCCGGGATTGCCAAGTTCGATCTTTCCGTCGAAGTTTGGGAGAACAACGAGTTTCACTGCCAGTTCGAATACAACACCGATCTTTTTGAGCAATCGACAGTTCGCCGAATGCTGGCGCACTTCGAAAAACTGTTGAGCGCAGTGGTTGAGAATCCTGATTTGAACGTGGCGCAGATTCCAATCATGAGCCCTGAGGAGCGCCAACAGGTGCTGGTGGACTGGAATTGCACTGCCGCCGACTATCCCAGAGATTTGCCGCTGCATCGGGCATTCGAGAGCCAGGTAAATGCTCGTCCTGATGCAACGGCGTTGCTATTTGCAGAAAAGAAGTGGAGCTACCGCCAACTCAACGACGAAGCGAATCGGCTGGCACGCCGGCTGATCGCGAGCGGAGCCAGCCCGGGCTCTCTGGTTGGGATTTTTCTCGAACGTTCTCCCGAGATGGTGATCGCGCTTCTGGGCGTGCTCAAGATCGGGGCTGCTTATGTTCCGCTCGATCCAGCGTATCCGCTCGAACGTCTCAAGTTCCTGATTGAAGATGCCGCGCTGTCCAGCATTGTCACTCATTCTTCAATGAAGGGCGAGCTGCCGGGTAACGTGCAGAACGTCGTCCTGTTGGATACACAGAACGACGATATCAGCGGTGAGGCACTTGGCAATCCTCTGGTTTCAGTTTCGAGCGATCGACGCGCATATGTGATCTACACGTCCGGTTCAACCGGAGTTCCCAAGGGCGTTGAAGGAACCCACCGGGCTTCGATGAATCGCTTCTGGTGGATGTGGAGAACGTATCCCTTCAAAGCCAGTGAGGTTTGTTGCCAGAAAACGAATCTCGGATTTGTGGATTCTATCTGGGAAATTTTTGGACCCCTGCTGGCGGGGGTTCCGAATGTAATCATTCCGCAAGAGGCGGTACGCGATCCGGAGGAGATGCTGCAGGTGCTGGCGCGCGAGCGCGTGACTCGTATTGTCCTGGTGCCATCTCTGTTGCGCACACTTCTCGACCATTCCCAAGATCTGCAGGCTCGAGTGCCCGACTTGACGCTATGGTCCTGTAGCGGAGAGGTTCTGCCCGCAGACTTGGCCAAACGGTTCCGCCAGGCTTTCCCGGAAGCCACTCTGCTAAATATTTATGGGTCGTCGGAGGTTGCCGCGGATGTGACTTGCCAGCAGGTTTCGGAGAGAGACAACGCTTCCTCGGTTGCAATTGGCAGGCCCATCAGCAACACGCAAATCTATTTGGTGGATGAGTGCGGCGAGCCCGCCCCCATCGGCATCCGCGGCCAGATTTTTGTCGGCGGGGATAATCTGGCGCGGGGATATCTAAACCGGCCGGAGCTGACGGCGGAACGTTTTGTGGCCAACTGGCTGGCGCCGGAACAGTCGCCACGCCTGTACCGATCCGGCGATCTGGGCCGTTTCCGCAGCAATGGCGAGATCGAATACCTAGGCCGAGTCGATAGCCAAATCAAGCTGCGCGGGCTGCGCATCGAGTTGGGCGAAATCGAGTCGGTGCTCGCGGCTCATGACGATGTGGACGAAGCGGTGGTGATGGTGAGCGGCGACGGCGAGCAGCAGAAGTTGGCCGCTTATCTGGTGATGAAAGATCAGCCAGCACCTTCGGCAGGAGAGTTGCGCCGTTATCTGCGAAGCAAACTACCGGAACACATGGTGCCTTCCACTTACTGGCGAATCGAAGCGGTACCCTTGTTGCCCAGTGGGAAAGTAAACCGCTCGGCGCTGGCGGGTTCCGGGAAACCGTTGGTGGATCGCGAGGAACTGACCGCTCCTCGGAATGAAATAGAAGCGAAGCTGGCGGAAATCTGGCAAGAGTTGCTGCAAGTCAAACAGGTTGGAATTGAACAGAACTTTTTCGAGCTGGGGGGACATTCGTTGCTGGTATTGCAGGTGACGGCGCGGGTCCGGAGAATCTTTGAAGTTGAGTTGGCGGTACGCAGTGTGTTTGAAGCGCCGACGATTGCAGGCCTGGCGCTGGAAGTGCAGAAGGCGCAGGCGATGGGTCTGAAAGCCCGCTCTCCAATTCTGCAACGGCGTCAACGAAACCAAGTCGCGAGCCGCGAAGCGCTGCTGGCACAATTGGATACTCTGTCTTCTTCTGAGTTGCAGAGTTTGCTACAGCGCGTACTCGACGGAAAGCAGCCCGCGTAGAGGCTGCAGATTACGAGTACAGTAATTGAATTTTGATCGCTAGATTTTTGGGATTTTCTTTATGTGCGTCCACGATTTAATAGAAATGCAAGCCCGTGCGCTGGCTGATGCCGTTGCGATCGCAGATGGCGACCGTAAGGTCACTTACGGAGAGATGAATGCACGCGCCAATCAGCTGGCCAACTTTCTACGCTCGCTGGGAGTAAGAGCGGAGGTTCCTGTCGCTCTCTTCCTAGAGCGCTCTCCAGAGCTGCCCACGGCTGCATTGGGCGTGCTAAAAGCGGGTGGCGCTTATGTGCCGCTTGACCCCAATTATCCTTCCGCCCGCATTGCGATGTTATTGGGAGATTCCGCTGCGCCTATCGTGCTGACGCATTCTTCGCTGGCCAATAAATTACCTTCAGGTAGTTGGCGGAAAATTATTATTGACTCCACGGAAGGTGAGATTCTTAGTCACTCCATTGCAGCGCCAAAAAATGAGACCAATCCTGAGGACTGCGCTTACATTATTTTCACGTCAGGTTCCACCGGACGGCCTAAGGGTGTGCAGATCACGCATGCCAATCTGATAAACCTGGTGCGATGGCACCAGCGAGCTTTTAGCGTTACGGCGGCCGACCGGGCCACTTTGCAAGCGAGTCCGGGCTTTGACGCCAGCGTTTGGGAGGCGTGGCCCTACCTCACTATGGGAGCAAGCATTCATGTTGTGGACCCCTCCCTGCGTACCGCGCCGAATCATCTTCGGGACTGGATGGTTGCTAACGGAATAACTATCAGCTTCGTTCCGACGGCGGTCGCCGAGCAGATGATTGACATAAAGTGGCCAACTCAAACTTTACTCCGGTTTTTGTTGACAGGTGCAGATTGTCTCCGCCGCTATCCGCCACGCGGTCTGCCTTTTGCGTTGATTAACAACTACGGTCCCACGGAGTGCACGGTGGTTGCCACTTCTGGGGAAATTCGACCCGGTGATAAGAGCAAAGACGTGCCCTCGATCGGAAGACCTGTCGATAATGTTGAGATCTACATCGTTGACGAGGAACTGAAACCCGTCGCTGACGGCGTTGCCGGAGAGCTGTTAATCGGAGGCGCCGGCCTCGGACGAGGATATTTGAACTTGCCTGAGCTGACGGCGGATAAATTTATACCCGACCCATTCAGTGGCGCAACCGGGGCGCGTCTTTACCGCTCAGGCGATCTCGCTCGCAAACTTCCGGACGGCCAAATCGCATTTATGGGACGGATGGATGAGCAGATCAAGATCCGCGGCTATCGCATCGAGCCGACCGAAATTACCGCGGCACTGAATCGGCATCGTGCGATCAGCTCGAGCTGCGTGGCCGCTTACGCACACGATTCTGGGGAAACCCGCCTGGCTGCCTATATTGTTCCCGTGCCAAACGCACATCTCGCGTCGGCGCAGTTGCGCGCGTTTCTTGGGGAATCGCTTCCCGACTACATGGTGCCTGCAGCTTTTGTGGAACTTCAGAGTATTCCGTTAACGCCGAGCGGCAAGGTAGATCGAGCCGCGCTTCCGTTGCCAACCTCTGACAACACCCTTGCGGATGCTCCGTTCGCTCCTCCGCAGTCTGAGATTGAACAGTGGCTGGCCGGTTTCCTGGCCGGTCTTCTGAAGGTAGATCGCGTCAGCAGGAGCGATAACTTTTTCAACCTGGGCGGCCATTCGCTGATGGGAGCGCAACTGATTGCCAAGGTTTATCAGCGTTTTGCAGTGGAACTTTCGTTAAGGAGTCTCTTCGATCATCCGACGATCGCGGAAATTTCCTCTGAGATCGAACGTTTACTTTTCGCCAAAGTACAGACGATGACCGATGAAGAAGCGCAGCGCCTCTTAGAATCTCTTCCCGGAATCCCAGCATGACCGCGGCCAGCGCGCCACCCTCCGTGCCGCATACCCATACTGAAGACCGGGTGCTCAGTCTGTATCAACTCCTCGATCCTGAAGTGCTGGCGAACCCGTACCCGCTGTACCAGAAACTGCGCAGTCACGACCCCGTGCATTGGGATCCTTTTCTGCACGCATGGGTTGTGACGCGGTACGCGGACGTGGTGCACGTGCTGCACCATTTTTCCGCCGACCGCACTCCCACGCCGGAGCAGTTGAGTGCGTTGAATCTTTCGGCGCTGAACCCGATTGCCGAGATCATGGTGCGCCAGATGTTATTTCTGGATCCGCCGGATCATACCCGTCTCCGCACGCTTGCCTCTGCCGCCTTTACGCCGCGCAGAGTGGAACAGCTTCGCTCGCGTATCCAGGATGTGATGGACTCACTGCTCGATACGGTTGTGGCCAAAGGATCGATGGATATGCTTGCCGACTTCGCTAGTCCGGCTCCGGCAATCGTAACTGCTGAGCTATTTGGCGTGCCCGCCGCTGACCATGCGCAGCTCAAGGAATGGTCGCAGGATTTTGCCGAGATGTTGGGGAACTTTCAGCATAATCCCGATCGCTTTTCGCGCGTGCTGCAAAGCGTCGAAAACCTTACCAGCTATTTTCGCTCGGCCATGCGCGAGCAGCAGGCGCATCCGCGCGAAGGATTGGTCCAGGCCATGATGAGCGCCGAGATCGAAGGCGCCCGGCTTACCGAAGAAGAGATCATCGCCAATCTGATTGTTACGATGGTGGGTGGTCAGGAAACCACCACGAACCTGATCGGCAATGGCGTGCTGACTCTATTGCGCAATCCCGCAGAATTGGATCGCTTGCGCGCAGACCTTTCCCTGATTCCGGGCGCAGTAGAGGAATTGCTCCGCTACGAAAGTCCAAGCCAGCACACTGCAAGACTGGCTCCCGCCGATGTCGAACTTGGAGGCAAGCAGATTCGAAAGCGTCAGGCCGTAATCGCGGTCATGGGCGCGGGCAATCGCGATCCTGAACGATTTCCGGAACCCGATGCGCTGGACATCACGCGCAAGAATAATCAGCATCTTGCATTCGGATGGGCTGCGCATTTTTGTTTCGGCGCGTCGTTGGCGCGGTTGGAAGGCCAAATCGCATTCCGCACGATCCTGATGCGGCTGCCTGAACTGAGACTGAATGCGGAAGGCCCATTAGTGTGGCGTCACAATCTTGGATTGCGGGGATTAACTTCGCTCCCGGTAGAGTTTGCTGCGAGCGATGCAAAGCAACACCTCAGTTTTTCGAACTAGGGCGATACTAAGTGGTGCCTGAATACTCCGACACAAAACGGAAGCTGCTGCAAAAATACCTCCGTGGCGAGCTGAGCTCTCAGCAAGCGGTTCAGGCGATGCCGCGACGTCAGCCCGGGGAAATCGTTCCCTTATCTTATGCCCAGGAACAGGTATGGCTGCACGCGCAGCTCGCGCCCGAAATTCCGCTCTATAACGAACCTGTCACCATTCATTACTCCGGGCCATTGAATGTCAGCGCCCTTGAACAAAGCTTTAACGAAATTCTCCGCCGCCACGAAGCCTGGCGAACCTGTTTCACTATGGTGGATGGCCAGCCGGTTCAGGATGTTAAAGAGAATCTTTCCGTCTCCCTTCCCGTCATTGACCTTCGCAGTCTTCCGCCAGAGCAACGCGATACGGCGGCCATCGCACTTGCCACCGCTGATGCCAGAGTTCCTCTCGACTTTGGGCAGGTTCCGCTTTTTCGGACAAGGCTGATTCGTTTAGACGAAGAACAGTACCGCCTGTATCTAACGCTCAGCCACATTATTTTCGACGGGGTGGCGATTTATCGCGTCTTTCTGCCAGAGCTGGCGACGCTTTACAAAGCGTTCGCGAGCGGCGCGGCATCACCGTTATCAGAACTCAAGATTCAGTATCCAGATTATGCCTGCTGGCAGCGGCGAAACGTGACGCGTGAAGTTCTCGCAAAAGACCTCGAGTACTGGCGCGAGAAACTTAGTGGTCCATTACCCGAAAACTATTTACCCACGGATCGTCAACATGGACGATCGCAGTCGTTTCGGGGTTCGATGTACCCGTTCCGCCTGAACCCAGCTCTGACCACTAGATTAAGAGAATTCTGCCGCGCTGAAGGAGTCTCGCTCTTTCACACGCTGCTGGCGAGTTTCGCTGCCTTGCTCTATCGCTATTCCGGCGAAGAGAAGATTCCCATTGGCAGCGTCACTGCCGGTCGCAATAGTCCCGAGACTTTGCCCTTGCTGGGATATTTTCTTAATACTGTAGTTCTTCCCGCAGACTTATCAGGAAATCCAAGTTTTCGCACTCTGGTCCATCGTGCCCGCGATTTGACGATCGAAACACTGGATCATGACAGTGTGCCTTTTGAGCATCTCGTTCGCGAACTGCGTCCGCAGCGGGATCGAGGACGAAATCCATTCTTCCAGGCATTGTTCTCGCTCGAACCGCCCCTGCCTGAAATCGATCCCGCCTGGCGTTTAACGCAGATGGACGTCGATACGGGAGCTTCAAAGTATGATCTTTCCCTGGAATTAGATGAGCGCAGCGATGAAGTGCTGGCTCGCTTCCACTACAACACCGACCTGTTCGACGCTGCCACGATAGCTCGTATGGCGGCGCAGTGGCAAAGACTGCTCGAGGGCACGGTCGCGAATCCGAACCAGAAGATTTCAGAGTTGCCGCTGTTGACGACCGATGAGCGACGCCAACTTGTGGTCGATTGGAATAACACCGAACTTGACTTGCCGGGCGAACAGATAATTCACAAGTACTTTGAGGAGCAGGCAAAGAGAACTCCCGCGGCCTTAGCTGTGACGTTCGAGGGCAAGTCCCTGACTTACGCCGAGCTTGACTCTCAGGCCAACCAGGTTGCGCTCCGTTTAAGAGAGCTGGGAGTCGGTCCGGAGATTGTGGTCGCGCTCTATTTTGAGCGGTCCCTCGAAATGTTGGTCGGAATACTCGGTGTACTGAAGGCGGGTGGCGCGTGCCTGCCGCTCGATCCAACCCATCCGGCCGCTCGGCTGGGCTTCATGCTGACAGAAACGCAGGCGCCGGTTTTGCTTACGCACTCGCGGTTGCAGAGTCAGGCACCTGGTGGCCACGCTCAAATAATCTGTATCGATACCGATATCTTTACCTCAAGTACTGATATCTTTACCGCAGGTAAGGTCCACTCGTCGCTACTGTGCGAGGTAAACCCAGACAATACCGCATACGTTATCTATACCTCGGGCTCGACTGGTCAACCCAAGGGCATTCGGGTTCTGCACCGGGAATTGGCGAATTCAACATTCGCTCGCATCGCGTTTTATCCCGAGGCTGTGAAGAGTTTTTTGCTTCTCTCATCGTTCACCTTTGACAGCTCTCTGGCAGGAATTTTCTGGACTCTGAGCGTCGGAGCCACCCTGGTTCTTCCTCCCGACCAGTCTCGATGGGAGTTGGACTCCCTCAGTCGCTTGATTGAGAAGCACCAGGTCTCTCACCTTCTGTGTGTACCCTCGCTGTACAAGACCCTGATTGAGACCAGCCCAAGCGAACGCCTGGCTTCGCTGGAGGTTGCGATAGTCGCCGGAGAGTCTTGTCCCGCGACTCTGGTGAAAGATCACTTTAGTCGACTGCCGCATGCGGCTCTTTACAACGAGTACGGTCCCACAGAGGCAACTGTGTGGTGCTCGGTTTACCGGTGCGAACCGGGGGACGAATCGAATCGGGTTCCGATTGGACGCCCCATCGCGAACACGCAATTGTATGTTCTGGATTCTCAAATGCAGGTCGTGCCCGTGGGAGTGCCGGGGGAATTACACGTTGGAGGCGCGGGCGTGACTGGCGGCTATTGGAACCGCCCGGACCTCACTGCCGAGCGGTTTATTCCGAATCCCTTTGATTCAACTCGGGGTGCACGCCTGTATAAGACGGGCGACTTGGCTCGCTTCTTGCCAGATGGCAATCTCGAGTATTTAGGACGGATCGACCATCAGGTGAAGGTCAGGGGCTTCCGGATCGAGCTAGGAGAGATCGAAGCTGCACTTCTGAGTCATCCCGCCGTGCGGGAAGCGGTGGTGATTGCACGGGAGGACACTCCCGGAGACAAGCGCCTGGTTGCGTATTACACCCCTGTGGAAACGAACGCGGCAAATGCAGCAGCGTTGGATGCGGGACAGTTGCGGGCGCATCTGCTGGCGCGTGTTCCGGAGTACATGGTGCCGGCGGCGTACGTGCGGCTGACGGCGATGCCGCTCACTCCGAACGGAAAGCTGGACCGCAAGGCGCTGCCCGCGCCGGAAGCGGATGCTTACGCCGTACGTGGCTACGAAGCACCATGCGGCGAGATTGAAACCGCACTGGCCACCATCTGGTGCGACGTTCTCAAACTCGACCGCGTCGGGCGGCATGACAACTTTTTCGAACTGGGCGGACACTCTCTGCTGGCCGTGATCCTGATCGAGCACATGCGCCGCAAAGGCCTGCAGGTTGATGTGCGTGCTCTATTTGCTGCTTCGACGTTGGCTGAGTTGGCGGCCACGGTTGAGGCGAAGGCAAACATCATCGCGATCCCGCCGAACGGGATTCCGGCAGGCTGTTCGGCTCTCACTCCGGAGATGCTGCCACTCGCAACGCTTACCCAGGACGAGATTGATCAAGTAGTTGAAAGCGTGCCGGGGGGATTGGCGAACGTACAGGATATCTATTCCCTGGCACCGCTGCAGGAAGGGATTCTGTTTCATCATCTGATGAGCAGCGAAGGCGACCCTTATCTGTTGGCCACTCTTCTCAGCTTCGACACGCGGGAACGATTGGACGCGTATCTGAAGGCCATGCAGTCGGTGATCAACCGCAACGATATCCTGCGCACGGCCGTGATGTGGGAAGGTCTCTCCCAACCAGTGCAGGTTGTCCAGCATAGGGCAGCGTTACCGATTCAAGAGATTCAACTCGATCCGGCAGCCGGCGATGTGGGCGAGCAGTTGTACGAGCGATTCGATCCGCGGCGATACCGCATCGACCTACGGGAGGCGCCGTTGTTGCGGGCCTATATTGCATTCGATAAAGGCCAAAATCGCTGGCTGATGATGCAACTGCTGCATCACCTGCTGGCCGATCACACCACGCTGGAAGTGATGCAGGAGGAAATCCAGGCGCATCTGCTGGGACAGGCAGCGCAGTTACCGGCGCCTTTGCCATTTCGCAACCTGGTGGCACGAACCCGGCTGGGGGTGAGCAAAGAGGAGCATGAGATATTTTTCCGGAAGATGCTGGCAGATGTGGATGAGCCCACGGCTCCGTTCGGGTTATTCGATGTGCAGGGCGACGGCACCGGGATTGAGGAAGCGCACATAGCACTCGATGCGGCGCTTGCCCGGCGAGTTCGGGAGCGCGCGCGCAAACTGGGGATAAGCGCGGCCAGCCTGTGTCACCTGGCGTGGGCACGAGTACTCGCCAAAGTTTCGGGACGTGAAGATGTGGTGTTCGGCACAGTTTTGTTTGGCCGCATGCAGGGCGGTGCCGGCTCGGACCGGGTGATGGGACTGTTTACGAATACGCTGCCGGTGCGAATTCGGATTGGCGAAGAAGGCGTCGAGAGTTGTGTCCGACAGACCCACACGTTGCTGGCTGGCCTGATGCGCCACGAACACGCGTTGCTCGCGATGGCTCAACGTTGTAGTGCCGTGCCGGCGCCCGCGCCACTGTTCTCTGCACTCTTAAATTACCGTCATAGCCCGGGAGTTGGGCGCGCGGCGCGCGCATGGGAAGGTATTTGCACGATTCGGGTTGAAGAACGGACCAACTATCCATTCACAATGTCGGTAGATGATGTAGACGGCAAGGGTTTTTGGCTAACGCCCCAGACGCCGGCCTCGATCAATCCGAGGCGAATAGGCGAATACATGCAGACCGCGCTCGAATCTCTGGTTACCGCGCTGGAGACAAGGCCGGGCATGGCCGTGCGCGCCCTTGAGGTGCTTCCTGCGACAGAACGCTATCAGCTGTTGCACGAGTGGAACGACAGCAGGGCTGAATTTTCCAGCCAGCAGTGCATTCACCAGTTATTCGAGGAGCAGGTACGCACCAGCCCGGATGCCACGGCGGTGGTGTACGAGGAATCCTCCCTCACTTATGCCGAACTGAATCGGCGAGCCAACCGGCTTGCACATTATCTGCGCGGGCTGGGTGTAAAGCCGGACGCTCGAGTGGCGATTTGCCTGGAGCGTGGGCTGGAGACGGTTGTAGCCCTGCTAGGCGTGTTGAAGGCGGGGGGTGCGTATGTGCCTCTGGATCCGGCGTATCCTGTCGAACGTCTCCGCTTCATGCTCGAAGACTGCGCTCCGGTGACACTGCTCACCCAAGGGCACCTGCAAGGACTCTTTACCGGACTCCGTGATGCTGTGTCGTTGGTCGATCTCAGCGACGCAACTGCCTGGAGCCATCAGCCGGACGGTAACCCCGACTGTGCCAGTGTTGGCCTCACCCCTAAGAATCTGGCGTACGTCATCTACACTTCCGGTTCCACTGGAACTCCCAAAGGAGTAATGGTTGAACACAGGAATGTGACGCGGCTGTTCGCTGCTACTGAAGCCTGGTTCCATTTCAGCGAAAGCGATGTTTGGACTCTATTTCACTCCTACGCTTTCGATTTTTCCGTCTGGGAGATTTGGGGAGCATTGCTATATGGCGGGCGTCTGATTGTAGTTCCGAAGAGCATCGTGCATTCGCCGGAAGATTTTTACAAGTTGGTGTGTCAGGCGGGAGTAACGGTCCTGAACCAGACTCCCAGTGCGTTTCGGCAGTTGATTGCTGTGCAGGAGGCGAGCAAGCGAGACCATCAGTTGCGGTATGTGATCTTTGGTGGAGAGGCACTCGAGGTAGCTACGCTAAAACCCTGGTACGCACAAAATGAGGCGCGACATACTGATCTTATAAATATGTATGGCATTACCGAAACCACAGTGCACGTGACTTATCGGCCCTTGCAGAGAGCTGACAGCGAGGAACACCCGGGAAGTCCGATTGGCTGCCGCATTCTCGATCTAAGGATTTACATATTGGACGAACACCGCCAACCGGTGCCGGTGGGAGTTGCCGGAGAGATGTATGTCGGTGGGGCGGGGGTAGCGCGCGGATACTTGAACCGGCCGGAACTGACGGCTGAACGATTCTTGGCGGATCCGTTTGCGGCCGAAACGGGTGCACGGATGTACAAGACCGGGGATCTGGCGCGGTGGCACGCAGACGGAACGCTCGAGTTCTTAGGGCGCAACGATTTCCAGGTGAAGATTCGCGGCTTCCGTATTGAGTTGGGAGAGATTGAAGCAGTGCTGGCAGAGCATCCCGGGGTGCGGGAAGCGGCGGTAGTCGCGCGAGCGGATGTGCCCGGGGAAAAGCGGCTGGTGGCATACTACACGGCTGCCGATCCGAACAAACAGTCGGGCGGAGCGGCGGAGTTCCGAGCATTTCTATCCGGCAAGTTGCCGGATTACATGGTACCGGCGGCGTATGTCCGGATGGAACGAATGCCGCTGACTGCGAACGGCAAACTGGACCGCAAGGCGTTGCCGATGCCGGAGGGGAATGTATATGCCGTCCGGACCTATGAGGCACCTCACGGTGAGGTTGAAACTGGACTGGTGGGAATCTGGGCGGATCTGCTGAATGTGGGGCGAATAGGGCGACAGGATAACTTTTTCGAACTGGGAGGGCATTCGCTGCTGGCCATGCAGGTTACGGCACGGATCCGGCGGATCTTTGAAGTGGAGTTGGCGGTGCGCAGTGTATTTGAAGCGCCGACGATTGCCAGCCTGGCGCTGGAAGTGCAGAAAGCGGAGGCGATGGGCCTGAAAGCCCGTTCTCCGATTCCGCAAGGCCTCCGTCACGCCGCAGCGGCGGACGCCAGTCAAGAGGCGTTGCTAATTCAATTGGAAAAGCTCTCATCCCAAGAGGCGCGAAATCTGCTGAAGGACTTGCTCGATGGAAAACGGGATTATCAATTCAAGTCTTAGTCGGATCGTCGGATCTGGATCGTCGGATAAAGACGTCGAGGCCCCGGACTCGGACCTGAATGCTGCTGTCCGTCAAGCTCTGCCTTCGTGACCAGCGATTGACGCCGTGCTACCCTACCCGTTCCGGGACTTACATTCAAACTTCGAATATAAATAATCGGACACGAATAAGATGATCCTCGCAAGACGAATCGTTCTGCTTTCGCTCATCGCACTCTCTGCCCATCTGTTCGGTCAGGCTCCTCCGGTGCAATCGAAGTATGAGCCGGAATACTTCACGTTTCAGGAAGTGATGATTCCGATGCGCGACGGAGTTCGTCTGCAGACCGTCATCCGCGCGCCGAAAAACGCAACCGTTCCTCTGCCTATTTTGTTCGTGCGATCTCCATACGGAGTGCCGGAGAATACGAATTCCCTAACCCAATCTGGCTTGTTTGATGATCTGATTGCAGATGCTTATATCTTCGTATCGCAGAACATCCGGGGACGCTTTAAATCTGAAGGCACATTCGTCATGCAGCGTCCCCCGCGTGACAAGAACAATCCGAAGTCGATCGATGAGTCTACCGATGCTTATGACACGATCGACTGGCTGGTCAAGAATGTTCCAAACAATAACGGCCGAGTTGGTATGTGGGGAATTTCATATCCCGGCTGGCTGGTGACTCAGGCACTGCTTGCTCCGCATCCTGCGCTGAAGGCCGCAAGTGAGCAGGCATCGCCCGACGACATGTTTGTTAACGACGACTTCCATCACAACGGCGCTTTCCGCCTCAGCTATGGGTTCGAATATTCTGCTCTGCTGGAAACCTCAAAGGAACAAAATACTAATTTCGAGTTCGATCAATACGACACGTACGCTTGGTATCTGGCGCTGGGCGCCGTTTCGAATGCGAATCCGCGCTATTTTCACGGCAAGCTGCCGACGTGGAACGACTTCGTTGAGCATCCGAATCACGATTTCTGGAAGCAGCAGGCGGTCACCACATATTTGAAATACACGACCGTGCCGAACCTCAACGTTGCCGGCTGGTACGACCAGGAAGACTTTGTTGGTCCGACGCGGATTTATGCAACGCTGGAGCAGACCGATACCGAACATCTTAACTATTTCGTCGCTGGACCGTGGAATCATGGCGGATGGATGGATCAATCGGGACGCAAACTCGGCGATATAGATTGGGGCAGTGACATTTCGCGCTACTATCGCGCGCATATCCTTGCTCCCTGGTTCGCACACTGGCTGCACGACAAGCCGCTTACGGAACCGGAAGCGATGACGTTTGAAACCGGTACGAACGTTTGGAAAAGTTACGACGAGTGGCCACCGAAAAAGGGCATCACCGAGAAGAAGCTGTATCTGCGCGCAAGCAGCAAGCTGTCGTTTGAACCACCCTCAGAGCACGATGCCTTTGATTCTTATGTTTCGGATCCGGCGAATCCTGTTCCTTATCGCAATCGGCCGATCACGCCCACATATCCCGCACCCGCGTGGACCACATGGCTGGTGCAGGATCAGCGGTTCGTGGACCATCGTCCGGACGTACTGACGTGGCAAACTGAACCGCTGACCGGCGATGTCACTGTCACCGGAGATATTGTTGCCGACCTCTTCGCTTCAACAACCGGCAGTGACAGCGACTGGGTAGTCAAGCTGATTGATGTATATCCCGAGGACTACCAGAAGATTACCGAGGGAGACGCCGAGAAAGGTGCAGGCCCTGTGCTGAACGGCTACGAACTGATGATTGCGGATGATATTTTGCGCGGCCGCTATCGCAACAGCTTGGAAAAACCTGAACCAGTGCCGCCCAACGAAGTTGTCGAATACAAAATCGATCTGCATCCCAACGATCATGTCTTTCTGAAGGGACATCGGATCATGGTGCAGGTCCAGAGCACTTGGTTTCCTTTGTATGATCGCAATCCGCAAAAGTTTGTGAACAACATCTACAAAGCTGCGGACGCCGATTACGTGAAGACCACACAAACAATCTATCGTTCGAGTGAAGCCGCATCGAGTGTGATCCTGCCAGTGGCGGGGAAATAAAGCGCTTCAAGAGGATGTTCCGTATTCGGACTCAATTCGCACCGGAAGTCTATAGCTTCGGTGATTGTCGACTAACGGCGGCGCAACGCAATTATTCTTGACCGCGGTTGAGAAATTCGGCATCCAACGTCTCCGGTAAACTATGCACACTACAAATAACGCATGCTCCCTCCTCCTTGCGGCAACCGCATCCATCGCACTGACGTTCGGGCTGACGTCCTGCAACAAGAACCAAAACCAGACGCCCGATAACAGTGCTCAAAGTCAGCCGGCACAGCCCGACCAGTCGCAGGCGCAAGACCCAGCGGCTGCAGCTAATCTGGCACCCGCAAGCGAGACGCAGAGCTCAGGAGCCAGCGACCAGCAGTATCAGAACAGTTCCGGGAACGAGTCGGACAACAATTACGATGCCGATGATCAGGACTCAAACTATGGGCAGCCGGCAATCGAGGCTCCGGACCCGCCGCCAGCGCTTCCGGAATATTCCCAACCGGAATGCCCTGGTGAGGGCTACCTGTGGACTCCGGGATATTGGAGCTACTCCTCGCAAGGCTACTACTGGGTGCCAGGAGCGTGGGCACGACCGCCTGAGGTCGGCTATCTGTGGACGCCCGGCTATTGGGGATATTCTGGCGGAAGGTATCGCTATCACAACGGCTATTGGGGTCGCCATATCGGCTACTATGGCGGCGTCAACTATGGCTTCGGATATGTCGGGGCCGGCTATCAGGGAGGATACTGGAACGGAGATCGTTTCGACTACAACCGTTCCGTCAACAATGTGAACACCAGCAACGTTCAGGTTTACAACCGCACTGTAACGAATACGGTCATCATCAACAACACTACCATTAACAACACCAATAGCCGCGCCAGCTATAACGGGCCGGGAGGCGTCACTCGCAAGCCGTTGCCGGCGGAACTCGCGGCCACGCGTGAGCAGCGCATACCTCCGATGACCACGCAGATGCAGCATCGGCAGGAAGCGGCACAGAATCGCCAACAATTTGCCTCTGTGAATAAAGGCCGTCCGACGCTTGTTGCAGCAGCCAAGCCGATTCCCGCTGGAAAACCAATTGCTCCGGTGATTCCGGCCCGCCCCGCTGCGGCCCCACGAACCGCCGCGCCGAAGGCCCAGCCAAATCATCCGGAGCCAGCCTCCGCCCCGTCACGTGCGGGTTCCCCCGCACCGGCGAGACCGGCTGAACCCGCGAGGAAAGCAGCAGAGCCGGAACGTCCGGCAGCGCGACCGGCAGCTCCTGTGGAACGCGGCAAACCTTCCCCGGCTCCCGCCGCCCGACCGCAACCCGCAAAACCAGCGGCTCATCCGCAACCAGCGAAACCGGAAACTGCGGCCCGCCCCGCGAACCGGCCGGCTCCGAAGCCTGAGGCAAAGCCAGCGCCAGCTTCGAAGCCTGAAGCCAAGCCCGCGCCGCATGCAGCGGCAAAGCCGGAGCAACATCCGGCGCCCGCTAAAGCTGAACCCAAAAACCCGCCGCCTCCGAAAAAGAAGGAACCACCTAAAGAAGATCAGAAGCCGGAGTAAATCTTTTCTTCGGGCCGCCTAGGGAAAGGCGGCCCGAATCATCCATACTCCGCTGTACGGCCTCTGAACTGCCTTCCGCCATCCTGATTAGTGTGCGTCTTTTACCTGAAGGCGCCTAACTAACGCGCAAGGTGGATCGTATGCCCGACAAAACAAATCCTTACACGCACATTGAATTTTGCCAAAGCTCGTCCCAGATAGCCTTGACCTGTCCGGCATGTCGGTGGCGCCTTTTGAAATGGAGCGTCCCGCGCCCGGGGCAAAGCCTTGAGGAGCGGTTAACACTGGCGGATGAAATGTGGCTATCCGAAATGAAGATCAGCTGCCGCGAGGACATTACTGTCACGAATGCAGTACGCAATCCTCGCAGGGTTGAGCGAGCCTGAGTTTATCAGCGAGCGAATTAAACCTCGTTTTACTTGGTAAGCTCGCCGATAAAAACTCCGTAAGGCTCCAGTGAAACTTCATTTCCCTGCGCCGAGGATTGCCCGGTGGCCAGTAGATTCGAAGCGGAAGCAAACCCATTTTGCTTTAGATTCAGTGCGACCTTCTGCGCGGTGCCCGACATATTCAGAGCTACCACCACGCCTTGACCTTTGTAGACTCGCAAGTACGAAAGCACATTCGGGTCGTTTTCATTAATTGCTTTATAACTTCCATTGAGCAAGGCTTGATTGTCGTGGCGTAATTTGAGTACGTTCTTGTAGAACTCGAGCACTGAATTAGGATCTCTCGACTCATCGGTTACATTATGAGTTTTGTAAGTCGGAGGAACTGGCAGCCATGGCGTGCCCTTCGTGAAGCCCGCGTTCTCGCTGTCATTCCACTGCATGGGAGTGCGTTCCCCATCGCGCCCTTTTTCTTTTGGCCAACCCTTGATGCCGATCGGATCCTTCACATCCTCCCGACGAGTCGGGGGAGTCGTCTTCATCCCGATCTCTTCGCCGTAGTAGAGGATCGGCGTGCCGCGTAAGGTCAGATACAGTCCCGCCATCAGCTTCGCGATCTCGTCGTTATGCTTGCCATCGCCATAGCGATCGTAAGACCGGACGATGTCATGGTTACTGATCACGAATGTAGGCCAACCAGAGGCCGCGTTCACTTCTGCGATCTGTTTGCGAAATTCCGCAGGCGAGAGCTTGTTGACCATGGTGAAAAGAAAATCCATGGGCAATTGCAATTCATTATTCCCTTTGCCGTAATACTGATTCAGTTCAGCAACATTCGCGGTCCAGGTTTCGCCGATTAAAACAGCGTCGTATTGATTAGCGATCCGGCGCAATCCGCGCAAAATGTCATGCACTTCGGGTAGCTTCGTGTTGTATTTGTTTACTTCGAACGGGTCTCCGAAGGCGTTCTTTCCGGGTTTTTTGATCGGATTGTCTTTCAGATTCGGCTCTTCGAAGAGAGTGTCGACCGCATCCAGTCGAAATCCTGAGACGCCCCGTTTGTACCAGAAGCGCGTCACATCGAACATGGCGTTTTTGACGGCAGGGTTGCGCCAGTTCAAATCGGGCTGCTGCGGATAGAAGTAGTGGTAGTAGTACTGATTTGTAGTTGGATCAAACTGCCACGCTGAACCGCCGAAGGTCGAAACCCAATTGTTAGGAGGCTGCCCCGGTCCTTTTCCGTCGCGCCAGATGTACCAATCGCGATGGGCAGAGGTACGCGATGATTTCGAATCCAGAAACCATTTATGTTGGTCCGAAGTGTGGTTGACCACGAAGTCGAGAATGATATGAATGTTTCGTTTCTTGGCTTCGCGCGCCAGATTGTCGAAGTCGGCCAGCGTGCCGTACATGGGATCGATATTTTCGTAATCGGAGACGTCGTAACCGAAGTCAACCTGCGGCGAAGGAAAGCAAGGCGAAATCCAGATCGCATCCACGCTAAGATCTTTCAGGTAATCGAGCTTGGACGCGATTCCGTTCAAGTCGCCGACGCCGTCGTTGTTGCTATCGGCGAAACTGCGCGGATAAATCTCATAGAAAACAGCGTGCTGCCACCAGGCGTTCCCCGCTTCTCCGGCGGCGTGGCTGGACGTCTGCGCGTAAGCAGTTAACCCAGAAATGCCTAACATAAATAAAAAGATCGCCATCAATCGAGCACTTTGCCTCATCAGAAGCGCCTCCACATAAAACCCAAGATGTCTCACCCCTCGTCAACGACCGGATCTAAACCGCGACGAAGTTAGATTGTAATCCTCGTGGTTCGCTGAAGGTCTAAGCCGATTAAAATTGGATGATAAAAGGTCGACGCACATATTCTATGGTGGCGCTTGCGATTTTCCGGAGCTTGCAAAGTCTGAGTTCACTGAATATAAGAATTAGGAGCGAATCTTAGCACGGTCTGGGTCGGGCGGGTGCCAACCTTTTGTCTTCGTCACGTCGCGCATTTTTGAAATCTCTCAGCCGATCCAGCCTCGTGCTTTCGCTGGAAAGCATTCTGGGCCTGGCAACCCCTCGCTGGCTGCGAGCTGGCGGTAAGTTAAATCAGAAAAATGATTCCAAAGTAAGTTCCCCGGGATCCGACGATCTGGGTGTCGCCTTCCTGAATGTAGCTCGCGAATCCGGAATTAATGCAAAAACAATTTTTGGCGGCGAGCACAAGAATAAATATCTGCTGGAAACAACGGGCTGCGGAGTGGCTTTTTATGATTACGATAACGATGGCTGGCTCGATATTTTTCTGGTAAATGGCTGGCGGCTGGAAGGCTTTCCCGCCGGCAGCGAACCCACGTCGCATCTTTTCCGCAACAACCGCGATGGTACCTTCACTGACGTTACGGCCAAGGCTGGAGTGGGACACTCGGGCTGGGGCCAGGGCGTCTGCGTTGGCGACTACGACAACGATGGATGGGACGATCTGTTCGTAACCTATTATGGCAAGAATGTCCTGTATCACAACAATGGTGACGGAACGTTTTC
Organism: uncultured Acidobacteriaceae bacterium; assembly: GCA_963836305.1. Classification (GTDB taxonomy): domain Bacteria; phylum Acidobacteriota; class Terriglobia; order Terriglobales; family Acidobacteriaceae; genus Sulfotelmatobacter. Next base: position 136,459 of record CAWIJP010000033.1, on the reverse strand, counting down.
CGACGTCAGCCAGAAGGCGGGCGTAGCAGGCAAAGGCACGCGCTGGAATACTGGTTGTGCGTTTGTGGATTACGATCGCGACGGCCACCTCGATCTTTTCGTCGCCAATTACATCGACATGGACCTGGCCACGGCACCGGTGCCCGAGTCGGGGCCATGTCTTTATAAGGGTGTGCTGGTGGCTTGCGGACCCCCGGGACTGCAGGGCGGGAAAAATATTCTTTACCACAATAATGGCGACGGCACTTTTTCGGATGTTTCTGAGGCTACCGGAATTTTTCGTGCGAACGGAACTTACGGCTTAGGCGTTCTGACTGCCGATTTCGACAATGACGGCTGGCCCGATATTTATGTGGCCAATGATTCCGCCGCCAGCGCGCTCTACCACAATAAGAAAAATGGAACGTTCGAAGACGTCGCCATTGAATCGGGCTGCGCTTTGAGTCCTGATGGTAAGCCACAAGCAGGAATGGGCGTTTCCGCCGGCGACTACGATCTGGATGGGAACCTCGACCTCCTCAAGACTAATTTCGCCGGAGATACACCATCGCTTTACCGCAACCTTGGCGGAGGCAATTTCGAAGACGCCACGTTTGCCGCGGGATTAGGCGCACACACACAATTTCTGGGATGGGGGTGCGGATTCCTCGACTTCGACAACGATGGCTGGCCAGACATTTTGATTTGCAACGGCCACGTCTATCCCGAGGTCGAACAACTGAAAACCGAAGCCGGTTATCCTCAACGGAAACTGCTTTACCACAACTTGCATAATGGCCGTTTCGCCGATGTTTCTATGCAGGCCGGACCGGGAATCTCGGATCCAGCGCCCTGCCGAGGCTGCGCTCTCGGCGACTTCGACAATGACGGAGACATCGATGTTGTGGTCAACACGGTGAACGACTATCCGCAACTGCTGCGGTGCGATTCCAGGCTGGACAATAACTGGATCAAAATCCGCACGATTGGAACAAAATCGAACCGCAGCGGGATTGGGGCGCGGCTCATCTGCACTACGCATCCTGCCGGCGAAACGAAACCTCATCAGCAGATCGACGAAGTGCGCAGCGGCGGCAGCTATATCTCACAAAACGATTTCCGTATTCATTTCGGACTGGGCAAGGCCGAGAAGGTAGAAGTGCTCGAAATCCGCTGGCCCAGCGGCCACGTTGACACGCTCAAGGATGTGCGGGCGAATCAGTTGATTTTTGTGAAAGAAGGCGAGGGCATCAGCCGCACAGTACAATTTACGAAAAAGTCGAAGCTAGGAAAGTAATTCAGCTTCATTGCTTCTTCGTTGCCGGTGTGACTGCCGCTCCGGTTCCCTCTTTCACGGTATGAATCGTGTCGATGGCGAGCCCGGAAAACTTTTCTGCCAAGCCACTCGGCCAACGAACCTCTATCCATTCAATCTTCGGAGACAGCCCGAGTCCAAAATGAACGCGCATATCGTTGTTGGAATCGTAGCTAGAGCCGCTGCGCGCTTCGTCCACCAACATGCGGTTTGCGGTTTTGACTGAAATTCTGGCGCCGATGCCATCACGATTCGACGTGGTTCCCACCAACCGAATTGCGATCCAGTGGTTCGAATTGCGTACCTGGTCAACCAGCAAGCTCGGCGCCGCATTCATATTGCTGATCACGGCGGACATGCGGCCGTCATTCCATAAATCTCCGACAGCCAGCCCGCGAGACGAAGCCACCGTCGTAATTCCCGGTCCCGCGGAGGCCGAAATATCAGTAAACGTGCTATCTCCGTTGTTGTGATAGAGAATGCGGGGCTCTTTGTAATTGCTGCCCAGGTGCTGGCTGTCGACTTCGGGATAAACGTGGCCGTTCACCAGGATCAAGTCGGGCCAACCATCATTATCGAAATCGACAAACATCGTGCCCCAGCCCAGATATTGCGTATATAAGCCGAGCCCCGCGGCTGAGGTCGCATCTGTAAATGTTCCATCTCCGTTGTTGCGGTAAAGAGTGGACGTGTCATCGGAGAAATTTGTTTTGAAAATATCCAAATGCCCATCACCGTTGTAATCGGCCACCGTCGATCCCATTCCGGCCTGTTCGCGGCCATCTTCATTGAAGGCCGCTCCTGCAGTCACTGCAACATCAGTAAACGTACCATCGTGATTATTGCGATACAGAATGCTGGGGGTGCTGTCACAGGCAATAAAAATATCGGGCCAACCGTCTTCGTCGAAATCCAGCGTCGAGACGCTGAACGCGTAATGACCATCCGTGCGATCGATGTGCGCCTTGGCGGTGACGTCTTCGAAAGTGCCGTCGCCTTTATTGTGGTAAAGAATATTCTTAGCGCCCGGCAGACCGCGCGGGCCGCACATCACCGGAACGCCTTTCCAAACGCACGTGGGCCGCTCACCCGGCGCGGGAGCTGTCGCGAGATCGAAATCGACGTAGTTGGCGACTATTAGATCGAGACTGCCGTCGCGATCGTAGTCAACGAATGCGCAACCCGTGCCCCAAGCTTTTCCGGAGCCGGCAACGCCAGCTTTCGCAGCAACTTCAGTAAACACACCGCGCTGATTGTGGTACAAACGGTTCTTGCCGTAGTAGGTGACGTAAAGATCTTCCCAACCATCATTGTCGTAATCGCCAACGCAAACGCCTTGTCCCCAGCCAGTCGCATCGAGTCCGGCCTTGGAGGTGACATCGGTGAAAGTTCCATCGTGATTGTTGCGATAGAGGTGGTTGCTCGGAGCGGGACCGGCGGGCGCGGCTCCGAGCCGAGTTCCGTTTACCAGAAAAATATCGGGCCAGCCGTCGTTGTCATAATCAAAGATTGCCACTCCTGTCCCGGTGGTCTCGATGATGTACTTCTTAGTATCGATGCCGCCGAAAATTTCCTGCATCGTGAGGCCAGCTTTTTCGGCTACGTCTGTAAAATTGGCGATCGGCTTGGCTGGCGAGGTAAGTTTTGCCTGCTGGGCAAAACTGGAAACAAGGCATGGAGTCAGAATTGCGGCGCAGATCAACGGAGAAGAACTCAGGCGTCGGCCGAACAAAGTCTTGAATCCCATGTCCCAGTTGTGAATGTTAGGAGCGGAACGGACATTGGTCAATGCCAGGTTCGCGCTTGCGAGACGAAATAAGAATTGGGTTGCGATATCCTGAGCCCTAGTAGAAGCCAATGCATTCTCCCCGCCCATCACGGTATCGAAGCTTGATCAAGTCCGACGATGGCTCAGACTTTTCCTGCATTACGATGCACTCCACTCGATTTTGTATCGGGCTCATCGTCCTCACCCTGATATGTGGGTCGGCGCGAACCGTAGCTCAGACGCAGGCAAACAGCGCCTCGCCAAGAGCTTATCAATCCGGAGTTGAAGCCATGCGGCGGGGAGACTTGGCCGCTGCCCGCGTGGCCTTTGAGAACGCGGTACGTCTCAATCCTCAAAGCCCTGATGCGCAGAACATGCTTGGTCAGGTCTTGTTGCAGCAGGGCGATCTTGATGATGCAATTGAGCACTTTCGCGCGTTGGTGCGTCTTCGTCCGAAGCTAGGCATCGCGCGCGCCTATCTCGCTCAGGCGTTGCAAGCCAAGGGACTGCTGGATGAGGCGATTCTCGAGCTTCGCGCCGCAGTAGATCTGGCGCCGCAACAATGGCAGGCCCGCCAGGCGTTGGGGCGCGCACTCAGTTTGCAGCATAAGACGGACGAAGCCGTCGTCGAATTTAAAAAAGCGGTCACACTTGCACCGCAGCAGGCCGAGTTACACGACGAACTGGGCTCGCTGCTCGCTCAGCAATCGCAATTTGAGGAAGCAGAAAGGGAATTTCGAGAAGCTCTAAAAATCAATGCGCAATACGAGCCCGCCTACTTCCACCTGGGCGTGACATTATCGAGTGAGGGGGAGCGGGAAAAAGCGCAGACTGAACTGCAGCAAGCTCTCAAGCTGGATTCGACGGATGCGATGGCATGGTATTACCTGGGCACTGTACTGGAAGCAGATGCAAAGCCTGACGAGGCGTTGAAATGTTTTAAACATGCAGTCGAACTGAAGCCTGATTCCGCGGCCTTGCAAACCAGTTTGGGATTGTTGCTGCAGCGGCGAGGAGATCCAGATGCCGCCGTGGCTGCGTTTAGAAAGGTCCTCGAACTCACGCCATCTGACCCCGAAGCTCACAATAATCTGGCGTTGGCTCTGCTACAACGCGGAGACGCCGACGCCGCTATCAGGGAATTTCGCGAAGCCATCAGGATGCGCCCCGACGATTCCGGCTTTCAAGGCAATTTAGGAACGGCTTATTTGCAGAAGACGGATTTCGACGCAGCTGAGACGCAATTTCGCGCGGCCCTGAAAATTGATCCAAGCAAAGCAATTCTGCATCACGATCTGGCGCTAGCACTCAAGTTCAAAGATGATCTTCCCGCAGCCATCGCGGAGTGGAGGGAAGCAATTCGTCTCGATCCGAAGTTGGCGGATGCGAATTACAGCCTGGGAGTCACCCTGTGGCAGTCGGGGGATTTTCCAGCGGCCGCCGAGCAATTGCGGCAAGCCATTCAAAACAAGCCAGACTATGCCGAGGCTTATTACACCTTGGGCACGGTCTTAAAGCAGATGAACCAGCTACCGGAGGCAGCTGACGCACTACGCCAGGCAATTCGACTCGACCGCGATTTTGCAGGGGCGCACACTACGTTGGCAGCGGTTTTGCGCCAACTGGGCGATAACGAAGGCGCGGCGGCGGAAGGTAAAGCTGGCGCTGAGATGAGCAAGAAGAAAACCGATATGCAGGCAGCTACGTTCGCCACAAACTCCGGTCGCCGCTTGCTCAACGCCGGGGACCTCGATGGAGCCATCTCTCAGTTTCGCACTGCAATTCGTGCCATGCCTTCTTATGCGCTGGCACACTACGAACTCGGTTTGGCGCTCAGTCAAAAAGGATTACGAGACGAGGCTAGCGGAGAGTTTCGCAAGGCTGTCGAGCTCGATCCTCAACTCGTTCCGCCCGGGAGTCCCGTTCACTAGATCTGACTGCAATAGGCGTAGCGACGTCAGCCACGCTTTCGCACTGATACCAAGTCGATAATCACCGGCACTCCATGTACGACTTTCACGTGCAGAAGTGCTTCGAATGGCTTCAAATCAGGCGCAGCGGAAACTCCCAGGCGCTGCAACAATATTGCCAGAGAATCTTGCCGGCAGACGTATTCCGCCGCCGCTTGCGTGCCGAAAGTGGTAGTTCCGGCGAGGATAAGAACGGACCGCGCCGGGTCGATGCCAGGCACTAACGCAACCACAGCATAATCCTCTGTGGTCGGCAAACTCGGTGTGCTTCCCAGGAAGAGGCGAGATTCGCCAGGTTGCGGATGCACGTTGACCACGGCCAAATCTCCTTTGCGCGGTCCGGAGGCAACTCTCTGAAAAACAAACTCCTGAGTTGAGGGAATATCCAGGAGCGTAAGGTTTTCGGCTGGAGAGCCGACGAAGATGAGGTCGTTATTTTTGGCGTCGTCCAGAGAAAATAAACTGCCGCGCTTCACGCGAAGCGGCTGATTCAGTAATACGAAAACGTGATCCAGTTGATGGACCGCCAGGACTTCCCCCACGCCAGTGTAATGATCCAGGATCATTGCGCCGGAATCGCCCGCAGGGTTGAAGTAGCGCATCCCGGTCTCCGGCCGACCGACGAAGCTCCCATTGCTAAAAATTACCCACGGCTGCTGTGGACCACCTACGAACCGATGCCAAAAGACTTGGTAAACGGCGGGAACCGATGGTTTCGAGGCAGCCTGGGTGCGGCTACGAAACGCGAACACCAACGCAGCCCCAAGCAATGCCGAGAGCACCAACACAGCGATCAGCCAGCCTCGATTGGAGGGGTCTCTTCGCGCGCCCCGATCTGTTTCGGCACCCAACCGCGGAGCCACCGCCAGGTTGCCAGGCGACGTAGCGGGGGCGCGCACGTGAAAGGTGAGGGCGTAGGACTTTCTCGGCAACTCGACGACAATCTCGTCGTCGGCGCCCTCATGGGCGTAGTACTCCTCCAGCTTTACGCGCAGTCGCCCTGCCTGCACACGAACCGTTGAATCACTCTGGGGATCGAATCCGTGAGACCGCCCCAGAACCTCAGTGGCGATCTGGTATTCCTTGACGGTTGCGCCATGATGATCCAGCGAAGTTTCCGCCAGATAGCGGAGAAGTTTGCACAAGGATTCGGAGCCACGCAGGCTATGACTAGTAATAAGCTTATCTATTTGTTGGAAGCATTGCTGCCGTCCCGCATCGAATCCGTGTGTCAAAGCCATGTGACAGCGGAGTAACCGACTCCTGTATCTTGCTGCAACTCCAACATCTTATACGCCTGTAACTCTATGAAACCTAGTTTAACTTAAGTGCATAGTGTTTTTGTACTAGGACTTGCACGCTCAACATTATCAGTAGTTCCCTGTTTACTGCGGGGATGGCGTGATTCCCCAGGAGGAAGTTCATGAAGAGGTCAGTTCTGGCAGCTGTGGCAGCCCTGTTGCTCCTTAGCGGTCTGTGGACCCTCAAAGCGTCCGGCCAAGCGGTTTTCGGCAGTATCGCAGGAACGGTGACTGACCCTTCAGGTGCTGCCGTTCCCAACGCCAAAGTTACAGTTATCGACCAAGCTAAAGGCACCACCGACCAAGCTACCACGAACGATAGCGGGAATTACAACGTAACCCACCTTATACCTGATCCCTACACCGTACGTATTGAGGCGCCAGGTTTTAAGGTGATTGAGTTCAAGGATATTCCGGTTTCCGCTGACGCGGCCGCTCGCATAGACGGTCAATTTGCGGTTGGGTCGGCCAGCGAGCAGGTTGAGGTCACCGCCGAAGCGGAACAACTTAAGACCGACCGCGCTGACGTCTCAATTGAGTTCAATCAGAAATACGTCGAAGACCTGCCGATCATGAATCGCAACTTCACGTCCTTCGAGCTCCTGTCCCCCGGCACGCAGAAAATGGTTGGCTGGAGCCACGCCGCCACGGAGAATCCTCAGGGCAGCCAGCAGATTTTCGTGAATGGCCAGCACTTCAGCGGTACCGCATTTGAGCTTGATGGAACCGACAATCAAGATCCGATCTTGGGCATCATTGTTGTTAACCCGAACCTCGATGCCATTCAGGAAACAAAAATCGATCTGCAGAATTATGATGCCGAGTTCGGGAAGGCGCTAGGTGGCGTTGTTACCGTTCAGACCAAGTCTGGCAGCAATGACTTCCACGGTGAAGGTTTCTGGTTTCGCCGAACGGATGCAACCGCAGCTCGCGATCCTTTTACGCAGTACGCGCCTAATCCAATTACGGGCAAATTCATACCGCACGATAAATGGCAACAGTTCGGCGGGACCCTTGGCGGCCCCATCATCAAAAACAAGCTGTTTTTCTTCGGCGACTATCAGGCCACCCGAGAATCGAATGGAACCACCAATGTTCTCACCGTTCCAACGGCGATAATGGCCAAGTCTTGCAATCCTGCGACGAACGGGGCCAGCGCTACCCCAGGATTTTGCGACTTGCACGAGTACTTGGGAGTGGAGCAAGGGGGCAGCGGAACCGGCACTACTCCTGTGATACAGGGCGGCCAAGTCTATCAACCGGTTCCGGGTGATGCTGGAGTTGGTCGCACGAAATACGTGAACAATCAGATTCCAATCGCGCGGATTTCACCCCAGGCGGCCGCCATTCTTGCGCTTTTCCCCGCTCCCTCTAACTCTCAACCGTTCAACAATTACATAGCCTCGGGATCAGGCTCTTATACACAGAACAGTTTTGACACGCGCATCGATTTCGCGGCGGCTCCGACGGTGCAGATTTTCGGTCGTTTCAGCCTCGATTACTTCAACGTTGCCGGTGCTGGGTCGTACGGGGCACTTGAGGGAGTTGGGTTTGGACCGGGCGGTCTATCCGGGAGTTCGATCACGCACAACTACAGCTTATCCACGGGTGTAACGAAGACACTCAGTTCTTCGCTGCTGGCGGATTTCCGATTTGGCTATTTCAAATACAACCCCATCGCTTCAAAGCCCGATGTCGGGGCGACTCCGATGACCTCGGCCGGGATTCCCAACGCAAACTTAACTGGGAGTCAGGCACTAGAAACCTCTGGTTGGGGGGGATTTCTGTTGAATCAAACCCCGTCGACGTCCTCGGCAAATGGGGGATTCTTTTCTGGCGCTCCGACAGTGAGTTGGGGCGATGGATTGGGCGTCGGGCGCTGTAATTGTCCGCTGACGGAAAGCGAGCAACAATTCCAGTGGGTCACGAACTGGACCAAGATTCACGGCAACCACCAGTTCAAGTTCGGGGCTGATTTCCGCTACGCGATGAACCTTCGCGTGCCCAGCGATGCCGGCCGGACCGGCGACTACACATTCGACTACCGCACGACCTCCGACGCCGGAGTTGGGGGCTTGGACTGGGGCACTTTCCTCCTCGGCGACGTTACCCAAGTCAGCCGGTATGTCAGCACTAGCCTGGACGCCGCCGAACGCCAGCACAGAATGTTCTACTACGGCCAGGATACGTTCCGCGTGACTCCCAAACTCACCGTCAATTACGGCTTGCGCTGGGAAGTCTACTTCCCCGAATACGTGAACGGAAAGGATAAAGGCGGGTTCGCAAATCTTGTTCAAGGCCTGGATCGTGTGGCGGGTGAAGGCAACATTGGACTGAACGGAAATATCAACAATACATGGCATGCTTTCGCCCCGCGCTTGGGAGTTGCTTATCAGGTCACGCAGAAGACCGTCGTCCGGCTGGGTTACGGGCGCAGCTTCGACATGGGAGTTTTCGGTTCGAACTTCGGACACACCGTCACCCAAACTTTACCTGTTCTTGCCGCCCAGTTGGCACAGGGCGCAAGTCAGGAAGTTCCCGCTTTTACATTGGCACAGGGACCGCCAATCTTTAATTTCCCAGCAATTCCTGCAAATGGACTGCTCCCAGTGTCAGGGCCAAACTGCTATCAGAATGCGGTGTTCGACCCTGTCAGCGGACAAAACACACAGCTTTGCGTGCAGCCGCATATCCGTCCAACCACCCAGCGGTTGCCAACCCTCGATGCCTGGAACGCGACTGTTCAACATCAGGTTACCAGCACGACCACGATCGAGGTGGCCTACATCGGGAACAAAGGAACCCATGTGTTCGCCGGAGACGGGCCTACCTACAACGTAAACAATCCCTCAATGGTGAACTATTGCGGTGACCCCACATGTTCGTCTTCGCTTAAGACAGCTCAGTTGTACCGTCGACCGTACTACAACAATTTTACTTACGCTGGGTATCCGGATCCGACGAATTTTCAAGCAGATCTGCCTGCTGGCACGGCCCCCCGGCTTGTTCCTGGGGTTTTACAGTGCTGCTCAACCGACCAGAACAATTACTTGGGCAATGACGCAAGCAGCACGTACGACGCGTTCCAGGTGAAGGTGGAAAAGCGCTTCTCACATGGCTTGCAGGTGCTTTCGCATTACACCTACGCGCACGCATACAAGTATGACAGTACTTACTATGCGGACGATCCGGCCGTCGCCTACGGGCCGGATGATCAGGTCCGAAACAGTGTCTGGGTAAATAACGTGGTTTATGAATTCCCATTCGGTAAAGGCAAGATGTTTGCCGGCAATTCTGGTCGCGCAGAGGACTTAGTGATTGGAGGCTGGCAGATCAGCGGCACTACCACATGGGGTAGCGGCCTTCCGTGGACCCCGAGTACGAACGAGTGCGGAGGTGAGGAAGATGTGGGCGTCTGCCGACCCAATAAGGGTTCAGGGTCCTTCCCCATCGGCGCGGGATCCTTGCAGCACCCGGCGAGTGGCGGTCCTTTCGTACAATTCTTTACCCCCCTTACGTCGCTTGGCGGACCGTTTACTGACCCGGGAAACGGCCATTTAGGTAATCTAGGCGTCTTCAGCTACCGCGGTCCACGCGCATTTTATGCGGACGCCTCGATTATGAAGAACTTCCCACTGATGGAACGATTGAAACTCCAGTTCCGCATGGATGCATTCAATGTGTTCAATCACCCGGTGCTGGGCTTCAACAACAATCAGAATGGCGGAACGTGTATCGATTGTGCTGGTAACGGAATTATTACAGACATCGAGCATGACGCGTCCCCCGGCTCTGCCACCGGTATGCGCCAACTTGAATTCGCCCTGAAGCTTATCTTCTGAGATAAAACCATTCACCCAACAGGGAGTCTTTTGGGACTCCCTTTTTTTCTCTTACAATGGGGAGCGAATTGGTGAGCAGGCCACGGTGATTTCCTCGGGGTTATTCGGCAGGCGTGAGATAGCAGCGGGGCTTCTCTTTCTGATTGTGCTTTTCGCGTTGGGATCAGCTGCGCAAAGCCTGGAACCTGCTCAAAGCTCCTCGGCTCCATCCAAGGTTGCCGACCGAAACGGTTATGTCGGCAACCAGGCCTGCGTCCACTGCCATTCCGCGATCTACGAGTCTTATGAAAAGACTGCCATGGCTCACGCCAGCGGGCCTGCGCTCGATGCTCTGACCCCGGCAGAATTCACGCACAAAGAATCGGGCATTCGCTACCGCATCTACGCGGAGAATGGGCGCGCCTGGCTGAGCTTCGACCGGCCGGGCGATCCTGAGGTTCGAGGAAAGCGCGAATTACTCTACTTTATCGGCTCGGGACGCCGCGGCCGCAGCTACCTATTCCAGACCGATGGATTCCTCTTCGAATCCCCCGTGAACTGGTACGCGAATAAACAAGTATGGGACATGGCTCCCGCATATCAGAAGGCGCGCGAAATGCCGCTGAACCTTCCCGCATACACGAGTTGCCTGAACTGCCACGTGAGCGAGATGCAGGCTCCGGCGAAAGACACGGACAACCGTTATCCGACGCCGCCTTTTCTGCACAACGGCGTGTCCTGCGAACGATGTCACGGGCCAGGCCAGGAGCATGCGAATGGCGGTCAGATCATCAATCCGGCTAAGTTGACTCCCGCTCGCCGCGACGAAATTTGTATGCAGTGTCATCTGGAAGGAAAGGTGGCGATTGAGCGACCGGGCCATCACGTCTACGAATTCCGCCCAGGCGAAGATCTCACCGATTATGTCCGGTATTTCGTGTTGACTGATTCTCAAGCGTCCAGTCTGGGTGCCGTCAGTCAGGTCGAAGCGCTAGCGCAAAGCCAGTGCAAGAAAAAATCGGGCGATGCGATGTCCTGCACAAACTGTCATAATCCGCACCGATCCCCCGATTCCGCAGAGCGCGTCGCCTATTACCGAGGCAAATGCCTCGCCTGCCACGGCGCGCCTTTCGCAGCCAAGCATCATGCGGATCAGCCAAATTGTGTAACCTGTCACATGCCGGCTTCCGCCAGCAGCGATATAGCGCATACTGAGGTGACGGATCATCGCATTCTACGAAGACCGCAGATCGAGGCCGGGCTGCTGCAGGATGCCGGAAACAAGTCCTCGTCACCGAACCTGATTCCCTTCCCCCCTGCGAGTACGATTGAAACTGATCCTCGCGACGTTGCGTTGGCTTGGGAATCGCTGGTGGAGAGTGGGATGACTATAGCCGAACCTCAAGCGCGCAATCTGCTTTCGAAGGCGTTGAAGCAATCTCCCGATGATCCCGCACTGCTTTCGGCTTTGGCTTACATTGAACAAAAGCACGGGGGAACTGAGGATGCCCGCGCGCTCTATCAAAGAGCGTTGGCGATCGACTCGGACCTGGTCGACGCGGACACTAACCTCGCCGTGATCGAGGCGCGAGCCGGGAACTTGGGAGATGCTATCTCTCTCTGGCAGAAAGCTTTCGAGCATGCACCCGCACGAAGCGGCATCGGCCTGAACCTGGCACGAGCTTACTGTAACGAAGGCAAAGTGGAGGCGGCTCGAAACTATACGCTGCGAGTCCTGGAGTTCAATCCCGACCTCGCCACAGCAAAGAACATGCTGAAGTCCCTGAATCAAGTCCCGGCGAAGTGTGGGCTGTAAGCGGATGTTTGTGTGATGGTGAAGGAACATCTGCGTAAATTCGGATTGCCAAAAGCGATAGACACGAAGTAACAGCGGTCCTAGAATTTCAGTAAGCGCTCGAGAAGAACATGCCGAGATCTGTATTCGTTTTTCGGGTCAGCATTTTCCTGGCAGGAATACTTTTTTCCTGCATGGTTGGCGGAACCCTGGCCCAGGCGCAGCAAACGGCTTTCGACCTGGACGGCAAGCCCTCTAATCCTATCGCTCAGGCTTCGGACAAGGTTGTGGTGCTGGTCTTTCTACGCCAGGATTGTCCGGTTTCCAGCCGTTACGCTCCGGTGATACAGCGGATCAGTGACCGTTACCAACATGACGCCAGGTTTTTTCTCGTCTATCCCGACAAGACTGAATCGGCGCAGACGATTCGAAAATATCTTGCCGACTATGGATATCATCTGTCCGCCTTGCGTGATCCAGAGCATGTACTGGTGAAGCAGGCGCAGGCTGAAATCACTCCGGAAGCAGCCGTGTTCAATCGTGAAGGTACGCTGATCTATCACGGACGAATCGATAACTGGTATGTGGAATTTGGCCGGTCGCGTCCTGCTCCTACCACACACGAACTCAGCGATGCCATCGAGGCAGCGATTTCTGGTAGGCCGCCCGCCGATCACGCCGTCAAGGGAGTGGGATGTTACATCTCAGACCTGGAGTAAATGCCGCGCGCACAATACGGTGGTCTTGGAGTGTCACGCTGGGCATGGCTGCATGCGCTTTGGGAACGGCATTCGCGGCAAGATGTCCTCGCCAGGAACATGAAGTAAGCGCAAGCGAGAGGCAGGTCACGTTCAATCGAGACATTGCTCCCATCATCTTCAACTCCTGCGCTTCTTGCCATCGTCCCGGCGAAGCAGCGCCGTTCTCGCTGTTGACTTATGAAGATGTGAAGAAACACGCGCGGCAGATCGCGGAGGTTACGCGCACGAGGAATATGCCTCCGTGGCTGCCCGAGCCGCAGGAATTGAAGTTTGCCGACGAAATGCGCTTGCCAGTAGCGCAAGTCGATCTCATCCAAAAGTGGATCGATCAGGGAGAACAAGAAGGCAATCGCGCCGATCGACCGCCGCAGCCAAAGTTCGTCGAGGGCTGGCGCCTGGGAAAGCCCGATCTGATTTTGAAAGCAGAAAAGCCATTGGTCCTTCCCCCGGAGGGTACGGACACCTACTGGAATTTCATCTTTCGCTTGCCGATCACTGAGACGCGGTGGGTCAAGGCGATCGAGATTCGACCGGGCGACAAGCACTTCGTGCACCACGCCAATCTTATGGTTGATCGAGAGGGATCCGCGCGACGGCGGGAAACCACGCCCGGAGCGGGATTTGGCGGAATGGAAATCCGGATCGAATCACAGGTTTTCGATCCCGACAGTCATTTACTTTTCTGGAAGCCGGGCACCGTTCCTTACACGGAGCCGGAAGGAATGGAACTTCGGCTGGATAAGGGCACCGACCTGATTCTCAATACTCATTTGCAACCGTCCGGAAAAACCGAAGTAATTCAGCCGAGCATTGGAATCTATTTCTCTTCGCATCATGCGACCAAGTTTCCCATGCTTTTGCAGTTGGAGAATGATGCCAAGCTTGATATCCCTGCCGGGGATAAAGACTTCCTGGTTACGGACGATTTCACGCTTCCAGTCGACGTTGATCTGCTCGCGATCTATCCCCATGCACATTACCTGGGCAAGGATATTCAGGCTTTCGCGACACTGCCCGATGGTGAGAAGAAGACGCTGATTCATATTCCGCACTGGAACCTGAACTGGCAAGCTGTTTACCGTTATGCTGAACCGGTGCTGTTGCCCAAGGGCACTGTCGTGAGCCTGCGGTACGTGTATGACAATTCAGAGGCGAATCCTCTGAACCCGAATCATCCACCGGCGCGAGTGTTGAGCGGGAACCGCTCCAGCGACGAAATGTGCCACCTGTGGCTACAGGTGCTTCCGGTGAATTTTGATCCCACGCAAGGTGACCCGCGAATGCTTCTGCAGGAAGCTCTTGCGCAACATCAAGTGGATAAAAATCCCGCGGACTTCGAAGCGCATTACAATCTGGCAGCCATGCTTCAGGCCAAGGGAAAGCTGGATCGAGCGACGGACGAATATCAAGCCGCGCTTCGCCTTCGTCCCGAGGACGCAATTGCCAACAATGCAATGGGATCGGTATTGCTGGCGCAAGGTCATCCCGAACAGGCCGGTCCTTTTCTGGAAACCGCATTGAAAACACAGCCCGACTACTTTGATGCGCACTACAATTTAGGGAACGTGCTGGCTGCGCAGGACAATTTTGAAGGTGCGTCAGAGCAGTTTCTGCTGGCCTTGCAGGCGCGGCCGTCCGATGCAAATACAGAAGCGAATCTGGGCAGTGCACTGGCAGAGATGGGCAGATTCTCTGAAGCCAAGATTCATTTTGAGCGCGCCTTGCAGCTCGATCCAACTAACACACTGGCAAAAGAGAACTTGACAGAACTGCAAAGAACGATGAACCAATAGGTTGCCGCAGAGGTTTGATCTTCAGGAATTTAAATGCGACGCTCTGGATTCAGTCAAACGATTTTGCTTTCGGTCTGCCTTTCCATATTCTCGCGGTACGGAATGGCGCAGCAATCGCCTCCGGATGCGCCATCTGCGCAAGGCACACCGTCGATTTCTTCCGTCGCTGACTTCGCCGAAGCGCGCAAATTGATGCAACAAGGAAAGTTCGATAATGCGATAGCGAATCTGGAATCGATTCAGGCAGCCAACCCCCGTGCCAATGGACTCGACCTGGAACTCGGCACAGCCTATTACAAGAAGAGCGATTTCCCTAAGGCTATTGAGTATCTGAAGAAGGCTTCAGTCGCGAATCCTCGTAACAGTGAAGCTACACAGTTGCTGGGTCTTTCCTATTATCTCGGAGGGCATCCCGCGGATGCGATTCCGCTGCTTGAGAGAGTGCAAGGCTGGTATCCGCGGGCGAATGTTGATGCCGCCTATATTCTGGGCATCTGTTATATCCAAACCAAAGACTATCCCCACGCCCGTATCGCCTTTGCGAAAATGTTCGACGTTCCTGCCGATTCTGCCGCCAGCTATATGTTCACCGCGAGAATGTTGCTGCGTCAGGAATTTGATCCGGTAGCCGAAGAATACGCGCAGAAGGCCGCCAGTCTCGACCCCAAACTTCCTCTGGTTCACTTTCTGCTCGGCGAATTGTATTTGTACAAATCACGGGTTCCGGAAGCGATTATCGAGTTTCAGAAGGAACTGGCGATCGATCCCGGACACGCTGAAACTTACTACAAATTGGCGGACGCTTATTCCCGCATCCAGAAATTCGACGATGCTGAACGCCTTTTGCAGCGCTCCATCTGGCTAGACGCGACTTCCACTGGCCCCTTCATTCTCATGGGAAAAGTACTCGAGAAAAAAGGGGAGTTCGAACTCGCAGTTCGCGCGCTGCAGAGGGCTGCGACCATGGACCCAAACAATCCTACAACCCACCATTTGCTGGGGCAGGCGTATCGCGATATGGGGAAAAAAGAAGAGGCCGAGAGCGAACTGACATTAGCGGAACAACTACAAACCAGGCAAGCTTCCCATCCCTAACTTCGCGTCATTGAGGCGCTGCCGGCAAGGGACGATTTTGCTCAGCCGCCAGTCGATCCGCGGCGTCCTTTGGCAAGCCGTAAAGCAACTCTAGAAATGCTGCGTTGGTCCAGCCAAATCCGACGACGTTCATCTTGTAGCCAAGTTCCGCGTGGGCATCCGAGGAGCGAGTAACCACATTATATTTTTCAACAATATAACCGTCGCGGCGAAAATTTTCCGCTACCACGGATAGGAATTTGTACGAAATCCGATCCGCATCCTGCTGGTAGCCGTAGCGGCGCAAACCTTCCACGGCCAGCATCTCGATGTTTCCCCAGCCGTAAGGCAAATCCCACTGCGCTCCCGAATCTTCGGTGCTCATCGCCAATCCACCCACCCTTTCGAGAACCGGCAGATTTTTGGCTACACGTCCTGCTTGTTCCGCTGTGGCCAGCCCCGCCCAGAGTGGATAAAGGGTGGTCGCGTAGCGATAGGAAGATCTCTGGCCAGTACCGAGGTTGTAATCGAAGAAAAATCCCGCCGCGTCATCCCATAGATAGCGAGTGATGAGCTGCTTGCGTTTCTCTGCGCGCTGATTCCATTTCTCAGCATCGGCGTCGCGTCCTAGCCAGCGGCTGATCTGCTCCATATCCTTTTCAGTTTTGTAGAGCAAGCTGTTCAGACAGACCGGCGCATAGTGTTGCGTGGCATCCCCGAATGGCCCAAAACGAAAGCTCACATCGAATCCCGATTCCCGCATGGAGCGGTCGCCCTTGTAATATTCGGAACTCAGTTTGAACTCTTTGCGCTGATCGCAATCGGCACGAGCCATGGTGTAAGCGACGCCACACACCTGCAATGTGAATGTAGGCCATCCCATCGACTGCTGACTATCTGTCGGCTGGCTCTCGACAATGTAGTCATCCGCCTGCGCTGGGTGAAAGAAAAAGTAGGTCGCGACCTTGCGATAGAATCCGGATTCATCCTGCGCGGCTTCCGGCGGCGGGCCTTCTCCAAAATCGTAATATCGCGATAATCCAGTCTCACCGGCTAGATGAGGATCACGGTTCCACATCTCATAGTCTTTTTCCAGATCAGCGTAGGCTTTGGCCAGCCAGGCCGGATCCGTGCGTCCTGATTTCTGCAGGGCATCGTAAACATCGACGAACATCGAACTCAGAAACGGCGGCTGGGAACGCGTAAGGTAGTACGTGCGGTTCGCATTGAGCATCGCGCCGTAGTGCTCAATCTCGAAAAAGAAGTTATCGACCATGCCCCGAGCCAGTTCCACCCGCCCGGAGCGCAGCAATCCTCGAATGATGAAATAACTATCCCACCCATACATTTCGTTGAAACGCCCGCCCGGAACGACATACTTGTTCTCCAGATAGAGCAATCCAGGCGGCTGGATCTTCGAGGTGTCGATCTCACCGAGATGATGGATCTCGATGGGCAGATGCTCAATTCGCACGTCACAATTCTTCGCGAGCTTTTGCAAGGCGGGCGGTTCACTGAATCCTGCAGGCAAGTAGAGCACGGCGGCAACTTTCATCTTGGGATCGACGAGGCTCTCGCATTCTGACATCGATCGCGTCAACGTATCCCACGCCGAGGAGATGTACTGCAGAATCGGTTTGAGGCCTTCGCCCTGCCCAGAGTTGGCATCCCTGGGGGCTTGAGAACTGTTCGCGGTAGAAAGGACAACGCCACAAAAAACAAGAGTAAGCGTTAACCCTCGCCGAAAAGTCCTCCAAGAATTAGTTATCATTCGCGCGGAAAAATGTGGCTTCGACATCTTAACCGCAATGCTCCCGATCCGCACAGATGAATCTCGGTGGCCGGCCTAACCCTTATCTGATCGACACGTTA
Source organism: uncultured Acidobacteriaceae bacterium (assembly GCA_963836305.1). GTDB lineage: Bacteria > Acidobacteriota > Terriglobia > Terriglobales > Acidobacteriaceae > Sulfotelmatobacter. The sequence continues at coordinate 119,010 of CAWIJP010000033.1, read as the reverse complement.
ATCTTTCTTTGGGGCATGGACGACCTCGAAGTGTGTCACCAACTCATCAAAGCAGGTCAATACCGCTCGGGCTTCCGGTTCCACGACCGCCTTCTCGGGCTCCGCGCCCGCGAACTCGTGAACTGCCTCCATCGACTCCCAAAGGGTGAGCACGACAAGTTCAACCTCGTCATCCACCGGGCGCTGCAGCAGATATGCTCCGCGATGTCCCGCGATCGCTCCGAGCGCCGGGAAGACCCCTGTGGTTGCGTGCTGGACATACCTCGCTGATTTCTCGACGGTGGAGCGGGCCTTCCACATTCGCAAAATTAATCTGCTATTCGGCGACGAAGCACCTCGAGCTAACGGCAGATCGCTCAGAATTTTCCTTGCGACTGCCGCTCCGGCGGGTCGAATCGGCTTCGCGGCGTCTTCGCCAGCGACTGTCGCCCATTCCCGCACATGCCAGCGCTTTACCAAGCCGCATGTCACATAAGGATCGGCCCTGGCAAAGTTTTCCGCTACTGCGGGCGAATCGCCTTTGAAAAGTAGAACAGCACCGTCCGCTGGATTCGCCAGGGCACCGCCTAACACAAGCTCGCCTCGTGCACTCGAAGCCCAAGCCTTTTCGAGATGCGCATTTCGAAATTTCGTGCGCTTGGAGACATAGTCCTCGCCGACTTCGTAAAACAGAAGGTAATGCATTACAGAGGCTTCCTTCTTTGCATAGTTGTTTTGCAAAAACCTGTCCGGCCCCGTCAGAGGCTCTCAACCCAACCGTGCCGATCTGGTTCCCGGCCGGTCATCACGGCGAGAAGCTTATCGCGCACCGCAGCGCCCACTTTTCGTTTTTCAAGCGGCGGCAATTCCATTGTGCGATCCTGGTATCGAATGCGCCTGACGTGAGAGACCGTGGCCGCCGTTCCGGTACCAAAACACTCGCGAAGTTCGCCGCGATCATGGCTGCTTTGCAGTTCCTCGATTGAAATACGATCCTCTTTCACGCGATGTCCTAAATCACGCAGAAGAGTAATCACACTGTCGCGAGTAATGCCGGGCAGAATTGTTCCAGTCAACGGCGGGGTCACCACATCCTCCCCAAGAACAAAAAAGACATTCATTACACCACACTCTTCTACGTATCGGCGTTCCTGGGCGTCGAGCCACATGACCGCATTGCAACCTGCATCGCGTGCTTCCTGATCTGCCAGCAGAGCGGCGGCGTAATTTCCGGCCGGTTTGATGTCGCCGGTCCCGCCCGGAAATGCGCGCACGTACCTTTCGCTGACCAATACGTCAATCGGCGCCGAAAAATACGCGCCAAAAGGAGACGTAAAGATGACGAACTGAAATCGATCCGCCGGCTTCACGCGCAGCGATGGGTCCACCGAAAACAGAACGGGCCGGATATAGAGCGCTCCCTTGTCAGCCGGAGGAATCCATCCGTGGTCCAGGCGAACGAATTCTCGAACGGCATCCATGAACAAAGATTCGGGAACCGCTGGCATGGCAAGTCGGCCAGCAGAACGCTGCAACCGCAATGCGTTCTCACGCGCCCGAAATAGGAGAGCATGCCCATCCGCCGATCTGTGCGCCTTCATGCCTTCGAAGACAGAGATTCCATACTGCAGCGCGCTGATATTCGGACCGATCTGCAGCGGCCCATAGGGCTGAATCAGACCGTCACTCCAGCTCCCATTCTGGAATTCAGCGGTAAACATGTGGTCGCTGAAGACGCTGCCAAAAACGAGTGTCGAGAAGTCGACTTCCTGCAGTCCTGGAGTTCCCCACTTTTTCAATGCGAATTGAATTCATTTCCATCTGGTTATTTCTATGCATTCGAAAAGCCCCCTGACAGAGATTATCAGCAGACGAGGGAATTCCGAGTGAGACAAACGAAAGAGATTTGCATTTCTTCGCGAGCTTGGCTGACTTTGCTGTTTTGCAGCTAGGACGTTGCGCGGGACGGCTCAGGTTCGGTTCTTCGGATCTCTTCCGGGGCGCCACGGCACTCAGTTGTCAGTCGTTAGGCTTTGCAGGCCGATTTGTCCTTCTTGCGGAGTTCCCTGCTCTCCCACCCAAATGACGCGAAAGCGGGCATCGACACCACCTGAGACCAGATGAACGATCTCTCCGACATTCGGATAAAAGGCAGCGCCGTCGAGACGCGCCCCGCGATGACTGACATCGACGATGGACGCCTCTGAGGAGTCCTGTTGAGCGTGACTGACCATCTGCACCGGCAGAGAGACGGACAATCGCGGCTCCCGGCGCTGATAGGCAATCGATTCGGATAGGTCTTGCTTCGATGCACCTGTAGGGGAGCTCGCCAGCTCGTGCTTTCCGAGTTCAACCAGAAATTCTGCTTTAGTAAGCGTGCTCCCTTTACTGAAGAGCTCAAGCAGCGGATCCAATTCCTGAACCAACTCTGGCGGACCTGAGGTGTCTGACGAATCGGCGACACTATCTTCCCAGTCCATTCCTTCGGGCTCAACCAGAACCTCGGCGATAGCATCTGGGTTGACGTCAATCTGCTGAATTAATTCCTCTAATCGATGCCGGTGCCGGACCGTCGGCGTCAGGAACTCGATCCCCATACCCAGTTCCGGATCCATGAATCGTACTTTCCCTTGCGTCTTAACCGAATAATCTGCGGCACGGAGCAGCAATTCCACGCGGGTCTGCACGGGGAAGGCGGACTGGGTTCGCAAGAAACATCCAGCTTCATTGACGCATATTAGAGTGCAGTGAATCGGCGGATCCCGTTTCTCCCCACTCTGTTGCCGCAACCACTCCTTCAAACGTTCCTCCGAGGCGGCGGGAAGCGCGGCAAACTGAAGGCCAGCATGACGGCGGGCATCCTGCCAGGCGATGGTGCCATCGGCTTCGATTACGGTCGTAGTGTCGGGAAGGGCAAAGCAAAAGCCAATCGGAGATACCTTCTTATTCGAACTTGAAAATCGGACCGACATCCCACCTTCGCTCAATCCGGAGATGGAGCCATGCTCGCCTTCTCCATTTTGAAATCGAAAATAGGCAGCGATATTCACCTGCAATCGTAAGGATCGGCGCCGCTCCCGCTTCATAAGGGCTCGCGCGGCACGAAAACTAGACTTCGCTTTTTCGGTGGAGATCGGTTTAAAGACAACAAAATTTGCCCCGAGCTTAAATGCGGTCTGCAGATTGGTGCGGGCTTCGATGATGGCTATTGCCATGGCTTTGCTGTTCTGTTTTCCGGAGCGGACGCTTCCCAGCAGGGCGAAGCCGTGCTCGTCTTTGCAGTCAACAATGACCGCTTCGAAGCTGCGTTGTGCCAGCTTTTTCGCAGCACTGAGGTGATCCGGGCAATGCTCAACATCGATTTCCAATTCGCTCAGGACGTTGCTGAGAACGCGGAGGGCGCGTTCGTCCGAGCACATTAATAAGGAGCTGAAATTCATGCCAGCTTAAAGGTAAGCAAGAAGTAACCGGAGCTAAAGTTACGAGGGTAACGGGAACTGATCGCGGAATGACAGTATTCCCATCCAGGCGCAGCAGCGCGAAGGCCCAACTCCGTCCCTCTGTATAACCTCAGCGCAAACCAAAATCTCGGAACTGGCCAGGAAATGCTCGGTTGCAATTTCGCCAACGATCTTCTTATACAATTTCAGCTAGCTCATCGCCGAGAAATCCAAATTGAGCCGTATCCAAACCGATGAAAAACTTTCGTCAGTTCTATATCGACGGTAAGTGGGTCGATCCCGCTGTAGTCCACGACTTCACAGTTATTAATCCCGCCAACGAGGAGCCGGTTGCGACTATCTCTCTGGGTAGCGCAACTGATATTGACCGGGCAGTGGCGGCGGCCAAGCGCGCCTTCGACTCATATTCAGAAACGAGTCCGGCTGAGCGCTTAACACTTCTTCGCCGGATCATCAGTGTCTATCAATCGAAGATGGAGCAGATAGCCCAAGCCATTTCCGAGGAAATCGGTGCTCCGCTCTCACTATCCCGAAAAGCACAGGCTCCGGCTGGACTCGCGCATTTGCTGGAGATCGTGAAGGTGCTGGAACATTTCAAGTTCGAAGAGCTCAAGGGTTCGACGCTGATGCGAAAGGAGCCGGTTGGAGTCTGTGGGCTGATCACGCCTTGGAATTGGCCGATGAACCAGATTGTCACCAAGGTCGCGCCTGCATTGGCGGCGGGATGCACCATGGTTCTTAAGCCCAGTGAAATTGCGCCCCTATCCGCGTACTTGTTTACGCAAATTCTGGATGAGGCCGGTGTCCCTGCCGGTGTCTTCAATATGGTGAATGGAGATGGGCCTACCGTGGGCACGGCCATTTCATCGCATCCAGATGTTGCCATGGTCTCCTTTACCGGGTCCACGCGAGCTGGAGTTTCAGTGGCCGTGGCTGCGGCTCCCACTGTGAAGCGGGTTACGCAGGAACTTGGCGGCAAATCGGCCAACATCATTCTGGACGATGCCGACTTCGACAAAGCGGTCAAACAAGGCGTTCAGGAATGCTTTCGCAACACCGGACAATCGTGCAACGCGCCCACCCGAATGCTCGTTCCTCGCTCTAAGATGGCTTCCGCTGAGGCGGTGGCAAAGCTGGCCGCCGACTCGACTAAAGTTGGGGATCCGCTTTCGGAAAGCACTGGCGTGGGGCCGCTTTCCAACATGGCGCAGTTTGAAAAAGTGCAGCGTCTGATCAGCCAGGGGATTTCCGAAGGCGCTAAGCTGATCGCCGGAGGACTCGGCCGGCCCGACGGTCTCGCCAAGGGCTATTTCGCAAAACCAACAGTCTTCTCAAACGTAAGCAATGACATGACTATCGCACGCGAGGAAATCTTCGGGCCGGTTCTTTGCATTATCCCCTACGAAGACGAAGAGGACGCAGTCCGTATCGCGAACGATACTGCCTACGGACTGTCCGGGTTTATCACCGCGGGAGATATTGAGCGAGCGCGCCGCGTCGCCAAGCGAATTCGTTCCGGTAATGTTCACATCAACGGAGCCAGAGTCGACTTCGCCGGTTGTTTTGGAGGGTACAAACAATCGGGCAATGGCCGGGAGTGGGGCGAGAGCGGCTTGGAAGAATTCCTTGAGTTGAAATCGATCTTTGGATACGCCAGCGTTGCGAAATAGAAATTCTTCCTGCGAACACCGTTGCGCTGTGATCGTGTGCCGGGGTCGTGTAAAGACCAACGCTTCTTCATGGTAACGTCGACAGATGTAGATTTTTTTCGCTCGGCAGAATCGACCTTATTTTAATTTCGAGCGGTCAGACAAAATCTCTCCAGTCCGTTTCCCGAAATTAGAGGGACATGAACTTCTGATTACCTGTAATCACATATTTCCCTTGGTGGGAATACGGTGTTTCTGGTATTTTCCTCTCGTTTTGACTTAACAAAAATTTCACTTTGAAGCGCAGCCGGGAAGATATTGAGTGCTTTCTTGGACTCGATATTCCTGACTGCTTCAAAAGTCACGCCACTTAGATTCAGTCCCACGGCGCGCCCGCTCGCGCGCAAGGGTGTACGTGCAGTTCTGCTCGATCGAAAGCCAATAAATCATTTGGAGTCTATTACATGCAGAAGTTTCTGTCAGGATTGGTGTGCCTGCTCGTAATTTGCGTGCCTGCTGCATTCGCAGGCGTAACCGTGGACGCTCCCGCTAACGGCGCAACCATAGCAGGCTCAGTGCATTTTGTTGCTTCGGCTACAACCTCGTGTTCAAAGGGCGTCGCTTCCATGGGAATTTACACCGCCCCGGGCGTTCTGGCGTACGTGGTGAACGGAGCCACTCTGAACACAAGTCTCAGCTTGAATCCAGCAACTTACAAAACCGTGGTTGAATCGTGGGACCACTGCGGTGGGGCGTCAACTACCCCGATTACCGTTACCGTCAGCGAAAAATCCTCTGGCGTCTCTGTAAGTTCCCCTGCCAATAACAGCACGGTCAGCTCGCCGGTTAATTTCTCTGCGACTGCGAGCACAACTTGCTCCAAAGGCGTTTCCGCGGTCGGAATCTACACTGCTCCGTATCAATTGGCGTATGTTGAGAATGGAAACAAACTGAACCACAGCCTGGCACTGAGTGCCGGAACGTATAAAGCTGTGGTGGAAGAGTGGGATGGCTGCGGAGGAGCGAGCACCGCTCCTGTTACCATCACGGTCGGAGGTGGTGGCGGAGGCGAGGGCAAAGTATTCTCGAACCTGCAGCATAGCGGAGGCTGGGGGCAATATGGACAGAGAGCTCCCACATTTGTCGACTGTTCCCCGTCGCCCTGCGACAACATCGTATTTTCCATGTCACAGGGGATCAAAAATCCTTCGATGACTGGAAAAGCCACTCAGATGTATCTGGCCGGGAGTGAAGCGTATGGCGATGGACTCTGGAACAATCACTTGATCGGGCCGTTCTCTTCGCAAGGCTTACCCGACAAGAATCACACCTTGGTTCCCACCCTGCACGACTTCACCTATGACGTCTATTTCTGGGGAAGCAATTTGGGGCTGGCGCAAGCGCTGGAGTTCGATATCAATCAGTTCTTCGACAGTATGGGTTTCATTTGGGGCCATGAGTGTCGCGTGGCTGGCGGCAATGAATGGGACGTCTGGGACAACGTCAGTGCGCACTGGGTTCCTACGGGTGTTTCCTGCTATCCAAAGAACAACGCGTGGAATCACCTAACCATTCAAGTGGAGCGCACTTCCGACAATCAATTGTTGTATAAATCGATTACTTTGAATGGATCCACAGCAACTCTCAACCAATACTATAACCACGGTTCGGCGCCTTCGAGCTGGTATGGCGTCACCATCAACTATCAGGAGGATGGAAACTCCAAACAGTCTCCCTATTCGGTGTATCTGGATCAACTGAATTTCAATTACGAGTAAAGATGGGAGGTACGTATGGAAGGGGCATATCGGGAGATATGCCCCTATTTTTGCCACGCGCCTGACAGTTTTCGATTTGCAACTTCAGTACCCGCAAAAAAGATAAGGCTCACTCGCCGCTGGACCAATTACGTCAAAGCCGATAATCAATCTTCGTCGAGATATTCGCCGGGAACATCGTCTTCGGGCACTTCGTGCGTGTGAACCTCCTGCCCTTCGTGATCGTCGGCGCTCTGTACGCCCGATACTACGTCGGCCTCGAATGAGTTGCCTTCTTCCAGTAGTTCGTCCACACTCTCCGAATCAGCACGTTCGCGGTCAGATAGCCCCTGCAAATCTCCTGATTGACCCGCCTGAGAGCTCAGTCCTGGGCCTGTAAACACATCGTCATCGAGGTTCTGCCTTTTTGCCGGAGCACGTTTCGTGAGTACGCGTCCGGATTTCGGGCGTATAGTTTTCTTTGCGAGCGCTGACGTTCTCGTGGCTGATTTTTTTGCGGCAGACTTTTTCTGCGACTTCTTCTTCGCGACCACCCGCTTGGTAGCCAGTTTCCTCCGGACACTCTTCTTTGCCGGTTTAGTCTTCTTCGCAGCGGTTTTCTTGCGTTTCGGCTGGTTCTTCCGACGCTTCTTTTCAGCGGCCATGATAGAAGAAGTTTACCACTTTTCTGAAAAGTCAAATCGCATGTCTGTCGGTAGATTTAGATTTCGTGAAATCGCGAATGACAGCAGCACCGAGCGTGATGGCGGAATTTATTTTTTTCGATGGAGAGTGCTCTCGGTGCGCATCTCCGGTTGCAGCTTGTCGGTCCTGCCGTAGTTGCAGTCTGAAGATTACCGGTTGACATGGCGGCGAAAGCTGGAAGTTCCGTACAACTCGATCACGTGGAAGTTGTTCAGAGGGCGAAACCGGAGCAATAAAGCCTAGGTCGTTGGGTATTGAAAACGAGGCGAGCTCGATTGTATTTCTTTCGCAGATTCACCTGCCCAACGCACTTTCTAGCCCTGTCCGGATCCTTGGGTTGGTCTGGTTGGTCTTCTTGCTAATGTAACGCTGGGAGAACCGCCCCCCGACGGTTCTCCCTGCCGGTGCTTCTTAACTCAGGAATGCGAAGACTTCTGTGACTGTGGCCCCCTTACATTCCGCAGCACCTCTGAAGCGTCGTAACTTTCTCGCGAATAAGACAAAAGTGCAAGGCGTCGAAGGTAAAATCTGGGTAAGCTGGGGGTGAGTTGCCAACCCCATGAATCATTGGAGGTTGTGCGGCGGATGGTATCGACTTCGATCACACGTCAAGAGTTCGGGCGCCATAGTTAACCTTGTCCCAAGCTGTTTTTCGGAGGCTGCACGGGCTGGCAGTGTTAAAATCGCGGCCAACGCAGTGAGGCCCTGTGCGGGGGGGCATATGGGGCTAAACAGAAAGTATCGATTCGGTCCGTTCGAGGTCCATACGAATGCGCGTGAAGTCCTCAAGAACGGCGCCAGGGTTAAACTACTTGGTCAGCCTTATTTAATCCTCGAAGTGCTGCTCAGTCGCGCCGGGCAGGTTGTGTCCCGAGAGGAAATCCGTGAGGCCGTCTGGCCAGCCGATACGTTCGTCGACTTTGAGCACGGGCTTAACAGTTCAGTCAGAAAGCTTCGGCAAGTGCTTTCCGATTCTGCCGACAATCCATCCTACATTGAGACCCTTCCTCGTTTGGGCTACCGCTTCATCGCTCCAGTCACAATCGTGGCGGAAGCCCCCGAGCGACCAGATGGAACCAGCGCAGGCTTGCCTGTGGCAATATCCCCACCACCGGCCAGCGCCGAACTTCGTGAGCCTGTCCCGTGGCTATCTACACGCTGGAAACTTCGGACCCTGTATCTTGCCGCGGCTGTCGTTCTCGCGGTGATTTTCATTGGATTTGCCCAGTCGCGCGGATGGGTGAGTTTGCCCTTTAGTTCTCGAAAGCCAGCAGCCAAGACGTCCGCACCTGCGAAACGGTTCAGCTCCATAGCCGTATTGCCGTTGCAAAACCTCTCCAATGATCCGGCGCAGGAGTACTTTGTCGATGGAATAAGCGATGAACTTATCACCGACCTGGCTCAATTGGGAACTCTGCGCGTTATATCTCGAACGTCAGTTATGCACTACAAGGGCGGCAACAAGACGGTCCCGGAAATCGGCCGCGAGCTTGGAGTCGAAGCCCTGGTCGAGGGTACGGTAGAACGGGTTGGAGACCGGGTCAGAATTCGGGTGCAGTTGATTGATACTGCCAGCGATCACCATCTTTGGGCGCGCAGCTTCGACCGTAAACTTGAGGACGTGTTGCTGCTGGAAACAACGGCGGCTCACGACATCGCAGCCGGAATACAAACCCAGGCAACAGGACCTTCTGTTGATTCACATTTCCTGAATGGCCGCACGGTGCAACCCGACGCCTATGAGGCGTATCTCAAGGGCCGCTATTTCTGGAACCAGCGTTCCGAGGCGGGACTCAAGAAAAGTATCGAATACTTTCAGGAAGCGATAATGAAGGATCCGACATTTGCGGCCGCCTACGCCGGGCTGGCCGGAACCTATTCCATTCTGGGGTCAGACGTGATGCCGGCGAAAGTTGCGCGGGTGAAAGCGCGAGCGGCCGCTGCGAGAGCGTTGGAACTCGATCCAGAATCAGCTGAGGGCCATGCGGCCATGGGTATGGTTGCTTTCTACTACGACTGGAATTGGACCCAGGCTGAGCAGGAGTTTCGCCGCGCAATCGAAATTAATCCGAGCTATGTAACCGCGCATCAATGGTACAGCTATTATCTGAAGGCCATGGGCCGTCTTCCTGAGGCCTTACAGGAAGCCCGGCAGGCACAGGAGTTGGATCCGCTCTCGTTGCAAGCGAACATCACCTTGGCGGGACGTTACCGCGATCTCAGTGAGTACGATGAGGCGATTTCGCTGGGCCAACGGACGCTGGAATTGGATCCCAATTTCGCTCCCGCACACGAGATGCTGGCAGCTGTGTATGAACTGCAGGAAAAGTTCCCAGCGGCCGTTGCTGAATGGCAGAAGGCGATTGGCCTTTCACAGGACAATCCGGCAATAATAGCTTCTCTAGGCCATGCCTATGCGCTTTCCGGGAAACGGAGGGAAGCCCGCAAAATCGTTGTACGGCTACAGTTGATTTCCAGGCAGCACTATGTCGCCGCCTGGGATATGGCAATTCTGTTTGCTGGTCTCGGTGACTCCTCCAATGCTTTCCGATACCTGGAACGGTCCTACCAGGATCGCGAGAGTCAGATTCCGTTTCTTAGGCAAGACCGCCGGCTGATTTCCCTGCGCGAGGACCCTCGCTTTCAGAGCCTGCTGCGCCGAGTCGGCCTCCCAGTTTGAGAACCGACCAACTTCAACCAGGACGCGCGGTTGCGATTGTGTCGATGGCCAGGGCCTTCCACCGCGGGCACAGCCAGACTCGTATCGACTTGCGTATCCACGGCGTTCGTCGTGTCGCGCCATGACCGCGACGTGGTGGCACACCCTAGAACTCGAACCTCAATCCAAACTGGAAGTAGCGAGGCAAGTAGCCATTCGCGTCAGAGGTGATGGTGCCGAAGGCCGAATCTCCCAATGCGGAATCGGGCTGGGCAAAGCGCGGATGATTGAACGCGTTGAACATCTCAGCCCGCAGGTCGATCTTCATTCCTTCTTTCGGCACGAACGACTTGGAAAGGTTCGCGTCGATGTTGTGAATGCCATTTACACGCAGCCCAGGATAGTAACGTGGGGCGTTGCCGGGATTCTGATCGCCTGGGTCGGCAAGACAGCCGGGATTGATGAAGGAAAACGGGGGCATGGCTCCGGTTGATTCGGCATTGCCGTTAGCCAGCCAATTGGCGGCTACATCTTTCATGCTGAGTCCGGTTTTGAGCTGAGAGCAAATGATGTTGGGACGTTGCGTGCCGCTGGCCAGCCGGGGGTTGCTCATGCCCAGCGCGATGGGTTGACCCGACTGTTCTGTGATCATGGTGGCAAGCGACCATCCCCCGACCACCGCATCAAGGCCGCGATTCATATTGCCGCCGAGCCATTGTTTGCGCCCCACAGGCAGATCGAGAACGACCGCGGCCGCCAGGCGCTGCGGCGCGTCGTTCCCACTGATGCTGTGCTCCAGATAAAGCCGATCGAGCTGTTGCGGCATTCCACTTGCGAGTGAGCCCACCCAATTGTTCCGGCCAGCAGACGAATTATCGGTCATCTTCGAGATCGTGTAGTTGCCTTCGAAACTGATGTGGTGCGTCGTGCGCTTCTCGAAGCGAACCTGCATGGCGTTGTACCAGGATGATGCTTCTTCAATCATCAGGCCCTCAAAATCGCCGGTGAATTGCGGGTAGGGATTAAGTAGATAGCCGAGAGGAATTTGGGGCGCGCTGTACAGCGAATTCGGCTCGTTGAAGCAGGGCGCCGATGGCGTGGGCGTACAAGGGCTGCTGAACATCGGATAGAAAGGATTGCTGACCGGGTTCGCCAGAAAGTTGCTCACGCAACTGTCGTTCTGGCATTGAGGGTCAGTAGGTGTGACGGCAGCGGAGACCTTCGCCAGCAAAGCGGACGACATGAAATCTCTGTTGTTCGTTCCTGACCAGGGCAGATGCGTACTGCGGTTGGCCGAGTAATCGACCCCCAGGACGAGCTGGCTCGGGAGCTCGCGCTGGATTCCAATATTCCACATATAAAGATCGGCGTCGCGTGCCGCCGTAGTACCCAGATCGTTGTTGTTGCCATATCCCCAAACGGCGAACTGACCATACTGGCGGCCTTGCGGAGGAGTAAATCCGGATGGGAACGGATTTTCGAGCGTGGCATACTGCGTCGCGAAATTATTATTCGTGAAGATGATAGGCGCCGTTTTGCTGAATGCAGTTCCAGGATACTGAAAGTTCGTGGCCGGACTCATGCCGAAATAAATTCCGGCGCCGCCGCGCACGACCGTCTTCTGATCGAACGAGTAGGCAAAACCGAGCCGCGGGCCGACATCACTTCGATAGACCGGCACGTGCCGCATGTTCGAGCCGGCAAATTGCGTTGTGCCGATCAATTGCTCCGTGGTTGGGAGACTGATGCCGACACCTGCCAGCGTCGCCTGCGCGCTGCTTGTGCCAGGAGGAGCGGCGCTCAACACATTTGCCAGGTTGATGCCGACCCCCGTGGGCGCGGTGAAATCGCTGAACTGAATTCGGTTGTAGCGCTCGTCGTACGGTGTGCTCCATTCGTAGCGAATACCGAGGTTCAATGTGAGCTTGGAGGTTATCTTCCAGTCGTCCTGGAAATAGAAACCAGTTTCGGCCGACCTGTTGGCGACCGAGGGCAAAACTTGCAGCGACGTATTGATATTGGGAACCGGATTGACGTTGTCAGCGTAGCCGAAGAGCGTGCTGGCCAAAGGATTGCCGGTCGGATTTCCGTTCGCGTCCGTGTCGTTGTTGGGAGTCGGCGAAGTCACATAGTCGGTGAAGTTCAGGGTTCCTGTGGGATCGTTGGGCTGGAAGAAATTGTTATAAAAAAGGCGCTGTTCGCCGCCGAACTTCATCAGATGCGATCCGTGCGAAACCACGAGCTGCGACGAATAGGTGTAGAGCGTGTGCGCGAAGGTCGTATCCACGCAGCATTGATCGTAGAGATCAGTCCAGGGAGAGGTTTGCCCGCCGGAGGACATGTAGATTGCGGGCATGCGATCCAATCCGTTCGCCTGCTGAAAGATTGGCGACAACTGAACGCCGGACGGGAGGGTGGAATTGAAACTTGAAATGGTCGGGATGCCGGAAGTTGCGCGTTCATGTACGCGGTCCAGGGAGAAATGGTTCGTCCAGACGATGCGTGAATTTATGGTGCGGGAGTATTCGATCGATGCGTTTTGCGTGCGCGTCGGAGACCCGGCAATGCCGTCGCCAGATCCGTTGTTGTCGAAGCCGTCTCCGAAAATCATCGGCGTAAAATAATTCGAGGATTCGCGGCTGTAACGGGCGCTGATGTGATTTCGATCATTGATCTGATGATCGACTTTGATATCGAACTGATAGTCGGGCGCATGCGCAATGCCGCTGAAAAGGTAGTTGTTGATTGTCCCTGGCTGATTAGGCTGCGGATAGAGATTCAGAATGGCCTTACCGATCGGATCGATCTCGCCTGTCGGAATGATATTGCCCGGCACCTGTTGCCGGCACATACCGGTTGAGCACGTGACTAACGGCAGAGTTGGATCATAAATACAGTTGGCGACGCAAATGCCGCCGGGACCAAAAGTTGCTATCGCGGAAAAATTTCCTCCTCTTTCCGCCTGAGTCGGGACGGTGGCGATGCCGTTGAATGCCGAATTGGAGCGAACCTTTTCGAAATCGGCGAAGAAGAAAGTCTTGTTCTTCCGGATCGGGCCTCCGATCGAGAATCCGCCCTGATCGCGAGCGCTGTCCGGCTTGGGATTCGGAGCAGGATTGAAAAAGTCGCGCGCGTCCAATCCCGAACGCTGCAGAAAATACCATCCGCTGCCGTGAAAATTATTGGTGCCACTTTTCATGACCATATTTACGACTGTGCCACCATTGTTGCCGAATTCCGCCGAGAAGCTGTTGTTTTGAACCTTGAATTCCTGCACGCCTTCGACGAGCGGCTCATAATAAACATTGCTGTTTCCGCCTTCGCCCTGTTCCGGCGCACTGAGCGGGGAGCCGTCGAGCCGGACTTCAGCGGTGGCGTTTCTCTGACCGTTCGAAACAAAATTCGTTCCTGAGGGGTAATTATCTTGCGTGCCCGAGCCGGCAGCCTCCGTTACACCTCCCGCCAGGAAGGTCAGGCCAAAGAAATCGCGATTTACCAAGGGTAGTTGCTTGACGTACTGGCTAGTTACATCGGTGCCGAGAGTTGCATTGCCGGTGTCAAGGAGCGGGGCAGTACTGCTGACCTCAACTGTGGAGGTTACGCCCGCCAGTTGCATTTTGAAGTTTAGAGAGGATTCCTGGTCAACCTCGAGGACCACTCCGGTGCGGTCGGACGCGCGAAATCCGGGCGCTTCGGCCTTTACGTCGTAGGTCGATGGGCGCAGGCCGGTGAAGAAGTAAGAACCCTTATCGTCTGTGCGCGCGGAGGACGAAATGTTGGTGCCCGTGTCGCGAATGGTGACGGTGGCATTCGGCACAACAGCACCTGAAGCATCGGAGACAATGCCACGTAGTTGTGCGCGGTAGTTGCCTTGCGCAAAAAGCAAGCTCGTACAGATTGCAAACAGGGAGACATTCAGAAACCAGGAAAGCACGCGCCGAGTCAGCCCCATGAGACCCTCCACCCGATTTCGCATTGCGCTGGCCCGAACCAGGGAACTTCGTAGCTTGCGAATGCTTACGATTTCTTTCGAAACCAATCTTTTACTGACTCGGTACACTGCTTGTCAAGAGGAATGTCAGGACGCTGCTCCATGAATGCAAGGCATCGGATTCTTGCATCAATCGGCCGGCAGCCAGAAGACCGCACCCTTCGAGATAGGCGGCAATGTGAAAGTAACGTTCCCTTGCTTCGACGTGCCCTCTAGTTTTTGAGTGTCGCCAAGAAACGGCAAGAAATACGCCGAACGGCTGCGCTTATCCGGGACGACGATCGTGACGACTTGAGGAGTTTGAACGGGATTCTTGCCTCCAACCAGCCCGGCAAAGTTTGCCAGGAAAATGTGAGTCTCACCGTTCACGCGAGCAATGGAGGTTGCCACCTTAGGCGACGCCGAGATTTCAACACCCGCGGTCGGCGGAAGGCTGTCGAGAAAAGCCTGCTGCATCCCTGGAGTTGCCTGATCAAACCCAGCCTCCAATGATTTGACGTACGTCTTCCCCGGGCAATCCGGGAAACGCGTGATGTTTGGCTGATTCCCCGATTCGAGGGGGTTATTGCCCGTTATGATCAACTTCTTCCCCTCTCCAGCGTATTGTTTGAGCCACGCCTTCTCGTCCGAATTCAAAATACGAACGTTTGGCAGAACGAGGGCATCGCCGTGAAATTCGTGCAGGGTTCTTGGGGTGACGATCTGAAATTCTCGATGGGACTGCATCAGCAAAATTAGAATCCCGCGATAGGAGCGGAGAAAATCGTCGGCATAATAGTTTCGTGTCTGCGCCGAGAAATACACTCCGATGGGATGGATCGGCGTTCGCGGCAAGTAGAGAGTTTTTTCGTTTTGCTTAATCCAGGAGAAAATCTTCTCGCGGGTCGCGGGATCATTGGATCCCGCCATGGAATGCCCGGGCGCATCCCAGAAATTCGCTCCCACCATAACTTGGGACATCGCCAGATTCATCATGGCCCCGCGCCGGTCCACAACCTTATCTCCGTCCCAGGAATAGTTCAGAATCCAGGTAGCCTTCCCTTCCGCGAAGGCTCGGAAGGTGTGCATACCGACCTGGTAGTAGAACCAGTCTAGGGGCCTGCGAGATGCCGCCATATGATTCCCGCTGCCGAATTCGTATTCGTGCGCGATGGCGTCGACCACGGGATAGAGGCTGTAAACATCGGCCCCTACGCGAACTGCCTCGAATTCAATGCCAGGATAGATTTCAGGGATAGTTTTTATTTTTGGATTTACTGACTTGGCGTTCTGATCGATCTCGCGCAGAAAATCAGTGATGGTCTGAATGCGAAAATCAACCCAACGGCGAAAGTTAGGATCGGAAAAGTCGCCGATCTTTAAATCTTTTTTCGCATCGAGTCCCGTCTGCTTTTTGAACGCAGCCACGGTGTAGTCGTCGAAGCTCGCCCAAGTATCCTCCCAGCCTTCGAAGTGGGTCATCCAATACGGAATGTCGACGTAGATGCCGTCAATTCCAGTCACGGCGATCTGCCGGACGCGCTCCATATAAGTTTTGCGCCACTCCGGGGCGTAGGGACTAACCCAAACGTCCTCATCGCCGGGCGCAATCCAAAAAGCCGTGCCGCCGCCGAAGATGGCGGGCTCACCCGTGATCTTGCGCTGCAACCAGTCGGGATGATCTTTTGCAAGAGTGTGAGCCACCTTATCGCCATGGGCGGTGATGCATTCCGTTCCAGCAATGTAGACGAAGGCATAGTTTCCCAGCGTGTGCGCTTTTTCTGCCACGGTTCGAATCGCCTCCAGCTTGGCTTTCGGATCGAGAAAACTCTCGTAGCGGCCCGGGATGTCGTTGTCCACCTCGATGCCGAAGACGCCTGTCTCCTGTGCGTCGGCCACGATTTTATCTGCGCTGTTTCTTGCCAGGCCGTACGCGCCGATCCGTACGTAGTTGGTCCAATTCTGTTCAACGGAATTTGGGGAGGCGTTCGCAACCAGGAGCAGGATAAGAACAGAAGAGAATGCAATTCGATGCTGATGCATAATGTCCATTCATTTCTTGAGAAGTAGCAATGCATTCTCCCGATAGACCGAGCGCAACACGTCATCGGGAAGAAACAAACCGTAAATGTTCCAGCGCCCCTGACGAGAGGCGTGCGACGGATACTCAAAATACTCATCGCGGGTTTCCAGAAAACGATAGTGAAGGCGATACATGTTTACGTCAGGAATCAAGTCCGTTCCAAAGAGTATGCGGCCCGAATATTTCAGGAAAAACTCGCGAGCAGTGTAAGGTTGGCGCCCCAGTTCCGCGCAACGAGCGCCTATATCGACGTAGAGATTCGAATGCAAATCGAGCAAGCGGCTGACGTGGGAGAGATCTTCCGGATGTTCGGCAACGTGCGCCGCCACAAAAGTAGCTTTTGGATGACGCGCAAACACCTTATCGCGCTGGCCAAGCAACTGCGATTTGTCGAATAGCGAGCCGTGAAAACTCCATTCGGGATGAGCCGCCAGTTCCTCATAGCGCTCGTTGTGATTGTCAATGGGCTGGAAAAAAGCATCCGGGTCCGCAATGTGAAACATGATGGGAACATGCAGTTCGGCAGCTTTCTCAAACAGCGGTGTGAGGCGTTCATCGTCCACTCGCAACAAAGTTCCGTCTACATCGCGGACGCTGGTTCCCAGATCCTTCCACAACTTCAAACCGCAAGCGCCGCGCTCCACCAGCTCTTCCAGTCGATCCACGGACCGCTCAAAGAAGCCGGCAGAGTACAGATCGCTCCAGTCCATCCAGCCGTACGTGTAGAAGCGATCGCGATCTGCCCGGTGAAACTTATCAATCATTCGTAATGCAGCCTCACCGGTACGCATCGTGATGTTTACGATTCGCTCAATTCCGCATTCATCCATCACCCGAAGAACGTCGGAAGGTTCCAGGGCGTCTAGATGATTGTGATAATCAATAACGGGAAACTTCGGTCGAAGAATCTCGTGCACCGGGGATACCAGCATGGAGCGCGGCTGAAAATCGCTGAGGCGCAAATTGACTTCGGCCTTCGCGGTTACCATAGCAACAAAGGGGTCTTGTTCTGCTCCTTTGTTGCTCATGCAGAACCTTCCGCAGCCATCCAGTAGTGAGACGGAAGATACTCGATGTTTCGTTTTGTTTTGTGCGTAGTTTCCATTTATTACGAAATGCTTCACTAGCGATCAGAGTCTAATATAATATCGCGCTGCGCGGAAGCGGAATGCTTGGCAAACTTATGCGAGTAAAAATTAGCGTCTTACTTTTATATCTGAGTTCATTGATCGCCAACCCTGGCATCGCCGCCGCGAGTCAATCTCCAAATCCATACGGCATGGATGCGGGTAAAGCTCACGCAATCATTCGCTCACAGCGCATGACTCTGGAAAACAACTTGTTCGCGGCACGATGGTCGTTCATTGAAGGTAAAGTCGCCGGGACGGATTTGGTTGAGCACCGCGCAGAAAAACACATTCGGCTATCGAACGATCTCTTTGTTCTCAGGTTTCGTGATGGGAGGATTCTGCGCTCTTCGACAATGGCCCTGCACGGTGACCCACAGATAGAGAGTCTGCCCGCTGAACCGAACGCCTTACGGTCGGCCGAACGCTCCCCCGGACAGCAGGTCATCGTGAATCTGGAAGATCGCAACAGACAATTGTCGGTGACATGGAAAGCAATACTACGAGATAGCTCCAATTATCTAAGACAGGAGATCTCGCTCCAGGCCACGAACGACCAACCCATCACCGAAATCGAACTATTCGACTTCAAGGCGCCAGGCGCGCGTGTCGACGGAAAAGTGAAAGGTTCTCCCGTAACCATCGGAGATACCTTTCTCGGCTTTGAGCATCCTCTTTCGATCTGCCGTGTGACCAATCAGGTCGTAACCTGTTCCATGCATCGCGAATTACCTCTGCGCGCGGGCCAGACGGTGACTTACTCCTCTGTAATTGGCGTTAGCCCACCGGCACAGATGCGGCGCGGTTTCCTGAGCTACATCGAGCGCGAGCGGGCACGCCCGTACTCGCCATTCCTGACCTACAACTCCTGGTATGACATCGGCTTTAATAATTCCTACGACGAAGCTGACGCTCTGGATGTAATTCATTCTTTCGGCGAAGAGCTGGTCGAAAAGCGAAACGTAAAATTGGATTCATTCCTGTTCGATGATGGTTGGGATGATCCTCATACCCTGTGGAGTTTCGGTTCAGGATTTCCGAATGGCTTTACGCCTCTGAAAGCTGCTGCAGAAAAATACGGCGCTGCGCCAGGCGTTTGGCTCTCGCCCTGGGGCGGATATGACAAAGCCAAGGAAGAGCGTCTCAAGTACGGACGCCAACAAGGTCTTGAAACCAATTCCGGCGGGTTTGCCCTCTCTGGACCGAAGTACTACGCACGCTTCCGCGAGGTCACATTAAAGTTCATTCGTGATTATGGGATAAACCAGTTCAAAATCGATGGCACAGGAAATGTGGATAGCGTGTTGCCGGGAAGCCAGTTTGACAGCGACTTTCAAGCGGCCATCAGTCTTATGCGCGAATGGCGATCGGTGAATCCCAAACTTTTCATCAATCTTACTACCGGCACGTATCCTTCACCCTTCTGGCTACAGTACTCCGATTCCATCTGGAGGAGCGGGGACGATACCGCATTTGCGGGTGTGGGTTCTTGGCGCGAACGTTGGATCACATATCGAGACGCGGCAACCTATCACGGCATCGTGCAAGCCGGGCCGCTATTTCCCTTGAACTCTCTCATGCTGCACGGAATGGTGTATGCCCGGCAAGCCGAACATCTTGATTCTGATCCGGGCAAGGATTTTCGGAATGAGGTGCACTCCTATTTCGGGAGCGGCACGCAGTTGCAGGAGCTTTACATCAGTCACTCCCTCCTCTCGAAAGAAGATTGGGACATGCTGGCGGAAGCAGCGCAATGGGCGCGCCGCAATGCCGATGTCATGATCGACACTCACTGGATTGGAGGCGATCCCCGCCAGCTGCAAGTTTACGGTTGGGCAGCGTGGTCGCCCGAAAAAGGCATCATCACGTTGCGCAATCCAAGCGACAAGAAGCAGACCTATGCGCTCGATGTGGCGAGAGCATTCGAATTGCCGGCTAGGGGCGCCGCGAAAATATCACGCACGCAGCCCATGGCTCAAAGACCGCGACAGCAAATCACTCTCATTTACTGGGGGCGAGCCGAAGACCCTGACGCTTGCGCCTTTTGAAGTAATAAATCTGGAAGCATCGCCGGAGAGATAAATACTTGTCATCTGCCAGGCTGATTCGCTTCCCAGTTGACATTCTGTTCGACGCCTAGAGGCGAACGCACGGAGGTCCGACGGTTGCGCCGCCGCGCGGCCGAATGGACTGCAGTCCTTGTACTCCAGAACGACGAGTTCTAGAATGGCCACGTCGCATGGGAGGATTCATAGTGTCGAGCAGAATCGGTCCTGTTCTGGTTGCCATAGTGCTTTGCGGTTTGTTGATGGGCGCAAGTCAGGAAACCTCGAATGCTCCGAAGCAAGTCACCTATGACCGGGACGTCGCTCCGATTTTGTTTAAGAATTGCGTTGGGTGCCACCGCGAGAACAACATCGCTCCCATGTCTCTCATGACGTATAAGGATGCGCGCCTCTGGGCGCCGGCCATTCGCGAAGCCGTTGTGCAACGCAAGATGCCGCCGTGGCACGCCGATCCCAAAGTCGGCGATTTCATCAATGATCCACGGCTCACTGACGAGGACATTAAGACCATCGACGCTTGGGTCAGAACTGGCACGAGGGAAGGCGACGCAAAAGACCTACCTCCGGCTCCTGTCTTTCCCGTCGGCTGGCACATCAAGCCCGACGTGGTATTCACGATTCCCGAGTTCACAGTAAGCGGCGGTAGTCAGGACGATTACGAATACATTTACGTTCCGACCAACTTTACTGAGGACAAGTGGATCCAGGCCGCCGAGGTGCTTCCCGGAGATCGGCGCGTAGTGCATCACGCAACCGTGTCGGTGATTGCCGCTGATAAAGTGGCGAAGGAAGTAGCCGAGCATGGCAAAGCGGACGCCGGAGTCGACAAATATCACTACCGCACCGGCAAGGTCTTGCACATGAGGCCGGATGCACCGGTCATCGACGATGGGTGCTCGGCGCCGGATGGTGGTGGAGTTCCGGGTAAGGGATCCGGATATCTGAACATCGTGCCCGGAATCTATTTGCCTGGGCACCTGGCCGAGACTCGCCCTGCTGGTTACGCGCTAAGAATTCCGGCAGGTTCCTATTTGCAATTTCAGGTTCACTATAGCAACCATACCGGCGAAGACGTGAAAGACCGCACCAGCATTGGGCTGGTGTTTGCCCGGGAACCGGTGAAGCATGAGATTGCGCAGTACGAAATATGGAATGATCTCTTTCTGATTCCGCCCAATGACAATAATCACCGAGTGACTTCGTGTTTTACGTTGCCCAAAGATGTAACGGTTCTGGCCTATACCGCGCACATGCATTTTCGCGGAAAAAGTATGACCACCGAAGCCATCTATCCGGACGGCCATCACGAAGTCCTATTAAACGTACCGCACTATAATTTCCGCTGGCAGGAAACTTATTTCCTGAAGCACCAGTTCTTGTTACTCAAAGGTACAAAGCTGGTGACCACCGCATATTTCGACAACTCATTCGATAATGCCCAGAATCCCGATCCCTCAAAAGCGATTCGCTGGGGTGAGCCCAGCGACGAAGAGATGATGGGCTTCTGGTTGCAATTCGCTGATCCTAAACTGGTCGACGAAAAGGCTGCAGTCGCGAGCAAGTGAAGTAAGCCGGCACCGCGAAGTCTCTTTCTTAACCCAATTTATTCCTGGATTTTCTCGTCACTCTATTTGGAGCGCCTGATCATGGAAGTCACGCGTCGCACTTTTCTAGTCTCCGCCGCAACTGTGGCCTGCGCTCCTGCACTCCTGGGTACAACCGACAAGGGCGGTACGAAACCGCCAATCCTCGGGCAAGACGGTCATCAATACGAGGCCATTCATGACTGGGGCGAGTTGCCACGCACCATCAAGTACGGCAACACGCATGGCGTCTGCGAAGATTCCCAAGGCAATATCTATATCCATCACACCGTGCATGCCACCAGCGAGAGCCAGGACACGATGGTGGTCTTCGATCACGACGGGAAGTTCGTCCGTTCCTGGGGACGACAATTCAGAGGCGGCGCGCACGGACTGACCATCCGCAAGGAAGGAAGCGAAGACTTTCTCTACCTTTGCGACTTCCAACATGGCATCGTGACCAAGCGAACTTTGAAAGGGGAGGAAGTATTTACCCTGGGATATCCCGCGGAATCCGAGGCCTACAAGCCCAAAGACAAAAACTCGGCAGTACCCTATCGCCCCACCAACGTGGCCATCGCTCCGAATGGAGATATTTATGTGGGCGATGGATACGGATCGAGCTTTATCAATCAGTACAACCAGAAAGCGGAGTTTGTTCGCACCTTTGGCGGGCTGGGCACGGGCCACGATCAACTCGATTGTCCGCACGGGTTGTGGATCGATACCCGTGAACAGACGCCGCTTCTGGTGGTTGCCGACCGGGGCAACAGCCGGTTGCACCGATTCACCCTGGATGGCAAACACGTTGACTTCATTCTGGGCACAACGAAGATGCCCTGTTACCTGCAGGAACGAAATGGAGAAGTCGTGATCCCAGATCTTCTGAGCAAGGTGGTGATTCTTGATCGCAAGAACAACGTGGTCGCAAGTTTAGGTCGTGGGGAATTTTCAAAGACAGATTGGAGCGCGGTTCGAAATCAGGAACACGGAACATTCGTTCCCGGCGGGTTTGTTTGCCCGCACGGCGCCTGCTTTGATCACGAGGGCAACATTTTTGTGGTGGAGTGGGTTGAAGCGGGCAGAGTGACAAAACTGCGCCGCCAAGCCTGACCAATAAATTCCCAGTTCGCAGCGCAGATCGAGGCGAATCGAAACATCGTCATGCACAAAACATTGGGTCATGAAATCCCCCACGGGGTACGATGTTGCGGCATCAGCAGGCCGACTGCCCGGTCTGAACCGCGCGTCAGCCGAAACTTCTCCGCATCCCATTCCAGAACCTCATGCGTTCGGACGGCAATGCAGCCCAGCATCAGCGTCTCCACGATCGGAGCCTCGTAGGCGTAATTCGCGCGAGCCGGCGGACCGCTCTGGCAGGCATGCACCCACTCCAGGAAGTGCGCCGCATCTGCGCTGCTGGCGCTGCCACCGAGTTCTGGCCTGGAGGGCTGAAAAGGTTCTTCCCTTTTCGCTGGCGTTCCCACAGCCATCGTCATTTTTCCATCTTTGGACAGCAAACGCGGATCCTGTCCCATGAACGCGGTCATCAACTTGCCATCGTCGCCTGTATAGATCACGCCCTCGCCGTCCGTTCCCATCTCCGCGTCATCGGATAATTCCGGCGGACGTCTTGGCTCAATACCGCCGTCGAACCAATTCAGTTTCAGTTCCGCCCGATCTGAAGTCTTCGCGAAGTCGAAATGCACCGACGATGCGACCGGATAACTTTCGGGAAACAAATCCGTCGAACTCGCATCGATTCGATTCGCGGCTTGCAGTCCGACTGCGCGAGAAATTGTATCGAAGCCATATTCACCCATATCTCCGAGGGCGCCGCAGCCAAAGTCATACCAGGCACGCCAAACGAATGGCAAATAGCTCTTGCTGAAGGGCCGCATTGGCGCTGGGCCCAGCCACATATCCCAGTTCAGCCCCTCAGGAATTTCATCCGCATGTGTTGGAGTGGGAAGTCCCTGCTTCCAGAATGCCGAGGCACGCTTGGTCCAGATGTCGATGGAGCGCACCGGCCCGATCGCGCCGCTACTCAAAAGATTGTGCACCTGTTGCGATTCCGGAGAATTCGAATTGAAGATTGAAACCTGCGTCGCGCGTTTCGTCTCATTCGCCACACGAACCATCTCGCGGCACTCCCACACGCTATGTGCCATCGGCTTCTGGCTATACACATGCTTTCCCGCTCGCATGGCGGCGATCGCAATCGGCGCATGCCAATGATCGGGCGTGCTCACGATTACCGCATCAAGATCTTTCTCCTTGGCGAGAAGTTCGCGAAAATCTTCATACGCCGTACAGCCAGCGTAGTTAGCCTTCGCGCGTTCCTTCGCGTAGAACGCATTAACAATGCTCTGCGCCACCTCTCGACCGGCGGTGGGTCCGGGCAATGTTGCACCCCAAGAGGAATCCCGCAGAACCATGCGCACCTTGTTCCGCAATTCGTCGGGACCCCAATCCAGATAATCGCTGCTGCCTCGGTTCACGTCACACACGGAAACTACCTGGATTTCAGGTATCCGCAGCACATCCAACATAACGCGCAGCCCCTGGGATCCAACCCCAATACATCCAATCGTCAGCTTGTCGTTCGCCCCGATAGGCGGTAACGCGAGTGCGAATCCCCTCAGAGATAGCGCCGCGGCCGCCGATCCAAATCCCTGCACTACCTCGCGCCGGTTCATGCCAACCTCTCATTGCGGCGGGCGATATGTAATAGTTCGCGGTAGGAGTACGGAAACATCTTCATGGCAAGCAGCTTAAACTCAGAGGCTGGGCTTTGTCTCACGCCGGCCCATGCACATGAACATTATGTCTGGCTCACTTAGGCCCGGTTTATCCCGCTCATGTAGGGGCGCAGCCCAGGCGAACTTGGATCCGGCACTTCTATGTTGGCGGGCGCGAGCGCAACCAGTACTATGCCGATGACGGCAAACGCAACTGCGCCGCTCAGCAAATGTACGCGTTCGGGCAGATCGTGCAATGACTGCACCACCATAACGCCGGCATGCGCAAAGCTCGACCATGCCGTAAAAGCAATCAGGCTGCGATTCGCTGACGGGTTACGTGACGCCAGCAACACAAAACTCCCAGCGTGACATAGATGCTGAGCATCATCTGCAGGCTCTCTTCCAAATGCATGGCGACCAGCGGGTATACCGTAGCCAAAAGAGCATCCCCACGATCACCAACACGACCTTCAATATTTTTTCTCCGAATCATTTTGTACTCCTGGCGAATCAGATCGGTCCTTGATAGTGCCGCAGCCGCACCGCTGCGGCGAGAAATACCGCCGCAACCAACAGCCCGATCCATACACTCGGGCTGCTCAGGAAATGAAGCGGAGTGATGTGTGTCATCGGGTTGGTGGGGAAGGTGTCAGGCGATCTAAAGTCGACGGCGGGCGCAGCGCCGACCAGCCGCCCGCCCACCAGGGCGGCGAAATGCCAACTATGGAACACAATTCCTTCGAGCCCGGCAATGGCAACTACTGGCAATGCCGCCCATAACAGTGTTGCGCGGCGCGTCCAGCCGGAGACTAGTAGCACCCAGCAATAAACCGGCGCGGGCCAGAGCGTGTGGGCTGTCAAAATGTGGTAGAGCAGCAGCAGTGACATGCGGAAGAACGACAACTCCGTCCATGATGCCGACACGCTCATACCGCTCGCCAGCAGCCGGGCGGAGCTGAATAAGAGCACGATCCATTGCACACCAACGGCGGCGGCCCATGCGACTACCGGCACGATCACGAGCGGGATACTGGCTTTTGCGAGCACCGTTGTGGGATCGGATACCGGCAGCGACTTCCAGAACAGGATGCTGCGATCGCGACGTTCCCCATACAAAGCGTCGGCGCAATAAAACACGTTCACCAGAATCGTGGTGAGCATCATTAGACCGGCCACGATGTCGTAAGGGGTTGCGGTGTGTTCCGGGCTGATCGACCGCAGTCCACGAGTTGCGCCCGGGAGAATCGTAGTGAGCAGAAAGCCAAATAAAAATACCGCGGCTACGCCTAGGGGCGCGAGATAAATGGAACGGTTCTCCCACAACTCGCGACGCACGGACCAGTAGAACAGGCGAGTTACCGACGTTGGCACCGGTGCTGCGATCGAAGAGGAAAAGGACTCGGCCATCGGATTCGATTGGCTATTCATCGGGAGGCTCCTTGCGGCTGATTGGTGTGATTCGCTGGCTTCTCTCCCAACATGGCAACAAATAAGTCGGCAATGCTGGGCACGCGCACACCGCCCAGCACGGCGAGTTGCTCGCGATCGGCGCGATTGAGCTTTATATCGAACAGCAGGATGCTGCGACCAAGCACCTGACGTTCGCATATCGGATTGAGAGCCCGTGCTGCGGCTAGATGCTCGGGATGCACCGTCACTTCCAGATAGCGCGATTCGAATTCTTCCATGCTGCAATCGAGTACGATGCGCCCGCGGTTGATGAACACGAGATCAGTGAGGACGTGCTGGACGTCTTCTACCTGATGAGTCGTCAGCACGATGGTGCGGTTGCGATCGAAGTAGTCGTTCAGCAGCGAATCGTAAAATTGTTTGCGGTACAAGAGGTCGAGGCCAAGCGTGGGCTCGTCCAGCACCAGCAGTCTCGCGTCAATGGCCATGACCAGAGCCAGGTGCAGCTGGGTGACCATACCCTTCGACAACTCCCTGACCTTGCTGCTTCGACTGATGTCAGTCTTGGCGAGAAAACCTTCCGCCTTGGCACGGTCGAATCGCGGATGCACGCCGGCCACGTAGTCGAGCGCCTGCGAAACCCGGATCCAGCGCGGCAGCACGGCGATATCGGAGATAAAGCAGACATCGCGCATAAGCTGATCGCGTTCGGTCCAGGGCTCGCGCCCCAGCACCTTCAGTTCTCCCTGATATTGGGTGAGGCCGAGAATCGCGTTGAGCGCAGTGCTCTTCCCTGCGCCGTTGGGGCCGATGATGCCAAGGATGCGGCCTTCTTCGACATGCAAATTTATGCCGTCGAGCGCGATGGTTTTGCCGAAGGCTTTCCGGAGACCACGGGCTTCGATCACTGTCATCTCTTCGGCTCCTTCTTCTCTTTCTCTGCGGCATTTGACGATCCGCGGTTTGCCGAACCGTTCAGCAGTTCTTCCGCGCTCAGGCCGAGCCGCTGAATGCTTGCGTACACCCTGGGCCATTCCTCGCTCAGAAACTTTTGCCGTTCACCCTGCAACAATAAATCTCGCGCACCAGTATTGATGAACATGCCGAGGCCTCGCTTGCTCTCGACCAATCCCTCGTCGACGAGTTGTTGATAGCCTTTTAGAACCGTGAGTGGATTGACCCGATATTCCGCCGCAACGTTGCGCACGGAGGGCAATGGATCGCCCTCTTTAAGCACGCCGTCGAGTATCATCGCAACCACGCGGTCGCGAAGCTGGCGGTAAATCGGTTGACTGTCGTTCCACTCACGATCCATGATTTTTTTCCAAGATAGCCTTTACCCGGGATTCGCTCTTCGTCAATTCTTCCGCCGCAGGTCGAAGTGCGCGTGGATCGGCTTGCCCTTCGCCATGAACGTCCAATCCTCGGTGTGATGGTTGGCATCGATGATGGTGAACACGGCATGGTGCATGTGCTCCTCCGGGTCTCCGCTGATGTCCTTGAGTTCGAACTCGACTGTCTTGCCATCGGACGACATCTTGCCGGTCATCCGTGGCCGGTTCCCCGCATCGCAGTAGTGAATCAGCGTAAGCTGGTCTCCTTCCACGTAGAGCATCGTAACTGGATGGTCATACTTGGTCGCATCCAATGGCGTTCCCGCTTCCTGAAGCTCGTGCACGAGCGCGTTGCCCCGCGAGGTCACGCGCATCGAGACGTGCAGCTGCTTGCCCCCAGAAATCTCTGGCATCTCGGGGACATTGACGGGGCCTTCCCATTCTCCCGCCAGGCTCTTCATAGTTGCGAAGGATTTTTGTGCGTCAGACTGGGCGTACGCAGCAATGGTGAACAGAACAAACAACACGGAAAGTGCGATTCGTGATTTCATTTCAATCTTCTCCTTAAATTCTCTTTGCGGTCGATCCCGGAGATCTCTTGTAGTGTTCCGGGCCTCAACAAGAGTTCTCCGGCGGTTTGGCAGCCAATGAGCGCGGCCAACTAGTGTTATACTTAACTATAACACTACGACAAATGCAAGCTCTTTTTGCTTTTTCTTTTGCTGAAAGTGGCGGCGCTTCCTATCCCCTTAAATGAGAACGATTTGCGTAGTAGATCCTAAAGTCTGGAGCACCAGAACAGTTCCTCGGCAGACTAAATTTTGGGCTTTAGCGGGTTTGGCAAACGAGTAGAAGTTCTTTCCGCGGCCATGGCGGCCGTACTACGAGCGCTAATGAATCTCTCTGACCCAGATATTTCGAAAGCTGATCGGTTCGCTGTGATCGCCGTGGGCTTGCAGCTTAATGGGGCTGTGTCGTACTTTTTGTAGGATGGACGTCCAACGTACAGCGTCTCGCCCCTCAACTCGAAGTGGTCCTGCACGAGGATGCCGTTAAAAAAGACCGTGACGTATACCGGTGTTTTGAGCGAGCCGTCGCCGTTGAAAGTTGGCGTAGTCCACACTACGTCGTAGCTCTGCCACTCACCGGGCTTTCAAATCGGATTCACCAGCGGAATGCTTTGCTTGTAGATGCTGCCAGCCTGACCGTTAACGTAAGTCTTGTTGTTATACGAATCGAGAATCTGCAACTCATATCCGGCGTCGCCCGGGCCGGTGGAGGCCAAAAATACTCCGCTATTGCCGCGTGCCTGACCGCTGCCACTGATGTCCTCAGGAATCCATTCGAGGTGGAGTTGATAGTTCTTGAACGTTCGCCTGGTCTCAATGTTCCCCGCAGCCTTATTCACGGTCATCACGCCATCGGCGACGATCCATTTCGCTGGTGACTTGTCCTGGCTCGAGACCCAGTCGTCAAGGTTTTTGCCGTCGAACAGTACAATCGAGTCGGAAGGGGGCGCTGCGTCGGTGACCCCCGGTGTGACGATTGCGGGTAAAGGCTCCCACACTTCAGTGTCTTCCGGTCGCGCTGCAGATGAGGCTTTGGCCCCCCGCCCATCCGTTTGAGGGCGAGCGCTAGACTGTTGCGCGAAAAGAAAAGCGACCACGGCAATCAGAACTGCGCGCCCAACGCATCTCGACAAGTGAACCAGAATGTTTGAGGAAGACAACTTGATTTGAATTTTCATTGTTGTCAATGCTTTCAATAATTGCGACGATGCGCGCATTTGCGAGAATACAATACCAGCACGAGTCACAGCGGCGAATTCTGAAAGCGTTATCTGTTCCAGGAACTCTCAATATCCTGACGGGGTTCACTCGACGAGTAATGTTTTATTTCTCGGATCCGAATATGCATGCCTGTGTCTCACTTACTAATGAATTTGTCCAGAGAGGAATATAGCGTAATGATGCTTCGTTTCTTCGCCTTGTTTGCCATCTTCATACCCGCGTGTTTGCTGGCGCAGTCGCAACCCGAGACGAAAACTATTGATGGATGGCAGATGCAAGACTCGGCAAAAGTTACGGACGCGGCTTCGATCATTTCGACAGCCAGTTTTCATCCGCAGGGTTGGTATGCCGCAACCGTGCCGGGCACGGTGCTTACCACCCTGGTCAATGACGGTGTTTACCGCGAGCCGCTGTATGGCGAAAATATGCGCGCGATTCCAGAAAGTCTGAACAAGACCAGCTACTGGTATCGCACGACCTTTACCGTGCCAGCGGCCTACAAAGGCCGTCACACCTGGCTGCATTTCAGTGGCATCAACTACACCGCACAGATCTGGGTGAACGGCCACAAGGCCGGGACCATGCGCGGCGCCTTCATACGAGGTGACTTTGACATCTCCGAGTTTGTGAAGCCCGGCCGCCGCGCCGTACTGGCCGTGCTGGTTGCACCCCAGCCTCACCCCGGAGTGCCGCACGAGCATACGATTGCGAATGGCGTAGGCCAGAACGGCGGCGAAACGGCTATCGATGGACCGACATTCCTCTCTACCATCGGCTGGGACTGGCTTCCCGCGGTCCGCGATCGGGATACCGGTATCTGGCTTCCGGTCACGCTGGATGCAACTGGGCCGGTCGTGGTGAAGGATCCGTTTGTTACTGCTGATCTGGCCGTGTCGCACGAAAGCGCAGACCTTCACATTTCCACAACGCTGGCGAATAAATCGCCGAAGCCCGTTACTGGTTCACTTACCGGCATCCTTCGATTGCAGAATGCAGAGAACCAGAATGCGCCGGGAAACGAGATTACCTTTCACAAACCTGTGACCATCGCCGCGAACGGGACGGAAGCCATTGTCCTTGACTCCCAATCCACGCCGGAACTGCACCTTTCTAATCCGAAGCTGTGGTGGCCCAATGGTTATGGTCCGCAAAATCTGTACACTCTCACGCTGTGCTTCGATGTGGGGAAAAAAGCAAAAACTTCGGATACCGCGACACGGCAGTTCGGTATCCGCAAGATCGAATACCAGGTGCCTGACTCCGAGAACTTAACGCTTTCAGTGAACGGAGTGCGTGTGATGGCGCGCGGCGGCAACTGGGGCCTGGATGAAGCGATGAAGCGGATTTCGCGAGAACGCCTGGACGCGGAGTTTCACATGCACGCGCTGGCCAACCTGAACATCATCCGCAACTGGGTGGGACAGAGCACCAGTCCAGATTTTTACGATATGGCAGACAAGTATGGAATTCTGCTGTGGGATGAATTTTTTCAGCCCAATCCAAATGACGGCCCAGACGTGAGCGATATTCCTACATATCTGGCCAATGTTACGGATAAGGTTGTGCGCTATCGCAACCATCCGTCGATTGCAGTCTGGTGCGCGCGCAATGAGGGCTATCCGCCCAAAGAGCTTGATGACACGTTGAAGACCCTTATGGCTCGCCTCGATCCCACGCGGCTCTACCAGTCGAACTCCGCCGATGGACGCGGCGTTTCGTCCCATGGACCTTACTACTGGCGTTCCCCGCGCTTCTTCTACGCGTTCAACGAAAGTTTTAAGACCGAGACCGGCTCAGTATCGATTCCTACAATCGAATCGATCCAGGGCATGATGCCGCAGAAAGATTGGGAAACGATCAATGACGACTGGGCGCAACACGATATGGCGGCCGGCGCGCAACGCGGCAACGAGTTCCCCACCTCGCTCGCTGAGCGCTATGGGCACATTCGCAATCTTGCCGACTTCGTCCAAAAGGGCCAGCTCGCGACCTACGAAGCTTTTCGCGCCATGTATGAAGGACGAAACGCGGAAATGTTCAAGACCACTACAGGCGTACTTACGTGGATGAGCCACCCCGCGCAACCCAGTTTCGTGTGGCAACTCTACCACTACGATCTCGAGCCCAATGCGGCGCTGTACGCAGTGAAAAAGGCCTCAGAGATCGTGCATGTACAGTTTAACGAAGAAAATCGCGGCATCGAGGTGGTCAACAATCGTCCGGATGCCTTGAATGCGGTGAATGTGAACGTGCTCATCTATCGTTTTGACGGTACCCTGGATTCGCATAAAAGCTATCCGGTTGCGCTGGTACCTGGCAGCAGCACGATCAAGGCCGCGCAGATTGACGTGAGCGCACGCATCACCCCGCTCTACTTCATCAAGCTCGATCTCACCGACGCGAACGGAAATTTGCTCTCTACGAATTTTTACTGGCAGCATGTCGCGCAAGATCAGCTCGACGGTCTAATGAAACTTCCCAGAGTCGTGCTCGATGCCGAAGCCAGCTCTCGCACCGAGGGCGACAAAACGCTGTTCACCGTGACGTTGCACAACAACACAAACAACATTGCTCTGCTCTCGCATTTGCAGCTTCATCAAAAGAAGAGTGGCCGGCGTGTCCTGCCGGTATTTTATTCGGATAACTACATTTCGCTCGTGCCCGGCGAATCTTCAACTGTCACAATCGAAGCGGCAACCAAAGACCTGCAGGGAGATCAACCGCTCGTCGAAGTGGATGGATTCAATGTGGATGTAAAGCCCGTCGACGGCCCGATATCGGTCGTCCCCAATCTCAATGCTCAACCATCGCACTGGCCCGCCACCGAAATCGTTCCTGAGGCAAGGTAAACATGTGCCGGGAATGAAGTCGGGCTCGACGGGCGCTCAGAGTTGATGTCCCCTGGGTCAGCTAGCGGTGAGCGATAAGATTCGCTATGAGTGATTCACTCCGCAAATTTAGCGGCATACCTTACCATGGAGGGTAATCCGTAGGGGAGGAATCGATGGCACTTGGAACTGGATGGTCCAAGACTTGGACCTATTTTGAACAAGACTGGCACGAAGGCAATGTGCCTATCATGGGACCACGAACGCATTCCGCGTGGCTTTGCTCCATGGTGTTCGACGGCGCTCGTGCGTTCGAAGGGGTCACGCCCGATCTCGATCTCCACTGTGCCCGGGTGAACGATTCCGCAAAAAAACTCTTTCTCAAGCCCGTGGTTACACCCGAACATTGGGTGGCACTCGCGCGCGAGGGAATAAAGCGATTTGATAAGGACGCCGCGCTCTACATCCGACCCATGTATTGGGCCGAGAAAGAAGGGCCATGGGTTCAAGCGCATGATCCCGAATCCACTCGGTGGTGTCTCTCAATTTATGAGGCGCCCATGCGTATACCGAAGGGATTCTCGATCACCTTGTCGCCTTACCGGCGCCCGACTATTGAAACGATGCCGGTGGACGCGAAAGCGGGATGTCTTTATCCTAACAATTCTCGCTCCCTTTTCGAGGCGCATGAACGAGGCTTCGATAACGCGATCGTATGCGACATGCTGGGCAACGTCGCCGAACTGGCCACGTCCAATGTCTTCCTCGCAAAGGATGGCGTGGTATTTACGCCGATTCCAAATGGAACGTTTCTCGCGGGCATCACACGGCAGAGAGTAATTGGATTATTGCGCCACGCTGGCGTGACAGTCGTCGAGAGAACTCTTGCCTACTCTGATTTCGAGAAAGCGGATGAGATTTTCGCTACTGGAAACTATTCCAAAGTGGTTCCGGTGACCCGGATCGGAGATCGGCCCTTGCAATTTGGACCGCTCTATACCAAGGCTCGAGAGCTCTACTGGTCGTTCGCGCATTCATGACTGTACTCATGACCGCATTCATGACAAGGAGCTCGGCTGTAGAGTTTTTGCTTCCCATTTGGCAAAGAGTGCTACAGCGGTCCTCGATCCAGCCGAAAGACAACTTCTTCGATCTTGGTGGGAGCCCTGCATCGGCCACACGATCATTTTCTGAGATCGAGAAAGGTTGTGGTCGCCATCTCCCAGCGGTGCTCATCTATAACGCTCCGACGATTGAGGCGCTCGCGCAAGTGCTGGAGCAACCCGAACCTCCGCGGGTGCCGCCGCTCTTACTCCTGAAGGCCGGAACTGTACGCCCTCCCGTTTTTATCGCCCATGGTCTTGGCGACACTGTGTTCGATCTTTTTCGTTTGGTGAATACAATTGAGTCCCCGCATCCGATCTACGGAATGGAGGCCAAAGGCATTGACGGCGTGGACGCACCACTGGCATCGGTGGAGGAAATGGCAGAGTTCCATCTCGAAGCCATCAAAAAACTACAAACACAGGGTCCCTATTTTTTGATCGGTTACTCGCTAGGAGGGTTAGTAGTGCTGGAAATAGCACAGCGCTTATCTGCTGGCGGAGAAAAGGTTGCACTGTTAGCGCTGGTGGATTCCTATCCTTACCGAACTCAGCTCGGCCTTGTCCAAAATGCGCTGCTGTCCTTCCGTCTGGCAAAGCGGCGCATCTTGTCTCCCAGTGCGCCGCTGGGCAGGACTCGAGCTGAGCACTCAGAAAGCATTGACCGAAACCCATCGCCTGGGAGCCAGATCCCAGAAGCGATGAGCAGCGTGATGCAACGCATGCGCGATTCTGCTTATCTGGCATTGAAGCGCTATCGTCCGCAATACTATGGTGGCAAAATAAAGTTCGTGAGACCCGCAATCAGCTCGGATTTTCCTGATGATCCAGCCGCAGTGTGGTCCGATCTTGCAGCACAGTTCGAAGTGGAGACGATACCGGGAGATCACTGGAGTCTGCTCACGACCGAATTCGAAAAACTGGGATCGGTCCTTACCGGTTATATCCGCGAGGCTTCAGGCAAGCATTTTAATACCGACGATCGACCCTGACTTCTTGCGCCTGGCTTAATTTCGCTTGTAGTTTAAGGCGGTGCGTAATGTGACTATCGTCACCAAATGTTACCCTTCTGTCTAGTGAACCTTCGCAATCTTCTCGATTCCCGCGTAATATCCCAAACTTAGTTCATACAAATTCATAACGGAAGACTGGAACCGAGCGCTTTTCGGGAATGCAATTATGAATAGGTGGTCTCAACCCCGCCGTTACGCAAACCGCCTCTGGCTAAGTAACCTGGGACTTCTTCTTCTTTGCCTTGGTGTCACCGTGGGTTGCCAAGGATTTAGTTCCGCGAAAGCCGCGGCGTCCGGAACATCTGGAACTTCCGGAACTTCGACAACTGCTCAGTTGACCGCAACCCCAGCCACATTGGCTGCAGGCGAAGTCGTCATCGGCAGCAGCGGCACGGCTACAGGAGCGCTTAACGCCAGTGGAGCCGACGTAACTGTGACGGCCGCGACCTCAAACAATTCCCGGTTTACGATCGGCGGTTTGTCGCTGCCGGCGACGATTCCCTCCGGGCAAAGCGTACCATTCACGCTGACATTCAGTCCGCAGGTTGCCGGCGCGGATAGCGCAATCCTTACCTTTACCAGCAATGCTCAGCCCTCCACAACCACGGAATCTGCCACGGGTACGGGTACGGCCGCATCGACCCATTCGGTCAGCCTATCCTGGAATCCCAGTTCTTCTCCAAGCATCGCGGGATACAACGTCTACCGCGCCCCTTATGAGAGTTCCTGCGGGAGCTACTCTAAAATCAATAGATCCCTGAATGCGGTTACGACTTATGTGGACGCCTCCGTGGCAGACGGCATGAACTACTGCTATGCAACTACGGCCGTAAACTCCAGCAATGAAGAAAGCGGCTACTCCAACATCGTCGCCGACGTGCAGGTCCCCTAAGCCGGATTTTCTCAAGAGTGAAATCCTGTCAGAAATCGGATTCACAAAATTACTTGCAGATTTTTTATTCTCCTGAATCCAAATGTGGAAGCCCCGACACTGTAGAAAACCGTCCAAGGTCGCGCTCCGTCTCTCCTCATGACCGGTCACCAGTGCCGGTCTGATCCAGCGGTGGGTTCGTTTCGCAAAACTGAACCGCCGCGTCGCTCGAGAACGAAGCAGGCTGGTCGTTGCTTACAGTTGCAAGGTCGCGGGTTCCGATGAGGCGTCCGGGCGCTAGGGTGGAACCGGTGCCGACACGGTGCGACAAGTCCCATGCTCCCTCTCGTCCGTCCATCCAATCTTCCTCCAGAGCGTTGACGTTGACATCGACGTTGATCGGCGCTGGAACGGCGTCCCCGTTGCGGCGGCGCTGTAAGCGTTCGAGTTCATTCATGGCTTGCAGCAATTGGCGGTGAATCGTGTTCGCGTATCGTCCCATGCGATCGGCGACGATAATGAATTCATGGCGCGAGCGGGCGAATTCCGCCTCGTACCCATAGGCGATGGACAGGCGCCAGTACGCCATCGCAATCTTTTCAATGAGAATTTCCTCCAGTGCGTTCCCCGGATTCAGGTCGCGCCGTAAATTCTCGAGCAATAGCGTATAGGTCTGCCCGTCGTTTTCGTTCAGTACAACTAAGCGCTGCGACAGCACGCCATGCTTGAGGGCGTTCCAACGGCTGCGGGATTTCCCTTCTTCCGTTTTCGGTCCTTTCGACTTGTGTCCGTTGCGGCGATTCGCAGCCAGTTTCGCCGGCGAAATCGGTTTGCGCACGGCTGGTGCGGTTGTGCCCGCTGTCTGTTCTTCTTCGCCGAACGGCGCGCTGCCATTCGTTTCAGTGTGGTTTTCTGTGTGATTCATAGGTCCCTCATCCCGGCTTCTAGCCGAGAAGCCCGATCTCAGGTTGTCCGGAGGCGCGGTCTTCTATATAGGGGTTGGCAGCGGGTGAATTTCGTTGATTGTCGAAATCTTCCTTGCGGTGGATCGCCGGTAGTGGTGGGTAAGGTACCGAGGTACCGGCGTGGGCGGAGCGGCAGGATGTAAGGGATCGGTCTCAGGTGTGGAAGTATCCGTGGCGCCGGAACCTGCGGATCACCGGACCGGGTTGGGACCGGAAGCGGACAGGGTTGCTGGCAGCGAGGTTGGCATCGGAGGTGGGGAACGAGGGGACCAGCTAGGACCTATGGGATCCGTAGAGCTCCGGAAGTACCTCGCACCGATTCGCACCTGTGCCTTAACGCCTCCGATACCCCTGGGGAGCGACGGGAGTGGGTTCGGGTGGACCGGGGAGGAAACGGGGAGGAAACGGACAGACCGACGAGCGGGGGGGGCAGGCGTGGGGGAGACGGGCGACGAGGGGGTGAGGGACCGGTACAGGCGTCAAAGCACCCGTGCCGGTCCGATTAGCGGGCTATTTCTTCTTGGCAGCTTTGAGTGCGGCGTCGATGCGATTTGCCGCGGCGGCTAAAGCCAGAAAGACAAGTTGGTGGCAACGCATAAGAACCGGTGCTATGTCCGGCTTTACCTCATCCGATGCTTCATACACCGCCCCGAGAATGTCTTGCTTCGACGGCTGGGTCGACGGTTCCTTGCTTTTGATCGCCAGCCAACCGTAATCCGATACGAGCGCCGACAATGCAGACACGGTGTTGCTGACTCTCAAGAACGCTTTCGTGTACAGAGCGTCGACATCGTTGCGGAGTTGCTTGCTTGGGGACCCGGCGCGCATCCGCTTGTAAGAGCCGACTAGTGACGCAAGGATATGCTGCTCTTCGGGGGTTTTGGCGGGTCCTACCATCTCGAGAAGGTCTCTTAAAGGCTGGGTTGCTAGTTTGTGGTTGTACAGAGTCTTAACGTACTTCATTTGTAAGTATCTTCCTTTTACTACGAAGTTGCCCGACCTCGTCCTTAATGGGTGGATGTCAGGCACGATGTCTAATACCCCTAAAAATGCTTTCCGATGATTTGCCCTTCAAAAGCCGAGGCTGCCCGAGGATCCGTAATCCTGGCGTCCACCGGCTGCCTGGCGGTCCCGCCCTCGGCTCGGGACGCGCGCCGAACCAACGGGCTGTCGTAGCCCAAGCGACCTGGTCCGGAGGGTCTGCCTGGACGGCTGATCTCTCTTCCGACGGGAGCCCCTCGAAACTTTGATCCCGAAGCTGGCGGAGACCACCATCGAGGGAGCCGGCGGAAGACGATCAACTTCCACCGTAACCTGCACCGGTTCGCCCGTCGGATTTTCGGCTGGCCTGCGCGCCAAGCAACCAGAAGGGGTGCCGTGCCCGTTCGGCGCCGCCACGAGGCGGACACCGGATCTGACAAGGCAAAGATAGGAGGTACGTCAAGGGCCCCTGGCCTGCATTGGGACTTGAACGACTGTTGCGTCTGGACGTGGTGAAGGATGATTCCGGTGAATTTCCCTGCGGCACTCAAGTAGTGAAGCCAGGGAAAGGTTACTAAAGATTTCTGCAAATACTGGGCGCCAAAATGGCCGTTGTGTCCCGGTCCTTTGTATACTGCAAGTAGATCATCGTTCTTGCCCCCCTCTGTCTTAAACCAACCCATCCCCCTTCGTGCCTGGAGGCGACTGATGGATGGCGCGCGGATATTCGTTCTCACATCTTTATACATCGACGATGCAGGTAACGTCGCGAACCGCAGCGTGGGCGTCACCTTCGATCTCCTCGGGGCTGAAGCCCATAGAGCGCGCGGCATAGAGAATGATTTTCAGACCTTTTATGTCCCCGTGAATTGGCGCGAGGATGCCGAGCAGTCCAACCTGGTGACAACGATGCGCGATCTGCGCGCAATGGTACAAGAAATGCAAGAAGCCGCGCTGCGATAAGCGATCTCCTTGCGCCCACTGATCAGCAACAGCCAACAGGAATGTCGGGCTCCCTTCTAGCCAGGGCCGCCTTAGCAACCGGAGATAACGTGCTGAAGAACAGACCCATCAGACCTGACGACCGAGTTGGCAAGGTGTTCTGCGTCGTAGGCCAGAACACACGCCGATGCTTAATCTGCGAAAAGCTGTTCACGTGCCGGACCGCGGCTGCACATGCTGAAACAGCATGTCGTCCATCGCAGAGGAGGTCTTTTCACCACGCGGGGGAAACCAGCGATGCAAATCGGTGAGCCGATTCGGAGAATTGTTGTTGAGCCTCTAGCACCTTCAGTTGATGAGCCGCAGAAAGAGCGGGAGCAAATCTCGCCGCGGCCCGATACCGAAGGAGAACCAGCCCCGAAGTGACGGCCATCCCCGATTGCATCTCGCCGATGATCGGCTAGCGCGTCTGGCAATGGGATCGTGCTGGATTGCTCTCACTCAATGGCGAGACATGGCAAAACGGCGAGCTACTCGAGGCGAGATGCAGACTTTCCGAGTTCGTGCATTGGTGGGAGTGCAAGTCGCGCACTCGACGAACGACTGGCATGAACGACTCGTGATAGCAACGCACATCGAACTCGGCATTGCCGGGACGAGAAGCGGTGCACACCATTCCATTCGAACCTTGCCGAAGGGTTACAAGTGATAGATCAGGAGCGTTGCCGAGTATGGTGGCGTGTCCCCGCATGACTTCGGGCAAAGGCAATACCGCAGCCGCGATTTGCTGGCTGGCAGTAGGCACCTGCCTCGATTGTGCGATTGCGGACGTGAAGAACAGAGTTGAGCTCAACCAGCCTCACATCGATTTTGCCTCAAACCCGAGTTCCTTCCGTTCCTATCTGAACGAAGCTCAGTCCATTGCTTCTAGGAAACCGCCATGGATCTCCTACAAGCCCGTTTCTGGACCGTGAGGCGAATGCTGAAGGGTTTCACGATAACTTCCGCATTGCCGACAAGGACTAAGCCGCTGGCGCGGCGGACGCTACCGCGTGGGTGAGCGGAGAGATTTCCGAAACAGCTGGCATAGTGGGGGTCATTGGGAAGGAGATTCCTGTGACCCGTTTACGCAAGATGATGCTGGAGGAACTCCAGCGTCGCAACTACTCTGCCATCACCACGCGCAATTACCTGCGGGTGGTAAGCGACTTCGCCAAGCATTTTGGCAAGTCTCCCGACAAGCTCGGCCCCAACGAACTTCGAACTTATCAAGCCTATCTACTGACTGAGTGCAAGCTGACGCCTGGCACGGTGGTCAACCGGGTAGCGGCGCTGCGCTTCTTTTTCGTCAAGACACTCAAGCGCCATCAGTTTCGCGAGTTCTTGCCCTACCCCGGGACCGGCGCCGACTGCCGACGGTGCTCAGCCGGGAGGAAGTTGCGCGATTGATCGATGCCGCCGGAACCCTGTTTCGACGGACGCTGCTGATGACGCTCTACGCCACGGGCATGCGACGCAACGAACTGGCTCGTCTCAAAGTCAGCGATATCGATAGCCAGCGGATGATCATCCGCGTGGTGGAAGGCAAGGGCGGTAAGGACCGTGATTTGCCTCTGAGTCCAATCCTGTTGGAAACCTTGCGCGAGTACTGGCGCTGGCGAAAACCCAGACTCTATCTGTTCCCGACGCGCAACCTCTCAGGGAGACTCAATCAGCCGATTTCGGACAAGACCGTCTGGATTGCGTGCAGCGATGCCGCGCGCCGCGCCGGCATCCGCAAACGCGTCACCCCGCACACGCTACGCCACAGTTGGGCGACCCACTTGTTGGAGGCGGGCACCGACCTGCGCACCATCCAGGTTCTGCTCGGTCACGGCGACCTGGAGACCACCGCCCAGTACCTGCATCTGTCGCAGCGGCACTTGCAGGCGGTTACCAATCCGCTGGATGGCCTCACTCTATCCAGCACCGAGAACATCAGCCGCAGCTTTAAACGGAAAAACGAAAAATGACTCGGCCCACCTTCGAGGTGGCCGACATCCTACGCGTGCAGGGCGATCGCTTCCTGGAGCGCTATCGATCGAGCTTTAACTTTCAGCAACTCAAAGCGTTTCGTGCCATTCTGCGCTGTCGCACCGCTGCGCTGGGTGGTCATCGCGATGCCTGCCCGAGCTGTGGTCATCAGGCTATCTCGTACAACTCGTGCAGAAACCGGCACTGCCCCAAGTGCCACACCCAAGCCCGCGAGCGCTGGCTGGCGGCCCGCGAACGCGAACTCCTGACCACCAGTTACTTCCATGTCGTGTTCACTGTGCCCCACGAACTCAATGTGCTGGCGTTGGAGAACCCGCGTTTGTTCTACGACTTGTTGTTCGCCGCCAGCGCGCAAACCTTGCTGGAGATCGCTATCGATCGCAAACACCTGGGCGCAGAGATCGGCGTGATCAGCATCCTGCACACCTGGGGACAGAACCTGCTTCTGCATCCCCACATCCACTGCGCTATTCCTGCGGGCGGACTCTCACTCGATCACCATCAATGGGTCCGCCCACGCTATCATTTCTTCTTGCCCGTGAAGGTCCTCAGCCGCGTCTTTCGCGGCAAGTTCCTCGCCGGTCTGAAACGGCTGCACGGTCGCAACCAACTTTGCTGCGCCGGTCCCGCAGCCGCTCTGGCCGATCCGCAGCAGTTCGCCAAACTCATTCGCCGCCTGCACCGTCACGACTGGGTCGTCTATGCCAAGCAAGCCTTCGGTGGGCCGCTGCAGGTGCTGCGCTATCTCGGCCGCTACACTCATCGCGTGGCCATCTCCAATCATCGCTTGTTGGCCTTCGACCAGGAGCGCGTCACCTTTCGCTGGAAGGACTATGCCC
The DNA here is from genome assembly GCA_963836305.1 of uncultured Acidobacteriaceae bacterium. Taxonomy (GTDB): domain Bacteria; phylum Acidobacteriota; class Terriglobia; order Terriglobales; family Acidobacteriaceae; genus Sulfotelmatobacter. Next base: position 79,117 of record CAWIJP010000033.1, on the reverse strand, counting down.
ACGGTGGCAAGCACGGCAAGATGACGCTTGGCGCCACAGAGTTCTTACGACGCTTCTTTCTGCACGTGCTCCCCAGAGGCTTCGTGCGCATCCGTCACTTCGGGTTCCTTGCCAATCGCTTTCGCGCTTCCCGCCTGGGACTATCCCGACAACTGCTGTCCAGTACCTCCTCCCCGCTGGTCGAGGCTGGAACCTGCAAAGCTCCAGTGGAGAGTTCTTCTGTCTGGCATTGCCCACGCTGCGGTGCGGCGATGATCGTGGTTCAGAGATTTACCGCTGCGGAATTATCCACATGCGCTTACTTCGATTCTTCGTAGCGTGTCCACCACTGGCGGCCCAGGGATGTGCTCCCGCACGCCGGCGCACTCGTGTGCCCGCCGCCTCGCCACCGTCTCTCCGGCCACTCTCCGCATACACTCTGGCTCATCTTCAACACCATTCCGACAACCCTGGCGGCGTTCCCACCACGCTTCGCTGCTCTCCCCAAGCCCCGTTCAGATCCATGCTGCCGTTCAAATCCCATAGCGCACCGCGTCCGCCGCAAACGCCAGCGGCTTCCTCCTAGTCTCCTTATCGAAAACGCCTCGGTTCGATATCCCGCTCCGCCCCAAAAGTCTGCCCCGAGGCGTTTCCGATCAAGACTAGCGACAATCCGGGAGTTCGCCCTACTGTGGTTTGCGTTTCAGCGGCTTGCCAATCGCAAACAGGAAGATGGCACTCTTGTCTCTTGCGTGCGGCGAAAAGAAGTTAATCACATCATCGTCGAAGAAGGTCAGCCCGGTCGCACCCAGGTGCTGGGCATAAGCAGCCAGGTAGATCCTCCCGCCAATGGCACCCGCCTCGAGCTGGACGGCTCGGTAGCCGCGGTTCCCATATTGCTCCAGAATGCGTTTTAAATCGGCGAGAAAGAAGATGTCCACGCACGCGTCCGCCGGCAATTCCTGCTCCAGTCCAAGATGATGGGCCTCAGCGCGAAATTCTCCGGCCTTCAAAAGTTCTAGCGTGTTCTCCTCACGCCGGAAGAAGTAAGCGCCCGGCTTGAGCCCCTGCACCGAATGCACGATCAGGTAAAGATCGTTGAGCTGCGCGCCGGGAGGCTTGAGGAAGTCAGCCAGAAGACCTCGCGTGGCGTAGTCGAAAATGGTAGCAAGTTGCGCCAGTGTAATGGATGCGGCCTGATCGAAGGTTCGGGTAGAGCCGCGGCGCAGAATTACCTGCTCGATCGGGTCCTTCGCTTGTTCTTCTTCCGGCAGTCGCGGGAGGCGAACGGCCTCGCCCGCCGGAGCGGAAGATGGGAAGACCTGTTGCTTCCCGCGCCATTGAGCTACTTCCTCTGCGGACTCAAGCGAAGACGCATCGTGCATCTCAATCATGGCGTGGTACTCGACCTCTCGCTCCGAAAGCGGGATCGTCTCCAGGCCGAGCGCCGGAGTCTCTCTCAGGGTTGGCAGCGAACTCTCCGATTTGCGCCCGATCGGCACGAGGCACAAGGAAACCTCGCGCCGCGTATCGAGATCAAGCAGTCGGTTCACTTCGATGTCCACGAATCCGAGCACGATCTCGGCCGGCAGCCCCGAAGCCGTAGAGACGGCCAGCATGTTCGCCAGCAGCGTGCCGTTGTCCCAACCGAAGTGGCGATAGGTGCGCGCCTGGTACTTCCAGGCGTTCCGCCAGTACGTTCCGGTGCAGATGATCGTCGCGGGCGCGTGAACCACCGCGGGTTCCGTCGCCGTCGCCTGAGCCAGGTTTTTGCGAAAATCACCTTTTCGCAGAAGCCGTAGCGATACATCCGCCGGGTTGAAGTGATACACGCCGGCATCCAGGCCCGCAAGATTGCCAGTCACGACGTACAGCTCGATCTCGTAGAGAGCTCCGGTGCAGGCCGCGGCGCGAAAGTAGATTTCTCCGCCTGGATGTGTGCGCTGTTTGGTAATCCCCGCCGAAAAATAGAGAATGCGCGCCAGATCCTGAAGGTCAGGAACCGAATCGGCCCGCGACGAGGGCACTGGCTCTGAGATCGCCGAGAGCGCAGCCACGCCTGTATGCGGCGCGTCCCGCGGCAGCGAAAGCGGCTCTATCTTCGGATAGATTTTGAAAGGCTGCGGCCGATTCGCCCAGTCCAGAAAATGAGGACTGTTACGAATACTCCAGTAGGAGTGCTTCGTGCCGTCGTGATACTTCCAAGTCGCCTGCATGTCGCGGTTGTTCATCGGTTACTACGTCAGACTAGCACCTGTAGTGGATCATGGCCGCAGGCAATGCATCTGCGACTGGGATTACGCTCCCATGACGGGCAAGCGGGAAGTAATTCCAAGGTAAGTTTGCCGACGATCTATCCAGAATCGCGGGATCCGTTGACTAGCAGATGCCGTCTCCGTAAGATGTAGCGGCCCGCAAGCGACGGCTCATTGTGATCGACCAGACCATCTCGCACTACCGCATCATCGAGAAGCTCGGTGGTGGCGGCATGGGCGTAGTTTACAAGGCTGAGGACACTCGGCTGCACCGGTTCGTCGCTCTGAAGTTCCTGCCTGACGAAGTAGCGCGCGACCCGCAATCTCTCAGTCGCTTCCGTCGAGAGGCGCAGGCCGCCTCCGCCCTCAATCATCCCAACATCTGCACCATCTACGACGTCGGCGAGCAAGATGCACAAGCATTTATCGCGATGGAGTTTCTGGATGGTCAGACGCTCAAGCACAAGGTCGAGAACCGCCCGCTCAAGATAGACGAGTTGTTGGAGCTTAGCATTCAGATTGCCGACGCACTCGACGCAGCCCACAGCCGCAGCATTGTGCATCGTGACATCAAGCCGGCCAATATCTTCATCACCAGTCGGGGACAGGCGAAGATTCTCGACTTCGGGCTTGCCAAGCTTAACGCGAGCCGAAATCTTACTGCTTCAATGACCGGCTCAACCATAGCCGATGTCAGGGATGAACAACTCACCAGTCCCGGCAGTACCGTGGGCACAGTTGCCTATATGTCCCCCGAGCAGGCGCGAGGAGAAGAACTCGACACCCGCACGGATCTATTTTCGTTTGGCGCAGTAATGTACGAGATGTGTACCGGCACAGTGGCCTTCGGCGGCAGCACCTCCGCCGTCATCTTCGATGCCATCCTCAACCGCGTCCCTACGCCGCCACAGCTCAATCCCATCTTGCCATCTGACCTCAACCGCATAATTGGCCGTGCGCTTGAAAAGGATCGCGAGCTGCGCTATCAGACGGCTTCTGAAATACGCGCCGAATTGAGGCGCTTGAAACGCGACTTGGATTCAAACCGGAATGCGTCGGCGCAGAGTTCGGTCTCAGCGAAGGAGGCCGCAGTACTGTTAGCACCTGCAAACGCCTCGGCCAGAAAGACACATTCCATCCGATCAATGGGACTGATCGCCTGCGCGGCGCTCCTGCTAGGCGCGGGCGCGGGCTGGTTTCTCCGCGCCAGTTGGATGCCGATGTCGCAGCCCCTCTACCATCAGCTCACCTTTCGCCGAGGTACTATTCGATCCGCGCATTTCACTCCCAACGGACAGTCGGTTGTTTACGGGGCTTCCTGGGAGGGATCTCCGATTGATCTATTCATTACCAGCCCTGAAAGTCCGCAGTCGAGGTCGCTTAATCTCGCTGGAGCTGCGCTGTTGGCTATCTCCTCATCCGGTGAAATTGCGGTGTCGATGGACAGCCGCCCATCCGGAGTTTATGCCCAGGTGGGCACGCTGGCCCGAGTGCCACTCAACGGTGGGTCCCCACGCCCTGTACTGGAAAACGTCCAATGGGCAGACTGGTCACCGGATGGCAATAACTTGGCGATCGTTCGGGATGTTAACGGTCGAAACCGTCTGGAGTTCCCCATCGGAAGAGTGTTGTACGAAACCTCAGGCTGGATCAGCCATCCACGGGTTTCTAGAAAAAGCGAACTTGTGGCATTTCTGGACCATCCTCTACCGGGCGATGATGGAGGTTCTCTCCGCGTTGTGGACCTGAGCGGAAACGTTAAGACTTTGGCTACCGACCTCCAAACCATACAGGGACTGGCGTGGTCCGCTGACGGTCGCGAAGTATGGTTCACCGCTGACCGCCTCGGGCTTAAACGCGCCATTTACGGTGCCACGTTGAGCGGGCACGACCGGCTCATTGCACGGGTTCCTGACACTCTGTCGCTGCAGGACATTTGGCAGGATGGGCGCGTACTCCTTTCCCGAGATACCTGGCGACGGGAACTAATTGGTCTGGCCTCTGGTGAGAACAAGGAACGTGATCTGTCGTGGTTCGACTACTCGTACCCATCAGACATCTCATCGGATGGCAAGGAGTTGCTCTTCACCGAGGCAGGTGAAGGCGGAGGTCCGAACTACTCCGTTTATCAGAGAAAGATCGGTGACACTTCGGCCGTCCGCTTGGGGGACGGCCTCGCCATCGCCGTGTCGCCGGATGGCAAATGGGTGATTGCCAGTCCGCCCACCCCGCCTGCTCAACTAGTTCTTCTTCCGACCGGGCCCGGCGAGGCCAAGCCTCTTACTCACGATTCCATCAATCACAGCCGGGCGAGGTGGCTTCCAGATGGCCGCCGCTTTATTTTCTCCGGCAAGGAACCCGGTCACGCTGCCCGTATTTACCTCCAGAATTCCTCCGAGGAAAAGCCGATCCCGATCTCACCAGAGGGAATCGATCCTCTCGTGTTGGTCCTTTCTCCGGACGGTCAGCAGGTGGTTGGCGTCGGCCCGGATGAAAGGGCGTATTTCTACCCGGTTGCAGGCGGAGAACCGAAGGCCGTTCCAGGTATTGACATGGGAGAGCAACCGATTCAATGGAGTGACGATGCAAAAGCGATTTATTTCTATAAGCCCGGAGATCTACCTGCCAAAGTCTATCGTCTGGACTTGTCAACCGGACACAAGACTCTGTGGAAGGAACTCATGCCTTCCGATTCAGCAGGTGTAAGCCGCATTGGTCCCATCCTTATCACGCCGGACGGCAAGTCATGCTTATATGGCTATCACCGCATTCTGTCCGACCTCTATCTCGTGGAAGGCTTGAAGTAAGGGAGGTCTCCATGGCTCGTGCAGCGAGTGATCTTTTCCGACCAAGCTAGACGAAGCTGAAGTAATTACGATGCTCAAGCCTTGAAAGCGTCTCCACAGTTCGCTGTCTTATCCAACCACATAGGCAAGTCGGTAATTACGGGCAAATCTTCGCTGATCCGCTAAGGTAAGGCTTGCCCGACTAAGCGTCCGGAATTGGTAGGCATTCTCTGGAACTCGTACGGGCTATAATTGCGCGCATCGATGGCGCTAACCTCGGGCACCAAACTCGGGCCGTACGAGATCGTATCGCCAGTAGGAGCCGGCGGCATGGGCGAGGTGTACCGCGCACGCGACACGCGGCTCGGGCGTGATGTCGCGATCAAAGTGTTGCCAGAAGCGCTGGCTAATGATGCCGACCGACTGCGGCGTTTCGAACAGGAAGCGCGCACGATTGCGGCGCTGAACCATCCGAACATCCTGGGAATCCATGACATTGGTGAGCACGACGGTGCACCCTTTCTGGTCAGCGAATTTCTTGAAGGACAAACACTGCGCGACAAACTCGTATCAGGGCCGATGCCGATGCGGCGCGCGATCGAATACGCGCTCGGTATCGCGCACGGACTTGCGGCGGCGCACGAGAAAGGAATCGTGCACCGGGATCTGAAACCGGAGAACGTGTTTGTCACTCGTGACGGACGGATTAAAGTACTGGATTTCGGGCTGGCGAAGCTGGTCAGGCCGGAGGAAAACCACGAAACCGCGCTCACGCTGACGAACCCGGCGACTTTGCCGGGCATGGTGATGGGTACCGTAGGCTACATGTCGCCCGAGCAGGTACGGGGGGAACCGTGCGATGCCCGATCGGACATTTTCAGTTTCGGTGCAGTGTTGTACGAGATGCTCACCGGCAAGCGCGCTTTCAAACGCGAGACGCCCGCGGAAACGATGACCGCCATTTTGCGCGAAGAGCCACAGCCGCTGAACGATACTGGCTGGCAAGGTCCGCTGGAACTACAACGGATTCTTGCGCGATGCCTGGAAAAGAATGTCGCGCGACGATTCCAGTCGGCGAGTGATCTGGCGTTTGCCATTGAATCGCTCAGCGAAACCTCGACAGGAACGTGGACTGCGAAGAGAGTGCCGCAGCCGAAGTCAAAGCGAGCGTGGATCCCGTGGGTTATAGCCGCTGCACTGCTGATGGGAACTGCGGGCTGGGAAATGGTTCGGCCGACGGCAGCACCGGCTAACCCGCTCGAAAAAGCGCATTTCGCGCGCGTGACCGACTTTGAGAGCGTGGAAGCGGCGATCTCGCCGGATGGCAGGTTCGTGGCTTTCATCTCCGATCATGACGGCCCCTTCGATGTATGGCTCACCCAGGTGGGTACCGGACGTCTGATTAATCTGACCCAGGGAAAGGCGGGGCCGTTACCTGGGCCTTTACGAAGCGTCGGTTTTTCCGGTGACGGCTCGGAGATTTGGGTCGGCGGTGGTGATGTAGGGCTGCGGCTGAGGCTAATACCCCTGACCGGAGGAGCGCCGCGTAATTTCCTGGGCGAGGACACCGCCAACCTGGCCTGGTCACCGGACGGCGAGCGGATTGTCTATCATACCTTCACTAAGGGCGACCCCATGTTCGTGGCGGATCGCACCGGCGCCAATGCGCGGCGGATATTCGGCGACCTGCCAGGACTTCACAATCATTTTCCAACTTGGTCTCCGGACGGCCGTTGGATCTATTTCGTTCATGGGACACCAGCGACAAGGGAGATGGATTTATGGCGCATCGACCCGGCCGGCGGGAGTCCAGAGCGCCTCACTCAACGCAACACAGACATTGCCTATCCCACGCCGGTCGGCGACCGCACAGTATTCTACGTGGCGCGGGACGAGGACGGTTCAGGGCCCTGGCTGTGGGCGTTTGATCTGAAACGGAAGGATTCGCTGCGGGCAAGCGTCGGTCTTGAGCAATATACATCCGTACAAGCCAGCGCGGACGGCCGTAAGCTGGTGGCCACCATCAGCAATCCGGTCGCGGCACTTTGGACGGTTCCGATTCTTGATCGCGTCGCCGAAGAACACGACGTAAAACCGTTTCCAGTGCCGAACGTCCGGGCTCTGGCGCCTCGTTTCGGTGGTTCGTCGCTGTTTTATTTATCTTCCCTGGGGACTGGCGACGGACTGTGGCGCCTTCGGGACGGACAGGCGACTGAGATCTGGAAGGGCGCCGATGGTGCCTTGTTTGAGACGCCCGCTGTTTCGCCGGATGGGAGTCGCGTAGCCATTGTGCTGCGGCGGAACGGGAAACGCCAACTCCATGTGATCTCTTCAGACGGCGCCGAACTCCAGCCCATCGGGGAGGGAATTGTCGCCCAGGGTTCGAGTTGCTGGTCGCCGGATGGCAGGTGGGTCGTTACTGGTGGCAGCGACGCCGCCGGTCTCGGGCTCTTCAAGATTCCATTGGAAGGCGGATCGCCAGTTCGCTTGGTCAGCGGGCCGGCCCTCAATCCGGTCTGGTCTCCGGATGGAAGACTGATCGTATATGCGGGCACGAATGTGAGCACCTTCGCTCCGCTGCTTGCGGTACGTCCGGATGGAACCAGCGTTGAAATGCCACATATCAGCCTGCGGCGCTTGGGCGAGCACGTGCGCTTCTCGCCCGATGGCAGGAGTCTGATCTACATGCAGGGACTGCTCGCATCGCAGGACTTCTGGCTACTTGATCTCGCCTCGATGAAGTCGCGCCCCCTCACCAAGCTGCAAAACCGAGCCACCATGCGGACCTTCGACGTCACAAGCGACGGGAAACAAATCGTCTTCGACCGCTTACGCGAAAACTCGCAGGTCGTCATGATCGATCTTCCCAAGGAATGGCCTTAGCCCGATAACGAACAGCTAGCAGTTCCTCACCACTCGATTTGAAATGACCTGCTCGGGTCGCCGCGAGAAGCGTGAGATCTCTTGAAACGCCCGAGTTAGGAGCAAACCGGAAACCATTCTGGGCCAGAAGTTCGCTTCGGGGAGATCATCCATCGATTTCCTCGAAGCCCATTTTCGGTTGCCCGACCACGCGGGTTAATCGTCAGCCAATCGCGCTGCTTGCGTCATGAGGTAATTCTGTTCTGGAATGCTCTTTGTCCGTGCTGCCGCATTTCGGTAGTGTTTGATGGCGGCTTCGTGATCGCCCATTCTTTCAAATAAATGGGCGCGACCACAGACCGGCAATCAAGTTTCCGGCCAGAACGGATGCACCGAGCAATCCGAGCACATGCTGCTTACGAATGTTCGTTGTCGAAACGTTCGAGGACGCTTCGGCATTTGCGGCGCGCCACGGCGTCAAGAGAAACGCGGGTTGCTGCCCATGCACGGTACCTCTCCCAACAATCTGTTCGACAACCTTTATCGCCAAGGCTTGTTGCAGTCCCAGCCGGAGCCGCGCGGGATAAGGTTATTTCGATCCTGCATCCCCAGGTCCTCCATCCAGACAAAGTCTGGCCGAGCATAATGTATCGCGGATCTTCTTTCTTGCTTCCTTGCTTCGAACACTACCAGCTGTTTCGAGGATTGAACAGCGTAACTAGGCGTGTGACCAAAGTCACGCAAACGGGATTGGGTTTTCCTGTTGAGTGTGCAATCCTACAGTCAGCAAGGTGTTGGGCTGACTATCGCAAACTAGGAGCGATGGTTCACGATCGTTCACTTCGTCCATGGCTCCAGAATTCAGCATTATCGTAGCCGTCTACAATGATTGGGGTCCGCTCGTTCAGTGTCTGGAATCCTTGCGCCACCAGACCGACGCCCCCACTTTCGAAGTCATTGTGGTGGATGACGGTAGTACAGACCCTACTCCGGAATTTATTCGCACTCCGAACCAAGGTTATTCCCTAACCTTAGTCAAACAATCCCACGCCGGCATCCCGGCATCACGGAATCGAGGTGTTCGAGCTTCTCAAGGCGCCGTGCTGCTGTTTGTGGATGCCGATGGCAGGCTGCGGACCAACTGTCTCGCGGCATTACACTCAGCGATTTCGAAATTTCCCCAGCACGATTGCTTTCAGCTGCGGCTTAGTGGAGATTGCTCAAGCCTGGTCGGACGAGCAGAAGAACTAAGATTGACAAATTTTCAGGATCACGTGCTTCAGCCGGATGGCCGAATTAGATACTTAAACACGGCTGGATTCGCGATTCGACGCACGAGAGCGGATATGGAGACTCCCGTGTTTGATCCGATCGCACTCAGAGGCGAAGATACGCTTTTGCTCGCAAGTTTAATGCAAGTTGGCGAACTGCCACTGTTTGTCCCGAATGCTATTGTCGAACATTCCATTCCTTTATCTTTACTGGAAGCCCTACGCAAGGATTTTCGCTCCGCTTACTTGGAGCGACGAATGTACACAACAGTTGCTGAAAGCGGAATCAGAATTCACTTAACTCACCGGGACAGGCTGCAACTGTTATTTACAATGTGGAAAACTGCCGGTCGAGATTCGATCGGGAGATCGGCATGGTTTGCGCTTTTGCTAAGGCAGGGATTTAAGCGCATGCTCGCTTTTAGTTACCAGTGTTTTGATCGCAGCTACTCGAGGCAATCCCCCAATGCTCGGCAATCACGCATTCGTGAAAGATAGCAGTTTTAAACAGCACGTACCTCTTCGTTTCATCACGGAGATCTATTAATTACTCTCCGAGCTATGCCTCGGCACCTTAAGCGAATATTTCACAGAACTACCGGGAGACTCTTGAGGCCCCTGAATCCAAACGTGGAAGCCCACTCTGGTCGTGGGCCTTTGAGCTTCATCCTGGGAAAGCGCTGCACCAGATTTAGCAAAGCAACCTGGCCTTCCAAACGTGCGAGTTGACCGCCGATACAAGCGTGTGGACCGGCACTAAATGCCAAGTGTTGATTGTTTAGCCTCTTCAGATCTAGGCGGTTGGGTTCCTCGAATCGCTTGGGATCGCGGTTAGCCGCGCCGAGCATGCATAGGATCGACCACTTTTTCGGTATGCGCTGGCCACAGATCTCGATATCTTCCTTGAGCACGCGAGCCGTGAACTGTACGGGGCTTTCATAACGTAACAGTTCCTCGACGGCCGTGCGGATCATCTCCGGCTTCTCTCGTAACTCCGCCATCTCTTGCGGGTGCTTGAGCAGCGTATACATTCCGTTGCCAATAAGATTTCGCGTCGTTTCGTGTCCGGCAAAAAGCAGCGCAATACACTGAGCATAGAGTTCCTCTTCCGTCAGCACTTCTCCTTCTTCCTCGATGTCGATGAGAAGGCTGATCAGATCGGTCCCTTTGTTGCGTCTCCTTTCCGCAACGGTCTTTCGGAAAAAATCGGTTAATGCGAAAAGAGCATCTTGCGCCGCCTGCGCCTGTTCCACCGTGCGATTTGGACTACCGCGAAATACCGCGATGGCCCTCGACCAATTGACAAATGTGTCGTGCAGTTCTTGCGGTACTCCGAGCATTTCCGAAATAATGCGCACCGGCATGGGGTTGGCAAACTCACGCATCAGGTCCACTTCGGAGCCATGCTGCAGAGGCTTCAGCATTCGATCAACGATGACTTCGACCTGCGGACGCAGGCCTTCGATTGCGGCGGGCGAAAATCCCTTATTGAGAAGTTTACGGAGACGGGTGTGCTCCGGCGGGTCCATAAAGATCAGCCATAATCCGAGCATGCGCGCAAGTTCGCTGAACTCAGCCTGACGGCTGAGTGGCAGAGGCAATAACATCTGCTGCGCGCGTTTTGCGGAAAGCCTGGGGTCTTTGGCAGCGGAAGAGCACTCGGCATGGCTGAAGATCGACCACACGGCCCACTTGCTGCCAACGTCGACGTAATGCAGCGGGCCCTCTTCGAGCAAGTGAGCGTATGTGGGATATGGGTCCTGTAGAACTTCCTCGCTGAAAACCACCTTTTTGACGGGAGCGATAGCCTTGGACAATCTTCACCTGCTGGCAAGATGATCAGATTTCATCGGAGAAATATGCCGAAAACATTAAAAGTCTAGCACAGCAAGTCCGCGCAAATTCCGGCGGCAAGCGACACAAGACATTGTGGATTCAATATGATATTGAACATACAAGGAAAAGCAATTCGAGTTCAATGCGATCAACACGTTGCAGGAGTTGCGCAGATCAAGAACCGACTGGCAGGCGTTGCCAAACCAATTCAATAGTTTGATTTTTTCCGTTCACGCGCGTCGGCGGTGTGATCAATGTGATTTGATCACCTTGGAATTTGACGCTCCGAACTAGATCCCGATCCACGTAGTTCTGAATCGAAGAAATTTCGACGTGATGGGTCACTTTGTCACCACTAAACGTATAACGTCCAGCATAAGCAAGAAATGTCTTAAAGGCCTCGGCCTGTTCTTCGACGGTCCCGCCGCCAACGGAGAGAGACTTTCTACCCTCGTAGCTGATCATGGCTGTTACCCTGCCATCTGCCGTATAAGTGAGAAAACCTAAAGGCTTCGCGCCATAGGGAGTTTCGTTTCGCTCTCCGCTGGATGTTGTGCTCGAAGCGGACACTAACTTCCACGCGCCCACGAGTTTTTCCTTTGCGTCCCCAACTACACGATTAGAAACGGCGCGCGTTTCCATCCTTCATTCTCCTCTCGACTCCACATGCGAGCGCCCCTACCATAGAAAATAACACGTGAGCTTACCTCTCTTCTCAATCAAACGCTCGGGGATATCCGTTTGACGGAAGCTTCATCCCCAGCCTAAACTCTCCGTTCTGACTCGAGAGGTCTGATTCGTGCAGGAAACTCAGACAACGGAATTGGACGGCAAAGTCGCGCTCGTGACTGGTGGAACCTCGGGTATTGGCCGCGATGCTGCCGTACTTTTCGCCAAGGCGGGTGCCAAAGTTGTGGTTGCCGGACGGCGCAAACCGGAAGGCGAAGAGACGATCGAACTGATCCATGCCGCGGGCGGTGATGGCCTGTTTGTAAAGACTGATGTTTCGAAAGCAACCGAAGTTGAGCTATTCATAAAAAAAGCGGTGGAGAAATTTGGCCATGTTGACATCGCTTTCAACAACGCTGGGATTGAGGGCACTTGGGTACCAATCGTCAGACAATCCGAACAAGACTGGGACCAGATTATCGCCATCAACCTGAAAGGGGTCTGGCTCTGCCTGAAGTACGAGATTCAGCAGATGCTCAAGCAGGGGGCTGGCGGCGCGATCGTAAATATGGGGTCGGTAACAGGACTGATCGGTTCTGTCGGGGCAGCCGCCTACAGTGCGAGCAAGCATGGAGTAATCGGCTTAACGAAGAGCGCAGCGCTGGAAAATGCCAAGAGTGGGATTCGAATCAACGCCGTGTGCCCCGGATTTACCGAAACTCCTATGGCCGATCGGATCTTTCGCGTTCCGCAAATTCAGAAACACGTTCTCAATTGCCATCCCATCGGCCGTTTGGGAAGGCCGGTTGAAATCGCCGAGGCCGTGGTTTGGATGTGCTCGGACCGCGCATCTTTCATGACCGGCCAGTCCCTCATTCTCGACGGCGGCTACTTGGCGGGGCGCTAGCTGGAGTTATTCGTGCGAGTCCTGAACCGTTTTTACCTGCGGACAAGGGTGTCTTAAAAAAATGAATGGCGCAGAAAGTCTAATCCGCACGCTGCTCGCCGGAGGGGTTGACACCTGCTTCACCAATCCCGGCACATCCGAAATGCACATTGTCGCTGCACTCGACAAGATCGCGGACATGCGTTGCGTGCTCGGTCTTTTTGAAGGCGTTGTTACTGGAGCGGCCGATGGCTACGCGCGGATGGCTGAAAAGCCGGCGTGCACGCTCCTGCATCTCGGCCCCGGCCTGGCGAATGGCATCGCGAATCTACACAATGCAAGCCGGGCTCAGGTACCGATCATCAATCTGGTTGGCCAACACGCAACTTATCATCTACCCCACGACACTCCACTGGCCTCCGATATCGAAGCAATCGCGCGGCCTTATTCCAGATGGTTGCGTACATCTCTCTCCTCGGCTGAAGTTGGACGCGACGTAGCCGACGCGATCGTTGCTGCACGCGCTGCACCCGGCCAGATTGCTACGTTGATCCTGCCCGCCGATGTGGCCTGGACCGACGGCGGAACAGTGGCAGCGCTTCCCTCTTTACCTAAGCCTCCGTTACCTGCGGCCGCTACGATCGACCGCGCAGCTGCCATGCTCCGCTCCGGCACGCCGACCGCGATTTTGATGTCCGGGAATGCTCTCTTCGGCAAAGGCCTGGCGGTGGCTGGTCGCGTTGCGACCGCTACGCACGCAAGACTGCTTGCGCCGTATCCTGTGCCGCGGCTTGAGAGAGGCGCTGGTGTCCCGTCAGTCGAACGGATTCAATATGTTCGTGAAATGGCGGTCGAGCAGCTAAAAGGTTTTCGTCAGATGGTTCTGGTGGGTGCCCAAGCTCCGATCGGATATTTCGCTCAACCTGGGAAAGACAGTGTTTTCACCTCACCGGATTGCGAGATCTTCACGCTGGCAAGTCCGGGTGAGGATTATGTCGGCGCTCTGGAAGCGGTCGAGTCAGCTTTGTCGCCGCATCGAGAAATGGCGGCTCTCCAGAAGACTGAGCGGCCTGCACTTCCGAGCGGGAGCATTACTCTGCAGGGCCTCGCAGCGGTCGTAGGCGCGCTCCTGCCCGAGAATACGATCGTAGTGGATGAGTCCATGACTTCGGGACGAGGAATGATGGCCGCCACCAGAGCCGCTCCCCGACACGACTGGCTGGGCAACACGGGCGGCTCGATTGGGATCGCTCTGCCTCTGTCCGTGGGTGCCGCGGTCGCATGCCCGGACCGTCGCGTACTGTGCCTCACCGCAGATGGGAGCGCGATGTATACGTTGCAGGCACTGTGGACGATGGCTCGCGAAGGACTCAGGGTCACGACGGTCGTTTTCGCCAATCGCGATTATGCAGTCCTCAAGCGTGAATTTTCTTATCTGGGTGTGGGGAATCCCGGCCAACGCGCGTTAGACATGTTCGAGATCGGGCGCCCTGATCTTGACTGGGTACACATGGCACGGGGCATGGGTGTACCTGCAACGCGCGTGAATTCGTTGGAGGGTTTTGCGAAAGCGCTTCGCGAAGGATTTGAAAGCGAAGGTCCTATCCTGATCGAGGTTCCGCTATAGGCTGGACGTTCCCGCTTTCTTCAGCGGGACGGAAGAATGTTCCAGCATCTTGGCAAGCTCAGCTTTGACAACCTTCCCGGTCGGTGTGAGCGGCATCTCAGGAACGAGAAGAATCTGCGACGGCCGTTTGTACTGCGCGAGGTGCTGCGCAGCATACTCTGCAATATCTGCAGCTGTCACCGCGGTGTTCGGCAGAAGCTGAAGGAAGGCGATGACCTCCTCGTCCCCTTCCACCGAGCGTCCAATCACTCCGGACTGAACGACTGCAGGGTGAGCATTCAATACCGCTTCCACTTCCGCGGGATAAACGTTAAAACCACGGCGGACGATCAAGTCCTTAGTCCGGCCGACGATAAACAGATTTCCATCTTCCAGGCGGGCGAGATCGCGAGTGTTGAACCATCCCTCGCCGTCGATCGCGGCGGCTGTTTCCTCAGAGGCACGATAATAGCCCTTCATCACGTTCGGTCCGCGCACCCATAGCTCCCCGGCTTCTCCCTCGGGTACTGCTTTGCGGTCGGGCCCAACCAACTTGATTTCAACTCCGGGAAACGGTGGTCCGATCGAAGTGTCGCTACGAGGAGACTCCACGCGGGTCTGGGCAATAGTTGGAGAGCACTCTGTAACGCCATATCCATTATGAAGCGGCATGCCGAAAAGACTCTCCGTCCCCGACTTGGTCGAAGCATGGAGTTGCGCTCCGGAAGAGGCAATGATTCGAAGCGCAGGAAACTTCAGGGACTGCACGTTTCTGAATTTTGCATACTGAAGAAATTGATTAAACGTAGCTGGAGCGCCGAGAATTACCGTAAGCTGCTCCCTCTCCAGAGTGAGGCGAGCATTCATCGGATCAAATCGCGCTGATAAATAAAGTGACGCCCCGCTCAGCAATGAACCCAGCAGGACTACTGAGAGTCCCACTGCGTGCGACATTGGGAGAATGCTGTAAAAACGATCGTCAGCCGTAAGTGCCCGTATCCTGGCGGATCCAGCCGCGAGAAATAATAGATTGCGATGGCTCAGCATGACGCCCTTCGGCACGCCGGTGGTGCCGGACGTGTAGATCAACGCGGCCACACGGTCCGCGATGTTCACCTCCATCGGTTCCGGTTCCACACTCTCGTTAAGGTGACCGATGCCGACCGTTCCCAACCCTTCAACCGCCTCGACCGCAGCGCCGTGGCGGCTAGCGTGCTCCGTTGCATGAGTCGACACGCTGGCGGTGTAGAAAACACGGCGCGCTCCGCAGTGGTCCCGGATCTCGTCGATCTCGCGCGCCGATAGATTTGCGTTTACCAGTACTGGCCACGCATCCATCCCGGCCGCAGCGAGTAGGAGCGCTACGAACTCGCGGCAATTCTCACCCACAATCATCACGCGATCACCCGGGCGCATGCCCCATTCTCGAAGTCGTCTCTTCGTCTCAGAGATGGCGGATGCCAACTGCTGGTAGGTCCAGCTGCCCGAGGCTTCGACCAGAGCCGGCTTCTCAGGCGATCTCTCAGCCCATGGCGTCACCACGTCGCTGATGCACGCAGGCAGCGTCCGCAGAATTTCAGAGGCCTGTTCTTCAACAGTCGGAGTTGGAGCAGTCATTTCCTGGACAAAATGTGGCATCAAATCCTGGTTACAGTACGGCAGAGCCTTTTCCTTCGCCATACGAATCTGTGACGGGCGCGAACTGGGACGCCTCCGCGGTTTTCGCAAATACATACTGCAACCAGTTTTGGTATATGCACGTCGCCGAGGACTGCCATGTCTTTTGCAACGTCCTGGCAACCGCTTCGGGGAATAACGCCAGATGCGCTTCGCGCCGATCCGCAAGAACCGTCCGCTGAAAATCTGCGAGGATCTGGGCCGCGCCTTGGTCGAAGTATCCTTGCGGCATCGTGGGATAGTTTTCCCGTTCTCCCCGCACAAATCGTCTTATGTCTCGACGGTATTCCTTGAACAATGTTTCGGCCTGATACTCCGGGTGACCCTGGAAATGGACGAATAGACTTTTCTTCTTTTGCTTCACAAAAACGTCAACCCCCGCTTGATTCGATTTCGTGAGTACCTCATAGCCGCAGGCGGTCAGCTCGTTTTCCTTCAATTTATTCCATCGAGAATGCGGAAACCGTAGGAGTGGTGTGGCATGTCTTGTAAGTTCGTGGTCAGAGACTGTTGTCGACTCAAAGACACCGAACTGTTTGTCAGAAAGTAGATGGCGTTGAATACCATCGCTGTGCAGAACGCCAGCGTGCGCCGCCAAACAAGACAGGACCGTAGAAACAGTGTTGCGTTCGGCCCAGTCCAGGACATCGGTGAGAGCTGACCAGTATGATTCCTGCCGCAAGTCGGGCTGGCGTGGCTCAGTTCCGGTAACAATGACGCCATCGAGCTGGCTATTCCAAAGTTCGTCCAAGCCGAAGTAGAACTCATTCAGATGCCGCTGTCCGCGGTCAGCTCGCGGAACTCCGGTGAGCGAGTAGAGCTTGAGGAATATTGGAACGTCACCCGACGCGATATCCAATAGCTCAAAGAACTGCAGCTCCGTATCTTCGAGGGCGGCGTCTGGCATGTTATTGATCAACCCAAGATGAATGCACTTCGCGCGCTTCACATAACGGTCAATGGAGACGACAGCGCGCGAATCCGATTTTTGTGCCCAACGGGTCGGAACTCGTCCCTCGATGATTAGTGGCATATCATCTCCCCACAACGATACGTGCTCTTCTTCCGCAATTCAGTTCGCAGCCTTCTCCAATGCCTGGCCAAGGTCCTCAAGAATGTCGTCGATGTGCTCAATCCCCACGCTGAGGCGGATCATCTCCGGAGTGACTCCTACTTTCGCCTGCTCTTCCGGCGTTAGTTGTCTGTGGGTGGTCGATGCCGGATGACACGACAACGATTTTGCATCGCCCATGTTCACCATCCGCTTGAACAACCGGAACGCATTGAAACACTTCCGTCCCCCTTCGTAGCCGCCCTTCACACCAAAGGTCAGGAGCGAGCAGAAGTTCGAGCCCAGATATCGGTGTGCCATCGGGTAGAGTGGACTGTCCGCGAACCCGGCGTAGTTAACCCACTCCACCGCCGGATGATCACGCAGGAATTCCGCCACTTCACGCGCATTCTGTACGTGTCGCTCAACCCGAAGGGCAAGGGTCTGAATCCCCTGCAAGAACAAAAACCCGTTGAATGGAGACAGCGTTGCGCCCGTATTTCGCTGACACACAGTGCGACACCGAGCGACGTACGCCGCATCTCCGAAATGGTCCACGTAGACCACGCCGTGATAGGCGATCTCGGGCGAGTTCAACATATAAAACTTCTTGGCGTGTTGTCGCCACGGAAACTTCCCGCTATCGACGATCATTCCGCCGATACTGGTGCCGCCGCCTCCGATGAATTTCGTCATCGAATGCACGACCACGTCCGCGCCATACTCGATGGGCCGCAGCAGAATCGGAGTAGCGACTGTGTTATCAACGATGAGCGGCACGCCGTGCTTGTGCGCTACTCGCGCCAGACCTTCAATGTCAGCCACGTTGCCTGCTGGATTCCCAACGCTTTCGCAGTAGACTGCGCGTGTATTCTCATCGATCAACTTTTCAATATCTTCAGGGCGATCGGTCGCGCCGAATCGGGAACTGATTCCGCGCTTCGGGAAAATGTGAGCCAGGAGTGTGTAAGTGGCGCCATACAGCTGCGGAGTTGAAACGATATTGCTCCCCGCTTCGGCAATATTGATCAGCGAATACTCAATCGCGGCCATTCCTGAGCTGACGCTGAGTCCATCGACTCCGCCCTCGAGTGCGGCCATGCGCTTTTCGAGAACTGTATTTGTAGGGTTTCCGATCCGCGTGTAGATGTTCCCCTGAACTTCCAGGTTGAACAAGGCCGCTCCGTGCTCAGCACTATCAAACTCAAAGGCGACAGTTTGGTAGATCGGCACGGCCACGGCTTTCGTGGCCGGATCGCCGTCATAGCCCGCGTGGATTGCGATGGTCTCTCTCTTCATCCGTATCCGTTAACACATCTCAGCGAACGAAAACGGTCATTAAGTAAGGGAAGACCATTTCCAGATCGCTCTATGCGTTCACTCCGCTGTGGAAACCACGCTTCGGACCGCTACGAGGGAGGCTTTGTGGGAGATAGATTTCGTCAGAGCCCGCGTCACCGTGCGAGCGGCAAAGTCAGCGCCGAAAGCAAACCGCATGACAGGACCGAAACTGTTGGCCGCCGCAATACCAACGAAATATACTCCCGGTACCGATGACTCACAGGTCGAGGAGAGCGCGGGAGTACCCGCCAGGGTGGTCAACTTAGAGCGAATCTCTGAACTCACAAAGTGCAAGCGATCAAGATTAACTCGATAGCCAGTAGCCGCGATGACGTGATCCGCGTGAATCGCTCGCTCCGTGCCGTCTTGCGCGCGAACCTGGAGCTGAACTTTCCCCCCTTGCACCTGCGCTCGCTCCACAGTATGACCCAGTAGCTGAGGCACGTGATTCATTACTGTGTCTTTCACAAACCATCCGCCCGACGGACCCAAGGTTCGTTTGACAATTTCCAACCGCAGACTGTCTGGCAAACGATGAAAGGCCGCCGGCGCATTGGCATAGAAGCTGGATCGCCAACCCGGACCAAGTCCGGTTTGCGGGCGCTGAATGCGCTCCCACAATGAGCGTTTGTTTCCCGTGAGCCTGCCGTGAAATTTCAGGGCCTCTTGTCGCGCCACCAACCGAACGTCTACTCCGGCCTCTTGCAATAAGGCGGCCCAGTCCAGCGCCGAAGAACCTCCACCAATCACGACAACTTCGCGGCTGCGGAATTGTTCAACGTCACGATGCCGGGAACTGTGAGATAGAAATTCCGGCGGGAGCTGTGCCAGATTTTCTGGAACATAGTCAAAGTGAGTAATTCCCACGGCGAGTACTACGTTGCGAACGTTTATGCTCTCGCCGGTATCGAGCTGCAGCAAATATCCTTGCCCAGAGCGCTCCACACTGACGACCAGCTTGTCCTCCAGTTCGGGCACCATCCGTTCCTTAAATGCGAGACCGTATCGCGTAAAAGTGTCGAGCTGAACCGGAATTCCTGTGTCGGAGTACTCGATGCCTTCTTCGGCACAAAACTTCTCCAAAGTAAATTGATCATCTGGATCAGAAATGTTCGAAGCAAAACCATCCGACTTGAGCAGCATGCCCTTCGGCATGTGTGCTCGCCAACTATCCATCGGACGGCCGAAGATCCGGAATGGTATTCCCCGACTTCGGAAGTGTGCAGCGATCGACAACCCATAGGGACCCGCGCCAATAATTGCAGTGTTTAGCATAGCCTTTGGAGAGCCCGCCTTTAATGAGGTAAGAGACAGCAAACGTGCGGGGGAAGTACTACGGGGAGGGATCGAACAAGACAATAATATCACATTCTGCTGGCAGCGAAACAAGAAACCGATGGCGAAACTAGAAGAAAGTGTCGAGACAATATTAATCCGTGTACAAGTGTCTCAGCCACAAGCACATGGAGTGTTGATAGTCGATAAAATATTTGAGAATGACAATTTTTGTCACTCATCGCAGGGTCCGATCGGTAGGTTACTGCGCTCGCGCACGTCTACTTGAACTTCAATTCCGTTGAAGAACAAGTTTGTATCGCCTTGTCTTATTTACCGCGCAGCTTCCGTTCCACAAAAGCAACAACGTTTTTCACAGAACCCAGGTTGTCTGTTGTCACTTCTTCATCACCCACCGTGATAGTGAAACGCTCCTGAAGAAACACGATTAGCTCGATTACTCCAGTAGAGTCGATAACATTGCCCAGAAGCGGCACATCGTCAGTAAGTGCCTCGCCGCGGCCAAACAGAAAGCTTTCTGTCAGAAACGTTCGAACCTCTTGGTCAATATCAGTTGTCTGCATTTACAGATGCCCCTTAGTTTGTCGAAACGGAATCACTACAACCATGACGCGTTATGCCAGCGCACACTCGGAGGGTGAAACTGAACCAAAGATACATTTCCGCGGGGCACTAAGACCAGTAACGAAAGTCCGCTAGGGAGGTGTCCGCAAGTGTGGTTATCGCATTCGGATTTCAGGAATGACTCTGCAGAACATCGGCGATGCGTTCCCCGGCATGTCCGTCCCATAGCGGCGGGATAGTTCCCTTCTTGGCTTTTCCCGCAAGAATCTTCGATAACTCGAGACTCAGCTTGTCTCGCTCCTGTCCGACAATCACGTTTGTCCCCAAGGTGACTGTCACTGGACGTTCCGTATTATTGCGCAGAGTCAAGCACGGCACTCCCATGTAGGTTGTTTCTTCCTGAATTCCTCCCGAGTCGGTGATGACGACTGCAGCTCCGTGCTGCAGAGCCAGGAATTCCACATAAGGTAAAGGCCCAGTAAGGTGAAGATTTCCAGCGTTGAAGCCAAACTCTTCAATGCGTTGACGAGTCCGCGGGTGCACAGGAAAAACGACGGCCAGGTCGTCGTTTATTTCCAACAAGGATTGGAGAATGTTTTTCAGCGTCTTGCTATCGTCAACGTTGGATGGCCGATGCAGGGTCACCAGAGCATAGCGTTTGGGAAAGCCATTTCTCGGGCACTGCATAGCGGCAGGCAAGAGCCGCACCAACGAATCAATCATCACGTTGCCGACGCGAAATATCTTCTCCGCCGGAACACCTTCCCGCGCAAGATTTGTGTCACCGTCCTCAGAAGGCGTGAACAGGAGATCTGCGAGACGATCTGTTACGACGCGGTTGATCTCCTCCGGCATACTCCAGTCAAACGAACGCAGCCCCGCTTCAACATGCCCAACCCGGATGCCCAATTTCGCACTAACCAGTGCGGCTGCCACCGTGGAATTGACATCGCCGTAGACGAGTACGACGTCCGGCTTTCGCTCCACAACAACTGGTTCGAACCGGCTCATGATCTCGGCAGTTTGCTGCGCGTGCGAACCGGAACCGACACCCAGATTGGCATCGGGTGACGGAATCTCGAGTTGCGAGAAAAAAATGTCGGACATATTCGCGTCATAATGCTGTCCGGTGTGCACCAGCGTTTGCTGCACGGCGGGTCTTATGCGAAGAGCATGCAGCACCGGAGCTGCCTTCATGAAATTCGGCCGAGCGCCGACGACGTGAAGAATATGCATCACTACATCTTACTCAGATTCGGTTTCAGCGCTCCATCGGTGGAAACTGTAGCCGCTGAGACGAGGTCCTTCTGCTCGACTCCGAGCGGACGAATGCATCCCAATACCCATTTGTTTTTGGCAAAATCGTATTGCTTAACAATTCTCGGTGGATCACCGGCGACAACGGAGTACGCTGGAATGCTGCGTGTGATCACGCAATTCGCGCCTACCACGGAGTGGCGCCCAATGACCAGTTCCCCTTCCTCGCAAACAATCACGACTCCAAAACCAATCCAGCACTCGTCTTCGATGCGTATGGTCCCGCCTGTCGTTTCGCGCATTCCGATTGCGACAGTGTCCGTTTGGTCTTCGAGCCCATGGTCCATGATGCGAACCGAGAAACCGAAGATAGCCTCCTTCATGATGTGAATGCGATTTCTTGCTGAAATCATTCCCCTTCGTTGCAGGCCACTTCCAGCCTCCATAATGAGGATTGGCGATTGCGAACCCGGAGCTGCCGAGATCTTGAGCCGGACGCCATGGGCGAAACCAACTCTTTCGGCGATGCTGATGTACTGCGCCGAGGATCGATCCACTCGCAGGGAGTAATGCGCCCAGGCGCCTTTGCCAAACGAAAAGAAAGGATACGTGTGTGACAGCCATAACGTGCGCAGTTTGCTAAGCAGGCGCGAAATCGATCCCCTGAGATCTTGTTGGCTTATCGTTTGCCACCCACGAGAAATCAGGCCTCGACCCTTAGCCGCTTCCTCAGCGCCAACCCTCTGCCCTGCCGTAGCCGTTTCATAATCCCTGGAATAGCGTTCAGTTGCGACTTTCTCCGTCACTCCACTAGCGCCAATTGTGGAACTGAGAGGACTGCTCAAGCTAATCGGCTTAGCGGCGCCCAACCCGCGAACGATCCGAGCTGGATTTCCCGAAAGCTCCGAATGTGGAGGAAAGCTGCGGGTCACTACGGATCGCGGTGCCACGATCGAGTTTCTTCCAAGTCTTAGTTCACCCTTTTCGCATACGACAGCAACGCCCGATCCGAGTCTGCATCCTTCCTCGATGCGGATCGTGCCGCCCGGCGTTGTGCCTTGCTGTGATATCGGCGTAGCCACGTCCTCGTACGCATGGTTGTTGTCAATGATCAACACGTCAGACGCGAGAACGACATCACGCTCCAGGTGAATGGAGTTCTTGGCGCTGATCGTGCACCTTTCGCCGATACGACAGTCATCCTCGATAGCGAGCTGTATTTTCTGGTTATCCTCCGAACCGGTGGAAAGCCATGTATGCTTCCCGATCTCGACTCGGCTTCCTAGGCTTATGTGGCGGGCCAGACGGCGCGAAACATCACTCGTATAGTGGAGCGATAGGTTGCGGGGCTTACCGTCAAATGAGTACGTTGCGCTAACCCACAAACTGTTCAGCTTGGTTAAGACTCGCGACAAAGAATTCCCCGCGGTTATCGAGATCCGACGAAGGTTGCCGAATGGGCTGAGTCATTCTAAGTGCAACTTGGGACAAAAGACTGCACTGCCGGGATTAACAAATCAACGATCTCAATGTCGTATCTTTCTCATAACAAGCTGCTTATTGGCTTCGTTCGTATGACTAATGTTGGTTAACTTTCAAGATCCAGCTATTCCGCGGCCTTGACTTGTATATCTTCTAGGCATACATTTGAATATGCACTTATCCATATGGATGGGTTGCTGAAGCTCATACTCCATCCTCTGCGAGAACGCTTGACGAAAGTGTTGGCCTTGAGAACGCAGCACTTATTGGCTTCGTTTCGCAAAATCGCCATTGTCGCTCGTTACCTGCACATCGATCGGGGGCGGAATCACCTCGCCGCTTCGTTGTCTCTGCAGTCGCTCTAGTTGCGCGAGGGCTCGGTATCTCCGCTTTTCGTGAGCTGCAGTATAGCGCTGCACGAGTTCGAGCTTTTCGCGTGCGAGCATTAACCCAATATGACTAAAGTCCGGCACCCGGCGTCGTGATCTGCGGCGATTTTTCTTTTAATTTCTTCTTGAGCAGTTCTAATTTCCGTTTTTCATTTTCAACCTCAGCTAGCAATTCAGATTCTAATCATATTCCTCTCTTTCAATTACACTCGTCCAATAGCCTCCACAAGCTCTTGCCAGCAGGCCTATTGGGTCGTCGTAGTATTCGTCAGGGTTTTCTTCAACTTGTTTCTTTAAACTGTCTAAGACATCAAGTAGGTATTTAACACCGTCCTCACGCCTCAGCAGGTTGTATTCCTCACCGCCGTCCAGGAGCTCATAAATCGAAACGGACTCCTTTTCGCCGTAACCAACTTCTTCCCAAGGTTCCGGTTTCGGTTTTGGCGCAGGCCACGATTCTCGACAGATCTCGGCGTTTTCATAAAGCTGGGCTCGCCGTTCCATCCAGTAGGAAACTCCAATCTCCTGCACGAGCAGTTCCTCGGCCGTACCCACTGGACAAAAGTAATCGTGGAGGCCACTCAGCAATTCATCGAACTCGGCTTGGTTTTCCTTTACCGGTCCGCGCATAATCACAGCCGATTTTGCAAGCAGGCCATGTCTCAAGGAATTGCGCGAAGCTACATCCTTGCCACGCTGACTCTTCGGGCCGGTAGAGCGAAGCGCATTCTTGCGGTTGGCATCTACTCTACGCTGCGAAGCCGGCGGCTCGCCGGCGGAATTGGCTGAGGGTTCCCTGAGAGCAGGGTAAGTTATCTCACTAGATAAAGACTCCTTTTTCGGAGTCTTCTCCTCCTGCTCATGGAGTGTCCCCTCGCTCGCGCCCGGTTGTTCACTAGGCGAGGTCGCTTTGTCGTGCCCCGACGCTTCGTCCATCTTTTCCTCTTCCTCAGGGTCAGCCCGCCTGGATGTGGGAGTTCTTCTCATTAGAAATCAGGATCGATCAGGATGATCAAGAGTAATGTGTGGATTCGGATTACGCGGGTAATGAGCACGCTGATACGTCACATCGAAATCATGAGGTGGAATCTTTCAGGTGGACTATCGCATGTACGTTCGCAGTGGGCTTGTTGCGCATCCGTCCAGATCGCACCGGCGATTCTGCGGCAGACTATTCGGTAACGGAATGCTACTCCTTATCAATATCTCTAAGTGCGAGCGAACTCCCATAGAAAAACGTTCAACCTAGGGACACTCTGAATAAGCGCTCATGCTAAGTCGGTGAACGATAGTGTTCAGGAAACTGCGCTGTTGGTTCGGGTATGAGTCAGTAGCGGGCGGTTGCAACCGCGCGTACGGGCGAAACCGGACGAGCTTACCCCACGGCGAGCAGTTTTCTGCGGCTCACGAACAGGTTCACCAGCGCACAGGTAACGAACAGCCGGTGCGCGTTCTTCTTCAGCCCGCGATAGCGTACTTTCACGAATCCGAACTTCAGCTTCATCACCTGAAACACGTGCTCCACCCTCGCCCGCACTTTCGACTTCGTCCGGTTTTTCGCCCACGCCACTTCATCCACGATCCGGCCCTTGTAGCGACAGCGCCGCTGGGTGAAATCCCGTGCCCCGGGCGCACACTCACGCATCACCCGGGTTTGGCCCTGATACGCTCCGTCGCCCCACACCCGCGTTTCTTCGCCATGCAGCAGGTCCGGCAACATCGCCACATCGGAAACATTGGCTGCCGTCGCCACCGCCGTGTGGATGATCTTGGTCTTGCTGTCCACTCCCACGTGCGCCTTCATCCCGAAGTACCAGTTCTTGCCCTTCCTGGTCTGGTGCATCTCTGGATCCCGGCTCTGCTCGCGGTTTTTAGTCGAGGAAGGGGCGTGAATCAGGGTGGCATCTACAATCGTGCCCGTCGTGATCCGTACTCCCTTCGCTTGCAAGTACAGGTTCACTGTTCCCAGAATCTCTTCTCCCAGATTGTGCTCTTCCAGCAGGTGCCGGAACTTGCACACCGTGGTCTCATCCGGCACCGGTTCCGCTCCCAGGTCAATTCCCACGAACTGCCGCAGCGTCGCCGAGTCATACAGCGCCTCTTCCACCGCCGGATCTGCCAGGTTGAACCACTGCTGCAGAAAATATATCCGCAGCATCTGCTCCAGTTCTTTCGGTCGTCGCCCGTTGCCCGGCTTGGGATAGTGCGGCTCGATCAGTGCCCACAATTTCGCCCAGGGCACCACCTGCTCCATCTCTTCCAAAAACATCGCCCGCCGCGTCTTCTTCGTGTACCGCTCGAATCCTGTCATCATCGCCAGTGTCCTCTGTTTGCTGAGAGAGTTCATACTGGCTCGACTCTATCTCCACTCGCTGTGGAAAGGCAGCACTTAATCAGAGTCTCCCTAGGTTACGGATGTCACGTGAAGGGTAAGCGTCTGGCCACCACGCCTTTTCGACAGGCGGGGGCTGTGTTGAAGTGTCTGGGTGACCGCAAAAACTGAGTTGCCAGCGCTCAAGCGACGTACCCGTGCGGAAGTTCATCAGTTGGTGGCCGAGTTTGTAAACAGCGGTAAGCGGCGGAGCGAGTTTTGCCAGCAATTTTCCTTGGCCGGTCGTTTGGTGTCGGTGGAGTTGGCGGCCAGGAAATCGCCGAAGCAGAACGAACCAAGTTGTGGGCTGGCAGCAGTGCCACCGGGCGGGCGCGATATCGAGGTGCATCCAGATTTTGATACGAGTACGTTCGAACGCCTGGTGGGAATCCTCGAGCGGGCGTAAGCCGTGTTTGGACTGGGCCCAGCTACACGGATCTATCTGGTCGCTGGGTTCACCGACATGCACAAGGGGTTCGAAGGGCTGTAGGGTCTGGTCCGGGATCGATTGTCGTGTGAGCCTCTGAGCGGGTACCTGTTCTAGTTCTGCAACGGCCAACGCAATCGGCTGAAGGTCCTCGTCTGGGACGGAAGCGGACTCTGGGTTTGTGCCAAGAGGTTGGAGAAAGGGACGTTTCACCTGGCCGCAATCCGGCAACGCGGAGGGCAAGGTCATCCTGAGTCATGAAGAGCTTTCCTTATTACTAGGCGAGATTGATCTGGCCAAGAAAAGCACGATGTTGGTATTGGAAGTCCCCGCCAGAGGGACATGCCACCGCCTGAGTTGCTTGAACGATTCGAGCGACTCTGGTAAATCAATAACCCATTGTGAGTCTGAGTGGGCTCTCCAGTCGTGAAAGGCGGAGGCGGACTGTCCGGGTTGGACTGCCATGCGGGCCCCTAGTGAACGGTTTTAATAAAACGCATGAATAGTGCTTCTCCTCAGCCATCCTGTCAATAGGGGAGACGCTGCAGAGGACTTTGGACTCTAGCGGCACTCCCCGTAGAGAACGATAGGCGCGCAAAAGGAATTGACATAACAGCGCTGTCGGATCAAAATCTCGCAATGATAAGAAATGAAACGATAGAATACGAAACTTCCCACAGCAAATAAAGGAAGCATCCCAGATGTGTCGGTAAGATGGCAGAAGTGATGATTGCATTCTCGCGAATGCGAAACCTGAAACCATAATTCAAGACCGGACCAAAATCCCATTGGAGGCTTTCATGAATGATCACTTTTACCGCAATAAGCAACATATGTTGCCGTGTGAGTTGATGCGCGCTCTTTTTCTCTTCTTGTTCAGTTGCCTCGTGCTTTCCTGTTGCGCAGAGGCCCAAACGTACTACGTTGCCAAAACTGGCAACGACTCTAACAGCGGGAGTGCGAGCGCGCCGTGGCTCACCATCGGACACGCCGCTCTGGAAGCAGAGGCCGGCGCCACTGTCTATGTGGGAGCTGGAACTTATAACGAGAGCGTGACTTTCGCCAACTCGGGAACCGCCTCGGCTCCCATCGTCTTTAACGGACAGGGTGTAGCGGTCGTGGATGGCACTGGAGTTTCATGCTGTGTCCCACCAAGCTTCGCCGACAGCAATGGGTTTATCTGCTGCAACACGCAAGGGTTGTTCACAATCGGCGCCGCGAATGGCGTGAACTATCTCACCATCGAAGGCTTCACCATCCAAAACTACAAAACCTCGAGCGCCGCGAAAGTTCCCGTCGGCGTCCTTATTGTAGGTAGCGGCACCGGCATCAACTTCCTCAACAACACCGTTAAGAACATCCAAACCACGGCGGGGAAGAGGGGCAACGCGTACGGCATCGGCGTCTTCGGCATTAGCGCCACTCCGCTCAGTGTGACCGTCAGCGGCAACACAGTCACTGGGTGCCTGACCGGAGAAAGCGAGACGACCACGTACAACGGCAACGTGCAGAACTTTGTCGTCTCCAACAACGTAATCTATGACAATGACAATATTGGTATGGATGCCATTGGCTTCGAGGGCGTCGGTCCCACGGGCTACGATCAGGCTAAGAACGGCGACGTCTACGGCAACCTCATCTACAACAACAGCGCCAAGGCCAATCCAGGGGAAGGCAATGAGTACGATGAGGACGGCCTTTACTGCGATGGCTGCACCGACGTGACGTTCGAGCGCAATACGCTTTACGGCAACGATCTGAATATCGAGGCCGCCAGCGAGATCTCGGGCGAAGTCTCCAGCAACGTCATCATCCGCAACAACCTTTCCTACGCCGCGAATTCCTGCGGCATTTCAGTGGGAGGTTATGCCAAGTCTGGGACGGGAGGAAGCACCAACATCACCATTGTCAACAATAGCCTTTACGATAACGACACTCAGAAAACCGGCAGTGGAGAGTTCCAAATCCAGTACCGTGCCACTGGTATCGTCTTCGAGAACAACATTGTCTATGCCGGCGCACAGGGTCTGTTCCTGCACGGCTTCGTCTCGGGAAGCGGAGTAACCGCCAATTACAACGATTACTACACCACCAGCTCGACCACCACGTTTGAGTTGAACGACAAGAGCTACTCCTCTTTCGCGTCCTATCAGTCAGCGACTGGACAAGATAAGAACTCGGTCTTCGCCAATCCCGACTACCTCACTTTAACCACTTGCACGTCGACCAAGGAGAGCGGGCCTCCGACTCCAATCACCGCCTGCTCACCGACGCCGAATTTTGACATATCGACCAGCTCCCCAGCCGAGAACACCGGCAATGCCAGTCTGGGTTCGGCCGATTTCGGAACGGTGGACTTCAACGGCAATCCGCGCGTCAATTCCAGCGGACAAATCAACATCGGAGCCTATGAACAGTGACCACTGGCTTCAACCTGGGCACGCAGCCTTGCTGTGTGCCCGCTTTATTTGCCCTGCAGCATAGGCGTCGGGGATCCTATTCCACGCGTTTCCAGTGTCTCGTTTGTCTCCTGCTCGCTAGCTTTGCCCACGGGCAAGCGTCACTACCGGCTAAGCCTCCCGCCGCCGGTAAGAACCCCGAAGTAGAAGTTGGGCCCAACGAACCGGTGATCACGGTAAATGATTTCTGCCCCGATCCGGCCCCCACGGGCAGCGCCTGCAAGACTGTGGTCACGCGCGCGCAATTCGAAAAGCTCACCGAAGCGCTGCAGCCGGGCATGTCGCTGTCTCTTCGTCTGAATGTGGCAAACGCTTATGCGCGCAATCTGAGAATGTCCGCCGCCGCGGAACAACGCGGCCTCGACAAAACGCCCGCGTTTGCTGAAGAGATGCGCTACGCACGCATGCAACTCCTTTCTCAGGATCTGAACCGCATCTTGCAGGCGGAGGCGAACAATATCACCGACACTGATCTTGAGGACTATTACCAGAAGAACAAGTCCTTTTTCGAGCAAGCTACGGTGGAGCGGATCTTTGTCCCTGGCGCAAAGCACATCGCAGCAACACACGAGGACCATCAAGATGCGGGCTCGGCGGATACCCTCTCCGGTGCAATGCCCAAGTCCGACGCGCAAGAAAGAGCCGGTCAGGAAAAAACTGATGAAGAAGCGAAGAAAAAAGCCGCGGCGGAAGCGATGGCGAAGATCGCCGCCGATCTCCGCGCCCGCGCCGTAAACGGCGAAGATCCCGACAAGTTGCAAATGGAGGCCTATACCGAAGCCGGACTCCCTAGAACCACTCCCGACACGAAGATGGAGACGGTGCGCCGAGACTCACTGCCTCCGCAACATGAGCCGGTCATGAACCTGAAGCCCGGAGAAGTTTCCGAAGTATTCTCTGATCCGGGCGGCGCCTACTTCATCTACAAAATGATCAGCAAGGAGACCTTGACGCTGGAAGATGTGAAAACGGAGATCCGCACCGCAATCTCCAGCCAGCGCTATCGCGACAGCATAAAGACATTTCAGGGTGATGTCGTGTTCAGCGATGCCTACTTCAATCCTCCTGGAAGATCGGCCACACCACTGCAGCGAACTCGCCGGAGACAGAAAAACAATCCGCGTGCCCCCAACGGTGACGACCACGACTAAATGGCTGTGCAAAGTCGATCATCGTTGTCACGGGAGTGCGGGCATCTGTTAACCGTGTGTTTGCTCTAACACTTACCGTGAACGCGTTGAAATGAACGACGCGCGACGCAACTCCGTCGAGGACGCCTCTGCGATGTCAACGAAAAGTCCCGGCGAACTCTAACAGCGAACGCTTTGGAAATTGTGGTTCTCTTCAAATGCGACTCCTACTGAACTGATTCAGGGGAGGCACGCATCGGCTGTTTCGGATCAGCCCATAGCAGATCGTCGCCGACGGTTGCTCGAATCGCGCGTTGTGTCGTGACAAAGTCTCCGATTGAGCCCCATTCGCCGCGCACGAGAAAAAGAAGGCTGAGCAATGCAGCAAGCGACAGATACACCAGAGGTTTGCGGACGCCAAGCCGGTTGGCGAGAAGCGAAAAGCCCACTCCAATTAGCGCGACTACCAGGCTCTTGAACGATATCCCAGACGTGTAGAAGATCGCGATTATCAAAACCGCGACAATGTCATCGACAATGGCCAGCGCAGTGACAAAAATCTTCAGCGTGATGGAAATTCGATCGCCAAGCAACGCTAGCACTCCAAGTGCGAATGCGCTATCGGTAGCCATGGGGACGGCCCAGCCTTGGACCGCCCCTGGCTGCCGATTCAGGGCAATGTAGATCAGCGCTGGAACAACGACGCCGCCCAGCGCTGCCGCAAACGGCAATGCCGCCCGCTTCACGGAAGATAATTCTCCGGTCAGAATCTCGCGCTTGATCTCAAGGCCAACAAGAAAAAAAAAGATACACATCAGACCATCATTGATGAAGTGGCGCAGGTCCTGCGCCATTGTGTATTTGCCGAAGCCGACGCTGACCGGCAGGTGCAACAGCGTGTGATAGGTCGCTTCCCAAGGAGAGTTAGCCCAAATCAAGGCCGCAGCGGTCGCAAAGAGCAGGAGGATACCACCGGATGCCTCGAGCCGGGCAAATCGCCGAAACGGCCCCATGATCGTGTCGATCGGTCGCGGCTTCGTTTGAATCATGTAATGCTTTTTCTACAGCGAGGGTGTCCGGGGGGTTGCATTCCTTTGCAGACCTTCACAATTTAACACTAGCGCGAGTTGCCACCTAACTCCAGGGTCATACGTGCTGGTCGTTGGAATTCTGAATAGCAATATTCAATTTCTTACTGACCCCGTCAATGACGAGATGGGAGATATGGTTCGTCCCATCCGACATGTGTTGCAGACACTCCGAGCATCCTCCCGAAACCAATTTACTTCGGCCACTGCTTAAACATTTTCGTGATGGTAGAGCCGAGTCAATATCCTGTTCTGCGGCGCACCAACTGTAATGGTGTTGGGAACGGTCTGGGCGAAAGCAGCAAACTCACCAGCTTGGGTCATGGGATGGCTCGCTTCCACGCTGCTCGCGGACGAAGGGAGCGACGCGCGGAAGAACACGACTGCCACAACCGCTACAACTCCAGCCATGGCGAGCAATACCCACATCGAGTATCTCAGCGCCAAACTTGTCGGGGCGTACGTTGCTTGCCGTCTTTCGCTTCATGCGACCGTTCGCCCCGAGCTCAACGATGTGGCTGCTACGTAAAAGTCCTCCGCGAGTACTCTGTCACGGGTGACAGTTCTCAGCCCCTGATGGCCGGGACGGCAACGAGGTCCTGAATGAACTATCTAAATTCCGTCAGCTCCGATCCGTCTGATTTTGGTTGATTCAGTTCTGCCTCGCAGAACTGACAGTTGTCATGGTCTAGAGTCCTGACGGAGCATAGTGCCAAGTTTCACTGGCCTGACGAACATTCCTACCGGCAGAAAGATCACGTTTCGTCAAATCGGGTTTGGAGAGGTTTGTTGACAGCCAGACCAACAACTTCAACTTAACGACTGGCGAATCTGCGTCAGCGACACTGACCAACACGAGAGGTGCGTGGTATGTCCCGCTTAGCAAAAGGCGATCGACCAGCAAAGGCAGTTCCGGATCGAACTCAGAGAGAATGCTCGGAAGCCCGTCGACGTTCTCGATTGAGAAGGTACGCCTGCAGGGAACCGGGCGCGAAGCAAAACGCGCCCCGCAGTGAGGAAGCATAATGATCCGAGGGTTCGCGAAACAGCTTGTATCAACGGTGCTCTCTTTCCTGCTGGTCATTGCTACAGCCCCATTGGAAACCAGAGCTCAGCAGTCGGCGCCCACGGGACCACCGGCGGAACAAGCGGCGCCTCTGTCCGCGGAAGAGTTACAGCAAATTACTGCTCCCATTGCGCTCTACCCAGACTCGCTGGTCGCACAGATTCTGGGGGCTTCGACATTTCCCGACCAGGTTGAGTTCGCAGCCAATTGGCTTCACCAGAACAGCTCTCTCACAGGCAAGGCTCTTCTTCAGGCAGTAGATCAGCAGGCGTGGGATCCTAGTGTGAAGGCGCTTACCCAATTTCCTTCAGTGCTCGACGACCTGGCGAAAAACCTCAGTTGGACCTCCGCCCTCGGCGAGGCGTATCACACGCAGGCGGCCGATGTCATGTCCGCTATTCAGTTCTTGCGTGCCAAAGCGCAAGCTGCTGGAAACCTGAAATCCGGATCGCAGATCGTGGTCAAGCAGGAGTCGCCCCAGACCATCGTCATCCAATCTGCGAATCCGCAAGTGGTCTACGTTCCCACGTACAACCCCGCAGTTGTTTACGGTTCTCCCTATATTGCTCCCGGTTACGTCTACGTTCCTCCGCCTGCGGGAGCCGCGGTGCTTGCCTTCGGAGCCGGCATCGCGGTGGGCGCGATGATGAGCGGTGGATACGGCTGGGGTTACAGCAGTTGGAATTGTGGATGGCATAACACCACCGTGGTATATCGCGGTGGGTCGTACTACGGCAATTCCGCCTGGCACGGGGGCTACTACGGTTCAAACGGTCCCGCCGTCGGGCGCTCTGGTGCCGGTTATAACCCATCCACGGGGACGTATGCCCGTGGTGGAACGGTCTCAAACGGCTACGGTAGCGCCAGCGCCGGTCGAGCGTACAACCCAAGAACCGGGGCGTCCGCCGCGACTGTGCAAGGGTCCAACGCCTATGGGAACTATGGAGCCTCGACGGTTTCAAAAAACGGTAACACTGCCTACGGCCAGCATCAAACGACTTCTCAAGGAACGACAGCTCAGGCACACACCACGAACGGCGGTTCGGCATATGGCGCGTCGGGTAAGTACGGCAATAGCGCAGCGGTGGGTCAGACTGCCAACGGCAACAAATATGCGACTGCGAACGGGAACACCTACAAGAACACCGGGAGCGGTTGGAGCGGAAATTCGAACAATACGCACCAAAGCGCATCAGGCTGGGGAGGGCAGGAAAAGAGTGGCGGATCATCCGCATTCAGCGGAGGCGGTTGGGAATCCAGATCGGCAAGTGCGCGCGGTTCAGCAAGCAGAGGCGCCCGCAGATAAAAGCAAACCGCCCATTTGCCCAAGAAAATGATATGGACTGAGTGGTGGTGGTCAACGGCTTCACAGTGGAATGTTTGGAGGTTCGGTATGTCGCATCAGATCCGCAGAGCCGTAGTTGCCAACTGGCTGATCCTTCTGGCGCTGATCATTTCCTTTACCGGCTGCAGTAAGCCGGAGAAGCCTGCTTTCAAAGTGTTTGCCTCCCCGGACGATGCCGGCAATTCGCTCCTGGACGCAGCAAAGTCAGGAGATCAAAACGCCCTGCTGGCGATTTTTGGAAGGGACGCGAAGGACCTTATCTCTTCTGGCGACGCTGTGCAGGACAAGGCTGCGGTTGACAGATTCGTGGCCGCCTATCCGGTCATGCACCGCTGGCGCAACATGGCAAATGGTGATCAGATGCTGCTCGTAGGAGCAGACAATTTTCCTTTTCCAATCCCCCTGAAAAAGAATGCGAGCGGGCGGTGGTTCTTCGATACGGCAGCGGGCAAGGATGAGATTCTTTCTCGCCGTATTGGTCGGAACGAGTTGGCGGTCATCGACATCTGTGGCGCGTTGGCCGACGCCCAGGCCGAGTATTTCTCCCAGCGTCATGATGGCGGTAACGCGAAGCAATACGCCGTGAAGTTCATCAGCGACTCTGGCCAGCAGAACGGGCTGTATTGGGAGTCGCCAGAGGGCCAGCCTAGAAGTCCGCTCGGGCCGATGGCGGCTTACGCCACCGACGAAGGTTATAAGGTAAAGGCAGATTCGCACGCAGCTTTCCACGGGTACCACTTTCGTATGCTAAAGAAACAAGGTAGTCACGCCCCGGGCGGCGCGAAGGACTACGTGGTCGATGGAAAAATGGTTGGCGGATTCGCTTTCGTCGCCTATCCGGCGGAGTACGGAAATTCCGGAGTGATGACCTTCATCATCAACCAGGATGGCGTGTTGCTGCAGAAGGATCTGGGGAAGACCACCACAGAAACCGCAACCGCAATGACCGAGTTTGATCCGGACAACACCTGGAGCCCGGTCGGCGAATAATCAGGAGCAGTATGGCTGGGAGGAGAGTTATGTTTGGCAGGCACACATTCAACTCCATGCGATTAGCTTCACTCTGTTTCTTAGCGTCTGCTGCGCTCCCCTCACTAAGCCGGGAGCCACTTCCTGTTTTCGCGGTGACGCCGGAAGAAAGCAAGATTACTTTTAACGTGAAAGCGTCAGTGGCTCTGGAGGGTACTTTCGACAAGTGGGACGCCGCCATGACATTCACGTCCCCAGATGTCACGACCGGCGTTTTGGACATCAAGATTCAGGCCGATAGCGTGAACACCGGAAGTGGCATGAAGGACGGCAAGCTGAAGAGCAATGACTTCTTTGACGTCAAGCAGAATCCGTTGATCACGTTTCACTCCGACAAGGTTGTGCAGACCGGTCCCACCACCTTGGAGATGCCCGGCACGTTTACCATTCGCGGGGTGTCTAAACCCGAGACGTTAACCTTTACTGTTACTGGCAAAGGGACAGGCTCAGGTGAGATCAAAGGGACAATGGCCTTCGACCGTAAGGACTACGGGATGAACAAGGGTATTCCCTTCATCAAGATCGCCGACCGGGTCGAGGTGACAGTCAACCTCAAGGGGAAGCGAGTCAGCGGGCCTCCGTTGGTGTTTAAGCAATAGACGACCTGCGACTCTCCACGGCTGCTGCAGCCGCGGCACGAATGCCCGATTTACAACATCTCTAACGACGTCGGTCATGTCAAGGGAATTGGGCTTTTGGTTTTTGTAAGTTCACACGCACGTTTCCCTGCAGCGCACAAGGCAATATACTCGGGCCCGTCAGAAAAACGCCAAGTCAATGAAAGCTTAGAGTTGCCAGGTGTCTCAAGAGCGTCGTTGATGTTCGTTCCATGAAATAGTCCGACTTCGGCGGGGTAGCGGAACCGGATGACGTTTACGGGCCGCATTCTTCACTCACTTGAGGCCGAATGTCCAACTGAGGCCTGAGCTGGTTCCGTAGTCACTGCCGGCAAACCCTGGTGGAGGCCGATTGTCCCAGTTCCCATAAAAAGACACATTCCATTTCAGATTGCTTACGATCTTGATGTAATAGGTGGCATTGGTGTTGAAGAAGAGACGGCCCGGATCCGAAAGAGCGGGCAGCAACGCGGCCGTTATGTCGAGGTTGGTCTTACTGAAATTGAAAAACTGCGCTTGGCAATAAAAGATGGCCGCAGCAATGTTATGATTATCGATCGGAACCTCGGACGTTTTATAGTCGGTATGCTGCCAAGCGGGGCCGAAGACCAATGAAATGGTGGTGCGGTTTGTGTTCTTAAAGTAACGTCCGATGCCACCACCCACAGTGCTCTGCAATGCAATTCCTTGTTCCGAGCTTTGCAGAAAGGACCCGAGACCGGCATAGAACCAGTTGTTCCAAGGGAGCAGACGACGGCCTCCAAAATCGATAGAGTTTCGAGTGGAAGCGTTAGTCCCCGAGCTGGAGGACAGGTTGGAATCGAAATTTGCGCCCGCATTCCAGCGCTCCCGCACATAAGTGGTCTGCGAACCTAAGCTGTACTGCGTCGATTGATTGCCTTTCGAATATATCGTACCAAAACTTACCTCTCCATTGAATCGCTGCCAGAAGCTGTCGGATGTAGCGACCATCTGGACGATTTGAGAGCGGTCAAGAATGTGTTCTTTTTCCGCAGCCAGGACCTGAATCTTCACAGGTCGGTCTGCTGGCGTATCGGCAGTTTTCAATATTCCTGTGTAGACCAAGCCGCCCTCCGTTTTCACGACAAACAACTGGTTGCTCTCCAAATGGGCTACTTTCGACCAATTCACGGAGGCGGTGCCGTCGATGTAATCGAAGCTGACATACAGCACACCGGCATCCAGTCCCTTGACTTCGCAAGTCAGTCGGTCGCCGTTCGTCATCACCATCACGTCGGTCTTGTCTCGGGCATAAAGCGGTAGGGTGAAGAGGAGAGCGAGGGTTACCGGAAGAAATCGGGTATTCATAGCTTTTTCCTTGTCATCCAGGCTGGCTCGGGGCGGACCGCATCTTCAATGGGATCCGGAATCCGTGACGGCGCGTCTTCTCGTTTACCGAAGAGGCTCTTTCAACGGTCACTAAACAGTGGTAGATGTCCCTCTTTTTTTGAGGAGGAGCGACTTCAACTCCTCCTGGCCGATGGCATCGGAGATCCCTCTGAATGCGAATAGCGGTATTAGTATGACGAACGCCATGATTCCGACAAGAACAATTCCTAAGCCTCCCCCACCAAAGTCTGTCATGCTCTGGGCAGCTGGCTTGCCGTGAAACATCCCCACGGTTACTTCCTCCAGGATGTCCATGCACACCAAGATCGCTGCATACACAGCAGACTTAAACAGAATCGAATAGACCAGTGGCTTGTCCTTGAAAGTCTTTACTACCCACACAGTTTCTGCAATCAGCATGAACTTTGCGAGCACCAACGCCTTAACCAAAGCAAAGCCTGTTCTGAAACTCAGCTCCGACCCTGGGACCTGTCCTCTCAAAAGGAGGGCCCTATGGATCCCGAAGACACTAAGGAAAACCCAAAGATAGACAGCTAGGACTGCGAACTTCTTCAGCTCCTCAGAGGCTTTCTCCTTCATGCTTCGTTTCTTGATTTCTTCATTAGGCATGTTTCGACCTCAGCACTTTGGGTGTATGACTCGTCGGGTGCCGAGCAGAATAGAATGCAACACGCCTTACCACCGCAAGGGAAACTCTTTGACGTCCTCACCGTGATTGCTTTCGTTGTTCGTTAGCCCGAATAGCCGCTCCTTGAGTATCGGATCCCTGCCGTTCCACAGACCCACACTGAAGCAGAGCATTTGTTTTTCATCACTGATTCCGGCAAGACCATCCTCGCCCCAGTGATACGCCCGCGATCGAGCCTGATCCTGGTTGAAGTAATCCCAGGCATTTCCATCCGGGCTGTAGTCCTCGCGAACGGTGCCCACTGCCGCTCGCTGAGATACGGACCCCATTTTCGCCATGGAACCTTGCTGGTACGAGCTTCTAGCAGTCTGGCTGATTCTGAATTGCCGCTCATAATCTCTCCTTTCGCATCTGAAACAGGAAGTGGCGACAGGGAAAACTCCGCATTGGAAGGACACTTCAGGTGAGACTTCTCGGATTCGTCGGTACTACTCCATTAGAAATCCGCCTATCCGGCAACTGTCACAAGCGACAGGTCAACAGGATACTGATCGACTTCCCGGCGGCCGATTCGGAACTTCTCGCGAGCGTTTTTTATTCTGTGACGATCCTCTTCAGGTCCTGCCTCTGTTCCTTGCGTAGGCCCTGAAGCTTCTGCAACTGCGTTCGAGACAGGAAGGGTCGGGGGCAAATACGCTGACACTAGGGGACCAAGACTCACCCAGATAGTTGGCATTCCCAATCGTTTGGTGCGTTGTCCAATCTGGTGTCCATTACGAGCATTTCGGCAGTGGCTGGGGACGGTTAGAGCAGTACCCCTGCGTTGGTAACAACCCCTCAATCTCTAGAATCGCAGCCCACTTCGAGCCCTGTGCAGATCCTGGGTGCTACCATCATGCGATGAAGAAACAATCTGCTTTCAGAAGGCGCAAATTGTCCGCTGTGGCAAGGAATAAGGCCTCGGGGCGAGTTGTGTGCCTCGCCGAAATATCGACGATCCGTGGGCGAGGGATGGGATTCGTCGAATTAGAAGAGCTCGATGGCTGCGGCATGGCCCGAAGCAGAAGCGAGTCGACCATCCCGTGTCACTAGTGCAGCTCTGAGTTTTTCGGCAAGCACAATGTAGGCAGCATCGTAGGCAGAAAGGTTGTGACGCAGTTGCCAAATTCGTGGCAGGAGCACGACATGAGGATACCGAGTAATACGAAGATCCAGCAGATCCCGAACGGCCTCGTCAGCACGAAGCACGGGCACCACCCGTTCCAATTCAAGACGCCTTAGTACCTGCGTAACCTCAAGATCTAGAAGGTGAGGCGTGTGTAGCGTTTCCTTACGCGAATAAATTCGCTTCTCGATGCTCTACCCCGCAGATGTCTGAAGAAGCCAGTCAACTGCGGCAGACGCATCCAGGACGATCATCGCGCCTGGCGCTCTTCTCGCACCAAGTGAGCGGTATCGATCCGAGCAGAAACCGGCTTACGTTTGTGCAGCCGCTCCCGCAATTCTGCGAGCGTTGGCCGCTCCGCGATTTCCTTGATCTCCGCTAACAGATAGTCCGAAAGCGACATACCTGCCATGGCAGCGCGAGCTTTCAGGCCACGATGTAGGGCATCGGGTACATTACGAAGCTGGATCATCTTAGACATGTTCGAAGCGTACTTTCATGGCATGCACATGTCAATCCGAGTTGCCTTTCCCAGTCCGGCGGAGTCTACGTGAGCCGCTCCAGCCCTTCGCCTCGACCGCACGAAGCTGCAATTCAAAAGCGATGCTAGCCGGCCGCGACCCTGGGATGAAGTTTGCCTGCGTATAGATCCGCGATCAGTCTCCACGGCGTCTCGCACCGCACTGACTTTGTTCCTGGGCAGCGCATCGGGGGTCTTCCCGCGGAGTTGTGCGCTTCGCATTAGCTCCCGTGGCCAGTAACGATCCAATCTAGACTTTTGCCGAACGGACCGCCAAACCCAGAAGGATTTCGAGTGTCGGCGGAACTTTTCCCCCCTCGATTTTCGAAAGCTGACTCTGACTAACGCCCAATTGCAAAGCAAGTTCCTCCTGTCGCACGTCTCCTCGTAAACCTCGAATCCTCAAACCGATTTCTCCGAGGTCGGGTTTTGACTTATTTGAGCGAGACATTTCTCTTGAATTTCCAGCATATTCCCATTAGAATATTCCTTATGGAATATTCGTCAGTGAATAAAGCCAGTCCCTTCTGGTTTCTTTTTAGCTTAGCCTCGGACAGTTAGCAATTGATCGACTTGGTCCCATAATATCGGCGTCCCGTTGCGGAGATAGCGGAGCATGATGAAGAAATTAGTCACGTTTCAATACAACAGAAGAATTGCCAGACGGTTGTGGGGTCGTATTTCACCCGCTGCCCTCCGGAGTCTAGAAGAACTCACTACTGACTATCTTTTATCGATTCCTTCCGGAGATCTATTACTTCTCGATGGACGGTGGTACGTCACGCACACTGGCTTGCTGAGGCTGGCACGGCGAAGTCGCTGTGCCGGCATCAACGTACGGCCAGTAACAACCTTCTCTGATCCCTCTTCTCAGCGTTGGGCCTTCAGGGCTACTGTTTTCAAGTCGCGAACTTGCAGAGGCTTCGTCGGCTACGGCGATGCCGACCCTTCCAATGTGTCCTCTCTTGTTCATGGCGCCGAAATGCGAGTGGCCGAAACCAGGGCAGTCAATCGCGCTCTGCGAAAAGCTTACGGGATCGGCATTTGCTCCGTCGAGGAAATCGGATCCCTCGCCGACCCACTCAGCCTCGCCAAGAGTCCAAGAAACTTCCTCCGCAACCCGCGAACGGAACCAATGGCAAGCCGAAAGTTCGTGACCGGCTATGCCAACTCATCCGCCAGCACCAACTCGATCCCAACCTGGTCAAGTCGTATGCGACCGACTTTTGCGGAGTCAAGACCCTCCGCGACGCAACCCGCGAGCAAGTCGAAAACTTTGTCGCCCACCTCGCCGACTGGGCCGAGAAAGACCGCAATGCCCTGCTCTGCCAACTCAACAGCTACCCGCAGAAAGAAGGTGCCGCATGAAACGCCAAATCACCGGCCTGCATGCCGCCGATCGCTGCGCCGCCGATCAGATCCCAGACGGGGTATTCCTCGTTCGCGTGCAACGAGTCTATTTTCGTCGCCAGGCACAAAAGCCGTACTACACTCTGACTCTGGCCATTCTCGAGCCCAGCCGCTTTGCCGATAACGTGATTTCAAGCCGGCTCTATTGCAACCCAAGAGCTCTGTGGAAGCTGAACTGGTTTCTGCGCGATTTCGGCTACGACACCGAACTGCTAGGACGAGACGAGGTCGATGAAACTCAGCTCGTCGGCCTGAAGGGCGTGGTCAAGATCAGCCACATCGTCTTCAACGGCGCTTCCCTGCTCCGTCTCGACGGCTTTGCTTGCGCCGGCCGCTGGGAAGAACTCTCCCCCGCGAATCTGGACAATCCACAGGTGGCCTGATGACCTATAGCTACACCCAGATCAGTCAGTATCTCACCTGCCCGCGGCGTTATCGCCATCGCTATCTGGATGGCTGGAAGGAGAAGGACACTCGGGCGGCGATGCTTTTCGGCCGTGCCTTCGAACAAGCCCTGGGTGCCTATTTTCGCCGCGAAGATCCCGGTGCAGTCCTGTTCGCCGAATGGTCCGCCTGTCAGAATCAAGCCCTACACTACTCGAATCGCGACTCCTGGGATCGCATGCTGCGACAAGGAATCATGCTGTTGGACCGTTTCTGCCAGGAGGATCGAATCCAAATCCGCCAGCCTCAACGGAATCTGCAGATTAAGTTCACTCGGCAGGTCGGTGGAAGCAACGACTTCGTTGCCTACATCGATGCCATCGGCAAGCTCGACGGACAACGCTCCCTTTTGGAATGGAAAACCTCTTCCAGCCGATACCCGGAAGAACCCGAAGGGCTGCTCTCCCTCGATCCTCAACTTGTGTGCTACTCGTGGATGACGGGCATCGCAGAAGTTGCTCAGGTGGTTTTCGTCCGCAAGCACGTGGTCGAAATTCAATATCTGCGCACTACCATCACCGACGAGCAGCGCGAGGAATTCGGCCGCTTGGTCCAGGACACGATCGGAAGGATTGAATCCGCGCAGTTCTTGCCGCACAGTGGCATCCGCTTTCCGCAGAATCCATGCAGTAGCTGTCCCTACGTGGGACTGTGTCTCGGGAAACAGGAGATGGCTGACGCGCGCTTGACGCGACGTCCAGGAGCAGAGAGTCTTGGTTGGCTTGACGAGCTTAATTACTAGCAATCCGCCCATGCCGCCAAAGTTCAATCGTCGCCGCGCATTGTTCGTGCTGGGCAAAATTGACGAGATTCTGGCGTGGGAGCAGCAAAGGGAGACGGAGCGCGATACGAAGTTCGTGGAGCTAGGGCGCTATCTATGCGAGGTGCGGGCGGGACAGTACTGGCGGGTGGAGAAACTGAAGTCCTTTGATGAATTCCTAGAGAGGCGGTTTCCGGGATCACGACGAAAAGCTTACTACCTTATGTCGATCCACGAACATATTCCGCCCAAAGCGAGAAAAGAGTTGAAGAAGGTGGGCTGGACGAAGGGACTCGAACTGGCTAAGTTGGCACGCAGGGATCGGCAGCAGTTCGATTGTGCAACCTGGTTGCACAAAGCTCGTCAGTTATCGAAGGAGGATTTTCAGCAGGCGGTAGAGAGAGAACTCACCGGAAAAATAACAGAGCCGTGGGAGATTGTCTACTTCAAACTGTATCAAAGCCAGATGCCGGTTATTGAGAAAGCTATCGAAACCGCGGCTCTGATGCTGGGCAGCGACCGATCCCGAGGCTACTGTCTGGAAATGATCTGTGCGGACTTCTTGGCCGGAGCTAACCTGGACCACGGCGATCCGGAGATGCTG
The DNA here is from genome assembly GCA_963836305.1 of uncultured Acidobacteriaceae bacterium. Lineage (GTDB taxonomy): Bacteria > Acidobacteriota > Terriglobia > Terriglobales > Acidobacteriaceae > Sulfotelmatobacter. Next base: position 37,476 of record CAWIJP010000033.1, on the reverse strand, counting down.
CTGTTCTCGATGACGAGATTCTTCAAATTTCTGCCCGACGAGCAGCGCCGGATATTTCTTGGAAACCTGAGCGAAATGACTTAATGAAGCCGATTCGCCCAAAACTCTCGCGCTTGCGATTGGATGCGATTTCATACGAGAGCCTGCGACAGCAGGTTCTGCGTCGGGATGGCTGGCGGTGTCAATCATGTGGCACGATGGCGAACTTGGAAGTTCACCACCAACAGTTTCGCAGTCAATCCGGCGATGATTCCGAGTTGAACCTGATCACTCTGTGCACGCAATGCCACACTGAATTGCATCGCGGTCGTAGCCGAAGACGATTTCCACATAGACGAAGCGCCGGGGCTGTCGGACCTTCCGTAATCAACGCCCATGTCCTAACTTGCCCTCTGCTCTATTTTGATTCGGAATATATTCTCTGCAGCCGCGGAAAATGAAATTAACTACGACGCTTCGCATTGGCGAACCTAGTTGACAACGGAATCATAACGGTACTATTATGCCGCACAAAGTTCGCGCAGGAAATTCCCAGCAGAGCAGTTCCCCCACCGCATCTGTTTGAGGCAGCCCATAACAACCTACTCACGGGTGGAGGACGCCATGAAGCAAAGAATTCTGATTGCCTTTCTATCGTTGCTTGTGCCCATCGCTAGCGCACAGGTTTATACAATCACTGACTTGGGACCACTCTCTCCCACAGCTATTAATATCTGGGGGCAGGTTGTTGGTAACTCCAATGGACAAGCTTTCATCTGGACACAATTTGCAGGCCGCAAGCGCCTGGGCAGATTGACCGGGGGTACATCCAGTTACGCTGCAAGCATCAATGATCTTGGAGTTGTAACGGGTACTGCTGATGGGCCCGGCACTGTGATTAGCAACGGAGTCGGCCAGCCTCCGTTGTACCCATCTCCCCCGCCGAACCAAGAATGTAGTGATCTCACTCAGCCCTTCGTTTGGACAGCGAGGAAAGGCATGCAAGGCTTGGGTGCTGTCGCGGTGCCTGTCCCAGATTTTGTCTTGGATTGGTGCGAAATTCCGTTCTATGGCACAAACATTAATAATGTCGGACCAGGAGTTGGATACACGTCGAGTTATGCCCAATATCAGTGGGGCTCCTGCGAAGAAGGACCGCGGGTATTACTGTGTTCGGGGGCAGTTGGCCGCCCACCTTTGTAAGCGCAGTTAGTAATACCGGCCGAATTGTCGGCCAGAGTCAGGCCCCCTTTCGGGGCATGCGACATCTTGGAAGAATGGCATTGCGACGGATTTAGATGGTTAGGTGGTGCGGCGGATCTGGGGTACCATGCTACAGCAGCTCGGCAAATGGTGTCAACGACCTAGGGCAGATTGTCGGATGGTCTACCACGGCTCTCATAGCTGACGCTGGTTACCGGTCCTTTTAACCGGGCGACCTCACGGTCTGCCCTATACATGCGGTCCTGTGGGGGCCGGCGGAGGAATGCGCGATTTGGGGGCTCTCCCGGGTGATACATTTAGCGCCGCATCGAAAATAAATTTCTTTGGACAGGTTATCGGGATTTCAGGTAACACGGTTGCTTTTCACGAGGTCGATGAACTGCCGGTTCGGGTCTTTTTGGAGACGCTCCGATCGCAGTGATTGGCCATCCTTTCATCTGGTCTCAGAGCGGCGGCATGCAAGATCTTAACAATCTGATCTCAACCAGCTCCGGTTGGGTGCTTAACTCAGCAACTGGAATCAACATCTGGGGCCAAATTGTAGGATCGGGAACCCTTAACGGAAAAGCCCATGGATTTCTGCTAACGCCACGCGCTTTCTAATGGATTGACTCGGAACAGCCCGAAAGACCACAATGCCTCTACCTCCCTAACACCGAGCAAGTTCGAGCCAGACAAATCGAGTATCAAGTAGACGGAAAAGAAGAAGCGAAAAGCTTACGATCAATAGTCCATTTTGACTGCATGTCACCCTGCTCTCTTGTCTTTCGACAACAAATGTCTGTCTTCGAAACAGATACTCAAAACTAATGGCAATCCGGCTCCGGAAGGACTCAATCTCAAACCGATGGCTCCAATTCCAAATGGCCTGAACCCGCCTCAGTTAAGGCAAAAGTCCATAGGCGGTTAGCTTCGACTGAGAACCAACGAATACCTTCCCATTTGCCACGAGAGGAATGCTGAACTTAGCGGCAAAGTCCATCGTGTCACGGCTTCCGGCCTCCGTGCTGTCGTAGAGTTCATCGGCTAAGTTGGTCGCGTCATAGGCGTAGAGTACTCCTGGAGCATTAGGATTGTCCGCCGACGCGCCATTGGTTTGTATTGCCCACAATATTCCGTTAGAGCTGCCATTCGCGGAAACCGCGAAAGCTCCGCCACGTATCGGGTAAATTGCAGCAGATTGGGAAGTCGGGCCTGTCGACAATACCCCGTTATTTAGCTGAAACGCCTTAAGTGTGTCATTCACCGCAGCAAAGTAAACATAGCCATTGAAATATACCGGCGCACTAAAGTTACCGATCTCTGCGTCTCCATTTGGCAGAGCACCTACTACTCCTGGACGATCTGGCTATCGCTATTCGCATTGAAGTGCCCCATATTGTCCCGATTGATCACATAGATCGTGCCCCCTTTTCCAGCGCTCACAAGTAGGTGCGGGTAGGGACCGCCGGTTTGATCGACGAGCAATACGGGACCGGCAGAGCCCAAGTCTAAGTTATTAGCACTCAGGTTGGACTGGTTGTAAGGCGTGAAGTAATCAACCACGGTCCCGCTGGTGCTCAGTTTCATAATACTGTCACCGTAATCGATGCCACCGGTATTGACGTCAAAATCTCCGTTACTGGTCGTGAAGTAAAGATCTCCAGTGTGTCGGTGGCTAAACCTCCTCCGCACTGCCAAATGCCACCACCCCCGTAGCCGCCATTGGGGGTATCGTTGTAAACCAAAACCTGCTGGAGAGTTGTGGCGTTGTATCCCAGTACCCAACCATGCCACGGAGAATTGTCACCATGGGATCCGAAAGCAAAGTAGAGCACCCCATTGCTGAGGAGCAGCCCGGGACGCTGGTTTTCCCGGAGAGCATTGAAGGTTTCTTTACCGCCGGAAGAATCAACACCAGTTCCCGGTGCGCTTGCGGTCAACACGACGGGGCCGCCAAACTTTTCGGCTCCGGTTGTGATGTCGAGAGCATGCAAGCGCTGGACGTAAGTCGAACTTTCTTTCGTCTTAGCGACGACATAAATCGTTCCGCTCGTCGGATCAATTACCGGTGTGCTAGTAATTCCAATTTGAACGGGGATGTCACCGCATTCGCCCACGTCGGCGCAAGGAACAGTAGTTACGCCAGATTTCAGGAAATTCACATGCCACAGTGGACTGCTGCTCAAGCCGTCCGCGTCAAAGGCGTACACGCTATCGTTCTCCGTTGCAACATAGACCACATTGTGGATGCCGTTGCTGGGGATGCTCACGCCCGCGACGTATAGCGGAGACGCGAACGCGATCCCATCTAGGGAATACGAGAATAGTTTTCCGAACTGGATCGGGTTCACGTTGGCCGGCGTCAACACGGTTTCGCTAGTGTTTTGTCCGGTCCGCATGTTGTCGTTGTGGAAGGTGTAAGTACCCGGATAGTTGCTTATGTAAACCGTCGAACTTGCCTGGTTTCGGCTGCTCGTGGCCGTCACGGTGTGAGTACCAATACTAGCTGGCGGAGTATATAACCCGGTGGTGCTGATTGTGCCAGTTGTCGAAGATCCACCGACTATGCCATCTACGGACCAAGTTACACTTCCGCTGGCCGTGAACTGTTGTGTCATGTTGAAAGTCAATACCGCAGAACGGGGCGTCACTCCGAAGCCCGTCCCGGTTCCCGACAAAGAAATTGCTTGCGGACTGCCCGGAGCGTTGTCGTTAATAGCTATGGATGAACCGCGTTGACCTGTATCTGAAGGCGTGAAAGTCACGTTAATCGTACAACTGAGGTCGGCGCAAGAGCAAATCCGCAGTTATTCGTTTGCGAAAAGTCACCAGTATTTCCGTTCAGAATCGCGATCGAGCTGATCGTTAACGTTGCAGATCCTGTGTTCGATAATGTGACCGGCTGCGGACTGCTGCTCGTTCCCGTTGTAACGCTGCCAAAGCTAACGCTGTTGCTGCTGAGACTTGCCACTGGCGTAGTAGTTCCAGCCGGTGTCCGGAAAGCGACCATCTGCATGATCCACTGACCAGCAGGGCTTAGCGGAGCAGTCGCGGTATAGCTTCCAGTCGATGTAACCATCATATCTTCGGCGATGTCACCGTCCGGAGAAGTTAGCAATCGGCTGGTAAAACCGCTACCCGCACCGGCGGTTAGAGTCTGAACCAAGTTTGCCCCGAAGATCAGATCCAGCGGATTCGTCGTGCTTACCGAACCGCTGCTGCTGGTTGCGCTGTTACCAGTGCTGGCCGCTGTTACATCCACCGGATTCACTTGGTCGGCTCCACTGTACTCCAGAATTCGAATGTCGGGATATTTGGCCGCAGTCGAAAAGGTTACGGTAACCGTGTTCGCTCCCGCAGCCGCCGCAGCAATATTCTTGGCATAGTAGATTGACTGAGACGCCACGCCGCTTATGATGGTTGGACCCACCGCGAGCGTGTACGCATTCCCAGTCGTGTCGGTCACCGCGCTCACAGTGGCTGTGCTGTCATTCCATCCCACCGCGACAACGTTGAGATCTCCAGCGGACTGTGCGACGTTGAACTTCACTGGTACCGAGGTCTGAGATGTCTGCGGAGTGGCGTAATTGCCTTGCACGTAACTAATAAGCGACGTGCCAACGGTCAGCGGGACGGTGGTAGTTTGCTGAATTCCCCCACCATTGCCAGTTACCGTGATGGTATAGCTCCCAACTGCTGTGCCTGACCCTACTGTAACGGTCATGGTCGAATTGCCCCTGCCCGGAGCCGCAATTGTGCTCGGATTGAAGCTCACCGTTGTACCGGAAGGCATACCCGAGGCTGTTAAGCTGACCGCACTGCTGAACCCATTACTAAGCGTGCTGGTGATGGTGGAGCTTCCCTGACTACCGGGAGCGACACTAAGGCTTCCGGGCGAAGCGGAAAGGGTGAAGCTGGGAGCTCCGCTTGTCAACGTTGTGGCGCTGACCACGTTCGAGTATGCACTGAGGTTTCCGGCAGCATCGGTAGCCCGCACTCGGTACTCGTAGGTGGTGTCCGCTGAAAGGAGTATCGCTGTAAGTCGTCCCTGTCGCCACCGCTACTCGGAAGAAAGAGGTGCACCCTGCGCCCGTGCATCTCTCTATGAAATAGCCGGTGACCCCTACATTGTCGGTCGAAGCCGTCCAGCTTAAATTTATCTGGCTGGTGCTCGCTGCGGTTGCAGTTAGGCTGCTCGGTGCTGTCGGCGGCTGGGTATCGGGAGTTGCCGCAGTAGCGCTGGCCAGATTTGAGTATGGACTCACGTTATCTTGCGCGTCCACAGCCTGTACTCGATAGGTGTAGGTTGTTCCATTCGTCAAGCCAGTGTCGTTGTAGGTAGTACCCGAAGATGTGCCGATCTGGACAAAGTTAGTGCAGCTGGCGCCTGCACAGCGTTGCACGTTGTATTCGTTGACGGTCCCTCCAGTCTCGGTCGATGCGATCCAGGAGAGATCGATCGTCGTAGAGGATGGAGAAGTGGCTATCAGATTTCCCGGTAAAGAAGGAATCGCAGCGGGTGTGGTTACGGTAACAACACTTGAGTAAGGACCATCGTTACCATTTGTATCCTGAGCCCGAACCCGATAGCTGTAGCTTGTGGATGCGGTTAGGCCCGTATCGTTATATGAGGTATTTGCCGTGGTGCCCACCTGGACAAAGCTGTTGCAACCGGTGCCGTTGCACCGCTCCACCAGGTATTCGCTGATCGTTCCGCCAGTTTCTGTCGACGCCGTCCAGGACAAGCTGGTTTGGTTTGGACTGTTGGAAACTGCCACTACAGCGGCTTCCCATGTCTGCGCGGAGTCAATCGTGAAGGTGGCTGCATAATTTCCGGGTGCTGCGGCCGTGCCGGTCTCTGCGTCGAGGAAGTTCGATGAGGCTGCTGCCTGTTGTGTAAACCCAGTTCCCGGCTGGAAAGTTGCGCCAGCCGAAACCTTCGAGAACCCGATGAGCAGGTCGTTTGCGTAAGCCGTGGTTATGGTTGGGCTGGTTACATTGAGACTCTGCGTTCCATTGTCGCTGCCGATCAGAGAGATCGCATCGATTGGCGAGGACGTATTCGAACCGTTAACGACGATAATCGACATCACCAGCGGCATACTCTGGGAGAGATTCATAGTGATAGTCTGCGCCGAGCCCACGATGGGATTCGGTGCATACCAGATTTGCGTGCGCAAATCGAAACCGAGGGCGGTAGTTGTCGGCCCAGCGATCGAGATCCAACTGTTGCCAAGATTATCGCTAGGAGTGAAGGTAACGCCAAAATGCGAAGACGCACATAGGACGATTAAGTCGCCACCAGTACTGTTGAAAGCCGCAGTCGTATGCGTCGTCAAGAATGTTGAGTTGTAATAGCCTTGAACATTCTGAACAATCGGAACAGGTGCTTTACCGGCTGTCAGGCCGCCAGGAGCAGTGGGCGCGCCGTTGTAGATAAAGCCGCTGGCCAGACTTCCACTCTGACCGTTCGAGGTTACCGTTACTGTTACTGCTCCACCCCCTGCCGGCGTAGTCGCCGTGATCTGGGTCGCGCTCATCACCACCACATTGGTCGCTGCAGCGCTGCCGAACGTTACCGTCGCTCCCGCCGCAAAGTTCGTCCCCGTAATCGTTACAGACGTCCCTCCCGCCGGTGGCCCATTGTTCGGCGACACACTCGTCACCGTCGGCGTCACGACATAGGTGTAACCGCTCGCCAGACTTCCGCTCAGCGATCCCGGATTCGTCACCGTTACCGTTACTGCTCCCGCACTTCCGGCCGGCGTCGTCGCCGTGATCGTCGTGCTGCTCACTACCACCACATTTGTCGCTGCCGTAGCTCCGAACGTTACCCCCGCTCCAGTCGCGAAGTTCGTGCCACTGATCGTTACCGCCGTCCCGCCTGCCGTTGATCCACTACTCGGACTCACACCCGTCACCGTCGGCGGCGCGATGTAGGTAAATCCACTGGCCAGATTGCCACTCAACCCGTTGCTGTTGGTTACCGTCGCCGTCACCGCTCCCGCGGCATGTGCTGGCGTCGTCGCCGTGATCGTCGTGCTGCTCGCCACTACCACGTTCGTCGCTGCCGTTCCCCCCAACGTCACCGTCGCGCCTGCGGCAAAGTTCGTCCCCGTGATCGTCACCGCCGTGCCACCCGCTACCGGTCCGTTGTTCGGTGACACACTGGTCACCGTGGGCGGTGCAATATAGGTGAATCCACCGGCCAAGGCTCCGCTCTGCCCACCCGGATTGCTTACTGTCACCAGCGCCGCTCCCGCCGTTCCTGCCGGCGTCGTTGCCGTAATCTGCGTCCCGCTCACCACCACCACGCTGGTCGCCGCTGCGCTACCGAACGTTACCGTCGCACCCGTAGCGAAGTTCGCTCCCGTAATCGTTACTGCCGTCCCGCCCGCCGTCGTCCCGCTGTTCGGACTCACGCTTGTCACCGTCGGTGCTGGTCCTGACAGAGCGAAGAACGTCACCATCTGCATTACCCATGGCCCGGCAGACCCTAGCGTAGCCGTCGCGCTGTTGCTGCCCGTCGCTGTCACCACTTTGTCTTCCGCGATATCGCCATCCTGAGCCGTAATCACCCGCGACGTAAATCCACTTCCGGCCGAGGCTGTCGTGGTCTGCACAATATCGGCGCCAAAAACCAATTCGCTGGCCACCGTCGTGGTTGCTGCGCCACTGTTCGCCGCCGTGCTGTTGCCAACCGCTCCCGCCGTCACATCGACGGCATTTACTCCTCGATACTCCAGAATTCGAATATCCGGATACGCCGCTGCCTGGCTGAACGTCACCGTCACTGTGTTCGCACCCGCCAAAATATTCGGCGCGTAGTAAATCGATTGCCGCAAGGCCGTCCCGCTGGTTGGTCCAATGGCCAGACTGTACGTATTTCCGGCACTGTCTTTCACCGACTGTACCGTCGCCGTCGTGTCATTCCATCCCACCACGACTACGTTTAAATCCCCCGCCGTCTGCGCCGTCGTGATACGCCACCGCCACAGTCGCGGTCGGCGATTGCGGTGTCGCGGAATTCTGCTGCACGAAGGTGATCGTTACCGAACCGTTGTAGGTAAAGCCGTTCGCGAGGCTACCGCTCTGGCCATTGGACGTAACCGTCACCGTTACGACGCCCGCACTCCCTGCAGGGGTCGTCGCGGTAATCTGTGTCGCGCTCACCACTACCACGTTTGTCGCAGCAGTGCTGCCAAACAGTAACTGTCGCGCCGGACACAAAGTTCGTGCCAGTGACAGTCACGGCGTTCCACCTGACGTTGGTCCATTGTTTGGCGACACACTCGTGACCGTCGGCGTCACGACATAGGTGTAACCGCTCGCCAGACTTCCGCTCAGCGATCCCGGATTCGTCACCGTTACCGTCACTGCTCCCGCACTCCCGGCCGGCGTCGTCGCCGTGATCGTCGTGCTGCTCACTACCACCACATTTGTCGCTGCCGTAGCTCCGAACGTTACCCCCGCTCCAGTCGCGAAGTTCGTGCCACTGATCGTTACCGCCGTCCCGCCCGCCGTTGATCCACTACTCGGACTCACACCCGTCACCGTCGGCGGCGCGATGTAGGTAAATCCACTGGCCAGATTGCCACTCAATCCGTTGCTGTTGGTTACCGTCGCCGTCACCGCTCCCGCCGCATGTGCTGGCGTCGTCGCCGTGATCGTCGTGCTGCTCGCCACTACCACGTTCGTCGCTGCCGTTCCCCCCAACGTCACCGTCGCGCCTGCGGCAAAGTTCGTCCCCGTGATCGTCACCGCCGTGCCACCCGCTACCGGTCCGTTGTTCGGAGACACACTGGTCACCGTGGGCGGTGCAATGTAGGTGAATCCACCGGCCAAGGCTCCGCTCTGCCCACCCGGATTGCTTACCGTCACCAGCGCCGCTCCCGCCGTTCCTGCCGGCGTCGTTGCCGTAATCTGCGTCCCGCTCACCACCACCAAGCTGGTCGCCGCTGCGCTTCCGAACGTTACCGTCGCACCCGTAGCGAAGTTCGCTCCTGTAATCGTTACTGCCGTCCCGCCCGCCGTCGTCCCACTGTTCGGACTCACGCTCGTCACCGTCGGTGCTGGTCCCGACAGAGCGAAGAACGTCACCATCTGCATTACCCACGGCCCGGCAGATCACTAGCGTAGCCGTCGCACTATTGCTGCCCGTCGCTGTCACCACTTTATCTTCCGCGATATCGCCATCCTGAGCCGTAATCACCCGCGACGTAAATCCACTTCCGGCCGAGGCTGTCGTGGTCTGCACAATATCGGCGCCAAAAACCAATTCGCTGGCCACCGTCGTAGTTGCTGCGCCACTGTTCGCCGCCGTGCTGTTGCCAACCGCTCCCGCCGTCACATCGACGGCATTTACTCCTCGATACTCCAGAATTCGAATATCCGGATACGCCGCTGCCTGGCTGAACGTCACCGTCACTGTATTCGCACCCGCCAAAATATTCGGCGCGTAGTAAATCGATTGCCGCAAGGCCGTCCCGCTGGTTGGACCAATAGCCAGACTGTACGTATTTCCGGCGCTGTCTTTCACCGACTGCACCGTCGCCGTCGTGTCATTCCATCCCACCACGACTACGTTCAAATCTCCCGGCCGTCTGCGCCGTCGTATACGCTACCGCCACCGTCGCTGTCGGCGATTGCGGTGTCGCGGAATTCTGCTGCACGAACGTGGGTGCGGCAAACAAGCCCGCGGGACACAGCAGGCAAGCAAGGGTCACAACCAAGAGCTGTGCAAGACGGGAAAGACTTGGCTTTGGAGCGGTTCTGCTGGGATAGGGAGTTGTTCATAGGAATCTCCAGATATTTTTCTTGTCGTAGATTTGCGACTGCAAGACATGGCCGCCAGACAGCGGCCTACCACCGGGCACTACCGAACCGGAAATGCGACGAATTTTCCTGCCGGAATTGCGGCAAGAGGTCAAACCAAATTATTAGCGAGTCCTGGGGGGTGGGGCCTTTATATCTTGAGGCCCGAAACGCGCTTGGTTAGAACATTGGGTCTACACGAAGCCTAGCAGCGAGCAAAGTTATTTGGTCCGCACAGCAACTGCTTCATGCCGAAAATTGCAATCCATAGAAAAGAGAACGCGCCAATTCTCGTGACTCTTCCATCCAGACCCGAGATGAGATTTTTCTTCTCCACAGTGATGCCCACGCTGGCAGTGTTAGTGTCAGCAGTGCCATCGTTTGCCTGGAACGTGAATCTATCATTGCCGACGTAATCGGTATCTGGCGTATAGGTCAGATTCGGGAGACCTACCGGACAATCTGCCATGCTTTGGTTCGCTCAGGAGCCTGCACCTTAATGGCGATCCTTTGGGCGACGAAGTTGTAACAGAAATTCCCACGGGCGTCGATCGACTTGTCTTAATCGATTGGCTGATTGCGAGCGGCAGCGTCGCCAGCCTCTATTCCGACGATAGCGGTCTGGTATCCGATCGCAGTATCGTAGCGAAAGTGGCTGGCATAGGAACCACTAGCAGAGCGCTCTTCGATTCGCCCCAGAGGAAAGCGGGAGATTGCCTGTCCAAAATTAATCGTCGAGCGCAGTGGCGGTCGCAATCGACTCATTTTTCGCCCATGCCAGCAACAACGTATGAGGCGGCACGGTGATCGGGACTAGCGCTTACTTCAATCTGATTTCGTGCCGGGCGGCAAGCTATTGATTGCAGAGTGGAGGGGAGAGGCGGTGATATCGGAGCCGGAGACTGCGATCGCATGCAGACACCAGCGGCGCAGGATTGCTTAAGTTGACTGTGAGTTGATGTTCGGCGCTCGTGATGGGACCATTTACGTAATAAATTGCCGAAAGCAGCGTAAACGAACTGCCCGCCCATGGAGTGGGACCTTCCAGAGATCTTCCAGGAGTTCCCAGCGTTGTCGCTAATGCCGTCGATCGTAACCGGACGACCGTCCCACGAGGGATGGCTGGATAGGAACACCACAATTGTGGAAGCACCCGCGGAGTTGAATGAATCTGTTGTATGTGATGTCAGTGGCTTGCGATTGATATAGCCAAGGGTATTCAACACTGCGGGCGCCGATGTTTCGGCGAAGGCAGGAAGTGTGGTTAATATCGCGGGGGAGAGGACGATAGCGAAAAAGAGTGCACACTTCAACCGAGACAGGCGACCCAATCTCACAAAGGTTCTCCAGTTGCTCAAGAATTTTTGTTAGCTGCTAAGTTTTAGACATCTATAAACGCCTTTCTGGGGGGCGAAAGTGCGCCGTCCTGTCTTCGTTCACATCACCGCGTTCACATTACCATCTTACGGCAGTAAAAAGCTTCCGCATAACCGCTGGCTGCATTGCATTCCATCCCTCGCAAGCGCATGAGCGACAGAAACGTCTCGGGCTGAAACCATCGCTTGCTGCGCTGAGATTGGAATGCATCCATGATGTAACCAACTTTTTTCTGGTAGACCTCCGCCTCCAGCGGAACAAACATGCTAGGCCTTCCGAGGTCACCATCGTATTTCGGAATTTCATACTCCAGGATCAAATGATCTCGAAATGTATTCCAGGTCAACTCCGAAATCAACCGGTGATCCTGATGCGCATCGTGGCCGTTATGTGTAAAAACTACATCCGGACTCAGCCGCTTCAATTCCTTTTCAAAGACCGTCTTCACCTCTGCGCCCGAATACGGCATAAAGCCATCCGGGAACGTCTTAAGGAGCGGAATCTTCACGCGCGATCCAGCAAATAGTTCAGCTCCGCGCCGCGCTTCCGCTTCTCGTACACCGATGGCACTAAAAACCGTCCAGTAAATATCGCATTCGGGATATTGTTCCGCCAACCGAAGGATCGATCCACCACAGCCGATCTCAATGTCATCCGAATGACAGCCCAGACACAGAATTTGCGGCGCATTCTTCTTTCCTAAATCGAGTTTCAACCGGATCATGCGCCAGCCGAAATCACTTCCAGTTGGTTTGATTTCTCTTTGCTGCCATGGTTCCACACCTTCCATGGCGCTGTGTCATGGTTCAATTCTTCGAGGTGTTGTTTGTCTTTAAAGGTATCCATGCATTGCCAGAAGCCGCTATACTTGTACGCCAGCAGGGCTTGCTTGTCGATGAGGCGCTGGAACGGCTCGCGCACCAGTTCTTCGCCAGGCTTGATGTAGCTGAATACTTCATTCCGCATCACGAAAAACCCTCCATTGATCCAGATATCCGTGCGGCAGAGTGGCTGAATCTCGCGAACCATACCTTCATTCCCGGAGTGGACGATGTCGAAGCTTGCTGTCGGCTGCACCAGCAGCAAGGAAGCAGCAGCTTTGCTCTGGCGGAAAGTATCGAGCATCGTAGGCAACGGAACGTCGCTTAGGCCGTCACCGTAATTCGCAAGAAACATTTCGTCGCCCTGCACATAGGGTTCCACAGCCTTCAACCGCTGCCCGATGTTGGAATTTGCACCGGTCTCCACGAAAGTGATAGTCCAGTCATCGATGTCGCGATTAAGAAACTGGATGTTCTTCCCTCCCTGCGACCAGACAAAATTATTGGAGACGGACTCGTCGTAGTGCAGAAAGTAATCTTTGATGCTGTTGCCCTTGTAGCCGAGGCAGAGAATAAAATCCTTGTGACCGAAGTGGGCGTAGTACTTCATCAGATGCCACAGAATCGGCCGCGTCCCAATTTGCACCATGGGCTTGGGGACGTCATCGGCATAGCCCCGAAGCCGCATCCCCGCTCCTCCGCAGAATAGAACCACCTTCATGGCATACCTCCCACTTAGTAAATCGTAACTTTCGGAATCGGCACAACGAAACGCCCGCCCCACTCCCGGATGAAGCTTCAGCTGCTCCATGATTTCGTCTTTCAGGTTCCAGGGCAGGATCACAACGTAATCCGGCCTGGTTTCGCGAATCCGGTCGGGATGAAAAATCGGGATATGATTTCCTGGCAGGAATCGGCCCTGCTTATATGGGCTTCGATCCACGGTATATGCGATCAAGTCCTTGCCGATCCCACAGTAGTGCAACAGCGTTGCGCTCTTGCCCGGGGCTCCATACCCAGCCACTGACTTGCCCTGTTTCGCCGCCTCTAAGAGAAATTCCACCAGCGCCATTTTCGTTTCTCTCACCTGACGGGCAAAACTTTCGTATCCTGCGGGTGACGAGAGGCCGGCTTTTTCTTCGTCGGCAAGCACCTTCGCTACACTCGGTTGCAACTGCGTGAGCGCTCGATTCCGCTCGGCACGCATAGACACGGAGCGAACCGCCGTGCGACTTCAATTCTTCGACGTCGAACACTTTCAATCCATGCGCTTCCATGATGCGGATCGTCGTCAGCATGGAGAAGTAAGAAAAGTGTTCGTGATAAATCGTGTCAAACTCGTTGAGCTCGATCAGCTTCAGCAAGTGCGGAAATTCCAACGTGAGAACGCCGTCGGGCTTCAACAGGATCTTCAGTCCTTCGACAAAGTCATTCAAGTCTGGGACCTGTGCCAATACGTTATTGCCCAAAACCAAGTCGGCACATCGGCCTTCGGCAGAGAGCTCTTTTGCCAGTTTTGTCCCGAAGAACCGCACTAAGCTCGGAACACCTTTTTCTACGGCGACTTTAGCAACGTTGGCCGCCGGCTCGATCCCCAGCACGGGCACGCCTTGCCGCACAAAATACTGCAGCAGGTAGCCGTCGTTGCTTGCCACTTCAACCACAAAGCTTCGCTCATTCAAGCCGAAACGGCTCTTCATCTTGTTGCAGTAGGTCTCTGAGTGCTTCAGCCACGAATCGGAAAAAGAAGAGAAGTACGCATAGTCGCTGAAAATACTCTCTGCGCTCTCGTATTCTTCCAGTTGCACCAGGAAGCAATTCTCGCAGACATAAACATGAAGAGGATAATAATGCTCGCCGCGCTGGAAGTCGGACGCGGCTGGATAGGTCTCGCACAGGGGAGACAATCCCAGATCCACAAACGTGCGCTGTAGCCCAGATCCGCAAAAGCGGCACTGGCGGGTGCGGGACTGTTGTTGAATATCTGATGGCAGGGTCATCGTAGCCATAAAATCTCTCAGTCTTTTTGAGGAATCGAGTTCAGGCAACCACCGCTTCCGCGGGCTGTTGCATCCAGCGCAGGGACGAATCCAGCCGCCCCGCTTTTTGCAAGCGTTGAATCTGGCTGATGCGCAAGTAGCGGCCGCGCTGCAAATCTTCCGCCGTCAATCCCGCGGTGCTATAGGCGTCATAAAGTTCCTGCGCACCCTTGCGCGCCGTCCATTGCGGACGAAACCCCGGCAGCACTCGGTCGATCTTATCGCAGTTCACGCGGTAGCAACGTTTGTCTGGAGCACCGTCGGGAGCGTACTCCACTTTACATCCGGGAACGATTTCGGCAACCATGTCGGCGAGTTCGCTGATCCGGTAGTTCTCTTCTGTACGGCCGACATTGAACGTCTGGTTGTGAACAATCTCGCGCGGCGCCTCGAGCGCGGCAACCATCGCCGCAATAATATCGCGAATGTGCACGATGGGACGCCAGGGAGTGCCGTCGCTCTTAATGAGTACGCTCCCGGTCGTGTATGCCGACGCTACCAGATCATTCAAAACGATGTCGAGCCGCAAGCGCGGAGACACGCCGTAGGCAGTCGCGTTCCGCATGTAAGTTGGGCTGAAGTTGTCATCGGCTAATGGCGCGACATCGCGCTCGACCAAAACCTTCGACTCACCATAAGGCGTGACCGGATTGAGAGCCGCGTTTTCGTCGCGGAATGCATCCCCGCCCGCACCATAAGTGCTGCAGGAGGATGAGAAGACAAACCGCTTTACCCCTGCGGCTTTCGCAAGTTCAGCGAGATGGACTGAGGCTTTGTGGTTGATATCGTAGGTGAGACCGGAGTTCAGATTTCCCAGCGGATCATTGGACAAGGCAGCCAGGTGCACCACTGCGTCAAATCCGTCGAGATCGCTCTTGCTGAGATTCCGCAGGTCCTTCTGCACATCTTGAATGTCCTCGGACGTGCTGCCGAAATCACAGCCAGCAAAAAGGTCGGTATCGAGACCAACAACTTCATGTCCTGCCGAACGCAGGAGTGGACCTGCCACGGCGCCGATATATCCTTTGTGACCGGTTAAAAGTACTCTCATACTGCTCCTCTCAAAGCTGCTTCCTGCCAGTGAAATTGCATCGCAGGAGCTGGTTCAAATGGCAAACTGGGACCGACGCGCGCAAAAGGATGGTTGCTGTCACTGCAATCCTTACATGTAACTCCTGCGAACGAAATGGCCTGCTAGTTATCGAAGGAAGGTAACCTCTGCAATGTTACCTGCAGGCGATTCCCCAGATTCGTTGCTTTTCGACTCAGAGGTCAGAGCCAGCAGGCCGCCTTCGCGCAACAGATCCGCTGCATCGCGGATCAGCGCGAACGGTAGCCCGGAGCGCCCCGCAATGTCGAGCAAAGAGTGCTCACCGTCGGAAAAATTCAGCACCCAAAGGCGAGCATTGATCTCCACTTCGATCGCCTCACCGCCAGTGGAGCGATAAAGGCCTCGTTTGCCGAGCTGCGGTTCACAATAAGGACTGAGATTGCGATATCGCTGGTTATTTTCCAACACATCGACAACGGCAGTGCAAACGCGAAGCGACTCGCCCAACCGCTCCGGCTTGATGAAGTCCAGATTGTCAGCCGAAGTGTGATACTCGGGAAATGTTCCCCATACACTTCGCGTCAGGCAGCCGACCGGCAAGTTGAATCCGGGAGAACAGTACTGCCGCTCATCATACCCGTAGGGCGAGAAATCCAGGAGTTCATACGATCTGCCGTGATGGCGGAGCACGTGCGCCATGGCATGATCGATCTCGGCATCTCCCCGGCGGCTCTTCTTGTAGTGGAATCCGCTCTCATTCCCAATCCCCGTGAGCACTAACCCGTGACGGATGCGGTCTGTCTTGTCGCGGTTTCGCGTGAGCCAGGTAATCGCACCAATCGTACCCGGAACAAACAGGAAGCGATAGGAATAGCGCAGATCCCGTCCTGCTAACAGCCCTGCCAAAGCTGTTGCTACGGTTACACCCGAAAGATTGTCATTGGCCAACGACGGGTGGCATACGTGGCAAGAGATCAAGACCTCATCGCTCGACCGCCCGGGTAAATAACATTCGCCGTACGTCAAGTGACCTTGCGTCAGAGTGGAGTCGATGCAGACTTCGTAATTCCCTTCTTCGAGTGCCTGCATCTGACGATGCGACAAACAGAATCCCCAGTTCTCCCGGTAGTAAGAAGTCCGATAGGGAATCCGGTCGGGGTGTTCGGGGATAGTAAACAAGTGTGGCCGCAGTTCGGATAGCGGCATCGTCTTGCGAATGGGAGTGCTGTAGTTCAATACATGCAGGTTGCACGCTTGAAAATCCACGATGCGTCTTCCCGTCGAATCCTTTATATAAGCGTCCCGGATGTTCCATTCTTTAGGAACGGTCCAGTCGAAGACCTCGGTTCCCGTGGCCACTTCCGAGATCTGTAACGGAACACGTTTTTGAATCGCCGCCAACGTCTGCCGCAGCCCTTCGCCAGTGATGCTTCGGCAAATGGGATAAAGGTCAGCGGCAAACCGATGCAACTCCCGGCCGATTTCGCTACGGTCCTTTCCTTCGATTTCGCTTAATGGGCGCATGGTGCAGTTTCGAAATCGGCGTAGGTGCGATCCCGTTCGGATATTACTTCAATTTTCTCCGGCCAAACAATCTGGAAGGCTGGATCATCCCAGCGAACCCCTCGGGCTAATTCCGGACTGTAGAATTCCGACATCTGATAAAAGACTTCGGTATCGTCTTCCAAGGTAAGAAACCCGTGGGCGCACCCCTCCGGCACATAGATCATGTTGCGTTGCTGCGCCGTTAGCGTTGCTGCAATCCAACGCTTGAACGTCGGCGAATCGGATCTCACGTCGATGACCACATCATAGACTGATCCAGAGGTGCAGCGAACCAGCTTTGCTTCTCCTTTAGGTGCTTCCTGGTAATGCATGCCGCGTAACGTTCCCTTTCGCGTGTTGAAGGAAACGTTGCATTGCACCACGTCAGGGTTCAACCCGTGATTCTCGAATTCCTTCTGGCACCAGCTGCGAGCAAAGAATCCCCGCGCGTCACGGAAGCGTTCCATGCGAATTTCGAAGACTCCGGGCAGGTTGGTTTCTTGAAAGATCATACTGCGGAAAACCACTCAGTTAATCTATACAGTACCAGTCGAGCCTGCCAATTCGTAAACTAGTTTGCCGTCAACGTTCTTAGCATAGGCTAGATCGGCACGCTCGGCGCCTTCGCCGACAACCCGCCATGAGCCTCCACGTTTCTCTACACGCATCTGACTGCGGCTCCGCCACCACGTGTCAACTTCCCGAGGCAACGCAAACCAAATGTTGTTCTGTGATCTCAACGATCTCAAATGCCGCAGCAGATTCTCATAGATGGCTCTTGCTTCCGGGTCGATGACATAATCGGGATGAACAATAAAGCTGGCCATCCCGTTTTTTGCGAGAATGAGTTCAATTTGTTCTTTCCATAATTCGATTGAACGCTGCTTCAGGATATGGAACAGAGAATAATCCTGCGTAGTGGTCACAGGAAGTTCCAGAATCTTCCCAATGAAATATGGCATTACGGTGCAGCAGCCGCCTCGCTGCGGATCGAGGTGTGCTACGTTGGGCATCGACATGTCGAAAGAAAAGTCCAAATTCTCGAACCAATCCGGCCGTCGGTAAAGCACGCCCGCACGAAATCCTTTGGCATGATACTTCTTTGCGTACTGATTCACGATCGCCGCCCGGCGCAGGAACTCTTCCTTATCATCAAACAGACGCCCATCGTGATTTAGGTCCTGCACGGCAACGTCGAATCCACGTTCTCGAATATTGTCGATCAGGTCAGAAGAAGTTGAGTAGCGTTCCTCGGGCACAATTTGAAAGGACGCCTTGATTCCATAGGAATCATCGATGTTCATCACTTCTGTACAAAAATCTCTACCGGCTTCGGTTTCTACGTCGTGCGTCATCACCATGCAGCCGCAGGCGCCGCGTGGCCAGAACCATACGAATGGAACACTGGTCACGTCCGTAGCTTGGAGCGACAAGAGCATCAAAGCTCTCGCACAAGCTTTCGACCGTTGTGTCCACTGGCCAATGCGGGAAAGTGGCATCTTGCCAGTTGCGCGAGTTAAAACGCTGAATTCGCTTCCTAAGGGATAAGTTTGTCAGAGGTCGGATGAAATAATAGATTCTGCGAAGTACGTTGCTGCTCGAGCGATTGCCGAGCATATCTTTCCATCCGGAGATTATCTATCACCTCGGAGGGATTGAAGGGCAGGCCGACCTTGCCATCGCCGATTACAACGTCATCCAGAACATCATATGGTGACGAAGACTGAACCTCGGAATCGCGCGTACTTTTGCACGATCGCCCATAACAAAGCATATTCGAGCCGAAACTGGAAATAGCCGGGCTTGGAGGCAATTCTTTCCATTCGCGGCAAAATCCAAAAAGTTCTCGGGACAGCGAAAATGCTCAAAAGCCCTCCGAGTGAGCGAACTGGGAGGAGGTGCGGTTCCCTTGAACGCGAGCTCTTTCAATCCGTATTTCGACTTCGTCAAATCCGCATGCCCCGTAACTATTAAGTCGGTGCTCATTTTTTATCACACCAGATCGAAGGAATGATCGGTGTTTCCCGCACTAGAGTGCAATTCCGAACGGTAGAAACCACAGCCTATCTGCTAGCCCATGTGCCGATATACAAGCCTGCCCGCGGTGGAAGAAACCGAATCCGGCAACATCGAGAAACACTGCCGAATCGCATTCTCGCCCCAGGAGGCAGGTTGATGTTTAGTCTCTTGCGGATACCGGTAGTAGTGAAGCAACCTCCTCGTCGCGCCGAACTTGTCCTTAAACGCGATCAGGCTCTCCTGATCCAAGTCAGACCGCCCAAAATCGATCTTCTCGGCTCCTGATGTCTTGGCTTCCTCGATAAGTCTCCAGAACAAAAAAGGCATTGCACCGAGGTTGTGATGGCGTTCGTCCGAGCAGCCGTACTTATAGATGACAGAACTCCCGTGGCTGAGAGTCAGCATCGCGGCGACCGGTGTACCGTTTTTTGTGGCCACGCGGATTTGAGCCTTATCGCCCATGCATTCGACGAGATTCTTGAACCACGCTCGAGGTTGAGGGAGTAAGTGATGACGTCTCCGAGTCCGCAACATAAGCCGGTAAAAAGCGTCCGCGAGTGTTTCTGATCTCCCTGCAACGTAAGAGATTCCTTCGCGCTCTGCTCGCTGTATTTTTCGCTGGATAGAATCCTTATGCAGATTCCGAAATAACTGCTCCAGCCCGCGTGATAAATCGAGTTCGTGAAAGCAGTACGACTGAGTCGGTTGCGTTCCATAGTCGTCGTGAATTTGTGCCAGGGGGCGAAGTTCTACGTACTTCCATCTTTGTGAGTTGCGCTCGGCACGTAGCCATTCCACAAATTCGGAGAGATCTTGTGGGTTGTTGAGCAGAGGCTCGCAGTGGTCTGAAAATGGAAGCGATACCATCCGGGTTCCTGTGATCCAACTAGACACCCGGCAGAAAACGATGCCATCGGACATTGGTTTGTCGTCACTTGCACTCGTTAACACCAGCGGCTTGTATCCGTATGTCCGATTCAACGCCTGGAGCCATCCCCATTGATGAAACGCGGACGCGAATGCGTGTCGCGCGAGCAGGTCGTCCCAACGTTGGTCCGTAAGTGGATTCGCGATGTTGAGATTCATTCGCAGTCCGATAGCCGAGATGCAAAGCGGAGCACTAGTGACTGCCAGGCGCAAGCGTCTGTTCTGGCCTCTCACCAAAACTTTGGCCAGGCAAGGTTGCCGGGGTATGCTTCGCCGACCTGAAACACTGAAGCATAGCGTAGATCCCCAGTCGCCTCGCCGCCGATCAAAAGGTTCCAACCCCCAATATTTCAGAGGCCAGTCTCTCCGGAGCGATTGGTCCCCTTCGTGAATTTCGTTGATTAACTCAGTCACAGGCCGCCAACCGAACTCCCGAGCGACTCTAGTACGCACTGTCAAGATCAACTCCGGAGACGAAGAGGTAACCGCCAGGTTTCACTAGACGCGCCAAGCGGCGCAGGCAGGTTTCGGCCTGTTCTGGTTGCATGTGGCACAGGAATCGGTTCGCGACCACAATATCCTGAAGGCCAAAATCGTCGATCAACTTCGGATCGCCGGCATCGCCAGCGCTCCAAGCGATGTTCTCGCGAAACTGTGGCTTGACCCTCGCTTGCTCTGCCTCGCATTCAAACATGGCGGCGACCTCGTCTGTGGACATGCGCTCGAAAACCGACGTATTCTGGTCGCCTGAAGTTTTCATCGCCAAGTCTCCTAGCGGCAAGAGAAAATCTACAGTTGAGTCTCGTTCTGAAAAATGTTTCTTGAGATAGTAAAGGCCGCCTTCCGCAAACTCTACAACCTCCGGGTCAATATCAACAGCGCGTATGCGGACTTTCAATTGAGGTCGTGCAGACCGGATAGAATAGGAAAAGGAATATACCTCCGCTCCCTTGCTGCAACCAAGAATCGTGAGATCGATGCAAGATGGGGCTCCCACACGATCCAGCAGTCGAATCAGGAGTTCAATTTCCGGGCGATTTCGAAAAAAGAAAGTACCAGTGGATTGCCTCCGTGTCGACCGCATTTGGACCAACTTATGCAAATGAGCGCCGTACATCCAGCCGAGACGCGAGCAGGTCAGAAAACCTGGCAGATGATTCCAAATCCATAGGTTCACACGCAGATATGGACGCCCGAGATATTTTCTAAAATGCCTTGACCGAGACAACTTGTCCACGGCGGCGCGTAGCTTGGCTGCTCTCTTGGAACCTACTGCCATCTCGTCCCCAACGCTTGACAATTTTCTTCTACCTCCTCTTTGACTGTCCGCCTTTTTTAAATCTCGCATCCCGTACAACTTCAAATCATCATTGAGACAAATCTACCAAGAGATTCGCCAGTGCGCAGTGATCCTATTTGAAGGTGACCATTTGCATGACCCAGGGACCGGAGGAGCTCAGTGTCGCCGTCGCGCTGTTGCTGCCTCCTGTCGTCACCAACTTGTCTTCTGCTAGGTCCCCATCCGGACTGGTGATGATCCGCCGCGTGAACCCGCTCCCTACCGCTGCGGTTGATGTGGCCACCGTGTTCGCCCCAAAAATCAACTCGTAGGCGTTGCTAATCGTTGCCGCCCCACTACTCGCACTCTTTCCACTCCCGCTCGCCCCCGCCGTCACATCCACCGCCGTTACTCCCTGGTACTCCAGAATGCGAACATCCGGAAACGCCGCCGCTTGGTTGAACGTCACCGTTACCGTGTTGTTGCCTCCTGCGATCTTGCTCGAATAGTAGATCGATTGCCGCAAAGCTGTCCCCGTCGTCGGCCCAATCGCCAAACTGTAGCTGTTCCCTCCGCTATCCTGCACCAACTGCACCGTCGAGGTAGTGTCGTTCCACCCCACCACCACCACGTTCAGGTCTCCCGCCGTCTGTGCCGCTGGATACGCTACTGAAACCGTTGCCGTCGCTGACTGCGGCGTGGCTGCCGCAACCTGCGCAAAGCCGATCGCCACCGCCGGGTTGTAGGTGAACCCATTGCTCAAGCTTCCGCTCTGGCTATTTACAGTTACTGTTACCGTCACCGCTCCGACATTGCCCGCCGGCGTTGTCGCCGTGATCGTCGTACTATTCACTGCCACGACATTCGTGGCTGCTGCGCTACCAAACATCACGGTCGCTCCTGCGGCAAAGTTTGTTCCCGTGATCGTCACCCCCGTCCCGCCCGTCGTTAACCCATTGTTCGGCGATAGGCTGATCACAGTGGGAACCACTACATAGACAAATCCGTTGGCCAAACTCCCGCTCTGCGCCCCAAGGTTGGTCACGGTCACCGTGACCGCTCCCGCCGCATTGGCCGGCGTCGTTGCCGTCATCGTCGTACTGTTCACTACCACGACATTCGTTGCTGCTGCGCTACCAAACATCACCGTCGCTCCTGCAGCAAAGTTCGTCCCCGTGATGGTCACCCCCGTCCCTCCCGTCGTTGATCCCGTGATGGGCGATACACCACCAACAGTCGGTGCAACAATATAGACAAACGCATTCGACAAGCTTCCGCTCTGCCCATTCACTGTCACGGTCACCGTCACCGCTCCCGCACTGCCCGTTGGCGTGGTCGCGGTGATCTGTGTCCCGCTTACAACTACCACGTTGCTTGCCGCCGCCCCCCCAAGCATCACCGTCGCTCCTGCGGCAAAGTTCGTTCCCATGATCGTCACCGCCGTCCCACCCGCTGCCGGACCACTGTTTGGCGATACACTGCTCACCGTGGGCACCACTGCATAGGTAAATCCGTTAGTTAGACTTCCGCTTTGCCCGCCCACCGTTATTGTCACAGTCACTGCTCCGACACTCCCCGCCGGAGTTGTGGCCGTAATGGTAGTACTGTTGATTACAGCTACACTGGTGGCTGCTGTTCCCCCAAACGTCACCGTCGCTCCTGCGGCAAAGTTCGCTCCCGTGATCGTCACCGCCGTCCCGCCGGTTGTTGAACCGGTGTTCGGCGATACACCGCCCACTGTCGGTGGCGCAAGGTAGGTGAAACCGCTCGCCAAGCTTCCGCTCAGCCCGTTGCTGTTGGTTACCGTCACGCTCACCGCGCCCGCACTAACCGCCGGAGTAGTCGCCGTGATATGCGTCCCGCTTAGCACCACAACATTCGTCGCAGCCACAGTACCAAATGCCACCGTTGCGCCCGCCGCAAAATTGGTCCCAGTAATCGTTATCGCCGCCCCGCCTACCGTTGGACCGTTGTTCGGCGCCACGCTGGTTACTGTCGGCGATGCAATGTACGTAAACGCATTGGGGAGACTTCCACTGCGTCCACCAGGGTTGGTCACAGCCACTGTCATCGTTCCCGCACTATTCGCCGGGGTCGTCGCTGTGATCTGCGTCCCGCTTAGCACCACCACGTTCGTGGCGGCCACGCTGCCAAACAACACCGTTGCCCCCGCGGTAAAGTTCGTCCCTGTGATTGTCACCGCCGTCCCACCTGCCGTAGGACCGTTGCTCGGCGCTACATTACTTACTGTCGGCACCGCAGGTGAAACCGCCGATAACGTGACCATTTGCATGACCCAGGGACCGGAGGAGCTCAGTGTCGCCGTCGCGCTGTTGCTGCCTCCTGTCGTCACCAACTTGTCTTCTGCTAGGTCCCCATCCGGACTGGTGATGATCCGCCGCGTGAACCCGCTCCCTACCGCTGCGGTTGATGTGGCCACCGTGTTCGCCCCAAAAATCAACTCGTAGGCGTTGCTAATCGTTGCCGCCCCACTACTCGCACTCTTTCCACTCCCGCTCGCCCCCGCCGTCACATCCACCGCCGTTACTCCCTGGTACTCCAGAATGCGAACATCCGGAAACGCCGCCGCTTGGTTGAACGTCACCGTTACCGTGTTGTTGCCTCCTGCGATCTTGCTCGAATAGTAGATCGATTGCCGCAAAGCTGTCCCCGTCGTCGGCCCAATCGCCAAACTGTAGCTGTTCCCTCCGCTATCCTGCACCAACTGCACCGTCGAGGTAGTGTCGTTCCACCCCACCACCACCACGTTCAGGTCTCCCGCCGTCTGTGCCGCTGGATACGCTACTGAAACCGTTGCCGTCGCTGACTGCGGCGTGGCTGCCGCAACCTGCGCAAAGCCGATCGCCACCGCCGGGTTGTAGGTGAACCCATTGCTCAAGCTTCCGCTCTGGCTATTTACAGTTACTGTTACCGTCACCGCTCCGACATTGCCCGCCGGCGTTGTCGCCGTGATCGTCGTACTATTCACTGCCACGACATTCGTGGCTGCTGCGCTACCAAACATCACGGTCGCTCCTGCGGCAAAGTTTGTTCCCGTGATCGTCACCCCCGTCCCGCCCGTCGTTAACCCATTGTTCGGCGATAGGCTGATCACAGTGGGAACCACTACATAGACAAATCCGTTGGCCAAACTCCCGCTCTGCGCGCCAGGGTTGGTCACCGTCACGTTCACCGCTCCCGCACTGCCCGCCGGGGTTGTCGCAGTGATCTGTGTCCCGCTCACAACCACCACGTTGCTCGCCGCTGCTGCACCAAACGTCACGGTCGCTCCTGCGGCAAAGTTCGTACCCATAATTGTGACTGCCGTCCCGCCCGCCGCCGGACCACTGTTCGGCGATACACTGCTCACTGTCGGCACCACGCTGATGGTCCACGAGAACGTAGCCGCAGCGCTCTGGTTGCCGAGGCCGTCTTGCGCCTTGACGGAAAACGTGTGATTTCCCTGGCTGAGACTAGAGTAAGTCGTTGGGCTAGAGCAGGTGCTGAACGCACTTCCATCAAGCTGGCAGGAGAAGGTCACACCTGCCTCAGTATCGGTAAAGCTGAAGCTTGCGCTGGCTTGGTTCGTCGGGTTGGCCGGACTCGAGGTAATGACCGGCATCGGAGGCGCCGGGCTTAGAGGCTCGACACCTACGATAGCCGTCTGCCACCCAATGGGCGAGTCGTATTGGAAGTCACCCGTGTAGGAACCAGCGCTAGTCGGAGTTTCAGACTCGGCCCACAAGAATGTGGTGGATTGCGAATCCAGGGTAAATCCATCAATCGCGGTCGCGGTTGCGCTCGTTTCATTTTTCACCCAGCTTAGCAACAGGCTGTCGATGGGCACGCTAATGGGCGCCGTCGTCACGATAGCTGAACTCCCACCCGGTCCCGGGTCTGTAATGGCGGATGAGATGGGCGGCCCGGTAACATTCGAATCCGACACGGCGAAGACATGCAGAACCAGAGGTGCGGGATTGGTCAACTGTGCCGTTACTGTGTCAGCGAGACTGGTGGCGGGGCCATTTACATAGTAAATCTGAGAGAGCAGAGTGTAGGAGCTGCCGGCCCACGTAGTAGGACCGGTTAGCGAAGTCCAGGTGTTGCCCAAGTTGTCTGTCAGGCCGCTGATGCTGACTGGCAGGCTGTTCCAGGAGGGATGGCTGGATACGAATGCTACCAAAGTAGAAGCGCCAGTAGAGTTGAATGCAGCCGTAGTGTGTGCTGTTTGCGGATTAGAGTTTAGGTAACCGACGGTACTAACTACGAAAGGTGCCTGGCCTCGAACCGTGATGCTGACCGTAGCCGTGTTGCTGTTGGTGGTGCCGTCGTTCGCCCGAAACGTGAACGAATCAGAGCCAATGTAGCCTGCGTTGGGGGTATAAGTCAGATTAGGTGCGGAGCCGGACAGCGTGCCTTGCGTCGGGACGCTCAAAACCGTATATGTGAGCGGTAAACCTTGTGGCGACGTGGCCGTTAGTGTAATGCCCTCCGACGTGTCTTCGCTTGTCGTGACAGCTTGGCTGAGAGCCGTCGGTCCCAGCGACGGCTGGAGAGCAACAATAGAAGTCTGCCACCCAATCGCGGAGCTGTATTGAAAGTCGCCAGTGTAAGAACCAGCGATGATGGGGGATTCGAACTCCGCCCACAAAAAGCTGCTCGATTGTGAATCCAGGGTAAATCCATCCAGCGCGATTGCGGTCGCGCCCGTCTCATTTTTCACCCAGCTGAGTAACAAGCTATTGGCCGGCACTGTTATGGGTGCTGTCGTCACATTGGCTGAAGTCGCGCCCGTGCCCGGATCGGTGATGGCCGAGAAAATGGGCGGCCCGGTAACATCTGATCCCGATACCGCGAAGACGTGCAACACCAGGGGCGCGGAATTGGTTAACTGTGCGGTGACCGTCTGGCTACTGCTAGGAATTGGATTGTTCACGTAGTAAACCGCAGAGACCAGCGTAAACGTGCTGCCGGAAAAAACAGTGGGACCGGTTAACAGGCTCCAGGCGTTGCCCAAGTTGTCGCTCAGGGCGCTGATATTTACCGGTAGGCCATTCCATGGGGTGTTAGTGGAGACAAAAGCCACCAGGGCGGAAGCTCCGGTGGTGTTGAAGGCGGCTGACGTGTGTGTGGTCAGCGGCGTGCCATTAATGTACCCAACGGTACTGACTATGACTGGCGGTGAGGTCTGGGCTAGAGTCGGGAGCGCAACTGTCAGCGCAAGCGTTAGGATGCCAACCGGACGGAGCACAAACTTTACTAAAGACGGATATGCTCTCACGGGATCCTCCTGCGGCCATCAATCCTTGCCCTCAGAGTCCGCTATGCTGGGCCCAATTCATGAGTCGGTGCTGTGGGAGAGGACGTCTGAAAGTATTCGCGCCCATCCTGGTGGACGGGCGAAGGTTGAATCAAGCGAGCTGAAGCTGATACAGAAAAACCGATCTTTAATTTGCATGCAGAAAAATTAGGACAAACTCTTGGTCATCGGGCGAATGGAGATATCTGTCACTTCGGCCGTGCGGGGAAGCATCAAAGTATGAACCACAACGGAAGCCACATCTTCCGGCTGCAATAGACCCGACGGATCATACTCGCGTCCTGCCTGCTGAAAAAGTGCCTGCTGCATCGGAGTTGCAGTGCGGCCCAGATACAAAGTAAGAACGCGTATTCCCTTCGGATTCACTTCTTCGCGCAAGCTGTCGGCAATTGCCTTCAGCGCATGTTTTGTAGCGGCATACTGTCCAACTTCCGGACGCCTCACCGCAATCCCAACACTGGAGTTGATAAATACGATCTGCCCTTGTGCCTTCGTCAAAGCGGGCAGCAAGCGTTGACTCAACAGGTATGGTGCGCGGACGTTGGTTGCGTATTGCGAATCGAGATCCTCGATGCGGGCTCTTTCCATCAAGTCTTGCTGAATCACGCCCGCGCTGTGTACGAGAATGTCGAGCTTGCCCACTTTTTCTTCCACGGACCGGAGCAGCGTGTCGAACTTTTCTTCTTTGGTGAGATCTACCGAAAACGCTGTCGCCGGTGAAAACTTTTCAGCTTCAGCAACCGTGTGCGCCAGGCCACTAGAATTCCTTCCTAGAACACATATTTCAGCGCCCTGGCGCGCCAGCGCAACTGCGATAGCGCGTCCCACTCCGCTGCTCGCCCCGGTGACTACTGCCAGACGGCCGGTCAGTGGGCCGGCGCTATGGATTCTTTCGGCCATTACACATCGGATGACAACCCCTGAAAAAATCTGCTTCCTCAAACGGAAGCTAGGCTCTCCTCTTCTTCTTCTTTAGCCGCTGACGGGCGTATCAATCCCCGAATGAGATCCATATAAAGTGCCTTTTGCCCGGTTGCGAACAACAGCATCCCGACAAACGTGATCATCAGCACGGAAATTTCCAGCGCAAAGCGCGGGATTGGACTCAATGACTGCCCGTAGAACAAGCGCACTGCAAAGGCCAGTCCTGCAGCCACGATGCTCGATATCGCCGGTTTGCTCGCGGTACGCATTACATCCCAAAAGGAGATTACGGTGCCTTGCACAGCCCACGCAATCAACGGAAAGACCCAAAGCATCATGGTCGTCGAATAAGCGATGGCCACACCCTTCGGTCCCCAACGCAAGCCGATCATATACGACAAGATCAACAGAGGGGCGATGACCAAGGCCATTTTCAGGCCCCGCCGCACCAGTCCGAGCGACATGATTAGCCAACTCAAGGGATTGGCGATCGCGAAAGCCATGATCGTTGGCGATAGCAGCCGAAAAATAGCAGCCGCCGCTTTCCATTTTGGTCCCAGAAAAACGAAAATCATGTCGTCAGCAAACAGAGCGCAGGCTACCGTCATTGGCATGGTCATCGCCAGAACCAGAGAGTAGCCTTTCAGAAAATAACTTTTGAGACGAACCGGATCGTCTTGTAGACGGGACAACGCGGAAAAGGCCACTTCTCCGGCGGCTGAATTCAGGTTGGCGGTTGGAATGTTAATAAGCTGGTAAGCTCTGCCATAAATTCCCAGCGCGTCGGCTCCCCAGAAGCGGCCTAGCAGCACCTTCTCAGAGTTAGTGGAAATGTAATTAACCAGGCCATTCAAGGTGATCGTGCCGCCAAAGTGCATCATCGAGCGTATTCCAGACCGCTTGCGCGGCGGTCCTGGAATCCACCTCGTCATCATCCAGAAGCCGAGGGTATTGATAATCGGAGTGGCGAGCGTCATGACTACGAGCGCCCAATATCCCCAGCCGGCTCGGGCGGCGCCGATTGCAATCGCAGTGCTCACCACCAGGCTGATGGTGCTTATGACCGCCAAAGCGGTAAACCGCATCTGGCGCTGCAGAAGCGCTCCGTGTTGTATGCCCGCTGCGTTAAAGAGAAAGCTACCGGACAGAGCAGCTGTCACTTTCAGAAGCCGAGGCTCATGGTAAAAGATGGCGATAAACGGGGCCATCGCCAGGACCAAAAGCACAAGCCCAGCGCCCACGACAATGTTGATCCAGAATAATGTCGAAAGCTGTTCCTCGGTAACAACCGGACGCTGAATTGCAGCCGCCGAAAGCCCAAAGTCCCGGAACAGAATCAAAACTCCTGTGAAGGCTGTGACCATGCCGACCAATCCGAAGTCCTTCGGATTCAGCAGACGGGCGAGCACCATCAACGAAACCAGCCGCATAGTGAAGTCTGCGCCTTGAGCACATAGTCTGGCCAAACCGCCTCGAATCGTCTTTTCCTTCAAATCCTTCATCGCGTCCTCATCGTTTTATGGAAACCTCTGTCATCGACGTCTGGCAACTCGCCCCCATTAGTTGGAAGATGCGATCGTATTGTTCATCCAAAGCGCTGCGAAATACTTGCGCTCGGGCTTTAATCAGAGGCTTGAGCTTCTCCGAATTCTTTTCAAGATCGCAAAACAGTTCGATCAGCTCGTCAGATCTTAAGCGATTAATGTCTTGGCAGTAATCCGATAGTCCCATTTGGCTCATCAGGGATGAGCATTTATGATGGAAGGAAATCGCAATCGTAGGCTTGTCAAGCAGCAGAGCGAGTAGGACATTGTGAAAGCGAGTGGCTACCACCAAATCCGTTGCCGACAGCTGCCTTAACAGGTCGTCAATAGATGCGACCGGCTCATCAATAATTCGAGCCTCTTCGTAGGTGACTAAGCGCTGCTTCAGCAACGATAGGAACTCTTGCTTAACGGGCACATCCGCCAAGTCTCCGATCAATAATCGAACGTCATAGTCATGGACCAGCAGCCAGTCTACAAACTGCACAAGGGTCTCGAGGTACGCGTAATAGACTGCGCTGGTCGGCCGTTCAACACTGTACCTCCCAGCGTACAGCATCAGCCCGAGACCAATCACCCGCCTGCCTGTATTACCTTCATTGCGACCTGCTTTTACTGTCTGTGGCAAGCTGAAAACCAGATCCGGATAGACGCTATCATCTTCAGCTCCAAAACCGATATCCTTAAGACGTCGCACCGAGGATTCGTCCCTGTATGAGCGGAAGTCTGCAAGGGAAAGCGCAGCCTTGACGAAAAATCTCCCGGCGCGACTATAAATAGGGCCGGCTCCAACGCTTAGGAAAACAACTTTGCACCCACATAGTTTGGCTGCACATGACCACCGGAACGTATCATAAGGACCCCAATAAAAAAGAGTATAAGCATCCGTGAGCAACCCCGTTCCTGGAACGACGAGCGCGTCTGTGCCACGCAGCGTCCTTATGCTCCTCAACCAGAGACGAACCTCTCTGGGTACACCAATAAGCTTTCGCATGAGCTTGGCTACCGGGTTGTGGAGCACTGAACGGTTAACGTCGATGTCCCTGCTGGCAACCGCCTTAATGTCGTAGGTGCTTGTAACGGTGCCTGGAGCGGTGCAGATGCAACTAAATTCAGCGCCCGGCAGCAAACGGCGAAGGTTACAAAGAGCCGCCAGCAAGGTACTCTCGTTGCCAATGTTGTCCCCTCCGAAGTGCCCGAAGAAGGCAATCTTTGGTCGAACGCTCACAGGCCCAGTCCCGCACTCGGCATGCACCCGACTCTATCGTAAGGATTGCTGATCGGCTTGACGTCGCCCGCTTCTTTGCTGTTTGAGAGTTCGTCCATTCTTCAGCTTCTTAAGAGTTTCGCCTCGTACTTATCGCGCGCTAGCCAATATCGCGCCTGCCACACGTGTCCTGCTAAAGCTATTCAGTTTTTTCATCAGTTTTCGTTAGAAACTTCCCAGAGGCTCTTGTCGCTGCGGGGAAATGTAGCCAACGTCCTGTAGAGAGATCCCATCCCGGGTCTAGAGAAAGTAAGACTTAACGGCCAACTACGCTCGAAGCCTTTGGAGTATTACACATATTGCTTACTAGACATAAGAGTTGGACTCCTTATCTACCCGCTTGATTTTCCGCGCATAGGTGTGGATTTCCTAGTTGCACTTTTTCAGGTGATGACTCCGTGCCATCATGTGCTTTTTTCTGGTCTAAGTTCTGCCATCTCTCTCACAAATGTCTCAGACTCATCAGACTTAGAACCTAGCAGCCTTTTCAGGGTTCGCTGTGGGTGCGAACCCGCACGGTACGCTGCCGCCAACATCCCTTTGGCCAACCGAGCCGGACTAAAACCGAGACCGATGTCATGCAGCATTTTTTTATGGTAATGCCAGAAGCTGTGGTCACGCCCGCGTAGAAAGCTGCCCCCCAAGTACATGTAATGCTCATCCAGTTCCCTTCGAACGCATCGGTCGAACTCTCTTTCGGTAAGGAAGTAGCGGCCGTGCTTCATCGTGTACTGCACTCTACCCACCCCAAAGGTGTTGATCTTCGCCGACATCGCTGAAAGCGAATGCTTTCTTACTCGCGTAAATGTAAGAATCTGGTTAGCGAAACCAAAGTCACACGTCTTGAGAATGTCAATACATGTCTCGCAGTCCGCATTTAGATTATCTTCGCAGTAGAAGGGATCGCGGCCTCTGATAAGGTCAGCCCGGTAAAGGAGAGAGGTGGCAGTGCCGAATACATAGAGCCCGTCTAGGAACAAACGACGGCAGAGCTCCCGTCCGGCAATAACGGTGCAGGGATATGGCAGCCCCGCCCAAAGGACATTGCGGCCGTCCAATCCATAGGCTCCGACGATTCCAACTGACGGATGCTCCTCTGCGACGGCAACCATTTCTTCGATGCAATGCGGAAAGATCAAATCATCTGCAAAAACCATTTTGCAGTACTTGGATTCCGGAGAGATCTGCCGTAACGCATGGTTATGGTTCTGGACCACCCGTAAGAACTGCTGATTGTCGTGCACTTTAATACGCGGGTCTTTGGCAGCAAAGCGACGCGCGATTTCCCCTGACTTATCCGTGCTGCAATTGTTGACGATGCTATAGTCCCAATTCTGATAAGTCTGCGCCAAGACGCTTTCAATGCATTCAGGAAGGTCCTCCTCATTGTTGTAGACCGGAGTGACAACGCTGACTAGAGGTGACGATTTCAAAACCATATGGCGCTCCTGTCGCTTTTCGGTGAGTCCCGCTTTCTAATGGGCGCGTCCACTGCGAAGTGCTTGACCAAGCGGCGTTTCCCCTAGATGCCTTCTTTGGCGAGACCATGCGCGGCTACCGAGATCTCGCAGCTTGTCGGCGG
Source organism: uncultured Acidobacteriaceae bacterium (assembly GCA_963836305.1). Classification (GTDB taxonomy): domain Bacteria; phylum Acidobacteriota; class Terriglobia; order Terriglobales; family Acidobacteriaceae; genus Sulfotelmatobacter. The sequence goes on along the minus strand of CAWIJP010000033.1, from coordinate 5,782 downwards.
CGGTTCGAGCAAAACGAGTTCGCCGTCTAAAGCCCTCGTAAAGGTCGGCATTCACACTGAGCGCGCTCGCCTTCCAAGGCTTCTGGCTGCCTACGAAGTGGACGATTTTCGGTCGCTCTGAGGACGGCATGCCGAGGATCGCTGTCCTGAAGTGATCATAAAAGTTCCAGCTGATATCCAGTGCTGCCCAGCGGCCATCGCAGGCCACATTGAGAGCGTCCTGGTCAGCGTACGGCGAGTCCGGATGACGCATCAGGTACTCAACTGCGTTCTCGGAAATACGTTCCCTCCGCCATCTATCGAGGTCAATGAGGAGCACACCAGCGTTGAAATAATCCCGCACGCGCGGAAACCTCTCTAAACCCGGCATTCGCGCCTTGAGTTTCGGATCGAGAATACGGTCTAAGACCGCCCCCATGACGGCTCCCTTTAAGTCCATGTCCCACAACTCGCCCAAGTCGTCAAGAACGAGCAGGTCCGCATCCAGGTACAGCACTCGCCGCACATCCTCCGGAAATATCCGAGGGATCATGAAACGCGCGAACGTCATCTTTGAGATATGCGGCATGGTGGAGAACGCCTTAAACGAGCTCAGGTCGACGGGAACCCAGCGGATCACAGCTAACCCCTCGGGCAGCGAATCGACAACCTTTTTCCGTATGCTCGGCGAAAAGCGGTCCGAGAGGATGTGTACGTCAAGAGGCTGGCCGCTTCGATTCGCCTCGACTAGTGAAAGAAGGGCGGTTGCGAGTTGCATCGCATAAGAACCGTCGCATGCCATCACTATAGGACGGACCACCCGCCCTGTATGAAGTCCGCTCTGGTGGGTCATTTGGCGGTAACCTCCGCACACGACACTTTTTCTACGAGCTCCGCTTCACGATCGTCGGGGCCGAGTTTCGCGATACCTTCCTGTACGGCAATGCTTATATTTCTCCACTGCCCCATGCGCCAGGCGCGTTTTTCCGGATCGTATTGCCGGATGATGGTGGCAGGCGTTCCAAAAACCACGGAATAATCGGGAATGCTTCGCATCACCACGGAGTTGGCGGAAACCACGCAATGGCGGCCGATGGTCAGCTCGCCTCGGGAGCACAAAATGGCTGCCCCACGGCCGATCCACGATCCTTCGCCAATCCGAATCCGACCGCCCTTGGTAGAACCTTGTTTCATGATGGGCACATCAACATTTTCGTAGGCGTGATTGTGATCTTGAATTATGACGTGCTGACCGACGAGCACATCGCGCTCCAGGTGGATGCTATTTTTGCCGGACACAATGCTGCCATAGCCTATGCTGCAATTATCTTCGATCACGATCGCAGGGTCGCTCGCGGGATCGTCGATGGGAACGTTGAGCCATGCGTACTCCAGCAGGCGTACCGAATTTCCAAGAATGATTCTCGGCGACTGTTGCCGGCTGACCTTGCTCGTGAAATGAAACGACACATCGCGTCCCAACGATGCAAATGGGTACGTCCGCGCCACCCAGGCGCTATAGATCTTCCTAAGTCCTCTTGGAAAGAGTTCCAATGGATCTGCGAACGGCCTGCGAATATTCTGGTGCTTCGCGTCTTTCACTGGGGCGTCTCTTCCTTTTGGAAAATCGCATGAATGGCCTCGCCTTCGCCGGCCAGCGGAGCCATGGCGAGGAGAGCACGCAGAGCCGTTATGCGAACTAGTTTCCGTGCCGCTCTCCAGGGAAGTCCCGGCTCAGCCCGGTAAGCTACGGGCGTTCGCCGGATACCCACCGCGCCGAACACATCGTCCCAAACGTAACGCAAGCTGGTTCCCACCGCGGGATTCCGCCGCGTTTCCAGCGAAACCTTCCGGAGTCCCGCTGATGCGGCGAGGAATGTGAGAGAGGCGGGTGAATAGTGGAACAGGTGGCGAGGCAGTTCCAGCCCATGCCAATAGCTTCCAAACACGCGCGCCTCGGCGGAGTCCAGGTTAGGTACTTGAACGTAGAAAATCCCGCCCGGCTTGAGCCATTCGCGGACTTTGGTCATCACCTGAAGAGGCTCATACAAGTGTTCCAGCACATCAAAACATGTGATGACATCGAAGGATTCTCTCGGGAAGGGTGCGTTCAGGATGTCTCCCACAAACACTTCAGCCCCAGTCCTCGCCGAGGCTCTTTGGGCAACGGTTGCTGACATCTCAATCCCGTAGAGTTTCCAGGAGTCGCGTTTGAGAAACTCCAGGAATGCCCCCGAGCTGCAGCCCAGATCGAGAAGAGATCCGCTCTGCTTGTGCCGTAGGAGCGCGTCTTTATGACTTCGCCACCGATGAGGCGAAGTCTCGCCGGCCGCCGAAATGAGTCGATCGTACGAGTCAGTGTAATGACGATGCATTTCGTCCGCCCGGGGTGCGTTGCTTAGCCAAACTAGCGAACAACCCGAGCAGCGGGCAAGCGAATGGTAGTCACGCCGACCATGAAACCTGTCAGGCGCCTGCAGCCACTGTTGCACACGCGCATCTCCGCACAATGGGCACCGCTCGACGCGGTCTAAGGCGGAGATATTTTCTGCCCGGATGGAGGCGTCGATGTTTGAATCCAATGGTGAGGATAAATGCAGAGTCATTTGAAGTGACTCCGACCTTCGCCACTAGCCTGGTCGCGGCGTCGAGACAGTCTGATTAGATAAGGAGTATCGTGCTTACGCTTCGAAAGTGTTGGGCCATGCTCCTGCCTTGATCTCGGCTAGCGGCAGGCCACTCGCTTCTGTACTGGGGGATAACTCGAAATGCATCTTGGTCTGAGCTCCGATTTTAACACGGCCGGGATCAAGCGCCGACACTGAAATGCTAACCAACAAGCAGTAAAAATACAGGATAAGATAAACGATGTAGTAGATTCCGAAGGACGCCACTACTGTAGCGAACAGAGCCGAACCCAGGCACCAGAGCTGCCATTCCTGCGCGCCGTCTCCCGCCGAACGCTTCCTTGCCTTCCCGATCAATGCGAAACTTTGCTGGTAAATCGCGATATAAAGGACCAGCGTCAAGAGCCCGCCTCTCAATGCGACGAGAATAAACTGGTTGCAGATATCGAACATGTCCCATCCCCAGTCGCCGTAATTCCTAAATCCTAGAAGCCACCAGTCGCCAAAGTGTCGAATGCAATTATCCACGAGCATGTAACGGTGATAGCTGGAGGAACCGCCCGTCAGGTCAATTTTCTCAATGAGGGACCAAACCGGTCCATGCATGACAATGTGTAATCTCACCAGCATGGCCACAAATCCCCAGCGGATGAGTCGCATTTGCCTGCGCAATGGCCAGAAGCAAAGCCCAGCAAGGCTAGCCCCGCAGGTCATCCAGGCCGTGCTGGCGAAAGACGCGAATACCATAGCCGTAGAACCGACTAGTCCCATACCGGCTGCGATCCGCGACTTCTTCTCCGCCCACAACCAAAGAAATAAAGGTATCGAGACCCCGGCGAACATGCCAGCATAGAGATTGCCAATTGGACCCTGCGAGCGAACGTGGCCGTCTCTGATTTCGGGTGATAACGCTCCGAGGAAGCTGAGCACATTCTGATGAGTGAACTGCTCGATGACCATTAACACTCCCTGGATGACGCAGACTACGGCCAGCGTCTTGAGCATGCGCCGTATTGCCACATGGTCGGGAATCAGAAATCTCACAGCTAGGTAGCCGCCCAGAGTGACCACCAAGTCTCCCAGGCCCTTGATTACTGCCTGCATCTCCATCCACTGAAGAGAAAAGATGACAAAGGCCGACAACGCCCAGAGCACCACGATCTTGTCTAGGATGTTAAAACCTCCGACGAACCTCCGTTTCGAACTAGATCCTGGGAAGGCAGCCATCCGAACCAATACGGTCAGGATGAGAATCTGATTCATCTGGAAATGTACGGCCCCCAGAACCAGCACTTGTCCGAGCGGTATTGTAAAGAAAGCCAAGAGAAAGGGTATGATCACCTGCCTGCGCGGAAGAAGGAAGATCAACACGATGGCGGCCAGCATCCCCGCCGCTACCAGCGGATGCACAATCGTGCCCGCCACACCTCCTCCAAATTGAAAGTTTTTGGGTTGCATGGTGTTCAGACCCCAGAGCGTTCGCGTTCTTGGGCCCACATCATCGTGCTAAAACTTCCATCAAGCGCTCAGCGGAACCTCTTCTTCCTGGCGGTTTCATGGACTGAAGTTAGTGTGGGAAGCCTGACAAACCGGGAGATGGGTTAAGAGGAATTGTGCACCTAGAGAGCGAACTAAAGACGGCGTGAAAACACGCCGTCTTTTAGTCGCGTCGGTAAACAAGCCCTTCCTCAATCACTCAACTACAACTGTCAGACCCGTGGGAGGAGCCGGAGCGGATCCTGCCACTGTGGACTGGTAAGCTCCTCGGTCTGCAGTGAAGGTGGTCCCCGCCGCATCCGTGTTGTAAGTCGAACTCAGCGGGAGTCGGTTGTTCCAATCGGCATTTTCGGATGTGAGATTGAAATTGCTGTTTTGCCAATCCGCAAATGGATTCGGAGCTCCTGACGCAACTTTCATGTCATGCGCGCCCGTCCCTGGAGTCGGAGAATTGAGAAAAGAGTTGTAATCTTCGGTTACGCTGGTTCCGTTCGTCGTGATACTAACTGCGCCTGGGTTCGAATACCACAGATTGTTCTCGGCTACAAAGCTGCCGCCACTGCTGCTATCGCCCCAGCCAACGCCGCATGATGAGCCAAATACTCCATTAGCGAGACAGTTCACAATTGTGTTTTGGACTATCGTGAAATTCGTGCAGAGATTGCCATTGATGCAATCCCAAGTAGCGTCAGACAAGCCGCCAAAGCTCAACTGTGGCGATGAGAAGAAAATTACGTTGTTGTAAAACTTCCAATTATTGTTCGCTGCTCCCGGTCCTTGTCCAAATGTCCACACCGCCGTTCCGGTAATATCTCTGTAAACATTGTTGCTGCGGACGCCATTGCTATTACCCGCGAGTCTCATACTCAGCCTGTCCGTGGCACGCTCCTCCAGGTGATCCGTAGACTTCCGTGCCCCAAAAATAGGAATGATCTACCAAGGTGTTGCTTCCCAGATCTTGAAGGTACACACACCCCGAATTGTGCTCATAGGAATGCGTAAGAGTAAAATTGCCATTACTTGCAAACATTTCGAGATCACTAGGGTTCGTACCAGAAGCAAGCAATTCGATATACTCGAACGTCTGATGCGATGAATTGAATCCCATCCAGACGACGTTGGTTGATCCAGAACTGGTGCCACCCGTTCCCTGAAGCCTAAAGCCGCAATCCGAGGGGGTGGAGGTTCAGCCGCCACCGTGCTGCCAGGTGCTCCACCACAGCCACTAGCCGTTGAAGTCCCATTCCCGTTCATGGTGAAGTAGTCTGCGCTTATAGTAAGCGCGGAACCAGTGCTGGCGAATATTGCCTGAGACGCACCCATCGTGCTCGTATTCCAACCTGCCGCGATGGATGGTGAGCAAGATGATCCATTGTCGTAGCTCTGCGCTTTACGGAACTCGATAGTTGTCGTTCCGGAGTCGGCTTGACTGAAAGTGTAGGTTCCGTAATTTCCGTCGGCAAAGTAATAGATGTCGCCGCGCGTGAGGGTTCCCGGAATGCCCGCATAAGAGTCGTTCCAATCAGATCCAGTCTTGCTACCGGACCCTGACGGAGTGACAGCGTGACAAGCCGCAAAGGCGGACGAACTTCCTAGGCAAAAAAGAACCAAAAAGAGGACTAATGTCGCACTTAAGCACCGTTGCACTTGCGATGACGAAGTCTTTCTTGGATTCGATG
>CAWIJP010000032.1:0-19325 GCA_963836305.1 uncultured Acidobacteriaceae bacterium | reverse complement strand
AAGGATTGGCAACCCCACATCCGATAGAATCAGGTTCGCGGCTTTCGTGTAAGGATCATTCCGGCAGAGAAATAAGCCTCATGTCCGTGTGGTCGGCTAAGTTGCCTGGATGGAATTAAGTGGCTTTTTTCACGTTAGCCGCCTGCGGACCTTTCTGGCCTTCGATGATTTCAAATTCGACATCGTCTCCCTCTTGGAGACTTTTGTAGCCTTCAGCTGTGATCGCGCTGAAGTGAACAAAAACGTCGGGTCCATCCTCTCGTCCGATGAACCCGTATCCTTTTGCGTTATTGAACCACTTTACGGTGCCTTTCATCCGTTCCTCACTTACATCCCAGTCTCCCCACGTCCAGTACGCGGAAGATTGCCACCGCCGGGTATTGGCGAAATTACGATGCTCGCTTGGGAGAATAGGATGGAGGTTCTTAGGACTAATTCGGCTTTGGGTGCTGTTCGCTCTCTTGCCGTAGGATTTTTTCGGCAAGACACTGATAATGCACGGCGCGTCCGCGCTCGTCCGTGGCGCACTCTTCAAGCGAGCAAAGACGACCGCACAGAGCGCAATTCAGAGGAGTGGGCATTAGGTTTCAGTGGCGAACATTTTTCACAATTGGCGACAGAAGCGAACCCTTCCGTGACAGTCCGTCTTGAGCCAACGCTTATACGAAGTGAACTCTCCCTCATCATACCTCACGTCGGACACTGGTCACCATCGCAACCTGATGTCAAAGATCTTCGTGACCGCCAAGAAATGGGGGTTCTTTGCCGGAGACAATCCCGCCATCGGGGTCGAGCTGCCGGAAAAGAAAGCGGTTCGGGAAAGGCATATTCTTCTCCCAGAACAAATCCCCTCACTACTGGCTGCGCTCGAAGAGCCCGTCCGCACGATGGTTTCAGTCGGAGTGCTGACCGGCTTAAGAGTGGGCGAGATATTGGCTTTGCACTGGAGGGATGTCGATTTTCACTCCGGCGAGATTCGCGTCGAACAGGCCTGCTATCGAGGTCTGATCGGCACACCAAAAACCAAGGGCAGCCGCAGCGCAGCGCAAGGCAGTCCAAAATCTTTCGGATTTGGTGACCAATGGTGACGAGTTGGCCAAACTCGGAGAGAACCTGCCGCTCGCGAGCGAGCGGGTTCAATGAGATAAATGGTAGGCACGAGGAGACTCGAACTCCTGACCTCTACCGTGTCAAGGTAATTGATCTTGGTGCAGCAAGAGCGGGCAATCTGGCACCCAATAGGAAATTCCCTTTTGGGTCAATGCATTATGAGTGTAATTGATTTATCGCCAACAACCCGCTCAAAGTATTAGCCAACTCCTTTTCCTCGCATTGACTTGCTGTGCACCTAAATCTAAGATTTCAACCCAACGACTGTCATATCGCATCGCAGGGAGGGGCACGATGAACCGAGAGCGGGCACTGAAGGTTGTGTTGGTGCTGGTGGGGTTGATCTTTTTGCTGGGTGTCTACCCGCTGATGATGTTTCTATGGCCGAGTGGGTGGCGATGGCAGCCTAATCAGCCGGACTACGAGCAGATGATTCTTGGCGTGTATGCCACACTCGGTATTTTCCTTCTGCTTGCGTCGCGCAACCCGTCGGCGAATCGCAGCCTGATCGCCTTCACGGCATGGTCGAGTCTCGTTCACGCTGCCATTATGGCGATGCAGGCATTTCGCGATCCGAGTGAACACGGACATCTGCTGGGTGACATACCAGCGCTTGTAATTGTCGGCGTTGCACTAATCGCACTCGCGCCAGCCAAGCAATCGGCAGATAACAGGCGTTAACGGTAAAAGCCCCTGTCGGTGAGTGAAATTGATTCCATGACCGTCGGCTCCCAGGCCCGAGTAAAGTTGGTGGTGCTGAATCCAACCAACAGGCTCGGGAGAAAGGAGCCGAACGATCGTAATTAATTATAGGAGTAGATTTCCACCCCGAGTTTCAGCAAATTGCTTTGGTGGATAGAGACAGCGGAGAGTTTCAGGAAAACCTAGCGCATCGCGAGGAGGCGGAGAAGTTCTATCGCGCTGGTCCCTCAGCGGGAACAGTACGTGTGGGCATGGAGGCCAGCGGACATGCGCGCTGGTTTGAACGACTGCTGGCGGAGTTGCAAATTGAGTTGCGGATCGGCGATGCGGCTGAGATCCGTGCGAAGCGAGTGCGCAGGCAGAAGACGGACCGCCAGGACGCGCGACTGATCTTGCAGTTGCTGCTGGAGGATCGTTTTCCCCAGATCTGGGTACCGAGGGGGGAGACCCGGGAACTGCGGCAGCTGCTGTGGCACCGGCACCGCATGGTGCAGGCGCGCACCCGGATCATGGAACCAGTTGCAAGCGATCAGTCTGCCAGACGTTCAGTGGCCTGGGGTCTATGGTGGTCATCGGCTTCGGCGAATGTGTTGCAGAGGCACCGTTTGAACTGGGTCTTGAATGCCAAGCGCGGAAATTCACTCAGGATCGCACGCTGTTTGTCCTGCGGGATTCGATCGAGGCCCACTCCGAGAACGTCTACCGCGATGCCTGAGTGAACCATGACGACCTCGGGTTCTTTGTGGAGCGCGAGAGTAGGAGTGGTGTGGAGTGCAATCGCATCCCACACAAGCTGCACCTGGCGCGCTGAGATGCCCTGATCACTCAGAACATGCGGGCCGCGTTTGCTCCAGCCAGGTACGGGCGAAAGAGTTGGATTCGCGGAGCGATCTATTCTCGTTTGGAGCCGTGCTGTACGAGATGGCGACAGGTGCTTTGCCCTTTCATGGCGAAAGTTCGGCGATGATCTGTGAAGCCATCGTGAACCGTGCCCCGGTGGCCGTGGTGCGGCTGAATCATGATGTGCCAGTCGATCTGGAACGGGTCATCAACAAGGCATTGGAGAAAGATCGCAACCTGCGCTATCAGCACGCAGCCGAACGATCTGAAGAAAGTCGTCATAGGCGACATACGGACTGATTTGCAGCGCCTCAAGCGGGATACCGAGACGGGACGAGCCCTCGCTGCGACTTCCGGGACGGTGGCGGCGGTCGCACAGGAGAGCGGCTCTCAGGTCGCCCAACCGCCGTCGCCAGCATCCGGTTCCTCGCCCGCGCTTGCGCCATCTTCGTCATCGAGCGCGGTGAAGATCGCCGAAGCCCCTGTCGCGGGCAGGAAACTCTGGAAGGTTCTGGCTCCCGCCGCCGTGGTTCTTGTCCTGGTGGCAATCGCGGGAGCGTTCTACTTCCGTTCGCGCCAGACTACACATCGCCTAACCGAGAAGGACACCATCGTTCTCGCCGACTTCAACAACGAAACGGGCGACCCAGTCTTTGATGACACGCTGAAAACGGCGCTCAGCGTCTCTCTGAACCAGTCGCCGTTTCTGAATGTGCTCTCGGAGAACAAAGTCGCCGCAACGTTGAAATTGATGACTCGCCCGGCAGACGCGAAACTCCTGCCTGATGTGGCCCGCGAGGTTTGCCAGCGGGCAGGCAACCTCTTCTTACAGCGCAAGCCTTCATTGAGCGCCACCACGGTGTTGTCCCAGTAAGCGTCGAGCCGTGTGATTTTGGAGTCCGTGTCGAAACGGAGAATGTAGCAGTGAGGGATGTGTACGTCCTGGCCCTTCTTTGCAACCCCATGCACTTTGGCAGGTATGGGCCCGCTCATCTCGGCTTGGATCACCACTATGTTCCCCTCGGCAGGGATCAGCTCGATCACTTTGACTCGGAAGTTCGGAACTGCATTCGGAAAAGCGCGCCAAATAACATCGATGCCACCACGGATTGGCACGACGCTCTCGCGGCCGTACGGAGCATATCGTCCGAGTGCGCCATCTGCGCAGAGAGCGAGCATGCCATCAACGTCGTGGGCAATCGTACGCAGTGAAGAACTGTTGGGCAGTCGATACGTAGTCTTTCGCATTCGTTTTCACCTCTATGCTCCTTTGGATCGCTTTTTCAGGGATCTTTGCGGCCTAGTATTCAAACCACTGGCTGAGCGCTTTGACCCTTTCCTCCGTATACGGCGGGAACAGGTGTTCGATGGCGACGTCGGGCGGCGAAATGAAGACCGATTTCGCATGCGTGAGGGCGTCAAACCCGGCCTTGCCGTAGTAGTGACCAATGCCGGAATATCCGACCCCTCCAAAGGGCATGGTTTCGATAAACAGGTGAATGTTCACCTGATTGATCGCACTGCCGCCAAACGACAAGCTCGCGAGAAAGTGATCGATCGCCTTCTGATCTCGGCTGAAGAGGAAGCCGGACAGAGGTTTCGGATGCTTCTTCACCTCGCGAATAGCAGCGTCCATGTCCTTGTAGGACTCTTCTTGCGGTGTTTTCGCCCTGGCTTGATACTCATTGTGCAAACGATCGAAGGTTTCAAACATGCGGATTGCCCCGTTGGCCGAGTATCCCGCCTGTACCGCCAGCCGCGTGCCTTCCCGATCCGCCTCCAGTTCTTGATCTTTGCTATATCCCGCCTCGAACAATTCCACGGGCAACGCTACCAACCCTCCCAGCGGCAGTCTGCGCAGAGCCTCTTCCTGCTGCACGCGCTCCGCGCAGTGGTAGTGGTCGATGTGCTCGATCTCGTGTCCCATTACGGCGGCCAGTTCATCTTCGCTATCCATCAACTGCAGGAGTCCGCCACCGACATACACATGCCCGCCCGGCAGAGCGAAAGCATCATGAAGTTTGGGTCGGGAATGTAGTGGAAGTTGTAAGGCAGTATTCGATGAGCATGGCCGGCAAGTCCCGATCCCACGCGGGTCAAATAATGTTCCACGCCGGTAACTTCCGCCATGTCCCCCTGCTTCCATTGCGAGGCGTAGGAGCGTGCCAGTTCGTTTCCGATCCGGATCTCTTCTGACTCCGGCATGCGCGTGAAACTTACCGGCATTCGAGTCAGCTCCTGCTCAGTGTCGGCCACAAAATACAAGAGCACAGCTGGACTGGCAGACACGTCCACCTTCCGCCGCTCGCTCACCACCACGGCCGCCAGGCCGAACAGAACAATGCCCGCGAATATAACCCAGCGTGTCATAAGTATTGCCGTAACATCTCGCGATTCCGCGTGTAGAGAAATGACACGAGCAGCAGCGCCCCACCGAGCACAATGAAAGTCAAATAGCGGTCGCGCGGATCCAAATGCCAGACATCCACCAGCAAAATCTTTCCGACACACAGCAGCAATAATCCCAGTCCCGTGAGCCGAAAGCTACGTTCTTCCAACTTCAGTGCCAGCACGAAAACCGCTACACCCTCCAGACCCCAGGAGAGTGTGACCATGCCGTGCCGCATTTCTAGCGCCAGCAACGCGGTAAGCAACCCGATTGCGATGAAAAACAAAAGTTGCTCCGGACGCCAAACCACGCCCTGAAGCAGACGAACAAAGCCGGTCTTCACGCTGTGTTCGTCCCTCTTCCGCAAATGAAATGCAAAAGGCAACGCCGCTACCAGCAGCGCAATCGCCGTTCCCGCCGTGATCCAGCGGCTCTCCCACTCCGGCGCCGGAAAATAAGTGCGCTCGTAGAAATTGTGCAAAACGGTTCGGAACAACACTCCCATCGCAACCGTTAATCCCTGATACAAAAAGACTCTGCGCTCGCTGCGCCAAGCCACCATCAACAGGGCAAAAGTTAATGCCGCCCACGCGGCCGCTACCCAGTCTGCTTCTAATTCAAAACGCATGAGTGCCGCGAAGGTAATTGTGCCCATCCAGCAGCAAACATCCGTAACTTTGAATGTGGGTTCAGTCTCAACCAAATCTTTGCCGCTGTCCTGCAATCTCCAATACGCATAGAAAAATCCCAGCCCCAACGGAACCACCGTATAGAAACGCGGACTGATCTCACCGGGATTTCCCGCGGCATTTAAATTCACAAAGAAGATTCTGGCAAAGCTCGCCGCAAACACCGCATACGCCTGCAGCCGCCAGCTCAACTTCTTGCACACCAAACCGAGTTCCAGCAACACCAGTGCACCCACCAGCCAGGCATCCGCGACGCTCACCGCCCGCAATTCGTACCAGGCCAGCAAGCCTAGCAATGCAGACGCCGACCACGTGTAAGCAGTACTCACGAGCTCGCCTGAGGAAAAAAGACGTTTGCCAAGTGCGATTCCGCGCGCTTGATCTGCATCGCCAGTCCAGTTCGATGTTAGATACAACAGGCCGCAGACTAGAGTAATGGTCACTAACCGCAGCGTCATCCCATGAAACTTGTCATCAGCCGCAAGATTGATCGTCAAGACGCGAATCACCGATGCCAATCCAAGGACGTTCGCCTGATATCCCAGTTCCGGGAAAACAAAGCGCTGTCCCGCTAGCGCCAGTCCCAGCCCAATTCCGCACCACGCCACGGCGGTCCACGTCTCTGGGAACGCAATCCACGCGGCAATCAAAAGCATCACCGCAGCGGCATACGAAAGCCGCTGCATTACCCGCCGATCGAACTCGGTTGTGAATAAATCGGCCCACCGCCGCAGCACCCAATGCGCATTCACATAAAACACGGCGGCCGCCACCACAAAAACAATCGTGAGTCTGAAGTCGGCCCGCAAATCGGCGCCATCCATGCGCCTGCCAAAGATGCGCGCCGCGTCCACGGAAATCATCTGTCCTGCGACCACCAGACCCGTCAACATCCCCAAGCGGCGGAAGACCACTTCCTTGGTCCACACTCCGATCAGCAGCAGCGCCTCAGCCTCCACCAGCCACAGCATCGAGAGCCGCATCCCGGAGTAACGGAAGGGAACCGCGGCGATCAGGAGGACCACCCCCAGCGTGCTCAAAACGACGGCCGCACTGCGCCGGCGCCGCGCAACCGGCAATTGACCGAGCAGCGTCTCGATCGCTCCAATAGCGAGGAGAGCCCAAAACGCCCACTCTGGATGGGCCGATTGATATTTAAAAAGCGCCAGTAGTAGAGCCGTATTCAGCAAGGCAGCCGCAGTCGAAGTACGCTCCTTCTCCTGCGCTCTCGGCCGCCGGAACACATACGACAGGCGGAAGATCAGCCAGTACAAACTCAAAATCGCAGCGCTCGCCACGAACTCCGGGAACGGATGCCGCTTGCCATGCATCGGTTCGATGATCGGCCGCAGCCATAAATAATGATTGAGATAGCTGGCGAGAATTCCAAACATTTCCAACTCAAACCACTGCATGAACCCAACAATCACCACCATCCCCGCGGCGAGAACCGCTCCTGCCGACAAGCTGTACACATTGGAGTGGCTGATGGTTACCGTTAAGAACGCCAGCAGAAACGCCAGCCCCGTCACCACTTGCGAGCGATAGCGCAGCGTGTGCAGCACCATCGTCACCGCGACCGCCAGCATCAGGACGAGGTCGAGAGCCTGCGACGAGAGAACCTGCGCAGCCGGTACGTGATACATCGCGTAGGTCGTGAAAAACAGCAGAGCCCAACCACCGCCGATGCCCGCGCGAGCCAGAATCCGGTAACGTTCTCCCCTGTCAAACCAGATACCAGCAGCCAGCATCACACCGGCCGTCACAAATCCAACCAGCACTTTGCCTGCGGGACCGAGCGTTTTAAGTTGGTACGCCAGAAAGAACGCCACGCCCAAAACCAAGATCACGATGCCCAGTTTGTTGAGCCAGTTCGTGCCGAGCATCTCCTCGATGTCGAGTGAGGACTTGACGCGGTCGGCCAGGGACGGCGTTGGCTCGCTCGCGGCGAAACTCACTTGTGGTGCGACTGGCTTTTGCGCGGGCGGAGTTACTTGATCCGCGGAAAAATCTCCCGATGTTGCAGTTTCGGCTACCTTCTGTTTCACCCTGCTCTCGGCCCGCTGTACAGACGCGGTCGGCTCGACGACAGGAGGCGAAAGCGGCGGCGAAACAATATTCGCCGCGGAAGACGGCGGTGTGTAAGCAAGTGCTATTGGGCCTTGGGGTGTCTGGGTGGCCTTTTCTGCTGGGCTTTGCGCTTGGAGTTTCTGTATCGAACGTTCGAGTACCGAGATACGTGAGGCCAGCTCTCGGGTGCGTTCTTGGTCCTCTTCCCGTTCGCGCTTGCGCGAAGCGTTTGCCCACCACACCAATATCCAGGGGCCAACCAGCACAAACAGCACTATCGCGCCAATGGCAATGCCGTCCATCGCCTTCTCTCTAGAACACAGGAGATTACATGAGTGTGCCGGATTCTCCTAGTATTCGTCGTCGCGAACCGCGAAGCTATCTGAAGACTCGACTGGCCGTTGCCGCGATCAGGGTGAACATTGGTAAGTTGCGAGGGACGAACCCCCTCGCTGCGCTAGCCAGAAGTCGGCTTCGGGGAAGTTTCACCAGATCGGTAACGACAAACGATAGATCCCTATCGGGACTGCCCCGAAGCAGAGGTGCGGGGATGCGCAAGTTAGTAAGGTCGGGGGCAGTTTCGATAGGGTCGTTTGAAGTGAGCCGCTAGCGTTTGCGGCGGATGCGGGATTCCCTATGGGATTTCAATCGATTTTCGTTTGGAAAGCCTTGCCAGAAGCGGCTTTTACCAAAAGAGCAGTTATTGATGCTCATCGATCTAAACATGAATACTTAGCCTCATGATTGCCCTCATCGTAGCGCAAGGCCGATCCTTCCTCAAGCCTCGCGGGTCGGGACAGTCCGGAACCTCCAATGCCCCCTACTTCGAGCACGCGGTAGCGTCCGCCGCGCTAGCGGCTTAGTTCAAACGGGCTTGTAGTGATTAACATTGGCGGGAATTTCTAGGGATCGTAAATGTGGAAAATATGCGAAATCCCGTCTCGGGAAGATGGCGGGCTCTGTGGAAGCCTGAAATTTGCTTACGGGTGGTTGGGCTTGTCCCCGAGGAAGGCAAACAGTACCCTCCGTCCGCCGGGCTCTTTTATCGCCTTTTTGGAGGATTCCGCAGTCACGAAAACAGAATTGATCTGCGCTAAGACCTGAGGATCATCAAACGTCAGAACCCAGCGTCCGTCCCTGGCGTCATCATCGTGGAAGATACCCAGGCTTCGGATAGGTTTTTCAGCCCCCAGTCGCTCGCCCCAGACATAAAACGAAACTTTCGCATCCAGTTTCCGTGGGTCGACGAGATCGTATGCGTAGAAGATCAAAGACTTCCCTTCCGTGTAAAAGATTCGTCCGAAGGCTCGCTGGCTTTTTCCGTTTCCGTCCCGGTCGTGGACATCGATGATGTGGAGATTGCGCGCCACCACGAGGTCCCGTACGTCACTTCCCTTCTCGGCAAGCTCCTGTTGTTCCGCTAAAGCCGTACCTTGGTCGGAAACTTTCTTTCGCAGTTCGCGAAGCTCCGTGTCTTCGAGAGCCAGCGCCGTATCGCTCGCGTTCTTCTCGGATTTCGCCTTTTCCATCTCCGTCTCAAGCTGCGCGATGCGAGCGTCCAGCTGGGCTCGCTCAGATTCATTTACTGCACTTCCCTTCTCTGCTGCGGTGAGGCGCGAATTCAAGTCGTCCCTCGCCTTCCTTTCGGATTCGATCTCGGCGCGTTGCTCCTCAATCGTCGCCGACATGAACTTCATTTCTGATCGGGCCGCTGCCAGACAGTGCAGCCGCTTAGCCGCCAGTTGTGAGAGTGCTTGAGCGCTGATCTGCGTAAAGTCGTAGGTTGCGCTGCGACAGCTGGGACAGGTCTCGAGGTGAGATCGTAGATCCGCTAACTCATCCTGCGAGGCTTGCCCGCTGGCAGCCAGAGCGCAGAGTTCCTCGTATTGTTCATGGATATTCAACGAGGATCCTCTTCCCTTTCAGCGTCTGTTCAGCGACCGTCTTCTCTTTTCCTTCATCCTTACCACCTCGCAAAAGCTCTCGACCGGCGTTGATGCCCGCAATATTCGCAACATCGTTCCGATGAGGCCGATCTACTCCATGATCGAGTTCAAGCAAATCATCGGCCGCGACACACGCCTTTACGATGGCAAGGACTACTTCACCATCTATGACTTCGTGAAGGCCTATCTTCACTTCAGCGACCCCGAATGGGACGGCGAGCCGCTGGAGCCGGAGCCCTGCAAGAAGTGCGGCTATCAGCCGTGCCGATGCACAAAGGCGCCTCCGACCGCGAAACCATGTCCCATTTGTGGGAAGACACCTTGCGAATGTCCGGAAGACGTATGCCCGATCTGCGGCCAAAGCCGCTGCGTATGCAAGAAAAAGGCAAAAGTGATGCTCGCCGATGGGAAAGAGCGGACCATTCAGCATATGGTGAGCACCACGTTCTGGCATCCGGATGGAACTCCCATTTCTGCACAGCAGTTCTTGGAGCTGTTGTTCGGCAAACTGCCGGAGTTCTTCAAGAACGAGGCCCAGCTACGCGCACTGTGGAGTGCGCCGGACACGAGGAAGAAGCTCCTGCAGGGGCTGGCGGAAAAGGGATTCGGCCACGAGCAACTGGCCGAGATGAAAAAGATCATCGACGCGGAGAAGAGCGACCTGTTCGACGTGCTCGCGTACGTGGCCTATGCCCTGCCGCCGCTGACACGCGACGAACGCGCCGGCCGGGCGAAGGTCACCATCGGCAGGCACTTCAACAGCAAACAGCGGGCATTCCTCGACTTTGTGTTGGCGCATTATGTCGGGGTTGGCGTGGACGAACTCGACCAGGAAAAACTCACGCCGTTGCTTCGACTGCGCTACCGCAATTCCATCGCAGACGCGATCGCGGACCTGGGCAGGCCTGAAGATATAAATAAGGTGTTCGTAGGATTTCAAAAATATCTGTATCAGCCGACTGCGTGAGACGGAATCCTTAGCACCAAAGTAAGGGATAATATAGTCGCCATTTCTGGCTGTATGCGGGATTTTTCATTTTGTAGTCCAAATAGAAATCAGCTCCGTACCAAGTTTCTTCAGCTTCCGGCACTCTTCTTCCGTACGACCTGCTCGTTCTAAAAGAAACCCTATGGATTGATGGTACGGATAGACATATTGCATGTTCTTCAGCAGCTTGATCATGTGATCGACGTCGACCCTGTGGGCGGCTTGTTTGTAGGCTTGGGCAACTTGATTGATCCCTCCTGCGTATGCTGGTCTGACTACGACGTCGATCAGTGTTCTTTCGAGATCGGTCACGTCCACATCTTTGCCATCAGGCCCCTTCATTTGAAGAACTCCCGTTCTGCCAGTGTTTTTCCCACTGAGGAGCAAATACTGTGCTCCGACGTATTTGAATAGGTATTTCGATTGTCGTTGGTGGTTGGCGAAAGCGGACGTGATGGCTTCCTGGGTGACACCTTCCGATGGAGACTTGGGTGTTTGTTCCTGATTGACATAGATGAGTTTGGAAGGTTGCTCAAGGCCGTGTAGTACGAGTGCAGTTCTGTGGCACAGGAATGAATTTCGGCGCGGCGAAATAGCCAATTGATAGGAAGAAGGGTGCCCCCAAAGATAGCGCACGATCGGCGGGTATTTCGGGGATCGAAATTCTGCTTTACAGAGAACCTCTTCTTCCAGAAGGAATTTCAGTATTTGCTCAGCATTCAAATCAAGTGCGTTGCATTCCTCTCGAAGGTCCCGCAAGATTTTGGGAAGGTCACCGGGCCAGAAAATTGCAGTTGCTTTTCGTTCTAAATAAGCATGAATTTTTTTCTGCGGCGGAGATTTCATTTCATGGAATGGAGATGGCTTGATCTGTTGGTATATATACCAACAGATCAAGCTGCACTGCTCCGAAGCGTACCCCCGATCCCCCCTTTGGCTTTTGGCAGTTGAAATCAAAAAGCCTGATTTGAAAGAAATATGCTTCATATTTCTTTCAAATGCGGTCGCACTCGCATAATTGTAAGAAGTATGCTACATTATTCTTTCAAATTGAAGGGGTTCTATCATGCGAGGCCCAGCCTTAAACCTTAAATCTGCGATCTTGGACCGCATGACCAAGGGGGCGTCCGACATCTGGACGGCGGTTGATTTCGTAGACCTCGGACCACGCGGAGCAGTCGACTTGGCACTACACCGCCTTGTTGCGTCAAAAGATATACGCCGGATCGCTCGCGGTCTCTACGATAAACCCGCGACCAACCAGCTCACGGGCAAACCAACGTACCCCGACTATCGCAAGGTTGTTGATGCGCTCTCCCGGCGCGATCGCGTACGTATGGTTGTCGATGGGATCACGGCAGCGAATGACTTGGGTCTCACCGACGCCGTGCCGGCGCGTGCGATCGTACTTACGGATGCGCGGCTGAAACCCATCAAGCTCGGCAATCTGACCATTACGTTTCAGCATGCGGCACCCAGCCGCCTCCATTGGGCGGGGCGTCCCGCCATGCGCGTTGTTCAGGCGCTTTATTGGTTGCGCGACCTGCTGCCCCGCGACATGGATCGAATCCGCGCGCGCCTCGTCTCTGTGCTGCAAGATCCAACTCATGGTTCCGCCATCCGCGATGACCTGCGCCAAGGCCTTTCCGCGCTTCCGGAGTGGATGCAGACCATCGTGCGTGATCTCCTTCGCCGGACCGATGGCGCGGGGCAACCTCAAGGCAAACCCAAAGCAGCCAAGCCCGGAAAGAATCCCACGGGCGAGAATGCTCGGCAGTCAGATCATCAGCAGGATGACCATGACGACCAACACAACGATCATCATGATAAACAGCAGAATCAATCCCACGATGATCAGAACGCTCACCCTAGAGGATTGCGATGATCCCCGGATTCTCGACCGTGCTGGCGGCTTCCGCGATTGATCGCCGCGATTTATTCATCGGTGCCGGCAACCGGCTTGGCACGGTCCAGCAGAACATCGAAAAGGACTTTTGGGTTTGCTGGACGCTGGATGCTCTTTTCAACGGCCTCGCAGCCGAGGGGCCGAGGCTTCTATTTAAAGGCGGAACATCGCTTTCCAAGGGGCACGGATTAATCTCGCGTTTTTCCGAGGACATTGACATTACTGTCTTTCGCGAAGACATCGGTCAGGCGGCCACCGTCGAAGAGTTGGAAGGATTGAGTAGCAAAAAGCGCGCCGCACGCCTCGATGCTATCCGCGAGGCCTGTCAAAACTACATCAACGGCCCGCTGCGGGAGCATCTCTCACAATTGCTCCGCGAGTTGTTGGAAAGCGCCAATCTGGAGCCTGAGGCTGGGCGCATCGAACCCGACCCTGACGATCCGGATCAGCAAAGCTTGTTGCTGTGGTATCCGACTGTAACCGCCGACGGAGCCGATTACGTACGCCGGGCAGTCAAGATCGAGGCTGGCGCGAAATCCGCTCTCGACCCTCATGCCATACGTGCCGTCACTCCCTACGTAGCTCCAGACCTGGCCGAAGCCGTTCTTGAGGTGCCTAATATTACGACCGTCGATCCCGATCGGACCTTCTGGGACAAGGTAACGATCCTACACGGCTTGCGGCGGTGGTGGGATCGGCGCGGCGAGCTGCGCGGCGGAGGCCAGCGGGTGTCACGCCACTACTACGACGTGCATTCGCTCCTCAGGTCTGCGGATGGGGAGCGGTACATTACTGATGCAGCCATGGGCGCCGACTGCGTGCGACACGCCAGGATGTTCTTCAATCGCCCCGATTTCGATCTCGCCACGGCGACTGCCGGGACCTTTGCCCTGGTACCGCATAACCGTATGCGCGCAGATCTCGAACTGGATTACCGGGCGATGTCCCAGATGATTTTCGGGGAGATTCCTGCATTTGATGGGATTCTGGAATTGATCGTGCAATTGGAACAGCGTCTCAACGGATGAGGATAACGCCCTTGGGTGGGCATTCACCTTACTTATTATCATTAATTATCGTCATGTTCGATCTTGCCGTACATCGCAACCCATCCACTGCTGGCTCAGATTATGAAGCATTGTGGGACTTTGTCGGAAGAAGCCGACGGGCTCCCGCCCGGCTCTCCGGCTAGAAAGAAACTCGATCGCCGCATCACCGAACTCGAGCAGTATAGGTTGCCGAAACCGGATGCTCGGGACCTCAAGGAAAGTGAACCACAATACAAGGATTTGAGTAGCTTCCGGTATCGGCCCGGATGCGGTCGGGCACATCAAGAAAGACAACGAGTACACCGCCTTGTGAAAAAAACGATTGGAGTTCACCGTTCTTTTTGGTCATTACTGAGGTTAGGTAACGACAAGCATCTAAGTCGGTAAATGTTGAATAGTTGAAATGCTGCGGACGAATTACCACGACATCAAAATCGAAGAGTGCCCACGCGCTGTCGAGTGCTGCCTGAACAACGCCCACATCGGCAAACGGAAAGTTGATTGAAATGACTCTGAGATTCTTACCCATCTAGAAGGGAATTGTAACGGAGAAAGCGTCCCCGCTTGAGGAAGTGTCAAAGCTGCTCGGACACGAATCCATTAAGACCACCGGAGGCGCATTATTCGAAATGGATGAAAGGCAGGCAGGACCGGCTAGACTCGCTCGTTACGGGCACGTGGAAGAAGTAAAGACGGATGCGGCAATCAAAGCCGCATGGTAGCTTACCGCTTGGCGTCGTGTACATACGTTGAGAGTTGTCCTTTGAGATCAATCGCCGGTCGCGATGTGGGTTTGTGCGTGGCTGCCCGGTTGTTAGTTCGCAACGTGCTCCGGCAGGAGCGCCGCAAGTTGGACAATGGATCATCAATGCTTTTCTTGAGTCTGGATTATCTTCTTTCATGGCGAGAAAAATAATGCCACAAACGCAGTCCCGATGAGTGGTCAATTTTGGACAGGGCTATGTACGATACCGAAGATTTGTGAGATACTTTCCAGCCATCATGGAGCGGAAACTGGTGTGGTTGGAGAACAACACCTTTGCCGCATGGGGATGCGACGCTTGCGGTTGGATCGTACCTAGCCTGAGGTTATCCGGCAAGCCGCCTCACGCTGTGAAGGAAGATTTTGAAAAACATCAGTGCGCAGCGGCGACGGTTTTGAACCGAACTCGCCTAGGGACACTCTGAATAAGCGCTCATGCTAAGTCGGTGAACGATAGTGTTCAGGAAACTGCGCTGTTGGTTCGGGTATGAGTCAGTAGCGGGCGGTTGCAACCGCGCGTACGGGCGAAACCGGACGAGCTTACCCCACGGCGAGCAGTTTTCTGCGGCTCACGAACAGGTTCACCAGCGCACAGGTAACGAACAGCCGGTGCGCGTTCTTCTTCAGCCCGCGATAGCGTACTTTCACGAATCCGAACTTCAGCTTCATCACCTGAAACACGTGCTCCACCCTCGCCCGCACTTTCGACTTCGTCCGGTTTTTCGCCCACGCCACTTCATCCACGATCCGGCCCTTGTAGCGACAGCGCCGCTGGGTGAAATCCCGTGCCCCGGGCGCACACTCACGCATCACCCGGGTTTGGCCCTGATACGCTCCGTCGCCCCACACCCGCGTTTCTTCGCCATGCAGCAGGTCCGGCAACATCGCCACATCGGAAACATTGGCTGCCGTCGCCACCGCCGTGTGGATGATCTTGGTCTTGCTGTCCACTCCCACGTGCGCCTTCATCCCGAAGTACCAGTTCTTGCCCTTCCTGGTCTGGTGCATCTCTGGATCCCGGCTCTGCTCGCGGTTTTTAGTCGAGGAAGGGGCGTGAATCAGGGTGGCATCTACAATCGTGCCCGTCGTGATCCGTACTCCCTTCGCTTGCAAGTACAGGTTCACTGTTCCCAGAATCTCTTCTCCCAGATTGTGCTCTTCCAGCAGGTGCCGGAACTTGCACACCGTGGTCTCATCCGGCACCGGTTCCGCTCCCAGGTCAATTCCCACGAACTGCCGCAGCGTCGCCGAGTCATACAGCGCCTCTTCCACCGCCGGATCTGCCAGGTTGAACCACTGCTGCAGAAAATATATCCGCAGCATCTGCTCCAGTTCTTTCGGTCGTCGCCCGTTGCCCGGCTTGGGATAGTGCGGCTCGATCAGTGCCCACAATTTCGCCCAGGGCACCACCTGCTCCATCTCTTCCAAAAACATCGCCCGCCGCGTCTTCTTCGTGTACCGCTCGAATCCTGTCATCATCGCCAGTGTCCTCTGTTTGCTGAGAGAGTTCATACTGGCTCGACTCTATCTCCACTCGCTGTGGAAAGGCAGCACTTAATCAGAGTCTCCCTAGGGTTGGGCTCGGTGGAGCGTTTAACATTATCCATCGCGTTCCTTCCAAGGGTCCGAGCCCCACATTATCTGGAAACGCTCTAACTCCGTCTGTTCAAAACTGCACACCTTTGCCAATTAACCGCTGATGTGGAGGGGATCAGTTTCCAAGGGCACTCGGTTTGCTCATACCAGTCTTACGGATGAGCACTCTTGCTCAGAATAAAGCTCCATGGAGGGCTACGGTCAAGGTGGACTTAGAGAAGCGAGTCGTCAGGTGGATGGTCGGAGCTTGGCACTTGCGGGGCCGGATATGACAAAGCGAATTGCATCCTTCGGGGTCGCTTCGTGTGTGCTGTTGGCCGCATTCGGGGCCGTAAGCCAAACCCTACATCAAGCCTCTCCTGATGGTCCTTGTGCAGAGTGTAATTCCAGCACAAAATCCAACCTCTTCACTGAGGAAGCACGCTCATCTCCAAGATTCAGCACGATGGGCGGCAAAGCGGGCTTGATGCGTCAAGGTCGTTTCGCCGCTCCTGCGAAGGCGCTATCCAGTCAAAGAGAGTCGAGCAACGTTCTTAAGCAGTACTTGAATTCATCAGTGCTGAGACAGCAATCGGGTTATCGCTCTTCGAGTAGCTTGAGTTTGATGGGTAGGGCCACGTACGCAGGTTCGCGGATTTTTGTCACGCGCGATGCATTCGGAAAGAGCAGGTTCAATACGTCATACCTGCTGCGGGCTCTGGGTTCGATGGCCGCGGC
Source organism: uncultured Acidobacteriaceae bacterium (assembly GCA_963836305.1). Lineage (GTDB taxonomy): Bacteria > Acidobacteriota > Terriglobia > Terriglobales > Acidobacteriaceae > Sulfotelmatobacter. Next base: position 2,560 of record CAWIJP010000032.1, on the reverse strand, counting down.
AACTGCCTCCCGCCCTTATTGGAGGCGATCTGTTGGGGAGCCGTTCGGCGATTTTGGTTCTACAGTTGGCAATGAAGCGGGCATGAACCTGTGGCATGAGTTCAGGCCCGGTATTGAGCAGCTAATGAAAAGCCACACCCCGAGATTTGTATCCACGATCAAAGAGCGCATCGATCACAAGTAGCTCGTGAACGGGACCCAACGCATGGCAGCGCCCGAGGAGGACTTATGTGGATTTCAAAGCATTTGAGGTTGTCGCACGCCCACTCCGAACTGGAAACGTTGATTCTCGAACGTACCGCTGAACTACAAAGACTTTCGCAGAGGCTCCTCAAGGTGCAGGATGAGGAGAGCCGCAAAATAGCCCGCGATCTGCACGACAGCACAGGTCAAACGTTAACCGCGCTGAAAATAAGCGTTTCTCTCCTTTAGGAAGATTGCAAAGCAGAACCGGCTAGGCTGGCGATTCTTTCCGATGTTGCAAAGCTGACCGATCAGGCCATCGAAGAGATTCGCACCATGTCCTACTTACTGCATCCTCCATTATTGGATGAGGTGGGCTTCATGTGCAGCCGAGTGGTATATCGAAGGATTCGCCAGGCGCAGCGGAATTAACGTAAAAGCCGAGATAGCGAATTCCCGTGGACGACTCCCGAAGAGAGTGGAGATCGCTCTGTTCCGCGTCTTGCAGGAGAGCTTGACGAACGTGCATCGCCATTCTGGAGCGTCTGAAGCGAGCATAAATTTTCAACATGAGGACGAAGCGGTGATTCTGGAGGTGCGAGATTTCGGAAAGGGTATACCCGAAGAGCGTCTGCGGTTGCTTCATGGAGTGAGTGCGGAGACGGGTGTCGGTTTGGCTGGGATGCGCGAGCGCTTGCACGAACTTAACGGCCAATTGGAAATAGAATCCGCCGGTCGCGGGACGACAATGCGAGCAACCGTTCCACTCTATGAAACTACTTTGCCCGTTCAGTATGGAAGTGGCGGAGAAGTCGGGGCAACCGCACAGGTCTGAATTGCGCTGCATGTTCACGGTTTTTTCCAGTCGGTCAAAGCCGTCAATTCGTCGCAGATTTCCTGCAGTCTCTGAAGCCGACGTTGATGGTCGCCCGCTGAGCCCTGTATCTTTTTCCCGCCTCCGATGTACTGCCGGTTCGCTTCACTGATTTGCGCGATTTCCTCTCGCAACTTTGCGATGCGGTCTTTGATGGAATTCTGCATGACATTAGGCTAGCACCGCCGACCCGACGGATTCACAGTCGGAGGCTAACTTTCAGTCATTGAGCCGGGGGCTGGGTGCACATCGCCCGGTTGCATCATCTAAGATTTCTGGATGCACACGATACTCTTAAGGAGTTACGATGATCACCCGAATCTGGCATGGCGCGACTCCCGCAATCAAAAGTGACGAGTATCTAAACCTGATGCGAACCGTCGCCATCCCCGATTACCGCTCGACCCCCGGCAACAAGGGCGCTTACGCGCTACGTCGTATGGAGGGCGGTACTGCACATTTTCTGATGATCACGTTCTGGGAGTCCGAGGAAGCGATCCGCACCTTTGCCGGAGACGACATCAGCGTGGCGAAATACTACGATTTTGACAAGGATTTCCTGATCGAAATGGAGCCGTGCTCGGTGCATTACGAGATGTACGACAGGTAATCCGATTCTACTCTGGCTACGACGCTCGCCTGTCCGCGAGAAGTTGAAAGCTCCATGAAATCGTCTGCACTAATGATTCGGAAGAGTATGCGCACGGGACGCGGGAAGCCCACCGCAAGGCTCGGGTTGCCGAAACAAATCGAATTCAATGATCGAGTGAATCGTGGAGGATCCCTGAGTTGTTAAACGCCTAACGACTGACTGAAGTCAACGAGGGGAGCGGAAAGCCCGAACCAGCTCCACTACAGCTAAACCCATGCGAATCAACTGCTGGTCAAAAAGGGGTTTCCCGCAGCTGTTGCAAGCGAATGATTCTATTGATGCGAATTTTCCTACCTTGCTAGCCCGCCCGGTATACCTTTTGGGCACCGCGTCCTGCCTCAGAAACCTTCCCGCTCGTTCAGCCGTTCCATTCACCAGCCTGAGGTGTAAACTCGTGCTCCATAATTCGCTCCCGTCGCGGGATAAATCAGGCGCGAAGGACAAATTCCCATTCTCGTCGCTGCCACTAAGCTACACCCGAACGATTTGGGACAAAGGTCGTTTAACTTCAACTGACACCGAAGTCCAGTAAGTGGAGTCACGGCTTGAGTGGAACGCTCAAGAGCCTATTTCAACAAGGCAGCCTTTCGCGGATCGCAGACCACCAGCCGGTCTACGTGGGGTTTCAGGAGATCGTGTAGCCAGGCAGCGGAAGTTCCTTCCTCAAAGGTCAATGACAAGGTTCGACTGCAGTCCTTGGATGAACGCGACGATCGTGGATGCCTTGGTCTCCAGCAGGCATTCCATGATCAACTTGCCACCAGCATCCATCACGGCCACCGAGATGGTGGCCTGATGAACGTCCATGCCGATATACTTTTCCTGACTCATAAAGGCGCTCCTTTTCGCTA
>CAWIJP010000031.1:0-10701 GCA_963836305.1 uncultured Acidobacteriaceae bacterium | reverse complement strand
GTAAGAAAAGTGATCGGCTACTTCGCGAGATAAGAATCTTTGGCCAGCTCTGAAATAAAATCCGCCTTAATTGTGGGTGCCGGCTCGATTGGGCGCCGGCACATTTCGAACCTGAAGAAACTGGGACTCAGCAAGTTGGCAGCTTGCGATCCTCATCCCGAGCGATTGGAGTACGTTGCAAAAGAGTTTCAGGTCGAATGTTTTCCAACCATTGAAGCGGGGTTGGATGAGTTTCAAGCGGATGCGGTTCTGGTATGCAGTCCGCCTGCAGTTCACGTCGCACAAGCGATACAGGGACTGCAGGCAGGCGCGCACGTTTTCATTGAGAAGCCTCTTTCCGATCGGATGGATGGAGTGGAGGAACTCAGGAAGCAAACGGCGAAACGCGGGGCTGTGGTTCAGGTGGGATACAACCTGCGCTTCCATCCGGCGATACAGAAGTTGAAAGAACTGGTGGAGGCACGTGCGGTAGGGAAAATTCTTTGGGCGCACATGGAGGCAGGAAGCTATTTGCCGGACTGGCGGCCGTGGCAGGACTACCGCAAGAGTTACACGGCGCGTCGCGAACTCGGCGGCGGAATTTTGCTCGATGGCTCCCATGAGATTGACTATATGACTTGGCTGTTTGGAGCGCCGCGGGAACTGGCGTGCATGGCGGACCATGTGAGTGACCTGGAAGTGAATGTCGAGGATTGCGCCACCATCCTGATGCGTTTTGCAGAGGGAACGCGTGCCGATGTGCATCTTGATTTTATTCAACGATCATATTCTCGATATTGCTCTTTGGTGGGAGCGCAGGGAAAAGTGCATTGGGATTTGCTGAGTAATTCGGTGCAAATTCTACGTCCTGGCAGAGTAGCGGAAGTTTTCAAGTTTGAGTTTGAAATCAACGAGGGGTACGTGGCCGAACTGCGCCATTTTATCGAGTGCGTGCAAAACGGTACTTGTCCCAGGTTCACACTGGAGGATGCGATTCTGACTCTTCGTATTGCTCTGGCGGCCCGCGTGTCCACGGAAGAAAAGAAATGGGTGCGCTTTGAGTAGCGCCGCCAGGCCGCTGGCAATTATTCCGGCGCGGGGCGGTTCAAAACGGCTGCCGGGTAAAAATCTCAGCGCATTTTTCGGCCATCCCATGATGGCTTATGGGATATCCGCGGCGGTGAACAGCGGGTTGTTTGAGAAGGTTGTGGTTTCTTCCGACGATGCGGAAATTGGGCGTGTCGGCCAATGGTATGGCGCCGAATTCATTGAGCGGCCGGCGCAATTGGCGACGGATACGGCGAAATCGATCGACGCCGTTACTCACGTGTTGCGAACTCTAGCGCAGCGTGGCTATAACCCGGATTATCTCTGCCAAATTTTTCCGAATTGTCCGCTGGTAATTAGTGACGACGTTAGCGCGCACGGAAAGTTGTTTTGCGAGAAGAACCGCAAGTTTCAAATTTCTGTTGTGACTTACCGGTGTGTTTATCCGGAATGGGCGATGGTGGCGGACGCGGAAGGCCGAGGACAATGGGCGATGGGCAAGGAATTTGTTGGCCGGAGCCAGGATTGCCTCCGGACTTTTTGCCCCACTGGAGCGGTATGGTGGGCTCGTTGTGCCGACCTGCTGGAGCAGAATACCTTTTACGGATCACCTTTTCATCTGGCGGAGATAGACGCGAACCGCGGTGTGGATATCGATGACGAGGAGGATCTGCGATTGTCAGAGTTGTTGGTGTTCGGGCTTAAGGCTCGCGACCGGCGCTCACCACTCGAGGTGCCTGCGAAAGAAAGTTATTTCAGCCGATGACAGAGTCTCGCAAGGACAAGAGAATGATCTGCACGATTCCCGCCCGCGGAGGCAGCAAGCGCCTTCCTAGAAAGAATATGCGGGATTTGGCGGGCAAGCCGATGATTGCCTATTCGATTGAGGCCGCGTTGCAGAGTGGACTATTTGAAGAGGTTTATGTGTGCACCGAGGATGCGGAGATTGCGCGAACGGCAACGGAGTTCGGAGCCACTGTACCGCAGCTCGTGCCGGAAGAGCTTTGCGGAGATTTGGTCGCGTCGCATATCCCGTGCCAGTATGTTGAGCGTCAACTGCCAACGCACGGGAAGATTGAGTCGCTGCTATGTTTGCAGCCAAGTTCTCCGCTGCGCAGCGCGCAGGATATACGCGACGCGGTCGAGAGGTTTATCGAAAGTGACTGCGACTTTGTGGTGAGCGTGACGGCGATCGATCCGCATGACTTTCACTGGGCGATTGTCCCCGGCGAAGGTGCGTATTGGAAGATGTTTTTTGGGAATCAATACCTTAAAGAACGTCCGCTTCTACCGCCGGTCTATCGTCCGAACGGATCGATCAAGATTGCGAAGCTTAGCGCGCTGGCGTCGATTGGGCACTTTTTTGGGGAGCGTCTGGATGTGGTTGAAACACCGGTCGAGCGTTCCGTGCACGTAGCTGTGGAATTCGATTTGAAGCTGTGTGAGACGATTTTTCGAGGAGAAGAAGCTCGCCGGACGGACTAATTGGCAGCTGTTTACGTTCGCTATGAAAATCCTACTCATACATCCCAATGACGATCCGGAAAAAGGATTGTGGGCGAGCGAGCACTGGGACCGGATCGTGGATCTCGGTTTGGGAGGAGTAAACAGCTATCAACGGTGGACGCAGAAATTCAAGTGTCCGGTCACTACCCTGGATTCACTCCGTCACGGCTTCGATGATTTCCGGTGCATTCGCGAACTGCTTGGTCTGGGGAACGGACGGTTGATCGATGAGTGCGGGCTCGACTGGTGGGAGATCATGTCGCTGCTGCTGCACGGCGAGCTGGAGACGCTGATATTACTGCGGCGCTTCGCGTCTGCAGTTGGCTCGGGCGACGAAGTACACATTTCGCGCCCCGGTCTGCACGCGAGTCTTTTGGAAAGTCTGCTGCTGTCGCCGGTGAAAAGTTTTCCGTTGCGACGCAACGCGCAAAAGGGTGGCTTGGGGCACTATGTCCGTCTTTCCAGCAAGCTTTCCGCACCGCAGATCATCGACGTTTTCTGGGATAAGTACGACTCGGGATATCAGTTTCGCGGGAGGCTGGGTCGAGGGCGGCAATCCTTGCGGCATCCCGCCGTATTGCTGCCCACTGCCTACGTGAATGTCTCACGAACCGGTATCGCGTATGCGAATACATTTCCAGAGGAAAATTTTCTGTTGGTGGCCACGCGGCGCAGCGGCTGGGTGGAAGATCCACCGCGGAATGTGGCGGCTACCTGGCTTTCGTTGTATGCATCGGTTCGTGATCGCAGCGCAGAGAACGCCGAGATGCACGGCCGGTGGAGAGCTTCGCTGAAGGAACTGACGGAAACCGCGGAATTCCAGATTCTCGACCGCTTGGGTTACCTGGACAGTTTTCCCAAGCGCTTGAGGCATGGATTCGAAGTCCGCGACGCCTGGCAAAATGTTCTCGACACCGAGCCCATTCAGGCCGTGCTTTGCGCGGACGATAGCAATCCCTACACGCGGATTCCCTTGCTGTTGGCGCAGGCTCGAGGATTACCGAATATTGCCTGCCATCACGGAGCGCTAGATGGCCGCTACGTTTTCAAAAGGAGTTATGGGGATGTGATTTGGGCGAAGGGAAAGATGGAGGAAGATTATCTGGTGCGAAGGTGCGGAGTGCCACGAGAAAGAGTAGAGATTGCGGCGCCGATGATGCCTAAGAACTGGAACACAGTGCAGGAGTCTAATCGCGAGAGTTTCCGGCCGTATCTTCTCTTTATTTCAGAAGCCTACGATATGTCGGGCGGACGGGCGGAAGAATTTTATCGTGATGTTTTGCCGCCGCTTGCGGATTTGGCGCTGGCTACCGGACGTGAGTTGATCGTGAAGTTGCATCCGGGAGAAAGCCAACGCGAACGGACGGCCATGGCAGAGCGGGTACTTTCCGCCAAGCAAAGAGCGGTGATGCGCATCGTGAGCGGGCCGCTTACGGAAGAGCTTCTCGCCAAATCTTGGTTCGGGATCACCATACTTTCAACGGTGGCGATGGAGTGTGCCATTCGCGGGATTCCGTGCTTTCTGTGCAAGTGGTTGGAATCCTGGACTTACGGATACGTTGAGCAATTCATTCAGTCCGGGGTGGGGCGCGGGCTGAGCCATCCCGGTGAAATCGAAAGGATCCCGGAGTACTTGAAGCAAAGTCCAGTAAAGGCCGATGTGCAGGAGCATTGTTGGCAACCGGTCGCTGCGGGACGCTTGCGGGACTTGTTCGCGAAATCGCGAAAAGCTTTTGTGACGGCTATGTTTTGATCCGTGGGCAGACGTGGGATAACGCTGTGAGTGAAGGAACTCTTTTAATCCGGGCAGATGCCAGCGTGGCCTTGGGTACGGGACACATCATGCGTTGCTTCGCGCTTGCCCAAGCTTGGCGGGAGGCGGGAGGCAAACTTGTGTTTGCCATGGTAGACCCCTTGCCTTCAGTACGTGAACGACTACTTTCCGAAGGGATGGAGGTCGTACCCATAGAGGGCCAAGTGGGAAGCATTAGCGATAACCGGCAGACGGTGGAATTGAATCGGCGGTATGGCGCTGCCTGGGTCATAGTAGATGGCTACCATTTTGGCGCTGGCTATCAGAGGGATTTGAAAGCGGCGGGAGCACAGGTTCTTTTTCTAGATGACGACGGGAGTTGCGAGCACTATGCCGCCGATCTAGTTCTGAATCAGAATGCTAATGCCGATGAGAGTTCTTACAGAAGCCGTGAGCCCTATACCCGGCTTCTTCTAGGCTCACGCTATGTCCTACTGCGGCGGGAGTTTTGGAGCTGGCAAAAATGGAAGCGCGAAATTCCGCTGGTCGGCCATAAAGTTCTGATTACCATGGGGGGCACCGATCCAGACAACATCACCGCACAGGCGATCCGGGCTTTGAAGGAAACCAGAATTGAAGAAATGGAAGCTGTTGTGGTGGTGGGAGGAAGCAATCCTCATGTCGAATCCCTGGAGCACCTAGCAGCGGAGTGTCGTGGATCGGTGCGACTGCTGAGAGATCCCGCAAACATGCCAGACTTGATGGCTTGGGCCGATTTAGCTGTGATAGCCGCGGGAGGAACGCTGTGGGAGTTGCTTTGCATGGGATGCTCAGTTCTGAGTTATGCCAGAAATCCAGTTCAAGCTGAGATCATTTCTCGTCTCCAGGACGAGGGAATCGTTCAAGGATTGTTCTATCCGGAGGAGTCCGACCATATGAGAGTGGCTGGCGCGTTGGAAGAGTTAGCCAATTCTGAAGAGCGGCGAGCGCGTTTCTGCCGACTGGCACGGCAGCGCATTGACGGGGGCGGCGCTCAGCGTGTGTTCGAGGTTTTGGATTCCTCTGGAGTCACGCGACTGTGATGGTTAGCACGAAAGCGATTTCGAGAAATGATGCTGATGCCTTCCTGGCGATGGCTGAGCGGCTGTTTCGCGGGTTGAACCCGAACTTTGTTCCCGAAGCGGATTGGAAACGATTTTACTTTGAAAACATTCTCGGCAATTCGCGGTTCTATTTGCGATGGATCGTCGTTGACGGGATCCAGGCTGGTTTTGTTTTATTTGGTCTCGAATCTCACCGGTTTCTTCCGCGGCTGAACGGCATGATCTATGAGCTTTATATCGAACCGCAATTCCGTCGGAAAGGTGTGGCGCAGACGGTGGCGCGGCAGGTGATCAAGGAGTTGGAGGCCAAGTCGCCGGCGAAGATTCAGTTGGAGGTAATGGAAGGGAACCGCGCGGCTGCGGCACTCTGGGTGTCCTTAGGCTTTCGCAAAGTGAGTGAACGGTACGTCTTAGCGGAGGCAGAAAAGTGAAGGTGGCGATTTCGCAGCCGAGCTACTTGCCTTGGAGTGGGTTCTTCGATTTAGTCGATCAGGTGGATCAATTTGTATTGTTGGACGATGCGCAGTTTGTGAAGCAGTCATGGCATCAGCGCAACCGAATTAAGTCGCCCTCGGGACTGCTGTGGCTTACGGTTCCAGTAGTCTTTCGAGGCCGTTTAGGGCAGCCGCTTTGTGAAGTGATGATCCGCGAGCCGCAGTTCTGGGAGAAGCATGTGCGGGCAGTGGAAGTGAACTACGGCAAGGCTCGATATTTCGGACGATACTATCCCACATTGAAGAAAATTCTGCAGGACAGTTCGCAGAGCGGAGGTTTGGTTGACCTGAACATCGAACTGATTCGCTGGCTTGGCACGGAACTGGATGTGAAGACACCGATGGTGCGGTCGTCCGCATTGAGCATCGAAGGCAAGCGGTCCGCACGGCTGGTAGCGATCTGTAAATCGTTGGGAGCTGCAGATTACGTGTCACCTCGATCCGCGAGTTACTTGATTGAGGATATGAAGCTGTTTAGCGAGAGCGGGTTAGGGATATGGTTCCAGAACTATACTCACCCCACTTACGAGCAGCGGTTTCCTCCCTTCGTTCCCTTCGCTTCCGTATTAGACGTATTGTTCAATCATGGACCGGATGCAGGCGGTATCATGCGCAGCGGGCGCGGGCGCCCATTCGCCCCCGACGAGCTGCAAGCCACAGCGGCGGAATGCGGTGCGTCGATTTGAAACATATTTTCAAAATCGGTAGTCGGGAAATTGGCGCTGGCGAACCAAGTTACGTCATCGCGGAAATCTCGGCCAACCACAACCGGGAGTACGAGCAGGCGGTTCGCATTGTTCGCGCCGCTAAGGATGCAGGAGCGGACGCGGTGAAATTGCAGACTTACACGGCCGACACGATCACCATGGCCAGCGAGCGGGAGGAATTCCGTGTGAGTGGGGGGACGCTGTGGGATGGACGTACGCTGCACGCGCTCTACGCGGAAGCTTTTATGCCGTGGGATTGGCAGCCCGGACTCAAGAAAGTGGCGGAAGATTTGGGAATGGATTGTTTTTCCAGCGCGTTTGACTCGACGGCGGTCGATTTTCTGGAGAAGATGGATGTACCCGCGCACAAAGTTGCTTCGTTCGAACTGGTGGATATTCCTTTGATTCAAAAAATGGCGCGCACCGGCAAGCCTCTGATTATGTCCACTGGAATGGCTACGGTTGAGGAGATTGATGAAGCCCTGCAGAGCGCGCGGGATGCGGGAGCGACGCAGATTGCTTTGCTGAAGTGTACAAGCGCTTATCCGGCGGCGCCGGAAGAAATGAATTTGCGAACCATCCCGGAGATGCAGCGACGATTTCATGTGCCGGTGGGATTGTCGGATCACACGATGGGAATCGAGGTTCCGGTGGCGGCGGTTGCGTTGGGGGCGTGCATTATTGAAAAACATTTGACGATGTCGCGTTCGGTGCCCGGTCCCGACAGCGCTTTCTCACTTGAGCCGCAGGAATTCAAAGCGATGGTGGATGCGGTACGAGTCGCCGAAAAGGCTCTAGGCGAAGTGCACTTTGGTTTGAGTGAAAAAGAAAAGGCCAGCCGCGCGTTTCGCCGGTCGCTGTTCGTGGTGGAAGATGTAAAGCAGGGCGAAGTATTCACGGCGGCGAATGTGCGTTCCATCCGGCCCGGAAACGGGCTGCACACGCGGCATTTGAAGGATGTGTTGGGCAAGAACGCAGCGCAAGGCATCAAGCGCGGTACTCCTCTGAGCTGGGAATTTGTGGTCCGATCATGAGATGCCGGTTATGAGCCCGATTTTGAAGCGGGTAGTGTATCCGTGGTTAGCTAACTCCGGATACCTGCGCCGCCGCGCGGATGGCGGCAGCTTCTGCGTGATTACCTATCACGGGGTGCTTCCAGAGGGATATCAGGTTTCCGATCCGCAACAGGATGGCAGCCTGGTGAGCGGGAAAAATTTTCGCAGCCAGTTACGCTTGTTGAAAGAGTGTTACCACGTCGTGTCGCCTGAGCAAGTGCGCGACTGGATCGTCGATGGAAAAGAGCTGCCTTCTCTAGCCATTCTGCTGACTTGCGACGACGGATTGCGGAACGCGCTTACCGGTATGGCGCCGATTTTACGGGAAGAGGAATTGTCTTGCCTGTTCTTCGTTCTCGGTGCGTCTCTTGCAGAGAGCTCTCGAATATTGTGGTATGAAGAACTTTATCTGCTGATGTTGGCGGCACCGGGCGGAAGCTACTCGTTCGACGCTCCGAGAATGAAATTCGAGTTGGCAGATCGAACCCAGAGACGGTCGGCCTGGTGGAAGCTGGTAAAAAAATTGTCCCAATACGATCAGGCGAGAAGAAATTTCTTTCTCCAAACGTCACGGCTTAAGTTTGGAGTAGCACAAGGATGGAACGCAGGGTTGTCCGGCAACGAAGCGCAGCGCGAGCGCTTTTCGCTGCTCAATGGCGACGAGTTGCGGCAGCTAGTGGATCAGGGAATGAGCATCGGATCGCATACTTTGAATCATCCGGTCCTGTCAGAACAAACTTCTGACGACGCCTGGCGCGAGATTTCGGAAAGCCGCACCATTCTGGAGGATGCCGTTCGGCGGCCGGTGTGGGCGCTGGCTTATCCCTTTGGCGATCCTGCCTCGGTGACCAACAGAGAAATGCAGATGGCCGAACAGGCCGGTTTTCAATGTGCCTTCATGAATGTGGGCGGAGGATTCGGCGCGCAGTTGCCGAGATTTGCTCTGCCTCGAGTGCATGTAACGGGGGATATGAACTTGTCTGAATTCGAAGCGCACGTCTCAGGTTTTCACCGCGATTTCCGCTCGCGCTTGTCCGGCGACATCGCTTAAGCGAACCATCGAAAATTAGCGAGCTCGATTATCCCGGAGTCACTGCCCTCACCTTCCTCGATGGTACTACTATGTATTCTCCAAGTTAGAAACGAGCGGAGAGCGCTGAGTGCGCCTTGTATTTCACAGAGAGATTCCTGAAGATCCGGAGCTTCATCGCCAATGGAATGCGGTAGCGCTGCGGACCGAACGGCCGCAGGTGTTTTATGCCTATGAGTGGGCGCTTGCCGTTCAGGCGGCTTACCGGGCGTCGCTGAAACCGTTGCTGGTACTCGGTTACGAGGGCAACGATCTGGTTGGCGTGGCATCGTTGGCTACAGATGCGGCGGACAAGGTTGCAACTTTTCTTGCCGCTAACACTGCCGACTATTGTGACTTCTTGACGGCGCCTCAGCACCGAGCGGAGTTCGTCGATGCTGTTTTTGCCGAGATGCAGAAGACGAAAGCGGCCTCGATGACGTGGGCTAATCTTCCCGCTGATTCTGCAACCGCGGCTGCACTGCGCTGTAAAACTGCGAAGCATGGTTTTCACGTTTTCATTCGGCCAGCTTACTGGTGTTCCCAGGTGGAGCTGGGCGCAGGAGATCGTCGTCAGGAACTAAAGGCTGGTCTGGCAGGCAAGAAAAGGACTCGCCGTTATCTACGGGAGATGGAACGTGAGGGGCCGGTGACATTCGCCCATCTGCAATCTTTGGAGGAAATTCAAGCTGCTTTGCCGGCATTCGCCGATGCCCACGTGGCGCGCTTTCTGGCCACAGGGAGGGTCAGCAGTTTGGCCACGCCGGAGCGGCGACTTTTTCTGGAGGAACTCGCCAAGCGATTTGATGGGAGTAGGGTGGTTACGGTAAGCGTGCTGAAAATTGACGATCGGCCAGTGGCATGGAATTATGGGTTTCAATTTCATGGCAGCTGGTTTTGGTACCAGCCAACCTTCGAGAGCAGTCAGGAAAAAAATTCTCCGGGCCACTGTTTGCTGTCGAAGATTGTGATCGACGCTTGTGGCATGGATGCAATGGAAGAGGTCGATCTTGGCCTGGGCGCGGAAGGCTACAAGGAACGCTTTGGCAACAGCACTCGCCAGACGCTGCATGTCACGCTGACGAGATCATGGCCGCGCCATCTGCGAGAGATCGTGAAGTATCGTGCGGCGAGTGTGTTGAAGGAGTCGCCGAAAATTGATTCTGCTGTTCGCCGGTTGCTGGGTAGACCGCGTGCATAGAGACCCACCGTGCGTCAAAAAACATTTAGACTGATCCAACTCGATACATTTGAGGCATAGCAGGTCGGGGGGATTTTGCTATCCGGACTACAGACTGGTGCGACCGACGTACGGGTAGCAACGACCGCGCAACCGACGACCAACGAGCCGGCGCCGACAGCACCGCTAAGCTTCCAGTCAGAGATGGGCCGAATTTCGCGGCAATCCGGAATCGTTTTCGCAGGAACCATCTTCACAGCAGTTTTCGGTTACGTCTTTAAAGTTTACCTGGCGCACGTTCTGGGAGCCGAAGCTCTGGGGCTGTATGCACTGGGTATGACGATCATTGGCTTTCTGGGAATCATCAACGGGCTCGGGCTTCCGGATTCCGCGGTGCGGTTTGTTTCTTTGTACGTGGCATCGGGAAAATTCACAGCGTTGCGTTCGTTGTTGTGGAACGGTTCCTGGATACTGCTGGCCGGCAACTTGGTTATCGCCGTGGTCGTGCTGAAGGCCGGACCCTCAATCGCGATTCGCTTTTATCATGCACCGCAACTCGTCCGCTATCTTCCGCTGTTTGCATTGATTATGGTCACGGGCGCGTTGACCACATTCTTTGGCAAAGTTCTGGCGGGTTATAAAGAGGTTGGCCGCCGCACCGTGATCACGCGATTTATCGCCAGCCCACTGACGATGGCCGTTACCATCGTCTTGGTTATTTTGGGCCGTGGTTTGTGGGGATACCTGGTGGCGCAGATTGTGAGTGCAGTCGTCGTTCTGGGCTTGCTCGTGTGTTTGGTCTGGCGGC
>CAWIJP010000030.1:0-413060 GCA_963836305.1 uncultured Acidobacteriaceae bacterium | reverse complement strand
CTCGATGGCCTTCTCATATTCTCGCAGCCTCTCTTCTGCCCGTTTTCGCTCGGTGATGTCCGCCACCATGCCCACAATCCGCAGCATCCTGCCATGTTCGTCGAAGTACGCGCGACTCGTCCTCTCGACCCAAATCACGCTACCGTCGGAACGTACCATGCGATAGCTAATGCGAAGGTGCGGCTCCTCAGGACTCAACTGGGCGATTGCAGCGTTCAGTCTTGCCCGGTCTTCGGGGGGTATCATTGTCGATAGCTCCTGACCAGTCGTGTGTGCCCCCACATCTACCCCAAGAACCTGCGTGACCCCTTCGGAGCGCACAATCTTGTCAGTGGCAGCATCCCACTCATACGCGAACATCTTTCCAGCCTCAGCCGCAAAACGAAAGCGTTCTTCGCTCTTGCTCATTTCCTCTTGCGCGAGCTTTCGTCCCGTGATGTCGGCCACTATGCCGATCACTCTTACCAGCGTGCCCTGCCCATCGAAAAGGCCGCGTCCGCTATCTTCGAGCCAAATCACACTTCCTGCAGGATTCAATGCGCGAAAAACGATTTGATAGGTAGGGTTCTCAGCAGTAAGCGTGGCCACGCTGGCGTTGTACAAAGCCAGGTCATCGGGGTGAATCCTTTCGTGAAACGCCTGACCAGTGTCATTCTCCGGATTCTCCCAATTAAAAATCTCTGCACTTTCTTTTGACCGTACAATCACATCGGTTGCCACATTCCAGTCAAACGCATACATTCTTCCAGCTTGTATTGCCAGGCGTAACCGCTGCTCGCTTTCCCGCCGCGCTTCCTCTGCCAGCTTGCTCTGCGTAATGTCCTCTACAAAGGCAAAAACCAGGGGTGATCCTTCATCGTCCTTCGAAAGCGACACATTCAAATGTCCCCACCGCGGTGCGCCATCTTTTCTTCGGTAACGTTTTTCGATGGAGTAATGGTCGATGACACCTGCTCGAAGCTGTTGAAAATAAGCCCAATCGTCCTCGGAATCCTCGGGATTCGCAAATTCGGAACAGCTCATATTGCACAGTTCCTCCTCCGTGTACCCCAACATGGAACAGAGCGCTGGGTTAGCGAGCAAGAGCCTTCCGTCGAGATCCTCGACTGCGATTCCCAAGGAAGCTTGTTCAAACAGATGGCGGAAAAGGTGTTTGGCCGGCGCCGGTAACGCTTGTGAGGACATAACAGCTCCACGGGATCACAAAATTATACGGACACGCTACACACTACGGAGCGACAGGCGTTTGGCTCTGAGTGGGATCTCCGGATTTCGGGGGGAAGCGACTCTTTACCGTGGGGATGGCCAGCGCTCATAGAGCCCCAACTTCAGCTACTTGGTCGATCGGTGTAACCGTCTGGAATGGTAGAGTCCCCCTCACAAGCTCAACGTCCTCGTCTCAAGGGGTAGTTTTCGGCATTCTATACACTTGTTGATGTTTCGTGCAATAGAGTCATTAAGCGCGCACCCAGACCGGGTGAATCTAGTGTTGGGAGGGCCCAGAGTGCTATTTTGCGCGCCCTCTGAGGTCGTGCAGAGGATAAACCGCCAGCCGCTTCGTTATTTGCGATCGTTTGTGGCGAAGGAATCATCATTCTTGTGTCCGTCTGCGGCAGATGCATTCCCACCTGGTGACGCGCACGGTTCGGGATTGAGATATTTAATGAGCACGACTTCGTTTCCTTGCTCGTTGTATACGAGATCGTCCACCAACCGCTGGGCGAGTAAAACGCCAAACCCTCCCGGGCGCATTCCTTTCACCTCTCGATATTCGGCGTGGCGTAATGGGTCGTCCTCAGGATTGGCTATTGCTGCGTGGGGAATCTCATCCAGTGTGAATCCTTCTCCCGGATCGGTGATGTGGCACGCGACCATATGGCAAACCCGCAGATAGGAAATTTCAACTTGCCGGCCAGGATCCAGATCCCCGCCATGTTCGATTGCGTTCATCAGCATTTCGCGGAATGCCATTCCGACCGCGCTTTTCTCCGCATGCGGCAGTTCCGAGATTTCGTCGAAGAACTGAAGCACTCGATCTGCCGTTCTTACGTCGCAGCGGGCGAGAATACGAATCCATTCCGGTGTCGCCGAGAGGACATCGATGCCATCGTCCCAGCAAGGTTCCTCGATTGCGTGACGAATCATGGCCGGGAGTGCGCCCGGCGCGATTGGCTTCGAGAAATAGCTGAAGGCGTGCTCGCGCATGGACGATATTATGTCCGCCGGTGTACTTTCTTCGGCCAAGATGATCAGCCGCGTGTGCGGACGTACGAGTCTGAGTTTGCGAAGCAGTTCGACGTCTTCTCTGCCTGACGTTTTCTGGCTCGTAAGGATCAGATCTAAATTTCTGGTGACCGCCATAACCAGCGCCGTAGCATTATTAAATGCATGCTGCACTGCCCACGAACCGTCTCCCAGTGTTGAACGGAGCTGTTCTTCAACCTCAGGGTCATCACCCACTAGAAGTGCGACGCGGACCAGGATGGGCCGCATTGGGATCTTGGGTAGAGCACTCATACAGTCTCACAGTCACTACAAGATGGATTTACAAACAAAGTGGCTTAAACCGCCCGTAACGTTGAGTCGCTTCTCACGCGAACACACTTGCTGAACCGCAGCATATTAAGCTTAGACGCTGAGTTCAGTCGGCTACACTGTCAGAAGTTATAGCTTGCCACCAACATCGGGATCCCGTTCGATCCCGGCCGTATCCTCCCAAAGATGCTCCGGCCCGATCTCCGTGGGAGTGCGGTTCTGAGATGTGAACCGCAGGTCATAAGTCACCGCCTCTGGGGCTCTCGCGATACAACCTTGGATTGACTTGCGGGATGGATTAGAGCATGCTCTGACTCGCCGCTCGGTTTCTGACCTGAATCCTCTGGCCGCGCCAGACGGGGCGAAGCATCGTTTGATTGTCTCACCAATATCTGATTCGTCTCTGCCTCTGCGGGCAGGAAATGACCACGAGATCTCTGCCGGGACAGTGCGGTTGCCATAAAGTTCATCCAGATTGGCAATGCAGCCTTGGCTCCGGTTTCTTTATTGCCTAACGTTTTCTTTTCGTCAAATCCCACCCAGACACCACACGTGATGGCGGGCGAAAAGCCGATAAACCAAGCGTCGGCGAAATCGTTGGTGGTACCGGTCTTCCCCGCCACGGGATATTTCAAGCGACTAGCCGCAACTCCGGTACCGTGCAGTACGGCTTCGCGGAGCATGGATGTCATGACACGAGCCGTGCGCCGATTGATTACCTCCTGGACGGCAGGATCATTCTGCTCAAGCACGTGGCCGTCATGTTCTGTCACCTTCACGATGTAGTGCGGAATCGCCCGGAGACCATCATTTGGAAAAGTACTGAAGGCTGAAGTATGTTCCAGCAAAGTCAGTTCAGCAGCTCCCAAGGCGATCGCCAGGTAAGGCGGCATGCGCTCGGAAATACCAAAACGGCGGGCGTAACCGATCACAGTATTGACGCCTAAATGTTGTGCCAACTTCACAGCCGGAACATTTCTGGACTCTGCTAATGCATGGCTCAGAGTGATTGCGCCCTCGAATTTTTCATCATAATTGTGGGGGCTGTAAGGACCGGACTCAGTCATGAAAGTCGCCGGGGCATCCAATATTACATCCTCAGGCGTTGCGCCTTGGTCAATGGCAGCGGTATAGATATATGGTTTGAACGAAGATCCGACTTGGCGCAGGGCTTGGGTCGACCGATTAAATTTCGATAGGTTAAAATCACGGCCTCCAACCATGGCTTTAACCGCTCCGCTCGCATTGTCAATTGCAAGCAATGCACCCTGAGCCCCCGAGTCCTCTTCGAGGCGAACCCGTGCTTTAAGGTCTGAACCGACGGAAAGCATCTTTACATAGGCAATGTCACCTACTGATAGCAGTCGAGGAAGAGTGCGGCCGGTCCAGGAAACATCGCTGGCTCCGACGGTCGCAGTGTACTGACCGATTCTTAACAAAGCCGATGCGGGAGACACCGACATTACCTCGGCATGAACATAGTTGCCCGGTGCGATGGCCTCACGCGCTTCGAGACTACCGTAAGGGTCCGAGCTCGCGACCTTAGAGTTGCTTTGGAGACGAGATCGCCATCCGTGACGCCTCTCGTAATCGGCGAGGCCGTCCAAGACGGCATCGTTAGCGGCTTTTTGAAGGTCCGCGTCGAGCGTCGTATAGATTTTGAGGCCGGCTTCATGAACTTGCTCCGGACCGTATTTCTTTTCCAAATAATGCCTGATCTCTTCGACGAAATAAGGGGCCAACGAGTTTGGATCGTCGTGTACGTGTAACCGTATGGGGACCTTTTTTGCTGCAGCGCCTTCTTCCGCGCTGATTTTGCCATCCGCTATCATGGCATCGATGACCAGGTTACGCCTGCGCAACGCTCTTCCCGGACTTCTGATTGGAGAGTAATTGTTTGGGGCTTTGGGTAGCGCGGCAAGCATAGCCGCTTCTTCAACGGTAAGGTCCTTCACATTCTTCCCGAAGTAATATTCTGCGCCGGTAGCAAACCCGTACACCCCGTGACCCAGGTAAATCTGGTTTGCGTAAAGAGTGAAAATCTGAGGTTTTGTGAAGTGTCGTTCAATCTGCACAGCGAACATAATTTCGCGGAATTTGCGGTGGAAAGTTCGCTCTGGCGAAAGAAATAAATTACGCGCCAGTTGCATCGTCAAAGTGGAAGCTCCTTGAACCTTTCCACGAGCCCGGAGATTGTGAAAGGCCGCAACGAACATGCGCCACACTTCAAATCCGGAATGCTTCTCGAAGTTCTTATCCTCGATTGAGAGGACTGCGTCGTAGAGTACCTTTGGATAATCTTCGTATTGCGCAATCGTGCGACGCTGGAGAGCGAACGATCCAAATTCACGGCCCTTGTCGTCATATAGCACCGTGTTTGAGATCGGGCGATAGTGGCCGAGGGCGTTAATTTGTGGCAGATCGGCCGAATACACGAACGCCAATCCGGCGAATGCTCCTATACTGGATGCTGCAATCAGCAAGAGAGCAGACGCTGCCCATCGTGACCCTACGCTCCTTTTGACGGGGGGAAGATATCGCACAAACTCTTGCACAAACTTATTCGTGTATGGGCTCCTTGTTCTGGATGCACTAAGTCGAAGGATGTCGTCACGACCAGGCGCGATTGATGGTAGATGTGGAGTATCAATGAACACACTGCTACTACTAACAGTAGATTGCCAAAGCCTTACTAGCCTTCGTCGAAACCAACGCGCTCTCTATATAGGCAGGGTTAAAAGGCAGCGCCTTCTGTAAATGGTCGGCAGTCTGGCGCGGGACTGGCCAGCTAACGAGAACCGTCCGCTTCTCCGAGGCTACTCCGAGGGCGCATAGTAACCTTGCTTAGCTCGAGCGTCCAGCCGCGGCATTCCGGTGGGAGGCACCAGCTTTACTTTGATCTTGTGCCATTTACCGTCATATTTCGGGTCCGTAGGATGATACCCAAGCACATATTGGTTGCGTAGCTCGATGCTGATCTTAGTCGCGATGTTTCTTAGATACATAAGATTGTCGACGCTAAACATTTGACCGCCACTTTCTTCGGAGAGTTCACTAAGGAGGGCAGGCCCGAGTTGCTCCTCCATCGTGGGGAAAGAGTAGTCATAAATGCCGATGGCGTATACGAGCGCGTCAGATTCTCTCACCATGGACTTAATTTCCCGTTCGTGATAACGACTGTGATTATCACCGCCGTCCGATATGACCAGCAGAGCTTTTCTTGCGTACTTTGCCTTTCGCATCTTGCTGATCCCGAGATATATCGCGTCGAGCAAGGCAGTGCTCCCTCGGGGTGCTTGAGAAAGCAAACGGCTCTGGAGATCCTCAGCTGAATTCGTAAAGTCAGCCACCAGTTCAGGGGTGTTAGCAAAGGTGATCAAGAAAAACTCATCTTCCGGATTGGAAGTTTCCAACAACTCCGTCACAGCCTGGCGGGCCTGTTCGATCTTCCCGCTCATGCTGCCGCTGGTATCGAAAAGTATTCCCATAGAGATCGGGGAATCCTCGCTCGACAAAGTTCGGATCTCCTGTTTTTCCTTGCCTTCGTAAATCTCAAAATTTTCTTTACCCAGACCTGCAACCGACCGTCCGAGCGTGTCTGTGACTGTTACGGGGACCAACACCAGATCGACATTAACCCGGAATGTGCCTGCGTAACGGGTAGGAGCAGACGGCATTGACTTGTTTTCCTCGTCAAGGGAGTGTGTTTTGGAGACGCCATAGATTTCCTGGCCGATTGTTTCGCTGGAACTCAAGAAAACGACAAATATAACCAGAGCTTTTGACACAGATATTTGGCGACAGAAGGCTGTGAGGGCAGGTAGAAAGCTTAGGAACCGCATACTGGCTTGCTGGATCATCTTTGCAACCCCATCGGGTGTGCGCCATCATTCGAACCGATTGATTCGCATCACGGCAGCCTTGTGACACAAACCTCGTCCTCGACATGGTGGGTACTGGCATGAGGAAACAAAACTGGCAAAAGCTACAGCGATTCCAAGGAAAGGAACACAAGAGATTGTCTTGTGACATGGTGAGTGCGGACCACATAGTCATGGTCATGGGATGGCGATGCACCGCGTGGCTTGAATCGCACGCTGGACCAACGGTATCGATACGAAACTAAGTAAGTACGTTCGAGTTGAGATCAACTCGGCAGCGATGAGGAAATGTCAATCTAACGGCATGTCGACCAGTGCTTCCAGTTTGCGCCGCAGTCTGTTTCGAGCGGACTCCCTATCTGGTCTACAAACCGCTGCCGTGAACGGTTCGAGCCTGTACACCGCTAACTTCGATGAGCGAGTTCTTTGAGACAAAGCTGGCAGTTTTGCCAGTTCTTACGGTCGAGCTTCTTGCTTAGCCTCGACAAAGAGGGATTAGCCTCTAATTTCCATCAGACACCCTTAGTGGCTGCTTGCGATGTCGTGGCGAATTGCGGCGGCCTGTGACACGGTGGAGTCGGAACTCAACACGGAGGAAAACGGTAAATGAAGCTCCAAACAATAAGCGTTGTTGGCATTATCTTGCTATCAGGTATGGCTGTGTGGGCCCAGGAATTCCCCAGAGCCGAGGTAGGTGTGAACTATTCCTATCTGAACTACAACCCTAGTTCACCCTACTCGCAGACCCACAGCCTGAACGGGGGCGGTGGTGAGCTTAACATTAACGTCAACGAATTCCTCGGCTTCAAGATGGATTTGCAAGGGTACGGAAGCACTCTGACGGGATTTAACATCGCTCCCAATTCGACTTTTCCTTTAGGCGCACAGGGACACGTCGAGGGTAATTTGTTCACTTACCTTTTTGGTCCGCAGATTAAAGTGCGCACGCATCATATCCAGCCCTATGTTCAAGTGTTGTTTGGCGGAGCGCACACCAACGTGTATGGCAACGCCTTTCGTACAATTTGCCCGCCGATCGTCGGCGCATGCGGCATTTCGAGAGCCCCCTCCGCCGAAGCGTTCGCGATGGACTTCGGCGGTGGCGTGGACATCCCAGTGGGTAGGCATGTTTCAATTCGCCCGGCCCAGGTTGATTACGTCCTCACTCGATTCAGCAATCCATTTACTGGGGCGAACAACCAAAACAATTTTCGCTATTCCGCCGGAGTTCTCTTCTCGCTCAGCCACACCACCTACTAGAATGCTGCCCCCCGGCCGAGGGGACATCCCCCCATCCCCTCGGGCCCTGTCTCCCCTGACTGACTTCAGATGGGCACGAATCCTAGGGAGGCTCTGATTAAGTGCTGCCTTTCCACAGCGAGTGGAGATAGAGTCGAGCCAGTATGAACTCTCTCAGCAAACAGAGGACACTGGCGATGATGACAGGATTCGAGCGGTACACGAAGAAGACGCGGCGGGCGATGTTTTTGGAAGAGATGGAGCAGGTGGTGCCCTGGGCGAAATTGTGGGCACTGATCGAGCCGCACTATCCCAAGCCGGGCAACGGGCGACGACCGAAAGAACTGGAGCAGATGCTGCGGATATATTTTCTGCAGCAGTGGTTCAACCTGGCAGATCCGGCGGTGGAAGAGGCGCTGTATGACTCGGCGACGCTGCGGCAGTTCGTGGGAATTGACCTGGGAGCGGAACCGGTGCCGGATGAGACCACGGTGTGCAAGTTCCGGCACCTGCTGGAAGAGCACAATCTGGGAGAAGAGATTCTGGGAACAGTGAACCTGTACTTGCAAGCGAAGGGAGTACGGATCACGACGGGCACGATTGTAGATGCCACCCTGATTCACGCCCCTTCCTCGACTAAAAACCGCGAGCAGAGCCGGGATCCAGAGATGCACCAGACCAGGAAGGGCAAGAACTGGTACTTCGGGATGAAGGCGCACGTGGGAGTGGACAGCAAGACCAAGATCATCCACACGGCGGTGGCGACGGCAGCCAATGTTTCCGATGTGGCGATGTTGCCGGACCTGCTGCATGGCGAAGAAACGCGGGTGTGGGGCGACGGAGCGTATCAGGGCCAAACCCGGGTGATGCGTGAGTGTGCGCCCGGGGCACGGGATTTCACCCAGCGGCGCTGTCGCTACAAGGGCCGGATCGTGGATGAAGTGGCGTGGGCGAAAAACCGGACGAAGTCGAAAGTGCGGGCGAGGGTGGAGCACGTGTTTCAGGTGATGAAGCTGAAGTTCGGATTCGTGAAAGTACGCTATCGCGGGCTGAAGAAGAACGCGCACCGGCTGTTCGTTACCTGTGCGCTGGTGAACCTGTTCGTGAGCCGCAGAAAACTGCTCGCCGTGGGGTAAGCTCGTCCGGTTTCGCCCGTACGCGCGGTTGCAACCGCCCGCTACTGACTCATACCCGAACCAACAGCGCAGTTTCCTGAACACTATCGTTCACCGACTTAGCATGAGCGCTTATTCAGAGTGTCCCTAGGGTAAAAGACTGGTACGAGGAAAAGAGATCTCCCGCACAACATAGATGAGACGGGGTTTCAGTACGTCAAATAGCCTTGCTTGTAGTACGCCCGCAAGAAGCGTTCGTCTGTTGAAGTGAGGCGAATCTTGATTTTTCGCCGCTTCGTCTTGGTAGTCTTCATAGGACGATAGCCGAGCACATACTGGTTTCGCATTTCGCGGCTGATGCTGGCTGCAGCTTCAGGAACTTTCCCGCGGTTGTCGACGGTAATAGTTCGACCCCCAGTGGCATCCGTGATTTCACTGAGCCACTCTTTCCCCAATCTTTCCTCGATAGTGTTAAAAAAAAATGTCTCAAACAATCCGACCGCGTAGATCTGTATGTCGGATTCCTGCACTACGCTCTTTATTTCTCGAAGTCTGTACCGGCTATTGTTGTCCCCACCGTCAGAAAGAATGAGGATTGCTTTGCGTTCATAGCGTGCCGACCGCAACTTCGAAACCGCCAGGTAAACGGCATCGAGCATTGCCGTGGGGCCGCCTGGTTCCTCCGCAAGTAATTTCCCTTCGAGCTGGTCGATAGATTGCGTGGAATCTGCCACAACGCGCGGATGATCCGAAAATGCGATCGCGAAATACTCGTCGTCAGGGTTCGCATTGTTGAAGAATTTAACAATTGCCTCTCGTTCGGCATCAATCTTGTCGCTCATACTTTTGCTGACGTCTACGAGCAGGGCGACAGAAATTGGAACGTCCTCGGTCGAGAAATACCGGATTTCCTGTCGCTTATTATCCTCGTAGACTGCGAAGTCTTCTTTTTTCAGCGTTGTGACCGTATGGTTCTTTGAGTCACTAATAGTCACGGGCACCAGAACCAAGTCCACATCGACGCGTAGGAGGCTAGGATTACGCGATGACGGAGTGCCGTCCGAGGACATGGCAGCCGCGGTTGATTTGAGAGCCTTCGCGCCGCCTCGCGAGAGGATATGCACTTCGTCGGTCGATTGTCCGTATGCAAACCAGGCCAGCAGGACCATCAAGGCAGACAGACCAAGGGAGCGAAAGCGAATGCTTCGTGCCAGTACGAGATCACTTTTCATGGTATTCAGAAGGGAAAGTCCTTACGGCAGACGGTTGTGATGAACATCATCTACAAAAGAAAGGCTCTGTCAAATGTAATTTTCAATATGCTGTGAGGATGGGAACTGCCGCGCAGAGCCGAA
This sequence comes from uncultured Acidobacteriaceae bacterium, assembly GCA_963836305.1. Taxonomy (GTDB): domain Bacteria; phylum Acidobacteriota; class Terriglobia; order Terriglobales; family Acidobacteriaceae; genus Sulfotelmatobacter. The sequence continues at coordinate 402,935 of CAWIJP010000030.1, read as the reverse complement.
ATTTAGCCGATTCAGCGGTTTACGAAGAAATGGCCTGAGGATTTATCTGAATATCAGAGATGAGACTTCTTGCTCGACGTCAATGTTGAGCAGGCCCCGTTCCCTGTCCCAGCACCTTCGGCGCAGTTAACGATGGCGCCGCTTCACCTGCAACTGTGCCAGAGAACGCGCTAACGAGGCGTTTACGGAGGCAACCTCTTCGGAAGAAAGTTTTTCTCTCAGGCGAGCGGCAGCGCGTTGACGCGCTTGCTCGGCCGCGGCTTCATCGATGTTCTCAATGGAGACGGCCATGTTGGTGACAATGGAGACACGGTCGTTCGTGACTTCAACCAGCCCCTCGCCCACGGCGAGGAAGTCGTCGTGCCCGTCCTTGTGCACGATCAACTCACCCGGCACCAGTTGAGTCATGAGGCGCACATGTTGCGGCAGAATGCCCATCTGACCTTCGACTGCGGGCAGAGTAACCATATCCACCCATTCGGAATAAACCATCGCCTCCGGTGTCACGATTTCGAGTTGAAGAGTATTTGCCACACCTGACTCCGTGCTGTCACTTCTAGCGCTTACCGCACGCTCAATTCTGTCTGATCTCTTCGATCGCACCTTTCATGTAGAAGTTGCCTTCGGGTACGTCGTCGTGCTTTCCGTCCAAGATCTCCTTGAAGCCGCGAACCGTTTCTGCCACCGGCACTTGCTTACCCTCGCGGCCGGTAAACACTTGTGCGACGCTGAATGGCTGACTCAAGAAGCGCTGGATCTTGCGCGCGCGGAACACAGTAATCTTGTCTTCCGGAGAAAGCTCGTCCATCCCGAGAATAGCAATGATGTCCTGCAGATCTTTGTAACGCTGGAGAACCTTCTGTACACCTCGAGCTGCGTCGTAGTGCTCCTGGCCCACGACATCAGGGGCTAACGCACGCGAAGTCGAAGCGAGAGGGTCAACCGCCGGGTAGATACCCAGTTCGGCAATTGAACGTTCCAATACGATGGTAGCGTCCAGGTGGGCGAACGTCGTTGCGGGGGCCGGATCAGTCAAGTCGTCGGCCGGCACGTACACTGCCTGGAAAGAGGTGATCGATCCCTTCTTGGTCGATGTAATCCGCTCCTGAAGCGCTCCCATTTCGGCGGCGAGAGTGGGCTGGTAACCCACAGCGCTGGCGGTGCGGCCAAGCAGAGCCGATACCTCGGACCCGGCCTGCGAAAAACGAAAAATATTGTCGATGAACAACAATACATCCTGATTTTTCTCGTCGCGGAAGTACTCAGTTATGGCTAGCCCGGAAAGAGCCACACGCAGTCGCGCACCCGGAGGCTCGTTCATTTGTCCGTAGACGAGTGCAATTCTGGATTCGCGTAAGTTGTCCTGTTTAATGACTCCGGCCTCGGACATCTCGTGGTAGAGATCGTTGCCTTCGCGGGTGCGTTCGCCGACACCCGCGAATACCGACACCCCACCGTGTAGCTTGGCGATGTTATTAATCAGCTCCATGATGACGACGGTCTTTCCCACGCCAGCGCCACCGAACGCACCCACTTTCCCACCCTTCAGGAAAGGGCAAATCAAATCGATAACTTTGATCCCGGTGGGCAACAGTTGCGGCGAGGTGGATTGTTCCACGAGCGGAGGAGCCGAGCGGTGGATGGGATAATACTTCTCCGCCTCGACAGGCCCCCGCTCATCGACCGGATTCCCGGTCACATCGAATACCCGGCCCATAACGCCATCTCCGACCGGCATTGAGATAGGCGCGCCGCTGTCCATAACCTTGAAGCCGCGCTTCAGCCCTTCCGTACCTGACATCGAGATTGCGCGCACCCAGTTGTCCCCGAGGTGCTGCTGCACCTCCAGCGTGATCTTGGCAGGCTGGTTCTGAACTTTATATTCACAAGTCAGGGCGTTGTATATGCCGGGCAGTCCCTCCGGAAATTCGACGTCCACGACCGGGCCGAGCACTTTAACAATTTTGCCGATGTTCATACTGATACCCATTTACATCTGCTATTCAAAATGAAGTCGTCAATCAGATTGCCCACCGGCGATCTCCAGCAACTCCTTCGTGATATTGCCTTGTCGGAGCTTGTTGTATTCGAGTGTTAAATCCTTGATCAGATTCTCGGCGCTGTCGGTTGCATTCTTCATTGACACCATGCGCGCGCTCTGCTCGCTGGCTTTGGCATTCAACAAAACCTGGTAAAGGTAGATGTCGAGATAGTGGGAAAGCAGATAGCTGAGCACAAACTCGGGACTGGGCTCAAAGACGGATTCGGTCGTATCGGCAGCCAGATCATCTTCGGACCTGACGCCTGGAATCTTCAGCGCCCTGATTTCGCCGACTGGAAGGAATTCCAGGCAAAGCGGTTGCTGAGTCAGCGTGTTCACAAAACGAGTGGCAACGATCTGAACCTGGTCCACTTCATACTTCATGAAGAGATCACGCGCAAGGGCAGATATAGCTCTGGCCTCAGAGAACTTAGGAGTGTCCGCGTAGGCAAACTCCGCGATAAGCTGCCGACCACTGCGAACGACGAATTGTGCTGCACGACGGCCCGCGGTGATGAATACCGTGGAATCGGAATCGAATTCGGCGGCCAATCGGAATAGGTTGCTGTTAAGCGCGCCGCAGAGGCCTTTGTCCGCACCGATCAGAATTATGGCGCGCTTGCAAACCTCGCGACGCTCGAGCAGGGGATGGCTAAAATCGCGCATGCGAGTTGTTGCTTCGCGCTGAATTCGGTACAGCACTTGGACGAACGGACGTCCGGCAAGTGCCGCAAGTTGTGCTCTACGCATCTTCGATGCCGCCACCATTTGCATGGCCTTGGTAATCTGAGCGGTACTGCTGATGGAGCGTATTCGTCGGCGCAACTCGCGTGGGCTATGCATCGCTCGATATCCGAGGTTCTACTTTCGTAAAGCAAATCACCAATACCTGCAGGCAACACCGACCCTCATATCCATGACTCTTTGAACTGGGCGACTGCGGCTTTTACCTCCGCAGTCAGCTCAACGCTTAGGGATTTTTCCTTCGCAATTCTCGCCAGCAGTTCCGGCTTTCTGGTAGTCAGGAATTCCGTTAGCTTGTTTTGAAACTCCTTGATACGATCGACGGGCACGTCATCTATATAGGCGTTTTGGACCGACCAGATCACGGCCACCTGCGTCTCGACCGGAATCGGGCTGTACTGCGGTTGCTTAAAGACTTCCATAATTCGCTTGCCGCGATCGATCTGCGCCTGCGTCTTGGCATCCAGCTCCGAGCCGAATTGCGCGAAGGCGGCCAGTTCCCGGAACTGGGCGAGGTCACCCTTTAGCTGGCCCGCTACTTGCTTCATGGCTTTGAGTTGCGCAGCGGAACCAACACGTGAAACCGAGAGTCCCACGGAAATAGCCGGGCGCACGCCCTGGTAGAACAAATCGGTTTCCAGATAAATCTGTCCGTCCGTGATGGAAATTACGTTGGTCGGGATGTAAGCAGAGACATCGCCGGCTTGCGTTTCAATGATCGGCAGCGCAGTGAGCGACCCGTTTCCATACTTCTCTCCTACGCGGGCTGCCCTTTCGAGTAACCGGCTGTGAAGGTAAAACACGTCACCGGGATATGCTTCACGACCGGATGGCCGCTTGAGTACCAATGAGACCTGCCGATAAGCCACCGCATGCTTCGACAAATCGTCGTAGATAATTAACGCATCCATGCCGTTATCCATGAACCACTCCCCCATCGCAGCTCCCGCGAACGGCGCCAGGTACTGGTTGGTGGCTGAATCCGACGCGGGTGACGCGACAATGATCGTGTAAGGCATGGCTCCCGCATCTTCGAGAACGGTAATGATGCGCGCGATGTTGGATTGCTTTTGACCAATCGCAACGTAGATGCAATAAAGTGGCCGATATTCTTTGTCGCCGGCGGCCTCAGCCGCCTTGTTGAGGCGTGCTTGACTGATGATGGTGTCGATACAAATTGTGGTTTTGCCTGTCGACCGGTCTCCAATGATCAATTCTCGCTGGCCGCGGCCGATGGGAATCATCGCATCAATGGCCATAATTCCGGTTTGCACCGGTTGCCTCACCGGACTGCGCCGAATGATGCCGGGAGCAAGTTTCTCGACAGGATAGAACACGTTACTCTTGATCGGTCCCTTGCCGTCCAAAGGCTCTCCGAGCGTATTCACAACGCGCCCTAAAAGAGCCTTGCCGACGGGAACCTGCAACAACTTGTCCGTTGTGCGGACCTCGTCGCCTTCTTGAAGCTGCGTATAGTCCCCAAGGATGATGACTCCGACTTCAGTTTCTTCCAGGTTCAGGGCAAGTCCGGTGATGCCGTGTCCCAGGTCGAGCATCTCGTTGAGCATTGCATCATCAAGACCTTCCACCCGGGCGACCCCGTCGCCGACTTCTCGAATCACGCCGACGTTCTGGCGTCCCGTTACTCTCTTCGCGCCATCGATTTGGGCTTCAAGTTCTTTCAGTAGATCAGCCATACGGCGTCACCCTATTTCTGGATTGACGAATGAGATTGCTGCTTAGTGTTGCGCTCGCCTTCCATTCGGCATTGTCAGTCCCAAGCTCTTCGCTAATGCAGCGAGCCCTGCTTGCACGCTGCCGTCATATACGTCGCTGCCGACTTTGATGCGTATGCCTCCTATAAGCGCGGGCTTGTGGACAAAGGACGAAGTCAACGTGGGGCCATAGATCGCGCTTAGCACAGTCTGAACGCGAGTCCGTAAGTCGGTCGGCAATGGAACTGCACTTGCGATTTCGACGGTGTTGCGGGCGTACTCATGCTCAAGCAATCGCAGGAATCGTTTGAGCAAAAGCCAATAACCACGGTGCTTCGATCGGATTACGCTCTTGGCTACAAGCCGAACGCGTCTCTCATCAACCTTTCCCCTGACGATACAAAAGCGAACCAGTTTCCTGGCTTCACGCCCAATTTGTTTGTTCGTTTTCATGTGCGAAACACATCCACTAGAGGGTTATGCCGCTGATGCCAGTCGGTCGATGGTTTCCTCCGCCATCCGCCGCTGGTCTTGTTTCGTTAGGATCTTGCCAGTGATCGTAGTTGCGGCTTGTACAGCTAACTGGCCCACCTCTCGCTTAAGCTCAGCCAGCATGCGGGCGTGTTCCTGAGCGGCAGCCTCGCGCGACTTAATAAGGATCCCCTCCGCAGCAGATATTGCCTTTTGAGTTTCTTGCTGCTGCACGCGACCCGCCGCGGCATGTGCTTCCTCGATGAGTTTCGTCGCCTCCCCATTCGCTTGCAGGATCATTTGCCGGCACTTGGCTTCGGCTTGGGCAAGCGCGGCTTTTATCTTCTCCGTATCTGCGAGTCCTTGAGCAATCTGCCGCCGCCGCTCTTCCAGGATCCTCAAGATTGGCTTGTAAGCGAATCGGTGCAGAAGAATACAGACAATGGAGAAGCTGATGACTTGGGCAAGCAGGTGAGGCCAGTCCACGCCGAATCTGTTGGCAATCTCCTGGATCTGCCCTTCGCTATTCGGATCGATAAGGAACATCACAGCGATCATGGTCTTTTCTCGTACCCGGGCGCCGCTCAGGTTTGAATCAGCGCCCGGGTTTGCCACTACTTAACCAGGAACAGGGCGTAGAATACGATTGCCTCGGCAAAAGCGATTGCCAGGATCGACTGAACCAGAATTTTCGTGGAAGCAACGGGGTTCCGTCCAACTGCTTGTGAAGCGCTCATTCCGATCAGTCCCACGCCAATAGCCGCGCCTAGCGCCGCCAGACCTACGTGCACGCTACCGTTCATATCGTTGTTCCTTATCTTTCCTGACGGCTCCCGCGATTGAACACGGTCAAGCCGCCAATTTATCAAGTGAGACCTGTACCGCCGGTCGCTCCGGCTCATGCTGGCACATCAGCATGGTGAAGACAGCTGTCAATAACATGAAAACGAGCGCCTGAACCAAACCCATAAGCAACTCTAGAAAGTAAAATGGAATGGGGACGAGCCAGCCAAAACCAGGCACGAGCTTGGCCATGGCTTCCAAGAGATTCTCGCCAGCGAAGATGTTGCCGTATAAACGAAAACCCAGCGACACTGGCCGGAACAGAATCGATACGACCTCGAGACAGCCGGCCGCGAAAAACACGACCACCATCAGGACCCTCAGCACTCCTTCGCTCTCACCCTTAGGGGCAAACAATTCCTTCAGAAATCCCCGGACACCTACTTCCTGAAACGCCCACACGATCCAACAGGCGAAAAAGACGATAGCCATCGCGAACGTCATGTTGACATCCGCATTGGCCCCCCGGAACAAGGGTTGATCAATCCTGAATCCGTGAGCGGTTTGGTGCCCCCAGCCAAGCGAGCCTACTCCCGGGACAAGACCGAACCAGTTAGCGGTAAGAATAAAAATGAAGATGGTTGCGAAGAACCAGAATGTTCGCTGGGCCAAATGCGGTCCAATGATTCCGACGATGAAGTTGTACAGTGCTTCGACCAGCCATTCCAAAAAGTTCTGCGCGCTGCCTGGAACTTGCTGCATATTTCTTGTTGTAAGCTGAGCGAATGCGATCAGACCGGCCGCGATGATCCAACTGGCGAGCATGGAATTGGTGATCGGGAAATTGAAGGGTCTCGCAATTTCCGTCGCTTTGGCTGATAGTCCGTGATCTTCCGTCTGAGTCGCTGTACTGGTTTGATGCTGCTCCGAACCAGCTGCGATAACTTGCGACTCCGCACGAACCGCCAAGATACAGTTGACACTTAAGCCGATAAATGCTGCCACAAGGAAAAACCGCAGCAACCCGGTCTTTAATCTAAGCAGAAACCATCCACCTTCTGAACTCGCTAACCTCAACAGGCTCCAGCGAATCCGTTCCTTTACCTGCGCGTGGACGCCGACCACTGGCGCAATAATGCGAAACATTGAACGTACCTGGAGCCGCGGGACATTAACCACTCTTGGATGCCACCTATGCGGCATGCGAACCTGCCAGGTCGTCCGTCTTAGCTTTTTGATAGCCAACGAGTGCGGCGTAAAGAGCTCGGTCAAAGAATTGATTGACCGAACGCAGTAGCATCACACCTCCCCAAAACTCAACCGGCTCCTCGAGCAAGCATTCCTGTTGGATGTAATCCCACAAATACTCACGTGTAATACAGACGGCCCAAAACAACTGGCTGACTGGAACGCCTTGCTGCGCCCGTCGGATGCCTAATTCCAGGTAGAGTGAGTCAGTTGCTGCGTCGCCCTCCGATGCGAGCCAATCCACCAAATCGAGGTAAATGTTCAGCGAATAGCGTTTGTGTTCCTCTGCCGGTACTCTTCGCAGTAGATCGCGACAGTTGCTCGAATTGCGGATCTTCTCGAGCAGTCGCTCGGACATACTATCGGCGTTCGCTCTGAGATGTTGAACTAGCTTGGCGGCACGCATGCATTCTCCAATATTGCTGGCCGTGTGAACGCACTTTCCGGCGAACAAGGCCGCTTGATGCGAAGGCATTCCCGCTTGTGGCTCGTTCGCCCAAGCAGATGCCAAACGCGCATCGGAGCGGAAGGCAAGACTTAAGATTGCGATCGACGCCTTCAACCGACGAGCTCAGGCTATTAACTACCTGGTTGTCTGGATACTGGCAAAATCAACAGTCGATAAGTCTTGGTCCGAGTAAATGCGAAAACTAGAGGAGGAGTGCGAGTAATAGAAACGTCATAACTGCAGAGATGGTAAGTACTGGTAGAAGTCGCAGTGGCTGACAGCGCGAACCAGTCTTAGGTTGAAGCACAGCTCGGGCAGACTGGCCAATCGTTATGGTCGCTCGATGAATGCGAGATGAGTAATTCATGCGGGTACGCCCAGCGTTAATGCGATTTCTGCCCATCATCAGCTGGTTGCCTGAGTGCTCATGGAGGGATGCTCGCACGGATGCCATCGCCGGAATCGCGGTGGCGGGACTGCTTATTCCGGAAGGAATGGCTTATGCCGGAATAGCTGGGGTTCCTCCTCAAATGGGTTTGTATGCAGCCATGCTGGGAATGTTTGTGTACGCCATCTTTGGCACTTCCCGTCAGCTTGCAGTTACCTCCACTTCGTCTTCAGCAGCCATGCTGGCGGCGCTCGTAGCTCCGCTCGCTTTAGGAGATTCCCAGCGCTACATGATTCTGGTCTCTGCCGCCACGATCGCGGCTGGTCTAATTTTTCTGCTTGGAGGTTTGCTCAAGCTGGGTGTCGTATCGGAGTTCATTTCCAAACCGGTTTTGAAGGGATTCGTTTTCGGCCTGGGTCTCACCATCATGGTGAAACAAGCTCATAAGCTTACAGGCGCTCCGGGGGGGCACGGTAATTTTTTCCATCAACTGTGGCAGGTGATTACAACTCTGCCGGCGGTGAATCTGTGGACGCTCGGCGTCGGCGTGTTGGCAATAGCTATTTTGTTTCTCCTGGGAGCAACTGTCCCGCGTGTACCCTCGGCGTTAGTGGTCCTTGTGCTTGGAATCCTGAGTGTCTCCTGGTTTGATCTCGCTCAACATGGCGTGGAAACAGTGGGTACTATTCGTGCTGGCATGCCTTACTTGCATTTACCGCGAATGGGCGAAGAGGACTTGGCAGACATATTCATTGGCGCTACCGGAATTGTGCTTGTGCTTGTCGCCGAGGCCCTAGCGGCGGCACGCACATTCGCAGCCAAGAACAAGTATGACATTGTGCCGAACCAGGAGTTATGTGCCATGGGACTGGCAAATATCGCCTCAGGACTCTTCGGCGGCATGATCGTAGGAGGCGGCATGTCCGGTACGGCAGCAAATGATTCTGCCGGTGCGCGAACCCAACTTTCGACGATCACAGCGTCGCTCTCTGTCGCCCTGACCCTGGCGTTCTTGCTGCCCTTATTTCGTAATCTTCCCGAAGCGGTGCTCGGGGCAATTGTCGTGCACGCGGTCGCGCATCTTGCCGATGTCGCAACCCTTCGTCACTACGCACAACTTCATACTGGAAGTATCTGGGCGGCTTTGGCTGCATTGTTTGGCGTACTCCAGATGGGGATCCTTAAAGGCCTTATCTTTGCAGTTGGCCTCACCCTGATTGCATTGATGTATAAGCTCAGCTCTCCTCAAGATTCCGTTTTAGGCAGATTGCCAGGATCACAGACCTTTGTGGACGTTTCGCGTTATTCCGAAGCCGAACAGATTCCCGGGCTACTGATATTTCGCCCCAATGGAATCGTGTTCTTCGCCAATGCGAATCGCATTCAGAATCGGTTGCGCGAACTCGTAAAGGCCTCAGGCGGATCGGTCCGCGCCGTCATGATCAACCTTGAAGCAAGCCCGGAAGTCGACGTCACTGGCCTCGAAATGCTAGAGCGGCTGAGAACTGAGTTGTGCGAATCGGGTGTGGATCTCTATTTCACGCGAGCGACTGATCCGGTTCGCGATCTGTTTGAGAGAAGCGGCTTTTTGAAAGAGTTGGATGGGAGGTTATTCCGAGGTGTCAATGCAGCGGTGGCCGCATTCACCAGCGGAACTCAGACGCAAGCCCGAGGACACAGCGGCTAAGGCACCCAGGGGCGGGGAACTCGTCATGCAACCCTGCAAGGACTCCCCCACGGCGGGGCTGTTATGCCACTGAAGCCGCGGCACCCGAAACGCTGGCATCAAAAGAATCCAAGCGCCGGTGGAAAAGGCGCAGCATGAGGAGCACGGCTAATACCATCACGAGATTGAAAATCAATTGCGCCCATGCGACTGCGATTCCGGGGTCACCGGCCGTCTCCACAACCTTTGCTGCAAACCTCTTCAGAAACGGTAGGAAAAGCAGCACGCCGAATATATTGAAACAGAGGTTCGCCAGTGCAACATGTCGTGCCGCTTCTTGCATCTTGATGCTGGCTACCAGCGCTGTTGCCGTCGTTCCGATGTTCGCCCCAATCACGATCGGAATCGCCGCCGCCGGCGGCATCAGGTTCTGTTGCACCAGCAGAATGCATAGCCCGGTCGTAATGCTGCTCGATTGAACGATGGCCGTAATGATGAGTCCGGCGAGCACCCCCATGAGCGGGGTGCTCGATCGGCTGAGGACTTCGGTGAAGAATGGATTCTGAGCCAGTGGTTTCAGAGTAAAACTGATTACCTCAAGGCTGAAGAAAATGAATCCAAAATAAAAGGCGACCTTTCCCAGCATCTTGAAACGAGTGGGAAGCACGCCCAGCAAGGTGCCGAACACTATGAAGAACGGGCCGATCGACGTCAACTTAAGCGAAACCAACCATGCCGTTGACGTAGTTCCCACATTCGTCCCAAGCAGAACCCCGAGGCTCGAGCGGAACGACATGGTTCCTGCGTCCACCAGTGCCACAGTAAGGGACGTGACCGCGCTACTAGATTGGACGATCGCCGTGGCCACTGCGCCCAACAAGACACCTCGCCAACGGCTTTCTGTCAGCCTTGCCAGCCACTTGTTCAGTGTCGCTCCCCCTGCTCTTTGAAGCTCCGCACTGAAGGCTTCGAGGCCGTATAGAAACAACACGACGGCAGAGATACTCGCAAGCAAGATTTTGAGATTTGACATCCCGGCTCTCAATCATCGTCGCTGACCAAAAATCATCTAGTGAAACACTCCTCGTTCGTCACGGTGCGACTTTGTCCCGCATCTCCTGTGAACTCGGGAACGACGCGCGCGACCTTGTCAGGCAATCTGGCCGCGAAATACAACGTCTGCGAGGGGTAGGCGATATCGGTCCCGGCCTCCTTCACCAGATTCATGACATTCAACAGTAACTCCTCCTGAATCGTGACGAAAGAGTCCCAGTCATAAGCAGTCACATAAGCACAAATTTCCAGGTCAAGTGCGAAAGCACTGAGTCTAAGAAACCTGACACGTACCGTAGATACGTCAATACTGGAATGCTCGAGAAGCAGTTTGCGAATTCCAATAATGAGGGAGCGTAGCTGGACTGGAGTAGTTTCATAGCGCAATCCCATTATGGGGTGAAACCAGAATTTGTCGCGCGCTGAAAGAGTTTCTAGGCTCATATTCGCAATCTGTCCATTGGGTACGGAAATGAGAGTACGATCCAGCGTGCGGATACGCGTTGAGCGAAGTCCAACGTCTTCGACGGTTCCTACAATGTCACCTAACTTCAGGGTATCTCCCACCCGAACCGCTTGGTCCGCAATCAGCGAAACGCCGGCGATAATATTTTCGAGTGTCTTCTGAGCCGCGAGCGCAACCGCAATTCCGCCTACGCCTAGCCCGGCGAGTGCTGCAGTCGGATCAATTCCGAAATGATGAAGAGTGAAGAGCAAAGCAGCGAGACAGAGCAGGCCGTTAGCCACTCTACGGATCAGACGTAACACAGCTGCCGATCCGTTCAGGCTGGGGCGTCTCGCAACAAGATAATGCTCGGCTTTGCGGGTCAAAAGCATGAGTAGCCATGTACAGGCAACGATGACAATTACCAGGCTGGTAGTGGACCAGAATTGCCGCGCAAAAAACGGTAGGCTGACCTTTGATAGCAGCCAATAAATAGACAGAGCGACAAGTAGGAGCCGAATTGGTGCAGGCAAGACTTGGATCTTCTTGATATCGCTATTTCGGAAAAGACGACGACGGCATGCATCGACGCCGAAGCTAATAAGGCGGTTCAGCAACCCCGTCATCAGGTAGAGGAATGGCAGCCCTAGAAATACTGCCAGCCATTCAAAGAGCGGGATGCCAGCAAATCCAGTCACAACCAGGAATTTCGGGAGAATTGTCTCGACGGTGGGGGCGTTCAATTCGTCAAACACTTCCGGAATCGATTTGAGGGTCTTTTGAGAAAAGAGCCAGACCTTGCCAGCTTTCCCGCGATCAACACGCTCGACCAGAACGTCGAGATCACCTCTGGATGTGGTGATTGTTCCGATCACGTCTTCGTTAGGTCTGAGCGGATCTGGAACTGAGCCCTCAGGATCGTCACTAATTTGGTCGAGACGAGCAGGAAGTCGGCGGTCGAGAACCGTAGCGAGCTGTTGCGCCAGAGTTTCAGTGTTTGCGCCTCGCAGCGAACCGGTCAAGGGGCCATTCAAGTACAGAGCGGCGATTTCGGAGTGTCCTCTCCGGATATTATTAAGGAAATTGATAACCGCCCCTCGTGGCGTGTTCCGGCCGAGTGGATCTTTCGGTGGTTCGGGCTGCGTTTCAGTAGTCCCAGGATTGAAAGTAACAGTCTGCGCCCGCGCCCACATCCCCGCGGATAGGAGCGCGATCAAAGTTACTCTGGCAACTCGTCCTATAGCCCTTACGCAATCGGCCGAAGCGTTCATAAATACAATCCGGGGCAGACACACCTCTCGTTCGGACTCCACATTGCTCGCGGTGTGTACGCCCCGAATCTTCTTCGCGGATATGACTTTTTAGAACTGACAGAACTGCCAGTTAACGCACTGACGTGAGAACCAGCAAACTACTCGCATTGTTATGGATTCCGCCGTAGAGCACAAACCTGGAGATCGAGTGCCAAACAAGAAAAACGGAAAGAACGGCAGTCAAGAGAAGAGCAGGCTCAAGACCAAAAAGTATGAGCGCGAACTGCGTAAGCTTCAAACCCAACTGGTCGAAATGCAGGAGTGGGTTAGAGCCACAGGCGCAAAGATCGTAATCGTGTTCGAAGGACGCGACGCTGCGGGCAAGGGCGGCGTGATTCATCGCATCATGGAGCGCGTCAGTCCCCGCGTATTTCGTCACGTGGCTCTGCCGGCTCCCACAGAACGAGAAAAGTCGCAGTTGTATGCCCAGCGCTACATGAAAGAATTACCCGCGAGTGGCGAAGTGATCATTTTTGATCGTAGCTGGTACAACCGCGCCCTGGTTGAACATGTGATGGGCTTTTGTAGTGAGAAACAATATGTCGACTTTCTCCGCATGTGCCCCGATTTCGAGTCCCTTCTGAAAAACAATGGTATTGTTCTCGTCAAGTACTGGTTTGAGGTCAGCGAGTCGGAGCAGCACAAGCGCTTTCTAAACCGTATTGAAGACCCGATGCGAAGGTGGAAGCTGAGCCCGATGGACCTTGAGTCGCATCGCCGCTGGTATGACTATTCGCGAGCCAGGGATGCAATGCTTGCCGCTACGGATACTTCACAATCTCCCTGGTTTGTGGTGCAGACTGATGACAAAAAGCGCGCTCGATTGAACTGCATCTCGCACCTACTCAGTGTGGTGCCGTGGAAAAAGATACCGTTAGAACGAGTTACTCTCCCGAAACGGCAGAACCCAAAAGGATACAAAGCTCCCAACTGGAACTATCGCTGGATTCCCGAGAAATATTGAAATGCGTGCCGCGGAGTTCAGTAGGGCACCCTTACAGTGATGGGGCATCCTGTGGATGCCCCTACTCAGCCTCTCCGGGTTATTCTGTCTCGCCCGCAGCGAAGCCAGTGCTTGCGAAGATCAAAGCCTTTCTACCACCATAGGCCGACAAACCAGATAAAGCCCCAAACGAGGAAGCTCAGCATCACCAAGATAGACAAGACGCCAAAACAGGTTGTGAGGCAGGGCAGATTGTCGCTGGAATCTAACATGACGAGGTCATTACCGGTGGCGCGTGGAAGAATTTCTTGCTGTGGCAGATATTCGCGATAGTCGTTTGGAGAGTCCAAATAGCAAATTGCTGACCAAATATAACAATCTCCAACATGAAACGTCTTCCCGCCGATTTGCTTGTTAGGTATGGACATAGTAGCTCGCCGGTTGTGATTGTTATGCCGATATCCTTTAATCCTTATACGAGCCACTGAAAGAACGTCCCACTGGTAGAGTTCACAGGAGAAGCGCACATGGAGGGGTTCGCACGATCTGATCATGTTCTAAGGCTCTTTCGACCCGGTCTGGGAGTCTGTCAGTAGTGACAGTTACAACGACGATCGTGTTTACATACACTCCTGGTGCAGCGTCAATAAGATAGCGTTTAACCATAAGAAATAAATGTATCGACTCCACAGGCTCGCAACTTCGACTGCCACGAGGAAGCTCTGGAAATGAAAATTGCCAACTGGACTCGGCGCCTGTTGTTGATTCTTGCGTTGTTGCTCATCGGGATTTATGTGGCTGCATATGTTCACGGCAGAATTATGTCTCGAGCGAAGCTGCAGCAATTTGAGCATCTACGGACGGAAGCGGCGCGCGAACCGCCTGAGGTTTTGTTTCCGAAATCCGGATTCAAGGTTGATGTTAGCCAGTGGTCGAAGAAGCGGATCGCAGAATATGAAGAAAGCCTGGCGGGGCCGATCGATCCACCCCTGGCGGTGCTTCGCATCTCTAAAGTTCGGCTCGAGGTGCCTGTACTTGAGGGAACGGATGACCTGACGCTCAACCAGGGTCTTGGCCATATTGCAGGTACCGTTCTACCCGGGGAGAACGGGAATGTTGGAATCGCCGGCCACCGAGATGGCTTCTTCAGGGTGCTGAAGGATATCGGCCCGGGAGACACGATCGAGATCGAGACGCTGCGAAGGACCGATAGATACACAGTTGATCGGGTTGTGCTCGTGCGTCCCAACGACGTGTCGGTCCTTCAGCCGCGACCGATGCGGTCGCTCACGCTGGTGACCTGTTATCCCTTCTATTTCATCGGCAACGCGCCTCAACGATATATCGTCCAGGCGTCGGTGGCAGAGGCCGATGGTACAAAAAGCGACAAGGCCAAAGAGTCGAGCTCAGAGATCTCAGAACGTTGAACGTAGCAGGACTTTTGTTTGTGAAGGAGTTTGCTTAAGCCTTCAAATTCATGACTGAAAGGATTATTTAAGGAGGAACTCGATGAACTCAACAAATGAAATGAGAAGAATGCGGCTGGTGCTCGCAGCAGGGTTCATGGGCCTTGTCTTGAGCGTGAGCGCACAAGTCAAAACGGAAACCACTACTACAAGCGGGCAGCCTACGCGGCAGGTTACTGTTGACCGTGGCGAAGTCGTGCTGGTCAGAGGCAACGATCTGGTCGTCAAGATGGAGGACGGTACCATGCGACATATTGCCAACGTGCCGGAAAGCGCAAGAGTTTCGGTTGACGGAAAGGAACTCGGGATTCACGATCTGAAGCCGGGAATGAAGCTCCAAAGAACCATCACAGTCACGACTACGCCGCAGACCATTACCACTGTGAAGACCGTCACGGGTAAGGTGTGGCACGTAGTCCCGCCATCGTCGGTGATCCTGAGGCTGGAAGACGGTACTACCCAGCAGTTTGCGATCCCCAACAATCAGAAGTTCATGGTTGACGGGCAGGAAACCGATGCTTGGGGTCTGAAGAAGGGCATGAAGGTTTCGGCTACAAAAATCGTGGAGGAACCAGTGACCGTGGTCGAACATCAGCATCAGCTAACTGGCTCCATGCCGCCCCCACCACCGGCGCCTCCGGCGGACGAACCGATCTTGATCGCGGTTTCGACGCCACCGCCTCCGGCATCCGCTCCGGCCGAATTGCCAAAAACCGGCAGTCTGCTACCCCTTATCGGCTTGCTCGGCGGTCTCTCTCTCGTGTCTTCCATTATGCTGTGGGGGATTCGCAGACTTGTTTGATGGATTGATATATGGTTCGGTGAAGACCAGAGATTTCTAACTGGCTATCCCGAACCTTTCCTTTTTTGTTTCTTGGTTCGCCGCGGATGGAGGTTCTCAGAGGGACGGGGCCTCAATCCGGCCAGCGAAATGCCGAAAACCTTGGCGAAGGTTACGTTACCTGCGCGAATAGTTCAGAGCCGTAGTCAGTACTTTGCTCAAGCAGCAATCAAGTGGTGCCTGATTGCATACTGAACCAGTTCGGCGTTACTCTTGGCGTTAAGCACTTCCATGATGCGATATTTGTGAAAGGCGACGGTACGGGTTGTGAGGTTGAGCACACCAGCTACTTCCTTCATGCATTTTCCTTCCGCCAAGAGTTGGAGAACTTCGCGCTGTCTCTCCGTCAACCTCTGACCTTCTTCGACCAGCTTCTTATCCTGGCGTAGCAGAAAATCGACCGTATCTTTGGCAATCATCGGGGAAAGATAAGACTTGCCTCGCAGCACCTCTCGCACTGCGATGGCCAGTTCCGAAGCCGCACATGTCTTCAGCAGGTACCCGGAGGCTCCGCGGCGAAATGCCTCCGCTGCCACATCCGCATCGTGATTCATTGTTACATAGACCAATTTCACACTGGGGACCAGTTCTTTAATCTGCTGGCCCGCATCCAAGCCGTTCAACAAAGGCATGGAAATGTCGACAATAATGAGATGAGGACGCAGTTCCACAGCGGCCCTGACAAGGGAGCGGCCGTCGCCAACCGTGGCGACGATCTCGTAATCAGCTTCGAGAAGCTTCTTGCATGCTTCAGCCACTAGTGTGTGGTCGTCAGCAATCAGGATACGTGGAAGATTTCTTCTTACGATCATGACCATACCCTGGAAACAGAAGCTCAAGAGGCCCCTGGATCGACTCCTAGAGTGGCGAACTCATTGAAAATTGCGATGTCCCCATGATAAATGCGGTCAAAACTATTATCTTGATCACCACGATTCGATCTGGCAAACACGGTAATGTAGCACGTGGTCTGGCATCTGACCCCTAGCAGTTTTACTAGTGATGCCATCCCAACATTGTTGCCGATGAGCGTTCAGATCCGCTCGCAAAAACACTTGCTCCCCGACAAGTGCGAACTCGCAGGAAGCCCCGGATTTCGGCGCGCGCTCCATCAACCCCGACCCCTTTCCGCTATCACATGAGAGAGTGAATCTAAACCACCTAACTTGTATCTCTAACTGTTATTTGTTACAGAGCTTTTAGAAAACTTACGATTTGCACCCAATGGCGCAACCTGCATTGTCTGGGGGCTGTTCACTTCTTGAAACCTCTCGACTCTCTCTGAACAGAGGCCGTTTGTCCGTCTGGCAAGGTTCTGACGGCCAAACGCGTCGCATTGGCCTAATGGCCGGAACATCGTTTATCGATGGTTTTGATCGAGGTTATGGTAAACGCCATCGACGGCGAACCGAGCTCTCCTAAGGCGTTAGAGCTGGGGCTTAAAGGGTGCGATTCCTTCCCAACTACTTCCACTTGCCGTCCTAAGTAGTGGTGCAAATTTGTTTTGCCTGTGGCATGAAGTTGGTAAGTCATGCCTGGATCGTGCTTCACTAAGACGTAGTCCCCGGCAGATCTGCTGACGCAGCCTTGCAGTTTTATCTCTCCGTTAGGCGACGTCGAGTCATGCTGCGAAGGGTTGCCGGAAACGCCTTCTTGTGCGACAAGAAAACTGCCCAAGAGCAGGACAACAAATAGTGTTCTCATACCGACTCTCCCTGAATACAACATTGCATATGAGACTCGCAATACGATTCCTTCCCTGGTGATGCTGCACAGAACTCATCAGCGTACGGAGATAGACTAACTCGGCACTGCAGGCCCCTATAACTGATGAAACTGTCAGTCCACAAACGGAAGTTATCTTAACGCCGTCCTTATGCCCTAAGTTAGCTGACAGGAGATAGCTTTCTCGGCTTTTTGGGGATAATGGGGATACCCAATCTCCGTGCGGACCGTTCCCCGCATACTAAAGACGCTATCTCCTATCAGTTAACGCATTTGAGTGCAGCACATTACTCACAATAGCATCTCGGCGTGTCGTGGCATGCGTCTGCCGAATCAAGCCAACCAGACTGTAAGTGTTGTCAGTTTTCTTCTTCTGGCTTCCTGCCTACGCTCCAAAACGTTGTCACGCAAACATACGAAATGATTCGCAATTGCCGAAGCGATTGAAGTCACTAAAGAAGTCTGCGATCGCGGTGGGTGCAACCGGCGCTTGCGAAACCGGAAGGCGGTTGCTATGAACAAGGAATCCTGGGTTTGCGGGTTCGTCTTCCTGGCCGCAATGTTCGTTAACGCTCAGGACGCGCACCCGGTATCTTCTACGAATGTGGAGAGTCGCGCACCGAGAGAGTCCGCGCCGTTCGTTGATCTGCTACGACAGGCCGAAGCGGGCGACACGCACGCTCAATACAGCGTGGCTGATGCCTACGTACATGGCAGAGGGGTGCCAAAAAATGATGCAGAAGCGGCGAAGTGGTGTCTGCAAGCGGCCCGGGCCGGGTCAGCCGAAGCGCAAAATTGCATAGGGTATTTTTACGGCCACGGAATAGGGGTTTCGCAGGATTATGGAGAGGCGATACGTTGGTTTAGTCGCGCTGCAGAACAAAAACTGCCAGTAGCAGAGTGCAATCTTGCTTATATGTATCAATATGGCCGGGGTGTACCTCCGGACTACGCTAAAGCCACAGACTTATATCGCCAGGCCGCGGCTCAAGGTTTGGCCGCAGCTCGAAATGGACTGGGAATAGAATATCTGCGCGGCACAGGCGTTCCCAAAAATGTAACTGAAGCTTTTAAGCTCTTCCGTCTTGCGGCGGATCAGGGGCTTCCATCCGCTGAATTTAATCTAGCAGTAATGTATCTGGAAGGCGAAGGTACGGCACAGAATTACTCTGAGGCGCAGAAGTTGTTCAGCCGTGCAGCAAACGGAGGAATTACCGAGGCGTACCGTGGCTTGGGGCAAATGTACGAGAACGGAAACGGCGTTCCCCGAAATGTCGCGAAAGCGGTAGAACTGTATCTCATCGCGGCGGAGCATGGTGTTGTGAAGGCGCAGCTTGAATTGGCCTACTTTTACAAAACCGGGAAAGGCACGAAACAGGACAATTTCGAAGCAGCAAAGTGGTTCCGGCGTGCAGCCGAGCAAGGGCATCCAGTCGGACAGACTGGACTTGGCTACATGTACTGGTCAGGTGAAGGCGTCCGCCAGGATTATCGCCAGGCAGCCGACTGGTTTCAGAGGGCAGCAGAGCAGAACTTTGCCATAGCGCAGTCGAATCTTGGCTTTCTTTATGAGAATGGTATTGGTGTTCCCTTGAATTATGCCGAGGCCTATAAGTGGTTCACATTGGCTGCAAAAAGCGGCCATACCGGCAGCAAGCGTCCACTGAAGCCACTGAAGCAAATCATGACAAAGGCCCAGTTGCGCGACGGACAGGCGAGAGTTTCAGATTGGATATCCCAACACCCCAATTTGACACTTACTACCCAAAAATCTGAGACGATGGAACTCGATAGCTATGCGACTGCCACACAGCCATAGCGAGCCGAATGAGAATCCCACGTCTGCCAGAAGGACCGGCACTGAAAGTTGAGCAGCAATCGCCTCACTTAGGCGCGACTGTGCCCTCAACCTACAAGGTGATGTTTGATTGCATAATGAAGCAATTCCGCGTTGGATTTGACTCCGAGGACTTCCATCATCTTGTATTTGTGAAAAGCTACCGTTCCTGGCTTAAGGTTCAAAACGCCGGCAATCTCTTTCATCGACTTGCCTTCGGCAAGCAGTTGCAACACCTCGCTCTGGCGAGGGGTGATCCGTGTTTCTTCTGTGTAGGAACCGCCGCTCCTTAGAAGGAAATCGACCGTCTCCTTGGTAATGGCGGAAGACATGTAGGACTGCGATCGCAATGCTCGTCGAATGGCCTTGAGCAATTCTTCAGCTGCGGAACTCTTCACAATGTACCCGGAGGCGCCACGCCGAAACGCTTCCGCTGCCACCTCCGGTGACATGTTCATCGTCAAAAACACCAGCTTCGTAGCGGGCAAGAGTTTCTTGATTTGATCCCCTGCGTCAAGCCCATTGAGCTGGGGCATTGCTACATCCAGGACGACCACGTCGGGCTTCAGTTTGCACGCTAATCGAAGAAGGGCTCGACCGTTATCCACGATTCCGACAACCTCGAACTCAGGTTCGAGAAAGCTCTTGCAAGCCTCCGCCAGCAGCGTGTGGTCATCGGCAATGAGCAGCGTGGCCCTACGACGATGTTCCATGACGAGTTCCGATTACATGGCAACAATTCCTTTGTTGGCTAAATCCATGAGCAAACTGCCGATCGAGGCTGACGATTAATACTTGGAACAAGCGTATTTCGCAATCACTGTCAATTCTTTCAGTTCGCACATGAAGCCGGTCATATGCCATTTCAGAATAGTCACCGCTTGCTGCTCGATTTGGGAAGTGACCGTCCTGATTCCAGAGTCTGAGATCTGCCCCGGCTACTCGAACTGCGCCGGCGAGGAGATGAAGACATGACCTCGCGTAACGGCCCAGATCGCGGGAACCAGATCTGAGGCCAAAAACGGCTTTAGAACATAGCCGAGAGCTCCCGCGGATAAAGCAGCTTCAACAAATTCGGGATCCGCGTGAACTGTGAGAAAAATCACTTTGGCGCGCGAGCCGAGCTCCTTAAGGAGACAGGCAGCTTCGATACCGTTCACTACAGGCATGCAAATATCCAATACCAGGACGTCAGGGGACAGCTTGGTCGCAAGCTCAACGGCACGACGTCCGTTTTCCGCAGTGCCAACAATATCAAATCCGCCGCCAAGTACAAAGGTGATGGTTTGCAGCATTTCTGCCTGATCGTCAGCTAACAGGACCCGAAGCGCGGGCGCTGCTGCTCCATTCATTACCTCCGAATGTGAGATGACTTCGTATGGGGCTTCGTCCGTCAAGTTATTCTCCACCAAAGAAATATACCTCGCAAGGGAATCAATATCTGCGCGCAACGTTCACAGTATCTTGTCCCTTTATTGCCAGCGTGTGCCCTATGAAAATATGTAACCCGAAGCACGCGATCCGGCTAATCCGCAAAGAATTGTTGTGGAAGGGTGAGAGGGGGTCTAAAAAGTATGACGTGACCCTGGCCCACACCTTGGCGTGCCGTTGTAAAACGCGGATGAAAAAGATCGGTCATCCCAGCGAGTTGGCTGGCTTCGGATGCGTGAAAAATGAATCAATGTCACGCCCGAGACTTCAACCTGATCAGACCCGATGATAACCAGTTCGGCTGTAACTTCTGCCAGTGTTCGTTGCACGATGCACCCTCTAGTCTTTTCTCGGCCTTGGATCGAACTACGCAATGTTCGTCCTATGAATCACAGAGATAGGTAGGGTTCACTCAATTGAAATCAACGTCTGAGTGCCCATCTGTGGCTTAGCGAATTGTTCCAGAACGATCTGGTTTATTACTTGTCTCCGTTTCGGGGAGTCTATATGCAAATCGGACCTGCGCTGTGCCGTCCTCGACTTGGCGGCATTACGAAGACGACCTGCGAACGAGCGCGGGTACCTCCTTGGCAAACCCGAGGGTGCATCATTCTGATTTTGGCAGCAGCGATCCCTTTGTCTGGATGCGCAAAGAAAGAGGCGCCCGCAGCCGCAGCCCCGGAAGTGGCAATTACCCCGGTTATACAGGAGGACGTCCCCCTGTACACCGAATGCGTCGCGACGCTTGACGGCTACGTGAACGCACAGATTCAACCCCAGGTAACCGGGTACCTGACAAAGCAGGACTACAGTGAAGGTACGGTGGTTCACAAGGGAGAGGTGCTTTTCGAAATTGATCCGCGGCCGTTCGACGCTGCCTTGCAAAAGTCCAAAGGGCAGTTAGCGGAAGCTGAGGCGCAACTTGGCAAGACGAAACTTGACGTCGCGCGAGACACCCCGCTGGCGAAAGCGAGTGCTATCCCTCAAGCTCAGTTGGATAATGACATTCAGGCAAACGAGGCTAGCGAGGCAATTGTCACTTCCGCAAAAGCACAAGTCGAACAAGCGGAGCTGAACCTGGGTTTTACCAAAGTGCGCTCGTTAATCACTGGCATCGCGGGACTGGCAAAAGGACAGATTGGCGATCTGGTTGGGCCAACCACGCTTCTCACCACCGTGTCGCAGGTGGAACCGATCAAAGCCTATTTTGCGATCAGCGAACAGCAATATCTTCAATTTGCCGACAGAATTCGTGCCGTGGCCGAAGGTAAAAAACAAGCGGGAGGGCGAAATAATCTGGAACTCATTCTCTCGGACGGATCTGTGTATCCGCGAAAAGGATCGGTCGTCCTTGCCGACCGCCAGGTTGACGTAAAGACCGGAACCATTCGAATCGCCGGAGCTTTTGAAAATCCGGGCGGAATCTTGCGCCCTGGAATGTTTGCTCGAGTCCGTGCAATCACAGGAGTGGCTAAAAATGCTCTTTTGGTGCCGCAACGCTCGGTGATCGAGGCTCAGGGAAGTTACAGCGTGATTGTCGTCGACGCAAACAATCAGGCCAGTATTCGGCCGGTAAAAATTGGTGATCGAGTGGGCCAGATGTGGGTGATTACCGAGGGAGTCAAGGCCGGCGAGCAGGTGATCGCCGAAGGTATGCAGAAGGCCAAAGAAGGCGCATTGGTTCACCCTAAGCAGTTCAATTTCAGCGGTCAGGGAGAATGACCGATGGCCAATTTCTTCATCAGGCGTCCCATCGTGGCCATGGTGATCGCTATTCTTATGGTCCTTCTTGGGATTGTCGCCATGCGGCGCCTCCCTACGGCCCAGTTTCCTAACATTGCCCCCCCAGAGATTCAGGTGAAAGCCACGTACCCGGGCGCAGACGCTGTGACCGTGGAGCAGTCCGTTGCCACGCCTATCGAGCAGCAAATGAGCGGCGTGGACAACATGAATTACATGTACTCCAACAATGCCAACAATGGGCAGATGACCCTGACCGTCAACTTCGATATCAAGACAGACCCAAACACCGATCAGATCCTGGCGCAGATGCGTACGAACCAGGCAAATTCACAGTTGCCCATTGACGTGGTTAATTACGGGGTTACAGTTCAGAAATCCACTACGGCGCCCTTAATGCTGGTCAACCTATATTCGCCGAACGGAACTTACGACAATATCTTCCTGGCCAACTATTCCTATATCAATCTGAACGATCAGCTTACGCGAGTGCCGGGCATCGCGAGTGTCACCGTTTTCGGCGCTGGCCAGTATGCTATGCGTTGCTGGGTGAGACCTGACAAGCTGGCCAAATTGGGAGTCACAGTTCCTGAGATCGTGAAAGCGATCCAGACTCAAAACACTGTGAATCCAGCAGGACAAATCGGTGGTGAGCCTGTCCCGAAGGGGCAGGAATTCACTTATGCTGTTCTGGCCCAAGGCCGTCTGCCATCTCCTGAAGAATTCGGCCAGATTGTCATAAGAGCCAATTCGGACGGCTCCATCCTTCGTTTGAAGGACGTGGCTCGGCTGGATCTTGGGGCGCAAACCTATAATCTGGTCGGCCGTTACAACGGTAAGTCGGCGGCAGTCGTCGCCATATACCAGCTCCCAGGCTCGAACGCCGTGCAGGCTGCGGCCGGAGTTCGCAAGCTCATGAAAGAAGCCAAGCAGCGCTTCCCGCAGGATATGGACTACGACATCGCGCTGGATACAACTTTGGCTGTCACTGAGGGAATAAGCGAAATCAAACATACCCTCTTCGAAGCTATTCTCTTAGTCATTCTGGTCGTCTACATCTTTTTGCAAGGGTGGCGCGCGACCTTAATTCCGCTGCTCGCTGTGCCGGTCTCGTTAATCGGTACATTCGTGGTGTTCCCGTCTCTTGGCTTTTCCATCAATACTCTTTCGCTCTTCGGACTCGTGCTGGCAATTGGACTTGTTGTAGATGACGCCATTGTTGTGGTGGAGGCCGTGGAGCACCACATCGAGCATGGCATGACTCCGAAAGATGCCGCGTTCAAGGCCATGGAAGAAGTGTCAGGACCGGTCATTGCCATCGCGCTAATCCTCGCCGCTGTGTTCGTTCCTACGGCATTTATCCCGGGTATTACAGGGCGGCTATACCAGCAATTCGCGATCACAATCGCGATTTCTGTAATCTTCTCAGCCTTTAACGCGTTGTCACTCAGTCCGGCCCTCTCCGCGCTATTGTTGAAGCCTCGCAAGGAAAGCCGTGGCCCTCTGGGAAAGTTTTTCCGGTGGTTTAATCGGGTGTTCGGCCGAACCACAGACGGTTACGTCAGCATGTGCGGTGGTTTGATTCATAAAGCAGGACTAAGCATGCTGCTGCTTCTCGGTGTCGCCGTCCTGGCGGGGTGGTTCGGGTCGCGCCTGCCTCGCGGTTTCCTCCCCGACGAAGACCAAGGATATGTATACGCTGGGTTGCAGCTGCCGAATGCTGCTTCCCTTCAGCGGAACGATGACGCATCGCGCAAGATCGAAGAGATGATCATGAAGACTCCGGGCGTCCGCGGGGTGACAGCAGTGCTCGGGTTCAGCATGTTGAGCGGCGCCCAGAATACGTACAGTTCTTTTTACTGGATCACTCTCAAGGAGTGGGCAGAGCGTAAAGCACCGGAGGAACAATACGAGGCCATCAAAAAGCACTTGAATAAGGAACTCTCAAAGATCACGCAAGGCGTTGCCTTCTCCTTTCCACCGCCGGCGATTCCCGGTGTAGGAGCTTCCGGAGGCTTCACCTTCATGTTGGAGGATCGCGCGGGAAAGGATCCACAATTCCTAAGCCAAAACCTGGAGAAGTTTCTTGCTGCAGCACGCAAGCGTCCCGAACTGGCAACCGTCTACACAACTGCGCTACCCGCGGTGCCGCAGGTATATGTTGACGTGGATCGTCCAAGAGTTATTGCGCAAGGCGTGCAGCTGGCGGACGTTTACAAGACCATGCAAACGTTCATGGGAGGTTTATTAGTCAATTACTTTAACCGCTTTGGAAGGCAATGGCAGGTTTACATTCAGGCGGAGGGCGACTATCGGACTCAGGCTGAGAACCTGGGTCAATTTTACGTGACGAACGCCGGTGCCCAGCCGGTTCCTTTGAATGCATTGACATCAATCAAGGCCCGCACCGGCCCAGAATTCACCCTGCGCTATAACCTCTACCGATGTGCCCAGATCAACGGTAGCGCTGCGCCGGGTTACAGTTCGAGCCAGGCCCTCAAAGCCTTGGAAGAAACCTTCGCGAGTACCATGCCCGACGAGATGGGTTACGACTACATGGGTATGTCGTACCAGGAGAAGAAAGCGGCGGAAGGGGTGTCGCCGGCGGTGATCTTTGGCATGTCTCTTCTCTTTGTATTCCTTATTCTAGCGGCACAGTATGAGAGTTGGTCGTTGCCGTTCAGCGTGCTCCTGG
Organism: uncultured Acidobacteriaceae bacterium; assembly: GCA_963836305.1. Taxonomy (GTDB): domain Bacteria; phylum Acidobacteriota; class Terriglobia; order Terriglobales; family Acidobacteriaceae; genus Sulfotelmatobacter. The sequence goes on along the minus strand of CAWIJP010000030.1, from coordinate 377,942 downwards.
GAACGCCCATTGCGGTGTTCGGCGCATTCTGGTTCCTGTGGATGAGAAACCTGGATAACAACGTTTATGCGCAGATCGGATTAGTCATGCTAATCGGTTTGGCCGCAAAAAATGCCATTTTGATTGTCGAGTTTGCCAAGATGGAATACGACAAAGGCAAATCTGCTGAAGAAGCAGCCTTGATTGCGGCCAAGCTACGGTTGCGGCCAATTCTGATGACCGCGTTCGCGTTCATTCTGGGGTGCGTGCCTCTGTGGACTGCATCCGGCGCCGGAGCAATCTCGCGGCGGGTGTTAGGCACCGCCGTCATTGGCGGAATGCTCGCAGCATCCCTTCTGGCTATTTTCCTCATACCGGTGTCCTTTGACATTGTGGAGCGACTGGCGCACCGGAAAAAGAAGCACGCTCCGCCAGCAGCCGCCCCGGCCATTTTGCCCTCGGAAGGGGACTAACCATGTTCCGCAGACACTGGCCGCTGGCAATCGCGCTTCTACTGCTGACTGGATGTACGCTAGGTCCCAAGTACAAACGTCCGCCGGTCACTGTTCCTGATACCTACCGCGGCCTGGCTCCAGATGTTGGCCCTCAAACCGCTGCATCCTTCGGCGACGAAAAATGGTGGAGTGTCTTCCAGGATCCGCAGTTGCAAGCATTGATCCGCGAAGCACTCTCCCAAAACTACGATGTACGCATCGCGGCGACGCGTGTACTTCAGGCCCAAGCTCAGCTGGGGATTACGCGGGCTGATCAATTCCCCACCATCAGCGGCGGTGTATCCGCCAGCAACGAGCGCTTCCCGGTTACGGCGATTACGCCGGAATTCGAGACCAGCCCGATCCAAGTGAACCTCTCGCTGTTTTGGGAGCTTGATTTCTGGGGCAAGTACCGGCGTGCTACCGAAGCCGCACGGGCAACTCTGCTGGCTACGGAGTGGGGCCAGCGCGCGGTGGTATCCAGCCTTGTCAGCAATCTGGCTTCGGCATATTTCCAATTACTGGAATTGGATTTGGAAATGGAGATCTCGCGCCGCACGCTAGACTCGCGAAAAGAGTCTTTGCGGCTGGTAGAAGTTCGAGCGAAAGGGGGCACAACCGCTTTAATCGACGTTCGCCAGTCAGAGCAACTGGTATACGCGGCCGCCGCTGCTATTCCTGATCTGGAAAGGCGTATCGAGCAGCAAGAGAACCTTATCAGCATTCTGCTGGGTAAGAATCCTGCCCCTGTTACACGGGGTCGGCCTCTGGTGGAAAACCCCCTTCTCCCGGTCGTGCCTACGGGACTGCCTTCTTCACTGCTAGAGAGGCGTCCTGACATTCAGTCTGCAGAGCAACAACTGGTGGCGGCCAATGCGCAGATCGGGGTTGCAAAGGCCGCCTACTTTCCCGAAATCACGCTCACCGCACTCGGAGGCTATCAGAGCCCAGCCCTGACTAATCTATTCACCGGTCCTGCAGGCTTGTGGAGTTTTGGCGGCCAACTACTCCAGCCCATCTTTACGGCTGGGAAGATCCGTTCTGGTGTCAGGCTCACCGAGGCGCAGAAGCAGGAAGCGGTTCTCGTCTATCAGCAGCTGATTCAGCAGGCTTTCCGTGAAGTGTCGGACTCGCTCGTCGCCTACCGCAAGAATCAGGAATACCGCGTGCAGGAGGGGTTACTTACTAACTCAGCCCAAGATACAACCCGGCTAGCAAACATGCGTTATCAAGGCGGAGTAACAAGTTACCTTGAGGTCCTCGACAGCGACACGCGTTACTTCGACGCCCAACTCGGCTTGGCACAGGCACAACTCAACGAACGGCTGGCGTTAGTCCAACTGTACAACGCACTGGGAGGCGGGTGGCAATAATAATAACTCCTCACGAGATGCCCTGACGAACTTGCCCAAACGCGTACTTGAACCGATGGACAGGATCTCCGAAGTCCTGTTCGCGTTGATCATGGTTCTTACATTTACGTGTTCCTTCAGCGTGGCTGAAGCAGGTCGCGAAGAAGTCCGCACCTTGCTGATTGGAGCGTTGGGATGCAACCTGGCATGGGGCATTATCGATGCGGCTCTCTATCTGATGGGATCATTCAGTACGGTAGGCCAAAAAATTCTTAAGTTCAGGGCGATGCGTCAGGCTGCCGATCCAGTCGAGGCCCGCCAGATCATTGCGAATGCACTACCTCCCGTACTCGTTTCCGTGTTGTCACCGGCAGACCTCGAACACATGCGCGAAAATCTGAGTAAGGTGCGCAATCTTCCAGTTCGTCCGCATCTGACGAAGGATGATTGGCTTGGCGCCGCTGGCGTCTTTCTGCTTGTCGTTTTGGCCACATTGCCGGTTCTAGTCCCGTTCGCGGTAATCGATAACGCCAAACTCGGCCTACGGATTTCGAACGGAATTGCGATCGGGATGCTCTTCCTGACGGGGTATGCGTTCGGTCATCACTCAGGACTCCGCCCGGCAACGATGGGGATTGCTATGGTGGTTCTGGGGAGCGCCTTGGTTGGGATCACAATTTTACTTGGAGGTTGAGGTCATTACCCAATTTCCATCACAGGACGAAGCCGGCGCTGATGCTCCCACCATAGTCAAACTCTGCTCGATACAGAATTCCTAGCTAGTAAAAAGCCACCGAGCCCGTGCCAAGGGACTGTCATTTCTGTCAATACCACAAAGCATCTTCTGCCCTTAATCTTTTGTTTGTCGTTTATACAGTGGTTGTGGTCAGTGAATTCGTGGTTCGAGCACCGGCGGAGGTCTAGTCCCTCCCCTGTTGGGCGATTGTGAAACTCACAACTGTCAAACGTAAATAGGATATTCGTTAGATAAACAGTTGCGCAGTTTCTTGGCGATGAATCGTAGGGGGAGTTGGCACTGACGCTCAGCGTGTCGAACAGGTTAGGTTTGCAGCAAGATCGTTTCAGGTGACCATACGAACGAAAGGAAACGCGAATATGGCAGTGCAAGCAGTTGCCAGGCGCCCTGAGGGAAAGCCCCCAGCATGGAAGGCCCTCGAAAACCATTACAGAAAGAGTCGTGGGCTACATCTCCGGGAGCTTTTCGCCAGTGACCCTACACGAGGCGAGCGTATGACCGCTGAAGGTGCTGGAGTCTACCTCGACTATTCGAAAAATCGAATCACTGACCAGACTCTTAGGCTCCTCGTACAACTGGCGGAGCAGTCCGGCCTGCAGGCACGAATTGACGCCATGTTCCGTGGAGATAAGATCAACATCACGGAAAATCAAGCGGCGCTGCATGTCGCGCTTCGCGCCCCGAGAGGGTCGTGCATCTTCGTTGACGGCGAGAATGTAGTCCCCCAGGTCCAAGCGGTGCTCGACAAAATGACGCATTTGAGCAACAGCGTTCGCCGTGGAGATTGGAAGGGCTATACCGGTAAGAGGATTCGCAACATTGTCAATATTGGTGTTGGCGCTTCCGATCTCGGCCCCCTCATGGCGTACGAAGCGCTAAAGCAATACAGCGATCGCTCGATGACGTTCCGATTTGTCTCGAACGTTGATGGCAGCGATTTCAGAGAAGCGGTCCGGGATCTCGATCCATCCGAGACACTCTTCATTATCTGTTCGAACACCTTTGCCACGATGGAAACAATGATGAACGCTCAGTCGGCGCGCGAGTGGTCACAAGCTGCTCTTGGAGGAGAGGAGAAGTCTATTGCCAGACACTTCATTGCTGTTTCCACTAATTCACACGAAGTAGCAAAGTTCGGTATCGATACTGCGAACATGTTTGTTACATGGAAATGGGTAAGCGATCGATATTCTCTCGATTCAGCCATTGGACTGTCTACCATGATCGCGATTGGCCCGGAAAAGTTTCGCGCAATGTTAGATGGTTCTCATCAAATGGACATGCATTTCCTAGCCACTCCTTTTGAGCGAAACCTTCCGGTCTTGATGGGCATGCTGGCAGTTTGGTACGTCAATTTCTTCGGGGTCCATGCGATCGCCGTGTTGCCGTACGAGCAGTATCTCAAACGCTTTCCCGCATACCTGCAACAGTTGACTATGGAGAGTAATGGCAAGCACATCACACTCATAGGCACAGTCGTCATGCAGGCAAGTGGACCCATATATTGGGGCGAACCCGGGACTAACGGACAGAACTCCTTTTACCAATTAATTCATCAGGGGACAAGCCTTATACCGTGTGATTTTATTGGTTTTGGGAAACCGTCGAACCCGGATGGGCGCCACCACGATCTGCTCATAGCGAATCTAATTGGACAGACTGAAGCGCTGGCCTTTGGGAACGAACTCGAGAAGGTCAAAGCTGATGGGACGCCAGATTGGCTCGTGCCGCACCGGCTGTTTGATGGAAACCGGCCGTCGAACACGATTATTGGGGACCAGCTTACACCTGAAATGCTCGGCAAACTGGTTGCCTTATACGAGCATTCCGTATTTGTGCAAGGAGTGATTTGGAACATCAATTCGTTCGATCAGTGGGGCGTCGAACTCGGCAAAGAGTTGGCGGAACGAATTATCCCTGAACTCGAGAGTGTAGAGGAGGGAACTCTCGAACACGATAGTTCAACAAACGCACTGATCCGTCGTTATCGGAGGCTTAAGCAGACAGAACCGGATTCGCAGGCACTCTAGGAATATCTAGGAATCGTAACAAAGCAAGATGCTTCACCTCGAGTGTTCATTTCATCGATTGTAAACGAGGCGACATTGTCGCTGGAGAACGTAATCCGAATGGACATTTGGAGGATGTGTGGCCTGCACCTGCTCCTGGTAACCTACTTTCTCTCTGCGTTCGTCAGCGCACAGGATCTGGCTCCACGCGCGTACCTCATCACACCTGTGCATTCGAATGCTGTTAATGTGACGTACGCCTTTTTTACCGGTAATCTTCTCTTCGATGGTGCGTTGCCGATTACAGGTGCTACCGCAAGAGCAAGTGTCTCGATTGTCAGCTTCAGTCACTCGCTCCGGCTGTTAGGGTGTTCAGCAAGTTTCAGCGCTTCGCTGCCTTACGGTGTAGGGAACTTCCATGGAACTGTGGCCGGCGCTGAAGCGGCGGCCTACCGCTCGGGCATGCTCGATTCCTTCTATCGCTTCTCCATTAACCTGGTGGGCGGCCCTGCAATGAACCTGCAAGAGTTTCAAAAATGGAAACAAAGAACTCTCGTCGGCGTGAGTTTCAAGGTGGTAGCGCCCACCGGGCAGTACGATCCAACGAAGCTAATCAATTTTGGTACGAATCGCTGGGCTTTTAAGCCAGAGGTCGGCCTTTCCCAACGCTGGGGGCATTGGGTTGTCGACACTTATGGAGCGGTGTGGCTATTTACCACAAACAGCGATTTCTTTTCGCAAAATCAGTTCTCCCCGGGCACGAATACTCAGAAAGAAAATCCGACTTTCGCATTTGAAGGTCACCTGAGTTACGACGTCAAGCCTCGCCTGTGGGCTTCGCTTGATGGAAATTTTTGGGTCGGGGGCAGTACCATCCTTAACGGCGTAGCAACTCCAAACACCTTACAACGAAACTCGCGTATCGGAGGCACCGTTTCTATTCCCGTGAGCAGGCATCAGTCCTTCAAATTCAGCTACAACCGCGGTGCCTACGTCCTCTACGGGGGGAACTATCAAAACGTAGCGGTTGGCTGGCAATATTCATGGTTGGGTCGACCGAATTGGAGCCCATGATCAACGTTCCACACGTGATCGCTGGTGAAGTTACGCTGCTTACCGATCGCAAAGGAGCACGCTCCATGGAACCTTCTATTTCGCCCGTACTGTTTTGTGTTTTTCTTTTTTCTGGAATGCTTCTTCTGCTTGAAATCGGTCGACGCTTTGGCGTGAAACGTCGCCCCAAAGAGTCCGACGGAGAGCGAGGTAGCCTGGGAACGATTGAGGGCGCGGTTTTCGCATTGTTTGGCCTGCTGATGGCATTCACCTTTTCAGGCGCCGCGTCTCGCTTCAACGAGAAGCGCATGATGATCGCCGAAGAAGCCAATACGATCGAAACTGCGTATCTTCGGCTGCGCCTGGTACCTGAGTCGGAGCCGAAACTCCAGGAATTATTCCGCCGATACGTGGACTCGCGGCTTGAAACCTATCGCAGATTGCCGAATATGAAAGCCGCTGGCCAGGAAATGGCCAACTCTAAAGCAATCCAGGAAGAGATCTGGAACGAAGCGGTAGCCGCGACTCGCCTCCCGAGCTCACATATCGCCGCAGCCTGGCTGCTGCTGCCGGCACTCAACAGCATGATCGACATCACCACGACGCGGACCATGGCCCTGCAACAGCACCCGCCGAGAATCATTTATGCACTGCTGTTCGGGCTTGGCCTCATCTGCTCGCTTCTGGCGGGTTATCGCATGGCAGTCGGGCAGCAGCGCAGTCGGCTCCACATCCTTGGCTTCAGTTTGATTACGGTCATCGTTATTTATGTCTTCCTCGACATCGAGTACCCGCGTACCGGGCTGATCCGCCTCGAGGCTTCTGACCAGGTATTAGTCGCGCTCCGCGACAGCATGAAGTGACTGTTGGGCATGCCAAGAACCTACATTACACCGTCACTCTGCATTTGCTTCGCGACTAGCTTCACCAGGCGGTCAATCGCTTTCTTAGTATTGGATGGGTTGAACGTGTCAGTGATGCAAGTCCATGCAAGCTCTCCTTCGTCTGACGAGATAGCATAGAAGCTCGTCTCTATACGGACCTTCTTTTCCTGTTTCAGGTAGCCCGGAGTGTAGACGATGGGATAAACCGCGCCGTAATAACCGTAGAACGTGTTGTAGTAGGGATACGGGGGCACGTACGGAACGCCCGGAACATACGTTTCGGTGTTCTCGACGCTGATCAATCGCGACACCACCACAGCGTCGATGTTGTGCTCGCGGATTTGTGTTTTGAGGTAATTAAGGTCAAGATCTGTATCTTCTGGTCTCAACAATATTGAGTGTCCGGGAATGGTCTCCATTCCAGGTTGTGCGAACTGTGCGGCTAATGCATCTTCGAAGTCAGCACGGATCACTGTCTTGTCACTCAGTCCCAAAGCCAAAAGTCGGCTGACTTTCTTACCGGCAATGTAGGTCGGGTTTTTCCAACCGATCACAAGTTTGGTGGATTTGCCCGAGGTTAAAACGACAACCGAAACCACGATGAGAGCGAGAAGAAGTCGGCGACTCAGATAGCTCATTGTGTGTGTCTCCAGGGTAGTCAGCTCACGTGAGCCGCAGGTTTGTCGCGATGCCTCCATTGCCATACTCGATTGGAAAGCGCTCTTGACACAGAATAAGGTATGGCGATCAACACTGGGCCTAGGATCAGTGCCGCGCCGGGTCGAATCTGGTGAAAGATTAGATACTGGGATAAAAGATCAGCAAGAATTGCCATTGCCACCAGGTTGCGGGTGGATGCGAATGTGCTTCGCAATAATTCCCTGCGATGTTCGCTGTGAAAAACGAGTGCCCAAAGGAACGGCGGAACACCCGAGCTGCCATCTTTTATTCCACTCCGAATGCCCAGAGCGATGGCGACGACTGGCTGAAGGATAAATCGCATCTTTCCAGGGCCAGAAAAACGAGCGAGCATATCTCGAAAAAACTGATCTGTGAACAGGTACAAGTCACGAGTGTGAATCGTTCTCAGAATGGCGTTTGGCGATGCGACCACGAGAATGGCAATGACAACTCCGCTCAAGATCCAACTCCGGGAAATACGACCCATAGCAGGCCTGCCACGCCATCACACAACAGTTGCTCGCCCATGTTGTTCTTTGTCTTTTACCCAGTGGGCGAAATAAAGGTATGCGCCGACGGTCAGAAAATTTATTAACACGGCGATTACGTTCCATGCGACTACTGGCCGCGATGCAATCAGTAAACCGTAATAGATCCACAAAATCTGAAAAACGCCCATGATCGCTGCCATCCTCGGGTTCATCCCGGCGCTGGACCGATGCCGGAGCATGTCGACCAAATCGGGCAGGGAAGCGAGGGTCGTTCCCAGGCCCGCTAACAAACCGAATATTTCTGACCGCTGGAACCTGGGAATAAAGAGGCTCGACGTATCACGCGGTACCAGATCCTGGCAGCCTTGGAGAAGAACCGCGCCCAGAAATAAGAAAGCGAGCCATAAACAGTTCAATCTGCCCATTTCAGCCTCCGGACTTCCTCCCCACGCATGCAACTCGATGCTCACCTTCCGCCCAAATCGTAGCGGCATCTCGCACCGGATTCAAAATCCCTGGTGAACTTCTACCCTGCCACCTGCTCACGAGTCATTCGAGCTATGAGGTCTGACTTGCCAACCCCGAGGGCATCGGCCGGATTTATCCGGGCAAACAGATCGAGACTGCGGGCTATGGTTCCGGTCCAGCCAGTTTGGTGACTGGCTCCCAGCCCCGCCCCGTTGTCGCCGTGAAAATACTCGTAGAACAAAATGTAATCTTTCCAGTGCGGGTCTGTCTGAAACTTCGTGGTTCCCCCATAAACCGGCCGCCTGCCATTGGCATCGCGGAGGAAAATACTCGCGAGCCGGCGAGCCAGTTCTTTGGCAACCTCATACAGGGTCATGTATGTCCCCGAGCCGGTGGGACACTCCACCTTGAAGTCATCGCCGTAGAACTGATAGAGGTTCAACAAGCTCCTGATTAACAGACCATTCACTGGCATCCAGACAGGACCTCGCCAGTTCGAGTTGCCGCCGAACATTCCCGTGTTCGACTCTGCCGGAAGATATTGGACTTTGAATTCGTGTCCGCTCAGATTGAAGACAAACGGATGCTCCAAGTGGTATCGCGACAACGAGCGTATGCCGTAGGGTCCGAAGAATTCTTTCTCATCGAGCATATAAGCCAAAATTCTCTCAATTTTCTCTTTGTTGCAGACCGACAACAGCCGGCGATCAGCGTGCCCCTTGAACGCGCCATCCGCCGGAGCAATATGCTTCAGCAAATCCGGGTGGCGCTTCCTGAATATCTCCACCAATTCGAGCATTCGGGGATTCCGCGCAATAACGCCAGATTCAAATACCGTCGACGCGCACAGCGGCAGCAACCCAACTAAAGACCGCACCTTCAGACGCATGGCATCGCCGTTTGGAAAATGGAGCAGATCGTAAAAAAAACCATCCTGGCGGTCCCACATTTCGTCGTGGTTCTCGCCAATTCGATCCATGGCATATGTGATCCACAGGAACTGCTCCAGAAACCGGAAGGCGATGTCCTCATACACAGAGTCGTTTTCTGCCAGAATGAGTGCGATCTCCAGCATGTTCTGGCAATAAAAGGCCATCCACGCCGTGCCATCCGCCTGGTCAAGGTGACCACCGGTGGGAAGGGGTGCACTGCGATCGAAGACGCCAATATTATCGAGCCCGAGGAATCCCCCGGCGAATACATTCTTTCCCTGGGGATCCTTGCGATTGACCCACCAATTGAAGTTCTGCATCAGGCCTTGAAACGAACGCTCCAGAAAGCGCCGATCCGATCGGCCGAGTTCTTTTTCGATGTTGAATAAGAATAATGTCGCCCATGCGTGTACCGGCGGGTTCACATCGCTAAAGTTCCACTCATATGCTGGAATCTGCCCATTGGGATGCGCATAAAGATTCCGCAGCATAAGCAGCAGTTGGTCCTTGGCAAAATCGAAGTCCACTAAAGATAACGCGATGGTGTGGAATGCCAGATCCCATGCCGCATACCACGGGTATTCCCACTTGTCGGGCATGGAGATAACGTCGCTGTTGAGCATGTGGAACCATTCGGTATTCCGGATGTTGCGATGAACAGTGCCAGTCAGAGGATGAGCCTCATGCTCCTCCAGCCACTTGTCCAGATCGAAGTAGTAATACTGCTTGGTCCAAAGCATTCCGGCTAGCGCCTGACGGTGTACACGGCGTTCATCCGGTGTCAACGAATGTGGTGTGATCCGGTCATAAAACTCGTTCGCATCCGCGAGTCGAGCGGCAAATGTATCGTCAAAAGTGCTGAAAGCGTCGGCTGGAGGGCGCGCACTCAAACGCAATCGCACAACCTTACTGCCACCGGCCGGTACTTCAAGGCGATAGTGCGCAGCCGCTTTCGTTCCCGTCTTAGACGGATTCACAGCTTCTTGCTTGCCGGAAATCACATACTCATGAAACGCGTCCTTTACATACTGTGACGGGTTTGGCCGCCCCCACAGCCGGCTGGCATTGGATTCATTGTCCGTGAACAGCAACTCTGGATTTCCATCGCAGTCAAACGTGCGATCACCTAGCTGGGCATGCGAAGCTAACACTGCTCCCTTTTCCACTTGACGCATTGCTGGCTTAGTCGCGTCGTCCCCCCAAGACCAGGTATTTCGAAACCAAAGCGTGGGGAGCAGATGAAGTTCCGCCAATTCCGGCCCTCGGTTGTGAATTGTGACTCGGATCAGGATGTCCTCCGGATCGCCCTTGGCATATTCGACGAACACATCAAAATATCTGTCGGTATCAAACACACCTGTATCGAGCAATTCGTACTCAAAGTCATTGCGCGAACGGTGGCGGTTTTGTTCTACCAGGTTGTAGTATGGAAATTCCTGCTGGGGATACTTGTACAGATACTTCATATACGAGTGCGTAGGTGTACTGTCGAGATAAAAGTAATACTCCTTCACATCCTCACCATGGTTGCCTTCGCCGTTGGTCAGGCCGAACAACCGTTCCTTCAAGATCGGGTCTCGGCCGTTCCACAATGCGATTGCGAAACAGAGTTGCTGCTTGTCGTCAGAAATTCCGGCCAGACCGTCTTCCCCCCAACGATAAGCGCGGGAGCGCGCCTGCTCGTGGCTGAGATAGTCCCACGCATTTCCATCACGGCTGTAATCTTCCCGAACGGTTCCCCACTGTCGTTCACTGAGATAAGGGCCCCATTTTTTCCACGGGATGCCCTTCTCGCGAGTCTCGTTCAAACGGCGTTGTTCGTTGGTTTCGGCGTAAGCAATGTGGGGTTTGCCGCTCGATTTCATTGATTCTTTCTCAGGTGTGTTCTCACTGCCGGTTCGTCTTGCGCTCATCTCCATGCCTTTCCCATCTCAAGACCTACATCCACTGCCTTGACCTAATGACTGCCGCACCTTAATCCAGTATTGTGTCGAATTCTTGTTTGCTTACTCGCATACGGTGGAAGAAGTGGTAGTTCCACGGCCCGAGTTCAACGTACAGCCCGTCTGAGAGCAATTTGTCTCCGTCCCATTCGTAAAGCGCTCCCGATAGCAGGTCGAGCAGGTGCCAGAGTTCGCCGCCCACGTCCGCCCATGGAATCTGAATACGAGCCTGGACGGGTCGATCGCTGAGGTTTACTGCAATCAGGTAGTGCTCGTCATCCAGCACCCAAGTCCAGGCCACCAGATTCCGAAAGCTCTCGTTATCGGGCCAACCTGCGCGATCACAGAGAGTCCACTCACCCCAGTGAAAAACTGGTCGGTTGATGGCCTCCAACAGAGCCGTGTAGAAGCCATGCAGATCGCGATCAAAGTGTTCTGCCGGACGCCTTCCTAGAAACACCGGCAATCTTACTTTGCGCCCTTCGAACTGCCCTTCATGGAAGAGCCTTGTTCCGGGAAGAGTGGATGCGACGAGAGCTGCAGCCCGCCGCTTTGCCGGAAAAAACGCCGTAGCCGCACGGGGCTCGTCGTGATTCTCAATGAAACGAAGAAGCTTGCTCTGGTAGGAGAGATCAGCACACAGGTGAAGCCTGATATTTTCCGCCCCGCCATGCTCCAGCCGGTCGTAAAGCGTCTTGTCATAACAGTAGTCGAACCCCTGCTGCTCGAGTTCCCACTCCAGATTCCAGTACGCCTCAGCGATGAAGAGAAATTCGGGATGCTTCTTCTTGATGGAGGAAATAACCTCCGGCCAGAATTCTTTGGCAGGCCGGGCTCCGGCACGCCCGTCCCATGTGCGCTCGAATATCGAATTCAGCAAAAGCATTGCCATGTCGCAGCGCACTCCATCGCATTGCTCGGCGATAGTGGATAGTGTCTCAATCACCGCTCGTCGAAGGTCCGGCTGAAAAGCATTCAACTGCAAGACATCTTCCCAGGCGGGAAAGTATGGATCTCGTCCGCAGGCGAAAATGGTGCCGCCGACCTCCATGTAGGAGGAGGGTGCATTCCTGAGTTCATCAGCACTCCCGCGGATGAAGTACTCCGGATGCTGAGCTACCCATGGATGATCCGGCGCGACATGGTTTGGCACAAAGTCGAGCAGCAAGTTCATGCCACGCTTTGATAGCTCACGCCGGGCAACTGCCAGGCCTTCCGGGCCCCCGAGATAGTCATCCACCACATAACGACGCACGCAATAGGGGGAGCCCACGTTATCGTTGGAACGAAAGTCAGGGAGAGCCCGTTGAAAATCTTCAATCAGTGCTTGCTTTCGGTTTGCTATTGCGATGCCCACAGGACTGCGCTCCCAGACTCCCATCAACCACACCGCATCAAATCCGAACGCGGCGATCGCGTCCCATTCAGAACGGGGCACACAGGACAAGTCGACAGTCTGTCCATACTTTTGGTTCAATTCCGAAATCCAAACCCAGGTGTTGATTTCGTATAGAGAAGGGAATCGCGGCCAGGTGGACGCGCTCTGACCTACTGCTCGCAGCTCAGCTGGCGTTGTAGTCATAGGAGTGTCTCCTCTGGAAGAGCTCATGAAGGCATTATCGGCGCCCCGGAGACCTTCACCGGCCCGCTTGCTTGCAGGTACAAGCGAGTTCCAAATGTTTCTGGCCGGCAGACGATTACCGGCAGTCTAACTTGGAAGTGGCACCGAATTATTTGTCTCATTGGGCTGCCTTCCCCGTGAACTGTTGTTTTTGCCAGTATTACCAAGGCCTCAGCAGTCACGTGTTGGACACAAGCTCGAACCGCAATAAGCAGATACAGACTGCCTTCTCGGAGATTTCTGAGGTGTTGGACAAGCGCCGACGCTGGACCAAAGCAATCGAAGAAAACGACACTGTCACTTTTGGCAGTCGTGTTTTCAGATGACGCCACTGATGATTGTTTGCTGGCCGGATTCGGTCTAGCACAATACACCGGCTTTTGATCTGGTCGGAGCCTTTACCGCCGACCGAAAAGACATGGCTATGAAATTCTCACTCGTACGCTTGAGACTCCCTGTTCGTTTCATTCGACAATTGATGGCTATTCTCTGTGTAGTAGCGCTCTTTTCGGAAGACTCGACCTTGTTCGCGAGCCAAGCCTCGGCACCAAGTTCTCCCGCTGAGGAGCAAAAAACCAGCATCCCTGCGGAACAACTCGATTCCTTGGTTGCCCCGATCGCGCTCTATCCCGATCCACTTCTCAGCCAGACCCTGGTGGCTTCCACCTACCCGCTCGAAATCATTCAGCTCCAGCAATGGCTCGGAAAGAATAAGAATTTGAAAGACAAGGCGCTGGTGGATGCTGTGGAAAAGCAGGCTTGGGATCCGAGCATCCAGGCCATGGCAGCACTTCCGGATGTAGTCAAGCAGCTGGCCGAGAACATTACATGGACGACGGACTTGGGCAATGCTTTTCTTGCTCAGCAGAGTGATGTGATGGACGCGGTGCAACGCATGCGGAAGAAGGCGCAAGATGGCGGAAACTTAAAGTCCTCTGAACAGCAAAAAGTGGAAGCGAAAGCAGTCGAGAACAAACAGGTGATTGTTATTGAGCAAGCCAATCCACAGGTTGTCTACGTTCCCAGCTACAACCCAACCGTCGTGTATGGCGTGGCCGCTTATCCTTACCCGCCAATTGCTTATCCGCCGCCGGGATATTACGCGGCGGGCGCGGCAATTTCGTTCGGCGTCGGCATCGCAATGGGCGCGGCTTGGGGCGGCGGCTGGGGCTACAACAGTGGGTGGGGCGGCAACAACAACGTCTACATCAATAACAACAACAACTTCGTAAGAAACAGCAATACCAACGTTAACCGCAATCAGAACCTCAATCGAACAACAAATCGGACGGCCAATGGCAACAGCAACTGGCAGCACAATCCCCAGCACCGCGGCGGAGCTCCGTATTCTGACAGGACGACGGCGAACAGGTATGGAGGTACCACTGGGCGTGATTCAGCGAATGCGCGCCAGGCCAGTGCGCGTCAGAACCAGAGTCAGCGCGGAGGCGTGCAGCAAGCAGGCGATCGCGCTTCAGTGGGATCTGGCCAACCAAGTACGCGCGACCGCAGCGCTTCCGGAAATCGCGAACAGCCAAGTGCCAGTAATCGCAGCGCTGGAGGACGGGACTCCGGTACCCGTGGCGGAAGTACTGGAGCAAGTAACACAAGTGCGAATCGTAGTGGAGACCGTGTTGGAGACCGAAGCACTTCCGGTGGCGGAAACTCTCGGAGTTCCAATGCTTTCGGCGGGGGAGCGAGCGGATCAAGCGCATCGAGTGCGCGCGCCAGTGATGCGCGGGGATCATCGAGCATGCGCGGTGGAGGCGGACGCGGTGGAGGCGGAGGCAGACGAAGGTGAGATCGACTCTGAGGAGGGACACATGAGGTCACTAGGACGTGGCACAGCTGTACGTTTCCTGTCGATAATCTTGCTTGGCTCTATGTCATGCGCGGTAACGCTTCTTGTCCAGACACAGGCGCTCGGGCAGACTTCACCCACACCCCCTGCGCCCATGACGTTCAATACGCCAAAAGAAGCAGCCGAGGCATTGGCCGTCGCTGTACAAAACTATGATGTGCCCACCTTGCTAAAAATCTTTGGCCCGGATGGCAAAGACTTCATTTCCTCGTCCGATCCGGTTCGCGATAAAAGCATCGCCGCTGGCTTTGCGGCCAAGATACGAAATAAACTCCTTGTAACGATAGATCCCAAGAACCAGGCGGAAGCTGTTCTGTCCGTTGGCGCTGACGAATGGCCTTTTCCCGTGCCGATCGTCAGGAAGGATTCGAAGTGGCATTTCGACGCCAAACAGGGGCGGGAAGAAATTCTTTTTCGCCGGATCGGATCCAACGAACTCGACGCTATCCAGATTTGTCGCGGTTTCGTTGACGCGCAGAAACAATACGCTTCTGAAATTCACGACAACTCGGGAGTTAATCAATACGCGCAGAAAATTATTAGTTCTCCCGGTAAACACGATGGCCTCTACTGGAAGAACGCCGATGGCACCCCGGGTGGTCCGATCAGCGAGGCTATAGCACGGGCGATAGAAGAAGGTTATACCCCTGGAAAGAACTCTGGGTACCACGGCTATTACTTCAAGGTCTTAAAAGGACAAGGCCCGGCAGCAAAGTTAGGTCAACTCGACTATGTAATCGAAGGAGTCATGATCGGAGGGTTCGCCTTGCTGGCATTTCCGGTTGAATATCGTGTTACAGGAGTCAAAAGCTTCATGGTCAGTTATGACGGGACTGTCTATGAGAAAGATATGGGTCCACAGACCCTGAACGCCGCTGCCGCCATGGAACGATACAATCCGGATAAAACATGGCACCGCACTGATGATGAGTGGCCCGCAGGTGCATTGTCTGCTTCTAACTAGCCTCTTTTCCCGGCGCCTCCGCTTAACTGATTTGATGACCAGCGGACGGCGCTCGTTCTTTGCAGGGATGCTCTGGCACACTCGCCTCTCCTGACACCAGCCGCGCTACCACGTGCCAATTCTTAGAACTGCACCGGTTGAGATTCGCAGCGCATTCTGCGGATGGAGGTTGACGACATCTCCGATCCAGGTGTGGGAATACTCAAGATCCAGAAGTCTCCAGGCAAATGGGCGCGTGACCACGAGATCGAATCCCCCCGCCAGTTTGAGCTCCGGTCCGTTATTGCTCACTTCCACCGACCACGCACTGCGCAGCGGATAGTGCGGCAAAGTCCCGTTGCCGTCATTCCACTCGGCCAGAAGTTGTTCTCGCAGTGGGATGTTGTCGGTCTCGTGAGTCACTTTATTTCCGCCGATCATGAATTGCAAATAAGGTGACACACTGTGCGCCGCCCTAGGCGCCCAGTGAACTCCGCCTCCGTAGAACAACGAGTCGCCGCTCTGATCGGAAGAGGGCATATGCATCACCAGGCATCCGCTTACCTCCGCGACGAACTGCCAGCGCGGGTTAATGCGCCCAGCTCCAGATCCCCCACCGCCGATGCAAGTTCCTCCACCCAGAAAGCTTTGGAAAACCGGGAAAGCGGTCAGCTCGATCGATGCCTCCTTGGGATAAGGGCCTGCGCTCTCAGTTCGGGGTGGGCGAACGTACTCGAATGCCTTCTCGCCCGTTTCGTGGTAAGTCTCAATCAGTTCTTTGCGAATCTCGTGGTTCCTTCCAAACAGACCTATGCGTATGTCACTATGCCATGGGACGCGAAACGCCATTACATTGGCAAAGGACCTTCCGGGATTCAGGAATGACCTCGCAAGCGCGATCAGCAGCGGGTTAGCCGTGCGGTTCTCGAGTCCCATGATCAGATGGCGATCAGCCGCGTCTTCTGCGATCATCGCCACCGTGCCCAGCGTCGGCGTGTCGGTCAGGGTGATAAACCCAGGGGACGCGTGAAGCATTACGTTGCCGATCGACGCTTCGCTCGCAGGACCGATTTTCCATTGCGTGTGCCAGACTGCGGAATAGGCCAGCGAGCGCAGAAGACTGATGAAGTACTCGCGGCCATCCCCCCATTGAACCGCCCGGTACTTCGGATCGTTCTGCCGCTCGATGTAGCCGAAGACTGCGCCCTCAATCGTGTGGCCGACGTAGGGCGACATGAACTTGTCGCTGTCGCTCCAGCCCCGTAGTTCGCTCACCGATTGCAGGTACTGCTGAAGCCAGTGGCCGTTAAGCGTGTCCCGGGTCCCGGCCTCAGTCCCAAGGTTGAAGGTGTGCATGATCCCTGTAAACAGCAGGGATTCCTGGTTCGCAGTCCTCCACTTCACATTTTTGTCGACGGGAACCTCAGACCGGGTTTGGATAAACGCTTCGGCATCCCAATTGGGCATCCTCGGAGACTCATCAGAATGTGGGTACTTCGAGCCGCTTACATCAGAAAGACTCCAAAGCGGACCAGCAGATGCCGCGCCAACCGGCGGAGCCTCGGGCAAGGTTGGATCCTGTAGTTCATAAGATCCTCCACTTGCGCCAGTCACGTCTGCGTACGTCTGCCCGTTAACAACCGGGCGCACGGCAAAAACCAGAGCGAACACGAAGAACGCTCGCCGAATTTCCCTCTTCCATTCGGATCGCTGCACGTTGCTGTCCTGTCCGCACACACGTCGATCGGGGTCATGAGCCGGTAACATCGGCGCTGTTGGGGTCACGGCCGCTTGCCGGAAAAAGAAGAACCACTCTGCATTCGCGACTGCCCCATCAACCGATCTCGGCCTGCTCTTCCGCTGCGTGCAAAGAACAGCCTCTTCATGTCATCTAATTGATCCGGTCCGCTGATCCAACTGTCAGGTTTGGCGGTTCTGAGGCGTGCTATTACGAGGCTCCGTGGACTATCGACCGGTTCTTGCCACGTGTCGCTGCAGGTGAGGTCGCGCCGGACCAATGGCCGTTGACTTACGAATCCGATCGCCTAACGAGGCGCAGCCTGCTGCAGAGCGGCTACCGGCGGACCGTTGAGATAAAACGAATCGATAGGACAATTTTGCGGAATGAAAGGGGCAACATGCCGAGGCTTGTCATCGAGACCCGAACCGAGTCGTATCGCTTCCGCAGAACTGCGGAGGTAAGGCAGAAGAAGAAAGCATCGTAGCTGCTGAGGAAGTCTCTTCTACGTTGCTGGGTGCGCCAAACCGAAGTATCAAATGTGGACCAAATCAGGTTGTCAAACATACTTAAAGTGGTACAGCCGCATCAGGCATCTCCGAACTGAGCTGCTGGCATGCTACTGAGCTTTCCGGAAAGCTCTAGCAGTTCCTCACCGCACACCGGGCAAAATGCCTCATTCAACGGATGCTCTGAACCAATCGATATAAATTCAGTGCACTGCTCACAATGCCATAATGTGATGCCTAAGTGGGGCTGGATGCGGCAGCTTAAGACTTCCAGGTTTAGCATTGTAGGCTCCCTCGTTTGCAGAGAGGAGCCTAGCCGGAGGAATAGATACCTGAACACTGTCACTTCTTACAGCTCACGGAAAGAGCCGCTCCTGAGGAGGATTGCAGCGGCGAAAAGGTGTCCCAACAATGTCTGCGGTTTGAGGGATCGTTTCTCCTTTGACGTCGGAAAGGTGTTGAAGCCATCGGCCTGAACAGTAACCTTAAAATCCAAACCTCAGTGCCAACTGTCCAACGCGAGCATTTACCGACGTGCTACTGATGACGCCGAACGTGGGTGATGTGAAATTGCTGTCGGGGTTCGCAAACTGCGGATGGTTCAGCGCATTGTAAAATTCGGCGCGAAATTGAAAGCTACTTTTCTCGATTGGCCAATTGACCGTCACAGTTTTTGAAAGTGCGAGATCCAGATCGGCTTGTCCGGGACCATTTACAATCCCTGTCGCACTATCGCCAAACGCTGTTCCGATGCCATCCGATCCGATAATTCTCGGATTCGTAAAACAGGTGGAATTGAAATACCCTCCTAGTTTCGATTCCACCGACCCTCCGTTGACCAATTGGTTTTTCGCGCATGTTCCACTCAGTTGTGCCCGGTCTTCGCTTATCCCGAAGACATTGGTGGCATTAGTGTCCGCGATCGTGAGAGCGCTGCCAGATTGAATCGTAAGTACACCAGCAAGGTCCCAGCCGCCCAGAAGTGCTCGTTGGAATTCGGCTGACGGGCTGGGCAGTTTCCATGTTTCGCTAAAAACAAACCGATCAGCGCGGTCGAAGCTGGCTCGTCCCCATCGCTCTCTCGGGGAGTTTTGGTCTCCTAGCGTTAGTGCATTTCCCGAGGAGGTTGAGTTGATGTCCGCGCCATCGGTGTCCAGAGTCTTCGAGAAGGTGTAAGAGGCGAGGAACTGAAGGCCGTTCCCCAAACGCTTCGTCAAGCTCGCTTCCAGCCCGTTGTACCAGGAACTGCCCTCGGATTCCATTTCCTCGAGTGAATCAGGTGGCACTCCGAGGATGGGAACTCGCAACCGAATATTTGCGACAGTATTTGTGGTTACTCCCCTGATTGGGCTGTTGGCGGAGGCGCTGAGCGCCTGATTAAGAGAACGTTGGCGGACCAGGTGTGTGCCGCGAGTGCCCACGTATCCAATTTCCAGGAGCCAGCCCTTGTATAACTCAGCCTGAATATTTAACGAATACTGTTGAATCATGGCGGGCCGGAAACCGGGCGCAACAGAATAAATAGTCGTCGTGCTGGTCGGAGAATACGCGGGAAACGACGGGAAGGACTCCGGCGTAGGAAACGGCTGGGGGAAAGGCGCTTGAAATGTCGCGTCTGCGTTTGCCGCTCCTGCATTTAGACGAAACACTGAAAACGGAGCGCCCAGGATATTTTGATAAAAGGCTTGACCGGTGGGTCGGGAATAATACGTGCCATACCCGCCCCTTAGCACCATTCGACTACTGCGGGGCAAGAACTGCCAGGCGAACCCAATTCGCGGTGCGATCGTGTTTTGTCCCTCGCCGTAGTTCCCGAAAGTGTTATCCGCACGCAAGACACCCGGGGGAACTACGCCTGGAAAGTTGGAGGCCACGATATAGCCGGCCACGCTCCCGCTTGACGGAGGGTTGGGGTCAGCTTTGCCGATGTCGAAGCTTGCGTTTCTTCCCAGACGATCTCCGAATTGGCCGAGACGCTCGTAACGCAAGCCAATATTCAAAGTAAGTGACCTGCGGATTCTATAGTCGTCCTGCGCGAACCCTGTACCCTCCCACACCCTGAATTCCCGATTGGTGAGGCCGAAGTCATCATACGAGGCAAATACATTGCTGAACCCTGTTCCGTTCTCCTCTGCGCTAAGGCCAAGTAGAAAATCGGGCCAGCTCAGAAACTGCAGAAATGATCCAAGTCCCACAAGATTGACGTTGTCCTGCAACCTAGTGAGAGATCCTCCCATGCGTACCGTGTGGGCGCCGCGGACGAAGCCGAGATTATCCCCGAAGATAAAACTATTTTGGGCAATCGTTCGCGGAAACCCGGAGGCAATACTCGCAGAACCGAGAATTTCCAAGCTCGGCAGCTCGTTATTGTGGCTCATTTCTCCTTCGGCAACTCCAACGTCCGACCAATCGAACGGAGTTTTCGCCTCGGTGGTGGTACTCGTGCGGACATATCCAATCCGGGCTTCGTTGAGCCATGCGTTATGGAAAGTGTAAGTATGAGCTAAAGAAAAGACTCTGAATTCAGAATCATCAGGACTCGGAAAGCCTGGCACATTACCTGCTGGATTGACGCCATTACCGGGAAACGTGACGGTCTCATCATCATCTGCCAGGAAGAAGCGGAGTGCGATTTTGCTGTTCGGTCGATTCAGGTAGTCAAGGTTGGTGGAAAACTGGTTTTCATTAAAATGGCAGGGATCGGTGAGGACTGAGAAGCCCTGCTGCGCAAGTGGTTTCGTCGGGTCTACAGTTTGCGGAGTGGGTATCAGGAACGTTCCGTCAGGAAGCTTGAAATTCAGCAGGGCCAGAGCCACATGATTAATGTTGGAGCCGTTGGGTTTGATCGCCGTGCCTCCCTGCGCGCCCGTCATACCGCCAAAGATTTTGCCGAGTTCAGAGGCCGTGCGGTCATTCGTGAGCGGCGGCTCGCTTAAGCTGGCGGTGCAAGCGGTCCTCGACTGACCAGCAGCAATGCCGTTGACTTGGTAAGTCCCCTGATACGAACCAAAGAAAAGTAGTTTGTCCTTTTTGATAGGTCCACCCAAGGCGAAACCAAACTGGTTCTGCTTGAGGACAGGGCGCGGCTGACCGGTTTGGTTCAAAAAGAAATCGTTAGCATTGAGCAGCTCGTTGCGAAAGAACTCGAAAACCGTCCCGTGGAAAGCATTGCTACCGGTTTTTGTAATCACGCTGATGTTGGCACCACCATAGCGCCCATAGCCTGCATCGTAAAGTCCTGTCTGGACTTTGAACTCCTCGATGCTATCGGGGTTCGGAATCGGAATGCCGCCACTCCCTGCTGCACTGCCCTGCACATCGCTCACGCTGATTCCGTCCAACTGGAAGTTATTGTCATAGGAACGCGCTCCGTGTACGTAAATCCCATCGTTCGATGCGGCAATCTGCGAGAGAGCGGTCCCACCAAGTCCAAGCTCTCCTGCGTTGTACACGCCGGTTATAACACCCGGAGAGAGGCTTGCAATTTGAGCAAAATTCCTCGTGACTGAGGGCAAACCGCCGACCGCGATTTCGTTGACTACCCTGCCCAGAGCGGAACTGTCGGTCTGCACTGTTGCCGCCTCTACGTACACCTTGATGCTGTGGAACACGGTCGTCGGCCGGAGCCGCAGTTCGAGGTGCATCCCTTCGGTGACGCTGACATCTACCGTTGCATTTGCGACGAGGGTGACAAGACCGGTTTTGCTGGCTTGTAGCTCGTATTTGCCGGGTGGCAGCAGCAAAAAATTGAACCTGCCATCTTTGTCGGAAGTGGCAGACCGAATCACGCCGGTGTTCTGGTTAGTGAGTCGGACAACGACCTCTGTTAAAACGGCTCCTCTGGGGTCGAGCGCCACTCCGCTCAGTGCGCCCGTCGAAGCTGTCTGGCTTTGTACACCGGCGGAAAAAACCAGAAGAATAATCAGAATCACCAGGAGCGCCGACCAGCGGCAGCACGATCGATGGCGGTGCTCATGTAAGGCGTTGCCCACAAAATGACCCTTGGCAGCACTCTGTTTGCAGCCTACGGATTTCGCATGTGCATTACTTAGTTGGGCTTCCGCAATAATAGAACGAGAGCGCGAGTGCCTGGCGACCTGATATAAGTCCCCATTCCCCTCTATCACAATTCGAGTGTCGCGTCGCCAAGGCTGCACATTTTAATTCGTCATTGTGTAGAGGGGGACTGTAAGTTTTGCCAGTACCCGGACCTGGCATTATTGCTGCAAATGGTGCTCGGAATTTTGTTTACTCGGATGTGGAGCTTTTCAGATTTCGGACATGGCGGATTACCTCACTGTGATAAAGTTCTTCGGCATAGGACGATGCGCGCCTGAGCAACGAGGCCGAGAAGTGCGTAGACGAAAGACAAGGCTGATCTGCGTTGTCGTGGTGGCAGCTTTTCTGCTGCTGCAGGCGAGTCCCGCAAGATCTGCAAGAGAAGTCCGGCGCGTCCTCATTATTAACGACCTCGGCATTATCTCCTCACCCGGCTTCGCAGAAATCGTTCAGGCAATCCTCGCTGGTCTACAAAAATCTCCGTACCGGATCGAGCTCTATGAGGAGAGCCTGGATCTCAGCCTATTCCCGGACCGAGTTTCGCAAGACAACTTTCGACAAGAGATTATTCAAAAATACTCAGCCCGCAAGCCCGACGTGATCATTGCCGCCGGGCCAGTGTCCCTGAAGTTCATCGCCGAGGCGTACGACAAGTTCCAGGGTACTCCAACTATCTTCTGCACAATTTGGAGCGGAATTCCGGGCGAGGTAAGGCACGGCATGCCCTTTACTGGTGTTTTGGCCCAGTTAGACGCCGAGGGAACCCTCAAGGCGGCGTTGCACTTGCTGCCCAACACCAAGCATGTTGTGGTCGTCGGTGGAGTGGGTAAGTTTGACGAAGGATTCGAAGCTATCGCTAAGCAGAGTTTCCACAACGACGAATCGAAGCTCGAGTTCACCTATCTTTTCGACTTGACCATGCCCGCACTGCTTGAGAGGCTCAGGCATCTACCCAAGGATACGATTGTTTATCACACTGCAATCTCGCAAGATGCAGCGGGAGACCGCTTTATCGATTCAGCTCAATCGATACCGATGGTGGCCAGTGCCGCAAATGCTCCTGTCTTTGTAATGGACGATGTGGATCTGAGGGCAGGAACAGTGGGTGGCGATCTGGTGAACTGGACCGACAACGGTCGCATCGCCGCAGAGATGGCAGTGAGGGTTCTCAACGGCGAGAAGCCGCAGGACATCCCCATCGCCAGGAGCACCAATGCTTACATGTTCGATTGGCGCGCCCTCAAGCACTGGGGGCTCAAAGAAAAGAATCTTCCCCCCGGCAGCATCGTTCTCAACCGGCAACTCACTGTCTGGGAATCCTACAAGTGGTACATCATCAGCGGGATTGCTCTGATCTTATTGGAGGCGTTGCTGATTGGCGGACTGTTGTGGCAGCGGGCGAGACGAAGGAAGGCGGAAGCCAATCTAGCCCTTACCTATGATCGGTTTCGATTGGCAGTAGAAGCTGGCAAGTCGGTAGGGTGGGATTGGGACGTTCAAAGCGGACGAACCCAGTGGTTCGGTGACCTCCAAACCATGTTGGGAATCCCAGCAGACAGCTACTCCGGGCACGTCGAGGACTTTCGCCGCTCCATACACCCGGAAGACCGAGAACTCGTCTGGAAAGCCGTTGACGACGCCAGACAGAGCCGAAGCCCTTACGTCGCAGAATTTCGCGTCATCCGCGCGGACGGAACCGTGCGCTGGATCACTGCCAGCGGAAAATTTCTTTTTGCGCCCAACGGCGATCCCCGGCGCATGCTTGGCATGGCGTTAGACATCACCGAGCGCGAGCAGATGGAGGGGCGACTACGGGAGTACGAAAAAGTCGTCGAAGTGCTAGGGGATAGGATCATGGTAGTGGACCGGGAATACCGCTACGTAATTGCCAATGCAGCATTCCTGACCTACCGGGGCTTCGCGAAGGAACAGGTCATTGGCCATACCGTCGCCGAGATTGTAGGTAAAGAGACCTTTGAGGCGGACATCAAGGAACGGTTTGATGAATGTTTCCAGGGTAAAGTCGTGCGATACGAGGTCAAGTACAGCTACCCCAAGCTGGGTGAGAGAAACATCTCGGCGGCGTATTTTCCCATCCGAGGTCCACTGGGCATTGATCGAATTGCCTGTATCTTGCAGGACATCACCGAACGCAAGCGGGCGGAAGAGGCACTGCAGCAGAGAGAGACGGAATTGAAAGAAGCGCAGCGTTTGGCGGGACTAGGAAGCTGGCAGTGGGATCCACGGACAGATGCTGTGATTTGGTCGAAGGAGCTTTACCATCTCATGGGCATCGATCCAACCTTGTCCGCGCCTTCTTACGAGGAGCATGCCCACCTGTTCGCTGCTGAAAGTTGGGAACGGCTACAGCGCGCCATTCAGGGAGCCTTGCAAAGCGGAACATCCTACGAGCTTGATTTGGAGATTGTGAGGCCCGAGTCCATCGCCAAATGGGAGATTGCACGAGGCGAGCCAGTGCGCGATAAAAGCGGACAAATCATCGGGCTCCGCGGCACAATTCAAGACATCACCGAACGCAAACTGGCGGAAGAGACAGTACGCGAGAGCGAAGAGCGATTCCGTCTGGTAGCAAACAACGCGCCAGTGATGATCTGGATGTCAGGACCGGACAAAAAGCCCACGTATTTCAATCAGCTTTGGCTGGACTTCACTGGCCTCTCGGAGACCGATCTTATTAATAACCTGGCCGGAATTGTTCATCCTGACGACTACCAGCAATGTCACGGTGTTTATTGTCGGGGGTTCGATCAGCGGCAACCTTTTAAAAAGGAATGCCGTTTGCGCAGACACGATGGAGAATATCGCTATATTCTCGACGTCGGCGTGCCAAGGCTGAATAACGATGGCTCGTTTGCTGGCTATATAGGCTCTTGCATCGACGTCACTGATCGCAAGCTCGCCGAAGACGCTCTTACCAGCATGAGTCGGAAACTCGTCCAGGCGCAGGAGCAAGAACGCGCCCGGATCGCCAGAGAACTGCACGACGATATCAACCAACGTCTTGCAATGTTGGGAATCGACCTTCAACAACTTCAGGAACACCATCCTGAGTTGCCCGTGGAAATCGGCAGCCGAATGAAGGAACTGCAAGAACAGGCGATGGGGATGGCGAACGACGTACAAGCCCTGTCCCACGAGTTGCATTCCTCAAAACTGGAATATCTTGGTGCCATCGGGGGCATGAAAAGCTGGTGCAAAGAATTCGGCCAGCGGCAGGGACTACAAATTGAATTCAAAGGTCCTGAATCCAAAATGTCTTTGCCCCCGGAAGTCGGGCTTTCCCTCTTTCGAGTCTTACAGGAGGCTTTGCACAATGCAGCCAAGCACAGCGGAGTACGGCGGATCGAAGTGCAACTGCAGGAAGACTCAGGTGAAATTCATCTCATCGTTAGTGATTTAGGAAAAGGCTTCGACACGGAAACAGCAACGCAAGGTCGAGGTCTTGGTCTCGCGAGCATGCAAGAGCGCCTCCGGTTGGTGGGTGGAGAGCTTTCAATCGAATCACAACCTCAACATGGCACCATGATCCACGCTCGCGTGCCTCTCGGTTCGGTTGGTGATTCGATGCGGGCTGCCGGATAATCGCTCTAAATTGGATTTCGTTTCGCATTTGATCGACGGTTTTATTGGCGGTCTTCAGGAATCATGACGAAACGATTCTCGTCGAATCTCGGAATAAGGCTAAGATTTGCTTCTTGGCCGACGGCGCTGATAGTCGGAATCGTGGTCGTCAAAGCCGTCCTTTCGCTCGCCGTAAAGCCAGGTTCCTACGTCGTTTCATACAGTGGGATCAGTTATTTCCTCCTCCTGTTCTTAGCGACTGGTTTCGCCATTCGCAACGGAATTCGGCAAACACTTGGGAGCCGTCCGTTCTGGGTATTCCTCGCAATTGCCTATGGCCTCTGGTCACTAAACCAGTGCCTTGGTGTGTACTACGAGCTTGGTCGGCACATGGAGGTGCCGGACAATTCGATCGCTGATCCGGTTCTGTTCTTGCACATCGTACCGCTCATAGCAGCCGTGGCAACCCTCCCACAGCGGAACGCATTCGATCGCAAGCCATACCGCGTGATCTTAAACTCTCTTCTCATATTATTTTTCTGGAGCTTTCTTTATAGTTACGTTGTTTTCCCATACCAGTACTTGTTCTCATCGAGCGCTACGTCTTCTAGCTATGGCGTGCGTTTTGACATTCTTTATCTGTTAGAAAATCTGGCGCTGATCCTGGCTGCAGGAATTCTGACCTTTCGCGTGCAGCCTGCCTGGAAGCCAATCTATCGTCACCTGTTGGGCGCCTCCATCCTATACACCTTAAGTTCTGCGGTCGCCAATCTCGCGATTGACTCGGGTGGCTATGTCAACGGCAAGCTCTATGGTCTGGGGCTGACCGCTTCTGTTTGCTGGTTTGTGTGGATACCGTTGCGCGCACGGCAGGAGCTGGGACCAGAAGCAAGAGCAACGCGATTCGATAGCGGCGAAAGCTCATGCGGCTCGGTATGGGCGCTGCTCGTGGTTGTCATGATCTCTATCCCGGTTGTATGGGAGCTTTTTTCCCGGAGTGAGAGCACTGGTCTGCGAACTCTCCGCTTGCTTGTCACAATCGCCGCGATTGTCTGTCTGGCGGGTGCCGCCTATATAAAGGAGTACCTCGCCAGACGTGAACTGGATTTCCATTTTGGCTTGGCCAACGACAGGCTACGTCTGGCAATGGAAGCGAGCGCATCGGTAGGGTGGGACTTTGACGTTAAGAGCGGACGGCAGATTTGGTTCGGCGATCTCCAAACCATCTTCGGAATCGCTTCCGATCCTTACGTAACAACTATAGAGGATTTCTTTCGTTACGTACATCCGGATGACCGAACTAGAGTCTCGGAAGCGATCGCGGATGCAAGGCAGAACAGGAAGCTGTACGCGGCAGAGTTTCGCATCGTAAAACCAGATGGAACAGTTCGCTGGCTTACAGCGCGAGGCAAGTTCTACTATGCGACGAATGGTGACCCCGAACGAATGCTCGGCGTGTCGCTAGACATCACAGAGCGCAAGCGGGCGGAAGAAGCCCTCTCCTGCATGAACCGCCGAGTGATTGAGGCCGAAGAGCGGGAACGTCACCGGATCGCGAAAGACCTTCACGAAGAAATCGGCCAGCGTCTTGCGTTATTGGCAATTGGGATCGAACAACTCAAGAATGACCTCTCCAATCGAAATGTTGAACTCCTCGACCGCATGGACGCAGTGCGGCAGCATACCTTGGAGATATTGACCGATGTCAAAGCTTCAGCGCACGAGTTGTACTCTCCGAGACTAGAGTATCTCGGTGTCACCGCGGTTATGAGAATCTTCTGCGAAGAGTTCGGGGAGCGGAAGAAAGTGAAGATTGACTTCAGGAGCCACGGTGTCCCCAGCTGGGTGCAGCCGGAAGTTTCTATTTGCCTCTTCCGGGTTCTACAGGAAGCGTTGCATAACGGGGTCAAGCATAGCAGGGTACAGAAGTTCAGCGTGCAGTTGTGGCGTGCGGCCGATGAAATTCATCTTACTGTTAGCGACTCTGGCGCTGGCTTTGACCTCAACGCGGCAAGGAGAGACCGAGGCCTTGGTCTGACCAGAATGGAGCAGCGCGTGAGACTGGTGAATGGAACATTCTCTGTCGATTCGCAACTTGAAAAAGGCACTACAGTCCACGTTGGCGTGCCTCTCGGTTCGGTGGGTGACTCGATGCTTGCAGCCAGCTAAGACTCCTCGCGCTGGTCAGTCTTTGCGGCAAATCGTCCGGAAGATTTGCTTGTCTTCTTCGCGGTGAACGCTGGTTAGAGAGAGTCCACAGAGAATATCCATACCGTATCGTTTGGTCAGCTGATTACAAAGTTGCTCGATCTGAATAGCCGCGTCCGCCTTACCTTGCCCCCACAAGATTGACGCACATTCCCCGCAAATTGCAACCCGCGTCTCTCTCCCCGCCGTGGCCCGTGCTGCTGGCGCGATCAGTTCGCTTGCGACTTTAAAAAATCGCACCGGGTCGGGCAGACCATCCACAATGAAAGTCGAGAGTATTTCGGCAGCATCCAACGGGATATAGCGTCCCTGCCCAATGGCGGCGACAATATCCACCCCATGTGCTTGCAACCCTTCAAGAAGATCCTTTCGGTGTGACTCAGTCGCGATCGCGATAACGGCACTCCCGGTTTTTAGGGAAGCTTCGATGAACCGAGTAAAGCCAAATACGAAAGCTGCATCATCAGCATAGTATTCAACTTCGTGGCTGCGCGTGAGCTCCGCTTTTGCCGGCATAAGCGAGGGGAGAGCCTCTTCGAGGCAGAGATCGGTCCCTTGCTCGTCCATGGCGTGGGCGAAACCGTGACCTGACAATCCGCTGCTGACAAACTGCCTGCCCTCAAGAACCGCGTCCACAGCCGCTAACAGTTCGCCTCCAGCGTGCGCCTTGACCACGTAGCCCAGTGCCCCCATGGCGAGGGCTTCCTGCACCACGTCAGCAGCGGATTCTTGGCTTATTAAAAGTATCTTGGAGTCGGGGGAGAGCTTGCGGATTCGGCGAGCCGCTTCGATTCCATTCAGTGTTGGAAGCCCAATGTCGAGCACAATCAGATCGGGCTGCAGTTCTTCAGACTTGCGAACCGCTTCTAGTCCGTCCCCCACTTCCCCCACGATTTGCAGTTCCGGTCTTTTTCTCAGCGTAGAACAGATGAATCGCCGAAACGGTTCATAATCATCGACCACGAGAACTCGAACTGATGTCGTTTCCAAACAGCCTCCGCCCTTAAAGTCTAAAACCCGACCTTGCGAATTTAGTCGCTGACTGTATTCAGAATTCCATGCTCGCTAATTTAGGTCGTTGCGCGCGCGCATGGTTCGATCATCAGCAATAGGGCTGGATGAAAACGATAACAAAAGAACTGGTTCGATAATACACCTTGCTCATTGCTCCTCGATAGATTTCCGAAATTCATCAGGAAGGGCAAAGCGTTCCAGCGTCTAGAATTCTGACGGGCGGTCAGGGTCAGTCACAATTTCCGACTGACCGAGAAGTACTCACCCAGTCCACGTTGTCTGTAAGAACTAACAGTGTGAATACCTCCGGTTATCAACTAAGAGTGTAGGCTGCCTCGCAGGTTCATGGAGAACCGCACCCAGCGAGGAGAGTGTGGCACGAGGAACAAGGGACAAGAATAGGAGACTGACATGGCCACAGTAGCAACCGCAACACACTCAACGTCTACAGAGCACGATTGGACGAAACCACAGGCGATGGCAATTCCGAAGGAAGGATACTTCGAACTTGAGAAGGGACGCTACGGACCAATCTTTCCCAAGACTCCCGCCTGCTACGGCTTTTCGGTCGTCGCGAAGGTCAAGCCTGGCAGAGAGAAGACGATCCGCGACTACGGGAAGGGCATCGAGGCAGCGGTGAAGGGCGATCCCTCCGTGCTCGCCACCCTGAAACTGCACTATCTCCGTTGGATCTTGTTCGACGTGGGCTCGGGACTACATTTCATGTATCAGGGCATCTTCGACACTGATTTCGACAAATATATCGAGGACGCTGTGGCGATCTTCGCCAAGACCGGCATTACCACGGTCTTCGTAAACCTCGAAGGATTTCCCGAGGATTGGAAGACGAACGTAGCAGCGGTCAGCAAGTTCTTTCGCGATCATCAGTGCCCGAGCTTCTTGGAATACGGCGAATATCCCTACGTAAGTGCCGACGAAGTCAAGAAGGCGCTTAAGCTCAAGGCAACTTTCAGCGACATGCTCGACCTAATGCAGTAACAATTCGATTCGCGAACGGAGAGGCCGTGGGCATATTGCAACACTCGCATGGGATTTCAAGTGATCTGACCGCTCGGGCGGAAGAATTGGATTCCCTCGAGTTCGACGATATTCAACACTTCCTGATGGCGAGGCCACCTGCGCGCGCAGCACGCTACGAGTTCCTAGCGTTTGGGAATTCCGCAGGCGGACGCGGGTGGCTGGCGGGGCTAACCGATAAGGTGGGCACCGCAAGCTCTGTGGGATCGAGCCTGCTTGATGCAAGATGGGTGACCGTTGGTTTCACTTGGAACGGTTTGCAAAAGCTCGGTGTGGCTGCAGCATCACTGGCCACCTTTCCTGAAGAATTTCGTCAGGGCATGGCGACCCGAGCGGGCGTCCTCGGCACAACAGGCGCGAATCATCCAGATCATTGGGTGGGAGGGCTCGCCAATCCTAACCTGCATGCGATCGTCGTACTGTTCGCCCGCGATGTCGCTGAACGTGAGCGCTGCCGCGGAGAGTACGAACGATATGTCGCGCAATGCAGCGCAGTCGAAGTGCTTTCAGCTCTAGATCTGGAAGCTATCCCCCCGTTCGATTACGCTCACGAACACTTCGGCTACCGGGATCGGCTCTCACAGCCCGTCATCGAGGGAACGGGCGTAGAGCCGACGCCCGGTTCTGGCCCAGCGATTAAACCGGGCGAATTTTTTCTTGGCTATCCTGACGAAGAAGGTCCTGCAGCCGCATTGCCGCAGCCGGAAATTCTTTCTCGCAACGGCAGCTATGTCGCTTATCTAAGAATGGAAGAGCACGTAGGCGCGTTTCGCGATTTCCTCCGAGCCCATGGTGAAACACCGCAACAGCAGGAATTGATTGCTGCCAAGCTGATGGGGCGATGGCGGAGCGGCGCTCCCCTTGTCCTCGCGCCAGATAGGGACGATCCAAAGCTCGGTGCTGATTCTCAGCGCAGCAACGATTTTAATTACGCAAAGATGGACCCTCACGGCTATGGTTGCCCGCTCGGGTCACATATCCGGCGCATGAACCCGCGCGATACCGCAGTGAACATGAACCGGCGGAAGATGATCCGGCGAGGCGGGACTTATGGTCCGCCTCTGCCGGAAGGTGTCCCCGATGACGGCATAGAACGAGGCATCGCGGCGTTCGTGGGCTGTGCGAGTCTCGTCCGCCAATTTGAATTTGCCATGAATGTATGGGCGAACGACCCAAACTTTCACGAACTGGGAAACGAGCGCGATCCGATTTTCGGTACGCAGGATGGGACTTTTGACATGACCATCCCAAAGCGTCCCATTCGGAAAAAGATTAAGGGCCTGCCAGCTTTCACCACCATCCGAGGCGGCGCTTACTTCTTTTTGCCCGGTATAAAAGCGCTTCGATACCTGGCGTCGCTGAGTGATGGTGTTTGAAAAAGATCATTGGAAAGTACAGAAAGGTAGGCAATCATGAGTTCCGTTCCTCAACCGCCGCGTACGTATAACCAGAATCATGCGCCCCGCAAGTACACTCCCGGCAAACGAAGAGTTTCCATCTACTGGACGTGGAGTTACCCGTGGGAATCCAACCGGGACACCACTGAATTAGACAATCGCTTCTCGACCATGACCGAGGTCCGAAGAGTCGCCTGGCCCGCGTATGAGGGAACGGAATGGGATGAGATGAATTTCCTGCAAGGAATTGCTGGGACCCTGGAACTGTTCCACCGCTCGACTCTCGCGTTTCAGAGCGTCTTAGGTGAAGTCACCGGACATTCGGTTGCGGTATTTCAACGAATCGACCAGGCCGGGTACAAGCTTCCGATCGACGAACGAATCCTTGCGGACACAGACACGCTGATGGTGTTCGGTCTCGATCACCTGCTTTCAGAGCAAGAGGCAACCTCAGGGAGATCGAGGCCGATGCGCGAGTGGCTGCAACGAGAGGGAACTTGCCTTCTGCTGGCGCCCCATCACGACGTGGGATTTACAGAAGATCTGAAGCAGCGCCAACTGGAATATACACACCACGGAGATGAGCTCGTCCCGCGCCAGCAGCGCTTCGGACAATACACGCGTTCGCTCATGAAAGCACTCGGCGTTCCAGTGATGAATCAATTCGGACTTCGCCCCGCCCTCGTCAAGGGCACAAAACAAATTACGCCGCTGACAATCAACAAAGACCTGGATAAGCTTGGCCTCCTCAATGGGGTTACCACATTCAATTTTCATCTGCACCTGCCACACTATGCGCTGACCACCGACGATAAAAAATCCGTCCACGTGCTTACGCGGCAACCGATTGATCTGGACCGACCGCATCCTTTCACTCAGGCGGGCAATACCGAGTTCAACTCGTGTATCTGGATGCCCCCTGATGCACAACGCGCAGGAAACATCCTGCTGGCGGACCTCACGATCTTTACTACCTTGTTTGGCGGTGTCGAGTCGCTGGCGACCTTTTGGAAGAACCTGGCAACGATGCCACTGGCAAGCGGGATGCCCGCGAAAAAAACTCAGGCTGCCGCCTGATCCGAAACTTGGAACGCACAAGCACTACAGGCGAAAGGTTTGAATGGAATTCCTGAGTAAGGCAGTCCCGATCACGATGTTTGCCTTTGTAGTTTCAAGCATGCTGGCGGTTGGTTTGAGTCTCACCGTTCGGCCAGATTGTGGCTCCTCTGCGCAATGGCAAACTTGTTTTTCTCGCATTGCTCGCCAATTTTGTGCTGATGCCACTCGGGGCGCTAGCCATAGCGAGAATTCTTAAGCTTGACCAGCCGCTCGGCATAGCCCTGCTTTTGCTCGGGGCAGCTGCCGGCGCGCCATTCCTTCCCAAGCTGGCAGGAATCGCCAAGGGCAACCTTGCCTTTGCTGTAGGACTAATGGTGCTACTCATGGTTTTGACCGTGGCCTACATGCCGCTCGTCCTGCCCCTGCTTTTGGAGGGCGTTTCGGTCGAGCCGATGAAAATCGCGCGCTCGCTCGTTCTTCTAATGCTGCTTCCACTCGGAGTTGGGCTTGCGGTGAACGCCCGGTTCGGAAGCATTGCTGAAAGAATGCGCGCGCCGCTTAACCGAACCTCCAGCCTCAGCCTGCTACTCCTGATCGTGCTCCTGTTGGTGACGAACATCCAAAATGTAATCTCCTTGTTCGGAACGCGCGGCATTTTGGCGAGCATCCTCTTTCTCTTGGCCGGCGCTGCAATTGGCTGGCTCCTCGGCGGTCCGGGTCTAGGGACAAAGGGCGTGCTGTCGTTAGCGACTGCGCAGCGCAATATTGCCGCTGCCCTTGTGGTGGGCGGCAAGGACTTCGACGCCAAGGTACTCGTCATGATTGTCGTCGTTGCTGTCGTCGGGCTGCTGATTCTGATGCCGCTGGCGCGTGTCTTTGGAACTCGAAGCGCGGAAACTCCGGTCTAGAACACCACGGGTTTGGGCCGCGGAGTTTCGCCACATTTGGAACAACCCGTGAACGTTGATGAGAGTACATTTCGCATGGCGCCTCTTTGCTCTAGTTGTCCTCGTTGCGGTCGCTAACTCTGTTGTCTTGGCTCCCGTGCAAGCGCAAGTCAGAGGTGTCTATCCCGTAGGCATGACCGCAACGAACTCTGGGGTAACGCCCGAAGCCGGAATCACCTATTCAAACCTTTTTATTTTCTTCTCGCGGGATGAAGAGAAAGGCTCTCATGGCGAAATATTGGCTACCGGGCAGAACTCGGTCATTATGGATTTGAACAGTTTTGTGTGGGTGAGCAAGAAGGAAATGCCTCTCCTGGGCGGGGCAGTATTCTCGGCATCCGCTACTCTTCCCATCGCTAACAACTCGCTCACTTCGGATGTCAACGGCGCCCTCAGCGGTGGTGGAGGGTTTGCGGATTCCTATTATCAACCGGTCATTCTCGGCTGGCGCAAGCAGCGCTTTGCCGTTCGGGCAATCTATGGGTTTCTGGCACCGACCGGAAGATTTAGCGCGGGCGCCAATACGAATGTCGGTTCAGGCTACTGGACCTCAGCTGTTGCCAGTGGACAGACGATCTATCTGGATCGAAACAAAGCCACTGCCCTCTCCGCTTTTCAGATGTATGAATTTCACGGTACCCAAGAGGGCACGATGGTCCACCCCGGCGAGACCTTTAATCTAGATTATTCGCTGACCCATACTTTTCCCCTTCAACGGAGCTTGCGCCTTCAGCTTGGGCTGGTCGGATACGGCGAGTGGCAAACGACG
Source organism: uncultured Acidobacteriaceae bacterium (assembly GCA_963836305.1). Classification (GTDB taxonomy): domain Bacteria; phylum Acidobacteriota; class Terriglobia; order Terriglobales; family Acidobacteriaceae; genus Sulfotelmatobacter. The sequence continues at coordinate 344,154 of CAWIJP010000030.1, read as the reverse complement.
GATAAACACGGCCCCAACATTACGCCGGAACAGGCAGTCGCGCTCTACAAAGTAAACGCTCTGGGGTTCACGGCAAATGCAGTACTACCGGAGCAGAAGGTGAGCGTCGGGCTTAAGTATTTTCGTGAATTCGAGTGCAGATCCACCTTCCAGGGATACACACTACAGATCTCTGCCGCGATTACGTTCTAGACTGATGCAAGCGAGGCGGCATTCCTGTTTCTAGGGGGCGGTCGTTTCGCGGTAGATTTCCACGTAATCAAGCGGGGCTGCTTCGGCGCCGTCGGGAAAGCCCTCGATCCGTAATACGTCGCCCGGACGCAATGCCACGCCGGTAATATGACGGCGGGTGGACGAGTCGCCGTTGGGTGCGGTTGCGGGTAGCGAGGAATCGGCAAGCCACTCGTCGACTAGTTGATCTCCCACAAAGACCCGATATTTCGACACGCCGTTGTTCTGGTCGAAGTATTCAACATCAATGTCGTACCAGCCTTTCGCGCCGGCAAAGCGGTACTTTGCTGTGCAAGGTTGTGCGGTCTGATCGCACACAACGGCTTTTCCACCGGAGGCGCCTTCCCACGGAGTCACGTCGAATGCGGTATAGCCCCGAAGTTCCATGGACTCGGCTTCGATCCGGTGGGGATGATTTCCAACCCGGCCCTTCGCATCCCCGATGCCGGAGATCCGGTGGAACCAGTCGTCGACCGCGTCCCGCCAAACGATCGCGTGTCCGGATTGATAGTTGAGCTGAGCGAGCACGGCGTGGAAGCGATCGTCATCGATACGGCGGTGGAGGGATTGCCATTGCGAGACGAACTGTTTCGTCTTCTCGGCGCCAGCGTAATGCGAATCGTAAATCATCTGGATGACGGTTTTTCCGGAGTGCAGTTTGTAGGTGTAAGGCACGTGATGAAAGAACAACAGTAAGTTGTCGGGCGTGCTTGCGAGCGATTCATAAATCTTCCGCACATCAGGGGAATATTGTCCGACGAAGCCGGTGCCGGCAGCGACGGTCCTGTCTATGCCGATTCCGCTGGCATCGGCGCGAATCCATTGGCCCCAGCCGTTGCGCTCCTGCGACTCGGGAGCAGGTCCGTAGTGACTGCCTAGGATGTTCGTGAGTGTTTGCAGGCCGAGCACGCCGGTATAGTGTTCATAGGCCTGCCACGAAGCCAGTTGGATGCGCGAAATTGTTTGGACCACGACGGGGTCATTGCCGAAACTTAGAGCGGTCCATTCCTCGATAATGGCTTTTGCTGTGAGATTCGGATTCCACGCGAGCCTTCCGAATCCGTACAGGTTAGCCATTGCCAAGTGATTTCCCAGCCAGTCCTGATCGAGACCAACGTTCACCACGCCGATGTATCCGCCAAGGGGACGATGGAAGCTTTCGCCGGCGACAATTTGCTTTACAGCGGTCGAGTGGCCGTTGACACGCAAGTCGAAATCGAGAATCTCCTTCCACATGGGAACGAGAAAACAAGTATGCCGCTGTTGGCCCGTGTACTCCTGCGTAATCTGCAACTCGATTGCGGTATTCGTATGCGGAAGGCCGCCAAACAACGGAGATACAGGTTCGCGCACCTGAAAATCGATGGGGCCATATTTAATCTGAATGATCACGTTGTTATCGAATTTGCCGTCGAGCGGGTGAAAGATGTCATATGCAGCTTTCGCCCGGTCATTTTTCAGATTGGTCCAGTCGAGATGGTGGTTATAAACAAAGGCGCGGTAGAAAACGATTCCGCCGTGCGGCTTGAGGGCGCGGGCGATCACATTCGCAGCTTCAGCGGGAGTGCGCCCGTAGAACGAAGGACCTAGGCGTCCTTCGGAATCTGCTTTGACGACAACGCCGCCGAAATCTGGGATGGAGCGGTACACTTCGTCGAACTTTTTCTGCCACCAGGTTGCGACGCGAGGATCCAGGGGATCAAAAGTATCGGGACCGCCGGAAGTTTTGGGCAAGCTGAGGTCGACGGCGATTCCAAGTTGCACTCCCCAGGAACGAAAGGCCTCCGCGATGCGAGCAAGCTGAGGAATGAAGTCTGGATCGAGGATGTGCGGGTCGGCGTTCACATTGTTCACGCTGCATCCGTTGATCCCTACCGAAGCGAGCAGGCGTGCGTATTCGGAAACCCGCGTGAGATCGGGCCGAACGCTGCCGTTTTCAAAAAAGATGGAGCGTCCGGCGTAGCCGCGTTCAATCGTACCATCAAGGTTGTCCCATTGGTTGGCCCAGCGGATGGGAGCGGAGGGTTGCTGCAATTCGTTCAGCCGGAAAACATTCTCCTGCCTCGCGATCCGGTTGAGAAAAGCGAAGACGCCGTAGAGCACGCCGCGGTCTGTGGCCGCGGTGATGACAGTGCAATGGAAGCCGCGCACTTCTCCGGTAGTCAGCCAGAATGCATCTCCATTCAAGCCTTCGATGATGTGTAAAGCCGGGGCGATACTTCGAAGTTGCTGGGTGGTGCCGATTACGATGGCGCTTTCAGTGGGCATACTCGACGCAATTCGAAGAGTCCTGTCTAACATGCCCTTCACACCGCGGACGAGCTCGGCTTGAGCGCTGTTTAATACAATTGTGTCGTCGAGCGAAAGAACAGTCGCAGGGAGTGCGCGATAGCGCTCGGCGGCAGCAGGCTCGAGACGCGCATAACGAAGCCACGCATCGTGGCCGGTTTCCGCGTGACCGGTTGCGACGGTGCACAGGGCAAATGCCAGCACCAATGCAAAATAAATTGTTGGTTTCAAGTTCTTGTGCAGGTGACCAAAACGTTAACGTACACGTACGGCGAATATTGTGGCACAATGGGGGCATGCTGAAAAGCGAGGCAACGCTGCGAATCAATATTTTCGAGCGACGAAATCCGCGCTGCTCGATGTGTGGACACGAGTTTGGAAGCGAGGGATTTGCGACGAACCTGATCGAGGCCTTTGCCCTCCACGTTCGCCGCCGCCACATGCAGGACGAAATGAGCGGAGATGCGGTGCGTGAGTATGCGCCTCCAACTGCTGCAAGAATCGGCAGAGCGGGAGCGCAGCAGCGATAGTTCCCGCGCAGATTTTCTGTTCAAGAGTTCCGCGTCTCGCCTCCCGCGTCTTTCACATATTAGAACTTGCCGGCTGACGCTGGTTCAATAACCTTCAGGATCTGATCCGACGCCACGTCCCGCAGCTGCTGGACCGTACCTGACGGCCATCGGATTTCGACCAGATCGGCGGAAGTGTTCGGCCCCAATCCAAAATGTACCGGGCCCGCGCTCGACGACGCGTAGCCGGCAGCCGTAGATTTGTGATCGTACTGCGTGCCGCTTTTGGTCACCACTTTGATGCGCGCTCCGATTCCATCGCGGTTGCTCTTCGCTCCTTGCAGTTTGATCTCCAGCCAGTGATTGCTATTCGGGCTGTCATTCATCCAAATTTCTGCTGGAGCTTTGAGCGCGGTTACAACCACATCGATGCGGCCGTCTCCATTCAAATCGCCGATAGCGGATCCACGATGCCGCGCGGGAGGACGCGAGGTTAATCCAGCTTCAGCCGTCAGGGCGGCGAATTTCATGCCACCTAAGTTGCGGAAGACTGTGTTCGGCTGCTCAACGGCGATGCGAGGCTCCGACAAAAGCGATTGCACATGACCGCGGGAAACGAAAATATCTTTCCAGCCATCATTATCAAAGTCGGCAATGGTTGGCGAATAGCCGCCCATGGGCAGGCTTAGCATCGTCATGCCGCTTTCTTCGGTTACTTCGGCAAAGGTTCCTTTGCCAGTGTTGCGATAGAGAGGGAATGTTTCGTTGTCGAGAGCAACAATAACAATGTCGGGATATCCGTCATTATCAAGGTCGCGGAAATCGATGCCCATGCCGGAGATAAATACTCCGTCCTCCCGCAAAGCTACATTCGCGTCGAATCCGATCTCTTCGAACGAAGTTCCTTTGTTGCGAAAAAAATAATTGAACTCCTTGTCGTTGGCGACGAAAACATCCATTTTGCCGTCGAGATCAAAATCGGCGGTTGCGCCTGCCATGCCTTTTCCGGGATGAGCGCGCAACCCCCATGTCACGGACGCATCCGTGAAAGTACCGTCTCCATTGTTGATAAAAAGCTGGTTGGGAGTTGGCTTGTACATCTTTGGATTGCAGTAGTCGGGATGGCCGTCGATGGGGCACGAGGGCTCGTGCTTAATGTCCCACTTCATGTAGTTGATGACGAAGAGGTCGAGCAGACCATCGTTGTTCACGTCGACCCAAACCGCTCCGACTGACCACAGCGGCCCGTATTCAGGATCAGGCTTATTCAGGCCGGCTTTGGCGGTGACGTCGGTGAAGGTGCCGTCTCCGTTGTTGTGATAGAGAGTGTTCTTGTACACACCGGCGACGAAAATATCTTCGTAGCCATCGTTGTCGTAGTCGGCCACGGCGACGCCAATATCGTAGCCGCTGCCGGCAAGGCCGGCTTTGGCAGTGACGTCGGTGAAGTGCCCATGGCCGTCATTCTCGAAGAGGTGATTGGAATATTTTGCGGACGACTTCTGCAGGGTATTGATGTCAGCGCCGTTGGTAAAAAATATGTCGAGCTTGCCGTCGTTGTTGTAATCGAAAACGGCCACACCTCCGGCCATGGTTTCAGGTGCGTGGCGCTCCGGGGTTTCGTCGCTATCGAGTTCAAAAGGAATCGGCTGGTAAGCGAAATGGATGGGACTGGTGCTGGTTGCATGAGGTGCATCCAGCTTTGTTCTTGAGCCGGTCTTTTTTGCAGTGTTCGGCGTATCTGAGAGATTGGGATTCTGCGCAGACAAGACCGTCGATAACAATGCCACGAAAACTGCGCTCGCTATACCCAACTGTTTCAACCGCATATTTTCAATTCAGGTGTCGCGAGCATGCACGGCTCCTAGTCCGGTAATATTCGTTGACCTTTGATCTTGAATTCCGCTTCAGCTTGCGGAGCAGCCGTTCCCGGCTGTCCACCGCCGACGGTGATGCGGTACACGCCTGCGGCAACGATTCGATCTCCATTTTCATTTACATCGCTCAGGTCGCGTTCGTCCAGAATAAAGTGGACGTGCTGCGTATCGCCGGCACCTACGTGAATTCGCGTGAAGCCGCGAAGAGCGCAAAGCGGAGTAACCGGAGAGTGGGGAAAATTCAGATATAGTTCTACGACGTCATCACCATCTCTCGGGCTTGTGTTGTGCACATCCGCATCCACGGTAAGAAAATCACCGGCTTCCAGTGTGGCGCTCGAAAGCTTCAAATTGCTGTACTCAAATTTGGAGTAACTGAGTCCATAACCGAAAGGATAGAGCGGTTGGCCTTGAAAATAGCGGTACGTGCGATTCTTCATTGAATAATCTTCAAAGGCAGGCAACTGGTCGACGCCCTTGTAAAACGTTACGGGCAACCTGCCGGCAGGATTATTCAAGCCTGCCAAAGTTTCGGCGACGGCGGTTCCGCCTTCTTCCCCTGAATACCACGCGTCGAGAATGGCGTCCGCATGTTCGTTCGCCCAATTTACCGAAAGCGCGCTGCCGTTCATAAGCACAACGACGAGAGGCTTGCCGGTGGCCTTCATCGCTTCCAGAAGATCCTCTTCTTCTTTCGGCAAATCGAGGCTGGTGCGGTCGCCGCCTTTAAAGCCGGGAACGTCGACCTTCATCTCCTCACCTTCGAGTTGAGAAGTGATGCCGACAACGGCTACAACCACGTCAGCATTCTTTGCCAGAGCGATCGCCGTTGGAATGGGATCGGCCAAGAGGCGAAGCCATACCAGCCTGAGGCCGGTGCCGCCTTGTCCGTATTCCAACTTGATGGCGTAGCGATGTCCTTTTTCAAGGTGAAGAGTCGCGTTGGTCGGTTTGGGATCGTGCAATAAAAAGTCATCGACGATGAGCTTGCCGTCGAGCCAAAGACGGTTCATGGAGCCAACGTCGCCGATTTGATAGTCGCCCGATTCGTCCGGAGTAAGGAATCCCGTCCAGCGCACAGAAAAATCTTTCATTCCTGGAGGAGGAGGAATCGAAGAGCGTTCAGGATGAAAGCGCTGCAGGTCGATGGCTTTGTCCACGCGTACAACCCGCGGAGCGCCTTCGAAGTTAGGATTGGAAAAATATTCTCCGGTGAGGCCGCGCTGGCCGTCCGCGGTCGAGAGCGCGGTGGATGGAATGAGTTCCTCTGGCCGGAGGAAGTTCATGCCCGGAGTATAGGTGACCTGAGCAGATGCGAATTGCCGGCGGATGCCATCAAGGGCGGAAGTCGCGTGAGATGCCGTGCCACTGTAGTTGCCGTGCAGCACGCGAGTGGATTCAGCGAGCGGACCCACGACTGCAATATTTTTTATGTCTGCACTGAACGGAAGGACGCCGTCATTTTTCAGAAGGACAATCGACTCCCGCGCTGCCCGCAGCGCGAGTGCGCGGTGCGGTTCGCTATCGATCTCGGAATCGGGAATATTCGCATAGGGCACCATCTCGGGAGGATCGAACATTCCCAGACGGAAGCGGGCGGTGAACAAGCGCCTCAGTGATATGTCGATATCTTTTTCGCTGAGCCGTCCTTGTTTCACTGCGTCGAGAAATTTTACGTAGTCGGAGTTGTCAGTGGCCTGGGTAAAAAAATCGGCGCATTCGTTGTCCATGCCCATTTTCAGCGAAACAGCTCCGGCTTCGGCCAGGCTCTTCGTATAGTGATGGCCGTTAAAAATATCGGCGACGGCGTCGCAATCGGATACGACATAGCCCTTGAACTTCCAGGCGCCGCGCAACTGATCTTCCAGCAGAAACTTATTGGCGCAGGCGGGCTCGCCATTCACGCGGTTGTAAGCGCACATGATCGAGGCGGCCTTGCCTTCAACAATAGCGGCGCGGAATGCGGGGAGATACGTATCCTCTTCGTCATGCTTCGACACTTTCACATCGATCATGTGGCGCGACGGTTCGGGTCCGCTATGTACGGCGTAGTGTTTGGGTGTGGCGATCACGCGAAAATATTTTGGGTCGTCGCCTTGCATTCCGGTAACGAACGCGACTCCCATCCGTCCAGTAAGAAATGGATCTTCGCCGTAAGTTTCCTGACCGCGGCCCCAGCGGGGATCGCGGAAGATATTAATGTTCGGCGACCAGAAATCGAGGCCTTCCATAATGTCGCGACGCCCGGCGCGGATCGCCTGGTTATGCTTGGCGCGCGCTTCTGTGCTGATTACGATCGCCATATCGTGGATCAATGGAGAATCAAAAGTTGCAGCGAGTCCAATCGGTTCGGGGAAGACGGTGGCAGTTCCTGCATTGGCAACTCCGTGCAGAGCTTCACTCCACCAGTCGTAACCCGGCACCTGCAATCGCGAGATGGCTCGTGCCTGATTTACGAGTTGAGAAGCTTTTTCTTCAAGCGTCATTCGCGATACCAGATCGTCGACTCGTTCGCGCAAGGGCAGCGATGGATTGAGGTATGGCGGGACGCTCGCAGACGGCGCGGTTTGCGCGACAGAACGGAATACTGCTACAAAGATCAAGGCAATGGCCAAGGTAAAAACGCGAGCGCGACCTTGCGACATGAAGAGCGTCTCCTTGCGAAATCTTTTCGGAACCGGGAGACCGGTTCGAAAAGAGTGGTTCGAAGCCGGGACGAAGTATAGCATCGTCAACGTACACGGAAAGCTTCGCAGGGTTCGATCATGGAAGAATTTGCGTTCGTTGGACTGAGAAAGCTTGCGAAGAACGGCTGCCCGCTGACTCAAATACTAGATGATTTACGCAGCGAGCTAGAATGGAAACGACAGGATGAGCGCGTCCCGACACAAGAAAGATAGGCGCGGAATCCACCTGATTGCGGAACTGGCTAATGTTTCGATCGGGACGGTTGACCGTGCCTTGCATGGTCGCCCAGGAATTAACGAATCCACGCGCCAGCGGATTCTGAAGATCGCCGAGCAGATTGCCTACACTCCGAATCTGGCGGCACGCTCCCTGTCTGTTTCCAAAGCGAGCGCTCGCATTGGAGTATGCATCCCGCGGGAAATCCATTTCTTCTACGATCAACTTTGGGGCGGAGTGCTGGATGAGGCGCGCAGTGTAGCGCAGCATGGGATCCAACTTGTATACCGCCCGGTTCAAACGTTAGGAGAGGCGGACACCGAAGCGTTCAAGGAACTCATGCAGGAAGGTGTGAACGGAATCATTCTCACGGCGGGAAATCCGCAAGCGCTTGCGCCGTTGATCGATGAAGCCGAAGAAAAAGGAATACCAGTGGTTTGCGTGTCCACCGACGCGCCGGAGAGCCGGCGGTCGTGCATCGTGTGTGTGGAACCGTTGTTGAACGGACGACTGGCGGGAGAGCTGATGGGAAAATTTGTGCCGCCGGGCTCCAAAGTGGCCGTCATTGCTGGCATGTTGAGCGCCGAAGATCACCGGCAGAAAACCGCGGGCTTTTCCGACGCGTTTCCCCGCAACTGTCCCGGAGGCGAGATCGTTAGCGTTGTCGAGGGGCACGAAGACGAAGACGAAAGTTTTCAGAAGACTTTCGATCTGCTGGGTCAGGTTCCGAATCTTGCCGGACTCTATGTGAACACCGTCAATTGCCTTCCCGTGTGCCGGGCTCTGGGCGCGCGGGGTGTTGCCGGAAGAACCAAGCTGATTACGACGGATCTTTTCGCGGAAATGTCTCCTTACTTTGAGAAGGGAACCGTGACCGCTTCCATTTATCAGCAGCCTCATCGTCAGGGCCAGCTCGCGGTTCGGCTGATGGCAGACAATCTGACCGGCAGAGTGCCTTTCCCGCCGACCGTCCATCTTAGCCCCGGGGTCGTAATGTCGTCGAACCTGCATCTTTTCCGAGAGATCCGATTGGCGGGCGTGAAGTTCGATGACTCTGCCCTCGGAGCCGCGACCCGCGCCAGGGCGGGAAGCAAGTTTCATCTTCGCGGCAAGACTGAAGCAGTCGGCTAAACCCTCCAAATCAGGACTTCCTCCTGCCGAGTCCTTCGAACATCCGGGCATTTCTTTTGTCGCGCGAATCTACGAGTCTGAGCGCATTCAAGCTTCGAATATCAAGGATTTGAGATTTTTCTTGACAAACAGTGCCCAAAGAAGATAAAAGCTGCTCCTGATCGTTAACGTTAACGCTTGGGGCGCAAACGCCAGAGGGATGTGGACCATGAAGTCTCGCTCGTCTCAATTTGCCGGCGTCGTTCTTGCCGTGAATAGTCGCGGCCGATCTCTCGCCGTGCTTTGCCTGCTCTTCCTCGGCTTGTCATTCCACGCCTTCGGACAAGAGGCAACCATCCTGGGAACGGTGACTGACCCCTCAGGGTCGGTGGTTCCGAACGTGAAGGTTACGATTACCCACGTAGAAACCGGCGAGTCCCGCAGCAGCACGACGAATGATGCCGGTCAATACGTTGCGCCGGGTCTGCCGATCGGGCACTACAACGTGAGCGCAAAAGCTACCGGATTCGGCATTGCTGAAAGAAGTGGCGTGACAGTGAACGTCAACGATCGCGCCCGCATCGATTTTGTCCTGAAAGTCGGCACAACCCAGGAGAACGTGACGGTAGAAGCCAACGCCGTGCAGGTGCAGGCGGATTCGAGCGAAGTGAGCAGCGTGATCAACGGCCAGCAAGTGTCGGAATTAGGAGTCAACGGTCGAAGCGTGTATTCCCTGTATGCACTTACGCCGGGGGCGTCCAGCGTTCAAGGCGACCTGGTGATTCCTACTCCGGTCAGCGGTGACAGCAATGTCAGCATCAATGGTCAAAGAGCCGGGCACAACCTGCAACTTCTCGACGGCGGGGAAAATCTCGACCGCGGGGGCAGCAGCGCCAGTGTGATGCCTTCGATGGACGCGATTGCCGAGTTCCGCGATCTGACTTCGAACTACAGTGCAGAGTATGGACTTTCCGGAGCCGCAACTATCACCACGGTGGTCAAGTCGGGAACCACGACGTTCCACGCTTCCGCGTGGGAGTTCGACCGTAACGACGCTTTCGATGCGCGCAACTATTTCAATCCCGCGCCTGCCAAAGTCGCCGAACTGCGCTTCAATGTCTACGGTTTTAATGCAGGTGGCCAGGTTCCTCTTTTCAAGAGTCATCCAACTTTCTTTTTCTACAATATGGAATGGCGCAGCCTGGTTCAGGGTGGGCTGTTCAACCAAACCGTTCCCCTGGCGAGCGAGTATGGCGGCGTGTTTCCAACTGCCGGAGCCGATGCAGTCACCATTAATGTTCCCAGTAATGTCGTTAACCTTGGAGCAAACTGTCCCGGCGGAGTTCCTCCCGCTGGAATCACAGCTGGAAAGCCCTTCCCCAAAAACACCATCCCGACTTGTATGTTGGATCCCAATGCGCAGGCGCTTTTGAAGGCCGGAATTTTTCCGGCGGAGACGACTGTTACTTCCACAAATACCAAGGGTACGGGACAGTTCATCGGCGGCAATAATTCGCCAACCAACGTTCGCGAAGAAATTGCCCGAATCGATCACCAGTTCACTGACAAGTTTTCGGTATTCGGGCACTGGGTTTCAGAGCAGGTTTCGCAGACTTACGGGACTACGCAGTGGAGCAGCGACAACGTTCCCACGGTCAGCGACGTTTTCGGAAATCCTTCCTACAGCGCCGTGATTCATACCACCTACGCGGTCAGCCCAACCCTGCTGAATGAGACGGCTTTCAATTACAACGGAAACCGTATCAACATCATTCCCCAGGGAGTCTTCACCGCGCCTTCGGGCTTCACGTTCAACCGGTTGTTCACTGGTCCCAACGCAGACAATCGAATTCCCTCCATCAACCTGAATGGCAGCACCGGCACCGATTTCACTTCGAACTGGACTCCTTGGATTAACGCCGCAAACGATTACCAGCTTCGCGATGACGTCTCGTGGACGAAGGGTGCGCACCAGCTTAAATTCGGATTCAGCTGGGCGCTGTACAAAAAGGTGCAGGATTACTTTGCCAACACCCAGGGCAATTTCAACTTCAACGGCAATTTCACGGGTAACGACTTTGCCGATTTCCTGCTCGGCGATGCCCAGCAATATGAAGAGGACGCGGTCAAATCCAGCGGGCACTGGAACAACATTTCTCTCGCTGCCTATGTCCAGGACAATTGGCGCGTGAATCATCGATTGACTTTGAATCTCGGTTTGCGCTGGGATGGTGCGCCGCATACCTACGAGGCGAATCAGCAGTCGGCGAACTTCTATCCCAACCTCTACAATCCGGCGAATGCGGCTACATTCGATACCACCGGCAACATCTGCAGCGGCGCCGCAGATCCCGGCTGCACGGCCGCAAGTCCGGGCTTGGGAACCAGTCCGAATCCAATATTGGCAGGCTTGAGGTTTTATGAGAACGGCATCGGCATCGGCGGTAAGAATGGAATCCCGAAAGGGCTGACCAATAATTACTGGCCGCAGTTTGGTCCCCGTATTGGATTTGCCTATGATCTCACGGGCCGAGGCAAGACGGTTGTGCGCGGCGGCTTTGGCATTATGTACGACCGCATTCAGGGCAACGATATGTACAACGGCGCAACCAACACTCCGTTCGATGCCAGCCCCACGATCCACAACGTTGCACTCTCAAACCCGGGACTCGACGTTACTACCGGCGGAACGATAAGTGCCGCTGCACTGCCGATTCTTCCCGTAGGTATCACGGGAATCGCCCTGAATTACAAACCCCCCACTAGTTACCAATACAGCGTCGGCGTTCAGCAGGCTTTAGGATCGAGGTCGGTGCTGGGTCTCTCTTATGTTGGCAGCCAGGGCAGACACGAAAACTACTATCAGGAAGTAAACCTTCCGTCGGCCGCTGCACTGCCGGGATTGGTCGCCTCGGGTGGCACCGGCATCAACCAGTTGTATCAGTATCGCGGCTACGGGGGGATCAGGATGTCAGTCGATGGAGCCAACGCCCACTACAATTCGCTTCAGGTTGATCTGCACGGGAACATGACCCGGGATCTGCAAATGCAATTCGGCTACACCCTGGCGCGTGCAGTGGATGCGACCGACAGCAACGGCAGTGGCGGCGACCTCAACAACGTAACCAATCCGTATGTGGGGTGGAGATACGATCTGGGTCCATCGGTGTTTGACCGCGAAAATGTGGCCTTCGTCAACTTCGTATATCAGATTCCATTCCTGAGAAATGCCGACAACCATATTCTGAGGTCAACGGTGGGAGGATGGGCGCTGTCGGGAATCGTCACCATGGAATCGGGAGCTCCAATCAACCTTGGGGTGAGTGGCAGCACGGTCTCCAGCGTCATCCCCAACGCCGGCACGTCTACTCAACAGGGCGACCGGCCAAACGTAAACGGATCGATTTCTTATCCGAAGACGGCGGCCGAATGGTTCAACCCGGCGGCATTCTCGGCCCCAGCTCCCGGAACATGGGGGAATCTGGGATTCGATGCGTTGCGTGGGCCGGGCCGTGATGACTGGAACCTTGCGCTGTTGAAGAGCTTCGTGCTTAGCACGGAGCGCGGCAGCCGCATCGAATTCCGCGCTGAGACCTTCAACACCTGGAACCATACCCAGTTCAAGGGGGATATCAATAACGGGGGCATCAGCCTTGATCAGGGATCGGGAAATTTTGGCGCCGTGACGGGGGCCTTTGATCCGAGAGAATTCCAGCTGGGGTTGAAGATTATCTACTAATATTAGCTTGCACGACTCTAATGCTCCGCTCACCTTAAGTGAGCGGAGCGTTATTTTGCTGCTAGAGGTTTCATTGTGCAGGTGTATTCTGACGTTGCGTTTCGAGTATGACGAAGTGGAATCTTGGTTGTGTAGTGGCCGCGGCATTTTTACTCGTACTCTCCCTGCCGTCCGCTGCCAGCGGGCAATCGTCCAATCCCGCCGATGCGATTGCGCTCGAACAACAAGGAAAACTGGGTGAGGCTGCCGAGACCTGGCGCGCGGTCATCCAGAAAAATCCCAATGATGCTGCCGCGAATGCCAGCCTGGGAGTAGTGCTCTCGAAGGAACAGAAATATAAAGAGGCGGCATCCGCCTACAAGAAGGCTCTTGCCTTGAATCCAAATTTGCCCGGCGTGCAACTCAATCTGGGCTTAGCGGAGTTTAAGCAAGGGAATTTCCAGGCGGCCATAGCCCCGCTCCGCGCGGCTTCTGCCGCGGACAGGCAAAATCATCAGGCAGCGACACTGCTGGGGTTGAGCTACTACGGGGCAAAACATTTTGCCGAGGCCGCGAAGTATCTTGAGGCGGCGGCCAAGGCGGATCCCAACAATGCCGAATTGCTCCAGGTTCTCGCGCAGAGCTGTCTGTGGGCAAAGAAATATTTCTGCGCGCTGGACCAGTTCCATCTGATACTCCAACAGAGCCCGGACTCCGCATCCGCGCACATGCTCAGTGGAGAAGCTCTGGATGGGCTGGAGAGAACTCCCGAAGCGATTCGTGAATTTCAAGCAGCCGAAAAAGTTTCGCCGCAGGAGCCAAATGTGCATTTCGGTCTGGGTTATCTCTACTGGAAGTCGCACCAATACGATGAAGCAAAGGGGGAGTTCGAGAAGGTTCTAGCGCTCGATCCTGACCATCCCCAAGCGCTGACATATTTGGGCGACATCGCGATGAAGAAAACGAATCTGGACGAAGCCCTCACTCTGCTGCGCAAAGCACTCGCGAAAAAAAACGATCTACGCCTCGCCTATATCGATATCGGCGCTGTTCTGACCGAAGAGAAGCGATACCCCGAAGCCGTGGCTGCGCTGCAACGCGCGGTTGAATTGGATCCTGAGCAACCGGACGCTCATTACCGCCTGGGGCGAATTTATCAGGCCATGGGAAAGACAGTGGAATCGCAGAAGCAGTTTGCCAAGGTGCGCGAACTGCATGAGAAGTCCGATGAGCCGCTGGCTATGAAAATTTCCTCAAGCCCACCTCCGCTGCATCAATAGGCGAAAAGACTTTCGGAACCACGTCACGGTTTGGGCGGTGCGTTCAGGATTGACGCCGAGGCGCGAACTTGAGGGAATAAAGAATACCGATCGCCAACAGCATCGCGCCCCACCATACATTGGCGTGTAAATGAAACAAGACCACGCCTGGATTTGCCGGCAGATCGATCAGTTGGTAGATCCCCGCCGCCAGGATCAGCGCGCCGTTCACCGCCAGCGAAATGCCGATGAAGAACCAGATCGAAATCATCCTGACTGCCATCCGACTACCTCGATATCCTCTACCAAAAAATAATGTTGAGTGCGACAAAAACCACCGTCACCACGCCAGCCCAGAAAATCGGCTTCTGATACAACGGAAGATTCCCCACCGAAGGTACCTCTGTCAGCCCGTATACCAAGCCGGTCAATTGACTGTCCGGCGCGGGTTTCGTGGCGAGGCTTACAATCACGGTCACCAGCACGCACGTGATGAACGACCAAAGCGCTTGATACATATCCTGCGCGAGTCCTTTGGCGTGCGGCGAAAGCGCGACATAACGCAACGCAGAAGGATCCACTTTCACCCAGGTCCACATGCCGATGGAACAAAGCGTGCCGCACAGTAATCCCCAAAATCCGCCAGCGCCGGTCGCCCGCTTCCACAACATTCCGAGCACGACCGTGCCGAACAGAGGAGCAATGAAGAAGCTGAAAAGCGCCTGCACATAATCCATGATGCTGGCGAATTGCATCACCAGGTATGCCGTGCCTACGCTGATCAGCACGCCGATCACGGTCGTCCATCGCCCCATGTTCACGTAATGGTGGTCGCTGGCCTGGCTGTTAATGAACGGCCGATAAATGTCATAGGTCCACACGGTGGTGAAGGCGCTGACGTTTCCCGCCATGCCAGACATAAAGCCGGCAATCAGCGCTGTAACTCCCAGGCCAAGCAGGCCGGGACCACAATAGCGGGCCAGCATGAGCGGCAGCACATCATTATAGCTATGAGCTCCGGTCACGGCGGCCACGGATTCTGGAACCAGTTTCTCCGGTAGCAATGCTAATCCCAGCAAGCCGGGCAGGATGACGATGATCGGAACAAACATCTTGAATCCGGCGCCGATGATGGGCGCCATTTCCGCGCTGCGAATATCTTTGGCCGCAAGGATGCGCTGTACTACAAGAAAGTCCGTAGTCCAGTAACCCATCGAGATTACGGCCGCCAACCCGAAGACAATGCCGGTCCAATGGATTCCCATTGGGTTGTTGGTGAATGAGCCCAATCCAGACCAGAGATGAACATATTGTTCCGAAGCTCGGTGCGCAATTTGCAACTTTAAATTTGTCCAGCCGCCGGCTTCGTAGAGTCCGAGGATCGGAATCAGCAGTGCCCCGGCCCAGATCAGAAAGAACTGCAAGACCTCGTTAAAAATCGCGGAGCGCAGGCCGCCGAGCGTTACATAAATCGCTACGGTCAGCGATGAAATCCAGATGCTGAAATTCAGATCCCAGCCAAGCACGATCTGCATCACTTTGGCCATGGCAAACATGTTGACGCCGCTCATGAGCACGGTCATGAAGGCAAACGAAATCGCAGACAACGCACGGCTGGATTCACCGAAACGCAATTTCAGATATCCCGGCACGGAATGGGTTTTGGAAATGTAATAGAACGGCATCATCACCAGCGCCAGGAAAAGCATTGCCGGGATGGCGCCGATCCAGTACCAGTGCGTCGCAAGAATGCCATATTGATAGGCGGAGCCGGCCCATCCCATCAACTCGAGCGCACCGAGATTAGCTGAAAGAAAACTAAGACCGGCCACCCACGCAGTCATCTCGCGCCCGGCCATGAAAAAGTCTTCGCCGGTATTGGCCTGACCTTTTAAGTACCAGCCAATGGAAAGCACCAGGACAAAATAGAAAACCACAATGACGATATCGATCGAGGAGAGATGCACCAGCTGAGTGGGCACAGCCGCGGCCAGCAGTTGGGTCATTGTGTTATCTCACACCCAGTAGCAAGTCAATCGTGAGTTGATCAAGGTACTCGTAGGGCAAACGCTTTTTAAGGATTACTTCTTTGTCAAAGACATTTTCTAGCAACTTGGAAGCGCTCTGTTTTGAGTAATGGCTCAGAGGAGGAGTGCCGTTGTGGTTCTTCGAAATCTCAGCCAGCACTGCGTGTATATCTTTATCCGCATTCCATCGTTTCGCCTTTTCTTTCAAGATCAAGTACGTGCGCATGCAACCACGAGCGAAGTCTTTCACTCCGGCGTAGTCCTCAGTGCGGTAAGCGTGCGCATCGAAGTGGCGGGAGCCGTTGTAGCCAACATCTTCAAGAAATTTGACCAGCCAAAACGCCGACTTCAAGTTGGAAGATCCGAAACGGAGATCCTGGTCAAATCGTGCAGGCATTTGGTCGTTCAGATCGATGTGAAAAAGCTTACCCGCTTCCCACGCCTGGGCGACCGCATGCATAAAGTTCAGTCCCGACATATGTTCATGCGCCATCTCGGGATTCACGCCAACCATTTCCGGATGATCGAGAGTAGGAATGAAGCCCAGGTACTGGCCGGTGGTGGCCATATAGATATCGGCTCGGGGCTCGTTGGGTTTGGCTTCTAAAGCGAACTTCATGCCGTAACCGCGGTCGAGATTGTATTCGCACAAATAGTTGACGGCTTCACGCAGTCTTTTGATTGCGTCATCGGCCCGACGACAGGCGTCGGTCTCAACGCCTTCGCGGCCTCCCCACAATACGAAAATTTTTGCTCCCAGCTCTGCTCCAATATCCATCGCTCGCATGGTCTTCTGCAGAGCGTATGCGCGCACTTCAGGATCGTTGGCAGTGAAAGCTCCGTCACGAAATATGGGATGGAAGAACAATGAAACGGTTGCCATCGGAACCACGATTCCATTGGCCTCGCAGGCCTTCTTGAAGCAACGCACGATGCAGTCGCGTTCGGCGGGAGTTGCGTCGATGGGGACCAGATCATTGTCATGCAAGTTCACTCCCCAGGCCCCGACCTCGGCCAGCAACGAGACGATCTCAGCGGGGGAAATCGGCGGCCGTACAAAATCGCCGAAGGCATCACGTCCCCGGTTGCCGACCGTCCACAGCCCGAAGGAAAACTTGTGCTCCGCCCGGGGTTCGTAATCGTTCGTATCAGGCTGATGGTTAGTCATGAAGTCGTCTCCATCTCGCAGGGGTTATCAAACTAATTCAGTATGGATTTCATCGCCGGATATATGCGCCGGTAGATGGCGTAGGCCCTTTCCAAAGCCAGAGAATCTTCAGGGTCTGGAGTGATCTTCTCGACGACGCGCACTACAGACTGGCAGGCTTCGTCTACGGAAGACCACGTTTTCGCTCCCACTCCCGCCAGGATTGCGGCACCGTAGGCTGCGCCTTCTTCCGCTTCGACCGTTTCAACTGGCTGTCCATAAATGTCCGCCTGAATCTGGCGCCAAAGGGGAGATCTGGCGCCACCGCCGCCCAGACGAATCCTGGTTGCCGGCACTTCCATCTCTCGAAAAATGGTGAAAGTGTCGCGCAGGCTGAAAGTAACTCCTTCGAGGATCGACCGAATCACGTGACTTCGCGTGTGAGAAGCAGTTAAGCCAACCAGCATTCCGCGCGCCGCGGAGTCGAGGTAGGGAGTACGCTCACCCATCAAATATGGAGCCCAAAGCAAGCCATCGCACCCGGGAGGAGCTTTGGCCGCTTCGGCGGTGAGGCTCTCATACGATTGTTGCGATTGTTGCCGGTCGCCCCAGCCAAACTGGTCGCGGAACCAGCGCAGCGAAAGTCCTGCAGCCTGGGTCACACCCATTGCAATCCAGCGTCCGGGAACGGCATGGCAGAAAGTATGGACGCGCCCTCTGGAGTCCAGCGCGGGACGATCGGTTGCCGCCAGGACCACGCCCGAGGTACCGATGGTTGCGCTCACGGCCCCAGGGGAAACGACTCCCATACCGATAGCACCGGCGGCCTGATCTCCCGCGCCAGCCACGACGGGAGTGCCCTTCTTCAAGCCAGTGGCCTCGGCGCCAGCATCGGAAATCCGTCCGCAGATTTCGGGCGATTCGTATAGGCGGGGCAGAAGAGACTCGTCGATTTGCGCCAACTTCAACATCTCTTTTGACCAGCTACGGTTAGCAACGTCGAGCAGAAGAGTCCCCGAGGCGTCCGCAACATCGGTGGCGCGTTCCCCGGTTAGCCGAAACCGAACGTAATCTTTGGGAAGCATGAGAGATCGAACGCGGCCCCAGTGTTCCGGTTCGTTTTCCCTTACCCATAAGCATTTCGTGAGAGTGAAGTTAGTGAGAGCGGGATTGCACGTGAGTTGAATCAGTTTATCGGCGCCGACTTGCGCGGTGAACTCCCGGCACTGCGTCTCCGTCCTCACATCGCACCAGATCAGTGCAGGCCGCACGACGCAATCTTGCTCATCGAGCAGAACTGCCCCGTGCATTTGGCCAGACAGGCCGACGCAGGAAATCTGATCACTGGTCAGTTTGGCTTGTGCGAGCGCGCGGCGGACGGCTATGCCGCAGGCGCGCCACCAATCACAGGGGTCTTGCTCGGCCCAGCCGATTTGCCGAGATGTGAAAGCTCGGTGGTCCTCGGTAGCGGATGAGACCACGCCTCCTCTCTCATCGAGGATGAGAGCGCGCGTGCCTCCGGTTCCCACATCGATGCCTAAGAGGTAAATTCCCACCGATTGCCTGCTGGCTGCCATCAGGACAAGAAAGCCGTTGCTTTACCGTGTACGTTAACGACACCGTATAGTACCACGCGTTTCCTGGATTACAAGGGCGGAAATCAGTGCGCCGCTATCAAGTCCCCGGAAGCCAGAACATATGTCGTTACCTTGTCCAGCTTCAAGTCAGAACGCGCGTCGATAAGGACAACCGCTCCGTCACCATTTCGAATGGATTGGACATGCTTCATGAGGAGACGGTGTGGGGAAATACTTGAAGCGGGGGAAGGCGGCGGCTGTGCCGCGTTTTTATTGCTGTCACCGGCGGGAAATCTCTGCTGCGAAATCGGATTATTCGGATCCGGGTAGGTCCCCATCCCATTCCAGTTTCTCTTGCTGTTGGCGGCATCTTGCGGTTGATAGGAAAGATCCTGGTTCGTCACGGCGGCTTCGGGGTAATACCAGGCGGTCAAATACACTTTGAGGGGCGCCGATCCTTTTTTCCAATCGGCAGAATCCATGCGAATGGCAAGGCGGGAAGGAGCGGACGCAGATTTTTTTACGGACTCGGTGACCTCGCCCGATAAGATTGCGTCGCGAGGCACGACTACCCCGTTGACCAGCGTGGCTGCCACCAGTTTGGCTTGGATCTTCGTCCCCACCGCGGTCTTGCCAGCGGCGACACTTTGCCGCATCACAACAGGCAACTCCACCCCCGGCTGGGAACCGGCCGACTGGGGAAGCGATCGAGTATGCAACGCGACGCACACAAGCAAGACGGCTAGAATCCTCTGCCCGTTTACCATTCTCTTAAACATTTGCCTCTCCTTGCCTGGGTTGATCAGGATGAAGGTAAGAGAAGTAAATTGCGAGGCGGCCGGCTTGGGGCCAATGCTCCGCTACGCCCCGACATGGCTAGCAAGATTAATTCTAAAGCAGCGCTCGAGTGGATTACTAATCCAACTGTTGAGTCGGCTCCTGACCATGCACTAGGTTCGTTCCTGCCTCGGATCAGGTTGCGGTTGCTACAACTGGCGAAGGGAACGGAGGCGATGCCCGGTGTGATCCAGACTCTTCATATTCTTGATGATCCGTCGACAGCGGCGCGCCGCCGATCTCGAATATGGAGTCGAGATGGGTCAAGCGCAAGATTTCGCGAATGGCTTTGCTGGGATTGATGAGCCGCAGATACACTCCTGCCGCGTGCAATGAGATCAGAGCGCCGACTCCAGCGGCGTCGATTGCATCCGTCTTTTCGAGATCGAGAATGATATCGCGGGCATGCTGTGATACGGCGGCGCACAGAAGCGCAGTCTCATTGCCGCGGACGATTCTTCCGGCACAGTGGAGGACGGCAGTTTCGGCGAATTTTTCAACGGTTACATTCAGCACGATTGAAACCTCTCTTTTTTTGAAGCTTCTATTTTGTTCTGAACCCAGATGGAGCGAGTGTTACGCTTTCTTTTCGACGGGCGAAGCGGAGAAATGTCCGCATCGTCCGCGCATGTTATTGCGGAACTTCTCGCGCTCTTCCGGCGTCATGTGCTCCCAGCGTTCCATCATCCTGCCGCGCCATCGCCAGTGGCGGCGCGGGCCGCCGCGGAATCCGCCAAAGAGAATTTTGCTGAGAACCAGCAGTCCCAGGGCTTGCCAGTAAGTGATGACATGCCAGCCAAACAAGGCCGGCGTGAGCCAGTTCCACAGCCGCATGACGAAAAAAGTGAAGACGGCCAGGAATAATATTGCGAAGAAGGCAAACTTCAAGATTCGTAAAAACCAGTTTCTTTTCATGGTTGGGTCCTATCGTTTCGAAATTCGTCGTAGATGGCCTGCAGCCGCTCGCGCAGATGCAGCACCGCATAGTGTTTGCGCGAGAGCAGCGTATTCACACTGACTCCGGTTTGTTCCGCCAGCTCTTTGAAGCTGTATCCCATCAGCTCGTGGGCGATGAACACTTCGCGCTGTTCCGCGGGTAATTCATCGAGCGCTTCGTCGAGCTCTTCCAGCAGCACGCTGCGGGCGTAGGCTGCATCGGGACCAGCGTCAGGGGAGGGAAGAAGCTCTTCCAGTAAGAGCTCCTCGCCATCCTCCGCGACGCTTGGCGGTTCGTTGCGCAACGCCTCCCGGCTCCGCTTGCGAAATCGATCCGTGATCCGATTGCGGGCTACGCGAAACAACCAGGCCGTGACTTGCTCGACTGGTTTCATCATCCGGTACGCTTCCACAAGTTCGTAGAAAACGTCCTGAAGAATGTCTTCCGCGTCGCCGGGATCGGCCACCCGCTTCCGAATGAAACTGCGGAGACGGGACTCGTCGCGCGCGACCGCTTCGGAGATGCGTTGGTCCTGCTCCACCATCGGCCACCGGCTTTTCAGCGCCTCGTCCATCTATTGATATAGACGAATGAGCGAGGGGAATATTTTAGTGGAGCGACGGCAAGTTTGCCCTCCAGGAATGACCGAAGGCTAAGGCCTTTGGAAAGCTGGACTTAACTGCGGAACGCGGGAATCGTCCGGGAAAAACGCCTCGCCATGATGCGGAGAAAGATGATCTGGAGAAAAACGACACTGCTAAGTCAATGACTACTGCCGATATAAAAGAAGGAACGCGCTATAATTTTTGTCTGGCTATGCAGAATCCGCGGTATGCGCTGGTGGCGTATGTGAGAGGTCCGGTGGGGGAGTTTGTGGAGAGCCTCCGGCGGGAGCTGCATCCTGATCTGGCGCATTTTGCGGCGCATCTGACGCTGTTGCCACCACGGCCGCTGCAGGGGGCGGAAAATGCGGCGTTGCAGGTTCTGGCAGCGATCTGTGGTCGGACCGATCCTTTTGAAGTGACGCTGGGCGGGATGGACAGTTTCGCTCCAACCACTCCGACGGTTTACATCCGCGTAGCCTATGGGGCCATGCAGATGTGCGAACTGCACGAGCAGCTCAACACCCAGGTTCTGCAGTTTGTGGAAGAGTGGGCTTATATTCCACATTTGACGATTGCGAAGATGCCCGGCGAAACGGCGGCCGAGAAGGCTTTGCAGATTGCCGGGGCCCGCTGGGAGGAGTATGCGGGAAGTCGGCGCGTCCTGCTGGAGCGGTTGACGTTTGTGCGGGAGGAATCGCCGAATTGCTGGATTGATCTGGCTCCGGTTGCTCTGGGCGGCAAGTTGGTCTCGCCGTAGCGGCGACTAAAGCCTAATTAATTTTTTGAAGGTTTGCGAGGCCCATTCGACTTTCGCTCAGGGCAGGCTGCTGACGCGGCGGTCTTCAGTGCGAGCGTTCTTTCTCGGTGCCTCCCGAGCGTCATCCCGACTCTAGGGCATCGTTCTCGAGTGCAATGGAACGTGATCCACGGTGCCTGCGATCGCGTTACCTCCATTAGTTACTATCCGTTACGTTACCCCTGACCGTGCTGGAATGGCCCCTGGTACACTTCCCTCCTGTGCATTGCGGAGACGTTGGGTGGGCTGTAAACAAAAGAGAGGGGAAGTGCGATATCCGCGCCGGCAGCCGCTTCAGGCGCGGGTTTCAGAACACCCGGGGAGACAGAGAATGCAGATTGGGGTCTACGGTTCAGGGTTTCTGGGAACGGTGATTTCGGCCTGTCTGGCAGACTTTGGCACTCCAGTTTCCTGCTGTCATCCCGACCGAACGCGCATGGTCGAGATGGCGCAGGGCAACATTCCGTTTTTTGAAAAGAATCTGAAAGAAATTATCCGGCGGAATGTGCGGGCGGGACGGCTGGCATATTCGACCGACATCGAATCTTTTGCGCGCAAGGCGCAGGTTATTTTTCTGGCCGAAGATGGGGCGGAGAATCTGACCGATGTGGTGATGCGGATTGCACGGCTGGCGCCGAAGCCTCCAATTCTAACAGTGGTGACGCCGGTGGCAGTGGGCACGGCTACGGCTCTGGAAAAGAGTTTGAAAGACGCAGGGCTGCAGGCGACGATCGTATCGCAGCCGATGTTTTTCACCGACGGTTGCGCAGTGGAGGATTTCAACTGGCCGGACCGGCTGATTCTTGGATCGACTTCGAATGAAGCGGTGCATGTGCTGAAGCAGATTTTTCATCCGCTGGTAATGCGCGGAGTGCCGGTGATTGTAACCAATCAAGCTACGGCGGAGCTGGTGCGGGAATCGGCGACGGCGTTTGTGGCGACGAAAATTTCTTTCATCAACGAAGTGGCCGCGCTGTGCGAACGCGTCGGCGCGGATGCGGTGAACCTGGCGCTGGCTTTGGGGCTGGATAAGAAGATTGCTCCGCGATGTTTGCAGCCGGGAGCGGGAATGGGCGGCGTGTTTGCCGAGTCTGACATGGATTCCCTGGCGCAATTGGCTCAGGCGAACGGAGTTCCGCTGAAAGTTTTGAGCGCGGCGCGCGACGTGAATCATACGCTGGCAGACCGGCTGGTCGAGAAGATTGCTCTGGCTTTGAATTCCGTGGAAAACAAAGATGTAGGAATTCTGGGGTTGGCGTTCAAGCCGAATACGAATTCGGTGGCGGGATCTTCGGCGATACGGTTGGCGGAGACGCTGGTGTCGAAAGGCGCGCGGGTGCGGGCTTACGATCCGGTGGCGCTCACCGACGCGAAGACGCGTCTGAACGGGTCGGTGCGCTACTGCGATTCGGCTTATGCCGCGGCGGAAGGAATGGATGCATTAGTTGTGGGCACGGGCTGGCCGGAATTTCGCGCGCTCGATTTTGAACGCATCAAGAATCTACTGAAGAAGCCCATCATCGTGGATACGAAAAATCTCCTGGATTCTGTCCGGCTACGCGCCATGGGATTCGAGTACGTGGGCGTGGGGCGCGGGTGACGGGCGGAAGCGAAGAAGTTTCTAGTCCGCTAGAATCTGCGACGTTCTATTCGCGTTTTTGCTTTTTCCTTTCGGGCGTTCTCAATAGTTTTTCATTCAGCTTATTCTGTTTGCCCTTCTCTGCTGTGATTCACATGTTGAGCGCTGTGTGTTTTAACTTTCTAGGCGAGGAGTGAGTGGATGCGTGCGCTCCCCGCTCGGGAGTTGGAACACATCCGCGCACGCGGTTGTATAATCACCGTGGTGGTGGGAATAGCTCAACTGGCAGAGCACCGGACTGTGGCTCCGACGGTTGCGGGTTCGATTCCCGTTTCCCACCCCAATTCTAAATAACTACCTCACGCTGCGCAGTACGCCTTGCCCGGGCAAGTACCCTGAAGTACGATTTGCCAGACCCTCTAAGCCGCCGCAGTCTCCACGTACGCCTCCGGCTCCGCTTCAAATTCGTTTCTGCACTCATCGGAACAGAAAAAATATTTCCTGCCCGCAAACTGGGTTTTAAATTCGCCCTTAACGTCGTCAACTTTTATTCCGCACACTGGATCCTTCGTCATTCATCCCTCCCGATCAAAATCAAAATTTGCTTTCGCCTGTCCTCAATCCCTGTTGCAAAAATCTTTCCGTTCTCCCGTTCCTCCGAACTTGCTGACTCTCTTCACTTTCTCGCGGCGCGTGAGCATCCCATCGCACGCCGGAAAAATCTTCTCTACCCGCCTGCACCTTATACCTACAGAGAATCCTGCATGATACTATAACCACCCTGCTCCCGTATCTGTCTCTGAGTCTTTCATGCGCCTCACGAAAAGATCGCGCCGTATTCTACTCTTCTTCGTCCTTTACCTTTCGTTTTGCTTTGCAGCAGGCATCTTTGTGGCCAACGCAACCTTACATCCCGTCCGCCGTCCTCTAACCCCCGAACAAGAAACAACCATGCGAGAAATTTCTCAAACTCTCGATTCCGATCTCGAAGACGTTTCCATCGTCACACCAGATGCCATCACCCTTCGCGCCTGGGATATTCGTCCTCATCGCAGTAACGGCGATGCAGTGATCCTCTTCCACGGCCTTAGCGACAACCGCTTCCACGGCCTTAGCGACAACCGCGTCGGCATGACTGGATACGCTCAATTATTCCTTGCTCACGGCTTTGCCGTTCTTCTTCCCGACGCTCGTGCTCACGGCGCCAACGGCGGTGCGCTCGCAACCTACGGCCTTCTTGAACGCAACGACATCCGCCAGTGGTTTAACTTTCTTTTGGCACAAGATCATCCACATTGCATCTTCGGATTCGCCGAATCCATGGGCTCCGCCGAGTTGTTGCAGTCGCTCGCCGTCGAACCCGGATTCTGCGCTGTCGCCGCAGAATCTTCTTTCGCAACCTTTCATGAAATCGCTTACGACCGCATGGGCCAGCCCTTTCATCTCGGTCCCTGGTTCGGACGCACTCTCTTCCGCCCAGTCGTCGAATTCGCTTTCCTCTATTCGCTGGAAATACTATTTCAACATGTATCAAGTCTCGCCCGAAAATGCGGTCTCCGCCACGCGTGTGCCAGTCCTCCTCATTCACGGTCAGATTGATAGCAACATTCCAATTCGTCACTCCCGACAGATCCATGACGCTAATCCCAGCGTCGTTCTCTGGGAAGTTCCCAACGCCGACCATTGCGGCGCTATTAGCACAGCTCCACAAGAATTCGAGCAACGCGTGCTCAAATGGTTTTCGCCCGCCATGCAACCGAGCGACAACAAAATCCCTCCCGCCCCTTTCTGCAATTCCTGTGCAAGCTCTGTGGACAATCCGCCCGCCCACTCGCTCACTCTTTTCTCCTCCTCCTCCGCCGCGTCCCCGGACCCCGCCCTTCACGCACCCTGCAGCCGCATCCTCAAGAACGTCCTGATCCATGTCCATCCTCAAAAATCTCCATCAAGGATTTTCCTCAACTGCACCAAAAATACTGAATTGACCCCGCGCCTTTTCGCTCGTACATTCTCATTCGCTCCTGAACAAAAAGTGAAATCAAAGTCAGGCCGAAGATTCGAACCGGCTTGAGAAAATATTTCGTCAGCCGTCGACATTCGCTAACCGAATTCGTTCACCATTGGCAGTTTCACAATCGAACAAGCTGGTCAGAAAACATGAAAGCAATCACTCCATGGATTACCTATCGCACTCGCTTTCTGGTCAAAGCCAAACAACTTACTGCCAGCCTCACCTTCACCGACGCTCTTGGCCGTCAGCACTCCGGTCGCAAGGGCGACTACCTTGTCGAATCCCCCGACGGCGTTCTCCGTATCGCACCCCGGCAAATCTTCGAGGACATTTATGTCCCGCTGCTGGCCGGCGAATTTTCCCAGCAGCTAGATACCGCCATCTTTCTAGAGAACCCCGCGCAGCAGGAATCTTCTCGTCACCAGGAATCCACCAACACCCCACTTCCATCTCGCAAACTTCCACAATCCGAACGCAACCGCAGCAACCAGAGTCCCGGTTTCCGCTCGTTCTAACAGTTTGCAAAGCCCGACTGAGAGTTTCGAATGCCAAAAAAAAGCTTGTCATTCCGACCGCAGCGGAGGAACCTGCTGTTTTCTCGGTCGAAGATCCCGCCTCCGACGGTACAACTTCACAAACCCATCGTGGAAGAACGCCACTTCAGCGCCGCTTATCCTGGCTTCAGCCCGTTCGCTCTTCGCCCCCAGCCTTCAACCCCAAAACAGCTCTATTCAACCCTCCGTCAACTTTTGTGAACCCCAGATGAATTCAACTTGTGGAAAATTGGTCATCGACAGCCGCACCAAGCCCGTCATTGCTGCAGATACAACATGTAGTGTTTCCCTCTTGACAGCTACAATAAGCGGGAGTAACTTTGCAATCCCATAGGCTTTGAATTCGCCTCGCGGGAACGGGGCGACATTCGCCTAAGTAAAGCGAAGAGAGCTGTCAGGACGGGTTCGGAGTCGGGCCAGAGGTGACCCGGCTCCATCCCGTAAACCTAAACAAACAAAGGCCTTCCTAGTCGAGGAGGCAAACCGAAAAAGCTGCGGTGGCCGTCCCCCGATCCTCCCCCGGTGGACGCCAAACTAAGCAAGCAACAGTCGTCTTTTGGAGCCGGTTCGGTGCGTCAGTTTTTTCCCGAAGCTGGCAGCCGGAAGCCCGAAGACGAAAGCCAGTTCCTAGGAGCCCAAATGGAAACCCTAACCCGCCTCGTCACCGATTCATTGGCCCGGCACGGCTTCGATCGCCCCGTCGACCCGCGCCGCCTGCAATGGTCACGCTGGTTCCGTTGCGACTCCACTCACAGCCTGCTTGTCGTCCCCAGCAAACCCGGCATCTTCGCCATCGCCGAGGAGGTAGGTGCGAGTGTGGCGCGGGCGCCCTCGCCCGCGACTGCCGCCCAAGCGTCCCGAAACATTCATCTGGGGACGCAGGCCCCAGAATCTCCCGGCAAAGCTCATGTGGGGACAGCCGCCCCCGGCTGTCCGCCCGAGCGAAGCTCGGGGCCGCTTCCGACCATCTCGAGTCCGGTTCAGACCGCCCCAAGTCCGGTTCAGACCAGCCCGCTTTTGGGTGGCGCAGCGCTTCAGCGCTGCGATGCAGCTCCCCAAACAGACGCGGCTTCAGCCGCCGAGGTCCCCGGCCGCCGCATGCTCGCCGTCCTGCAATTCTCCGAAGACGACGACATGGCCTTCACCCTTGACCGCATGTTCACCCGCATTAATCCCATGCGCGCCCGCCTTTCCTCCGGCAAATGTTTCCTGCGCTTCGTCGTTATCGAAGACCAGGATCAGCGCCGCAGTATCTGCAGCGCCCTCAATCAATGGATGCTCTCCTCCGCCGAGAAAGCCAGCGGCCTTCCCGCAGCCTTTTCCTCATCGGTCGAGCTAACTATAGCCGGCGACGCCTCAGGCGCGGGCCCGCTAGGCATCGGCAACCCCGCGCAGGCCATCCCCGATTCCGGATCCAACAAGAATCTCCACTGTCCTCAGTCACTCCCTTCGGGCTTCTGACCGAAGCGGCTTTGGGATGATTTGTATATGGGATTCGTATACGGGATTTGTATATGGGATTCGTATCAGGGTACGGCTTCAGCCGTACCGCAAGAGGCATTAAAAGAAATGGGCTTCAGCCCCTGCTTTTCAGGAGCCGAAATGCACGACGCAAGAACCTGGGCCTTGGTGGAGAATCTCTCGAACCTGGACCAGATCGAATCGAGCCGCCGCGAAAGCGCCTCGAAATCAAGTCTGATGGCCAGCCGCTACCGGGTGATCGCCGCGGTTTTCGTCGCTCACGCCGACTCTGCCGCCGATCCCGTGCTGCAACGCCTGGACCTGATTGAAGCCCGTAACTTCAAGCGTCTGGCCGAGATGGAAGAAGCCTTCGCCGCTCGCGGCAATCAGGACTTGGTAGAAATAGCAAATCTGAAGCAAGGAACCTTGGCTCTGCTCCAGCGCTCCGAAAGTTGAGAAGCACCAGCCCCGTAGGGGCGCCCGACAATAGCCCGGCGTTTCAACGCCGGGTAGAGAGTCGCTGGTGTAACCAGTCCCGCAGGGACGGCACGATCTTAGCTCTAGTCTTTGGGTAATGGAGCCCAAGCAATATTGGGTGGCGCAGCGCAAGGAATTGCAGCGCAAAGTTTTTGGGTGGCGCAGCGCTTCAGCGCTGCGATAAATGACCGCCTTTTTGAATGGGCTTTAGCCCCCGAGGTTCAGATGTGGCGAGTGCCAATCGAGCAAGCACAACCGTGGAAGAGCGGCGCTTCAGCGCCGCGTAAGACGTAAAAATGATTTGGGCTTTAGCCCCTGACAGCTCTTTAACAACCCAAACTTCACCCCCGAACAATTTCCCGTTCGGGAACGCCCAACTTCCCGCCTCCGCCGCCCCGGGACGCCGAATCGGGCTCTGTTGATTAGAATCTAATTACTAATGGAGAAAGCAATGCCCGAGCTCAAAACCACCCCCGTGAACTCCCCCGCAACCTCTTTCCCCGCGAGCGATAACGCGGCCAGCAAGAAGAACGCCCCCGGCCTGTCCTTCCGCCGCCTCTTCACCAAACTCGGCGTCTCTCCCTACGACGAAGTCGAGTGGGATCTCCGCCTCGCTCAGATCACCGACGCCCAAGGCAATGTGATCTTCGAGCAGAAAGACGTTGAAGTCCCCAAAGACTGGTCGATGACCGCGACCAACATCGTCGCCTCCAAATATCTGCACGGCAAAGTCGGTACGCCCGAGCGCGAAACCGGAGTGCGCGCTCTCGTAACTCGCGTCGCCGAAACCATACGCAACTGGGGACTCGCGCAAGGCTATTTCAAAACTCCCGAAGACGGAGCCACATTCCACGACGAACTCGTGCACATCCTCGTCCGCCAGTATGCCGCCTTCAACTCGCCGGTCTGGTTCAACGTTGGTTGCGATCGCATCGAGCCCAACTCCGATGCCCGCAACTGGCACTGGAATCCCGCGACGCAGCAAGTCGAATTCGGCGTCACCGGATACAGCAAACCGCAGTGCTCCGCCTGCTTCATCAACTCGGTAAAAGATTCGCTCGATTCCATTCTCACTCTCGCGAAGACCGAAGGAATGCTCTTCAAGTGGGGCAGCGGCACCGGAACCAATCTCTCTCCGCTGCGCGGCTCGACAGAAGGATTAAGCGGAGGAGGCACCGCCAGCGGCCCGCTCAGCTTCATGAAAGGTTTCGACGCCTTTGCCGGAGTCATCAAGTCCGGAGGCAAAACTCGCCGCGCCGCCAAGATGGTCATCCTCAACGTCGACCATCCCGACATCGTCGAGTTCATCGAGTGCAAACAAAAAGAAGAAGCCAAAGCTCACGCGCTGGTCGCGCAAGGATACGACGGATCGCATCCCGACTCCGACGCCTACTCGTCCATCTTTTTCCAGAACGCAAACAACTCCGTCCGCGTTACCGACGACTTCATGTACGCCGTACTGCGTGACACCGATTTCTCCACCAAAGCAATCGGCGACGGCAATGTCATGAAGACATACAAAGCCAAAGATCTTCTGAAGAAAATTTCCGAAGCCACCTGGCACTGCGGCGATCC
Source organism: uncultured Acidobacteriaceae bacterium (assembly GCA_963836305.1). Lineage (GTDB taxonomy): Bacteria > Acidobacteriota > Terriglobia > Terriglobales > Acidobacteriaceae > Sulfotelmatobacter. Next base: position 314,674 of record CAWIJP010000030.1, on the reverse strand, counting down.
CGGCATGCAGTACGACACAACGACAAATCGCTGGCACACTTCGAAGAACACGGCGCGCATCAATGCGTCGTAATCCCTGCAGCGAGTACATGTTCCTCGACGATTCCGCCTGCAATCTTGCCAGCCTGAATCTTCTGAAGTTCGCGCCCAACGGCACCTTCGACGTCGAAGCCTATCGCCACGCCGTCGATATCTTAATCACCGCGCAGGAAATTCTCGTCGACAACGCCGGATATCCCAACAGAGATGATCATGCGCAACTCGCATGACTACCGCCCTCTCGGCTTAGGCTACGCAAATCTCGGCGCGCTCTTAATGGCCGCCGGCCTGCCCTACGACTCCGACGCCGGCCGCGACTACGCCGCCTGCGTCACCGCCATCATGTGCGGCGAAGCCTATCTGCAATCCAGCAAGATCGCCGAACAATGCCAGCCGCTGACTCCCGCAACCGAAACAGTCTCCACGCGCCTAGGCATGACCGGTGGAAAAACGAACCATGGAGGGACGGACGCCTTCGTCCGTCCAGCGAGCGAAGCGAGCTCCCCCGCACAGACCATGCCCGGCGGAGCCTGCCCCGGCTGGTACATCAACCGCGAACCATTCCTCGACGTAATCCGCATGCACCGCGCCAGCGTCAACAACATAAACAAAAACAACGTTCCGCCATCACTCTACGAATCCAGCAAATCAACCTGGGACGAAGCCCTCTCCCACGGCGAAAAGCACGGCTATCGCAACAGCCAGGTAACAGTCCTAGCCCCCACCGGCACAATAGGTTTCATGATGGACTGCGATACTACTGGGGTGGAGCCGGATTTCGCGCTGGTGAAATATAAAAAGCTTGTTGGCGGAGGGATGATCAAAATCGTCAATCAAACTGTGCCGACGGCGTTGTTCAAGCTTGGTTACGATCATGATCAGGCGAATGCGATTGTCAGTTACATCGATGCGACCGGAACCATCGAAGGCGCGCCGCATATTAAGGATGATCATCTTGCTGTTTTCGATTGCTCGTTCAAGCCGGCGAAAGGGACGCGGTCGATTGCTTACTATGGGACACTCTGCGGATGATGGCGGCGGCGCAGCCGTTTATCTCCGGAGCGATATCGAAGACCGTCAATCTTCCCGAGAACGCATCGGTGGAAGACATCATGGAAGCGTATCTGCAGGCGTGGAAGCTTGGCTTGAAAGCGGTTGCCGTTTATCGCGATGGCTGCAAAAAATCGCAACCACTTTCTGCGGCGGGAACGAAGACTGCGAACTCTTCGAAAGATGATCCGCGGCCGGGGGCGGCCGCGCCACATGAGCCCGAGGATATGAATGCGCCGCCGCGCGCGGTGCGGCACAAGCTGCAGGAAGAGCGCGCGTCGATCACGCACAAGTTCAACATTGGCGGGCACGAGGGCTACATCACGGTCGGTCTCTATCCCAATGGCGAGCCCGGCGAACTGTTCATCACCATGGCGAAAGAAGGCTCGACGGTTAGCGGATTGATGGACAGCTTTGCGCTCGCAGTCTCGATCGCACTGCAACACGGAGTGTCGCTGAAATTATTTTGCGAAAAATTCGCGCACACGCGTTTCGAACCCAGTGGCTGGACGAATAATCCTGACATCGGCTTTGCCAAGTCGATCATGGATTACATCTTCCGCTGGCTGCAGCTGCGCTTCACCGGACAGCAGCAATTGCTCTTCGAGAATCTGCGGCCCAAGTCGAGCGCGCAGTTGTCAGAGGATGCGGCGTCCGGCATGCGGCGTTCGGAAACCGGGAACCGTGAGCCGGGAGCCGGTTCGATTCACGCCGCCGACGCACTGGCCGGCATCATCGACCTGGGCGACGCTCCCACCTGCAGCTTCTGCGGAAGCATCATGACGCGGAATGGTTCGTGCTATCGCTGCGGCAGTTGCGGGAGCACGAGCGGGTGCAGCTAATTTCTTAGGTGTTGTCATTTTTAAGGGTTGTCATTCCGACCGAGCGCGTTCTTTGCGCGACCGAGGAATCCGTTGTTGAGTTTCGTATCAGGGCATGGCTTCAGCGATGCCAAGGACCCAATCTCGACGGCTTTAGCCGCCGAGGTCGAACTTAAAATTAGTGCAAACGTACTGTGAGGGGAACACGGCGCGCCGTGTCCCCCTGTCCTTCCGGGGAAATATTGGGAGGAAAGCTGCGCAACGGGGAGCCCTAATGGAAAACGGTAAAGCCTCAGCGATTCTGGCCGAGTATGACGCTCGGAAGGATCTCTACGCGGACTTTGCCCGCGAGGGCGAGTCGCTAGTCAGGCGCCTCTTGTCCGTTAAGGAATATCACGTTCACTCTGTGACCTCGAGATTGAAGGAACGCTGCAAGGTCGAGGAAAAGCTAAAACGGGGTGGAAAAGAATACCAGCGACTTTCGGACATAACCGATGTCGCCGGAGTTCGAATCATCACGCACTTCGATGACGAGGTTGACAGGATAGGAACCTTGGTCGAGGCGGAGTTCGATATCGACCGAAACCGCTCGGTTGACAAGAGGCAGCTATTGGACGCAGACAGGTTTGGCTACCTGTCACTTCACTACATCTCTGGTTTCAACGAACAGCGGCTAAGGCTCGCCGAGAATGCTCGTTACGGCGGACTATGGTGCGAGGTGCAGATCAGGTCGATCTTACAACACGCGTGGGCGGAGATAGAACACGATCTAGGCTATAAGCCTGGTAGCACGGTTCCCAGGCCCATTCGCCGCCGATTCTCGAGATTGGCCGGCCTCCTGGAAATCGGGGACCAAGAGTTCAGGGGCATCAGGGATGAATTGAAGGGGTACGAGGCCCGGGTTCCGGAGGAAGTTAGAACCAGGCCATCCCAGGTTGAGATAGACGACCTTTCGCTAAGGGCCTTTGTTCATAGTAACGGGCCTTTTTTCCAACTAGTGAAGGCGATGGCCGAGACTTACGGTCTGCACATTGTGCCAACGACTGGCGATCTTAAGGATTATGCAACCCAACTGCGTTCCGTCGGACTCACGACTATTGATGAGTTGAACGATGCGGTTATCTCCAACGGAGAGCTTGTGCTGTGTCAATTCAGGGCGAGAGAGAAAGTGAGAAAGGCCATGGCTGGCAATTCGGAATTTGCCGACATCTTTGGCGTCTTCTTCCTCCTCCAAGTCCTAGTAGCTAAGCGCGGTGGGTTTCAGGCCCTAATGGACTTCTTCGACAGGTTCCGTTACCGGGCCAGCGACGGAACTAACGAAGAGACGGCGATGCAGATTATTTCCGCTATGGAAAACTGTTCTACGAAGGCTTGAACTGGGCCGTGAATTAGGGAGCGGCTAAATCGCCGGCGCAGACGAGTCGGCCGGGTGCCCCATCTTTCGCGTCTTTTTGTCGAGTCCCAAGACATGATTTACGAAGCGTCCCAACACATCCCTTACAGTTTTTGATCTTGCGTTGGGCTGGAGAGCCAGCGCTCGACCATGGTCGAGCGCTGGTTCTCCAGTTCGATTTCGCGGATCATGGTGCGGCAGTAATACACCTGCAACCGGTTGCCCACAGGCATCACCTGCACCCACTCTCCCGCCAGGGCGTCACTGATGGTCCAGTTTCTTCGCGCCAGCGTCACCTTGCCTCGCGAATCCACCTTCAGCACGCGCCCGCCCGCCGGATATTCCCAGCGCGGTGGATTCGCCTCATAGCGTCGTGCGCTCCGGTGCCAGCGAGTGGCCGGAGTCTGCATCCCCAGCGCCTCGTGTGGGCGCACATGATTGTGCTCCCAACGAAACTCGTCCAGCCACACCTGCGCATCGCTGCCGCGCATCCCGCGCCGCGCTAGCGCCCGTTGCAACTCGCGATGAAACCGCTCCACCTTGCCCTGCGTCTGGGGATGCCGTACCCGGCTCCGGTGCAGGTGAATCCCCTGCCGCATCAGCCACAGCGACAGCTTCGTCATTCCCCCCGGACTGTGCACGCTCCACCACGGCGTGCCGTGATCCATCAGCATTCCCTCCGGCATCCCGTGCTCGCAAAAGGCCGCCACCAGCGGCTCTCGCACCTGTTCGGCGTGCGTGCTCGTCACCACATGCAGCGCGATCACATAGCGGCTGTGGTCGTCGATCACGGACAGCGGACCCACTTTCTGGTACCACAACTTTGGCCCTTTGAAGTCCATCTGCCAGAGTTCATTCGGCACGCCGCGCTCGAACCGCTCCGTTGCCGGCGCGTGCTGATCCTGTTCCCGCACCAGGCCACGCCGCAGCAGAATGCGATGCACCGTGTTCCGTGCCAACTCGATGCCCTCGCGCTGCAACAGCACGCGCAGCTTGCGCGCTCCCCAGTCCGGATAACGCTCGCGCAGCTCCACCACGCGTTGCTCCACCGCCGTCGCCGTCCGCCGTGGACTTTGCTCTGGCCGCCGACTGCGTTCGGCGATCCCCGCTACTCCCGCTTCGCGATCGCGCTTCAGCCACTCATAACCCACGGGCCGCGAGATTCCAAACTCCTGGCACAACGCCGCTAACGTTTGCTCTCGCCGCTCCGCCGCCACTACAAACTTCACTCGCTGCTCTCGTACGTCCATCTTCTTCCAAGGCATCTTTCTCCCTCGCCCGCGGTGCGGGCGAAGGGAGTGTAAGGGATGTCTTGGGACACTATGTAAAGGATGTCATGGGTCTGAACAAAAAGAAGCGAGACATGGGGCACCCGGCACCCGGCACCCGGCACCCGGTACCCGGTACCCGGTACCCGGTACCCGGGCGTCAATTTGTTTTGGAGGAAGTTGCTTCGAGTATGGAAGCTTTGACTCCGGTATTGAACGTGTCCGGGATCGCCGAGATGAAGCGCTTATGGAGATCTCATATCCGGGAATAATCGCCGCGCGCGACTGAGTGTTCAAGTTCGGTTGTTCTATGGGATAGTTCCAACTCGCGCTCGTCCATTTGTTCGTTATATCGTTCCAGTTGCCCGCGATACGTTCTGATGTTTACGGGCTCGAGGGCGACTCCGCTATCCATGGCGGCTTGGGCTACGGCGGACGACTCCCACACCAGGACACGCGGATCAAACGGCTTGGGGATCAGGTAGTCGGGACCGAATTCCAGTCGCGCTACGCCGTAGGCGCGGCAGACTGAGTCGGGCACATTTTCCTTGGCCAAGTCAGCAAGCGCGCGAGTGGCGGCGAGCTTCATCTCCTCATTAATCACCGTAGCATGCACATCCAGCGCGCCGCGGAAGATGAACGGGAAGCCCAGAACATTATTCACCATGTTGGGATAGTCGGATCGGCCAGTGCACATGATGACATCTTTGCGGCAGGCGCGAGCGTCTTCATAGGTGATCTCGGGGTCGGGATTCGCCATGGCGATGACGATTGGACGCACGGCCATCGAGCGCACCATATCTTGTGTGACTACGCCTCCGACGGAGAGTCCAAGAAACATATCCGCGTCGACCATCGCTTCGGTCAATGTTCGCAGCTTGGTCTCGTGCGCCAAACGTTCTTTGTACGGATTCATGCCTGCGGTGCGGCCTTTGTAAACTACACCTTTGGTGTCACACAAAATGACGTGCTCGCGCTTCATGCCGAGGCGAATGTAGTGCTCCGCGGTGGCGACGGCGGAAGCGCCGGCGCCATTGATGACGAGACGAATTTTGCCAATGTCCTTGCCGGCTACTTCCAGGGCATTCAGGAGCGCGGCGCCAGAAATAATTGCGGTGCCGTGTTGGTCGTCGTGGAAGACCGGGATTTTCATGGTCTTCTTCAGAGTCTCCTCGATGTAAAAACATTCTGGAGCCTTGATGTCTTCCAGGTTAATCCCGCCAAAGGTGGGTTCGAGCAACTGGCAGACTTTGATGATCTCGTCGGGATCGTGAGTATCGATTTCGATATCGAAAACATTTACCCCGGCGAAGCGCTTGAACAGAGACTGCCTTCCCTTCCATCACGGGTTTGCCGGCGAGCGCGCCAATGTCGCCTAACCCGAGCACGGCGGTGCCGTTGGTGACAACCGCTACTAGGTTGCCGCGGCCGGTGTATTTAAAGGCATCGTGCGGATTCTTTTGGATCGCCAGGCATGGTTCGGCCACTCCAGGCGTATAGGCGAGGCTGAGATCGTGCTGCGTGCGGCAAGGTTTGGTGGGAGTAACTTCAATTTTTCCCGGTTTTTCACCGAAGTGATAGTCGAGTGCCTGCTGTTTCGTAACCATACGATTCCTCATTGTTTTTCTCACTGGCTAAATTATTCCAACCGTAAAACCGAAATGCGGTAAGGCCACTAGCTTCCACTCGAAAATGTCCAAGCCTAGCGGCGGATAAGTTCAACGTGCTGCATACTCTTGACTGCCTTCATATACTGCGCCCGCTCGAAGGCTGACGGATTGGGACAGCGGAGCTGACTCATGCTGCCTTTCATCTGCTGCACCGATTCGTATTCGTGTTTTTCCATCCATTCGAGCACCCCCGCTTCGACGTTGCGAAGATGGTCGATTCCATTTCGCAGGAGCGCGGAGCAGAGCATAGTGACATCGGCGCCGACCATCAGCAGCTTGATGACGTCCTCGGGCCGGTGCACGCCGCCGGTTGCGGCCAGGTTGGCGCGGATGCGGCCGTATAGGATTCCGATCCAGGTCAGAGGCAGCCGTAAAGCTTGCGGAGTGCTGAGCAATACATTTGGTTGAATCTCCAACTCATCCAGGTTGATATCCGGTTGATAGAAGCGATTGAACAGCACGAGCGCATTGGCACCCGCCTGATCCAGCTGCTTCGCCATGTTCGCCATATTGCTGAAGAAGGGACTCAGCTTCACCGCAACCGGAATGCGAACCGAGATCTTTACTTCCCGGAGAATGTCGATGTAGGTTTTTTCGATCTCTGTACCTGAGATTTTCTCATCGGTTGGAATGAAATAGATGTTGCACTCGATGGCGTCAGCCCCGGCTTGCTCGATTTGGCGCGCGTACCTGGCCCAACCGCCCAGGGTCGAACCGTTCAGGCTGGCGATGACTGGCACGGCTACTGCTTCCTTGGCTCGACGAATGTGATTCAAATATCCTTCAGGTCCAACATGGAATTCATTGGGCTGTGGGAAAAAACTTGAAGCTTCAGCAAAGCTGTCTGTTCCTGCGGCCAGGTGGTATTCGAGTTCGATGCTTTCCTGCCGCAGTTGCTCCTCGAAAAGCGAGTACAGCACGATGGCGGATGCGCCGGCGTCCTCGAGATGACGAATGCCATCCAGTTCCTGGGATAGCGGTGACGCTGAAGCCACCAAAGGAGTACGCAAAGGCAACCCGAGATAATTAGTTTTAAGGTCGATCATTTTAAGCTCGGTCATTTTGAAGTCACTCCCTGTGGGTCCTTGGCTGGTTCTTTATCGCTTTTGCGCTGCGCCAGGTATTCGTACAAGCGAAAGCGAGTTGTGGCGTCGTGTTGCGCTTCAGCCCACAGGCGCTTCGCATCCTCTGGCTTGCTCTTGGTCAGCATCTTGAAGCGCGTTTCCATCGACATGAAATCCTGCACCTTGCGGGTGGGGGTGCGCGAATCGAGGATGAGTGGATTCTCGCCTTGCGCGGCCCGTTCCGGGTGGTAACGGTACAACAGCCATTGTCCGGAGTCGACAGCGACCTTCTGGTCCGACATTCCGGTCGTCATATTGATTCCATGAGCGATGCAGTGGGAGTAAGCGATGATGAGGCTGGGGCCGTCGTAAGCTTCCGCTTCCAAAAACGCTTTCAGCGTGTGCTCATCTTTGGCTCCCATGGCTACGCTCGCCACGTAAACGTTGCCGTAACTCATGGCGATCAGTCCCAGATCCTTTTTGGCGCCGGGCTTACCGCCGGCGGCAAATTTTGCCACCGCGCCGCGAGGGGTTGACTTCGACGCCTGGCCTCCAGTGTTCGAGTAAACCTCGGTATCGAGGACGAGTACGTTTACGTTGCGTCCACTGGCCAGTACATGATCGAGTCCGCCGTAGCCGATGTCATAAGCCCATCCATCGCCGCCTACGATCCAGACACTCTTTTTAACCAACAGGTCCGCGACAGAAAGAAGTTGTTTTGCATCCACCGAATTCAGCGGCTGCAATTTTTCTTTCAGGAGGTCCACGCGCTGGCGTTGTTCGTAGATGTCGGATTCATCCTTCTGCGGAGACGCAAGCAGAGCCGTCGCCAGTTCTTCGCCGATCGTACCCGCCATGCGCTTGACTAATTCCTGGGCGAACTCAGTTTGTTTATCGATAGAGAGTCGGAAGCCGAGACCGAACTCGGCGTTATCTTCAAACAGCGAGTTTGACCAAGCGGGTCCGCGGCCGGCAGCGTTTTTTGCCCAGGGCGTCGTAGGCAGATTGCCGCCGTAAATCGACGAGCATCCAGTTGCGTTCGCAACCAGGGCGCGGTCTCCGAATAACTGCGACATCAGCTTGAGATAAGGTGTTTCACCGCAACCGGCGCAGGCTCCGGAGAACTCGAACAGCGGCTCCTGCACTTGCTGTTGGCGAATATTGCCGACTTTAATGTTGCGGCGGTCGAGTTCCGGGATGTTGAGGAAGAAATCCCAGTTTTCGCGCTCGGGTGCGCGCAACGGAGGTTGCGGCACCATGTTGATGGCTTTCAGCCGCGTCTCCGCTTTATTTTTAACCGGACAAATTTCCACGCAGATGCCGCACCCGGTGCAGTCTTCCGGAGCGACTTGAATCGTATATTTCAGACTCTTCCACTCTCGGTCGCGGCTCTCGGTGGATTTGAATGTAGTGGGAGCGTTTTCTAATTCTTTCGAGTCGTAGACTTTGATGCGGATGACGGAGTGCGGACAGACCATGGCGCACTTTCCGCACTGGATGCAGATGTTTGGATCCCACGCGGGAATCTCGAGGGCCAGATTGCGTTTCTCCCATTTCGCGGTTCCGGTGGGAAATGTGCCGTCGATGGGAAAAGCGCTGACCGGCAATTCGTCGCCGCGTCCGGCATAGATCATGCCCAGGACATCGCGCTCGAATTCCGGTGCGGAAGGCGAGAAGGGTGGCGGCATTTCAATCGTGCTGGTGAGTTCTGCCGGGACTTTCACTTCGAACAAGTGGGCCAGAGTCTCATCCACCGCCTGCATGTTTTTTTGTACGATCTCTTCGCCCTTCTTGCCGTAGGTGTGACGAATCGATTCGCGAATCGCTTCGATCGCCTGATCGGCGGGCAGGACGGCGGAGATGGCGAAGAAGCAGACTTGCAAAATGGTATTCATGCGGCTGCCCATGCCGGTGTCGCGCGCCACTTGGTAGGCATCAATCACATAAAATTTCGCGCGCTTTGAAATGAGTTGCTGCTGAACGACGCGGGGAAGATGATTCCAAACTTCATCCGCTCCGAACGGACTGTTGAGCAGGAAGGTTCCACCTGGCACCAACGCGCTCAACATGTCGTAGCGTTCCAGAAAGATCCACTGATGGCAGGCGACGAAGTTTGCGCTCGAAATCAGATAGCTGGAGCGTATGGGCTGAGGTCCAAAACGCAGGTGCGAAATGGTGACCGCGCCCGACTTTTTCGAGTCGTACACGAAATACCCTTGCGCGTAGTTGTCTGTGTTCTCGCCGATGATTTTGATCGAGTTCTTATTGGCGCCTACGGTACCGTCCGCGCCTAAGCCGTAGAACATAGCGCGCACCACGTTTTGCGGCTCGGTGGAGAACGCGGCATCGTAAGGCAAACTAGTATGGCTGACATCGTCCTGAATGCCGATAGTGAAATGATCTTTGGGCTGATCCGCTTTCAGATTGTCGTAGATCGCCTTCACCATAGCCGGAGTGAATTCTTTAGACGATAACCCGTAACGTCCACCGACCACGGATGGCGCAAGCAGTCGCGGACTGAAACCCGCTTTGGTTCCTTCGTGCAGCGCACTCACAATATCCAGATAAAGCGGCTCGCCGATCGCTCCCGACTCCTTGGTACGGTCGAGGACGGCAATTTTGCGGACGCTGGCCGGCAATGCTTCGAGGAATTCCTGAACCGGAAACGGCCGGTACAAGCGCACTTTGAGCAATCCGAGCTTTTCTCCTTGCGCGTTGAGAGAGTCAATAGTTTCGTGAGCAACTTCGGCGCCCGAACCCATCATGACAATCACGCATTCGGCATCCGGCGCGCCCACGTAGTCAAAGAGGTGGTAGGAACGTCCCACCTGTTCCGCAAACTTGTTCATCACCGACTGGACGATTTGCGGGCAAGCCTCGTAATAGTTGTTGGCACCTTCGCGCATCTGGAAGAACACATCGGGATTCTGTGCCGTCCCGCGCAATACGGGATGATCGGGAGAAAGCGCGCGACGTCTGTGATCGAAGACGCGGTCCATATTAATGAGAGCGCGCATGTCATCTTCACTCAGCATCTCAATCTTGTTTACTTCATGGGAGGTGCGGAAGCCGTCGAAGAAATGCAGGAAAGGAATGCGCGACTCCAAACTGGCGGCGTGAGCGATCAGCGCCATGTCCATCGCCTCTTGCACGGAATTTGAGGAAAGCAGCGCAAAGCCGGTGCTGCGAATCGACATTACATCCGAATGATCGCCAAAGATAGAGAGCGCATGCGTGGCTAGAGTACGCGCCGAAACATGGAATGCGGTGGGGGTGAGTTCTCCCGCAATCTTATTCATGTTCGGAATCATGAGCAGCAGGCCCTGAGACGCGGTGAATGTGGTAGCCAGAGACCCGGTCTGCAGTGCGCCATGAACAGCCCCGGCTGCGCCGCCTTCGCTCTGCATCTCCATCACGTGAGGCACCGTTCCCCAGATGTTCTGTATGCCCTGGGACGACCACTCGTCCGCCCACTCCCCCATGTTGGAGGATGGCGTGATCGGATAGATGGCAATAACCTCGTTAACCCGGTAGGCGACATAGGCCACCGCCTCGTTCGCATCCATTGTTTTGAACTTGCGTTTCATCATCAACAACCTGCCTTGCCGTGCAAATAATTGCTTGATTTGGTTTTTCCCCGACTGTCCTAAGGATGGACGAGGCGGGAAAGGAACGCAGCAAGGCAGGTCACAGAGGGTTGTGATTTGCATCACAGCGCCGGAGTGTGAGGGAGATCACATCAGCTTGTGCCCGGCAGCACAGCCAGAGGGTCCGCATAGATGGACACTGGCGTCAGACGAGACCGGTTCAGCGCGCTCGTGGATTGCGCAACCCCGCGCGGAGGCAATCAGATTCGGCGCTGAGTGCTCGAAGCCGGTGTTTAAGGAGGCACATCATGCTCTCGCCCTATGGAATGGAGATTGTCGAAAGCTGCCTTACCTGCAAGTTGCGGGCCGATCGTATCTTCTGCGATTTGCCGGATAATGCGCTGCAGGCCTTTGAAAAAATCAAGTTCGCCACCTCCTATCCCCAGGACGCTGTGCTGTTTGTCGAGGGGCAGATGCCCCGCGGCATCTTCGTGATCTGCAAGGGCACGGTAAAGCTCTCTATTAATTCCCCGGGCGGCCGTACCATGATTGTCAAACTTGCCGAGGCGGGTGAGGTTCTGGGATTGAGTGCAACCATTTCCGGCAAACCCTATGAAGTGACTGCGGAGACCATCGATCCCTGCCAGGTGAATTTCGTCAAGCGCGACGAGTTTCTTGCGTTTCTGAAAGATGATGTAGAAGCCTGCTTTAAAGTGGCGGAGCAGTTGGGCGAAAAGTACCACAATGCATGCAAGGAAGTACGCTCCCTCGGACTGTCGCATTCCGCCGCCGAGAAGCTGGCAACGCTGCTATTGGAATGGACCTCGAAGAACGGCGAGTCCGCCAAACCCGAGCCCCGGCTGAAGCTTAGGCTGACGCACGAAGAAATCGCGCAGATGATTGGGACTTCGCGCGAGACTGTGACCCGGTTATTTGCCGAGCTGAAAAAACGTCAGATCCTGCAGACAAAAGGCTCGACGCTGGTGATTCGTAATACCCCGGCGTTGCGCGACATCGCAAATCAAAACTAGCCCCGGTTTAATCAGATTGGCCTCCGGTGACCAGGATCACAATTTCTAGTGATGATAGTCACCGCTGCGCCAACCGTTCTCTTCTATGGTTGCAGCGTGGGCGAAGTTAGCCGGGTTCAAGTGGGAGGAACGACATGACATCGCTAAACGCCATCGGGCAAGACTCCAAAAACAATGCAACTCATGGAAACCAGAATAAACCCAGATTGATTTTCTGGGAGCTGACCAAGGGGTGCAACCTGCGCTGCATCCACTGCCGGGCCAGCGCCACGGAGTTGAGTTCCCCGTCCGATCTATCCACTCAAGCGGCGCGCGACATCATCGATCAGATCGCCGAAGTTTCCTCTCCTATTCTGGTGCTGAGCGGCGGCGAACCGCTGTTCCGGTCGGATATTTTTCAACTGGCACGGTATGGAACCGATAAAGGACTGCGGGTAGCGCTAGCCACGAATGGCACTCTGGTCACCCGGAAAGTAGCCGAAAAGATTGTCGATAGCGGCGTGAAGCGGGTTGCGATAAGCCTGGACGGCGCCGATCCCCAGACTCATGATACTTTCCGCGGAATTCCTGGAGCCTTCGATGCTGCGATTACCGGGTTCCGCAATCTGAAAGAACTGGGCATGTCGGTGCAGATTAATACCACGATCGCGCGGCACAACGCGCATCAGCTTCCTGATGTGCTGGAACTGGCAAAGTTAATCGGAGCCGATGCGCTGCACACATTTCTGCTGGTCCCGGTGGGCTGCGGTGTGGATATTGCCGCCGAGCAAATGGTGCCACCGGAAGAATACGAGAAGATGCTGAACTGGTTCTACGATCAGTCGCTGCAAGGCGGCATCGAGTTGAAGGCGACGTGCGCACCTCATTATTTCCGCGTGGTTCGGCAGCGCCGCGCCGCCGAGCACCGTTCCGTGGCTGCAGCCGCCCTGGCTGCGCAGAAGGTTCCTGTCGCGGCGCAGAATTTTGCCGGCGCCCCCGTTATCGGCCCGACTGAGATGACGATGCCCGGTTCCACTGGAATCGAACTGAAAGCGAATGGCTTCGGAAAGGCCGTGGGACATCCCGGAACTCATCCTTCCGATATGAACGCTATGACCAAGGGCTGCCTGGCAGGAACCGCCGTGTGTTTTATTTCCCATCAAGGCGAGGTTTATCCCTGCGGATATTTGCCGGCCCTGGCCGGCGATTTGAAGAAGCAGTCGTTTGCCGATATCTGGGAAAACTCGTTTGTGTTTCATCAACTGCGCGATGTCAACAATCTGAATGGCAAGTGCGGTTGTTGCGAATTCCGCAATGTTTGTATGGGTTGCCGCGCCCGCGCCTATGCTGCTACCGGCAATTATCTGGATGAGGAGCCCTTCTGCGTGTATGAACCGCGCACAAAAAGTTTAAAGGATATTGCCCCGGCAGAAGTCGCGCGCTGAAGATCGAAAGATCTCTCTCACCGCCTCAAAGAAGGGCTTTGAGGTATATCGAGAGCCTCACGGCGAGACTTCCAATTTGTCTTCTCTGTGACGCTGTGCTCATGTCGTAAGAAGTTCCGGTACGCCAAAAGACACCAGGCAGGCGTGATATTCCACTACCCGGCCCGACAAACCTCGACCCCCTCCATCAGTAACGATGTAAACCACTGATAACACAAAGGAAACAGTTCCCTTATATCGAGCTTAACTTTGGCATGGCGGATGCCTTCACAAAGATAGTTGCTGGAGATACATGTGGAACCGACTTTAATGGTGGTTGGCCTGAACTACCGAACCGCCCCGGTGGCCGTGCGCGAGCGTTTCTGGATCAGCGAGAGCCGGCGCTACGAGGCGCTGGTGCAATTGTCGCGCGCTGAAGGCATTGACGAAGTGATCGTACTGGCCACCTGCAACCGTACGGAGTTTCTGATGTGGGTGAACGACGTCACCTTGGCCGCCAACTCCGTGATGCGATTGCTGGGCAGCGAGTACGGGCTCATGCTGTGCGAATGGAAACATTTCTACCGTCTTCTCGATGAAGCCGCCCTGCTGCACATTTTCCGAGTTGCATCCAGCCTTGATTCCATGGTGGTGGGCGAGCCTCAAGTGGTCTCGCAGGTGAAGCAAGCCTGGCAACAGGCGCAGAAGCTTGGGACAACCGGACGATTTCTCGACGCCGTAATGCAGAAAGCGCTTACGGTTTCAAAACGCGTGCGCAGCGAAACGGCAATCGGCAACGCGGCAGTGTCGATCCCTTATGCTGCGGTGGAACTCACGCGGCAGATTTTCGGCACGCTGGAAAATAAGAAGGTTGTGCTGCTGGGCGCGGGTAAGATGAGCGAACTTTCCGCCCGTGGGCTGCTCAATCATGGGGCGAGTTCTGTCTGTGTGATCAACCGGACGATCGAACATGCCACCGAGTTGGCAACCAAGCTTGGCGGAGTTGCCATGCCTTTTGACCAGCGCGGGCAACATATGGCAGAAGCCGACATTATTATCAGTTCAACTTCCTGTCCGCATACAATACTGAGCCGCGAAGAGGCCGAGATCATGATGCGCGCTCGTCGGGCGCGCGAACGTACGATGCGGCCTCTGGTGATCGTGGACATTGCGATGCCGCGTGACATCGACTCTGCCGTAAGCGAGGTCGAGGGCATTTTTCTTTATGATCTCGACGATCTGGAAAATGTTGTCGACCACAATGCGGGCGAGCGTGAGATTGCCGCCGCCGAAGCGCAGAAAATTCTACAGACTGAAGCGCAGGGCTTCCGCCGCAGGCTGATGGCGGAGCGGGTGGTACCTACCATCGTGGCGCTGCGCCAGCGGTTAGACGAAATTTGCCGGCAAGAATTGGATTCCTTCCGCCAAGAGTGCGGGCCTTTTTCCAAGGACCAGGACGAAATGCTAAATGCAGTCATGTCCCGTATGACGCAGAGAATCGCAGGGTCCCTGGCCCGTGAACTCAAGGAACTTCCAGAAAAGGTGCAGCAGGAACAAATGACCACTGCATTGCAGCGGCTGTTCCATCTGCAAACGCCTCAAGCGGCGCTTGCCGGCACCATATCGTAGGTTTGAAAATGGTCAGGAGCAATGGGGGTTATGAATAACAATCAGAGAGAGAACGCAAATAGCAAATCCGCATGGACGGGCCCGCAGGCTTACATCCTGGCGGTATTTTGTCTGGTGTTGGGAGTTGCGCTGGGATATTTGTTTCGTGGCTCTGCACCGCAGAGTGGTGCGACGACCGCCGCTTCTGCGGCTGACACTAGCTCTGCTCAAGGGCAGCCCACACAGCCGCAGCTTACTCCTGAACAACAAAAGGCCATGGTCGACGAGGCCGTCGCTCCCTTGCTGGCAACTCTGAAAAACAATCCTGACGATTTCAACTCACTGGTGCAAGTAGCGAATCTCTACTACGACGGGCGGCAGTATCCCGAGGCTGTCAAGTATTACCGGCTCGCGGTAAAAAGCCAGCCCACCAATGCAGATCTGCTCACCGACCTCGGGACTTCGCTGTGGTACACGGGAGACGCTGATGGAGCCATTGCCGAGTTCCAGACTGCACTGAAGTACCGGCCCGATCATCCCGGAACGTTGTTCAACCTGGGCGTGGTCCGCTGGCAAGGCAAGCTCGATCCCAAGGGCGCGGTCGAAGCATGGGAGCAATTACTCAAGCTCAATCCAAATTATCCACAGAAGCAGGAAGTCCAGGAATATATCGACCGGGCCAAGCAGCACGCCAAGGGTTAGGCCAGAAGCAAAAGCCGGACAGGTTTTTTGGAACTGAGAGGGCTTAATCTCCCACAGCGGAGCTGGAAGCGTGTCAGGGTAATCGCGGCGCCGGTGGATTTAGAGATCAAACGATTCTTTGGAAGAGCGCTAGTTTCTCGATTTCATAAAGCAAACTATCTTTATTCTTGCTTTTTTCGGGCGCACCGACGATAAATACGGGCACGCTATGATTCGTCGTTGGTGCGCCCTTTGTCTTACCGCTGTGCTGGCCTTGTCTGTAGCTGGCCACGCATAAACCTCACCGGCTCACATTCCTGCCAAGAGCGATTATTCTCAAGAGGCAGCGATCATCGAGGAAACATCTACCAAGATTGCCTTCGACAACGATGGCAAGTTTACACACGAACAAACCAGCCGAGTGCGCGTACAGACAGACGCCGGCGTTCAACAGTGGGGGCTGCTCACCTTTCCATTCCAGTCTGCAACGCAGACGGTGGAAATTGATTACGTGCGCGTCCACAAACCCGACGGCAGCACCCAGATTACGCCGCCGGATAATGTGCAGGATCTGGACGCGGAAATCACACGCAGTGCCCCTTTCTACAGCGATCTGCGCGAAAAACATGTTGCCGTCAAGGGCTTGGGCAAAGGCGATATTCTCGAATTCGAGGCACACTGGCATGCTATCAAGCCGTTGGTTCCCGGCCAGTTCTGGTATCAGTACAATTTTCACCACGAAGGCATTGTGCTGAATGAGCGCCTGGAGATCAAGGTGCCCGCAGACCGCGCGGTCAAAGTGAAAGGGCCGCAGACCGCGCAGACCATCACGAATGAACCGGGGTTCCGCGTTTACTCCTGGACATACTCGAGGTTGCAGAGTGCAAAGGAACCGGGAAGTGAGGAAAAAAAAGCAATTGATGCGGCGCGCGGCCGCAATCCCGCGCCGGACGTGCAGGTCAGCAGCTTTCAAAGCTGGGAAGAGGTAGGCCGCTGGTACTGGGAGTTGCAAAAAGACCGAGTAGAACCCAGCGCGGCCGTTCGCGCAAAGGCTGCGGAACTTACCAAGGGTATGACCGACAACGCCGAAAAGCTGCTCGCGATCTACAGTTTCGTGAGCACGCAGTATCGCTACATTGGAATTGCGTTTGGTATTGGACGTTATCAGCCGCACGCGGCCGATGACGTCCTCAGCAATAACTATGGCGACTGCAAGGATAAGCACACACTACTGGCTTCCTTGCTGCAAGCCTCCGGCATCACGCTGTATCCGGCGCTGATCGGTTCAAGCTGGAAGCTCGACCCTGATGTCCCGTCGCCTGGGCAGTTCGATCACATCATTGGCTATCTGCCGATGGGCAAAGACGGTCTTTGGCTTGACACCACGACCGAGGTATCGCCCATGGGGTATCTAGTCACTCCTTTGCGCGATAAACAGGCATTGGTCATGCCCGGAGACAAGCCTGCGCAATTGAAAACTACTCCCCTCGATCCACCCTTCGAAAGCTCCCAAACCTTTACGATCGAGGGTAAGTTAAGCGAAAACGGCACGTTCGATGCCAAGGTAGAAGACACCGTGATGGGGGAACGCGAGGTCCCGATGCGCCTGCCTTTCGCCGGGTACCGCAATCGCAGTGGAAAGACTTGATGCAGCAGATCTCATATGGACTGGGCTACTCGGGTACAGTCAGCGACGTGACGGCGAGCGCCCCGGAAATGGTGACTGAGCCTTTTCATTTCACTTATTCCTACAATCGCAAGGACTATCCCGATTGGAGCAACCATCAATTTTTCGTTCCCGGACTGCCGTTTCTCATGCCGGCGCTCAGGGATGACGCGTCTGATCCGATTTGGCTTGGGTCTCCTCAGGAGACGATTTCGAATTCGAAAGTGGAGGTGCCCAAGGGATACGAGCCGCAACTACCGGCAAATGTCGACCTGAAGTACGACTTCGCGGAATACCACTCGTCGTATTCCGTGGTTCACGGCGTGCTGACAGCGAAGAGAAGCTTTCTGGTTAAGCAGCACGAAGTTCCAGTCGCCGAGTTCGAAGACTATAGAAGTTTTGTTAAGAATCTGCAGAATGATCTGAATCAATATGTACAGACAGCGTCCTCCAGTGCGTCGATTGCGCCGAAAGTCTCGGCTACGCCGAACGCCCTCGCTCCCGTGACGCCGTCTACCTCCTTAAGTTCGCTTCGTGAGCTGCCTGAGAGCAATTCCAGCGACGCGAACCGACTGGAAGCTGAGGCGCGAGATGAGATGATGAGAAGTGACCCGCAGAGTGCAGTTTCATCTTTACACTCTCGTCTCGGTCGATCCGAAATTTACACGAGCTTGGGTGATGCTCGGGGGCCTGTTGCTCACGCAGAAGCAAAAGGATGCTGGAATCGATGCGTTTGAGAAGGCGATCGCGAGCGACCCGAATCAAACAGCTATCCCGAAGGCGCTAGGCTGGAGTCTGATGGGGAGTTCGCAGTTCGGGGACGCCGTCCCGGTGTGGCAGGACTATACAAAGGCGCATCCGGACGATCTGGACGGCGTTGCGAATCTCGGAGTATGCCTGCCGCAATTGAAGCGATACTCTGAAGCAGTGACGGTATATGAGGCGGCTGTTAAAGCCAACGAAACTCGGCCAGAACTTCAAGCGAGTTTAGGTTCGGCATACTTGCTCGCGGGGGATCGTGAGAAGGCAGGATTAGTATTCGGCAAACTCGCTCGTCTAGATCAGGAGGGAAAAACCTTCAACGACGTAGCTTATCAGATGGCAAATGCAGACTTGGATTTGCCCATTGCCTGGGACTATGCGAAGAAAGCCGTGCGCGCAGCCGAAGAAGAATCGCAAAAGATTACGTTGGCAAATCTGAAGGCCGAAGACCTAGGGCAAATTCAGAAGCTGGCCGCATATTGGGACACGCTGGGCTGGGTGGACGACCGGATGTCAAAGCTGGATGAGGCGGAGCTCTATCTGCGAGCAGTGTGGAAGCTGACGCAGGATGGGGTGGCAGCTAGTCATCTCTGTCAAGTTTACGAGCGCTTACATAAAACTACGTCCGCGATCCAGATGTGCCGTTTGGCGGTTTATCGCATTCCGATGTCGGAACAACTGGCGCTCAACCAGTACAAGCCTGAAATGGACGAGGCGCAGCATCGACTCGATCATTTGACCGGCGGTTCAACGGCGTCGAAAGGGGCTGGAGATGCTTCCGATGTAGCAATCCGTGAACGGACCTTCAAACTGACGCGATTCCTGCCCGGAACAGAGAGCGCGGAGTTTTTTATCTTGCTGGGATCGGACGGGAAAAGCAAGAACTTCAAGGTCGAGGATGTGAAGTTCATCAAGGGGTCAGACAAGATGAAGTTTCAAGGAAAGCAGTTGAAGAATATTGATTTCAATGTTCCCGCGCCCAGTGATTTTCCCACGCTTTTCGTGAGGCGCGGGATTCTCGGATGCTACCAGTACAGCGGTTGCTCGTTAGTGCTCCTCGAACCTGCATCAGTGCGCTCAGTGAACTAGAGAAATCGCGGCACAACGAAATGTGCCTCCTGTCATTCGATTGCCGGCAACGGCTGTCATTGCTCATCCGTGGAAACAGTCTGCGCGCCTTCTTCATCGCCGCGAATCAGGCCGAATTTCTTCAGCTTGTAGCGCAAGGCGTCGCGGCTGATATCGAGAAGCTTGGCGGCGTGGGTTTGATTGCCGTTCGCTTGCCGCATGGCCAGTTCAACCATGGCGTGCTCTACCTCTTCCAGCGACGTCCCGCCTTCAGGGATATACAAACGGGGAAGCATACGGCCATTGGGCAGTGGCTGTCCGCCATCCGCGGGAGTAGTGCGTTCGAAGACGGTGCGGCCGCCTGATTCTCCAACGGAGAATGGGAGATAGACAGGGCGCAAGAGCGGTTCGTCCTCGAGGATCATGCCGCGCTCGATCGTGTTCTTCAACTCGCGAACGTTGCCGGGCCAATTGTGGCTGAGGATGAGACGGCGTGTGTCTTCGGTGATGCCGCGAATCGACTTCTTGAACCGGCGGTTGTATCGCTCGATAAAAAAATCCACGAGCGGCATAATGTCTTCTTTGCGATCGCGTAGCGCTGGGATGAAGATCGCGATAATCGCTAAACGGTAGTAGAGATCCTGGCGGAACTGGCCTTCGCGCACCGCCTTTTCCAGATCGCGATTGGATGCCGCGATTACGCGCACGTCTACTTGCATGTCCTTGATACCGCCAACCCGGCGGATCACCTGGTCTTCAAGCACGCGCAAAAGTTTGGCTTGCAGTAGCGGGGAGAGTTCGCCGATCTCGTCGAGGAAGAGCGTGCCGCCATCAGCCGCCTCGAACAAGCCTTTCTTCATCTGCTTGGCGTCGGTGAATGCGCCTTTCTCGTGGCCAAACAGCTCAGCTTCCATCAGCGTTTCTGGAATGGCGGAACAGTTGATGGCAACGAACGGCTTCTGCTGGCGCGAACTCTCGTAGTGGATAGCTTTGGCGATCAGGTCTTTTCCGGTGCCGCTCTCGCCCTGAATCAGAATCGTGGTAGCTTCGCTGGCGGCAACTTTGCGGACAAAGTTCATGAGCTCCGTCATCTTGGAAGAAACACTCACCACGCTTTCATAGCCCGCTCCGCGACGCACTTCACTTCGCAGAGTTTGAACTTCGGTGCGCAGGCTGGTGGCTTCGAGCGCATTTTTGATGGTGACGTGAAGCTCATCAAAATCAACCGGCTTGCCCACGAAATCATAGGCGCCCAGCTTGAGAGCAGCCTTGACGTCATCGAGTTGGGGATCCGCGGTGATCATAATGACGGCGCGTGCGTCTCCACTTTTCTTGAGCGCGTCCAGCACCTCGATGCCGGTGAGATCGGGCATGCGCACATCGAGAAGGACGAGATCGGGAGTTTCATGTTGCGCAAGCTTGAGCGCGGGTACACCGGAATCGGCCTCGATCACGTGGTAGCCCCACTCTTCGCACTTCTGGCGGAGAGACCAGCGCACTAAGCGTTCGTCATCCACAACCATGATTTTCTCAGCAGGCATTCGTGTTTAATTTACTACGAAATGCTGAGGGCTGCGTTATTTGCACGCGGGTGGCATGCAAATTTTCAGGACGCTGCAATATGTGCGGACGGCATGCGAAACGGCAACAGGACCGTGAATGCGCTGCCCTTTCCGACGGCGCTGGTTACTTCAATTCGACCATGATGGTCTTCGACGATGCGGTGGGCGAGAGAAAGGCCGAGGCCGGTACCACCACCTTTGGTGGTGTAGAAAGGCCGGAAAATATTGGGTAGATTTTGCGGAGAGATGCCACGGCCAGTGTCGCTGACCAAAACGGCGGCGCAATTGTCTCGGGCGCCGATCTCCACCCGCACCGTGCCCGCGCTCTCCATCGCCTGAACTGCGTTCAGCAGCAGATTCAGCAGCACCTGGTGCACCTGATCGCTGTCATGTTCGACTTCAGGAAGATCGGGAGCTTTCTGCAATTCGATTTTGATCGGCCTGGAAAGCACTTGTTGTCGAGCCAGCATCACCGCATGTTCAACGGTTGTGTTGAGATTGCCAAGGCGAACCTCGGGATGGCGAGGGCGCGCGGTTTCCAGAAGATCGGTTAAGGTGCGGCTGATGCGCCCGATCTCCAGCCGGACATCTTTCACGACTGCCCGCGCGGGACTGGTGGCAGGCAAATCACGGCCGACGATTTCGATGACTCCGGCGATTCCCGCGAGTGGGTTGCGAATCTCATGCGCCAAACCAGTTGCCAATTCGCCTAGCGTCGCCAGGTGTTCGGCGCGAGAAATCTGCGTGCGATGCAGCCGCTCAATCTCTCGCCGGCTTTCCCGCAATTGCTGCATCATGTGGTTAAAGTTGCGGCCGAGGTCGCCAATCTCGTCGTTGCGGCCGGAGAAGCTTACTGCGACATTCAGATTGCCTTTACTCACTTGCTCAATTTTTTCCTGCAATTCAACCATGGGCCGTTGCACAAGATAGGCCAGCACAAACATGGATACCGCACAGATTATGACGGCTCCCGCCCCGGCGAGGATGAGCACGGCGTGGCGGTCGGGATCTCGAAGAGACACCGTCGCCAAAGTGAAGAGCAAGAGTCCGGCCAGCAGCACGAAGCCGACAGGCAGAATTGCTTTGAGCTGCCAATTGACGCGCACTGAGCCCAGGTGGAAGTCTTCTTTCTGCGACGACTGATCCTGTGGTGAACCTTTTTGCGTGGAACCCTTCTGCATGGAATCATTTTGCGATGGAGCGGCGTATTCGCTCTGCCGGTCCGGGCGCGATACCGTGGAATCGGAGGGCTGCATCGATATTCCGGGCGCTGCGGACTGACGATGGCTAAGCATAAGCATGCATTCCCGGCAGCAGATATGTAACCCCGAAGAAAGTAAACATCACCACGGCAAAGCCCAGGATCGCAAAGTACGCAGCGCGCCGGCCACGCCATCCTCGCGTAATGCGCATGTGCAGATATCCTGCATACACCAACCAGGTAATCGCAGCCCAGGTTTCTTTTGGATCCCAGCTCCAATAAGAGCCCCAGGTGCGATTAGCCCAGTAGGCGCCCGCCGCGATCATCAGGGTGAGTAATGGAAATGCGATCGCGATGGTTTTATAAGTGATGCGGTCGAGTTCGTCGGCACTGGGCAACATGCGCTCCAGATCCTGACGCCGCCAGAGGAGCAGGAGATACAGCAACGAGACGAAAATCCCGCCCACCAGCCCGGAAAGAATGAATGGACTGGCCGCCAGACTCGTCGGAAAAAGCCCATCGGCATCGAGCGAAGAATAGTGGCCGTCCCGCGCGCGTAATACAAAGAAGACAACCGCAAGGATTTGCAGCAGAATGCTCAAGAACACAGCGCGGTTGGCCAGGTCGAGAACAGCTTCATTCCGGGTCTTACGCCACACGAGATAAAGAACCAAAGGCGCAGCCACCCCGGCAAGCACAAGAAGCAACAACCAGCCAAGATCAGGAATGACGACGAAGAGCCTGACACCCTTCGATAGAAACACCTCAGATTTTTCTTCCGGATTCCATGCGACAACGCTTAGTCCTCCCCATTTTTCAAAACGGGTAAGAACGCCCAGATAAGTAGTCACGCCAAATAAGCTCGTCGCGGCCAGAAAGGTTTCGGTCTTGGTGTTGTCTTTAATCAGGAACATCATGGCGAGCGCGAAACTCAATGCGCATGCCGCGTAGGCCAGCATGGCCAGCGTGACGTGCACATGCAGCCAGGTCGATTGCAAGGCCGGCACCAGCGGATGAACCTCGGTACGAAGCAACTGCATGAGGACAACGCCCACAATCGCCACCGGCATGGTCACGGTGCCTATCACTTTCACTCCGAATTTTTTCTCGGCGATCAGCGTAAGCACGGCGAGCGTCCATACGAACATGAGCAGCATTTCGTAGATGCTGGCAAACGGCGGATGCCCAGCCTCATACCAGCGATGCGCGACCGCGCCCGTGTTGGCAATCAATCCTGCCCAAGTGGCCAGCGATGCAAAGCGGATATAAGCAGGAGTGCCGGTGATTCCGAAACCAAGATAGAGCGTTCCTGCCGCCGAATAAAAGATGAGCGTTGCGTAGAGCAGATTGGACTCGTTGAGCAAGCTCCCGCTCTTGACGACGTTCAGGAATGCCATGAACAGCAGGAAAGCCACTCCCAATCCCACGGCGACAACCAGGCCGGTGCCCGTGGCGCTCGGTTGCTGTTCGACAGTTGCACGTGCCATAAAACTCCTCCGTTGCCGGCTTTATCTTGTGCCGGATTTATCTTCCGGCGAGTACGGCCGCAGGCGCCTCGGCGGCTGCCGCGACCGGAATGTTCACTTCGGATTCGATTTTTTCTACAACATCCCGAAAACGCTGCTCAAACGCATCTTTATTCTTGTTCGCAATTCCCCCGATCCACAGTTGCAGTTGACCGCGCGCATCGCGCACGGGCACAACCCACATCCGCATGTGAACCAGATAGAAGACCACGACCAGGCCGAAGCCCATCACGATCACCCCCGCCCAAACCGCCCATTGGCCCGGCTCATGCGAGACCTCAAGTCCAGTGAAGTAGGCCATCTGGACATCGTTACCCTGGAATGCGTAAGGCGATGATGCGTTTTGCTCGAGCCCGGGAATGGGGGGCAGCCAGACATTTACGGTCTGTCCCGATTTCTTCGACTGCACGATTAAATGTGCCGCTGGATTTTGCAGGTCGTTCGAGCGCGCATAAACCTGGCCATCGCTCACCACGTAATCGGGGATGAACTCGGCAAGGCGGACAGTGGTATCCGCATCCAGCGGAAGGGTTTCATCAAGTCCAATCGTGATGTCTTTTGAGGCGCTTCCATCACGCGGGGCGGCTGTCAGGACTAACTTGTCTACCTTCGCCGTCTTTCCATAACTCGCTTGATAAAAACGCACGCCGTCATAAACCAGAGGATCGTTGACCACAATCTGTTTGCGCAGAATTACTTGGCCATCTTTCACAACCGCGAGATCGGACCACCAGCGCTTCGGGGAGCCGTCGGCGTAATTCTCTTGTCCGGCGCCGTCGCAGCGAACCGCGAATGAAAGCTCGCGGGCGCGTCCATTTTGCGGTTTTACTTCACTCGATTGTTGCCCGCGTGTAAGGGTGACAAACCCGCGCCATCCGAACAAGGCATCGATGTTTCCGCCAAGAAGAATCAGCAGCAGGCTGGCATGGACGATATACACTGCCATTTCAGAAATACGATTGCGTTCTCCGAACAGAGAAAAACTGCTCTGGCGCACGATTCGTTCCGGATGGAAACCGGCTTTTCGCAATATCGTTTCGGTGGCGCTCAAGGCTGATTCTTCGTCCTTAACCGGAATTAAGGCATGGAGTGGCAGCGCTTTGCGGAAGGTCTCATCCGGACTCTTATACGGACGGGAATAAAATCTCCAGGCATTGGGGAAGCGCTGAATCGAAGCCGCGATAATGCTCAGGCTGACCAGGCTCAAGAGCAACACGAACCACCAGGCGTGAAAAACGTCGGTCAGCCCCACTCCATCGAGCAGGCGTAGCACCTGGGGGGAGTAAGCTCGCTGCATCTCGTCGGGATCGGTGGCGGGACGCTGCAGAATCACCGTTCCAGCGGCCGACAAAATGACCACGAGAATGAGCAGAACAACTCCGGTCTTGATAGCGCCGAGGGTTTGCCAGATTTTCCGAGGTACGGATGCAACCATGTCTTTCCCCTTCCACGCATCAGGAAAGGCACGCGGCACTCCATTGCGCAGAAGTCGTTCAAGTTATTGAAATTAATGAGTGGATTCTATGTTGCTTGGCCTCCAGGAGGAGGGATTGTGAGGCATATCACACAGCGATTTCGAGTTGTGCTGAAATTTCGCGCAGCGTTATGAGCTCTGTCGAGGGCAAAATACCGTTTGTGGCCGATCGAATGGAACCGCTTTTGAAAGCCGCTTGCGCGATTTAGACCATTTCACTGTGGGATAAACCCCCAAAGTGATGTAGCTTTCAACAGGGCTCGATCCCAGGTAGCATCGCTCTCCGTCTCAAGTCGCTATGTTGCAATCTTTTACAGGACGGGTTCCGAACTCCGGCGGGAGCGAGGACTAAGGCAAGTGGCGTGCAAAAGGACGAGCGGAGAATTAGGAGTGGCGCTGCAGTCATTCAATTCGAGGCCGGGAATCCGTCAAGCGCTTGGCGCGCTAGGATGCTTTCTGTTAGTCCTCACGTTTGTCGGACGTGTATCAGCCGCCAAGCATCCAGTAACGCTTGATCCGAAAGCTGATCCTTCCACATGTCTCACCTGCCATGAGGATAAGACCAAGGGGAAGTCGGTGCATTCTGCCATTGCAATGGGCTGCACCGCCTGCCACGAGATTCGCACTAATAAAGACGTCACCCGCGTAAAGTTGATCACGACCACTTCTCATGCTCTTTGTTTGACCTGCCACGCGGATAAAAATGCCGACGATATAAAAGGTACGGTTCATCCACCGGCGGTGCGCGATTGCGTCAAATGCCACGACCCGCACGAGTCGGATAACAAATTTCAGTTATTGAAGCCCGAGTCAGGAGATCAGAAAGAAAACCTGTGCCTGAGCTGCCACAACACTGGCCTGAATGTTCCCGAGAAAGGCAGCCGCCATGCCGCGCTCGATATGGGTTGCGACACTTGCCACACCACGCACAAGACGGGCGAGGTGGGTAAGCCGGAGTTCGATTATCACCTGACTAAAGCTCCGCCTGCACTTTGTATCGACTGCCATGATGTGAAGAGTGCCGACCTGCAGAAGGCGCACCAGAACCAGCCCTTCGAAACTGCGAACTGCGTCAGCTGTCACGATCCGCACGAATCCGCTGCTCCCGAGCTGATGGCCAAGTTTACGCATCCACCTTTCGCCGACAAGCAGTGTGACATCTGCCACGCTCCGGCCAAGGACGGGAAAGTGGTTCTCACGCAACCCGATGTCAAAGCTTTGTGCGTAACCTGCCATGACGATAAAGCCAAATTGATCGACACGGCAAAGGTTCAGCATCCCGGCGCTGCCGGCGATTGCACGGATTGTCACAGCCCGCACGCCAGCCGTCAACCGGGACTTCCCAAGACAAATGCGGTCGATATCTGTCTGGGCTGCCACAGCGATATCGCAGATGCTGGTAAGAAACCGTATCGCCACCAGCCGGCATTCAAACAAGGGTGTGCCACATGCCACACGCCGCATGGTGGAGACAACGATCATCTGCTGCGTGCCGCAACTACGAATTCGTTATGCCTGGAGTGCCACGGACCCGATCGCGATCCGAGGAAAGTGGAAGCCGAGCACGTGGTCACCATCTTCAATCGAAGCGTAAAGCTGCCCGAAGACTACTTCATCAAGAACAAGGTTGTAGCGCTGCCCCTGAAATTTGGTATGGGGCATCCGGTGGATGGTCACCCGGTTTCTGATTTGATGGATCCGGCGGTTCCGGGAAAGGTGATGACTCCAATGAACTGTCTGACCTGTCACCAGCCGCACTCTTCGGCTCAACCGAATTTGCTGGTCAAAGATCAGGCGAACAACATGGCGTTCTGCCAAACCTGCCACAAGGATCTGAATCGGCGATAACTCGAAGTGGAGAATGACTACGATGCTTACAACGCGATGGAATCACACTCGTAGAGAAGAGAACGGCTACAAGTTTACTAGCCAAAAATTTCTGGCGGTGCTGGCGCTCTTAAGCCTGGTGCTCCTGGCACCCATATCGGTTTTTGCTGGAAAGAAGAAAAAAAACGAGCCGCAAAAGCCGTCGCCGGTTATCGATTATTCGAATATCGTATGGCCGAACCCGCCGGCTATCGCCCGTATCCGCTACCAGGCCTTCTACGCCGCCGAAAAGCTTTCTCAGGTCGACACTCCCAAGACGAAGAAGGACTCCTGGATGGACCGCCTCGCCGGTACGACGCCCCAAGCCGATAGCGGAAAAGTTCTCTGGCAACTGGCTGAGCCCTATGGGATGGCAATGGATTCCAAAGGGAACTTGTATGTCGCCGATCAGAAAGTCGGCGCTATCTTTATATTCAACACGGAGACTCGCGAAGTCCAACTGATCAAGAATAAGACCCATGGCCACTTCGTCCGCATCATTGGCCTAGCCATGGACGATAACGATCGCCTGTTTGTCTCCGATCCCGGACTGAGTCATATTCTCGTATTCAACGCGAAGCATGAGGCCGAGGATGTAATCACCGAGGGTTTGGTGAGACCGGGCGCCATGGCGATCGATACGGAAAATCGGCTGCTCTATGTTTCTGACGTCGATCAGGACCAGGTTCTGGTCTACGACGCTGACACGCTAAAGCTGAAGCGCAAAATGGGTACCGGCGGTCAAAAGCATGCACTCACCTCCCCCGGAGATTTTGCGCGTCCCGGTGGATTGGCAATCGATAGCGATGGCAATCTCTATGTTGCCGACACGCTCAACGATCGCATCGAGATTTTTGACGGCGACGGCAATTTCATCCGTACCTTCGGAAAAGCCGGCGACGGCCCCGGTTATTTCGCGCGGCCCAAGGGCGTGGCCATCGACAGCGACGGCCACATCTGGGTAGCTGACGGCATGCAGGATCGGGTTCAGGTCTTCAACCAGGATGCACAGCTGCTTATCAGTTTCGGCGGCCATGGACTTCTCCCCGGTATGTTTCAAGGCATCGTCGACATCATGATCGACAAACAAAACCGGGTCTTCACGTCGGAGATATTTCCCGGCCGGGTGCAGCAGTTCCGCTACGTGACCGACGCCGAGGCTGATCAGCTGCAAAAAGAGAAAGAAGCCGCGCGCGAGAAGAGGATTGGGGCCGCGGGTAAGGAACCTGGTCCGGCGGTGGTTCCGATCACGCCCCCGGCTGCGATGCAGGCGGCGGCTCCTCCAAGCAAGTAGAAGTCACTCAAGACTTGGCGATATCCGCCTCGACGGTAACCCGGAGCCGCTTGGCTGTTCGCGCTCTCAGGCAATATTTCATACGACAGTCGAAATCCTTCTATGGGTTGTTGCATTTCTACACATTGAATTCTTCAACAAAACTCCTTCCGGATTCACGGGAGCCTACTGCGGAATTTGACCAAAAGGGTACGGGAGGTTGGTTCTTTTCCCTCACCTTGGGTGGTTTTTGAATCGCAGGCCTCAATATTCGGGTCACATTAAACCCTTCACATTACTAGAGTTACACCGAATCTGGATTTCGTTCATCAGATTGCAGGTTCGGTGCAGCAGTTGCTTTATATGAGGTTGGAATGGGGGCAGCTGTGGCAGCGAGTCGCAGCCCGGGCCTAAAGCCTCCAGAGATGTAACGCGGTGCGAATACAGGAGGTTTTACCTTTTATGAAGAGAGTCATCGTACTAATGCTATTCGTCCTTGCCGTCTCGGGACTGATGATGGCCCAGAATTGGTCGTCAACAGTGGACGTACTCGGCGCGCATAACAATCAAGGCCGCGGCTGCGCTGGCTGCCATGCCCCTCACAGCGGTTCGTTCGGTTCTGGTCACGGCGGCGCTGCTGATTCCGGTAGCTACGCATTGTGGGGACAGGATGCCAGCCCACTCTATGGCAAGACCATCGCCTTCGGCGACAGCGGCAAATATTCTGAAACGCTGCCCACCAGCATCACCACCGGCAGCACCGAAGTCGGCGGAATTCTGCTCTGCCTCAGCTGCCATGATGGCAACGTCACCGCTTCCAACATGATGACGAATCAGTCCTATGAACAAAGAATCGGCCTGTTGACCAACACCACTTATGGAACCCAGCCGATTCCGACTTTGCTCGGCAATGACGGCACCACGGCCAACAACTACACCAACGATCACCCGGTGGGCCAACTCGCCACATTGTCTAGCGTTGTTGCTAGCGCAGCACAAGGCCTGGTTTGGACTCCTGCCGGCACAAGCGGCAGCTATAGCGTTACCGCCGGCAGCCAATTCGCCCAGTTCGTAGCCAACTACGGATGGCCGGCGCTGGCTCCTGGAAAG
Organism: uncultured Acidobacteriaceae bacterium; assembly: GCA_963836305.1. GTDB lineage: Bacteria > Acidobacteriota > Terriglobia > Terriglobales > Acidobacteriaceae > Sulfotelmatobacter. The sequence goes on along the minus strand of CAWIJP010000030.1, from coordinate 285,551 downwards.
TGGTCGAACCCCTACGGCGTCACCGCCGCTGGAGCTCCTTATGTGGTTTGCACCACTTGCCACAACCAGCACGTGATGACGGTTTACACTTCGAGCGCAGCCAGCCAGATCCAAGGCGATGGCGGCGGCAAGTGGTATGCCACCTACTTCTTCATCAACGCTCCCTACAACCCGAACCTTCAGACTTACGCCAGCACGAATGCACCTTCGACAGTAGAGTTCTGCCGTCAGTGCCACTTTGGCGAGTCCAACGAAGCCAACAATACCAACACCATCAAAGCGCAATTCCAGTAAAGATGGTTGAAACCCGGGGGGAGAGATATCTCTCCCCTTTTTTCTTAGCCAGTGAGGAATTATGAAATACAAACTCTCCATCTGCATCCTGCTAATGACGGGGGTCAGCGGCGCAGCCCAGGTAGCCTCTCACGCGCCCAGCGCAATCGGAGCAGCGACTGCGGCGCCGGCATCCTCACCCGTTGCCATGGCTGATCCGCTGTCCCTCTCGCCAGTGTTGCAGATCAGCGACAAACCAGTGGTACGCGTGAATGGAGCAGTTCTGACCGACCGCGACCTGCTGCGCGAAATGTACGCGATTTTTCCTTACGCAAAACAGCACAACGGATTTCCCAAGTCGCAGGAAGCCTCCATCCGCCAGGGCGCGCTGGAGATGATCATCTTCGAAGAGCTGGTCTACCAGGAGGCAGGGCGGCGAAAGCTGGCAATACCGGCGGCGCAACTGAATAATGCGGAAGCCGAGTTCCGCAAGCAGTTTCATAGTCCCGACGAATACGAGCAATACATGCAGGCGGAAATGCATGGATCGCGGCAAGTGCTGCGGCAGCAAATTACCCGTTCTCTGCTGATCGAGGAAATTCTCAAAGCCGAAGTGGACAACAAATCGGCAGTCACACTGGCCGAGGTCCGAGCATACTACGACAGAAATCCGAAGCGTTTTGAGACCGGAGAGTCATTCAACATCCAGAGTATTTCTTTCCTGCCGCCGCAGAAGCCGACGCCGGAGATCATTGAGAAAAACCGCAAACGCGCCGAAGATGCGCTGCGTCAGGCGAAAGCGACCAGGAACTACGAAGAGTTTGGACTACTGGCGGAAAAAATCTCCGAAGATGATTTCCGCGTGAACATGGGCGACCACAAAGCCGTGGGCGCCGACAAATTGCCTCCACAAATTGTAAAGGCGGCCCAGGGCATGCAAGCGGGCCAGATCAGCGGTCTGATCCAAATAGGAAATGCGTTCACGATCTTCCGCTTGAACGCTCACAATCCCGCAAGGAAGCAGCCGTTTGCCGAAGTGAAGGGCGACCTGCGCACGGAATTGGGCAAGAGCAAATACGAACGGCTGCGCTCGAATCTGGCGAAACAACTCCGGGCTAAAGCGAAAATTGAAATCGTGTAGTGCGGGGCTGGCGGGCGGCTCACCACGGAGGCACAGAGGCACGGAGAAAGATCCCAGGCAATTCTTGTCTTTCTCGTCCTCGTTCTGGTTCCCTTTGTCGGACTCGGTGTCGGAGCCTGCCCGGAGTGATAGCGATAGATGCCCTGCTTTTCCTGTTGCGGAATTCAGCTCGCTGAGCGTGGCATATGGCGCACCGGCTCTACTCCAAAGCCTCTCTTGCTCGCAGTAATCAGCGCAACTCCTTCTTTTTCAGTAGCTACCAGCCTCTAAGAATTTTCCAAGAGTGGCAGACGTTGTGCCTTCAGTAACAGTATCTGGCCGGGAAAACAGGGGTTCGCAGGGCAAACGTGAAAGGCTTTAGCACCATTTCGGGACTTGGGTCAGAGCTGGCTTCAGGGCTCGTCGGCCTTTTGCTTCTTCTGGCGATTCCACTCGCCTCGGCCCAGATGCAGATTGGGGAAAACACGAAACTGAAAGCTGGCGGAATGTTCACCGCCGGTTATCAAGGAGACTATGGAAACTCCGCGGTGGTTGAATCGGACCACGGGCTGGACTTCGGATTTAATGGCAATATTTCTGGTTCTTACTACAATCCTAACTTTCTTTCCTTTAACGTATCCCCTTACTACAATCAGTCGCGAGACGATTCGAACTTCCAGTCGCTGACTGGCGCCAGCGGGGTGACGGGCACGGTCAATCTGTTTACCGGCAGCCATTTTCCAGGGTCAATGACCTACCATGACGATCGCAACAGCACCGGAACGTTCGGACTGGTGGGTGAACCGAATTTCACTACCCATGGCAACGGCCAAGGGTTCGGCATCGCGTGGAGCGCATTGCTTCCCGGCTTGCCAACTCTGTCAGTCGGGTTTTCGCAAGGCAGCGGATCTGGCACAATCTACGGGACCTCTGACCAAAGCGGTTCTTCTACCAAGCTGTTCAATCTGCGATCTTCCTATCCGATTGCTGGTTTTCACCTGACCGGATTCTTCGATCACGACACTCTGGATGCGCAGTATCCGGCGTTTCTGTCAGGCGAGCAGGAATCCGTTTCGAATACCAGCGGCCATGATTTCGGTTTTGGAGCGAATCGCGCGCTTCCGGTCAACGGGTCGTTTTACGCCACTTACAATCGCTCCGAAGCTTCCACCGATTACCTGGGCACGATAGACAACACAACCAGCTATACGACAAGCACGGAGAGCACTGGTGCCACGTTCCATCCCACACAAAAGCTGAGCCTGTTTGCGAACCAAACCTATACTGACAATCTTTCCGGATATCTGAGCCAGGGTGTGGTGAGCAGCGGCAGTGTCACGACTCCATTCGACCTGGGATCAGGCTCGCACTCAATGCAGGTCGGCGGCGGGGCTGCCTATGCTTTTACGAATTTTTTGTCCACGCAGGCGCAGGCGACCTATTACGACCAGTATTACTACGACAAAAGCTATACCGGCACCTATCTCAGCGGAACGGTGAATTATTCGCGGCGGGTGTTGAATATGTTCAGCTTTTCCGCGGGCGTTGTGGATAGCAACAACGGTCAGGGTGACAACGCGGTAGGCTTCATTGGCAACGTGAATTATTTCCACCGCATCGAGGGATGGGAGACTTCCGGCTCATTCAGCTACGCGCAGAACGTGCAGTCCGTTTTAATTACCTATACAACTTCCTCCTACAATTACACGGCGCGGATACGCCGGCGGCTGGGATATGGCTGGGCATGGTTAGCGGCTTACAGCGGCAGCGAGACCGGACTGACTCAAGTGGCAGGCAGCGATAGCCGGAGCGAAGGATACTCGACCTCGCTCAGTTCGCGACGCTTCGCCTTGACTGGTGAGTACACGAAATCAACGGGGCAGTCGATTCTTACCAGTGAAGGATTGGTGGCTCTGCCGCCGACTCCGGGCGTGCCAAATAGCAACCTCATCCTCTATAACGGCGATAGCTATGGCGGCGGTCTTTCCGCGACACCGGTGCGGCGCCTGACCATCTCCGGAACCTTCAGCCGGGCGCTCAGCAATACGCTCAGCGATGTGGTGAATTCACGCAACAATACGGAACTCTTCAACGCCCAGCTGCAATATCACTTCAGGCGAATTGGCATGACGGCTGGGTATACGATGTTCACTCAAGGGATTAGCGCAAGCGGCGTCCCGCCGGGAACAGCGAACTCGTATTTCATTGGTGTGTCAAGATGGTTCGATTTCTTCTGATCGGAAAGGTCATGACGTCGTGGGGTGTGACGTCGTGGCGCATGATGTCGTGGCGAAGGCCAGTGGCTATCGTCGGCCTGGTCGTGTCCATGGCCCTGCCTGCCACTGCCGCCAGGCATCCGAAGGCGTCGATTAAGCAAGAGATTCCGCCTGAGCTGCTGCTCGACGGCGGCCGCAAACTTACATTTGAGCGCAGCTTCAGCCTGGAGCGCGAGGTAAAGCCGAAGCGCAGTTTCTGGACTCGCGTGGTCGACGTGATCGCCGGCCTTCCAGATTTCCACTTCCTGGTGAATCCTTACAGCATCACCACAGATTCTCACGGACGGGTAATTGTCACGGATCCCGGCGCCGACGGGATTCACATCTTCGACTTCACCGAAAAAAAATACAAATTTCTCTCCCGCAAAGATAGCGGCAAGAATCCCATGCTCGCCCCGCAATGCGTTGCCGTAGACGCGCAGGACAATATTTATGTAACCGATTCCCTGGCGGGAAAAGTTTTCGTGTTCGATCCCAGCGGAAAATTTCGCCGCATGATCGGCGCGCTAAAAGGTGGCGAAGGTCTTTTCAAACGGCCCACAGGAATCGCCGTTGATTCCGCGGAGCAGCGTATCTACATCACCGATACCTTGCGCAACAAGATTTTTGTCATGGATATGCAGGGAACCGTGCTGGCCACCATCGGCAAACCCGGCACCGGTGATGCCGAATTCAACTATCCCACCGAGCTGCGGTTGAACGGTTCCGAGTTATTCGTGGTCGACGCCATGAATTTCCGCGTGCAGGTGCTCGATCGCTCCGGTGCATTTCACTACGCCATTGGCAAACTCGGAGATTCCACGGGCTCGATGTTCCGGCCGAAAGGTATCAGCTTCGACTCCGAAGGCCATCTCTACGTTGTCGACGGCTTGTGGGGGATGGTGCAAGTGTTCGACCGGCAAGGCCGGCTGCTCTATTACTTCGGGCGTCGCGGAACCGGCTTTGGAGACTTTCAACTGCCAACCGGGCTACAGATCGATAGCAACGATCGCGTCTACGTTGTGGATTCCTTCAATCACCGCATCGAGGTCTTTCATTACTACGCTGCGGCGAAGTCAGCCGATGGATTGAAGCCATGAGGCACGCCGCCAACAAAATCATGCTGGTCTCGGCCTTCGCCTTTCTCCTCACTCACGGCTTGGCAATCGCACAAGTGCAGGGCGATGTATTGGGCATGCACAATCTGACCCCTGCAAGCGGATCGTCTGTGACCGCTCAGGGAAGCTTAGGCTGCACTTTCTGTCACGCTCCGCACAGCGGGCTGGGGGGCGTTACCCCGCTGTGGAACCAGACGCTCTCCAAAGCAACCTACACTCCCTATTCGAGTTCGACCTACGTTGAGCAGGGAAATACCCAGCCCACGCTCGGCGTTACCAGCAGTTTGTGCCTGAGTTGTCACGATGGAACCGTAGCGGTGGGACAATCGGCAGCCTACGGAACGATCCCCATGACGGGATCCATGAACAGCATTGATTCTTTTGGAATGAACCTGACCGGATCGCATCCGTTCAGCTTAGTTTTGCCAATGAAAGATGCGTCCAACCTTGTTGCTTCATTAGTCTCACAAGGCAAGACCGCTGACCCAACTAGCGCGGTGACCTTGATAAAAGGAAACGTGGAGTGTACCAGTTGTCACAGCCCGCACGTGCAAGGAATCGACAAGATCGCGCAAAAATTTCTGGTACGTGATAGCTCAAGCGGCCAGCTCTGTTTAGCCTGCCACGATCCGAACCGTGTGCTGACTGGACAACCCAATCCCCTTGCGGGCTGGACAGGGAGTATTCATGCGACTGCCACGAATCAGCCAGCCGCGATTGCGAATGTCGGACTGTACGGCACTGTCGCTCTGAATGCCTGCGGCTCTTGCCACATGGATCACGATGCCACCGCACCGCAACGTTTGTTGAGGCCAGCCTCGCCCGCAGCGCCTAGCATGGACGCCGCGACTCAGGCGTGTATGACGTGCCACAACGGCGGAACTCTGCTAGCGCCTGCGGCCCCGAATGTCATGGCCGAGATGGCGAAGACAAGTCATCCGCTGCCTGCGGGCGTCAACTTCCACGACGCCGCTGAGACTCCGGTGCTCAACAATAACCGCCATGCCACCTGTGTGGATTGCCATAGCCCACACGGCTCAAACCAGGTGCTCACGTTTCCGGCTCCGCCGACGATTCGCCCCTCGCAAGCCAACGTCACCGGAATCAGCGCACTGGATGGAACCACTGTTCTAACGCCCGCCATCAACCAATACGAAAACTGCCTGCGCTGCCACGGAACCAGCATTGGAAAACAGAGATTGCTGATTTATGGGTACGCCCCGGCGAGACTAGTTTCAGCACCAGATCCGCTGAACGTAATCGCCGAGTTCAGCGCCACCGCGACCTCCAGCCATCCCGTTACGCACAGCAGCACCAGCCCGCTGCCGCAGCCCAGTCTGCTCACCAACATGCTGAATCAGAACGGCACGGCAGGTCGGCTGATGGGAGTTCAACTCCTTTGCACTGATTGCCACAACAGTGACGATAACCGCGAGTTCGGCGGCACTGGCCCGAATGGCCCGCACGGTTCAGTCAATTCACACATCCTTGAGCACAACTATCAATTCAGTCAGACCGTGGCTCCCGGCGGATTAGTGACGAACCTGTTTCCCAATCCCGACCTCACTCTTAACGGCCCCTACGGCATGTGCGCCAAGTGCCATAACCTTACAAATGTGGTCAGTAATGCCAGCTTCCTGCAACACAGCAACCACATTTCGAATGACGGCTTCTCCTGTTCCGTATGTCATACCGCGCACGGCATGGGATCGATATCGCCGAGCGTTTCGGGTGAGCGTCTCGTAGACTTTGACGCCAACATCGTAGGGCAGAATAATGGCGCCCCGATTTCTTACAACCGCTCGAGTAATAGTTGTGTGCTGACCTGTCACCAAGTCGCTCACAATGCCGATGGCTCTACCTCAAGCGCTTTGAAGGCTGGTCCCCATAAGAAAGCGAAGTGACTGAACGTGCCGTGGTCGCAGCGGAAAAACGCGCCCTTATTGTGGAGAATGACCCGCTGGCCCAACTCCTGATAAGAGTCGTGAAGCGGTTTCTGCGCATAAATCATTGAAATCAAGGCCGTAAGCGATCGTGACCATGCCCCGGAGCTTGGTACTTCCGGTGCACATGGAATGAATGGGATTGGCTTTCGTTTTTTGCCCGGGCATTCAATGGGAACGAGGAATTCGCGAATGGACGACCACTCAAACGCAGCCGGCACTTTCAGGCCGAATTGGCCGCTCCTGGGAATGTGCGTCATTTGCCTGGCAATGGGTTTACTCGCGGGCTACTTCCTGCGCGGTTCGGCGCCCAACTCGAGTAAGGCGCTCTCAGCCGCGTCTCGGACGTCACCTGTCGCAGCCCAGCCGACCATGAGCGCGCCACCGGATGAATCGCAAACCGCGCAGCAGATGCCGCACCAAATGCCGAGCCTGGACGATATGAAGCGCATGGCTGATAAGAAAGCCGCGCCGCTGTTGGAGAAACTAAAATCCGATCCAAAGAACCCGCAACTTGAAAATCAGATTGGCCTGGTCTATGAGAATGCCCATCAGTTCAAGGAAGCGGCGGGACATTTCGAAAAGTCGTTGCAACAAGATCCCAAGAACATCGGAGTTCGTGCAGATTACGCCTCCTGCCTTTATTACACCGGCGATGTCGACGGGGCTCTCGCGCAGCTCAACCAGTCTCTGACGTACGATCCAAAACACGCGGGCACGCTGATGAATATTGGAATCATCCGCTGGAAGGGAAAGAATGACGTAGATGGAGCGGTGGCCTCATGGGAAAAACTGCTGCGTTACCATCCTGATTTCCCGCAAAAAGATGCGGTGCAGCAGATGATCACTCAGGCGAAGCAGTCGAAGACTTCGGGGAGCTAGACAGACAGGGTATGCTGCTCGCGGCTGCAATCAGAAGAGTCGCAGCGAGTTCATCCGATAAAGCAGCGGCTGTTGGATTTTCAGTCTTCCTCGGCGTGACCGATGTGCTCTTTTGTAGAGCGTGCACCTGAGGACCGCCAGGGCTGGATGGTTACGGGTCTGGCACCGAGGTTAGGCCCACGGAGTCCGATCCGGTCCAGCCCTGATCGAATTGATATGAGCTGTTGGGGGAAGCTCGAAGTGAACCCGTTGTCATCACAACTCGAGATCGACCCAGAACAGGCTCAAAGGTCTGCGCCCGCGGCTTCAAGTGACAAAACTCACGCTCTGCGGAATTGGGCGCTGCGTATCTCAATCGCCGTCTTGGCGCCATTGCTGCTGTTGGGGCTTGTCGAAGCAGGCCTGCGAATTTGCGGTGTAGGCTATTCTGCCGCTCTCACAATTCCCTGCAACGTGCAAGGTCGTCCCGCGTCTTGTTACAACCTGTTTTTCGCCGCGCCTTTTTTTCCGCCGGGCATGATCAAGACGCCTCAAGTGTATGCCATTCCCGCCGTGAAACCGCCACAGACATTCCGCATTTTTGTGCTTGGCGAATCCGCCGCTATGGGAGATCCCGACCCCTCCTACAGCTTCAGCCGCTACCTGGAAGTGATGCTGCGCGAGCGCTACCCAGAAATGAAATTCGAGATCGTCAACACCGGCAGCGTGGCCATCAACTCCCATGTTCTGTTGCCAATTGCTAAGGGCCTGGCAAAATTTAAACCCGATCTATTTATTATTTATTCAGGCAACAACGAAGTTGTAGGGCCGTATGGCCCGGGAACCGCGCTCACCGCGGGTGGCATGAGTCTTCCCGTCATTCGTGGCAGCATTTTCTACCACTCTACGCGCATCGGACAACTTCTCACAAAGCTTGGCACCCCTAAGCGGGACTGGGGCGGTATGGCGATGTTTATGGACAAACAAGTCCGGGCCAATTCGCCGCTCATGACTTATGTCTACGCCAACTACGAACAGAATCTGCGCGACACGATCGCTGTGGCCCGGCGGGCGGGCGCAAAAGTCATCGTCTCCACGGTGGCCACTAATCTATTGGACTGCGCTCCGTTCGCATCTTTGCATCGCGAAGGTCTGAGCGCGGATGATTTGCGCTCATGGTCCGCTCTGGTTGAGCAGGGCGCGGCACAGGAAAATGCTGCATCGTATGCCGAGGCACTCAAGCTTTACCAGGCAGCCGCCGGCATCGATGGCGATTACGCCGAACTTGAGTTCCGCATCGCCCGTTGCCTCGAGGCCCTCGGAGATTACAGTGCCGCCCGAAAACATTTTCTCCGTGCTCGAGATCTCGACACGCTTCGTTTTCGCGCCGACACCCAAATCAATCAGATCAACCGCTCCGTCGCGCTTTCCTCTGGAGTCAGTCTGGTCGACTCTGCCGCTATTTTTGCCAAAGAGAGCCTATATGGAATTCCCGGCAGCGATTTGGTTTACGAGCACGTGCATTTGACGCCGCGCGGAAACTATCTGTTAGCTCGCGCCATGTTTGTCGAGATCGCCAACCAGTTGCCGGCTAAACCGGCGAACTCGGTTCAGGACAAAGACGTTCAGGGTGAAGACGTTCCCTCTGAGGCGGATTGCGAACGCTGGTTGGCATTCACCAGACACGATCGTTCGCGAGTGGCAGCAGAGATGTTGCGGCGGCTGCAGGAGCCTCCGTTCACCAATCAATTGAATCATTCCGCCCAGGTTTTCCGGCTCATGGCGCCGGCCGAGGAGCCAGGCGAAAATCCCAACGATACAGCCGCCCAATACCAATGGGCGATTGCAAGAAGCCCGGACGATCGCATCCTGCACTTCAACTTTGGCGTCTTTCTCGAGCCCTACAATCCAGCCGCAGCCGAGCAGCAATTCGCTGCCGCTCGTCCCTTCGATGGATTTCCCCTGGTCACGCCGGACGGCCGGATCCATTGAAAGGCGAGTGGCATCGAACTCGAGCTCACTCTCCGCTCGAGTGAATCAGTCCCGAGTTTTCATCGCAGTCTGATCTTCTCCGGTTCTCATCTGCTCGTCCATGTGCCGCTGCACGCGATCCCATTCCGACCGCATGATCATTTCCTTGATCATGTACTTGGATCCGTGTTTCGCATCATCCGTGCGCACCGCAAGTTCATCCTTTTGTAGACGGAAGTCGATCGTTTCAGCCAGCGGGATGAGTTCCTTGGATGACTTTCCGACAATGACATAGACGACTTTGCTCGATACCAGCGTGTACTCCGGACAGAAATCCTGAGGCTCCGGGGCGGAAGGTCCGCCGAATGCCACCATGAACCCATGATGAGCCAGAACGCAGTCACCCATGTGCATTCTGACGACCGAACCGTGTTGATACATTCCAATTTGCGCGGACGCAAGGCTAGTTACGCCCCAAATGAATAAAACCAGCGTGAATCGTTTCACGGATTGTCGTGTTATGGATTGTCGTGTCATGGATTGTCCTCCTGATGCGGGCCAGATGTGTTCTGGTAATAGCCTCGACGGCAGCGGAATTGAAGCTGGAGATTGTGTGTTGGAAGGATGCGAATGGAATGGAACTTGGCGCCGGAGTTCGGTAGTTGGTAGGTTACCAGGTGAGCGGAGTGCAAATCGTCGATCACGTCGCTGAATATTTTGTGAGTGCCTTCGCTCAGCCGCACATAGCGGCCGCCCGAGTCTTCGGCAAGGCTGCGCAGAATCGCAGATCCGTTGTATGCCATGCCTGTTTGGAATTGCTTACGTCGACAGCATAAATCTGCTCCCCGCTATTCAGGATTTTCTCTCGCACCTGGCCGAGGGATGCTTTACTGATTGTGTCGTCACCATCGGAGAACAATAAGATAACCGGCCAAAACTCTGGCCGCCTGCGCTGCACCAGCAGAGTTGTTGCCATCTCAATTGCATCCAACAAAGGTGTCGCTCCTCCTCGGGGAAGAATCCGGTCCAGGGAGAAGGATTCGCGGCAATTTCCGTCACAGATGAATTCGGGTTCGATCCCGCCAAATGCCAGAACGGAAACGTGATCTCGAGAATTCCAGGGCGATTGCGAAATCAGTTTTGCCACATCCGAAATCTCCTGCCGAAAACGTGGCACGACAGACTCGCTCGAATCGATCAGCACCATAATGTTCAGGGAGACAGCGTCTGAACGCGTGAAGCTGCGAAACTCCCGGATCACTCGCTCGTCATCGACGACCGCGAAATCCTCTCGCCGAAGGTCATGGACAGTGTGATTGTGTTCGTCGGTCGCAAGAAATAGTAAACGCACCTCGGAAACGGTGCTGCGAAAAGTAATTTTCTGAGATTGCTCGGAACCGACCCCGGACGGCCCGGAAATGACCCGCTGGCCGTAACCGGTTGTGACCAGAAGCAAAGGCAAAAGAAACCCGGTGAGCCGTTTTCTCAAGACGATCGTTCCCATAAACTTACCTGCGCCTGAGCAAGGTCCCCACTAGTTGGCTCATAGATGTAGAAAAGTGGACTACGGTTGTCATCGACAGATGACGCTAAAACTTGAGGCCGTTCGTTTTCTGCAGGGAGCACGGAGGATCGCAGTCGATGACGGCTGGCGGTGCAATTTGCCTGTCATTCCGAACAGGCATTCTTTGCGCTGTGCGGTTAGACAAACCTAACTCAAAATTGGCGATACATAAACTGAGCGGCTCCCGCATCCTGAGTATGTGTCATGATCAACACAACAAAAAGAGCCAACCCATACAGCGGCGGAATCCAGTACCAACGATAACGAGCCAGGCTCGAAACGATCGAATACAAGTTCCCCGAATTCGTCTCCGGCTCCGCGAGGTGCTTCTCAAGTGCGTCGTTGATGAGCAAAATCATGGCGTATCCGCCCGCCAGCGCTAAGACCAGCAGGTAAAGGCTTCCGCTGAGAAAATGAGCGGAATAAACGCCCGGAGAAAGTGCAGACCGAAGCATTTGCTTTGCTTGCGTCAGCGCATTGGCGCGAAACAGAATCCAGCTCAGACTGATCAAACCCATGGTCGCCAGCCATGACAACGGAGTCCAAAAAATAACCGGAGGATCCCAGTTAAACTTCCCCTCCACCTGCTGGATTTGGCGATGCACAACCAGAAGAACTCCGTGATAGCAGCCCCACAGCAAGAACAGGATGGTCGCCTTGTGCCACAATCCAAAGACAACCATGGAAAGTACCAGCACAAGATTTCGCCACAGCATCTCTCGCCGCATCACCGCGAGCGGGAAAAAAAGGTAATCGCGAATCCAGAACGACAGCGACATATGCCAGCGCGTCCAAAAGATCGATGGCGTGGTCGAGTGAAACGGACGATCGAAGTTCTCCGGCAAGGTGAAGCCCATCGCTTTTGCCGCGCCAATGGCAATATGCGAGTAGCCGGCGAAGTCAAAGAAAAGCTGCAATCCATAGCCGACTGCCAGGCACCACACGTCGGGACCGGTCCATTGCGTGACTCGATCGAATCCACGATTGATTCCGTCGCCGGAAAGAATCCCCTGCCCGAGCAGCCTTGCCAGTTGCATCATGAGGACCCCGGTTGCGATACGCCTGAATCCAAGCCCTATCTCGCTCCAGGAAGTCAGCTTCTCACTGCGAAACTGTGGAAGTATATCGGGCAGGCGGCAGATTGGTCCCGATATTGCCACGGGAAAAAATGTCATGTACAACGCAAATTCCACGAGCGACGGATCGAGCTCCTCGCCCCGGTAGAGATCGAACAGGTAGCTCATTGCCTGGAATGTCCAGAAGGAAATTCCCAGAGGTAGCGCGAGATGCGCGAACCGTTGAAGAGATGAGAAAGGAAAATTGAGCGCCACTTCCGGCAGGTACTTGAAACCGCCCAGCAGTGCAACGTTCAGCAGGATGCCGATCGCCAGAACCAACCGCGTGGGTTTTCGCCGAAGGAAAACGCCAACAGTGAAATTCAGCAGTGTCGAAAAAAATAGAACGGCCGCGAACCAGCCGCCCCAGCTGAGATAGAGCGTATAGCTGACGATCAGAAGAAAAAATTGTCGCACTTTGCGCGAGCGACTTGTCGCAAAGACCGCGACGCTCAGCAGAAAGACCAGACTGTATGGGATGCCTCGGAACAATGTTCCTCGCTGCGGATTTCGTAAACGAAAGCTTCCAGCACCACTCTCGGAACAGATTACCGACAATTCAAGATATCATTGCGTAACCGGAATCCCGTGACAGCTGCGTGACGAAATTTAAAAATCTTATTGAGGCGCTCGATGCGGCTCCCGCAGACCGTTCTTTTGTCACATACTGGATTGACGAGGACGAACGGCGGAGCGTGACTTTTGCCGAATTCCGCCGGCGCGCGCGCGCTCAAGCCACGGTATTGCTGGATCACGGTGTCAGCGAAGGCGACCGTGTAGTCGTTATCATGCCGCAAGGGATTCCGGCCATGACCGCCTTTGTGGGAGCGATGATGTTGGGTGCGGTTCCCGCTTTCCTCGCCTATCCTAATTTCAAGATTGAGCCCGCAAAGTACCGCTCTGGATTGGCCGGAGTAACCGCCAACCTTGGCGCCAAAGCCGTAATCATCGACGACAGATTTCCAGAGGAATTGCTCGCCCACGTCACTCTCAGTGGCCCAGCCCAGTTGCTTCGTCACAAGGATTCCGATGTGAGCGATCCAGGCGACATCAAGGGAAACGTTCACATTTCTTCCCTAAAAAATTGCTCCGATAGTCTAGCCTTCATTCAGCATTCCGCCGGCACCACTGGATTGCAAAAAGGCGTGGCGCTCACCCACGGCGCCGTCCTCAGGCAAATCCAACATCTGGCACAGGCTCTGAAAATCGAGAAGGCAACTGACAGCATCTACAGTTGGCTGCCTCTTTACCATGACATGGGACTGATTGCCTGCTTCATCCTGCCCCTGGTTTGCCATTTGCCCATCGTGATGCAATCGCCGGTCGATTGGGTGATGCGCCCGGAAAGCATGTTGCAAATCATCGCCGAACACAAATGCACCTTGGCGTGGATGCCGAATTTTGCTTTTCAATTCGTCCCTCGGCGTACACGACAAGAGCGATGGGCGCAATACAATCTTTCTTCTCTCCGCGCGCTGATCAATTGTTCTGAGCCGGTCCGCGCCAGCAGTTTGCAGGAATTTCAGGCCGCCTTCACCTCGATCGGGTTGGCGAAGAATGCCCTGCAATCGTCTTATGCCATGGCGGAGAATGTTTTCGCCGTCACTCAATCGGACATCACTAGAGCCCCGCTCCGCATTTGGGTAGATGGGCGGCAGTTCCGGGTTCGACATTCCGTCATGCCAGTTGCGGAGGGAACTCCCGGGGCGGTGCCGCATGTGTCTTCCGGTCATTTATTGCCGAATCACGAATTGCGGATCTTGTCCGACTCTGGCGAAGTTCTGGATGACGGACACGTCGGCGAGATACTTGTCAAAAGCGACAGCCTGTTCGCGGAATACTACAACCGTCCGGACCTTACGGCCACAGCGATTATCGACGGCTGGTATCACACGGGCGACCTGGGATTTTGCCTGGAGGATGAGTTATTTGTCGTGGGACGCAAGAAAGACCTGTTGATTGTTGGAGGAGAAAATTTTTACCCCCAGGATATTGAAGAGATTGTTGGCAATCATTCTGCCGTTCGCGATGGTCGCGTGGTAGCGATGGGCGTATACAATCCCGACCTTGGGACGGATGAGATTGTTGTTGTCGCAGAAGTGGAGCGCCTAGAGCTTCTGGCTAACGCAGAGCAGATCGAAGGCGAAGTTCGTAATCTTGTAGTCGCCGGAATTGGCGTAGCTGTACGAAAGATTTTCCTGAAGCCAGCAAAATGGCTTGTAAAGAGTACCGCCGGCAAGGCGGCGCGGTCCGCTACCCTCGTCAAATTGTTACGAGAGCATCCCGAACTGGATCTCCAACTCAATCTCGAACCTGATCTCAAAGCCGGAGAAAGCGAATTCTCATGAGTCCTGAAGGGCAGCAGATGATCGACCACATTCTTCGCCTGATTCGAAATCCAAAACTGAAGATCGACGAAAACACTCCTCTCGTTTCCTCCGGGTTGATTGACTCCATGGCGCTTGTGGATTTGCTGCTGAAGCTGGAGGACCTGACGCACATGCGCATTCCTGCGGGAAAGGTTCAGCCAAAAGATCTGGATACAGTGGCGATGATGTTTCTGACCGCGCAGCGAGTGGGAAAGCCGCGCAAGTGAACCTGCCGCAAAAACGAAGCCCCAAAGCAACAGCTCTGGGGCTCGTCCGGACATTCACTGCTCAGGCAGCAAGCGCCTCGACGAAGTGCTCGCACACGGCAGTCTCCAATTTGTAGTAATTCACATGGACGGGCGTGGTCAGGAATGGCTTCAAGATTTCAAGAGCCTTGGGATACAGCTCTCGCTCATAGCGCTCGGCATCCGATTTGGTTGTCCACAGGCTGATGGAAACCACCTTTTCTTCTTTCATCCTCTCGGGGAAAAACGGGAGGATTTCCAGAAAGCCAGTCTGCTTCTTGAGGATGGGAACGATTTCATTCTTTACTACTCTCACAAACTCATCTTTCTTTTCCGGCTTCACTTCAAAATTCAGGATACGTGCAAACATGGGAGTGCTCCTTTGCATGGTGAGGATAAAAACATTTGCAGGCGGGGGCTCTCGGTTTAGCGGAGCTTGAGTGCTTCCCGGAATCCGGGAACTCGGGCCGAGTGAAATCTAGCACCATCGCTCTCAAGAATGCGGTGATGAATGAGCGCCAGTGAGGTGTAGTACGTCACAAAGCGAACATTTTTTCAAACGCTGCGGCTGGCCTTCGCCGCTTTACAAGCAAAGCGCCTTCCGGCTAGATTCTAGGGACGTCAGTTTGAGCTTGGAGTCTTGCATGCTGCCTCCTCACGGTGAGGGTGGTCCTTCGCTCTCTGTCACAACTATGGCTGATGCTCTTCTTTCCTCCGACCTGCTTGAGGCCTTGCCTGATGCCATTGTTGCCGTCGATCGTGATGGAATCATTGTCCAGGTGAATTCGCAGGCGCAGGAACTTTTTGGCTACTTCCGCGAAGAATTAATCGGGCAGAAAGTTGAAATTCTTGTGCCGGAAGCCTATCGCGCCCAGCATCACCATCATCGTCAGACTTTCGCCGAAACCCCGAAGATGCGGCGGATGGGTGCAGACCTGGATCTGTACGGCAGACGGCGCAACGGGTCAGAGTTTCCTGTCGAAATCGCGCTTAGTCCGGTCTCCACCGAGAAGGGATCGTTCGTGTTGAGCGCGATCCGCGATATCACCGATCGCAAACGAATTGCGGAAGAACTGCGCCGGGCGAACGAAGAACTGTACCGGAAGACGGTCGAACAAATCGGTGAGTATCGCTCCCGCCTGGCTTCGATTATTGACACCTCCGAGGACGCGATCCTCAGTAAGAATCTCGACGGCACGATTACCAGTTGGAATCGCGGCGCGGAGCGCATGTACGGCTACGCTCTGGAAAAGGTCGTCGGGAAGCACATCTCCATACTTGCTCCGCCCGATCGTGCGGACGAAATCACGAAGATCCTGCAAGAAATTGTTGCCGGAGAAAGCGTCGAGCATCGTGAGTCAATACGCGTCACCAAAGATGGCCGGCACCTGAACGTTTCGATCTCGGTGTCGCCCTTGCGCAATGCCATCGGCGAAGTCGTCGGAGCTTCGGTGATCGCGCGCGACATTACCGCCCAAAAGCGGACTGAGAACCAGCTTCGTCAATCTCAGAAAATGGAAGCCATCGGCCGGCTGGCGGGGGGAGTGGCTCACGATTTTAACAACATCCTCGGAATCATCAACGCCTGCTCGGAATTTCTGCGCGACCGCCTCGATCCGGATACTGATACTTCGACCTATCTTGAGAACATCAGGAAAGCGATCGACCGCGGCAAGGCGCTGACCCGGCAGCTGCTTACCTTCAGCCGAACCTCTGCGGTGCAGCTGCAACTCCTTGACCTGAACGATCGCCTGAAGGACATCGGCAAGCTGCTGCGGCCGCTGCTGGGAGACGATGTCGAAGTTCTGATTGTCTCCAGATCATCGTCTTCGGTAATCGAGGCAGATCCCAGCCAACTGGACCAGATCGTGGTCAATCTGGCGGTCAATGCGCGCGACGCGATGCCCCGCGGTGGAAAGCTTATTCTGGAAGTCGGCCGGGTGAAATTTGAAGAATCTTACACAGATCGCAGGCAAGCCCTGGCGGCAGGAAAATATATCCTGCTCACGGTAAGCGACACCGGCAGCGGCATGAACGAGGCCACGGTATCGCGTATCTTCGAACCCTTTTTTACCACCAAAGAAACAGGCAAGGGGACTGGCCTAGGATTGGCCACGGTATATGGCATCGTCAAACAGAGTGGCGGCCAGATTCTGGTTTACAGCGAGCCCGGACAAGGGACGACCTTTAAGATCTATTTTCCCAGCGCGGATCATAAGATTGGTCTTGTATCCAAGCCTGATGCCGGCACCCTCGCTCCCAAATCGCACGGGAAAACCATTTTGCTGGTCGAAGACGATGAGATCATGCGCGGCCTGACGCGACAACTCCTGGAGCAACACGGCTATACGGTATTTGAAGCAAATGATGGGAAGGCTGGACTCGAATGGATGCGGTCTCACCCCGATCCAATCGATCTATTGTTAACCGACGTCGTGATGCGGCACATGAGTGGTCCAGAACTGGCCGAGCGTCTGAAATCCTCGCACCCGGCGCTGAAGGTTGTTTTCATGTCAGGGTATACGGGAGAACTGATGGCGAACCGCGAAGTCCTTAGCCCCGGCGCTCCGCTGCTCGAAAAGCCCTTCAGTCGCACCGCCCTTCTGAATACGATTCATGACGCATTAGCCTAGATGCTGGTCTCGACTTTTAGTGCCGAAGGTCACGGTACTAAGGCGTGGGCGACCCGCCGCAAGGTGATGAGGATCACACATAACTGTGGGAAAGAACCCAGTTTTTCGGCACCGGAAAGCCTTGCGGAACCCCCCTCGGTTCTCGCAATACTGCGTAAGCCTATTATTACGTTGCACTTAAGCCTGTTTTACTGGATTTAAAATTACTCTCATCAAGAGTGGCAAAGGAGCTGCCCTAGTATCTGTGACCGGAGGCAGCACATATGGCCGCTCACATCTCAAACAACGTTCAGAGACTTGGATCGTCGGACAAAACCTTCTCCGATTTTTCTCCAGTAGTAGCCGATGCCTTGGAGCACGAATCTCTCACTACCACGTACCCCACCGGGGCAGTTCTGTTTGCCGAAGGGCAGTCTGCGCGCGGAGTGTTTATCGTGCGTCGCGGCAAAGTTAAGCTGTCAATTTGCGGCAGTGACGGTCGAACCCTGATTCTGCGAATGGTCGAACCGGGATGCTTACTCGGTGTGGCCGCTGTGGTTTCGGGATGCACCTATGAAGCTACGGCTGAGACTCAGGAACCGAGCGAGATCAGCTTCCTGCGCCACAGCGACTTGCTGCGGCTTATGCGACTGCACGGTGAACTTGCCCTGTGGGTGACGCAGCAGATCAGCGCCGATTACGCCTCCACTTGCCGCGAAATCCGTGATTTGATTCTTTCGGATTCGGCCAGTGAAAAACTGGCGCGGCTCCTGGTGGGTTGGCTCGATCAGAACAGCGAAGCCAGAAATCCCAGCCAGATGAAGCTGGCGCTGACTCACGAAGAGATCGGTCAGATGATCGGCACTTCGCGAGAAACAGTCAGCCGGCTGTTCGCCGGATTCAAAAGGCAGCATCTGATCCAGCAAACTGGCTCGACTCTGGTCATCCCCAGCCGCATCGCTCTGGAGTCTCTGATCACGGCGTAAGATTGCGAGAAGATCCACGGGGCCGCTCCTCCTCGGCCCCGTCAGAGCACCACACTTTTCAGCTCAGAATTATCTCCGGCAATTCTGCCAGGCTCAGAATCTGCGCATCCGGGGTTTCCGGGATTCGCTCCGGATGCTGTCTCAAACGGTTGCACCACAAGACGTGGAAACCGAACGCTTTCGCGGAGTATGCATCCCAGCCATTCGAAGACAGAAAGCAAACCCGATCCGCCGCAACATTCAGAGAGTCACAGGCCAGCTGATAAACGGAAGGATGCGGCTTATAGACTCTCACTTCTTCCACCGACAGGACTGCGTCGAAAAAATCAGCAATTCCAGCCGTGGTGGCAGCTGCTTTCAACATGGTAGGCGTTCCGTTCGAAAGGATGGCAAGCTTCATACCCGCTTCCTTCAGTCGCATTAAAGTATGCGGCACCTCCGGATAGGCGCTCAGAGTCAAATATAAGTTCATCAGCCGGGAACGGAGTGCCTCGTCCTCAATGTGAAGCGTTGACATGGCGAAGTCCAGGGCATCGCCGGTCACCTGCCAAAAATCTGCGTGACGCCCGCCGAGCCCGCGTAGCCACGTGTATTGCAATTGCTTAACCCGCCACAACTCCGCCAGCGGCTGCCATTTCTCTCCCAGCGAATCCTGCGCCGCGCGCGCTGCGCTGTTTACGTCGAACAGCGTCCCGTAGGCATCGAACACACATGCCTCAATCCCGTGGAGTTTGAGTGTCATAGGCATACTCCCGGTTGAGCTTCATTCCATCTCAGCTTAAGTCAGAGAGAGATGCTGTTCAGTTTTTCACGATTGGATCTTCGATTGGAGAATGAACCGCACTCTCTTCCGAATCCGCCGGTCCTTGGGGTAGTTCTATCAGATGCGCCCGCTCCAGAGCGCGGTAATATGCCGGACGGGCGTGCCGGTAATGATCGGCAGGAACTTTGCCGTTGAGCCACGCCGTATCCATGGGATAAACCAGCGGGTCGAAGATCACCATATAGAAGTGCCAAATGAGGATGGAGAAGGTGGCGAGCAGTGCTTCGTAATAGTGCACGGCCGTGGCGGCGTCCGACACCCACTTCGGGAAGTGACGCAATGTGAAATTGTTGAACCAAAGCAGACAGCCGGAGACCGTCATCACCAGCGTACCCCACATAAACGCCCAGTACTCCATTTTTTCCGCGTAATTGAATTTCGCGAAACGTGGCTCGACTTTCGTGAGTCCGAGATTGTAAGAAAATACCCGCAGCAAATCGGTGGCATCTTTCACGTCCGGCAGCATCGCTTTCAGGAATAATCGGTCTCGCTTGTTGATTGCCAGGTGAATCACGTGATAGAGCGTTGCCGCGACCAGCACAACCGCTGCAGTGCGATGCACCGCGCCACGAAATGCGAAGTGGCCCTCCAGCAATAACATCGGCCGCGCCCACCACGCCTCGGGATATTTCAGCGCGAACCCGGTGTACACCAGTGTCGGAAAGCTGAGGATCACGCCGGCATGGGCCAGGCGGAAGTTCAGATTCATCCGCGAGACTTTTGCGCCGCTTTCGTGCCGCGCCTGCCGCCGCATCAGCTTGGCAAAAAAATCCAGCAGGTTGTGCACGATCATGAAACCCAGGGTCAGCGGGATCAAGGCTAGATAAGTCCAGCGGATCCACTTCACAACCGGGTGCGCCGCGCCGGTCGAAATTCTCACGTGTACCGGGCCGATGACGAAATGATCTCCGGCACCGGCGTGACAATTTCCGCATGTCTTGGCGAGATTTGCGGCATTCACCGTGGAGCGCGCGTCCTTCGAAGGGAAGATATTGTGAACGCCGTGGCAGGAGGCGCAGTTGGCTACGCTTTGTGACCCGCCCCGCATGGCGAGGCCGTGATAGCTGTCGGCGAAGGATGGAACACGATCGGCGGGCAGGTTGTAACGTAGCTCCAGCCGTTCATCATTGTGGCAATGCCCGCAAGTCGCCATGGACACCCGGGAGGCATTCACCAGTGATCCTTGATCCTGTGGGGCCAGAATCAAATGCTCACCGTGACAATCGACGCACACCGGCGCGTCGGAAACGCCATTTTTCACGGCTTGCCCATGCACGCTTTCCGAATATGTTTTCGCAATCTCGGCGTGACACTGTCCGCAAGTTGCCGGAATATTGAAGTGGTTAATTTTCGAACGTGCATCCTGCGAGGGCAAGATTCCGTGACTGCCGTGGCAATCCGAGCAGGTTGCGGCCGCGCCGTCTCCATTCGCCACGGCGCGCCCGTGCACGCTTTGCCGGTAGAGTTCTACCGGGTGTGCGAACGGGATGTTATGCCGCGCCAGGAACTTCTGGTTGCTGTGACAAGATGCGCAAGTGTCGGCAAGATTTTTCTTGGCTACCAGCGAGGCGGCATCGCTCGAGGTCTGGATCTGGTGGATCGGTCCGTGGCAGGAGATGCAGTTGGGTGCGTCCGGATCGCCGGAAGCGGCCGCCTTTCCGTGGATGCTCTGCTTGAATTGCTTTACTTCATCGGCGTGGCACTGCGCACACTTGGCGGGAGTCAGCGGCGCCGCGGTCGTAATCTCGTGATGCTCGCCGTGGCAGGATTCGCAGGCTATGGTACCCAACACGCCGTGCACGCTATTGGGCACGTGCGAAGCTTCATCCTCGTGGCACGAGGAGCATTGAACCTTGACCACCTTGACCGGGTGAGGGTAGTCCCTGATTGTGGAGTGGCAGTCCCTACAGCCTAGGATGCCATGAACGCTGGCGGCATGTTTGGCGGGATCAATCGAAATGCTCTTGCCTTTTTCCGAGGTCATCCCCGGCTGGCCGTGACAGGCAAGGCAGCTTTCATCCTGTTTGAGTGGAGGCGGCGCTTTGGCTTGCGCGCGCGCCCGGGCATCGGTTGAACCAACCACAACAAGAACGCAAAGTGTAATCAGCCCGAACGAAATGATTACCCGTAATCGTCTGACTGCATCTGCCGCCCGTTGCGTTCTTTTCGACACCTCAGCTCCTGCTGTTACTTCATTCCCAAATCCGTTAACACCTTGGGATGTTCTTCACCCGCCGCCAAAACCTCGTGGCAGGCGGAACAATCATTGGTAATGGTCTGGCCGTCGGCGCTGGTATGGCTTCCGTCGTGACAGCGGAAGCAGCCCGGTGAATCATTGTGCCCGAGATTATTGGGGTGCACTCCCCAGGTCACTCGCATGTCGGGGAAAATATTGCGTAAATAGATGTTTGCCACTTCTTCGCCGGCTTGCTGCACCAGTGTGCGCCGCGTCTCATAGATCTGCGGATAATTCGTCCGGTAGAAATTGTTAAGTTCGTCCAGGATGCGCTGCTTGGCTACATCACGCGCCGGATAATCAACCTTCAGAACTTCGACCGCTTTTTTCTTAATGAATGGAAGATCGGGACTGATCCGCCCAAGCGACATTTGCTTGTCTACCGCGTTCTCCGGCAATTCGAAAATGTGCGTGGGCCGGTTGTGGCAGTCGACGCAATCCATCACGCGATGTTCTCCCTTATCCAATTGTTGTTGAGTTGGCTTCGCGTCCGTGGAAATGAATTCGGTGGTCTTCCCGCTGTCGTCGGTGTAGTACACAGCCGGAATCGTCTGCCGCTCGGGATCAGTCGAGATGTAGCGGATCCGCGCCCCCTCAGCGAGATGGTGACCGTGGATGCCGACCGAGCCCTGCCAGGTTCGTCCACCCACTTTCAGCAATAAGACATCGGTCTGCGGCGTGTTTTTCTCGTCATCTTTGTAGCTGGTATTCACCAGAAACTTGTCGCCAGTAAAGCGTTGCGGCCAATGGCACTGCTCACAGGTTTCACGCGCAGGGCGAAGGTACTTTACCGGTGAAGGAATTGGACGCGAATACGTATGGAGCGTTACGGCAACGACTTGCCGCAAGCCGGAAAGCTTCGATCGGACAAACCATCCTGCTCCCGGCCCGATATGGCATTCGACGCACTCCACACGCGAGTGTGGAGAATTTTCGTAGGTCGTATACTCAGGAGCCATCACGGTGTGACAAGTCGTGCCGCAGAAACTCGCCGAATCCATATACTCCACGCCGCGGTACGAGGCGGTCCCGAGAATCAGAAGATTCACCACCGTGGCCAAGGCCACCCACTCGAACGTGCGCCGCACCACCGGCAGCCGCAGATCGATGGCCGGGAAAATTTCCGGCAGATGCCCGCTCTGGCGAAGGCTTCGTCTTCTCAGCCAGATTCCGATCGGAATCAGCGCTAGGCCGAGAATAAAAATGCCAGGCAGAATCAGGTAAACCAGCAAGCCAATATAAGGATGCGGCGGCCCCGGGAGGAAGAAGTCATAGAACCAGAAGGCAATCGTAGTAAGCGCCGCGCTCGTTGTGATCACGGCACCCGTCAGAGTGATTGGGTTTTGGCCCAGAAAGTAGATCGGCTGCGCCCAGTCTCGGATGCGTTCTCGCATAGTCATGGCAAAGTGCCGCTCCTGTTTTCCATTTCCAAGCTTCAATCACCGACGCGAAGATACACTTTGCCCTCAGCCGCGGATTCTCCGCCACCTTTGGCAAATCATGCTGTAGACGGAAGCTGGAATTACTTCTTCAAAGTTCGGATGTAAGCTACCAATCCCTTAACCTGTTCTGGCGTCAAAGAACTATATTTCGGCATCTTGCCTTTGCCGTTTGTAATGGTCTCGGTGAGCTGCGCGTCTGTCATACCCTGTACATCGGCGCTGGTGAAGTCATGGGCTCCCATCTTCTTGCCCGTCGCCGTGCCAGTTCCGTCTGCGGCATGACAGCCGGCGCATTTCGACTTAAAGAGCGACGCCGCGTCTTGCGCGTGCGCGGTCATGGAAAAGCTGAGAGCTACTACAAATGCTGTTGCAATCGTAAACAGTTTAAGATCGATTCTCTTCATCATCAGCTCCATCGAATTGGATTCGTCGAACATCGCAAGGAGAATACTCCAAACATGTTGCAATATTGAACTCTTTCGCGCGTGAGGTGCTGTGACCCATATCACAGATTGATGTAATCAATTCCCGGAAAAGGCCGGAAGCGGCAGGATTCGCCCGGGAAGTGGTGGGTGATAACACTCACGATGCCCTGTGACCGGCGTCACGGCGTCAGTACCCGGAAGCGGCCACACTGGCAATGAGGGTACGGTTATGGCAACGGACAAACGGAACCTGCTGGAGGTTCTCAAATTCGAGTTGGAGTTTCTTGAGCAAGGCGGCTATGGGCGTTTGCCCCGCGAGGCCTGGCGCCCGCGATTTGTTTTCGAAGATTCTCCCACCTGCATGAACTTTAACTCCAAGGATAGGGAACCGTGCAGCGAATGCCTCCTGATGCAATTCGTCCCGGAGGAAGCGCGCAAGGAACAGACTCCTTGCATTCACATTCCATTGTCATTGAGTGGTGAGACACTCGAATCTCTGTACCGGACGGGAACGCAACAGGAAATTGAGGCCGCCCTCGGCGCCTGGCTGCGGACGACAATCCACAGGCTGGAAGCAGAAAAAGCAAAAGCAGCGGCACCCAGTGCTTCGCCTCGCTGACTGATTTCCTTAGCGGCGAATCCTCGGGACCAAGCCCCGAACCATCCGCCGCCAGAAAGGTCGGAGGGACCATGTCGACACTTGCCCAGATACACAATCCAGAAACAAAAGTTCAATTCAAACAGATTTTAATTGCCACAGACTTCTCCGCTTCGTCACGATACGCGCTGGCTTATGCGCATTCGTTGGCATGCCGGTACAATTCCACTCTTTCCGTCGTACACGCCATGGCGCCGGAACCGAGGGAACCGATTCCATTAGAGCGCTTGCCGAGAGAACTCAATGCACGCAGGCTGGAAGCTGAACGGGAGATGAACCAACTCTCCGAGAACGCGCGGCTGGGTGATGTCAACCATCACCTGATAATTAAACAGGGTTCGGTTTGGGATGTTCTTTCTTCGGTAATCGAGCGAGAGAATGTTGATCTGCTGGTGCTAGGTACGCGTGGACGAGGCGGACTGAAGAAGATTGCTCTGGGCTCGATCGCCGAGCAAGTGTTGCGTCTGGCCCGATGCCCGGTGCTTACAATCGGCCCGCATGTCCCGTCTCCACCCTCGGGATCGATCCAGTTTAGAGGCGTCCTTTTTCCAACCGATTTTGGTCGTGCCGCCGATGCGGCATTTCCTTATGCCCTGTCCATCGCCGAAGAGCACCAGGCAAGGTTAGTTCTGTTGCACATGGTGCCGCCGACCGCTCTCTCTGACGTCGGCCCTGCCTCTTACTGCCCGTCACCTTATGCCGCCGAGCAATTTGTGAAGTGGCAGCAAAGCATGCGGGAACAGTGCAGGATAAAACTGATGAGACTGCTTCCCTCCAGCGCGAAGCTGGCGGTGGAACCGGAATATATCGCCAGTACAGATTTTGTTCCCGAAGGCATTCTGGAGACTGCCGCGATACGCGGAATCGACCTGATTGTCATGGGTGCAAACCGCACATCGTCGCCACGAGTGGCCGCGCACACCCCGTGGGCTCTTACCCACGAGGTCATATGCCGTGCCAGCTGTCCCGTGCTGACTTGTGTAGCCTGAATAAAAAGATGCCACAAGCGACTTACTTCCATTCTTGCTGGCCTTCGTGAATCGTGATGTAACGGTCGATCGGAAGTTCCGTGAGTCGTTGCTTCAATCCGCTGGGTTGCGGCCAGTCGATCTCAATCCAGTCAATTTTCGTCCGCTGCCCGATTCCCAACAGCAGGCGGGGATCATGCGACGACAGATAACTGCCTCCTCCGACTTTCATGCGGCTCCGCTTAAGATCGCCAGCCTGGTATCTCACGCGGGCTCCGACGGCATCGATATTTGCTTTTTTTCCGACCAGCTTTAAACCGAGCCAGTGGCTCCCGCTGCCAATATTATTCCGCAGCAGCATAGGCGCTTCATTGTTATTCGAGATCAGGACGTCAATTGCTCCGTCGTTATTGAAGTCTCCCAGGGCCAACCCCCGCGCCGACATCGGTGTAGCGAATGCCGGCCCACTCTCAGCGCTAACATTCTTCAACCCGCTTCCCGAATTATGAAAGAGCAGGAGCGGCTCCCGATACTTCACGTTATCGTGGATCTTTTCGATCAGATCGTCGGGATGCCCGTTGGCCAGAATCAGATCGAGATTGCCATCGTTGTCATAATCGAAGAATTTCAATCCCCAACCGCTCATCAGCTTCGTCGCACTGGCAACGCCGGTGGCTGGGGCGATATCGTCGAACGTTTCGTCGTGATTGTTCTTGTACAGCGAATACGCCTCATGGTCGATGTTGGCGACAAACAGATCCATCCATCCATCCTGGTTGAAGTCGGCCGAATCCACGCCCATTCCAGAACGCGGGCGCCCCGCATCGGAGTAGGCAATACCCGCCTGTTGTCCAATTTCTTCAAACGTCCCATGCCCGCGATTCACATATAGGAAGTTGGCCACCGTGTCGTTCGAAACAAACAAATCCATGCGGCCATCATTATTAATATCCGTCGCCACCACTCCCCACCCCTTGCCCAGGTATTTGCCAATGCCCGATGTTTTGGAGACGTCCGTAAATGTTCCGTCACCGTTGTTATGAAAGAGCCAGCTGGCCATCGGTTTGTAGAGATGAGGAATACAGTACCCAACCTTGTTGTCGGAGGTGCACGGAAGATTTTTGGATTTGTCGAAATCCACGAAGCGGCAGACAAATAAATCGAGCCGGCCATCATTGTCGTAATCGAACCAGACGGCGCTCGAAGACCACCCTGGCGCGGCAACTCCGGCCTTCTCTGTCACATCGGTAAATGTTCCATCTCCGTTGTTGTGATAAAGGATGCTTCTGCCGTATTGCGTAACATAAATATCCGGAAAGCCGTCGCCATCGTAATCGCCGACAGCGACCCCCTGGCCATAGCCGCCCGCAGCCACCCCCGCCTTCTCGGTTACATCCGTAAAGGTTCCATCGCGATTGTTGCGGTAAAGCGCATTGCGCAGCGGCGGACTGGGATCGTAGAAGTCGCATTTGCCGCTATTCACGAGATAGATATCCATCCAGCCATCGTTGTCGTAGTCGAGAAACGCGCAACCTGCGCCGGTGGTCTCCGGCAGATATTTTTGTTCAGAGTGTGCCGCAGTATGCTTCCAGGTGATCCCACTCACGTTGGCGGGAACTACTTCGAAGGGATAAAGCGGCGGCGCGAGAGCGGCCGAGAAACGCGCAAAAGTGGTGAAGGCAACGCTGCTGCCGATTCCCCGAAGGAAGTCACGACGATCGATCATCCGCGGGCCCATGCTATTCGCAGAACAAGTGCTTTCAATTCTCCCTCAGGCGACGGCGGTCACAAACTTTTTCGTGTACCGCGGATCATTCTTCTTATTTCGTGCAGCTTCCTTTACTTAGCCTCCGCGGGTTGAGTGGCGGGCGTAGGATCATTACCGATAATGCGCTGGTGAATGGCAAATTCCTTTTCGCCGTCTTGTTTGCGCCCCGCGCGAGTGTAGGCCATAGCCAGACTGTAGTGGGCATCGGGATTTCGGGGCTCCAGCTTGACCGCTCTTTCCAGCGGCGCAATGGCATCCGCATATTGCTTTTCCGAAAGCAAAGACGATCCCAACCCCAGGAAGGCCTCTCCAAACTGAGGGTCGAGCTTTGCCGCGCGAGAAAAGCGCTTCACGGCTTCATCCCATTGCTGGCTCTGTCGCGCCAACTCGCCAAGCACATACTCGGCGCCAGCGTTACTGGGATCAATCTGCAACTCCTGCTCGAACTCTTTTTTTGCTTCGCTCGCCGCATCAGAGGTCGGGTTCGGCACCGAAAGCAAAGCTCGCCCCAGCCGGAAATGAATTCCTGGCAAACTCGGGTTTTGTTTCAGGATACCGCGATATTCCTTCTCCGCCTCCTGCCACTTCCCTTGCGATTCAAAAGACTCGGCCAGTAATTCGTGCGCCTGATACGAAGATGGAGCCGTGCGCGCCAGTTCCTGCGAAGCCGAGGAGGAAAGATCAGAATAGGCGTGGATGGACTCATACAGGGCATCCGGATCCTGCGGAAATTCTCGCGCCAGCAGGTGAAGAAATTCCAGGGCGGCATCCGGTTGATGCAGCGTCATGGCACAACGCACACCATCCAGGCCAATCTTGCGTCTCAGTTCTTTGTCTTCAACCTTGATGCTTTTCTTGAGTGCGGGCAACGCCTCGACGCAGTGGCCGCTCTCGGCCAGGGCCGCGGCACTTCGGGCGATTGTAGGAAGAGGCGGCGACGCTTTGCTGGCAGACTGTCCCGCGGCGCTCCCGCCCGCGATCACCGCTGAGAGAACTACACAGACCAGGAATTGAAACCGGAACATATAAACGCGATCATAAATGAAAATGGCAGGCGCCGAAACCGGCGCCTGCCATGATTGTCGCATTTCGTCAGAAGTAAAGTTTTAACGCAAATTGCATCTCGCGCGCATCTTGCGTTGCAGTGGTGACTCCGAAAGTCGCAGTCCCGACACTATCGTTGGGCACCGCAAAGTTCGGATGATTGAATGCATTCAGGAAGTCCGCTCGGAACTGGAATTTCATCGATTCCGAGATTGGAAAATCCTTCTGCAAGCTGATGTCGGCGTCGACGTATCCGGGACCAATGACGGGGCCTTGAGCCTGGCAATTTCCGAATGTCCCAGCTGCGGCGTTCGCGAATGAGTTAGGTGAGAACCATTGCAAACCAGTTCCGGGAACAATTGTCTTGGGATAGGCAGTAGGGCCAATGCAGTCAGGGCGATTTTCCGGGCTGTTCGTTCCCGAGTTATTAGCTCCATACAGTGAGAGCGGGAAACCGGTGTGCCAGGAAACGATCGGATTGATCGACCAGTTGCCGACCACGGCGTTCACCGCCGCGGGAAGGCTCTGCCCGAATTGTTGGCCGTGGCCGACTGGCAGTTGATAAACAGCGTATGCGCTGAGCACGTGCTTCGCGTCCCAATAGCACTGCGCGTAGTCGCCGTTCGGGTTGTAAAGATTTTGCCAGTAGTTCCCCGAGGGTCCGGCCTGAGTCGTGGTGCCCCAAGTGCCATAGTATCCATCGTCGTTGGTCATGCACTTCTCGAACGTATAGGAAACCTGGCCCTCGAGTCCGTGTGCATATCGTTTTTGCAAGACCACCTGCATCGCGTTGTAGTTCATGTTGCCAACCGAAGCCGTGTTCTTGACGTTGCCGAATCCGTTCGGGCCGTACGTCGGCGAGGTCGTAGTGATATGGTCGATGACGGTGCCCGCCGGATTTTGACCGCCGATAAACGGATAAGTGACAGTGCCATTCGGCTGCAGATCGCCTTGCGACAACCATTCCGGAACCATCAAGTGAGTGGTGCGCTGGCCGATGTAACTCAGTTGGAAGGTCGTGTCGTGGGCGATCTCCTGCTGTACTGTAAGGTTCCATTGATCCGCCACTGCCGGCTGAACCGTTCCGGACCAAGTCTGAAGCGTGGCACCGACATACGGATTTACGCTGCTCGCCGAACTGAACGCCGTCGCGGTGTCAAACGCGGCCTTCCCGGTTTGGACGTTATTCGTTTCCGTTTGAGGCGCTGCATAGGGCGGGTTTTGCGTGTCTCGCAGGTTGACTCCCGTGCCTTCCAGGTACGACGAAATCGTGAAGGCGCCGCGGATGACCGTCTTTCCGCTCCAGAGCGCAGGGCTCCAAGCGAAGCCAAATCGGGGCTGGAAATCCGGTAGCCCGTACGTCGTGTTGTAAAGCCCCCTGCTGAATCCATTCGAGCCCACAACTCCGTTCGGTACAGGATCGTTGCCGGGAAGCTCCAACGCGCCAGTCAGGATATTCACTGCTGACTGACGATTGTTCGATTCAATCCACGGAGTACGCGTTTCATAACGGAGGCCGAGGTTTAAGGTTAGATTCTGAGTGACCCGCCAGTCGTCCTGGACGAAGCCAGCAAACAGCCAGTCACGCTGATGCCATGGCGGTGCGGCGCTTGCCCCGCGTCCCACGTCTCCAGGAAGTCCAAGAGCCCAGTCCGCAGATCCGTCACCTCCTGAGGTGACGAGCTGCGTCTTTCCAGAAACCACTTCATTGACGCCAGTACCTGAATAGTTTCCGCCGGGACCGTTCCCGAAGAGTTCGGCGCCAAGTTCGCCGCCATTGCCGGTGTAAAACACATTGAGGTTATAGCGATTCATCTGGAAGCCGGTCTTGATCACGTGCCGCCCATGGGTGTAGATGAGCACGTCGTCGAATTGTGTGACGGTTGAGGAAAATTGCTCATCGACACTCGCCGCACCCAAATTGGTCAATGTACCCGAGTTGATGTTCGTCACCGAGCCTCCAGCAAATCCAAATTCCGGAAGGCCATCGATTCCACTCGGATTCCCATTGGCGATTCCAATGCTGTTGCCCAGAGCGCCCACCGAACTGTCGAACGCGGTCAGCCCGTGATTCAGCTTGATGTTGTTCTTGCCAAAGCGGACTTCGTTCAGCAAATTCGGTGAAAATGTATGGTTCCAGTTAACTGAACCGGTCAACAGGTAGGCCTCATTTATGGTGTTGCCGAGCAAAGCTACGGAGTTGTTGGCGGGATCGTACTGATCGCTCTTTGAAAAGCGGGCGTTAAAATGATCTTTGCTCGATGCATTGTAGTCGACCTTGATGTCGCCCTGGTCTGAGTTATATTGTTCGCCAGTCGTGTTGAACGCTTGCCCGAAACCATTAGGCAGAGTACTTGCCGCTTTTGGATAGAGCCCGTTCGTGACCAGGTTCGTGAATACCGGATTCAGCATGCCCGCGGGAATCATGTTATTGGGGAAAGCCACTCTGTTTGTTGGCGATTGGATGTTACAGGCTAAGCCGGAACTTCCCCCCGTCCCCGCAGCGCATGGATTATAAAGTTGATTGGTTACCAGGTTGGTGTTCCCGTCCGGACCGGTTGATCGATCATTGCAAATTCCCCCGGTAAATCCAGTCTTACAAAGGGCCGAAAAGTTGCCTGATATTTCGGCAGGAGTGAGCACGGTGATGGTGCTGGTGCTCGCGGGATGATCCAGACGTCCACCCTGATAGTCGCCAAAGAAGAACAACTTATCCTTGATGATCGCACCGCCAAGAGTTCCACCGAACATATTCCAGCGCAACTTAGGTGTTGGAAGAGCCCCGGTCAAAGGCAGGCCGTTTTCCCATTTATTAGCGTTGAAAATGTCGTTGCGGAAAAACTCAAACGCGTCTCCATGGAGATGGTTTGTTCCTGATTTGATGGTGGCGTTGATGATTCCGCCGTTATAGTTTCCGAATTCCGCGGAAGCGTTCTGAGTAATGAGGTTGAACTCCCCAATGGCATCCGGGGCTGGAGCGTAACCCGGCAGGTTATCCGACGCCTGGTTGTTATCCACGCCGTCCAGCAGAAAGTTATTGGCCTGCTCGCGGTTCCCGTTGATGTAAGGGCGGCCTCCCTCTTCAGCAGTCTGCGATCCCAGGTTCATGCTCGCGGGGTCTACGGATACCGCGCCGGGCGAAAGCAAGGTCAACTGCACATAGTTACGAGTTGCGAGCGCGAGGCTTGTGACTGTTCTCGCGTCGACGATCGTGCTGACCTCGGTACTTTCTGTCTGCAGGACGGGGGCTGCGCCCGTCACTTCAACGGTTTCACTGATCTTGCCGACTTGCATCTGCGCGTCCACGCGCGCGACCTGATTCAGAGCCAGCACGAACGGCGGCCGTTCAGAGGTCTGAAAGCCCGGCGCTGTCACCTTGACGCTATAAGTCCCGATCGGCAACCGCTGGAAGTTGTAAGATCCGGTGTCGTTGGTATCCGCCGTCCAGACCGTGCCGCGCTCTGTGTCCGTGGCCTTAACGTTGGCGCCCTTGATGGGTGCGCCGCTGGGATCGGTCACCGTACCCACGATCGATGCCGTTACTTCCTGGCCCATCGCAGGCGTCATCGTTCCAATGATCCCAACCAGTGTCAGCAGTACCACAAATCCAATCGCCAACTTTTTCATCGCACAGCCTCCTGAGAGCGGGTGATACCAAAACATTACAAATCGGCATCTAATGTAAACGCATTATGCTATATAGCACAGCAAGCCACGTGGTCAAGAAGAAAATGCATATCCCTGTGGAAAACTTTTGGGAGACGCGGAGACTCAGGCGCTATAGCTCACCAGTTCACTGCATCATTGGGCAGCCCAGCGCCAATTTCCGAATCCGGCAAATTCATTGTTTGAATAGTGCTCGAATGGCCGCCATGGTTAGACGTGATAAGCTTTATGCCTCGAATCGTCCCAAGGCGAAACAGTTCGGTGCCAGCTGCTATGCTCTATAGCAATAAAAATCGATAAAAGATGTCGCTCACCGCCGTTGCGCGAAGCTTTTTCCTTTACAGAAGTCATTACATCAGCTATATAGCCACATGGCAGCTAAAAAAGGGTTTTCCGCCGGCAGAGCGCGCCGATCGGCAGCAGGCTCAACCCCGATTCGGCTCAGAAGACCGATTATGTCCGGAAATCATCGCAACGGAATGCCCGTATACAAGCGGATCCAGAATTCGATTCGCAAGCGCATAGAGACGGCTGAACTGAATCCGGGCGACGCCGTCGCTTCCGAGCGCGAGCTGGCGAAGACGCACAAAGTCAGCCTGATGACCGCCCGCCATGCCCTCGCCGGTCTGGAGCGCGAAGGCCTGGTCGAGCGCCGCCGCGGAGCTGGCACCTTTGTGGCCGCTCCCAAAATCCATTTCAATAAACTGATGAGCTATACCGAGCACATGTCCAGCCGCGGGCTGGCCCCCCGCTCCCGTGTGCTCATGGCCAAAATAATCGACGACGAGCAGGAGGTGGCGGCGCGGCTGGGCCTGCCGGCAGGCAGCCGCCTGGTGAAGATCACGCGTCTGCGCTTGACCGGCGAAGAACCATTTGCCCTGGAGACATGCTATCTTCCCGCATCTGAATTCGCTGCCTTAGGAAGTGCGCCGCTGGCAAGAGGTTCGCTATTCGGCACACTACAGCACGATTTTGATGTTGAACTTGCTTACGCCGATGAGGAGATCGACGCTACCGCTGCCGATCCTCATCTCGCCGAGACTCTCACCCTCCCCAAAGGCTCCGCCATCCTGCGAATTCGCCAGGTCATCTATTCCACCAAAGGTAAAGCCACCATTTACGTGGTGGGTTATTACCGCTCCGAGCGGCACACATTATTCATCCGCCGCTTCCGCTAGCTGCGGCCAGGAAGTTGTGCTGGTACGGCTTTTCCCGGGTAACATCGCGCCCATCAAGCTGTACAATCGACCTCGTTCGCATTTACACATTGTGGGCAAAACCCGCGCCTCGCGGGCGAACCTTGTATTGCGGAGACTCCGAATTTGTACATCCGGCCAAAGACCGTGGATGACGCGCTTTCCTCGCTCGCGACTCAACCGGCGCAGATTCTCTCCGGAGGAACGGATTTCTTTCCTGCTCTCGGAGACCGCGCCGTTCGCGGTACGGTCATTGATATCTCCGCGATTCGCGGGTTGCGCGGAATTACCAGCACTGCGGATCAGACGCGGATCGGCGCGCTCACCACCTGGACCGATATTATTCGAACCCCGCTTCCGGGTTGCTTTGACGCGCTGAAGGATGCTGCCCGCGAAATCGGGGCGATCCAAATCCAGAATCGCGGCACGATCGCGGGAAATTTGTGCAACGCTTCGCCCGCTGCTGACGGAGTGCCTCCTTTACTTGCGCTGGATGCGGAGGTGGAACTCGCCTCCAGTGGCGGTCTGCGCCGAATGCCATTGGCGGAATTCATCGTAGGGAACAGGAAGACATTGCGGCGACCCAACGAATTGCTCACTGCCGTGATCGTGCCGCGAACTCTCGACGATGCCTCTTCCTCGTTCGTGAAACTTGGAGCTCGGCGCTATCTGGTGATTTCGATTTCGATGGTTGCCACGGTCGTGCTCGCCGATTGCGAAGGACGAGTGGCGGCGGCGCGCGTTGCCGTCGGCTCCTGTTCCGCCGTCGCCCGGCGTTTACTTCAGCTTGAGCGTGATCTTATCGGCGCCCCAGTCGATGCCGGACTGGGAGCGCGAGTCAGGCCGGAACATCTGTCTACGCTTTCTCCGATTGATGACGTTCGAGCCACCGCCGACTATCGCCGTGACGCATCGTTGACGTTGGTTCAGCGCGCGCTGAACCGTTGTGCGGACAAACATTGCGCGGAGAAACGCAGCGCGGAGAAACATTGATGGCGACGACACCGGAATTGGGCGTCGCTGCCGATGTCAGCTCCATTGCTCTCTCGATCAATGGACGGGAGATGGTCGTTTCCACTTCGCCTCTGCGCAGGCTTTCGCGAGTTTTGCGCGAAGACTTGGGGCTTACAGGAACCAAAGTTGGATGCGACGCCGGAGATTGTGGGGCATGCACGGTTCTGCTGAATGGCGAACCGGTCTGCTCGTGCCTGGTCGCAGCATCACAAGCGGAAAATTGTGAGATCACCACCATCGAAGGACTGGCGCAATGCTCGCAATCCGGAGCGCAATTGCAACAATCGTTTCTTCGGCATGGGGCCGCTCAATGCGGTGCTTGTACGCCAGGCATGCTGGTCTCCGCCGCGGCTTTACTCGATCGTAATCCCGAACCAAATGAGGTCGAGGTTATGGACGCCATTGGCGGCGTGCTCTGCCGTTGCACCGGCTATCGCAAGATCATCGCGGCAATTCTCGACTCTGGCAAAAATGCCGCGGAGGTCGAGCTTCCGGCTGCTGGCAGTGCGGTCGGGAAACGCCTGGCGCGTCTGGATGGAAACGGTAAGGTTGCTGGAACCGAGATTTTTGGCGCTGACCAGATACCTCGTGGAGCTCTCACTGTCCGCGTGATCCGGTCTCCGCATCCGCGCTCCCGCTTCGCATTTGGCGATCTCAAAGCGTTCATTCAAAATCATCCTGGACTGCACGCCGTGCTCACAGCGAAAGATGTTCCCGGCAAAAACTGCTATGGTGTGATTCCTCGATTTGCCGACCAGCCAGTCTTTGCGGAGGAGGAAACACGCTTTCGTGGCGAAGCGATCGCAGCCGTGGTTGGCGAAACAAGAGCTGTCGAGTCTTTTGATGCCGTAGATTTTCCTGTGGCATGGGAAGAACTGCCGCCGATTCTTGACATCGATGCATCTCTGGCGCCGGGGGCTCCGCTGATTCATTCCCAGCGCGACCAAAACATTCTGGTGCGGGGACGCGTCGTCCGTGGCAACGTTGACGAGGCGCTGCGAAAGTCTGATTTCACCGCCGAGGGTGAATTCGAAACTGGATTCATCGAGCACGCCTACATCGAACCTGAGGCCGGATTCGCCCGCCGCGTCGGCGATCAGATCGAGATTCAAGCTTGCACGCAGGCGCCGTATATGGACCGTAGCGACGTGGCGTCAATTCTCGGCATCGCCCCCGAGCAAGTGCGAATCATTCCAACCGCCGTAGGCGGAGGCTTCGGCTCGAAGCTGGATTTGTCGGTGCAGCCTTTTGTCGCCCTCGCCGCCTGGAAACTTCGTCAGCCGGTGCGCATGGTGTATTCCAGAACCGAATCGATCATGTCGACGACCAAACGCCATCCATCGCGCATCCGCCTTCGAGCCGGTTGCGCCCGTGATGGAAAATTGACTGCGCTGGATTTCGCCGCCGATTTCAACACCGGCGGATATTCCTCCTGGGGTCCAACGGTTGCAGGACGTGTGCCAGTGCATGCTTCTGGTCCTTATTATATTCCTCACTACCGCGCGCTGACCCGGGCCGTACATACGCATCTGGTGCCCGCCGGCGCGTTCCGCGGCTTTGGTGTGCCGCAAGCGGCAATCGCGCAGGAGCAACTCTACGACGAGTTGGCCGACCGAGCGGGCATCGACCATCTCGAGTTTCGAATCCTGAATGCGCTGAACGGAAGTACTCCAACCGTGACCGGACAAATTTTGAAAGGTGTTGGAATCCGCGCATGTCTCGAGGCGTTGCGCCCCGCGTGGAAAGTCGCGAACATGGCGGCGGCTAACTCTAACTCGCGCAACACGGGGAAGCGGCGTGGCGTGGGAGTGGCGGGCATGTGGTACGGATGCGGCAACACTTCGCTTCCTAATCCGTCGACAGTGAGAGTGGGATTGAAGCGCGATGGAAGAATCTCGTTACATCAGGGCGCGGTCGATATTGGCCAGGGATCGAACACGATTGTGACGCAGATATGCGCAGATGCAATCGGTGCTCAAATCGAGAAGTTCGATCTGATCTCCGGAGATACAGCGCTCTCGCCCGACTGCGGCAAGACATCAGCGTCCCGGCAGACCTTCGTTACCGGCAAAGCTGCACAGATGGCCGGCTTGCAGTTGCGAAGTAAAATTCTGGCGCTGGCGAAAGCCTGCGAGTGTGCCAGCATTGATTTTCAAGACGGCGCGTTGATCGTAACTGAGAATGGCAAAATGCAGAAGGTGCCAATTCTCGCATTGCCACTCGACAAATACGGATACGTTCTCACTGCAGAGGCCACATTCGATCCGCCCACGCAGCCGCTCGATGAGAATGGACAAGGAACTCCATATGCCGTCTTTGGCTTCGGAGCTCACCTGGCCGAGATCGAAGTCGACACCGAACTGGGAACAGTTCGCGTATTGAAGATCACCGCCGCCCACGATGTGGGACGCGCAATCAATCCCACACTGATTGAAGGCCAGATCGAAGGCGGCGTTGCCCAGGGCCTCGGCATGGCGCTGATGGAAGAATTTTTTCCCGGCAAAGGCGAAAATCTTCACGACTATTTAATTCCCTCCGCCGGAGATATCCCGCCCGTGGAATCGATCCTCATCGAAGAACCCTCGCCCGTCGGACCGTATGGAGCGAAAGGGATCGGCGAGCAGGCAGTGATTCCGACCGCCCCGGCGATCCTGAATGCTCTGCACGATGCGATTGGCATTCGCATACGAAAAATTCCTGCCACGCCAGACCGGGTGCGCGCGGCAATTCTCGTTGCCCGCGAGAAGGGCGGCGCGCGTGGCTGACGATGCCATCCGCTGCGATGCTTGCCCGGTGCTGTGCTACATCAAGCCGGGAAGAACCGGATCCTGTGACCGCTACGCGAATCATGATGGGCAACTTGTGCGCATCGATCCGCACATTGTTCTCGATCGCGCAGTCTCGCGGGGCGATTCGGTTGTGCCGTTCCTCGGGAAAAATCGCGAGTGGGATGGTTCCCTGATCAGCGGAGCCGAAACGTTCGTCACCGCGATTGGCGCGGGCACAACCTATCCTGATTACAAGCCCGCGCCTTTCATTATCTCTTCCGAAACCGAAGGCGTTGACATGGTCACGGTCGTGACCGAAGGGATCTTCAGTTATTGCGGAGTGAAATTGAAGATCGATACCGATCGGCATCTCGGCGCGGAGTGCAGCACGGTTCGAGCCCAAGGCGAAGCCGTGGGTCATGTCACAACGAGCGAATATGGATCGCAAATGCTCTCGCTCGGAGGCGTGCGTCATCTCACCGGCGGCAGCCGGCAAGAAGGCACGGTGACCTGCGAGACTCTCCTCAACCTGTGCAATGGTAAAGCCGCCGAACTCGAAATTGACGGCGGAGCGAGGATCGTAGTGCAAGCTTCGCAGCCGCCGATTGTCGACGGAGTTCGCGAAGAGCGCATGCGCGTCGGCTGCGGTTCGGCCACCATCGGAATGTTCGCCAAACAATGGGAGGGCAAGGTTGACGAGGTGGTTGTGGTCGACGACCACATCACTGGAGTCTTGTCGGAGCATCAGGCAGGTAAGCTGCTGGGCATCCCAGAAACCGGGATCAAGATGAGAGGCCGTCGCTCCACTCCCGGACGCTACTTCAAAGTTGCCGAGCCCGGGACGTCATGGGGCGGAACAAACATTTCGGATCCACTTTCGATCCTTGCTCCCTTCGACTCCGAAGTTTCTTGGAAAGGCCTGCGCCTGCTGATGGTCAGCACTACAGGCGAACACTACGCTTATTTCGAACTGGATGATGCGCGGCGTCCCATCGAGAAGGAATTGCCGGTGAGTTTGCGAGAGTCCGTGGCGCGGATTCGCGAAAACTGCGAACCCGCATTATGCACTGTGCTATTCATGGGCGGCGCCGGCGGATCACTCCGCGCGGGCGTTACAGAAAATCCAGTGAAGCTCACGCATTCCGTGCGCG
Organism: uncultured Acidobacteriaceae bacterium; assembly: GCA_963836305.1. Taxonomy (GTDB): domain Bacteria; phylum Acidobacteriota; class Terriglobia; order Terriglobales; family Acidobacteriaceae; genus Sulfotelmatobacter. The sequence goes on along the minus strand of CAWIJP010000030.1, from coordinate 247,960 downwards.
AAACGCTCACGCGCGTCACCTGCGGTGGCGCTCCGGTTTACGTTTGGCCAGGCGGAGGAATCACCATCATGGTCGACGTGAGCCGCCTGCCTGAGAATGCATTCGGGTACGTGCCCACTCCAGCCCTCGTGGCTCCGATTGAGTTCACCATGAAACTCGACGATTACGCGAAGCTGGGCGGATATATGGATCACGTGCGCCCTCTCAGTTCCATTCAGCAAGCAGAAGAAAGTCGAAACCGGATTGCCGCACGCCCAGAAAATCCGTGGCCGCTGGAAGTCGGCAACAAGGAATCCAAACGTTGAATTCGCGCGCGCAAATCCGAATGCTGGCCGATGGTCGTCGCCTTCACATGCACGATGGGCCCATTGATTTAATTCTCCAGGCCTTTGGTGAATTTTCGGAAATAGAGAACGCCTACCGTGCAGCTTCTGACCGCTTCGTGACTGTGCTGGACGAGTTGTGCAATGAACTAACCACGCTGCGGCAACCATGGCACGCCGATCTAACGGTTCACGGCGCAATCGCTCGCCGCATGGTACGGGCCGTCGCAGCGCATGGGCGCAGCACGTTTATCACTCCAATGGCCGCAGTTGCCGGAGCAGTCGCGGTAGAGATTCTTGAATCGATGACCGCGAACGCGCAGCTTTCGAAAGCGTATGTGAATGACGGAGGAGACATCGCCTTGTACCTTGCGAGCGGCGAGGAATTCTCTGTGGGGATGATTGAACGTCCGGATCGTCCTTCACTCTTCGGCACGCTGCGGATTCACGCTACGCATCCAATTCGCGGAATCGCCACCAGCGGCTGGTGCGGACGAAGTTTCTCTCTCGGCATCGCCGATGCTGTAACTGTGCTCGCCCGCAATGCAGCCGATGCCGATGCTGCCGCGACTATCATCGCAAATGCAGTGGATCTTCCGGCGAGCGAAAAAATTGTTCGCGTGCCAGCACGCGAACTTGCTCCCGATAGCGATCTGGGCGAGCGACTGGTCACGCAATCAGTCGCGCAACTGAGTCTCGAAGAGATTCAGCAGGCGTTAGATGCAGGAGCGAGTGTCGCCGATCATTTGCGGAGCCAGGATCTGATCTGCGCAGCCGCGCTGCGCCTGCAGGGGAAAACGCAAATCGTGGGCACACGCCCACATTCGGTATTGGAACAATCAACAAGCCACCGGAGACTCGTTCATGCCTGAAGTTCAACTTCGCAAGAACGTTTTCATCTTAGAAGAGATTTTCCACGAAGGCGGCCCTGTGGCGCAGACACCACTGAAACGCGTTGCAGCGCTCGCCGTGATTCACAACCCATACGCGGGCGCGTACGTGGAAAAGATTGAAGCCTTCATGGACGATCTGAAACCTCTCGGCCTCGAAATGGCACGCAGAATGGTGGCTGCGCTCGGTGGCGATCCAAGGCAGGTTGAAGGTTACGGAAAAGGCGCAATCGTCGGCTCCGCGGGAGAAGTCGAACATGGCGCGCTCTGGCATGCTCCCGGTGGCTATGCCATGCGCGAAATCCTGGGCGGCGCTAAGGCGATTGTCGCCTCCACCAAGAAAGTTGGCGGCCCCGGTACGCGGCTCGACGTGCCCATCACGCACATCAACGCTTCCTACGTGCGCAGTCATTTTGATGCGATGGAGATTGGCATTACCGATGCTCCGCGCGCCGATGAAATTCTGCTCGCTCTCGTCATGACCACCGGGCCACGCATCCATGCGCGCAGCGGAGGCCTGAAAGCTTCCGAAATTAAAGGAGAGGACGGATTACGATGAAGCTCCGTAAGATCGTGACGTTCGTGGAGGAGACACGCACGGAGATGGGGCGATCCATCGATCCTCCCACGCGAAAAGCAGCCGCAGTCGCGGTGATAGAAAATCCTTACGCTGGAAAATATGTAGAGGACTTAAGCGAGTTGATGGCGATTGGTGAAGAGCTCGGTGGTCTGCTTGCCGAGCGAGCCGTCGCTGCCTTGGGCATTCCCGGACCCTCAGCCGAGAGCTACGGCAAGGCCGCTGCCGTGGGAGAAAATGGCGAGATCGAGCATGCTGCGGCAATCCTGCATCCGAAGTTGGGCACACCGGTGCGGCGCGTATTAGGTAAGGGGGCGGCGCTGATTCCATCCTCCAAAAAACGCGGCGGCCTCGGCGTGGCTCTTGAAATTCCTCTCGGGCACAAAGATGCGGCGTATGTTCGCAGCCACTTCGACGGAATGGAAGTGCGAATCAGCGATGCGCCTCGCGCCAACGAGATCATGGTCGCCGTTGCGGTGACCGACTCCGGACGGCCTCTGGCCCGCGTCGGCGGACTTACCAAAGATCAAATCAAAGGGGAAGACGGACTCCGTTAGTCGTGTCCTGTTAAGCAGTCCACCTTGCGAAGAATAGATGTGCACTCGCGAGATCCTTCGCTCCGCCCTGAAAAACGGCTACGCTCAGGATGGCTCAGGTTTTTACAGGATCTAGAACCACGACTCTTAATTCGCTTTTATTGAGCCACAATTTCAGGAACGCGCGTCGCCGGCGGCGTGTTCCGGCTGCGCTGCGTACTAACAACGCCGTCCGTGATCACCATCCCAATGCCGGGAAGATCCCCCTTTTGCAAGCTGTCGAGCAAGTCCTTGCCCGCAGAGTGCTGCGCTTTATCCATCAGTACGAATGAAGCCTCGCGCCCCGGCGCAATCAATCCACAATTGAGGTTGCGCATCTTCGCCGTGTTGCCGGTAGCGAAACAAATCGCCACCTCCGCCGGAACTTCCCCTAAAGACGCGAGCATCGCGATCATGCGAAAAATTCCAAGCGGCTGCACCCCCGATCCTGCCGGTGAGTCGGTGCCCAGAATCACGCGATCTAACTGACGCAGTTCTTTAGCCGTGCGCAGCGCCAGCAATCCGGCGCGTTCGTTGCCGTTGTGCACAATCTCCAGCGCGCGCGTGGATGTTTCGCAAAGCGCAATAATCTGATCGTCGGGAAGCGCCGTGTGTCCTCCATTCACGTGCCCAGTCACATCGGCATCGGTCTCCAATACCATATCTTTGTCGATCAGGCTCGATCCGGGAATCGAAGGGCCGCCGGTGTGGATCGTGCTCTGAATTCCATGCTGCCGCGCCCACAGGACCATCTGTCGCGCGGTCTTTCCGTCTTTCACGCTGCCCAGCCCAACTTCGCCGAGAAACTTGACTCCAGCCGCAGCCAGTTCTTTGAAATCACTCTCCACCATCCCGTGCTCAATAACCGGAGCTCCCGCATAAATCTTGACTCCGCCGGGGCGAAAAGAATGAAACACACGTTGTGCGAAGATCGCCATCGCCTTCAGGCCGACGATATCTTTCGGGCGCCCGGGCGTGTGAACTTCGCCGGCGGAGATCATTGTGGTGACCCCGCCGTGAAGATAGCTGTCGATCCATCCGAATTGATTTTGCCGCGGCGTCCAGTCTCCGCAGACGGGATGTACGTGGCTATCGATCAGCCCGGGAGCGAGAGCCTGTGCCTTTCGCATCGATGGTGACAGTAGCCGACGATGTATCCAAATCCGGCTTCTCTGCCCACCGGCGCGATTCGGTCGCCGTTGGCGATCACAGTGTCCGCATCGAGAATCGGATGTTGCAAGTCTCCGCTGAGGAGCAAACCGATATTTCGGATAACCAGCTTGGATGGATTCGCAGATTTCACCGCCTCGCCATGAGCCATCAAGTCCTCGCTGACGTCTTCATTTACGATCGAACAGTGTTAAAAACACGCACCACCTTCGAGACATGAATGCTATCTCGTGACTTCGTTTTTTGGGAAGTCAACATCCGGGCGGACCTTATTTTTCATCTCTCACGGATTCCATCCGGCCAGAGAGTGTGAAGCGGACATTCTTGTACGTCAGGCGCACATCCATTCTCATCTGACGTCAATGCGACTCTTCGTTACGAAACGTTCAGGTGGACGGGTTGGGTAGCGCTGCGCTTTAGCGCGCGATTCTGACTCGAAAAAAGTCGGGTGTGAACGTGACGCAAACGATAAAAGGGCCCCGAATCTCTCTCCCCCATGAGACCAATCGGGACCCAAGTCTTGCCTGCGCGGAAAGCTATAATCTTGCACCTGTGGCTGTGCAAGAGGACTTTTGACAAAAAAGCGTATTCTGGCATTCCAGTCACAAAACTGTTGCATTCCTAAACAAAATAGGGCTCAACATCGACTGCGGGAGGTGACTTTAATTCAGGAGAGGCGCGAATGCCTCCAGATTGTCAGCTCCATATTGGCAGCCGCCAAGAGTGCTAAAATTGCAAGTTTGCCATTCCTCCGCCTGAAGGAATTCATATGCCCGAGACCCTCCAGTCCGCCGTTCCTGCGCCGCTGACCACGCTCACCGAAGATGAAATTCTTTTTCGCGACAACATCCGCCAGTTCGCTGACGACAAAATTCGTCCCCTGGTCAAAGAGATGGATGAAAAAGCCGTGTTCGAAAAAAGTCTTATCCATGAATTCTTCCAGCTCGGCTTGATGGGAATCGAAATCCCTGAACAATATGGCGGCGGCGGAGCCAAGTTCTTTGAAGCCATTCTGGCCGTGGAAGAACTCTCCCGCGTTGATGCTTCCTCGGGCGTCATCGTCGATGTGCAAAACACGCTGGTCAACAACGCATTGTTGCGCTGGGGAACTGCCGAGCAAAAGAAACACTATCTCCCGAAGATGGCGGCCAGCACCGTCGGCGCCTACGCACTCAGCGAAGCCGGTTCCGGCTCCGATGCCTTCGCCCTGCAGACCCGCGCCGAACTCAAAGGCAGCGACTACGTCATCAACGGCCGCAAGCTCTGGATCACGAATGCCAAGGAATCCGGGCTGTTCGTTCTTTTCGCCACTATCGATCCCGCCGCGGGATACAAAGGCATCACCGCATTCTTAATCGAAAAAGATTTTTCCGGATTCACCGTCGGCAAAAAAGAAGACAAGCTCGGCATTCGCGCCTCGTCCACTTGCGAATTGATTCTCGAGGATTGCCGTGTGCCCAAAGAAAACATTCTCGGCCAGCCCGGCAAAGGCTACAAGATCGCAATCGAAACTTTGAATGAAGGCCGCATCGGCATCGGCGCGCAGATGATCGGCGTTGCTCGCGGCGCGTGGGAATTCGCCGCCAAATATGCGCAGGAGCGCAAACAATTCGGCAAGCCCCTCGCCGATTTCCAGGGCATCCAGTTCCAGATCGCGCAGATGGCCACCGAGATCGAAGCCGCGCGGCTCATGGTCTACAACGCCGCCCGCATGAAAGATGCTGGGGTGAACTTCGTGAAAGAAGCTGCCATGACCAAGCTCTTCGCCTCGCAGGTGGCCGAGCGCGTCACATCGCTGGCCATCGAAATCTATGGCGGCTATGGCTTCACCAAAGATTATCCCGTGGAGAAATATTGGCGCGACGCCAAGATCGGCAAGATCTACGAAGGCACCTCCAACATGCAACTTGCGACCATCGCCAAACTCCTGCTCGCCGGAAAGTAAGCATCACTGGCCCAGTCCAGGCGAGGTGCCCCGTTTCTCGTGTCCTTGCGGGAACTGGGAGCTACGCAAGCGGGCCCAACCGAGGAGTCGCCGTCTTTCAACGCCTCTGCGGCTGATCATGCGGAATGGGCCGCATAAGATCTAGCCGTCGAACACCTCACCCCCGGCAATTCCCGTTGCTCATAATGTGCATCGAATTGCACTTGCACCCGCCATCCGCTTGGCTTGTACTCAGGCTAACCCAAACCATTTCAATCCCATCCATGCCTCCGTGCCATTGGCTCACAAGCTGCATTCCCCCTTATGCCTGCTATAGCGGGGCGAAGCCCGGGGTGGCGCTTGACTACTTTGTTCGGTAACACAGCGGTGAGGTTGGTCGTAGCTGAAAAGCCGGTTCTGGTTCCAAAGAAAAAACGAACCCTTCTCCCGTTGCTTACAGTGGTTTTTATGGCTTCTTACGGTTTGATGACCCTGCTCATCGTGGAGCAAGGCTCGACCATCCAGTCGCAGCGAAATCTGATTCAAGTGTTGCTTGGTGACAGCCCGCAACTTTGGGCACTGAAGGGCAGAGCATTATCTGACAAGCTGGCCGCGGAAAAGCTGCCCCAGGCCCAAAGCCAGACGAAGAAATCTACCCAAACCCCGTTGAGCCACGCGCAAACTCCGTCAACCCAAACTCAGTCAACCCAGATCCCGTCAACCCAGATCCCGTCAACCCAGTCCCGTCAACCCAGGCACTACGGCGTCATTCTCCAAGCCGGGCCGGCAAGAGTGCAAAACCCTACACCCAGGTTCCACCCATGCCCGCTTCAGATTTAGGAGATCAGCGCCGCGAATTGATTACGCTTTAGCTCAGGTTTTTTGAGAATTGTTTGCAACACGCGAGTTTCAGACGGCAACGAAACTCGCGGAGATAAGCAGGAGATTTATCATGAAGGCCCTGACCCTAGCCTTGTTGTTCATTACGGCGTTTTGTATCACGCCGAGCACCACGTTCAGCATGACGGTGGCGAACCCTACGCCGCCGCCGCGCCGTCCCACCGGCCACATGGAGCAACACTCCAAAGGCGGACGCTGGTACTTCGCCGCCACCGGACACGCCGTCTACTGCTACGGACCAGTCATGACCCTGCCCCTCGCCAACGGCGACCTGCAAAAAGTCGCCACCTTCTGCCGCGACGGCCAGGCCGTCGTCCCGCTGAAAGACTAGAAAAAATAAGTTGTGGGGTGCCCCATTTCTCGCGTCCTTTACGAGAAGTGGGAACCACAAAGGCGGGCACAACCGTGGACGACAACGATCCTTGTAAACTAACCAGGCATGCCCGAACTCCCCGAAGTTGAAACCATCGCCCGCGGCCTGAACCAGCGTATTTCCGGTGATGTGATCGAATCCATCTGGCTCGGCGAGAAGCCTGAGCCCCTGAAGACTTCCGCCTCGCAAATCGCCGCCGCCCTCGAGAACACGCGCATCCTCGCCGTCCGCCGCATGGGTAAACACATCGTCTTCGATCTGGATCGTGTCGAGCGGGCGCCCTCGCCGGCGAAACGCCGGAAATATAAAACATCACCTCCCGAACCAAAGCGCAAAGATTTTTCACCGCAATCCCAATTCATCGTCCACCTCGGCATGAGTGGCCGATTGCAGGTCTGCGATCCGCAATCAGAAATCGTCAAACACACGCACGCCATCCTGAAGCTCGCCTCTGGCGGCGAGCTTCGCTTTGTCGACCCCCGACGCTTCGGACGTTTGAGTGTCGCCGCCTCCGGAGATTTCGACGCTGCTGGCATCGAGCCACTGGAAGCCGACCTCGAACATTTCATCGCCCTGTTCCGTGGCCGCAAGACTCCCATCAAGAGCGCGCTGCTCAACCAGAAACTTCTGCGCGGCGTCGGCAACATTTATGCCGATGAATCTTTGTTCCGTGCCAAGATTCGCCCCCGCCGCCGCGCCTCCAGCCTTACCCGCGAAGAACTCGGAAGGCTTTTTACTGCCGTTCAGAAAGTTCTCCGCGAAGCCATCGCCGCCGGAGGCTCCTCCATTTCAGACTACGTCGATTCCAATGGCGAAGAAGGATTTTTCCAGATCAAGCATCGCGTCTACGGCCGCGAAGGCAAGCATTGCCTGGTCTGCAAAACTCCCATCAAACGAATCGTCATCGCCGGCCGCAGCAGCCACTACTGCCCGAAGTGCCAGAAGTAGACTCGCGAGTGCCAATTTCCAATTGCCAATCGAAAACCAGCTCGGACCGTTTGTAAATAGACAATTGGAAATCGACGATCGGCAATAGAAATCAGAGTGCATTTCTGCCCTTAAGTCTGCTATTCCTAATCCATGCCCGATTTCTCCATCGGAGTCGATCTCGGCGGCACCAACCTGCGCATCGCCGCCGTCAGAAGCGATGGACAGCTTCTCGAGAAAGTCACGCTCGGCACCAAAACCGCTCTCGGCCCCAACCACGTCATCACGGAAATGTGCGACGCCATCCGACAACTCTCCGGAAAACATCAGCAGGAAGGAAAATTCCTGGGCGCTGGCATCGGCATCCCGGGCATCGTCGACCTGCACACCGGAATGCTGCGCAAATCCGCCAACCTTCCGGGCTTTGAAGAATATCCGGTGCGCGCCGAAATCGAGCGCCGTCTGGGGATTCAGAAAAACGGCGCTCGCGTCGTCCTGGAAAATGACGCCAACGTCGCCGCGCTTGGCGAGCAGTGGCTGGGTGCAGCGCGCGGAGTGCCGAATATGGCGGTAGTTACGCTGGGCACGGGAATCGGCGGCGGCATAGTGCTCGGCGGAAAAATCTGGCACGGCATGAACGGCATGGCTGGCGAATACGGCCACGTTACCCTTGAACCGGAGGGCGTTCCCTGTGGCTGCGGCAACCGCGGATGCGCCGAGCGTTACGCCTCCGCCAGCGCCCTCCTGCGCATGGCGAAAGAAGCGATCGCCACCGGCGACGCCCCAGAGCTGGCAAAAGCCGCATCATCCGATCCTGAGTTCGGCGCGCAGTCGATCTACAACCTCGCGATGCGCGGCGACGAACCTTCCCGCCGCATCTTCCACACCTTCGGACGCTATCTCGGCATCATGCTTGCCGGCATCGTCAACGTCCTGAATCTCGACATGTACGTTTTGGGAGGCGGCGTCGTCAGCGCCTGGGATGCCTATGCTCCCAAGATGTTCGACGAACTCCGTGCGCGATCTTTGGTCTACTCCGCCACCGCGCCGGACAATCCTCTGATGACGGCGAACGGTTCCTCACAAAAAGAAAAGGGCCGGGAACAATCCGGCGCCGCCGCTCGCAAAACCATCATCACCCGTGCCCAACTCGGCAGTGATGCCGGACTCTACGGCGCAGCGCACGTAGCCGCCGTCTCAAATTAAAATCTGTGCAGAATGATTTTTCTGCCTACCACGCTGAGCGCAGCAAAATAAACTCCGACGCACCGCCCGCCCTACCAACGTCAGCGAATGCCTAACAAAACTCCCAGGTAGTCTCGCACTTTCGCCAAAAGAGCCGGATCAGCCTTGGAATGAAACACCGCCTTGCGCGCCGACCAGTCTACGCTCTTCACGTGATCCACCAGTACCGCCCCTTCAATCTTGTCAATATCTACAGGCAACGCAAAGGGATAAGGCTTGCGACGGCTGGTGAGCGGGCAAACGATGACAAGTCCGCTGGCCCGGTTGTAACTCTGCTCAGTCACAACCAAAGCCGGACGCCGCTTGGCCTGCTCTCGTCCCGCTTGCGGATCGAAGTCGAGCCACACAATATCGCCCGCGCGCGCCACGTAAGAGTTCGCCGAGCGTCTCACCAATCCACTCTCTCTTTTCCACGTTCCGCCCCGGTCGCGATTTCATCAGGCCGGTTTTCCGGCGTGATTTGCGCCACCAGTTCCTTCAGCGTAGGAATTCTCTGCTTCGGGCGCAGGCTGATCTCTCCCATCGCGGCTTCAATCACAATGGGATCGCCCTCCTGCACTCCCGCCAGTTCCGCCACCGGCTTAGGAATCCGCACTGCTAAACTATTTCCCCACTTCACAATCTGCGCTGCTGGCATGGTCACCTTTTTTAGGAATGATACATAGTATATACATTGGTAGATACAATGTATATACACTCCGAATTCTGCTAACCGCAATACGATAAGCGTGACAATCGAATGGCGGTGGACGGGAGGCGCTTGCGAAGCCGAGGTTGACTTAACGCTCCGCAATACGAACTCATTCAGTTTAAACAACTTAAATCCAGTTGCGGCCTTCTTGCCGATCCCTTGCGTCTTTTCTGCCTGCGCTTGCGTATGTATCAGTAGTATGAACGCGACTGCCTTCTATTTCGAGAACTCGATGGCGCAAGAGAGCACGGAGATCGCTCGCGGACTTCGACGTCGAGATCCCGACCTGCTCGACCGTCTGATCGAGCAATACCAGCATCGCCTTCTTCGCTATCTCATGTACCTGACCGGACGCCGGGAATTGGCGGAAGACTTGTTTCAGGAAACCTGGATTCGCGTGCTCGAACGCGGGCACCAGTTCAACGACAAGTATGCGTTCAGCACATGGCTCTTCGCCGTCGCGCACAACCTCGTCATCGATCACATGCGCCGCAAACAACCGTCCAGCCTCGACGGTTTAATGGATGAAGATGGCGAGGAAGAATCCTTCGACGTGCCTGCCACCGGACAGGCCACAGCTTTTGATCTGACTTTGCAGCGCGAGCAAGGCGAGCACATCGCCGCCGGCATGCAACATCTCCCAGCGGAATACCGCGAAGCGCTCGTGCTTCGCTTTCAGGAGGGCATGTCTCTCGATGAGATCGCGAGCGTAGCGTGCGTGCCCTTGGGAACTGTGAAGTCCAGAATCTACCGCGGTTTGAGTTCGCTCGAACAGCGGCTCAAAGGAGCGCAGCTGTGAACAGTAATTCGAATAACGACGCACATGAACGCGCGCGGAAACTGATCGCGCTTTCCGGCGCCGATGAGCTTTCCAGTCGGCCTTCCGATCAGCCGTCGTCAAACGCATGGTTGGCCGCGCATCTGGAAGCATGCGCTTCCTGCCGCGCCTTCGCCGAGAATGCCGCGGAGATGGTTCGCGGTCTGCGCGCGATCCCAATCGCAGCCGAACGAACCCTGGTCTCGACCACGCAGCTAAAGGTACGGCGCCGCGCCCTGGAATTGCAGCGCCATCGTGAACGGGTGTGGGTGGTCTCAATCAGTTGTGCAGCCGTGACTCTGTGCGCGCTGCTTAGCGCAGTAGTTTTGTGGCGCGGCTTTGAATGGCTGGGAGCGCGAGCACACTTGGCTTCCTCCGTCTGGCAGGTAGGTTTCCTGGTGTTTTGCATGATGCCAGCTCTGGTCGTGGCAATCCTGCTGCTGGCCAAGGATCGGCACCTCGCGGATCACTCCGGTTCCTACGAGGGCTAACGAAACCGGACACATTCTTAACGAAGTACGCAGTCAGGAGATTCTAGATGACACTCGGAAATCAAACTTCAACCCGCTCCAAGGACGAGATCCGCATCTTTGCACCTTGGGCCTACTCATTATTCACCATCGTGTTCCTGACGATTGCGGTGCTCTTTGTGACGGTCGTGGGCATGGATCCCAAAGCTCCTGCGTTAGTGATCCGCACTCTGTTGGGAATGCTCGCGGGAGCCGTGCTCGGCTGCTACGCCGTGCTGATCGGCTACGTCAACCAGGACGCTGGCCGCCGCGGCATGAGCCGCCTGCTCTGGACGCTAATCGCCATTTTTGTCCCCAACGGGCTGGGCATCGTCCTCTATTTTGTGTTACGCAAGCCGCGCGCGGTCACATGTCCGCAATGCAATGCCGAAGTAGAGCCCGGTTTCAGCTTCTGCCCCCGCTGCCGGAACCGTTTGCGGCCAGCCTGCCCACATTGCCAGCACAGCGTAAACCTCGCCGACAAATTCTGCCCGTACTGCGGTGGAACGATCGAGTTGGCTGCAGGTGTATCTTCCGCTCCAGCTATATCGCCGCAATAGGGCTCAGGAGACCTTGCGGATATGAAGCTCTGCTTTTCGGGTCTCAGCGTACCCCTTAAGGATACCCATGATGGTCTTCGCGGGTTCGAGATCCGCGACCCCGACGGCTACGTTTTGTTCTTCGGTCGACCAACGTAGACGGTGAGAAGGACACGAGCGCGGGCTCGTGTCCGATCGCGTATCGTTTGAAAATTCAATGGCCTACTTCACCTGCAAAGTTTCAATGTAGTGGGTAAGGTTCGAAACGCGTTGCTGCACTTCCCCCTCGTGTCCGCGACTCATGCTCCAGAACAATTCTCCCCATACCGGCATATCTTTTGATCCATGCGCGGCTACGTCGCCTGTGCCCCGGATTGCAGCGGTGACTTTCAAGGCCGGATACTTGCCGCCATTGTTCTTGCTGAGTTGGGTCAGATCGGCTGGAGGCGTCTTCAGCGCGCTGGCTGCGGGTCCGTCGCCTTTACCGTTGGTTCCGTGGCAGACGGCGCAATAAGCCGTGTACATTTCCTTGCCGGAAACCGGTGAGGTTGTGGTCAACGGCACATGCTTAATGGACGTTTTCGATTGATCGTCCGTTTTGTCCTGTGCAGCGATCAGGCAGACGGATACAAACAAAGTTGTAAATATCAAAATCAGTTTCCTTGGCGACATCGCACTTTCTCCTTTTACGCCGAGTTCTTAACTGAAACCCAAACGCGCTTCGTGAACGTAAGGCGATAACCTTGCTCCCGAGTATCCGGGGAAGAAGATCACCGTTAGTACCTCTCAACTATTCCTAGTCCACCGTCGCTTCACTGGCTGTGATCAAAGGCACGAACTGTTGTGCTTTTCATCACCAGGAAGAAACCGGAGGCAAGAGTTCTGGCTTTGATATTCGCCTGTGAAAACGTGCGCGGCTGCACATATATCTGTGATTTCTGTCACAAACAATCGCGCGCCCGCACGTCATAATTACGCAGATTTCGTAATTGATATTCCACTTGAGTGTGGGGTTCTCATGGCAAAAGGGCGCGTTTCCATCGTGGTCGAGCACTGCAAATCATGCGGCTTCTGTGTGGAGTTTTGTCCTTCCCACGTGCTCGCGTTATCTTCCGCTTTCAACTCCAAGGGATACCATCCGCCGCACGCTGTGCATCCCGAAAAATGCAGTGGATGTGACTTATGCGGCATGTACTGCCCGGATTTCGCAATTTTCGCGACGAAAAACTCCGGCGCAAAGGAAGGTGACAAATGAAGGCCGATCCTCGCGGAGTATTGACCGGCACACATTTCATCGACGGCGATCACGCCTGCTGCGAAGGGGCGCTGGCTGCCGGCGCCCGATTTGCTTCCGGATATCCCATCACTCCTTCCACTGAAATCGTGGAGCGCTTCGCGTCTCGCGTACCGACGGTAGGTGGAACGTTCATTCAGATGGAAGACGAACTCGCCGCATCGATTACGTTGCAAGGGGCGGTGTGGGGCGGAGCCAAGGCATTCACCGTCACCTCCGGACCGGGGTTCTCGTTGATGATGGAACATATCGGCTACGCCGCCATGACAGAAACTCCCTGCGTGTTCGTCGACGTGCAGCGGGGAGGGCCGTCGACCGGCCTGCCGACGCTACCCGCGCAAGCCGACATGATGCAGGCGCGCTGGGGCTCGCATGGCGATTACGAGATCATCGCGCTCTGCCCGAACTCTCCGCAGGAATGTTTTGATCTCACCATCAAAGCCTTTAACCTGGCTGAAGAATTCCGCGTGCCAGTCATGTTCATGATGGACGAAGTGGTCGGACACATGACTGAGAAGGTGGTCATTCCGCGCGCCGATCAAATCGAGGTCTTCCCGCGTAGACATACTCGCAAATCCGTTGAAGATTATCTGCCCTACGGCACCAATGGCGACCAGGTACCCGAAATGGCGCATGCCGGGGAAGGCTACAACTTTCACGTCACGGGGCTGACCCATGATGAACGCGGCTATCCCAACATGACTCCGGTAGTCCAGGACAGTTTGGTTCGCCGTCTGCAAAGCAAAGTTCGCGATGCCGCCGACCGTATCGCGCTGTTCGAGGAAGACGGACTCGATGGCGCGGATGTAGTGGTGATTTCCTACGGGATCACTTCGCGGGTGGCGCAGAGAGCGATTGGAGTAGCGCGTGAAAGTGGTCTGCGTCTCGGTAAGTTGCGTTTAATTACAGCGTGGCCGTTTCCGGAAAAGAAGATCCGTGATCTCGCAGCCAAGGTGAAGGCTTTTGTTGTACCCGAACTGAATCTCGGTCAGATGGTGCGTGAAGTGGAGCGAGCCGCGGCCGGGCAGGCAAGAACATTTGCCGTGTCGCACGCGGGGGGCGGGGTTCACCGGCCCGAAGACATCCTCAAGGTAATTGTGGAGGCCAGCAGATGTCAGACAATCTAATCAGCGATATCGTCAGCGCCGGCGTTAACCCAGTCGATCACATTCTTCGCACGGATCGCATGCCTCATATCTGGTGCCCGGGATGCGGCATCGGTACAACCGTGAATTCTTTCGCTCGAGCGCTTATCGATTCGAAAATTGATTTAGGCTCGCTGGCCCTGGTCTCAGGAATCGGCTGCACCGGACGGGTGGCAGGTTATGTGAAGCTCGATTCTTTTCATACAACGCATGGCCGTGCAATTCCATTCGCCACTGGCCTGAAGCTCGCTAATCCCAAGCTGAATGTCGTCGTGTATTCGGGGGATGGCGATCTGTCTGCGATCGGCGGCAATCATCTGATTCACGCTGCCCGCCGCAACATTGATCTGAAAGTGATCTGCGTCAACAATCTGATTTACGCGATGACCGGTGGCCAGACCGCACCCACGACTCCTGATCACTCAACTACTTCTACGAATCCCTACGGAACATTCGAGCCTTCATTCAATTTGCCGCATCTGGTTGAAGCCGCGGGCGCCGTCTACGTGGCACGCTGGACCACGTTCCACGTGCGGCAACTGGCGCGCTCGATCAGCGAAGCGTTCAAGAAAAAGGGCTTCTCTTTTATAGAAGTTATTTCGCCCTGCCCCACGCTTTACCAGCGCCGCAACAAACTGGGCGACGGACTCGACACCATGAAGTACTACAAAGAAAAGAGCAAAGTGCGGCACGGAGCGCCCACTAGCGAAGTCGGGCTGTCGATGACCGGAGAAATCGTTGTAGGAAAATTCGTAGACCGCGACCGTCCCGATTATCAAACCATGATGCGCGGCCAATTTGTCCAATCGCTGGGTGATCGATACATAGAACAAGATGAACCGGAGACAGTATGCAGCTAACAGAGATTCGAGTTGCGGGTTTCGGCGGTCAGGGCGTGATCCTCTCGGCTATTCTGCTGGGCAAAGCAGCCTCCATTTATCAAGGCGCATATGCCACGATGACGCAAAACTTTGGCCCGGAGGCCCGCGGCGGGTCCTGCAGCGCGCAACTCGTGCTCTCCGATTCGCCCGTTTTGTATCCCTATGTGACCAAGCCGGACATTCTCGTCGTCATGTCGCAGGAAGCTTACGTGCGCTTCATCCCTGAACTGAAAGATGGCGGCACTCTGATCGTGGAGCAGGACCTGGTACGAGTCTCCGATATTAATAAAGAGATTCAGGTATATAGCATTCCCGCCACACGCATCGCCGAAGAGCTGGGCAAACGCATGGTTCTCAACTCCGTGATGGTCGGATTCTTCACCGCCGTGACCCGAAGATTGGATGCCGATGCCGTCCGTAGAGCCGTGGCGGACTCTGTTCCGAAGAGTTTTCTCGATCTGAACCTCAAGGCGTTCGAAAAGGGATTGGAGTATGGAGCGATCGCCTTGACCACTGCTCCCAGTACCGCCGATGCCGAACTGCAAGTCGAATACGCGCCCGAGTAGCCACCTCTAACAGATTGACCTGAGAACATGCCGGAACCGCAGGCAATCGCAGCCACACCATGGCAGAAGAGCGGCGCGCCTCTGCTAAGCAGATCTCCAGCAAAGGTATTTAGCGCGAGTGTAAGCCCCCCGTTGCATTTCTCATCAGCGGTGTGCAAATCCGCATCAGTAGGCTTTGCTCACGTAGAGTATTAATCAGCAAGGCCTAATCGTGATTTCCTTCTGCAGACTGCGAACGCTGGCTTTTTCCTGTTGCAGTTCTCAACAAGGGATGATGGAGAATTTTATCAACTTTATTCTCGCCGTGATTTCGCTTTCCTGCTATTCACGTGATTCGGCGGGAGATGCGCGGTTAAGTCGGATGCGCGCACAATTGTCCTCGTTCTGGCATGCCGATTGCCTTAGTACAAGTGTTGAGCGGCTCGTCAAAGACCAAAGAAAGACGGCCCTCCGACGAGGTGACTTATGACAGTCCTACTGGTTCTCTTCACATTCGTAAGCTTCTTGCTGATCGATTATTTCCGCACTCGTAAAACCGTTGTTCAACCCGTATTGCAAGCCTCAATGACTCGGCAGGATGCCGTTGTGCCTCGCCTGCAGCCCGCGTTGGTTGGCGGCTTTGAAGTTCCGGAAAATCTTCGCTACCATCCCGGCCACACCTGGGCGTTGAGCGAGAGCCCCAGCCTGGTACGCGTTGGTATGGACGATTTCGCCTCCAAGCTGACCGGTAAACTGGAAAGCATCACGCTGCCGCAACGCGGTCAGTGGATTCGCCAGGGCCAGAAGATATGCACCCTCTATCGCGATGATGTCGCTGCAGTCGATATGGTTTCGCCCATCGAGGGTACGGTTTCGGCCATCAATGAGGTACTGGCCGCTGATCCTAAGCTCGCCCTGAGAGATCCTTATGGCGAGGGCTGGCTGGTAACAGTGCAAGCCCCCGACGCTAAGACGAGCTTCCGCAACCTGCTGGGTGGCGCCATGGCCCGCTGGTGGACCGAAGAATCCGCAAGCCGACTGCAACGCCACATGCCGATGGCAGCAGCAATGACGATGTCCAGCGCCTTGGCCCAGGATGGTGGCGTAGCCATCGATAACATGGCGGCCCAGATTCCTGACAAGGAATGGCTGCCATTGGCAAAAGAGTTCTTTCTGTCATAAGTGCACGGCGTGTTCCGCAGGCAGAAGCTGCGGATGATCGCAGAAACACTGGCCGCCCGGATCTCAGGCTAACCCGCCGAGACACCGGGCGGCCGCAGTGCTTGCGCATCGCGATCAGGAAACTGGTGGTAATGGAGACTCGTGGGGATAATGAAGCAAGCGATCCTAACGAAGTCGCGGGGACTCAACCTGAGTGGTTGCGAGTGCGGCATGCTGGCACGCGCCACAGAGTGCGCTCTCCTTCAGATCGATCCACTCTACCGCATCGGACGAGGCCATTACACAGCGGTAGTCATCGCAGTGACTCAGATTTAGAGTGTGTCCTACTTCGTGTACGGCTTCCTTGATCAGACGCTGGCGAAACAGTTCGGAGTCGGTGGGTAATCCATAGAACTCCTGGCGAAGCCGGTGCGCCGAAACCACCGCACAGGGCCCTCCCATTTGCGCCTCACCGAAAACAAAAGTGAGAATTGGGATGTACATATCGACCATGCCAATGCCCAACATTCGCCAGCAATCCGGGGTTCGATAGCTCTGCATCGTCTGTAGAATCTCCGAAGAGTGATATTGCTGACGTTCCCCGTGAAAGGCGAACTCTGGATCAAGACGGACAGGAAGCACTTTGCAGGAAACATGCAGGCTTTCTTCGATGGCGGGACAAATATCCTTTAGCAGGCCGTCATCCGCATTTCCGATCGGCAACAGATGCAGTAGCTTCATCGCGTGCCTTCATCGGATAACTTCATCGCTTTTTTTATCGCGATCGATCTTGTCGCGATCGGTTCCAGCACGGCTCCAGCCATATTTCTTCAGTTTGTGATAGAGAGTCACGCGATCGATATCGAGCACATCGGCGGCATGGCTCTGATTGCCTCCACATTCCTGCACGACCCGCAGGATGTGAGCGCGCTCCATGTCATCGAGCGTCTTACTGGAAGCAGCGGCATTTTGCGCCTTAAAGATAAAATCTTCTTCGCGCAGTTCAGGCTCCTGGCCCACGACCATGGCGCGTTCCACCGAATTCTCCAGTTCGCGCACGTTTCCCATCCATAGCTGCTGCTGCAATTGATTCATGGCTGCCGGCGCAACGCGCGTAATGCGTTTATTCATGGCCAGGGAGAACTTGCGAACAAAGTGATTCACCAGGGCGGGGATATCTTCCCGGCGATTGCGCAGCGGAGGCAGTTCAATGCGAAAGACGTTAAGCCGGTAGAAAAGGTCCGGACGGAACTTTCCTTCGTCGATCAGTTTCTCCAGATCTTTGTTGGTGGCGGCGATGCACCGGAAGTCCACCTTTATCGTTTGATTAGCGCCTACGCGAGTGATTTCGCGTTCCTGCAGCACGCGTAACAGATCGGTCTGCGTTTTCAGGGAAATGTCCCCAATCTCATCCAAAAAAACTGTTCCACCTTCAGCAATTTCGAATTTGCCCTTTTTCCGGTACTGGGCGCCAGTAAATGCGCCTTTTTCGTGGCCGAAGAGTTCGCTCTCCAGAAGTGTCTCGGTCAAGGCTCCGCAGTGAATCACGATCAGCGGGTGGAATCGTCGCGGGCTGGCCTGATGAATGGCGCGTGCCACCAGTTCCTTACCGGTTCCACTCTCTCCCGTAACCAGCACCGTGGCATCCGTCGGACCGACCGTCTCGATGGCGTCGAAGATCTTGTGCATGGCGGTGCTCTGTCCGATGAGGTCCCCCGGCCGAGCAACTTCAGCCACGGTTTCGCGCAAAAGCACATTTTCCTGGGCTGTCCGCCGATGCACTATGGCATTTTTTACGAGATGTGCAATTTCGTCCGGATCGAGCGGCTTGGTGACGTAATCGTAGGCTCCATTCTTCAGCGCAGCGACGGCGGTCTCGACGGAGGCGTAGCCGGTCATCATGATCACGGCCAACTCCGGATCGACCTCGTGCATGCGCCGCTGCAGTTCGATCCCGTCGGTACCATGCATCTTGATATCGACCAACGCGGCGTCCCAGCGTTGTTCCGCCAGGCGGGTAAGGGCATCGCTGGCATTTTCGGTTGTGGTCACCTCATAACCTTCTTCACGGAACCATTTGCCCAGCGAATCGCGCACGCTCAGTTCGTCATCGACAATCAGCAGTTTTCCAGGTGTGCTCACTTGAAATCACCTCACGCTCATTGCGCTTTCTCTATCTCCCACAGTTGCCGGCGAAGCTTCACCAGTGCGAATTGGCAGAATCACCGTGAAAGTTGTGCCGCGCCCGAGTTCCGAGGCAACTTGGATTCGCCCATTGTGGCGCTCCATGATGCCGCGGCTGATCGCCAGGCCCAGTCCAACTCCATGGCCGGTTTCTTTCGTGGTCATAAAGGGTTCGAAAATCTGCGACAACACATCCGGGGCGATGCCCGACCCGTCGTCGCGCACTTGAATTTCGATCTCGTCTTCGTCGTCGCTCGTCCGGGTTTCGAGCCAGAGATTACCGCCACGCGGCATGGCATCAATCGCATTCATGATTAACGCGATGAGGACTTGTTCGATCTGTGCGGGATCGCAACGTACGAGCGGCAAATCGTTCGCAAGCTTCAATTGAAGGTCGATCCCGTGGAGATCCACTTGATGCCGCACCAGCATCAGGCAACGCTCAATTACTCGATTGAGGTCTGTCGGCTGAATGTTTATGGGCGCGGTGCGTGAAAGACTCAGCAGGTTTTTGATGAGGTCTCCACAGCGCCGGCTTTCGGCGGCGATGAGGTCCAGGCACTCCATCGTGTCTTTGCGTTTTTCCTTCTCAGCCTGGCCCGACTCCACCCACTTTCGAAGCAGCTTGGCGTAGGTCAAGATTCCGAATAGTGGATTGTTCACCTCGTGCGCAACCACAGCTGCCATCTTTCCAAGCGAGGCCATTTTCTCCACGTGCAACACATGGTCGTGTGCGCTCCGCAGTTCTTTGGTCTTCTCCTCGACACGATCTTCAAGTGTCCTTGCCCAGGCCATCAGTTGCTCATTTGCCGCCCGCAGCTGCAGGCTCATGTCGTTGAATGAATGTGCGAGATCTCCCACCTCGTCCTGGGATCGCACTTCGATTTGATAGCCGAGCTCGCCCTGGGAAAGGCGTTCGGTGCCCTCGGTTAGTGCATTGATGGGTTTGGCCACGACACGCCAAACGAAGAGCCAGCTCAACAGGGCAACCGTAAGAATTGCGCCGGCCGTGTAACAAAACATACGAGTGGTGCTGACCGTAAGTTGCGCGTCAGCTTTCGCGAGCGAGAGATTGGTGTCCAGTACGCCGAGAACTTGCTGACCGGCAGGATGCGCGTGGCACGCGGCATTCGAACAGCTGGCCTGATTTTCAATGGGAGTGATAATTCCCAGCACGCGCTCTCCCCCGGGGCTGCGATAGATACGAAAGCGGTCAGGACGACTCAGGCGTGCCAGCGGTTGGGATTGATTATGACAGCCGTAGCAGGCCTCGGCTGTCTTATCGAGGACATGACTGACTTCGGCGGAGTCGGTGGAATAGCTGACTCGGCCTTCCTGATCAAGGATGCGGACTTTGATCATCCCGGGTTCGTCCGCGATGGTCTGGATGGCGTGATAGAGGCCTTCGCGATCATTGCGCAGCATGTAATACGTGGTGCTGCGCTTGATTACATCGCTCACCCTCTCCGCGCTGGCCAACGTGGCGGCTTCGAGATGCTGGCGGTGCAACCGGATATTCAAATAACCGAGGAGAGCAAAGATAACCAGCATCACCGCCAATAGAGACCCAATCAATTTTGCACTGATGCTATAAGTCAACCGCTTGCGACGCAGAGCGTGGCGAATTGATTCAGTCTCCGGCATGGGTCAACACCGCCGTACCGATCGACGCATCCTCGACCGGGCGCGGCCGATTCAGGGGGTGCTTTTCTGGAGGAAAAATAGGCAAGTACTTTGCCGCAACACCGAAGAGGAAGAAACCCATGGCGACGATCATCAGGGTGATGGAAAATTCCGTCCATTTCGGTATGTAGTGATGTCCGACGTAGGTTTCAAAACCAATGAGAGCAATATTGAGCCGGTTGGTAATGAAGCCGAGCACCGTAGAGATGGAAGCCAGATACAAAAGCTGCGGCGACAACCTCACTTTCTTGAAGCTGAGCATGGTGATGGGAATCACAAATGTCAGCGCTAGCTCAAGCCACAAGAAGTAGGCTTCGTAGCTGGGTTTAAAAATCTGCAGAAGCAGGCCGCGATGGAAGTAGTCCTCGAATCGCAGCAAAGCATTGACCCAAAGAGCGACCAGCAAAGCGCCGCCAAGCGTAACCAGAACCGGCAGTTCAAGCTGACGGCCGAAGGCCTTGGCGCTCTGCGTGGACTCGAAAATTGTCATGGCTAATCCCACGGCAACTGAGGAGCCAAAGAAAAGGAAAGGCAACGCCGGTGTGTACCAGAAAGGATGCAGCTTGCTCGGCATGATCAGGTAGAGAGATCCCAGAGAACTCTGATGCAAGGTAGAAAGCAAAATTCCCAGCACGATCAATACCGGATAAATCTTGTTGATCCACTTAATGGGAGTCTGCAGGTTGAAACGCTCAAACACATTGGGGAGAAATTCGAAGAAGAGGACAGTTGTATACGTCATCACGCACATGCCCACCTCGAACATGACCGAGTGCGGGTTCATGTAAATCAGCTGGTGCCAGATGTACCAGGGGCGGCCCAGATCAAACAACAGTCCGACGATGAAGAGCACGTATCCCAGGAAAGCCGTCAACACCGCAGGACGCACCACGCTGTGCAGACGCTCGACGTTGAATAAGTAAACTGCTCCCACCATGCAGAAGCCACCAGCCGCCAGCATGACGCCGCACAGGCAATCGAAGCCGATCCAGAGACCCCAGGGGAATTGATCGGTCATGTTTGAAACCGCCCCCAGGCCACGGAAATATCGAATGAAGGATGAGTACAAGCCCAGGGCCATGATGACAATGAATACAACCCGCCAGAAAGTCAGCTTGACCTTCATCGCGCACTTCCGTTCTTTTTCTCTTCGGCTTCGGCGGCGGCCACTTCTTCACGGCGATGCGAAATCCAGTAAATGCCTCCTAACACGAGAGACCAGACCGGAATGAAGTCGGGAACTCGGTCCATGACTCGCCCGGTGTATTCCGGCATGGGAGTGTTGCCGATTTTTGCGGAAGCCGGATAGCCGTAGTCTTCTACGTTCACGCTGGAAAGGATGAGTACGCATGTTCCCCCCACTTCGTTGAGGCCGTAGATGCGTGGCAAATACGTGGTGGGATTC
Source organism: uncultured Acidobacteriaceae bacterium (assembly GCA_963836305.1). Taxonomy (GTDB): domain Bacteria; phylum Acidobacteriota; class Terriglobia; order Terriglobales; family Acidobacteriaceae; genus Sulfotelmatobacter. The sequence goes on along the minus strand of CAWIJP010000030.1, from coordinate 226,202 downwards.
TGGCGGATTCGCTCCTGTGCTTCGCGAATGAGGTCGTCGCGATCGCCAAACTTGGTGGCGCCGGTTGGGCAAATCTCGGCACACGCCGTCTGCTTCCCGGCAACCACACGATCCGGGCACATAATGCACTTGCGAACGCGCGGGTTAAGCGACTGCCATTCGTACTTTGGCTGGCTAAAAGGGCATGCCACCATGCAGTAGCGGCAGCCAATGCACTTCCAGACGTCATAAACAACCGGACCTTCTTTTGTTTTATGGAAAGCGCCGACCGGGCAAACCGACGCGCAAGCCGGATGCTCACAGTGCATGCACAGGCGCCGCATGAATTTGTCGTCTTTGGTCATCACCACGGTGTATTTGTGTTCCGATTGCACTGGCTCGGCCGCCACAGCATCGTTGTAGGGCAGCTTGTTCTGCTGCGCGCAGGCGGCTTCACATTGTTTGCAGCCAATGCACATCGTGGCGTCATACAGCAAAGCTTTACTCATGGAAATTACTCCTCGCTGCTTCCCCAAGCGCCGTTCGATGTTTCAGGGCGCAGGAGTGAGAGCCCAGCATGCAAGACGGAGCGAAACCGGAGAACGATAAAGAAGGCCTCGTGCGAAATCGCCGAAGGAAAGAACCGGGCTCGGATTGGCCAGCATCCTGAGCCCGGCGGGCTGTTCTATCTGGTAGAGCAAACGGGGGAGAGGGGCGCCGACTGGCAACGAAGCGGTGGCACTTGCGTTTCGTCCGCCGAATTGCGCCGGACAATTGCATACTCCCTCACGCGTGTTAGCCTGCCGCTCCAATTCTGCTGCGGCGCCTCACCAGAGAATCAGCCGATCCCTCTTACTTCTGTAGACCTTGAACATAGGTAACAATCAGCTTCGCCTGGTCAGGAGAGAGGCTTTTTACGCCACTGGGATGCTTTGCAGTGTCGGTTATCTTTTTTGCGAAATCGTCACTGGACAATTTCTTGACGTCGTCCGAAACCAGACTCGGAATCTTGGCTGCGGGCTTGCCGGTAGCATCGGCTCCGTGGCAGGCTGAACATTTTGCTTTGTAAAGTGAACCTCCGTCATCGGCAGCCCATGACAGATTCGGGATTAGAATGAACAACCCTGCCGCGATCGTCATCACCAACACCATCAGCTTTGTGGTTTTCATGATTTCGTTTCTTCTCCTTAGTAAAGTTAAGCAACTTGTTCGAGGGATTTGTCAGCTTATTCCGTGGATCGGTTGCAAAAATGAACACTAGAACCAGATTCAAGGCACGTTTGTAAGAAAACTCAGCAGTTCCCTCACTGCCTGAATAGATTTTCAACGCTCAACGGAATGGGCGCAGTGACCTGGATCACCCCGATCCGTGAGTAAGGTCGCGAGGAGATCGCGGATGGCGCACTCCGTGGATGACTAAAGTGGTAACCAGGATGGATGGCTAAATCAATGGCTAAAATCGTCAGGGAAAATCTTAAGAGGCAACGTTGGTGACTATTCAACGAGAAGATTTGAAACGTGGCACTGCACCGGAATGGCCGGTTATGCCAGTGGCTTGCTCGATCTAAGCAAAGCCGTCGGGCTGACTCAGGGCTCCGACATGAGCTTGCTCATCGACAAACTGGCGCCCCGCCGTGAGCGCTTTGCGATCAATCTCGAGCAGATCAAGTTTCTTCACTTTGTCTTCGAGTACACTGAGCGCCGTTCCCGGAGCCATACATTCGGTTTCTTCCAATAACGCGCCCATCATTACAATGTTGGCAACCTTGGTAGAGCCGAGCTTGTCGGCAATCTCCGCGGCCGGAATGGCAATTACTCGCGCGCTCGTAGAAAAGTCTGAAGGAACGCAGGCGCCGTTATAGAGGACGAGGCCTTCGCTGCGTACCTCAGGGGCAAACTTGCGCAGCGAGAATTCATTCATCGCCACCAGCACGTCGGGTTGGGAAACCAGAGGCGATCCGATCCGCTCTTTCGATAAGCAGACGTGGCAGTGTGCGCTCCCCGACCGCATCTCGGGTCCATACGAAGGCAGCCAGCTCACTTCCAGAGCTTCGCGCATGCCCACTTCAATCAAAAGCTGGCCCAGCAGGAGTACGCCTTGCCCGCCGAAACCGGCGATTTTGATTTTTATGTTTCTGAAGCCATCGCTGTGTTTGGTTTTGCGGGAATCATTCGCACGATTCTTGGGAGCAATTGCAAGAACGTCTGCCACGGTTCTTTGCGGCGGTTCTTCGCCGACGGGAATTTCCGGTCTGCGATCACGGAAGACATTCAGCGGAAAAGTTGGAGTCATCTTCTCCAACACCCAACGCCGGGCTTCCACGGGATCTTTGCCCCAAATGGTTGGACACGGCGACAATATTTCGACAAACGAAAAGCCCCCAGCGTCGCGCTGCAGCTCGAGCGCTTTGCGGATCGCGCGCCGCGCTTTCATGATGTTCTTGTTGTCTGAAAGTGCCACGCGTTCGATGTAGGCGGGCGCTTCCAGTGTGGCCAGAAGTTCCGCCATGTGAAGAGGGAAGCCTTCATTCGCGGGACGCCGTCCCCAGGGCGATGTGGTGCTTTTCTGGCCGACCAGAGTGGTGGGCGCCATCTGTCCGCCGGTCATGCCATAGATGCCGTTATTGACAAAGAAAACGGCAATCTTTTCGCCGCGATTGGCGGCATGCACAATCTCAGCGGTGCCGATCGCCGCCAAGTCGCCATCTCCCTGATATGAGATGACAATCTTATCCGGACAAGATCGTTTGATTGCGGTAGCCGATGCGGGAGCGCGTCCGTGTGCAACTTGTACATTGCCCACATCAAAGTAGTAGTAAGCAAATACGGAACAGCCTACAGGACTCACGAAGATCGTTTTATCCTGCAATCCCAGATCTTGCAGAGCCTCCGCAATAAGCTTGTGCGCCACTCCGTGGCCGCAGCCGGGACAATAGTGGGTCTGATGCTTCAACTCTGATTTGCGCTCGTATAGGTCATAGAATACTGGCGACTTGGAATGGACGGTCTCGTATGCGCCATTATTCGCTTCAGACTTAACATCAGCCACCACTCCGCGGATTACGTCCTCATTGAACATTGTCGTTGTCCTCAGACCACCGCCGCCAGGCGGGTTAATACCTGTTGCCGAAGCTCGGCGACTGACGGCACATTGCCGCCTACCCGTCCGTAAAATTCGACTGGAACTTTGCCGTTGACCGCCAGGCGCACATCTTCCACCATCTGCCCATTGCTCAATTCGACTACGATAACTTTTTCAACTTTGGCGGCGGCTCTCGCCAATTCCTTCGATGGATACGGCCAGAGTGTGATCGGACGGAACAACCCGGCCTTTACGCCGTCCTGACGGAGTGCCTCAACTGTGGAGAGCAATACCCGTGACACGATGCCGTAACCGACCAGCAGCACTTCAGCATCTTCCGTGTGGCAAATTTCATAACGCGGCTCCCGGGCTTGCGCACGCATATACTTGGCTTCCATTCTGCGCTGGTGTTCTTCGAGTTCGTCGGTTTCGAGGTAAATGGAACTGACGAGGTTGGCGCGTGTTTCGGGCGTGCCCTTTACGGCCCAAGGTTTTCCAGGAAGATGAGCCTCGCGATATTCAAGATCGAGCGGCTCCATCATTTGTCCGACGAAACCATCGGTGAGGACGACCACTGGATTGCGGTATTTGTCGGCGAGGTCGAAGGCCAGCATGGTGAGATCGGCCATCTCCTGCACCGATGCTGGGGCGAGGACGATGTTGCGGTAATTGCCATGGCCACCGCCCTTGACCATCGCAAAGTAGTCGCTCTGCTCGGGAGCGATATTGCCGAGTCCGGGTCCGCCGCGCATCACGTCGACGATCACGCATGGCAGTTCTGCGCCTGCCAGATAGGACATGCCTTCCTGCATCAGGCTGAGGCCGGGGCCGGACGATCCAGTCATTACCCGGGCCCCCGTGGCCGCCGCCCCGTAAACCATGTTGATGGCCGCCACTTCACTCTCCGCCTGCAGAAAAGTTCCGCCGACTTGCGGGAAATAAAGCGCTGCAGATTCGGCGATCTCGCTGGCTGGCGTAATGGGATATCCGTAGTAGGCGCGGCATCCGGCCAGGATGGCGCCTTTTACCACGGCCACGTTTCCTTTACAGAGCTGGCGCATGCTCGGCTCCTTGCACTGCGGGAAAAGCTTTCGCTCTTATTCGGTAGACCGTGATTGCCCCCGGTTCCGGGCAGCAATAAAAACAGATTCCGCAACCGGTGCAATCCTGTCCGGTGTAATGCGCGGGATGCACTCCATATGAATTCAGTTCCGACCCCAGTAGCAAACATTTGGGAGGACAGGACTCGATGCACAAACCGCATCCCTTGCACTCCTCAACATCGATTGTGACCTTACCCCGAGCCGGGCCTGTCATGGTTCACCTCGTGACCGCTGTTTCCGCAGCTAACGGCCGCTGCAGCCATCTGGTTGTCTCGCAAAACTGGTAAAGTTCTTCCCGAAACTTAGGATGCGCAATATTGATCAGCGCCTGGGCTCGCTCGCGAATCGTCTTGCCGTGCAGATAGGCGATTCCATATTCAGTCACTACGTAGCGAATCAGCCCGCGCGACGTGACCACTCCAGCACCCGGGCTGAGCATGGGCATAATGCGCGAGATGGTGCCGTTTTTTGCCGTAGAAGCGATGGCAATGATTGCCTTGCCTTTTTTTGAGCGCGAGGCTCCACGCAGGAAATCAACCTGTCCGCCAATGCCGCTGTAGAACATGTTCCCGATTGAATCGGAGCAAACCTGGCCGGTCAGATCGACCTGCAACGCGGAATTGATGGACACCATGTGATCATTGCGAGCAATCAGCGCCGGATCGTTTGTGTAGGCAGTAGGATGAAACTCGAAGATGGGATTATTGTCCACGAAGTCGAACAAACGCTTCGTGCCCAATGCAAACCCCAGGATGATTTTGCGAGGCTTAAAAGTCTTCCGCGCTCCGGTTATAACCCCGGCCTCGATCAAAGGAATTACACCATCGGAAATCAGTTCGCTGTGCACCGCGAGATCCTTGCGATCCAGGAGAAACGGCAACACGGCATCGGGAATTCCACCAATTCCGGTTTGCAATACCGCTCCGTCGTCGATCAGGCCGGCGACGTTGCGAGCGATGGCGCGATGCATGTCAGTAATTTCCGGAAGCTTGGTGGCACACAGCGGCCGTGAAGAATCGACGATGGCGTCCAGTTCAGTGACGTGGATGAAGCTGTCTCCGTAAGTGCGCGGCATTTGATCATTGATCTGCGCTACCACGTACCGCGCGCACTTGGCCGCGGTAAGGGAAGTATCCACCCCCACACCGAAGCTGCAGAAACCGTGAGGATCGGGAGGCGAGAGTTGAAGCAATGCAACGTCAATCGGCATGGCGCCGCTCTCGAAGAGTTCTTCAATTTCACTCAAGTAGATCGGGGTATAGTCGGCACGGCCGTCGCGGATGGCGTCGCGCACATTGCCGCCGATGAACATGGCGTTGTGCCGAAAGTGGCCGGCCATTTGGGGAGCCACGTAAGGGGCGGCTCCCATGGTCATCATGTGTACAACTTCGACGTCCTCGACAAAGGGAGCACGGCGCATCAGCGCCTCCACCAGAGTCTCAGGTTCAGCGCAACCCGGATGGATGTAAACCCGCATTCCCGACTGCACGCAACGCAAAGCCTCGTCAGGAGTTCGCAGTTTGTTCTTGTAATTGATCTCCCAGGACACTTTTTCCCCCATGTCAAGCGATGTCAACAGCCCTGTGGCCAACGTTTCTCGGATAGCAGGGCATCGCCAGCCCCTCTTAAGTATTCATTTTCGACCCCAGCTATTTAGCCCAGCGATGGCGTGAGGCACAGTTGAGTGTGATCCTCGTCACTGCGGAGGGCGTGACAGGGAGACCCCGGAAAGGGAATTGTCCTCGCCAGAGTGGTTACCGAAGGCGCTTTGGCTCCATCTCCCGGTCCACGACTAGTTCCGGATGCATACGCCGAAAAACTTCGGTGACATGGCAATTCCAACAAACCGGGCGGTGGGTGGAGAAGACCTCAGGAAGTTGCTCAGGTTTTAATTCTCTCCACTCAACCGTCTTGTGGTCCGGACTGAGCAGGCCGGGAGCGTGGTCAAGATGATGCAATTCCCCAATGGGCTTTTGACAAATGGCGCATTTCTTTTCTGCGTACCACCGCGACACAGTATTCCAGACAAGACAATTCTCGGGATCCACCTCGATCTGCTGCAAGCACACTTGGCCACAGTCTTGTCGCTCCGGCCAACGAGAGCATTGCTTCAACTGCAGAGTAGGTTCGGAAAGAAAAGCACTGACCGCAGCTTTACCAGCAGCCACTTCCACAGCTGCGCTCTTGTGAGTTTCCGGGCAGGTAACAAGGCGCTTTCCCCGATATTCGAAGAAGGCTTGTACGCCGGGAAGACAGCGAAACACGAAAAGCCCGACGGCGATTGCTAGAACGGCTATGGCGAGCAGCATTATCCCGGTCATATATCACCTCGCAGCACGCTTTTTTCCAGCCAACTCTTGCGACCTATTCCTTCGGGCTGCGACGCCACACCGGCACGTTCGGGTTCCAGTGATGGACCTCTTTGTTAAAGTCTCGATTGTTCGAAGTGCCCGCCGCAACCTCTCTCACCTCATGCGATGGAGACCGCAACAGTTCTGCGACGTAGCTTTCCACCTGTTGCCGAAACTTTGGGTTGTGCAACGCCGCCAGCAAATCTGGCTTGTCAACGTGAGTGAAACCACCACAGAGCGGACACTTGACTAAATCGTCATTTACCATCGCCGCCTCGGGAATAGATCCTTGAGTGTTAGCGGACCAATTCATACCGCACTCTCTGGAGCTCATTACAGTCTGAATAGTTACTTTGGGCAGTGATGAGAGTCTCGCTGGCTAGTGATTGGGATCACTATTCACGGAGCTCGGAAGGTCGGCAGGCAGAACGCGGAGAGGGATCGCAAAGCTGCACAATTAAAATCGAAATCTCACCACTCGCCACTCGTCAGATATTCGTGAATTGAGGTGGCGGCACGGCGGCCCGCTCCCATGGCGAGAATCACGGTGGCGGCTCCAGTCACAATGTCGCCTCCGGCGAACACTCCGGGTCGAGTGGTGCGTTGCGTCGTGGAATCGGCCTGAATGTAGCCGCGTTTGTCCGTGCCCAAACCCGGAGTGGTGCTTTGCACAATGGGATTGGCAGTGGTTCCGATCGCCATGATGGCGACAGACAGTGGCAAATCAAATTCTGATCCTTTCACCGGTACAGGGCGCCTGCGGCCGGAAGAGTCCGGCTCGCCAAGTTCCATTCGCACGCAACGCGCCGCCGTGAGCCAGCCTTCACCGTCGGAGAGGAATTCTACCGGTGCGGTCAGCACCTGGAAATCGATGCCCTCTTGCCGGGCATGGTGAACCTCCTCGGCACGTGCCGGCATCTCGGCGTCGCTGCGGCGGTAGATGACGTAGGCTTTGCGCGCTCCCAGGCGAAGGGCCGAGCGGATCGCATCCAGTGCAGTGTTGCCTCCGCCGATTACGGCTACATCCTTCCCATGCAGGTCAATCATCGGTTCATCGTAGGCAGGAAATTTGTAAGCCTTCATGAGATTGATGCGGGTCAGGAATTCGTTGGCGGAATAAACGCCATTGAAATGCTCGCCCGGAATTCCCATAAACTGGGGCAAGCCTGCGCCTGTGCCGATGTAGACCGCATCGAAGCCCTCCTCCTGCATGAGTTCGTCAATCGTGACCGTGCGTCCAACCACAACATCAGTCTCAAACTCGACCCCTATCTTGCGCATGTAGTCCAGTTGCTCGCGAATGATCTGCTTGGGCAGGCGGAATTCCGGGATACCGTAAACCAGCACTCCACCTAACTCGTGCAGAGCCTCGAATACTCGTACCCGGTGGCCCTTCTGAATCAGATCGCCAGCGACGGTGAGGCCTGAGGGTCCGCTGCCCACGACCGCTACGTTTCTCCCTGTGGGAGTCGCTTTCGGAATTACGTGGGTGCCCATGCGCTGCTCATAATCGGCGACAAACCGCTCCAGATACCCGATGCCCAAGGGTTTGACTTTTCTGGACAGCAGGCACTTGCCCTCGCAATGATCTTCCTGTGGGCAGACTCTGCCGGTGACGGCGGGCAGCACATTGTTTTCACGAATTTTCGCGGCAGCGGCAAGGAAATCGCCGGCAACAATCAATTCCACGAACTCTTTCACATTTACACCCACCGGACAATTGTCCGTACACGTGGGCTTTGCACACTCGAGACAACGCCTGGCTTCCTGCTGAGCCAACTCCGGGCTGTAGCCCAGATTGACTTCCGTAAAGTTTTTGTTGCGCTCGTCCGCGGGCTGCTCAGGCATCAACTGACGAGGAACCCGGATGCGCTCTTTCAACGATAAGGGGTTGATCGACTTGTTGCCGCCCGGGTTCATGGCTCGCTCCTGTGCGCGATGGCGCAATGCTCTTCGCTTCCCGGGGAATACGCCTGCCGGGCAAGTTGGTAGTCATCCAGAGACTGCTTCTCGGCCTGGCGATACATTCCATTGCGCTGCACCAGAACTGCGAAATCCACTTTATGCGCATCAAACTCCGGTCCATCTACACAGGCGAATTCGCTTTTGCCATCGATCAGAACCCGGCAACCGCCGCACATTCCAGTGCCATCGATCATGATCGGGTTCAGGCTGACTACGGTGCGAATATTCTCTTTGCGGGTGAGTTCCGCCACGGCCCGCATCATGACGATAGGTCCGATGGCCAAGACCAGATCGATGCGTGTACCGTTCTGTATGAGCTGGCGAAGTTTGTCTGTGACGAAGCCTTTGTCGGCATAGCTGCCATCATCGGTGGTGATCATAAGCGCATCGCTTACTCCGCGTAATTCCGGCTCGAGGATTACCAGCTCCTTTGTGCGGGCACCGACAATGGAGATCACGCGATTGCCCGCGCGCTTGAAAGCCGCGGCTGAGGGATATGCCATGGCTGTGCCGACGCCCCCTCCCACGACTACGACTGTGCCAAATTTTCCGATTTCGGATGGCTTCCCCAGCGGCCCAACGACATCCTGAATCTGGTCTCCACTATGGAGCGAATTGAGCAGATTCGTGGTTTTCCCGGCCGACTGCACCACGATGCTAATGGTTCCGCGTTCAGGATTAGAGCTTTCGATGGTGATGGGAATTCGCTCGCCTTCCTCATAAATGCGAAGAATTACGAACTGGCCAGGTTTCTGTTTGCGGGCGATGCGAGGAGCTTCTAAGACAAACCGTTTGATTCCAGGGGCAATAAATTCCGCGTGGATGATCTTGAACACAGGCGCTCCGTTCCGGCGAATCAGCATTTTGATTTTGGCCGGAGACAGACCAGGTGGCAGTGACCAAGATCACAAAGCGGTGTGAGCAAGAGGGGGCGTATTCCTTGGGAATACGCCGCAAAACTGTATCCGATCGCGAATGATTTCAGATCGCTGGCCGGTCTCAAATCTGATCGCGATAGGCCGGAACCGTCAGGACCGGGCAGGTGGCGCGGGCCACAACGTGGTGCACCGTCGACCAAGGCAAGTGCGTTGTGCCGCTGACAGGCTGCGCTCCCAGGACAATCAGGTCGGCTTCGCGCTCCGCTGCTTTTTTCACGATGCATTTCCAGGCGCAGCCAAAGTCGATCAAAACCTCCGGTTCATAAGGGAGAATCATCCCTCTCGCGCCCTCTTGATGCAGCTTGCGGACTGCATCTTCCACGGATTCGGGCTGGCACTCGTTTTTTGCGCAATCAAAAACGTGCATCAGCGTGAGCCGAGCATCAAATTGCGCCGCCAGGGAAACCGCAACCTGCGCCACTCGAAGCCCCTCGGGAGTGGAGGTTGTCGCATACAGGATGTGCAGCGGTTCGAGTTCGACCGGTGCCAGCTCTCGGCTTGCTCCGTAAACTTCCGGCAGTTTGGCATGGCCGCAGACTTCTGGTCCAACGGTAAGCACCGGGCACGGAGCATGGCGCAAGATATCTTCCGCAACAGAACCGAGTAAGAGTTTTCCTAATCCGCCGCGACCATGGGTGCCAACGACGATCAAGTCAATTTTATTTTCGGCTATGATCTCGCTCAGGTTTCCCCAAACCGCTCCATGTCGCACATAGGTTCGATTGGGAATCTCACCCAGTCGCGCCGCGACCCGATCTACCTTCTGCTGCGCCAAAATCCGAGCATCGTCATAGAGAGCTTCGAAACTGATATTGTCCGCTCCGGCGGTCATGATCATGAGAGTGGTATCGGTGAAGATGTGGGCGATGTGCAGCGCGCTTCCGAATGCACGGCAGATCGCAGTCGCATAGGGAAACGCCGATTCCGATGTCGGCGAGAAATCCGTTGCGTAAAGCACATTCTTCAGGGAAATGGCAATGGATGGTTTCGCGGTTTCGGGTGTGTCTTTCTTGATTTCGAGTACTGTCATACGACACCTCCGTACCCGATTTGAGCTTCCCGCTTCCAACGAGTTTTCGCTGTACTGGGAGTCACTTTTGTTCGTGATTGCAATCACGCTTAGAGAGTTGCGAATCAGGCGGGGATTGCAAGCGCAGCAAAGGACCTTTCAGGCAAGCGTTAGCCGGCTTTTACCTCGTGTTCCCGGGGCTTGATCTCTTCTAACTGCTCCTGGTAGCCAACGGCGGTGAAGTAAGTCGCGCGATCAAAAAACTGCTCCAGCATCTGCAGCAACTCCAACTCTCCCATGATTTCTACGGCGTGGTCCACTATGGTTTCACTCTTGAGGAAATCCCAAAGATTTTCTTTCGTGAATACGATCACCTGGATCACCTCGGCAAGTGGCACGTTTTGCCGCGCCCGGCGCGCTCCGATTTCGCGATAGCGCCGCTCAATATCCGCCTGATTCTTCCCCAGTAACCACTCCCCCAGGTGGCGATAGATCTCGTACACGCGTTCCTGCAAATCGTGGGCGGGAATGGTACGGAAGGATTTTACGGAGGGAGAAGACATCACTTTCTTCTCTAAACCCGCCGCCAGAGTATCGGCATGGGTTTCAATCAGACGCACGAACCTGTAGCAGAACATCATGGTCGTCCCCCCGCGCGCTGTAGTTTTACCGGACGAACCGAATCAGAACTTTTTGATTCGCCGGTAACGTATTGCGCGAGCTATTTCGGTTCCGCAAACCGTCGACCGGAAAGAACCGAATTCGCGTTCCATCATTCGGTATCGTGAACGCATTTCCGAACTCACTGACCGACCAGCGCAAAAATAACGGTAATGGTCGTTTCCACCTCAACCGGTTGCCCGTTCAGCAGGTAGGGCCGGTAACGCCATTGCTTGACGGCCTGGATAGCGGCTGGCACCAGCATGGGATATCCAGTCACCACCTGCAGATCCTGGATGCTGCCGTCTCTGTCAATGATGGCCTTAAGCACAACATTTCCCTGGATACGGGCCTCTCTCGCAAGTGTTGGGTAAGTAGGCTCCACTTTGCGGAGCAGCAAACCATTCGTAACCCCTTGCGAGATGCGGACTCGTTGCGGCATCACAGGCTGCAACTTTGGAATGTATGCGAGATTAGATGTGGAATTGACTATCCCTCCAATCACTCCTCCCAGTTGCCCACCGGGGATTCCGCCGGGTACCCCGCCCACGACTCCGCCGCCCATTACCATCGGCGCTTCTTCCTCGCTGATCATTTGCACTTTCGAGGGAATCTTTGTGGGCGTTCGCAGCTCTCCGCCAGCGAGCAGGTCGCTCTGAATCACCCTCATAATCCGGGCCGCTTGCTGCGCTGGAGGAGGAGGCGGCGGCGGAGGCGGAGGAGCCACCAGAAAAGTCAACAGCTGGGCCTTGGGTAATTCTTGCGTGAAGTACAACGGAAGCAAAAGCAACACCCCAAGCATTACGCACTGTACGCCGAATGAGGCGATCGTGGCCCAAGTCTGCCGGCCCTTTTGTCCTTCGTACTGAAGCAGACAGTCTGAGAACAGCGGCCGCACTTGCGCAGCTTTTATGGCACCCTGGAGCGAGGAAGTAGGTGATCTTTGACCTGCCGGCCGGGCTACTTTGACTGCTGGCTCCGGAAGCTCGATTGTGGCCTTCATTTCCGTTTCCCCCTTCGCACTCAGCAGTGCTATTTACGGCTGGTCCGGCTGTCTCGCGTTAACCGCTTGGCGACTCCAAGATGTTGACTCTTATCTTTGATCCCCGACGCTCGATTGAGCTATGACGGGTAATACGATCCCATGTGATTTGAATCACAAGGTGCAGGCTGGGCAAAAAGCGCGGAGCACCCCGCCATCAGATTTTCCGGCAGCAGCCGCGATCGAGTTTCAGCGGCTGCGTGGGCTACGAGGCCGAAATCCAATTGCGGCGCTCCAAAAAAGTGGGAGGTTCGTAAGTATGTCCGGACTGAAGCCGCTTGGTTTCCCTGCGAGTGGACCACAATAAGATCGGCCCAAGAGCCGCCGCTGTAAGGCGTGCAACAAAGGGAAACTCCTTCTCGACTTCTCGGCGCAGCTGGTGAATCTGTTTGCTCACTCCGCGATTAACTTTCTGGAAGTCGCGTTCCATCACCCAGAGTGCGGCATTGTAGCCGCCAATTAATTTCTTCACCTGCCGCGTAAAGCGCTCACGAATGCGCGCATCAGGATGGTCTTTATAGCGCTGCCAGCCTAGCAGCATGGTCTGGCACAAGCGGTAAAGGCTTGGTCCGTTACGCTCGAAGTCGCGCCAGAACGCCCAATCGAGGAACCGCTTGGAGTCGTCGCGCGAGATAGCGCCATGTTTGAAGTTGAATTTATATTGTCCGTGGACATCGGCGAACTCAACATCGTTCAGCATTCGACCCTGCGCAGACATTTCCTGATAGAGCGGCGTGCCCGGAACCGGCGTGTAGAGCATGAACTGGTGGAAGTCAGTCTGGTACTCTACGGCCGATTCGATCTCATCGACGATGTTTTCCGGGGTGTGGTGTTCCAGTCCGATGATGGTCGACCCTTGTACGCGGATGCCGTGCTGGCGGAGTTCCCGCGTGAGCTGTGTTAGATCGTGACCCTGCAACTTTCCATAGCTCGCCCGCGGAGATTCCAATCCCATCCATACCCACGAAATGCCCAGTTCAACCAGTTCCAGCATGGTGTATTTTCGAATCGCATTCGCGGAAGCAAACACTGAAAGCTCCCAGCTCTTGCCTGCCTCCTTCATACGCTCCAGAAGGCGCAAGGCACGTTCGCGGTGCAGCAGGAAGTTCTCATCCATTACAAAGAAGGATTTTACTTTTAACTCTGACTCAATTCGGCACATGACATCGAATAACTCATCCCCGGTTTCATAAAAGTTGACGAACTTTCCTTTGCCGCCAAAGAAAGCTGAAGTCGTGCAGAAGTTGCATCCCATGGGACAGCCAACGGAAGGGATAATGGTGGCCGCCGTTCCGCCTTTGCGCTGCGGCAGTCGCACTCCGAGAATTCGCGTCTGCAGCCCGGAAACAATTGCTGGATGGCGAATTGGTGCGTGTTCGTCTTCGCCTAGGTAACGGCGCATCCACGAAATGCCTTCGCCTCGCACGATGTGATCCGCGTCGATCATGGCTTCAATCCCGGGAATCGCTGCCACGTGCCCGCCCACCACGATTACAGAATCCGGCGAGAGCTCCCGCACCATGCGGCACATCTCCCGAACCTTCAAGACATTCACGATGATCGAAGAAATTCCCACGATGTCATAGTGGTTCGTCGTCAACTCACGGGCAAAGGCTTTGCGGGTGGGAAAGTCCAGCACACTGCACGGTGCTGAAATATTCTCCTGAATCATCATGATGCCCCACGAGCGATGGAACATCCGCAGCGAGAAACTGCCCTGGGCGCGCGTGACTTGATTGTGATAAAGCTCCATCGGATTGATCGAACGGCTGCCGAATTCATCATCCTGAGCATAAGGTCCGAAAACAGAACTGAGCAGAACGCGAGCGTGACTTCTTTTGGGATGGATTTCCATATGAGTGTGTTTGAAGACTACGCGTGAAGTCTTCCGGCTGGCGGTGATGCAGGTTACATTACGAAACTATTACAAGCATCGAGAGAGGTTTGTGTTGTGTGTCGCAGTCGTGATCTCCGTCACCGCCGAGGGTGAGCATCCTCACGGATCAGCACAAGGCGTTCATTGAAGTTCGAGGAAGGCGCGTAGCGAGGTTAGATCGTCGCTGGCGCGAACGCGGAAGCCAAGGCGCTTCATAATGACCTGCATGGCCAGATTGTCAGGCAACATTTCGGCGGAGACCTGGCTCAATTTTTCATCGCGGGCGATTTCGATGATACGGCGCAGCAACTCGTATCCTAAGCCAAGCTTTTGGTACTGATCTGAAACCAGCACCGCGACTTCGGCTTCGTTTCCGGAACGAAGCTTACTTAAACGGCCAACGCCCATGATTCTGTGCTCTCCCGTGCCAGGATCGGTGAGTTCGGCGACCAGAGCCATCTCGCGGTCATAATCTCCGAAACAGATTCGTAAAAGGCGCTCGTGCGCCACCCGCCGGCTCAGGCTAAGAGAGCAGAAATAGCGAAGATAAACGCTGCGGTCGGAGAGGGTTTCATGAAACTTCACCATCAGCGGTTCGTCTTCCGGACGGATGGGGCGGATCACAATCTGGTTTCCATCGCGCAACGTCCAGGGAGCAACATACTGCGTCGGATAAGGACGGATTGCCGGTTTCGGCAGTTGATCGAGAGTTACATTGCGGCCGTGCAAAACAATTCTGGCATCGAGGGCCAACAAACGATCTGGCGAAGCCAGCAGGGGATTGATATCAATTTCCGCGATCCACGGCTGCTCGAGCACTAACTGACTGAAGCGCACCAGAAGTTGCTCGAGTGCGTTGATGTCGACTGGTTTGCGTCCTCGGACCCCTTTTAGAGCGGTGAAGATTTTTGTCTGCTCCATCATTCTTTGGGCAAGCGTGGTGTTGAGTGGAGGAAGAGCGAGGCAACGGTCCCGATAGACTTCAACAAGCTGACCGCCGGAGCCGAACAGAATTACTGGACCAAATTGCGGATCGACGCTGCTGCCGAGGATTAATTCGTAGCCATCCAGCTTCGCCATCGGCTGAACGGTGACGCCTAAGAAGTCCTCTAAGCTGGCTTTCTGTGCGACAGAAGTCTTGATGGAACGATAGGCTGACCGAACCGCGGCTTCGTCCGGCAAATTCAGTTTGACTCCGCCGACGTCCGTCTTGTGGGTAATGGTTTCAGAGAAAACTTTCAGCACCACCGGAAAACCTAGTTTCGAAGCGAGCACGGCGGCTTCGTCTTCACTGCCCGCCACTTGAGTCTCAACTGTAGGAATTCCGTAGAGCGACAACACTTGCTTCGATTCGAATTCATTCAGCAGAACCCGATCATGACTTCGCACATTCTCGATAATCCGCGCGATTTGCTCGCGGGCTGAGCTTTTCAACTCAGAGTCTTCTGTAAATGAGGGCGTTTCGTAGAGTCCGCGCAGGTTGTATGTATAGCGCCACATGTAAGTGAAGGCGCGAGCGGCCGTGTCAGGATAGGAAAATGTTGGGATCCCCGCCGCGTTCAATTCCGCTTCTCCGGCCGCGATGCTATTGCCTCCCATCCAACTGGCGAGTACGGGCTTTTCATATTGCTTGGCGTACGGCTTCAATCGTAGCGCAATTTGTGCCGCGTCGGTCATTCCCTGCGGCGCAAGAATCACCAGCAGCCCATCGCTATTCGGATCCTGAGAAGCAATTTCGAGGGCGCGTGCGTAGCGCTCGGAATCAGCATCCCCGAGAATATCGATGGGATTGTTGTGACTCCAGTGGGCGGGCAGGAATTCATTCAGTCGCTGCAGATTTTCCGCGGAAAGCTCCGCCAGTTCTCCACCGTTGGCCACCAGTGCGTCGGTGGCGAGAACTGCCGGCCCGCCAGCATTGGTCAGGATGGTAAGCCGCGGACCTTTGGGGCGAGGCTGGCGGCCCAGCGTTTCCGCCATATAGAAGAGGTCGGCAATATTATGCACGCGCAACACGCCCGTGCGGCGGAAGGCTGCGTCCAGAACCTCATCGCTGCCCGTGAGTGCGCCGGTATGGGATGCAGCGGCGCGTGAGGCCGCTTCCGAGCGCCCGGCCTTGATCACGATGATTGGCTTGGTGAGCGCAACTTCACGAGCAGCCGATAGAAACGATCGCGCATCGCCCACCGATTCCATGTAGAGCAGGATGCTCTTGGTGTGGGGATCATCGCCGAAGTAATAGATCAAATCGCCCCAGCCAAGATCCAGCATCGAACCAGTCGATACGATGGCGCTGAAGGCGACTTCTTCGCGCTGACTCCAGTCGAGAATCGCGCTCAGCAACGCTCCACTTTGACTGAGGAACGCGACGTTGCCGGATTTCGGCGCGTCTTTGGCGAAGGTGGCATTCAATCCGATGGTCGGATTCATCAGGCCCAGGCAGTTCGGTCCGAGCAAGCGCATGGAGCCGCCGCGTAACTGTTCCCGAATCTGCTGTTCGAGTGCAGAGCCTTCTGCCCCACGCTCCTTAAACCCCGCAGATATTACGACGGCAGATCTTACGCCAGAGGCGACGCATTCTCCGATGATCTTCGAAACGGTTGCAGCCGGAGTGGCGATTACTGCCAAATCCACCACAGGGATGTCGCGGATGTTCTTGAAAGCCTTAAGGCCGAGCACTTCCTCATGTTTCGCATTTACCGCGTAGACCTTTCCTTGGAAGCGGCCGTGGATAAGATTCTCCAGAACCGTACGACCCACAGTGTTAGGGCGGTCGCTTGCGCCGATCACTGCCACTGAACCGGGAGTGAACATGGCGTCCAGGCTAGGCCGCACAGGAACGGTCTGCTTTATCACATTCAAATCCGGATGCACGGGATTCCTTCCGCTCGAACTCACGAGAGATTTTCAGATTCCCCAGTGTAGCTCCGTCAGGCGATCGAATCTCGAGCAGATCATTGGAAGCGATCAACCTTCCATGGTAGAAACATCACCCACATCGACGCCCGCTTCCTTTGCCTTAAGAAAACGGCGCAGAATCTTTCCCGATCTGGTCTTAGGCAAGGATGCTACAAATTGCAAGGAAGATGGAGTGGCGATCGGTCCCAGTTCTCTGCGAACGTGTTCGATTAACACCGCGGCCAGCGCGTCGGAAGCTACGTGATCGGAGCGAACTTGCACGAACACTTTGATTGACTCGCCCTTCATGGAATCGGGCACGCCAATCGCGGCAGCTTCGGCGACGGCAGGATGGGACACAAGTGCGCTCTCTACTTCGGCGGTGCCGATGCGATGTCCGGCGACGTTGAGCACATCATCATAGCGGCCCAGCACGGCGATGTATCCATCTTTATCTTTGGTGGCGATGTCGCCGGTGACATAGCAACCGGGAATCACCTGCCAATCACGCTCGTAGCGGGCCGGGTCACGCCACACCGTGCGCAGCATGTGAGGAAACGGCCGCTTGAGCACGAGGCGTCCGCCCGTGCCTGGCAACGCCGATTTGCCGTTTTCGTCGAGCACGTCGGCTTCGGCTCCGGGCAGGGCCACGCCAACTCTCCCCGGGCGCATTGCCATCGATGGCGGTGTGCCGAGCGTGGGTCCGCCCAATTCGGTCTGCCACCAGTTGTCAATCACGTAGCCCCACTTGCCGTCGCCGGCCAGATGAGTCTGAGCCCAGCGCCAGGCCTCTGGATTCAGTGGTTCGCCGGCACAAGCGATCACGCGCAGGGTGGTCAGATCGTGGGCGGCCGGATAAGCCTCTCCATAACGCATGAACATTCGCAAGGCGGTAGGCGCGGTGAACATTTTACTTACGCCGTAGCGTTCCACGATATCCCAGGCGATTCCAGGATTCGGATAGTCAATGGCGCCTTCGCGAAACAATGTGGTCACACCTGCGCATAGCGGCGCATAGACGATATAAGAATGTCCCACGACCCAGCCAATATCCGAAGTGCACCAGAAAATGTCGCGATCGCCAACGTCGTAATAGTTTTGCAAATGGTAGGTTGTTCCCACCATGTAGCCGCCGTGCACATGCACTACTCCCTTGGGTTTGCCCGTGGAACCTGACGTATAGAGTAAGAAGAGCGGATCCTCGGCATCCATTTCCTCGGCGGGACAATTCGGAGAAAATTTCAAGAGATCATTAAAGTCGACTTCGCGGGGAGCGGTTAGCACGGCTGCGGCCCGTGAATAGACAACCACTTTCTCCACGAATTCCAAACCTTCTAACGCCTCGTCGACAATAGCCTTGAGCGCCACCGTCTTGCCGCGTCGGTAACCTACATCTCCCACGATCAGGACTCTTGCTTCCGCGTCGGTAATGCGATCGCGCAGTGCGGTGTGGCCGAGCCCGGCATAGACCACGGAATGAATGGCGCCGAGACGAGCGCACGCGAGCATCGCCACCGCGCCTTCAATCGTGAGCGGCATGTAGATGACGATTCGATCGCCTTTCACCACTCCCAACGATTTCAATCCATTGGCGAAACGGCTGACCAAGCGGTGCAGTTGACCGTAAGTGACAATGCGCTCGCTGCCATCTTCGCCCAGCCAAATGAAAGCCGCGCGATTGCGACGATCGGAGTTGGCGTGGCGGTCCAGCGCGTTGATCGTGATGTTGGTCTTCGCGCCCATGAACCATTGGTGATGAACGCCATCCCATTCCATCACTTTGCTCCAAGGTTTTGACCAGACAAAGCGCGAAGCATACTCCGCCCAAAAAGCCTCGGGATCTTTTTGCGAGCGGGTACACTCTCCTAACCAGTCTTTCTGGATCGCGCTCTCGGCGACAATCCGAGGCGCGGAGTATTCCTCATCCATGGCCAACAGGTTGGAAATGTTTTCTGGCTTTTCGACGGTAACAGCGCTCATGGGAACCTCCGAGCGGGCGGATGGGAAAGCAGACCGGCGTCGATTCTGCTCTGTTCTTGGCTATGCGACAGTGACGCGGATCACCGAACTCTGTGTTCGTACCACAATGGGAAAGCCTCTGGCCTTTGTGATTCTACTCTTATGGGTCAGGTTGAACACTGACGAAACTGATTTATATCCCTAAAGAAATTGCCGGAAAATGCTGCATTCGCGGCCTTCTTTGGAATTAGGACTGCGGCCGCTAGTCACCGTGGTCTGTGACCGGAATCACTGCATCGTTTTCGCAAACAGCGCACAAAGAAGGTCCCGAGCGGAGCTGCGGTTTGGATTCGCTTGACAACAACAAGAATCAGATTATGATGGCGGCCCATAGTCTGTCCTAGGTTCGTTCGAGAGCCGTAATAGAGGAGATTACCGTCTATGCTGAATTTCAAAAAGTTGCTGCCCATGCTATCGCTTTTTGTTGTCACGGCAATGCCTGTCATGGCGGGCACTAACGACGCGAATCCGACAAACACCAAGGCGCCCAATGCGGATGCCGCTCCCGCGCCGGCCAGCCCAAGCTTAGCTCCAGCTGCAGCCGATAACAGTGCCACTGCATCGTCCGCAGCGACGAATGCAGCAGCGCAACCCTCCGCTTCCGCGTCACCAGCAGAAGAATCTGCGGCGGTTCTGAGTTCGAGTTCAAGCGCACAGGGCCAGCAACCGCCGGTTGCAAGCACGCAGCAAACGCCGCAGCATGAGAAGCCTGTACCGGTAGCAGTGGTCCCGGCAATAGCTCCGGTGCGTGTCATTCCTGTCGACCCACCGGTGAAAGACGGCTTGGTACCAGCTTTCAAAGTCGGAGGCGTTAAAGTAACTCCCTACGGTTTTATTAAGGCTACGGCGGCGCACGACTCCAGTGCTCCCAACGGTGACGACTTTCCATTCATCGGCTTATTTACAGCTTCATCAACGGATACGAACACTGGCCCCACGGCGGACCCAGAATTTCACATCAAGGCGCGCTCTTCGCGTTTTGGCGCAAACTTTGAATGGCCGGATGCTTCTCCGCGGCTCACTTTCACGGGCCGGGTCGAAGGCGATTTCGAAGGCAACTTCAGCGTCGTCGATAACCGCAACGTCTCGTCGATTCGAAGCAATGAGCCGCAGCTGCGCTTAGCCTATGTACGCATGGATTTTGCTGCCAGCAATGCTACTGATGTCTTTTTTGAGGGCGGACAGGACTGGACCCTTTTCGGATCCAGCGCTCTACCCAACATCCTGGAAACGACGTTTCTCGGTGCTTACTACGGCGACATCTACGAACGCTCTCCGCAGATGATGGTGGGCTTGGTTCAGAAGATGGGCGGCTCTTTCAAGATCGCCCCCTCCTTCGCCATCATGATGCCGAGTTCGGGTCAAGTGGAGAAGAGCTCAAACACCGTGGGCGGCCTAGCGGGCCAGTTGGGACAGGGCGAGCGCGAGGGCGCCGACTCTGACCGTCCGGAATACGAAGGCAGGCTGGCCTTCCAGTGGCAGCTCGACAAAGCGCCAGGGGTTGCACCTGCGCAAGTGTTATGGAGCGGAATTTATGGCAAGCGTACGTCAATCGTGACCAGCGGCGATTATGCCGCCGACTTGTTGCCGACTACCTGTTTGACCGGAACCCCGCCAGCAGAAAGCGTGCTGTGCAGTTCTTATGCAGCCGCGCTTCCCAATGGCTACAGCGCCTCCAGTCATATGTATGGCAACCAGGCTGCCGTGCAGCTACCAACCCGGTGGGCTACGTTTGTAGCAAGCGCTTATTTCGGCGGCGACTTGCGGTTTATGTTCGGCAGCCAAGCCGATTCTTTCGCCACTGACTTGACTGGGCTCTCCAGTCCCATCAAGTTTGATACCGTCGATGGTCTGGGCAATGCAACCGTGGCCTGCAGCGTGGTCGTGGCGGCGGGAGCGGGTTGCCCCGCTGGAGATGTGGTGGTTGCGCCGGAGCGGCCGATTCGGGCGTTTGGCGGCTTCGCCAATCTTGGCCTTCCCATTTCCCGCTGGTTTAACGCTAATCCCAAAGGCCACAATGCCGGCTGGCAACTCTTCCTGCATATGGGCAAAGACCAGATCGTGCATCACGATCTTTTCTACGCGCATTTCACAGGAGTGAACGGGCTCCAGATGGGCAAGGTTTTTGCCGCAACCCTCTATTACAAAGTGAATCCGTATTGCACGTTCGCTATTGAGCAATCGGTTTACGGTACGCGCCTCAAACCCGGCGAAAGCTATACCATCGCCGGCCGGCTGGACAATTTGTGGCAGGATCATCGGACGGAGTTTGGTCCTATATTTACTTTCTAGCATTAATCTGGCTAGAAAATGTTGGCTCGCCCGGGGAATGCCAGGGCTAGAATGTCGGCAACTGGGAAGTTGGGGCCGGCTTGCTTCGATATCGATTTGCTGAAGCAATGCTGCCCCTCCTACCAATACTGGAGAGGCGCTATGGCTGTGAGTCGTTCTCTTGTCAGACTTTTGCCCGTCCTGTTTCTGGTCCACGCGATGTTTGGCGACGCGTCTAAGGCTTATCCGATTCAGATTACGGTTCTAAGTGCGGAGTTTCATCCGCTCGATAATGGAACTCCCGTTCCCAAAGATTGCGATTTGACGAATTTTTCCGCTTACTGCAATGAGAGCAAGAATCCTACCGTGCAGAACATCATGCGGGTCCGGGAATCTGATGGAGAATCGTTCAGCATTACATGTACCGTAGATTCGCGGTGGTCCAAATGCGCACCGTTGCCGGTGGGAGAGACTTTTGAGGCGCGGAAGGACAAGCACGGAATTACCGTCTTATACAGAAATGGCAAAGGCAAAGAACGGAAGCAGCTCTTTCAAGTGTTGGCGGCGGCTCCGCCGCCACGGCCAGACACAGTGATAAAGGCGCAACCGGTTGTGCCGCAGCGACCTTCGTCGCCTCCCGCGGCGGCGGGCGAATCCGGAACGGCTGGCGAGCCGCAGCCTGTAACCCCACCGCCGGCTTCGCCGACGCCGCGCGCGCCGGCGGGTTCGACCCCGGCCACTGTTCCGGTGTCCACGGAGAAGGTCCGGTGTAATTTCACTTCCACGCCTCCCGGCGCAGAGATCACGTTAGACGGAAAATATGTCGGCAACACACCATCGGAAATCGCCGTGAGTGCGGGCACGCACGTTGTTGCTTTCTCCACACCAGGATTTATCCAGTGGAAGCGGGATCTTACGGTGGAGGCAGGTTCGATAGTGGTAAACGTGACAGCTAGCTTGCAAAAGGCGCAGCCCTGAACCAGTTGGCGCTGTAGCGCGGGCGGGCCGTGCAGAACTGAGATCAAAGAGGGCCTGCCAGAACATGGACAGAGCCAGATGCAGTAACTGAGAAGAACGGCACGAAGCCGCTACTCTGAGAAAGGATGAAGAAATGGCCGAAGTCACAGACGCAGGTATCTACAAAGAATGGTGGGCGAATCCGGCAGTTGTCGGGCTGATGGGATTTGGCCTGACCACAATGGCGACGGGTTTGCATAACGTTGGATTTTGGAGTGCCGGGCCTACGCTGGCATTAGCTATCACTTTCGGGGGCACGGCGCAGTTCATTGCGGGCATCGTGGACCTTCGAAAAGGTAGCATCTTCGGGGGCTCCGCTTTCATGTCCTACGGCGCCTTTTGGTGGTCGCTATTTGTCCTGCTGTACGTGCAGCCGAAGACGGGTATCCCGGCTGGCCATCCCGAGGAACTTGGTTTCTTCCTCATGTGGACGCTGTTCACGTTCGCCTTTTGCATTGCTGTTCTGCGCGTCGGCAAGTACCTGGCGGTGCTATTCTGGGCGCTGTTACTGGCGTTCCTCTTGCTCGACGGCGTGGTCATCGGCATCGTCTCACCGCGAGTGGCGGGCTGGGAGATCTTTATCGTGGGGTTGATCGCCTGGTACATCGCCATGGCGACGCTGGTAAACACAGTGTACGGCAAGAAGTTTCTGCCGCTTTCATAGCTCGGGATTATTGGATGGCTCTACGGCAGTCATCCTCACGGCGGGCGCACCAACTGTGCGAACTTAGCAGACTTCCGGTCGTGCCAGAACAACGGCCGGAAGAGGCGAAGGCGCCTGCGGCAGCTTCCTTTCGGAGGCCGTCGCAGTGACTTGTAGAATGGTCCATCATATGGCTTGAGGGGAGCTTGAGGCGTGCGCCCGTGAACCCGGGAATAATACGAAGAAACGTCGGGATTGCGTCACAAATTACGAAATCTAAGGGGTGACTTGATATGGCTGAGATCCTCAATAAGCAGAGTGCGGTGATCCAGACCACCGAGGCTCAGATCGCCGTTCACTGGCGGGAAGAAGAATACTATTACGCTTCCGCGAAATTTGTCGGCCAGGCGAATCTCACCGATCCCGGCGTGATGGAACGCTTCGGGGAGAAAAACTTTCCGGAATGTTTTCGCGAATACGCTGACCTGTTGAGCTGGGATAAGTACTGGCACACCACACTCGATACTAGTGATCCGCCATTCTGGAAATGGTTTGTGGGCGGCAAGATCAATGCCTCGTACAACTGTGTCGATCGTCATCTCGCGAAATATAAAAATAAAGCTGCATTCATCTTTGTGCCGGAGCCGGAATCGGAAGCGACCGTATCTGTCACCTACCGCGAACTCTATGTGCGAGTGAACGAATTCGCGGCCTTGTTGCGCGATTTCTGTGGCCTGAAGAGCGGAGATCGCGTGACCATTCACATGCCCATGGTGCCGGAATTGCCGATTACCATGCTGGCTTGTGCTCGTCTCGGCGTAATTCACTCCGTCGTCTTCGGTGGATTCAGCGGCGAGGCTTGCGGCATGCGCGCTGCCGATTCCGGCAGCCGTGTCCTTATAACGATGGATGGTTACTATCGCAATGGCAAGATGATCGACCACAAAGCGGGTGCCGACATCGCGCTAGATACTGCCAAGAAGGAAAATCAGGTCGTCGACAAAGTCCTGGTCTGGAGACGCCACCCCGGCAAGAATGCGTCTGCATCTCCCTTTGTCGAAGGCCGCGATGTTTTCGTAGACGAGATTCTGCCGAAGTTCTCAGGTCAGATCGTTCCTCCCGTTCCCATGGATGCGGAGGCGCCGCTGTTTCTGATGTACACCAGCGGCAGCACAGGAAAACCAAAGGGCTGCCAACACCGCACTGGTGGCTATCTCGCCTATGTAGCCGGTACTTCGAAATACATCCAGGATATTCATCCTGAGGACGTTTACTGGTGCATGGCTGATATCGGCTGGATCACGGGCCACTCCTATATTGTTTACGGTCCCCTAGCGTTAGCTGCTACAAGTGTTCTCTATGAAGGCGTTCCTACTTATCCGGATGCCGGGAGGGTGTGGAGAATCGCCGAGCGTCTGGACGTCAATATTTTTCACACATCCCCGACAGCCATTCGGATGTTGCGCAAGGCCGGCCACGACGAGCCCAGCAAGTACAAATACCATTTCAAACACATGACCACGGTGGGCGAACCCATCGAGCCGGAAGTGTGGCGTTGGTATTACGAGACCGTAGGGAAGCGCGAAGCGGTGATTGTCGATACCTGGTGGCAAACCGAAAACGGCGGATTTCTGTGCAGCACCAAGCCGGCGTTAGATCCGATGAAGCCGGGAAGCGCGGGTCCGGGTATGCCCGGAATCTATCCCAGCATCATGGACGAGAACTCGGAAGAAATTCCGGCTGGATCGGGGAAAGCAGGAAACATTTGCATTCGTAATCCGTGGCCGGGAATTATGCAGACCATCTGGGGTGATCGCGACCGTTTTGTCACCCAGTACTACAGCAAATATTGCAAAGATCGCAACAGCAAAGATTGGCATGACTGGCCGTATTTTGCGGCGGATGGCGCGGTACTGGCGGCGGACGGCTATTTCCGGATCCTGGGGCGCGTGGATGATGTGATCAACGTCGCCGGCCACCGGCTGGGCACGAAGGAGATCGAGTCTGCATGCCTGACGGTGCCCGAGGTGGCGGAAGCGGCGGTAGTGCCGGTGGTTGACGAAATCAAAGGCCGCGTGCCTGAGGTTTATATCGCGCTGCGACCCGGTGTGCAGGCCAGTCCGGCAATCATCGACAAAGTGAACAAAGCCATTGAAACCATGATCGGCAAAATTGCCCGCCCACGTAGAGTTCTAATCGTTCCGGATATGCCGAAAACCCGATCCGGCAAGCTCATGCGCCGGGTCCTCGCTGCACTCTCAAATAACATGAACACTGGCGACATCACTACTTTGGCGAATCCCGATGTGGTCGAAAAAGTTCGGGAAATGGTTCAAGGCAAGAACGCGGTTGCTCTGGCGGATGGACCCGAGGATCTAAAGAGATTTGGGGAGGAATGAAATAGTGGGTGCGCAACATGCGAACATTTCTCGTTTGAGATTTTAGAATCGGTTACGGCGCCGGGTTCGCAGGTTGTGTCTCGGCGGAGGATCGCAGACCGGTAGCATCGAAAGTAAAGGTGCGAACTTCCCCAGGACCAGCCTGGACGGGAATTTCTTTGCCGTCGAGCAAGAAGCTGATTCCGCCCGCATTTCCCGCTCTCACTATAATTTCATGGCTGGCGCGGACTGAGGTGTTTGCGGGCGCGATCAGAGTTTCTTTGGCTACTGGCTGGCCGTCGGCAGAGATCGAAACCCACGAAGTCTGATCGGCGCGTATCAGCAGCGTGAAGGGGCGCGTCTGTACGGGGGCAACAATGTTTGCACGCGGCTTCGCCGGATGAGGGTTGATCTCTGAATTGGCTAAGGCTGCGGTGGCGGACGGAGTGGCGGCGGCAGCGGCCGTCGATCTGAGCGGACGGTTGGCGCTCGGCGGGGTAGGCGCCGGAGCCGGTTTGGTTAGAACTTGGGCTGGAACAGCAGCTGGCGGCGCGGCACTTTCGCTGGAAGAGGGCGCGGAAGCGGAAGTCGAGGGCTGCGCGGCTGCGGTTGTCTGGTTGCGGCGTCGAAGCGTCCAGAAGGCCAAGATTAATGTGATTAGCAGCAGCGCCGCAGCTAGTTTCCCCCAGGGAACGGGGCGTGACGGACCATCCGGTGCGGCGGCATGAGTGGAAATCGTTGGCTCGATGAGACGATCTGACGACGGAGACGTCAGGTTCAGAAAAGAAAGAGGCGGCGACGGAACATATTCGTCGGGCGCGGGTTGAGGATGACCGCCGTTAGAACGGACTTCATCGCTCCGGACTTCACGGCTTCGATCTTTATTGCTTCGATCCTTATCGCTTCGATCTTCATCACTTCGATCTTCCTGAGGACCAGCCTCACGGTCGTCGCTGCGGCGAGCCTCCTTGCGGCGGTCTTCCTGATGTAGACGGCGATTAGAAGGCGGATCGATGGAGCGGCTGTTTGTTGCGCGGTCGGAGCGCGCGCTTGTCGCATGGTCATGGTTGCGAAGACGCGCGAAGCTGGCATCAGTATTGATTCTGCGGCGGTCTGCTTCGTCCTCTTCCGCAGTTTCTGTCGAGTTGCGGAAGTTGGGAAGAATGGTTTGGGATTGAATCTGGCTCTCGCGCAGGGCGGCAAGATAATCTGACACGGCTTCGTCTTCGTCGAGTCCGACGATGCGGGCGTAGGCGCGCACAAAACCTTTATTGAAGACGCCACCGGGAAGTTGCTCGAAATGTTCCTCCTCGATGGCCCGCAACATACGTGGGCTGATTTTTGTGATGGTCGAGATGGCATCGAGCGAGAGGCCGCGCTGCTCGCGCTGTTTGCGCAATTTTTCCCCGAAGGTTGCCAAAAGGAACTCCGGCGGGCGGAACGTCTGCCAGCCCGCGTCGAGATGACAATTATCATAGGCGAAGCCGGGCACGGATGCCAGAACGTTATGGAAGGACACGTTACTAGCCGTGTCTGGCTGCTCCCTCACACCACGGCCTTTCAGGGTTGTTCCGGTGGCTTCTTTCGCAGGACGACGGTGAACTGAGTTTTGCAGGTTTTCGCGGGATCGTCGAAAGCCGAGCCTTCACGATCGCCCTCGGAGGCCACGAAAAAGAGCCCTTGCTTGGAACTTTCGGGAAGCCCTATGAAACGGGCCTTGCCATCGGCATTGGTGCCGGCTTGAAGATCCAGTTTGTGCAGGCTCATGAATCCATAAGCGATGTGCACCCGGATGTTGGCGGCGTAGACGGGCTTGGCCGCTTCATCTGTAATGGTGAAGTCGGCGGTGCAGGGGCCGAGGCCGGCATCGACTTCGGCTACAGTTTTCGGGTCGACCGGCGCGGCTGCGAGCGCCGCCAATCCTAAAGAAAAAACCGCAATGGCGACGACGGCGAGCGAAGATTGGAGGCGAGGGGTTCGTAACATGAATATCAGAATACGCCAGGAGTGGAGTGCGGGTTAAGGGCGAATATCGGGTATAAAACAATCGGCTATGTGACGTATCCATTGGCGTTACGGGTTCTGGTTACCAACGGTTATTGCCGCGCGGAGGATGCGAATCTATAATTTTTGGAACTGTCACTCGTCCATGCAGCGAATTGTTGACCTGAAATTTGGTTAACAATTCAACCGTCAAGGCTCAAAGCAAAACATTTGCGGGAGGCAGAGCCCGCAGCAACGGGAGATGAAAGAACCCCCATGTCCGAGGCCGCCGGCACGCAACTAACCCGCCAGAGCCAGGAACTCAATATTTTTCACGACGTAGCGAAAGCGCTGACGTCGTCGCTGGACCTCGATTCGATCCTGCAGACCATCATGGAAAAAATGGCGGAATATTTCCGCCCGGATACCTGGTCGCTGCTGATGGTGGATGAGCAGAAGGATGAACTTTACTTCGCGATTGCGGTGGGTGCAGCGGCTGAGGCGCTGAAAGATATTCGGCTGAAGCTGGGCGAAGGTATCGCCGGATGGGTGGCGAAACACGGCGAGCAGGTGGTTCTCGCTGACGTGGAAAGCGATCCTCGTTTTGCCAGACGTATCGATGAAGCCACGCATTGCGAGACGCGTTCCGTGATCTGCGTGCCCTTGCGGTCGCGCTTGCGGGTGCTCGGAGTGATCCAGCTGGTGAATGCGGATATTTCGCAATTCAACGAGCAGGAGATTTTCTTTTTGCAGGCATTGTGCGACTACGCTGCGATCGCGATCGAAAATGCGCGCTGGGTAGAGAAGATTCAGGAGTTGACGATTACCGATGACTGCACCGGACTTTATAATGCGCGCCATCTTTATAAAACTCTGGAGACGGAAGTTTACCGGTCGTCGCGTTTCGGCTATGAGTTCAGCGTGCTGTTTATCGACCTGGACCGCTTCAAGGCGGTAAACGACACTCACGGACACTTGATCGGCAGCAAGCTCCTGGCGGAGATTGGGTATCTGGTAAAGGCGCAGTTGCGGTTGATTGATTTTGCCTTTCGTTATGGTGGAGACGAATTTGTGGTGCTGCTTCCGCAGACCGGAAAAGATCAAGCATTGGTGGTTGCCAAGCGTTTGCGCGATGGCATGCGAGCCAGTTGTTTCTGCCGCGATGAGGGCTTGAATCTGAATGTGCGGGCTTCGATTGGACTCGCCACCTATCCGCACGACGCGCGCGACGCGCACGACATCATCCGGCAGGCTGACGAGATGATGTATCTCGTAAAGAACACGACGCGGGACAATATTGGGATTGCGCAGCGCGGCGTGATGAAGTGAGACGACAGCTTCTAGCTTCCAGCTACTCGCTGAGTTTGGATTATCTTTAGGCACAAAATATGACATCATCTGATGCTATAATCAGTGCTACAATTGCCTTATGAGAACCACCATCGCGCTGGATGACGATCTCGTACGCACAGCCCAGGAATTCACTGGGGTAGCGGAAAAAACAGCGTTGATTCGGGAAGCGCTCAAGGCCCTCATTGAGCGCGAAAGTGCCCGCAGACTGGCCTCGTTGGGCGGCACCATGCCTGCAATGAAGAACGTTCCTCGCCGCGGAGCTCGGGCGAATTGATACTCGCGGATACGTCGATCTGGATCGATCACTTCCGTTCACGAAATCACGAGATGCGCAAACATCTCAGCCAGGGAAATATCGTTATCCATCCTCTTATCATTGCGGAACTTGCTCTGGGATCGCTCCGCGAGCGCGCCAGCACACTTGCGCTGCTGGATCTTTTGCCGCAGGTGAGAGTAGCGCAACTAAACGAGGTGCGGCGAATGATTGAGGCTCGTCGTTTGTACAACCTCGGCATCGGTTTGACCGACGCTCATCTGATTGCCTCGATCTTTATCAATTCCCCCACGCTGCTGTGGACAAGAGATAAACGACTTCGTAAAGCTGCCGAAGCCCTTCATATTCACGCGAGTCTCACTTGAGAAGTATGACCCCCCGCAACCAGCGACGGGCTCGATCGCGAAATGGCCTACCCAGTTACATACCGCCCGACGGCACAATGAAGATTTACTTCGGACTCGTGGGCTGCGCACTCTTTGCCTTCACATCCGGCATCCATGGATTTGTATTGGCAGGACCGTTTGGATTGACGGTGAAGGGCCAGATATAAAGGTTCATGGCTTCGTCTCCCTTCATTTCCACGACGGCGTATTCGCCGGGCGTGAGATCCTGGGTCGGGGTTAGCTTGAGCCATCCGGTGCCCACGTGGTCTGTAGTGCTCTTCACCGAATCTTCTTCCTGACTGACCTTTCCGGTGCTGGCGCGCTTCATATCGCCGACGACGCGCTTGCCGTTTCTCACTTTCAAGCGCACGATGCGGAACCGTTCGGCGGCTGCAGCTTGCTCGGGCGGTTGCGGCTGCTGCGGTTCAGCGCGAGGAGCGTCGAGGCTGGGCAAAGACGGCTTGTCTGAGGCGGTCTCCCCCGGCGGCGGGGCTTGATCTGAATCGTCATCCATCTTGATGTAGATCGAAGGAACTGCGACGTGAGAGTAAACGGCAGCATGAGCGCCATCCAGTTTTATGGTTTCCTTGCCGCTGGCGACCACACCGCGCAGGATATTGCTCTTGCCGTTGCGATTCAGAACGCCTTCGCCCTGCTGTACCTCGATCAGCTGCGGCTGGCCCTTGAAATTGTCGAGAAGAAACATTCCTGAAAGTTCGGGCAAGCGCAGGCCGGGAGCAACTTGTGGAAGCCGGGCCTCGTCGGCTGCACGGTCGGCGCTGCTCTCCTTATCGATGAGGGCGGCTTCGGGAATGGCGGGAGCAGCGGCGCGGTCTTTCTCGTACTTTTCTGTGGCCGGCCAGTCCACGAGCGCCGAAGGGAGCTCCTCCCATTCCCCGCGCTCGGCGCTGTAGTAACGGACGCGGTCACCTTTGATTTCATATTTCGTGACTGACTGATAAGAGCCGTCTTTTAGGATGAGGCGGCTGGCCAGTTGTTGCGCGGAAGTGGGGATCGAGAGCGCGAGCGCGATGAACACAAACATTGCGATCAAGACGCCATGCAGCCGCGTGATTCCGAGAGTCATGGATATATCGACTTGCATTTCGTTAATTCTGTTTCGCGAGGATCGCTTTCTTCGATTATCGTCTGGAACAGTCTTTTCGCCAACCGGCAAACTCTGGCTTTCGTCTGCATAGCGCTGTGAGATAGAGTGGGAGCGATGACGCAAAAGGTGAAAGAAATCGCCGAGGCGGTGAAGGCGCGCCTGCTGGGGGATGGAGATGTTCAGGTCAGCGGTGTGGCCAGCATTGCGTCAGCTTCGCCGAATGATCTGGTGTTCGTGGAAGATGAAAAGCATCTTTCGCAGGCGCTGAAGTCGCGTGCCGGAGCGGTCATTGCGGGAAAGTTCGCCTCGGCGGCGGAAGGGAAACCGCTGTTGATCTGTAGTCACCCTAAGCTGGCGTTTGCCAGGGCAGCTAGCTTTTTGCGGAGTGGAGATAGTCAACGGCCCGCTGCTGGAGTGCATGCGAGTGCGGTGGTTCATTCCTCAGTTCGACTCGGGGCGCGCGTAATGGTTGAGGAGCTTGCCGTGATTGCCGAGGATGCGGAAATTGGCGAGGGCTCGCGGATCGGCGCTGGCTGCGCGATTGGCCGCGGAGTGAAGATTGGAAACGGATGCCAAATTTATCCGAACGTGACGGTTTATCCGGGGACGACGCTCGGCGATCGCGTGGTTGTGCATGCGGGGGCAGTGTTGGGAAGTGACGGCTTCGGATATGTGCGCGATCCGCAGAGTGGACGCTACGAGAAGTTTCCTCAGGTGGGCGGGCTGGTGATTGAAGACGACGTGGAGATCGGCGCCAATACTACGATCGACCGTGGTGCGCTCGATGAAACGCGAATTGGACGCGGGTCGAAGATCGATAACCTGGTGCATATCGGACACAATTGTCAACTCGCAGAAAATGTGGTGATTGCTGCGCAGACCGGACTTTCCGGAAGCATCGTGATTGAAAGCGATGTGGTGCTTGGCGGACAGGTCGGCATTGGCGAGCGCGCTCGCATTGGAGAAGGAGTGATGCTCGGCGGCCAGGGTGGAGTACTGCCTAATAAAGTTTTGCGCGGCAAAGGCGTGGCGTTCTGGGGAACTCCGGCGCAGCCGGTGCGGCAATATCTGAAGCAGTTGGCGGCGCTGGCGAGGCTGGCGAAAAAGAGGTAGACGTGGCGATCGTGGTGATTGGCGGGCATTCGCGAAGCGTGGGCAAGACCAGCGTGGTCGCGGGTCTGATCGCCGCATTGCCTGAGTACGATTGGACAGCGGTGAAGATCACGCAATATGGGCACGGAATTTGTTCGGCTAATGGAGAAGCATGCGACTGCGCGACGGGCGACCACTCGTGGGCGATTTCCGAGGAAAAGGATCGCAACGGAGAATCAGACACGTCCCGCTTTCTAGTTGCAGGCGCGGCGCGGTCGCTGTGGGTTCGGACGGAGCAGGGAAGACTGGCTGAGGCAATGCCAGCGTTGCGGCGGCGGATCGAGTCTGCAAGCAATGTGATTGTGGAATCGAACAGCGTGTTGAAATTTATTCGGCCGGATTTATATATGACGGTGCTTGATCCGGGAACCGAAGATTTTAAAAAGTCGGCGCAGGAATTTATGGATCGTGCCGGCGCGGTGATTCTGCATGATCGCACCGATGCTGCATGGCATGGGGTTTCGTTGAAGCCAGTGGCGGAGCGGCCGGTATTTAGAATCTCGCCTCCGCCTTATGTGACGGCGGAGATTGTTGAGTTTGTACGTGGGGTTGTGGGGACGGCGAGGACAGCAGGTTCCTCACCGAGCTCTCAGCTCGGTGAGGAATGACAAGAGTGCCTTTGAACGACAAGGGTATTTTGAATGACAAGACGATTTGAGAGACGGGAGTATTCTTGTTCTCCGTTCAACTCTAGGGCGTTTTGTTATTCTTGCCGGTGAGGCAAATTCATTACAGCGCGTGGTTGTTGGTTGGTCTGTCGTCGCTGTTGCAGATCCTTATTTTCCCTCTGCCAGGACTTTATGTTTTGTCGTGGGTCGCTTTCGCTCCGCTGATTGTGGCCTTGTTGCGGGCGCGGCCAGCGGGCGCGCTCGAAATAGATGGCTCCGTTCATCTTCAGGCTGCGACGCCGGGGCAGGCGTTTTTGCTGGCGTACGTCTCCGGCATTCTGTGGTACGCAGGCACGTGTTACTGGATCTACGACACTATGCACGAGCATGGCGGCCTGAGCGTACCAGCGGCCGCGCTGGCGCTGTTTCTCTTCTGCCTTTACCTCGGTCTTTATCACGGACTGTTTGGGCTGTTGCTGGGGTTTGCGTCGGGACCACGGCGAGATAATCGGCTGGCATTAGTTTCCGTACCTTTTCTGTGGGTTGGGGTAGAGCTGGCGCGAACTCGCGTCACCGGATTTCCGTGGGATTTGCTGGGTACCGCGCAGGTGGACAATATTTCGCTGAGCCGTATCAGCACATGGACCGGAGTGTACGGCATATCGTTCGAGATCATGCTGGTGAACGTCGCGGTGGCTGCTGCGTTTCTGGTCCCGAGAAAGAAGCGGACCACTTTGCTGGCGGCGGCATTGGCGGCGGCGGCCGTGCTGCAGGTCGGAAGGCTGGTGGACGCTCCGGCGGTTCCGGCGGATCGCGCGGCGCTGCTGGTGCAGGAAAATATTCCGGTTGATGAAAACTGGACGCGCGACACTTTCGAACGCACGCTGCGCGAACTGACCGATCTTAGCGTAAAGGCCGGGGCTTCGAGTTCGTCTTCATCGCGGGCGATCGAATCGGCGCATGGCAAAGCGGATTTGATTGTGTGGCCGGAATCTCCCGCGCCCTTTTTTGCGAACGATCCGTTGTTTCGAGAACCGGTTAGCGAGATGGCTCGCGCTACCCATAGCTGGGTAGTCACCGGTGCCATTGGAAGTACGCCGGCAAAGCAAAGCGGCATGCCCGCTTCGGAAGTTTTCAATTCGGCGGCGCTGGTAAGCCCTACGGGCGATTGGACTGCCCGCTATGACAAAGTGCATCTGGTGCCCTTCGGAGAATACTTGCCGTTTCCCAAGTTGTTCGGGTTTGCCGGCGGTCTGACGAAGGAAGTCGGAGAATTCAAAGCTGGAGAATCACGAGGGCCTCTGGATGCGGGAAGCGAGCGGCTGGGAGTTTTCATCTGCTACGAATCCGTGTTCCCGGATGAGGTGCGGCAGTTTGCGGATAACGGCGCTCAAGTCTTCGTGAACATTTCGAATGACGGATGGTACGGAGACAGCGGGGCTTACGCTCAGCATCTCAATCAGACGCGGATGCGGGCGATTGAGAATGACCGCTGGATTTTGAGTGCGACGGATACCGGAGTTACGGCGTCGATCGATCCTTATGGTAGGACAGTAGCGCAGCTTCCGCGGAAGGAACGCGGCGCGCTGGTGGCGCCCTATGCCCTCACTTCCGTAACCACGTTCTACACGCGGCACGGAGATTGGTTCGCGTACCTGTGTGCGATAATTTCAGCAGTAGCGCTGCTCATGCGCTTCAGACTTGGCTTGCAAGCAGGGAAGAAAGCAGAAACATCCTCATGAATCAAGAGTTCGAGCAGGAATACGGGTTGTTGAGCAAGAAGGTGCGCGAGCTCCGGGAGTATCTTTGACGCGGGCAAACTCCGCCCGCAACTAGCCGAAATTGAGAAGCAGTCCGCCGACCCGAATTTGTGGTCGAATCCGCAACGCTCGCAGCAGGTGATGCGCGAGAAGAAGCGGCTGGAGCACCTGCTCGCCACCGATGCGGACCTGGCGCGGCGCAGCGACGACATTGCTGCTTATTTTGATCTGGCGAAGGAAGGCGAGAAGGTTGATGCAGAATTGCGCCGTGAGATCGACTCGCTGCGCGAACTGGTAGATAAACTCGAGACTGAGACCCTGCTTTCGGGCGATAACGATGCGCTCAATGCGATTGTGACGATTCATCCCGGGGCGGGCGGAACCGAATCGCAGGATTGGGCTGATATGCTTTTGCGCATGTATTTGCGCTGGGCGGAACGGCAAGGATTCGAAACTGTTCTCTACGACTACCAGCCCGGCGAAGAAGCGGGGCTGAAGTCGGCCACGTTCGCCGTGAATGGGGAGTATGCATTCGGGCTTCTTTCCAGCGAGATTGGCGTGCACCGGCTGGTACGCATTTCGCCATTCGATCAGGCGAAGAGGAGGCATACATCTTTCGCTAGCGTCTTCGTCTCGCCGGAGATCGACGACAGCATTGATATCGTAATCAAGCCGGAGGACATCCGCACCGATACTTACCGTTCCAGCGGCAAGGGTGGGCAGCACGTCAACACTACGGATTCAGCGGTCCGGATTACTCACATTGCGACGGGGCTGGTGGCGAATTGCCAGAATGAGCGTTCGCAGCACAAGAATCGCGAGCGCGCCATGAGTATGCTGCGCTCGAAGCTTTACGAGTATGAGATGGAGAAAAAGCGCGCGGCAACGAAGAAAATCGAAGACTCAAAACTCGATAACGATTTCGGATCGCAGATTCGCTCGTATGTTCTGCAGCCTTACCGCATGATTAAGGATCACCGTACAAAAACTGAGGTCGGGGACGTGGATCGCGTGCTGGATGGGGATCTGCAACCGTTTATCCGC
Organism: uncultured Acidobacteriaceae bacterium; assembly: GCA_963836305.1. Classification (GTDB taxonomy): domain Bacteria; phylum Acidobacteriota; class Terriglobia; order Terriglobales; family Acidobacteriaceae; genus Sulfotelmatobacter. Next base: position 191,306 of record CAWIJP010000030.1, on the reverse strand, counting down.
GCCTATCTGCTGGCGCGGCGCGGGGAGAAACAGGAGAAATAGTGGGCGGGAAGCAGGGCAACGCGATCAAGCTGGGTCCGCGTTTTTTGAAGGCATTTCTTTTTGCGGCGGAGAAGCATGCGGGCCAGGTGCGCAAGGCCTCAACAACGCCGTATATCGCGCACTTGATGGGCGTGGCTTCGCTGACGCTGGAATTTGGCGGTGATGAAGATATGGCGATCGCGGCATTGCTGCACGATGTAGTGGAAGATTGCGGCGGGGCGCCCATGCTGAAAGAAGTGAAGAAGCGTTTCGGCAGCCGTGTAGCGAAGATTGTGGATGGCTGCACGGATTCTGACGTCGAGCCAAAGCCGCCGTGGCGCGAGCGCAAGGAAAATTATATCCGGCATTTGAAGGACGCCGATGCCGAGACCAGGCTAGTTTCCGCGGCGGACAAACTGAATAACGTGCGCTCTATTCTTTCCGACTATCGGGAAGTTGGGGAATCAATCTGGGCACGCTTCAACGGTGGGCGCGATGGGACACTTTGGTACTATCGGGCTTTGGTGCGGGAATTTAGGCGCGGCAGACCAAACCGGCTGATTCACGAATTGGAGTTGGCGGTGGCAGAACTTGAAATGATGGCAAAATCGGAGACCTCCGCGTTGATCGAAGAGGTGAAGTGATGGGTCGAACGATCGATCAGGTTCGCGCGTCGAAGCTGCCATCGAACATGATGCAGTTTGCGGCGCGGGGCGCGCTGTCGGTGCCGCCGGACGAAAATCTTGAAATTCTGGTTTATCTCGCCAGGCACAATAAAGTGTTTGGCGATCTTGCCCGTATGACGCTGGCGGGGTGGGACGAAACGGCATCGCTGGCCGCAGCGTCCAATCCTAAAACGGCGCGGGAAGTGCTCGACTATCTGGTCTCGCCGGAGAATCTGCGCCCGAAGTTGCTGCCGGCGCTGCTGGAGAACCCATCAGTGCCGGAGAGCGAGCTGGTTAAGTTTGCCATCTCCGCCTCTCCGGAGAATATCGCCACGATGTTGCAGAGTGACCGCGTGCTGAAGGCAGCAAATATTTTGCGGTCGCTGCGATCGAACCCTTATGTAAAGCCGAATGAGGCTTCGACGATTGCCGAATTGTTGGGCGGCAAAACCAGCGTTAAGCCTGAGACAACCGCGGAGAGTCCGGTTACGGCAGCTTCTGATTCAGCTGCTGTGCCCGCTGCCGAAGTGGTGGTTGCGTCTGCTGAGGAAGATCCGGGCGATGTTCCGGAAGAGGCTATTTCCGCCTATCTCAGCGAGCACGCGGCGGAAATTGTTGCGGAAGAAGGGAAGCCATTTCAGCCGATCGGCGGAATCATGGATTTGCTGGGGTCGGATTATTTTCCGGTATCCGCTATGCAGGAGATTGGGAGCAAGCCGGAGACAGCGCCAGCCGCGGCGGGGACCGCGGCTGCAGTTGCTGCGAAGCCCGGCGTTGCTTCGGCGGTCACGCCATCTGCTCGCAAGCTTCCCCAACCTGTGATCCCAGCGAAGCGTGACAATTCAATGCAAAAAATCAACCGGCTCGATGTGAAGGGTCGCATCCAGTTAGCGCTTAAGGGAAATAAAGAGGAGCGTTCGATTCTGATTCGCGACGGTACCAAAGTGGTGGCGCTGGCGGTGCTCGAGGCGCCGAAACTTTCTGACGGAGAAGTAGAGAAATTCGCGCTGCAGAAGAATGTGCTGGAAGCGGTTTTGCGGCAGATTCCGTTGAAGCGCCGCTTTATGAAGAATTACATCGTTGTGCGGAATCTCGTGTCGAATCCGCGTACTCCTCTTGACCTTGGATTGGGACTGATGAAACATCTGCTGGCAGTGGACTTGAAGAATATCTCCGCCAACAAAGAAGTTTCTGAAACCGTGCGCAAGCTGGCATTGAAGATGTACAAGCAGAAGCTGGACGCGGCAAACAAGAAATAAGAGTCCATGGTGCCCGTTCCGCAAAACGATCCCATCGCCGAACTGCTAAAACATGCCAAGATAATTGCCGTGGTCGGTCTCTCCGATAATCCGATGCGTGCCAGCCATGGCGTGTCGGCCTATATGCGAAGCCATGGATATCGCATCATTCCTGTGAATCCGCAAATTGAATCGTCCCTGGGCGAGAAGGCGTATGCTTCACTGGCAGAGGTTCCGGAAAAGATCGATATCGTGAATGTTTTCCGGCGTCCCGAGTTTGTTGAAGAGGTTGTGGAGCAAGCGATCCGGTTAAAAGTGCCGGCGATCTGGATGCAGGAAGACGTGATTCATCAGAAGGCTGCGGAGAAGGCGCGCGCGGCGGGAATCTTTGTGGTGATGGACCGCTGCATTCTCAAAGAACATCTGGCACGCTTCCGGTGAGTGGAGTAGGCCCGACCCTCCCCGCTGTGGAACCAAAATGTCTTACGCTGCGTATAACCATTAGGTAAAACGGATTTTCCGAACGAGGCGCTCTTTGGATCATGACGCAACGCTGATACCCACCGCCGAGCCTGTACCGCCCGTGCAACCATCAACCCTGCGCAAAATTTTTGTCGGCAAAGATGGCCTGCGTGCTGGCTGGAGCCTGCTGATCTTCGTCGCGATCTTTGCTGCGATGGTCTTCTCCGTAAATTTCATCGGTCACAGATTGTTCCCCGGAGCCGTAAAGACGCCGAAGCCAGGTGCTGAGGCTTCGCCAACTTTCTTGTACATTGCCGAGTTGATTCCCTTCATCATTACCGTTCTTGTCACCTGGATCATGTCCAAGATCGAACGGCGGCCGAACTCTGTCTACGGCTTCGGCGGCAGACACGGACTGAAGTATTTCTTCACCGGCCTGGCCTGGGGAATCGTGTGTCTGTCACTTTTGATCGCGTCCCTATCGAGGCTCGGATTTCTGGTCATCGATCACCGTTTGCTTTCTGGCCGAGACATTTTCCGTTACGGAGCGATCTGGCTGCTTGGCTTCTTTCTCGTCGGACTGCTCGAGGAGTACCTCACCCGCGGCTATTTGCAGTACACCCTTACGCGCGGCCTCGCGGGCGTCTACCGGTGGGCGTTTAAGACCGGCCACAGCAAGGCCTTGGGTTTCTGGACCGCAGCCATCATCTTTTCTTTATTGTTCGGCCTCGGCCACGGCAAGAACCCCGGAGAGTCCCCGATCGGATTGCTTTCGGCTGGACTGGCCGCGATGGTTTTTTGCTTTAGTCTATGGCGTACGGGCTCGCTCTGGTGGGCGATCGGCTTCCATACCTCGTGGGATTGGGGCCAGTCTTTTCTCTACGGCGTCGCCGACAGCGGACTTATGGTGCAGCACCATCTTCTTGCCACTCACCCCGTCGGCAGACCCATTCTGAGCGGAGGAACGACCGGGCCCGAGGGCAGCGTTTTTATTATCGCCATCCTGGCGCTTGCCAGCCTCATCATCCTTTTCACGCTGCCCCAAACTCAGTTCAGCGATGCGCCGGACGCCAGGTAAGCAAGGGAAATGCGCGTTGCAAGCCGTTCCGGGAAACAATCCGAGACTTTTTTAGAAACCAACCCTGACGAATACCACGCTGGCGTCATCGCGGAGAGCGACGCCCTTGGTGAAGGCGCGGACATCATCGAGAACGCTAACTGCTGAAGCGCCGGGAGCGGATACGTGCTGCACGAGACGATCGAGCCCGTATTCTTCGTCTGTATCGTTAACAGCTTCGCTGATTCCGTCGCTGTAAAAAACCAGCCTAGAACCGGGCGAGAGATCCGCGGTGGTCTGCGAGTAGTCTCCGCAGCTCAGTCCCAGCGGTAAACCGCGCTCGGTGTCGAGAAAACGCGCTCCGCTGTCGTCGACTAAGAGCGGATGCAAGTGTCCAGCGCTGGCGAAAGTGACGCTACGAGATGCAGGATCCAACACTGCGTAGACTAGAGTGACAAACTTGCCCGCGGGGAAGTCTTGCACTAACAAACTATTCAACTTTGTGAGGACTTCAGCCGGAGTGCAACAGGCTTCTGCTAGAGAGCGCAGCATGCCGCGGGTTGCTGACATGAGTAGCGCCGCGGCGGTGCCCTTTCCAGAGACATCGGCCAGCACCAATCCCCAACGGCCGTCGGGAAACGGAATGAAGTCGTACCAATCTCCACCCACGGCCCGGGCGGGAATGCTGAGGCCGGAAATGGCAAACCCAGGAATGTAAGGCGATGCCTTGGGTAGAAGAGCCTGCTGAATGGCGCGAGCTTCCTCAGCTTCAAGACTCATGGCCTCGCGCTCGGCGCGCTCCGACTGAAAGCGGCGAGCATTGTAGACTGCGACTGCCACGTGATCGCACAGAGCCTGCAGAAGCCTGAGCTGTTGCCGGGGAAAGGCATCCAGGTCGGGATGCGAAGCCGTGAACACTCCCACCAGGCGTTCGCCGACGCGAAGCGGAATCGCTACTTCCGAATGAGTGGATTGCTCGCAGGCGACGTAATACTTATCCTTACGCACGTCGGGGGCATAACGCATTTGCCCGGTGGACGCAACGTATCCAACCATGCCTTCTTTACCGATCTTGAGACGAAAACCCTTGCTGTGTATGGAACATCCATGGACGCCGCCCATCACCATTTCTCCGCGAGCTTCGTCGTGAAGATAGATGGCGGTTTCCAGCAGCCCGAAGGAATGCGCCACGTCATTCACAATATTTTCGATGAGTTGATCGAGATCGAGGATCGAGCTGATCTTTTGCGCAGCTTTCTGCAGTTTTTGCAGGCTTTCGACCTGGTCGTCGAGCACAGGCCGAGCCGCAGGGAAATCGCCGAAAACATTTACGCCGGCTGTAGACATGGAGCAAGCCTTCAATGGTAATACGGTTTTGATGCTGCTTGGAGAAGCTAAGACTCTGTCTTTTGGCGAGCCGTGTTGGCTGGAGCTGGAGACCGTAATTTCTTGATCTCCTCCATCCGTTCGCGAATGCGTTTCTCGATGCCCTCATGGGTCGGGCGATAATAAATTCGACCCTTCAGATTATCTGGCAAGCATTGCATATTCGCGACTTTGCCTTCCACATCGTGGGCATATTGATAATCCTTCCCGTAGCCCAGCCCCTTCATGAGCCGAGTGGGTGCGTTGCGCAGGTGAAGCGGAACTGGCTCGGCAGCGGTTTGTTCGATATCGTGCTGCACATCACCGTAGGCGGTGTAGAGCGCGTTGGATTTGGGTGCTACAGAGAGATAGACGACGGCTTGCGCGAGCGCGAGATTGCCTTCCGGCATGCCGATGAAATCCACGGCATCGCGCGCGGCCATGCAGAGTGAAAGAGCGTTGGGGTCGGCGAGGCCGATATCTTCCACCGACATGCGCACCACGCGGCGGGCGATATAGAGTGGGTCTTCTCCAGCTTCGATCATGCGGCCGAGCCAGTAGAGAGCGGCATCGGGATCGCTGTTGCGCACGGATTTGTGCAGAGCGGAGATCAGGTTGTAATGTTCTTCTCCGCCTTTGTCGTAGAGCAGAATTCGCTTCTGCAGGGCATCGCGGATGATGTCGTCGGTGATCTCAGGTGGCTGCGTTCCGCTCTGCTGCGCCAATCCAGCAGCGACTTCCAGCACGTTGTAGGCGCTGCGGGCATCGCCGCTGGTATAGCTGGCGATTTTCTTAAGTACATCATCGGAGGCACGCAGCTTCATCGCGCCGAGACCACGGTCTTCATCGGTCAGCGCGCGCCTGAGCAACTGTACGATCTGATCTTCAGTGAGCGGCTGCAGAACGTAGACGCGGCAGCGCGACAGCAATGCGGCGTTTATTTCAAAAGAGGGATTCTCGGTCGTCGCGCCGATCAGTCGAATATTACCTTTCTCCACATGCGGCAGGAAAGCGTCTTGCTGAGCTTTGTTGAAGCGGTGAATCTCGTCGATGAACACGATAGTTCGAGTGCCGTATTGGCGGGCGCGTTCGGCATCGGCCATGACCTGCTTGATCTCTTTGATTCCGGCGAGCACCGCGGAGAATTCGATGAACTCCGCCTTTGTCATGTTGGCGATAATCTTCGCGAGTGTGGTCTTGCCGGTACCGGGCGGTCCCCAGAAGATGAGCGACCCCGTGTCGTCGCGGTCAATTTGCGTGCGTAGCGGTTTGCCCGGGCCGATCAAATGTTCCTGACCGGCGAACTCTTCGAGTGTGCGCGGACGCATGCGATCGGCCAGCGGTCGGGTGCGGTCAGTGGCGCTGGCAGCGTTCGGGATGGGTTCGAAAAGTCCCATACGAAAATTGATGATTGTTGATTGCTGATTATTGATTGAAGAAAAGGATCGAATCAATCATCAATCAGCAATTTATCTTCTCTGTCTTGCGGCTTCGTACAATACGATGCTCGCGGCCACGCCGGCATTGAGGGATTCTACTTGCGGAACATGCGGGATCGCGATGACTTCATCCATTCTAGCCATCAGGTCGCGAGCCAGCCCCGAGCCTTCATTGCCAAAGAAAATTGCCGCCGGAGCTTTCAAATCTCCTTGATCGAGCGGGGTACCTTTGTGCGACGAGGTTGCAATCAGGCGTACGCCCTGGGCTCGCAATTTTTCTGCAGCAGCTTCCAACTTTGCTGCGGCTGTATCGCTTGAAACATGAACTATAGGGAGGTGGAAAACTGAGCCGGCCGAAGCGCGGACGACTTTCGAATTGTAGGGACTGACTGTGCCTTCGCCTAGAATCACGCCCGCGCTGCCGAAGGCTTCCGCGGAGCGGAGGATGGTTCCGAGGTTGCCGGGATCCTGCAGACCCGCGATAACGATAATCGGCCCGACCTGCAGCCGTTCGATTACATCGTCGAGAGAGAACTGCTTGAAGCGCACCAGCGCGGCCACACCTTGCGGAGATTCGCTCGGCACCAGGCTGTCGAATAATTTATCGGGAAGCAGAAGAGTTTCGACCTGGGCTCCGATCTGAGGCAGGAGGCGGTTGGCGCGGTCCTGCGCAGACTCACGAAAGAATACGGAACTAAAACGCACGCCGCTGCGAATGGCTTCTTCCAGGATGCGCATGCCCTCGATGGCGCAGTCTCCGGCAGCGGTGAGTTCCGAGTGCGAAAATGCCTGCCGGAGCTGCTTGACCAGCGGGTTATGGCGTCCTTCAATGCGGCGAAGCCGATTCTGCCCAATGGGCGCGGATTCTGACGGTTTTTTCATCTGAAGGTTGACTGCATAATACGCTGTTCGCGCGTTTCGTGGCCTTTTGCCGTATTATGTTTCACGGGCAAAAAATACTTTAAAAGAAAAGCAGGCAGGAAGGGAGCGCCGTGCGCGCTGAAATCGTAAAAATCAATTGTGATTCTCCTGAGATTTCGCTGGTGAAATACGCTGCCGACCAGATTCGCGCGGGCGAAGTTCTGGGCATGCCCACGGATACGTTTTATGGGCTGGCGGCCGATCCATTCAACCTGCGCGCGGTCGATCGCGTGTATGACATTAAGACGCGCTCCCGCCACAAACCGTTATCGCTGCTCATCGAGAGCGTGGACCAGGCGGAAGAGCTGGCTAAAGCTCTACCCGAAGAATTCTATGCGCTGGCACGGAAATATTGGCCTGGCCCGCTAACTATTATTGTGAAAGCGGGATCGCGCCTGCCGCTGAAGGTGACGGCGAATACCGGGAACGTGGCACTGCGCGTGCCCAATGCGAAGATTCCGTTGGCAGTCGTGACGGCCGCGGCCATTCCGATCACCGCGACTTCGGCAAACCTGAGCGGCGCGGCAGAGTGCACCAGCGCCGAGCAAGTACATGAACAGCTGCACGGACGGATCAGCATTATCGTGGATGGGGGAACCTCGCCACGTGATATTCCTTCGACCATCATCGATTTGACCGATGAAGCCGCGCGTTGGCGCGTGATGCGCGAGGGAGCGATTCCCGCAGACGAAATCTCCACTTTTTTTGCTAAAGGATGAAAGAAGATTTAGCCACCCGCCGTGCGGCCGGCCGCTGGCTGGTGCGGCTGGAAGCGCTGGCGATGCTCGCGCTGGCGATGTTTCTTGCGGTGACCGCGATTCGCGTGGTCCACGAAGGGTCGCTGCAGGAAGTGCATCGCGCGGACGCTATTGTTGTGTTTGGCGCGGCGGAGTATTCGGGTCGCCCCTCACCCGTATTGCGCGCCCGCTTGGATCATGCCTTTGAACTCTTTCAGAAAAACATTGCTCCCGTGGTCATTACAACCGGTGGCGCGGCTCTCGATCCCAGTTTCAGCGAAGGGGGCGTGGGACGGGATTATTTGATGCACCGTGGAATTCCCGAGCGAGACTTGATCGCTGAGACGCAGGGCTCCGACACTGCACAATCAGCCATGCGCGTGGCAGTAATTATGCGGGCCAACGGATTGCATAGTTGCGTGGCGGTCAGCGACGCATATCACGTTTTCCGGATCAAGAAACTACTGGAGCATGAAGGGATTGCCCCGGTTTATGTAGCGCCTCGTCCCGACTCGCGTCCGCACGGCGCGTTACAGCGCGGTTATGCAGTGATGCGGGAAGCTTGCAGTTACCTGGTGTGGAAGTTGGGGATGACGTAGGGCAAGATACAGCCTTCAGCCAACCGCACGCGATCTTAGAAGCCCCAGGCAGATTCTTCTCACCAGCCGTTTCTCTCTCGCAGGCTGGTGATATGGGCGACGTGATGGCGTCCGTGCCAGGCGTAGAGAGCGAGATTTTTCTCCAATGGTACCGCACCCAGCTCGGGATGGCGAAATTCGCGCTTCCATTGTTCGGGAGCAAGAGACCGCAGAAGATGAACCCAGCGCGCGTGCAGTGAATTGAGCATGGCCAGAGAAACTTCCACCGGAGTGGTTTGCGTATCGGCGAGTTGTGCCCAGCGATCTTCGGCGTAGGATTTGATCGTCGGTTCGTCTTCGGTGAGGGCGAGTTTGAACCGGATGTAGGCGTTGAGATGACTGTCCGGGACATGGTGAACGACCTGGCGAACCGTCCAGCCTTCGGGTCGATAGGGCGTGTCGAGTTGCTGGTCGGAGAGGCCTTGGACGGCTTTGCGTAGATTGGAAGGGGTCTGTTCGATGTCGGCCAAATACTGCTGCTTTTGCTCTTCGGTGGGCGGGCCATTGTAAGTGAACTTGCCGATGGGATAGCGAAGGTCTGCCATGGTGTCTCCTGTCGAGGGGTCGTCATTCAAAGATGACTCAGGGGACGGCAAAGGTTCAAGGAAGCTGTATCCTGCTGTCCTCGAGTGCTCCTCACTCAATGCCTGTGAGCCTCCTGGGTGCCTCTGAGAGTTGCGTGGCAAGAACGACGAACTCGGAAAGTTTCTCCGTCGATTCGACATGCCATGGCCGATCTATCGTGATGCGCACGAGCTCGCGACCTTGAGGATCGCACCAGGCGTCCAAGATTTCGCACGCGACTCCTCCTGGCTGAGGGTATTCCGTGTCGCAGTCCAAAAGATCAAGAGTAGAATCTATGCTGAAGGTCGGTATCTTGTCGACAACCATATGGCGGCGGCTCTCGGCGTCCATGAACTCACACTCGATCCAGCCGGGTTGGTGTTCGTCATCAACGCAGCGTAGGATCTGAACGGTGAGTTCTTTCATGTGGACGGGTACCCGCAGGAGCCCCTATGGGCAATCGGAATAAGATTACATCATCGTGCCGACGCCTTCAGCTGTCTGAAAGAGATAGTTTGCGGGTCCTCAATCTGCTGGAGAAGCCACCGGCGCCGAACGCGAAACTGGTAGCCGCCTCCCGTGTGCATTGCCTGAGCGGTAGTCCCTCGGAAATCCGGAACCCCGTAAGTTAACTACAACCCCTAGGGCTCCCTCTCCACCGACCCCATTCCATGCAGCTTCGCATTTCGATTCCCCTTGTTGCAAGATTTGTGCATCCAACGTTTGTTTATAAGCTAAACTCCCTACTCTGGTCTGTTTAGGCGCATTGTGGTGCAAAATGCGGGGTCGGCGTTGCGTCCCCGGTACGCGAGAGGGAAACTATGGCAGCTTCGGTCTGGTCTGGACATTTAACCTTCGGTCTCATCTCTATGCCGGTGCGTTTGTTTTCGGGCGCGCGCAGCAGCGGGATTTCTTTCAACATGCTTCACCGGCCGGACAAGGTGCGGGTGAAGCAGCAATATATTTGTCCGGCGGAAAATGTTGTGGTGGACCGCAGCGAGATTGTGAAGGGTTACGAGTTTCGCAAGGACGAATACATCGTGATCGAGCCGGAGGAGATCAAGAAGATCGAGCCGCAGACCGCGAAGACCATGGAGATTCTTGAGTTCGTGAAGGCGAGTGAAGTGGATCCGGTTTATTTCGAATCTTCGTATTACATGTTGCCGGAAGAGGCAGGACGGCGTCCTTATGCTCTGCTGACCAAGGCGCTGGAGGAAAGCGAGTATGTGGCGATCGCCAAGATCACGATGCACAACCGCGAGTACACTGTGTTCCTGCGGCCGCACGAAGGTGGCTTAATGCTGCACACGATGTATTACGAAGAAGAAGTGAAGAAGGTGGAAGGATTCGGGGCGCCCGATGTGGAGTTGAAGGAAGCGGAAGTGAAAGTGGCGCACCAGTTGATTGAGGCGCTGGCCGACGAGTGGGATCCCAAAAAATACAAAGATAGCTTTCAGGAAAATCTGAAAAAGCTGATCGAAGCCAAACTTGAGGGCGGGGAAGTGGCGGCAGTGGAAAAGCCGAAGAAGCTGGCTCCGGTGGTGGACCTCATGGCCGCTTTGAAGCAGAGCCTGGCGCAGATGGAAGGCAAGAAGAAGCCTGCGGCTACGGCAAAATCAGAGACGCCCGCAACGGCAGCGGCTGGCGGTAAGTCGCGGCGTCATCGGTAGAGAAATTTCCGAAATACTATCCAACATCACCACATCCCTTTTTGCCGCGCCATCCAACTTGGGCTTTGAGGCGCGCATCCCAGATTGAGGAAGTTAAAAGCTCAAACACAGAGGACACTGGGGAACACGGGGTAGACCTTTTGCTTCTTTCTGTTGACCTCGAGTCAGGGCACTGGCGCAGATCTGACTCAGCCGTTAGAATATTGAATTCTTCTCACCTATGATTAAGAACCTCCTCCAGTGGCGCACGATGGGGTGCCGATGACTGTTCGACGTGTGGGCCGGTTTGCGGCCATCGTGTTTCCAATCCTCTTCTGGACGGCGTGCGGACAGATATACCGGCCGGTGGTAATTCCATGTTCCACGGGAGGAGTTCCGGGTTGTCCGGTTGAGACGCCCCCGACTCCGAGCAGTTTTCATGCGGTCTTCGGCATCAGCACCAACATCCCGAGTAATGCCGGGGGTGCGATGCAGATCGACGTATCGGGGGATTCTCTTATAGGCGAGACTTCCACGTCCACCGCGAGCGCGCCTAACAGTGGCTTCAATCCGACACACATAGCCATCTCGCCGAACAATTCCAGACTGTTCGTGGCTGCTGCTGCCAGCGTATTCCCGGGGGGAGTGGATGCTATTGCTTCGTTCAACCCAGCATTCCAATCGACGCAAGCCACCGGATTTGGCGCGGTAAATATGATCAACTTGCCGAGCCTGGCGGGGCAGAGTTCCAGCATTGCGAGCATTAGCGAGGCTGGTAATGTGGTCACGGTCACGCTCAGCACGCCGATTACGAACACGGTGGCCGGTGCTGCGATCGCCATCAACGGCGTATTCATTCCCGGCTGCGTTCTACCCTGCAACTCCGGCGCTTACAATGGCACGTTTCCAATCACCGCGATCAGCGGGACGACGGTCCAATACCTGAATCCGGCAACTGGGCTGGCCGCTGCTTCCGGCGGGACCGCATCGATTCCTAATCAGCCTGTATTTGTGAACAGCACCGAGAACGCCTTCATGTACGTGGCGAACTACAACTCCAATTCGGTCGCCACAATCAATACAACTTCGAATGCCGTCACCAATACCGCGATCGTTGGAACGAATCCGGTGAGTTTGGCCGAGACCCCAAACGCTTTAAAGCTTTATGTTGCCAATCAGGGCAGCAACACGGTTAGCAGTTTGAATCCGGTCGATCTAACTCCGAATACGGTTACGGGATTCACAGGCGTGACGCCGATTTGGTTGGTGGCTCGCGGTGACAGCCAGAAGGTATATGCCCTCACCGAGGGAGACGGCCAGTTGGTGACGATTGACGTCGGCTCGGATACGGTGACCAGCAGCCTTCCGGTCGATCCTGGGGCCAATTACATTTTCCTCGACCCCACGCTGAACCGGCTCTATGTGACGAATCCGATTACGCAGACGGTTTACGTATTCTCTGACACCGGCGGCCTTTCCGGTGGCGTGGTCAGCGATGTACCCAATCTAATGGGAACGATTTCGTTCAAGGCCGGATCGACTTCATGTCCGGCGGGATGCACGCCGGTTTCGGTGACAGCATTGCTGGATGGGACCCGGTTCTATGTAGCCACCTACGAGGCGTCCACGGCTTGTCCTGCCGGGACTGGAGTGACGGGAGCTTGCGTTATTCCCCGTCTTACAGTGTTTAACGCCAATACCCTCTCGCTGATGTATCCCAGCGCGCCAAGTCTAACATTGCTGGTCGGACCCGCACCGTGCACGCCCACTTCCAGCACTTCCTGCCAAACGAATTGGCCGTTCGTGGCAGGGCAAACGGCGGTGCCGCAAGTCGCTTCTTGCGCGACCGAACCCTTGTACCCCGCCTTGTATACTCCGAGCACGACCCGCTTCCGCGTCTTTACCGCAGCCTCAGAAGATAGCACTCGAGTCTACGTGAGCATGTGCGATGCGGGAGCTATCGCGGCGATTAACACAAGTGGTGGAAATACGAACAATCCAGGTACCGGCTTACCAGCAGATTCGTTGGTGACCGATCTTCTCGCCGCACCCGAACCCAACAGCGCGACGGCTGTGCAGAATCCTATTTTCCTTCTGATGGGTCAGTAGGGTAAGGTTTTAGCTTCTGGCCGCTACTTCTTCGTTCTGGGTCTCTCGCGCCGCGTAGTGCGAGTCCACGTACTCGTCGAGAATGGTGATGAACTCCGCGACGATGTGATCGCCCTTGAGCGTGGTGAACAGGCGTCCATCCACGTAAACCGGGGCCTTGGGCTCTTCGAAGGTGCCGGGAAGCGAAATGCCGATGTTGGCGTGCTTCGATTCGCCGGGGCCGTTAACCACGCAACCCATGACTGCCAACTTCATTTCTTCCACTCCGATATAGCGGCCCTTCCAGGTAGGCATCTGCTCACGCAGGTAGGTTTGAATCTGCTCCGCCATTTCCTGGAAGAAGGTGCTGGTGGTGCGTCCGCAACCGGGGCAGGCGGTAACTTGCGGAGTGAAGCTGCGAATGCCCATGGATTGCAAAATCTGCTGCGCCACGCGCACTTCTTCGGTGCGGTCGCCACCGGGTGCGGGCGTGAGCGAAACGCGGATGGTATCGCCGATGCCTTCCTGCAATACAACTCCCATGGCAGCGCTTGAGGCCACTACACCTTTTGCGCCCATGCCGGCTTCGGTGAGGCCAAGGTGCAGAGGATAGTTGCAGCGGGCGGCGAGAGCGCGATAGACATCGATCAAATCCTGCACGCCGCTAACTTTCGCGCTGAGAATAATCTGATCCGGGCGAAGGCCGAATTTCTCTGCGAGAGCGGCGGAGTTCAAGGCGCTTACAACCATCGCTTCCATCGTGACTTCGCGGGCATCTTTGGGCTCGGGCAGCGCCGAGTTCTCGTCCATCATGCGGGTGAGCAAAGTTTGATCGAGCGAGCCCCAGTTCACGCCAATCCGCACCGGTTTCTGGTATTTCACCGCAACTTCGATCATGGTGCGGAAATTCGAGTCGCCCGTACGCCCAATGCTGGCGTTGCCGGGATTAATCCGGTACTTGGCCAGATCGCGCGCACATTCGGGATATTTGGTAAGCAGGACGTGTCCGTTGTAGTGGAAGTCGCCGATGATGGGGACGTGGATGTTCTGTTTGTCGAGTTCTTCAACAATTCGGGGAACGGCGGCGGCGGCCTCTTCGTTGTTGACGGTCACGCGAACCAGTTCCGACCCGGCACGGGCAAGAGCTGCGCACTGCTGGACAGTGGAAGGAATATCTGCGGTGTCAGTGTTGGTCATGGACTGTACCACAATCGGTGCATCCGAGCCGACGCGCACGCCGCCGACGGCGACGGTCACGGTTTTCCTGCGGGGAATCATAGCCATGGGAAATAATAGTTTATCACGCGCGCCAATGCCGGCACGGCGACCACTTTCCATAGAGTGGTGTGGAGAGCCGCCTATTGCAAGCGGCTCGCCAGCCCTGGAATCGTTTTGACCAGATCGTTATAGATCACCATGACAGCAAACAAGACCAGGAAGACGAACGCTGCCTGATAGACGCGTTCCTTGATGTGCAGGCTGATGTCACGTCCCATTAAGCTCTCGATAAGCAGGAAGAAGATCACGCCTCCGTCGAGAATGGGTATCGGCAGCAGGTTAAAGACGCCAAGGTTCAGGCTGATGCCTGAGGTAAGCGCCAACAGCGGCGTCCAGCCCTTTTGCTGGGCCGCATAGCCAGCCTCCTGCGCGATGCCGATAGGGCCGGAGACCATGCGCGGCGAAACCTTACCCTGTACCAGCTTCTTGGCGAGTTCAAGAAGCAGCAGGGAATACTTGCGGTTTTCCTGCAGGGAGAGACCAACGGCCTGCACGAAAGGCAAGCGCTTGACGACGGTGTCTTCCTTGTTCAGAAACCCCAGCCGATACTTTTGCTCCTTCGGATCTTCCGTCTTTGAGAGCACGGGGGTTACATGAAAAGCCAAAGTCTGGTTGCCGCGAAGCACAGTGATATCCACCGGAGTGTCTTTGGTCTGCTGCAGGCGGTCAATCATGGCTTCGATCGATACCAGCGGCTGTCCATCCAAAGCGACGATTCGGTCGTCTTCCTTGAGACCGATATGGGAGGCGGGTGTATCCGATTCAACCTGGCCGACGATGACAGGTTCTGAAGGGTACCATCCGGCGGAGCCGACTTCCGAAGAGGTGATCGGTTTCGGAACAATCGTTTTCTCAAGGATCGTGTTACCGCGCTGGATGGTCACCGCGAGAGGCTGGTTGGGGCTGATCATGACCCTGGGTTGCACCTGCTCCCACGTGGGATTGGTGATGCCGTCGATTTTAATGATGCGATCGCCGGCCTGCAGTTGGGCCTGGGCAGCGGCGGAGTTGGCTCTTACCCCATCAATCACCGCGGGCTTGTCCATAAAAACCGGGTATTCGTAATGCACCATGTAGACGCTGGTGAGCAGCAAGATGGCCAGCATAATATTCATGGTCGGACCGGCGATGGCGATCAGAAAACGATGCCAGCGCGAGTGCGAGAGAAACTCCGCAGGATCACCGGTGCGCTCATCCATGGGATTCTCGCCACTCATCTTGACGTAGCCGCCCAGGGGAATCGCGCTGATGCGATAGTCAGTGTCACCTTTGCGGAAGCCAAGCAGGCGCTTGCCGAAGCCGATGGAGAAGACCTCGACCCTTACCCCCAGCCATTTGGCAACGGCGTAGTGGCCAAATTCATGAATCAGGATCATGAATCCGAGGATGACGACGACGGCGATCAGCGAAATCAAAAAGTCAGGCATGATAGAGATACGTACTCCGAAGATAGTTAGATTCCGAAATCTGGTCTTTAGATAAAAGAAGTTGCCCGGGGCCGTCCCGCTCGACGGAACTCAACCACTCGCTCTTGAGCATATCGGCGGGCTTCCGCATCGGCTTGAAGCACCTCTCGGATAGAACCCAGCTTCCCAGAATTAGATGCTGAAACCGCCGCTTCGATGATTCTGGGAATCTCATCGAAGGCGATGCTGCCCTCCAGAAACGCGGCCACTGCCACTTCATCGGCGGCATTGAGCGCAACCGTCTTGGCCCCGCCCGCTTCGGCCGCTTCATACGCTAAACGCAGACAAGGGAATTTATTCATGTCTGGGGGGCAGAAGTCCAGATGACGCAAGTTACCCACCGGAAAGCGCATATCCGACTGAATTCGCTCGGGATATGTTAGAGCGTACAGGATCGGCAGGCGCATATCCGTCACGGAGAACTGAGCAAGTATGCTGCCATCGATAAACTCAACCATTGAGTGGATTGTGGACTGGGGATGGACCAGCACTTCCACCTTTTCCGGCGGCATTTGAAATAATCTGCAGGCCTCGATTACCTCGAAGCCTTTATTCATTAGGGTCGATGAATCGATGGTGATCCGCTTACCCATCTTCCAGGTCGGGTGGTTCAGGGCTTGCTCTACGGTGATTGAGCCGAACTGGGAGCGTGGCGTGTTTAGAAAAGGGCCGCCCGAAGCCGTCAGCCAGATTCGTTCCACTTCCTCCATCCTGCCGCCCCGCAGGCACTGGTGCACGGCGTTATGCTCGCTGTCGATTGGCAGCAAGGGCTTGCCTTGGCGGCGAGCCTCGGCCGTGATCAACTCGCCGGCCGCGACCAGGCATTCTTTATTGGCTACGCCAACGGTCTTGCCAGCCTTGACCGCTTCGTACGTGGCTTCAAGTCCGGCCACGCCCACGATGGCGCTGACGACGAAGTCGACGGCAGAGTGGGTTGCAACTTTGACCGCACCCGCGGGACCGTTCACCACTTCGATCTCACCAAGGCCTGCCTGCTTCAGCCGGGCGCGCAGCAGATCGGCATCGCGCTCTGCAGCCATTGAAACCAACTGCGGACGCCAACGCTGCGCCTGCTCGAAGGCAGCGTCCATGTTCGCCCCGGCAGCAAGAGCAACGATCTGAAAGCGATCTGGATAAGACTCGGCCACACTCAGAGTGCTGCGGCCGATCGAACCAGTCGATCCCAGGATGGCGATGCGTTTCATAAGGATGAATTCTTATTTTACGCGTTTTGCGGCATTCACTGGGGCCGCGGAGCAAGGTAGCTACTGCATGACGCGCCACACCGCATAAAACCAGAGCACCGGCGCGGCGAAGAGCAGGGCATCGACGCGGTCGAGCATGCCGCCGTGGCCGGGGAGAATGGAGCCGGAATCCTTTACGCCGGCTCCGCGCTTGATCAGCGACTCCACTAGATCGCCAAGCTGTGCGGCGATATTCAGAGCGACGGTCAGCAGAACGATAGGCCACATCTCGGGCTTCTCCAGTCCGAACAGGCCATCGCGTCGCTCGATGAGTCCCACACGCAGTAGGAACGAACTGATCTGGAGGGAGTAATCGAAAAGCAGAATCCCAATTCCGAGGCTTGCTACCAGCGAAGCAGCGGCACCCTCCCAGGTTTTCTTGGGACTGATGCGAGGCGCCATCAGGTGCCTTCCCAGCGAACGGCCGACGAAGTAAGCGAAGATATCGCCCGCCCACACAACAAACAAGAGATAGAGAATCCAGAATGCCCCAGCCCACTGTTGCCGTAGTTGCACCAGCATTCCCATGGGGAGCGCAATGTAAGCGAAAGCGAAGGCCGATGCCGCCGCTGCCGGGTAGGCTTCGCTCATCTGCGTTCGCCGCATCGCGATCGTCAGAAAAATAAATGGAGAAATAGCGCAGGCGAATCCCATGCCTAGAACAAACTTCAATCCCGAAAGCTGCGGACTCTCGCCCGAAGCGCTCGCCGCCAACAGCAGAAAAAATAATCCTACAAAAATATAAGTGGGCAGTCGCAGCGGGTGAACGTTATAGGATTCGGTGAGCTTTAGAAATTCGTGGATCGTAATCAGGGCCACGGCTCCCGCTACAACGGCCACGATTGGCACGGGCGCGCGCAGCACCAGCAGCAGCACGATCGGAATGAGGACCAGAGCAGTCGCGATGCGCTTTAGCATGCGGGAAGGTTACTTGTGGACCTTTGCCGGCAGGGCTCGCACGGACGAATCGCTGACATCGCCATGATTCGGATCGCCGTGATTTAATCCGCCGTAGCGCCGTTCGCGCTTCTGATATTCGGCGATGCCTTCCAGCAAATGCACGCCGCGAAAATCCGGCCATAGGGTTGAAGTCACGTAAATTTCCGCATAGGCCAACTGCCAGAGCAAAAAGTTGCTGAGCCGCATCTCACCCGAAGTGCGCACCACCAGATCCGGATCGGGCAAATCACGAGTGTAGAGATGCCTGGCCACGGTGTCTTCATCAATGCGCAAGTGTTCCACGCCGCCGTTCTGCGAAGCCGCGTCGACCATCGAGCGAAACGCATCCACCAGTTCGCTGCGGGCACTATAATTCAGCGCCAAAGTGAGGATCGTGCCGCTATTCGTTGCGGTACTCGCACGCGCCCACTCCATGCGCTCTTGCACATCTTCTGGCAATTCGTGCTGGCGGCCGATATATTCCAGCCGGATATTATTTTTATTCAGCGTGGGAACTTCCGCCTTCAGATAGCGGCTCAACAGGCGCATCAGGAAGTCAACTTCACTCGCAGGCCGCTTCTTCCAGTTTTCTTCCGAGAAAGCATAAAGCGTCAGCGCATGCACGCCGATTCGTGCTGCCGTCTCCACCGTCGAGCGCACAGCAGCCACTCCGGCGCGATGCCCGGCCACGCGCGGCATGTGGCGCCGTTTTGCCCAGCGCCCGTTGCCGTCCATGATGATCGCGATGTGTCTTGGGAGCCGCTCTGGATCAAGCTGCCGGTAGATTTCAGTTTCCTTTCGATCCAGACCGGCGGGAATCTTTGCCTGCAAGGCTTATCCCCTTCCGAATGTTGACGCTACCACAGTGGGGAAGGGGCTTGCAATGAGAGGAAGTCGGCGGCTTTCTGGTTACGGAAGCACAACGTTCGATTTGCAGTGAAAGGGCGCGGCTTTAAGCCGCGCCGAGTGGTTCTCAGTTACTTCGCTTCTTCCGGCATGATCTGCAACTCCAGCTTTTCCGTGTGCCGCAGCACCGTGAGCGAGGAACTGACGCCGACGCGAACATCCGTCAGCACGCGGTGCAGATCGTCCACTCCGGCCACAGGCTGACCCTCCAGCGCAATGATCACATCGTTTTCGCGCAGGCCACCGCGTTGCGCCGGACTCTTTTCTTCCACTGACAAAACTAACGCGCCCGATTCCTTGACCAGATCATAGAACCGCACCACGCGCCGGTGAATCGGGACCGTTTGCGCGGAGACGCCGATAAAGCTGCGGCGAATTCGCCCGTCGCGCAGCAGGCGGCTGGCTATGAACTTCGCCGTGTTGATGCCAATGGCGAAGCAGATCCCCTGTGCGGGCTGAATCGTAGCCGTGTTCACTCCAACCACCCGGCCTGCGGAATCGACCAGCGGTCCGCCAGAATTGCCGGGATTGAGTGCGGCATCGGTCTGGATCACATCATCGATCAGGCGCCCGGAATACGACCGCAGTGAACGGCCCAGTGCGCTTACCACTCCTGCGGTCACAGTCGATTGAAATCCGTAAGGATTCCCAATGGCCACGACAAGTTGTCCCACGCGCAGTTGCTGCGAATCGCCGAGCGCTGCGGTGGTAAGGCCGGGTTCGTCTAAGCGGGCTTGTTCTATGCGCAGTACAGCCAGGTCACTCGCCGGATCGTCGCCGATCGCAGTCGATGGCATACGCCGGCCATCCGCTAGCGTGACTTCGATGCGGCGCGCGTCGTGCACCACATGGCTGTTGGTAAGAATCAAACCGTCGGGTGTAAATATGAACCCCGACCCTCCACCGCGCCGTTCGCGCTGCTCGCCTGAACGCGTGCGGCCAGTGGATTGATGCACTTCGATGTTCACCACCGAAGGGCTGACGGCTTCTACCACTCCAGTTACCGCGCGAGAGTATGCATCCATCAACCCGGCGTCTGCAGATGGATTCGTTGCCGACGGGACTACAACGCGCGGGGTGTCGTCTCCCCAGGCATTAACTTCAGACTGATTCAAGGCTGGCAAAGCCGAAACCAATTTCCCAGATTCTTCTAAATCCATAATGCATAGATGACTGTCGATCTTCTTGCGATTCATCTGGCAACGCGCATGAAAAAAGCCGGGACCAAGGTTTTAGTCCCGGCCATGAGTTGGCTGGTTTGCCCGGATAAATTGAGGCGTCTTGCGGGCGTGAAGTGGGAGCCCGCAGCCGAAATCCTGAGCCGCGTTTTTTGCGGCGAAGGATCTCTATACGTTTAAGCGGTTCGTCGCGGCCGCAACGTCAGATCCCGCACCTGAGTCAGGATGCTTGACATCTGCATTCCGTTCAGCTGCGAAACAAACGGCAGAATCTCCGCGATGAACTGATCTTTCATCAGCTCGCTGATTTCGTCCTGGCGGTTCTTTTCACCACCACTGAGCAGTTCCGGCACGGTCACCTCCAGGGCTCGAGCCAGCCGCTCCAAAGACGAAAGCGTGGGCGTGGCTTTCTCGTTTTCGATTTTGGAAACATAGGTTCGCGGCACGGACATGCGTCCGGCCAGCTGCCGCTGGCTCAACCCGCTGCGCAGACGCAGCGAGCGGATGGAGGTCGCGAGGTTCAAGTGCCCACGGCCCATACCGGGCATCGGCATCATTACTGGTGGCGTCATCACCACCGGCTCGGGCTCGGGTTCCTCGTCCAGGGACGAGTGGCAGCGTCGGCAATTGTTATTGACCGTACGGAATTGAACCAACAGGCAGTGATCGCAACGGACGACTTCCCTAGAGTCTACTGGGGCAAGAGTCGTGGCCATCGGGTTGTGGGAGTGCCAGAGCCGGCTACTCCTTGGAACCTGAAAATTGGGGGAAGGTTCCGACCGCAGAGACAATCTGCGGTACAAGGCCTGTGGAAGTCAAGGTTAAAATGCATAGAACCGCGCAAGTTGCCGGCAAAAACCGGAAGCACACGGCCAAATCCCGCAGCAGACAAGGCAAAAGCAATGATTGATCGTGAGTCAGCGTGGTGTTTACTAACTGAGTTCACCCAGTCAGAAAGTTTGCGCAAGCATGCGCTGGCAGTTGAGGCCTGCATGCGTGTATGCGCCCGCAAGTTCGGTGCTTCGTATCAGGGCACGCCTTCAGGCGTGCCACAAAGCCGCCCAAGGCAATCAAGCGCTTCAGCCCCTGAGGGAATGTCCGAAGAAGACTTATGGGGCCTTGTCGGACTCATTCACGATTTCGATTACGAAAAATATCCCAGCCTGGAAGATCATCCCTACAAAGGCAACGAAATTCTGAAAGAGCGCGGATGGCCCGAGATAATTCGCCGCGCAATCATGTCGCACGCGGAATACACCGGCGTAACCCGCGATTCGCCGATGGAAAAAGCTCTCTTCGCGTGCGACGAACTCGCTGGCTTTATCACCGCAGTGGCACTAATCAAGCCGGGGAAATCGTTGGCTGAGGTCGACGCGAAGTCGGTGCGAAAGAGGATGAAAGACAAAGCCTTCGCCCGAAAAGTGAATCGCGACGACATCGTGAACGGGGCAGCAGCCCTGGGCGTAGATTTGGATGAGCACATAACGTTCTGCATTCAGGCGCTGCAGGGGATCGCTGGTGACTTGGGATTGGACGGCAGCGCCGCGAAGAGTGCGTAGTTTCAATTTATGTGGGGACAGCCGCCCTCGGCTGTCCGCCCGGGCACAGCCAGGCTTTTGCTTATCTATCCCAACGTGGATCACGCTAATGCAAGGCGTCCGCGACCTTCCCACTCGCAATCAACTCCGCAATCCGCGCAAAATCCTTATACATGACCCGATCTTTATCCACTGTGGGGCAGACCGCTCGAATCGCCGCGTGCGCCGCCTGTCCGCGCTTCGAAGTCTTCAGCGGTGCGAGAAAATCGATGGCCTGCGCTACAGCCATGGCTTCAATCGCCAGAACGTTGCGCGTGTTCTCGACGATGCGCTTCAGCTTGTTTGCCGCCGTCATTCCCATGGAGACGTAGTCTTCCTTGTTGCCCGAGGTGGTAATCGAATCGACCGACGCGGGATGTGCCAGAACTTTGTTTTCGCTGACCAGCGCCGCCGCCGTGACCTGCGCCATCATGAAACCCGAATTCAATCCCGCGCCCTCGGCCAGAAACGGCGGCAAACCTTCGCTGAGCGCGGGGTTCACCAGCCGTTCGATGCGCCGTTCGCTGATGCCAGCCAGCGCGCTCAAAGCGATGGCGAGAAAATCCAAAGCAAACGCAAGCGGTTCGCCGTGAAAGTTTCCACCAGAGATGACATCACCTTCCGTCTTATCGGCGTTGGTGATAAAGACCAGAGGATTATCCACGGCCGAGTTTGCCTCGATTTCAAATACTTCACGGCAATGCGCCAGCGTATCGCGCACCGCGCCATGAACTTGAGGGATGCAACGCAGCGAATAGGCGTCCTGCACGCGGCCGCATTCGCGATGCGACTCGCGAATCTCACTGCCTTCCAGCATCTTGCGCAGATTTGCCGCGCTCTTCATTTGTCCGCTATGCGGGCGCGCTTTGTGGATGCGTTCATCGAATGCTGTGTCGGTTCCTTTCAGCGCGTCGCAGCATAGGCCGCCCAACACGTCGGCGGAATCGACTAACGTCTCTGCGGCTAGCAATGCCAATGTTCCCACGGCCAGCATGGCTTGCGTTCCGTTAATGAGCGAGATGGATTCTTTCGCTTCCAACACCAGCGGCTTGATCTGCGCCCGTTTCAGCGCGGCGTCGCTGGGAATGCGTGCTCCCGCGTCAATGCATTCACCTTCTCCGATCAAAGCCAGCGCTAGATGCGCGAGCGGAGCGAGATCGCCACTGGCGCCCACGCTGCCTTGTGACGGCACAAACGGCGTCACGCCACGGTTCAGCATTTCGCATAGGGTATCGATGACGATGGCGCGGACCCCGGAATAACCTTTCGCCAGAGAATTGGCGCGCAAAAGCATCATGGCGCGAGTTTCTGCGATCGACAGTGGTTCGCCCACGCCGACGGCGTGCGAGCGCACAAGATTAACCTGCAGTTCGCGAATCTGATCGCCTGCAATCCGCACATCGCTGAGCTTGCCCACTCCAGTCGTAATGGCATAGGCCAGTTTGTTGCTGGCGACGATCTCATCGACGATGGTGCGCGCTCGGTCGACGGCCTCGCGAGCCTCTGCCAACAGGAGCACTGGACGACGTTGGTCCGCGACTTCGCGCACCGCCTCCAGAGTGAGATCGTTGCCGTTAAGGTGTAGTGCGATCAAGAAGGGTTCCCGTTTCGTTTTCCCACCGCGGCGCGAAATATTTTTAAATATTTTTCCGGCAGCACCGCGATCTTCATCTGCTCATCGGTGACGATGTGTGTGGTTTCGCCTTCCGCGATGAGGGTGCTACCGTCACTGCTCCTCAACTCGTAGCCAAAGTGGATGACGGAATCCCGCACGTTCAACATTTCGGTGCGTACCACAATCTCTTCATCATAGTGTGCCGGCGATCGATAACGGCATTTGGCCTCGGCCACCGCGATGAAGCGTCCATCTTTACTTTCCATGTCGCGATAGGAAAAACCTAACTGCCGCAGCAGTTCGACCCGGCCCACTTCGAACCAGATGAAATGATTTGAATGGTAAACCACCCCCATCTGATCGGTCTCGGCATAACGCACTCTTACGCGAGTTTCATTCACCGCTGCCTGATGTTTAGAAGTCATTCGCCCTTCCACACTGGTTTGCGCTTTTCGAGAAATGATGCGATGCCCTCCCGGAAGTCGGCGGTAGTACGGATCGCGGCATTCTCGCGCACGGCTGTTTCGATTTGCGTATCCAGTTCAGCGCGGGCGTGATCGCTCAGTAGTTTCTTGGTCGCGCGCAACGATGCCGGGCTGTTTTCCATCAGGAGAGCCGCCAAATCGTGGGCTCGCTGCATCAAATTGTCCGGTGCAACGATCTCGTTGATTAATCCCATGCGGGCCGCTTCGTCCGCGCCGAAAACTCTTCCGGTCAGCAAAAGATCGCGCGCTTGCTTCTCCCCCACTTGACGCAGCAGGAAAGTGGAAACAATGGCAGGGACAAATCCGATACGAACTTCGGTGTAGCCGAACTTGGCTTCCGGCACCGCGAGAGTGAAATCGCACAGCAATGCCATACCGGTGCCCCCCGCAATGGCTGCACCGTTCACCGCAGCGATTGTCACCTTGGGAAATTCGTAAAGCGAGCGGAACAGTTGAACCATTGTTCGGGAATCTTCGAGGTTTTGCTCGGGCGAACGCCCCAACAATCCCTTTAGGTTTTCCAAGTCCATGCCGGAACAAAAAGCCTTGCCCGCGCCGGTCATGATCAACACCAGCGCGTCGGACGTTTCTACCTCCTGCAGCGCGTGCAGCAAATCGTCAATCAATTCGAAGCTGATGGCGTTACGCTTGTCGGGACGGTTCAACGTAAGCGTGGCAATGCCGGAATCGTAGGCGACCTGGATGGTTTTGTAATTCATAGTCTTGAACTACTCGTCGTCGCTCAGGGAATTGGCGTACCTTGTTCCGATTTCCGCCGTCGCGCGCAGCAACGCGTCCAGCGGCTTCAGAGGTGGCAACTCCGCGCCACGCCGCTTCAAAGCTTCAATCACTTTTTCGGTCGAAATGTTGCCGACCAGAGCATCCTGCGCGAAGGGACAACCACCCAGGCCGCCCATCGCAGAATCAAAGCGCCGGCAGCCGGCGTCATACGCGGCAAGAATCTTTGCCTCGGCATGTTCAGGGCGGCTATGCAAGTGCACTCCGATCTCGAGATAATCGTACTTCGCCATCACTGCGCCAACCACTTCGCTGACTTGCTCGGGCGTCGCCATCCCGACCGTGTCGGCCAAGGAAATCATGCGCAAGTTGTCAACCTCCATCAGCGAGATGGCTTCAATCAGTTCGTCCACGTTCCACAGATCGCCGTATGGATTGCCAAATGCCATCGAGATGTAGACCACGACGTCGAGCGCAGCATTGTCGGCTTTTGTCTGAATCTTTTCCAATTCTTCGAGCGCATCCTCGGCAGACTGATTCTGATTCTTGCGCAAGAAGGTTTCCGAAATAGAATAAGGAAATCCGAGCGTGTGTACTGCATGTGTATCGATGGCGCGCTGCGCGCCCTTTTCGTTGACCACGATGCCGATGATCTCCACGTCGTCCGGCGGATCGAGTTCCTTCAACACTTCTTCCGAATCCGCCATCTGCGGCACAGCTTTGGGCGACACGAACGATACCGCATCGATGTGCTTAAATCCCGCGCTGATCAATGCCTGCAAGTAGGCGCGCTTGATGTCAGGCGGTATCTGACCTTTCAGCCCCTGCCAGGCGTCGCGCGGACATTCGATTAATTTGGCGGTATCGGACAAATCATTTCACCACGGAGACACGGAGGCACGGAGATCGAGAGTCAAAGAACCTTTCGAACAATTCCGCCTCGGGTAAGGACTGAAACATTGAAATTAAGAATCAGTCCAACCCGTTTGCCAGTCAGTTTCAAGTATGTCAAAAGTTGTGCTTCGTGGACTGGCAGCGTGTGTTCAACACACTTGAGTTCCAGAATTAGCGAATCCTCAACGACCAAGTCGAGGCGATATCCGCAATCGAGACTGACACCCTTGTATCGCACCGGTAAAGCCATCTGCCGCTCGAACTTTAATCCTCGGAGATGCAGTTCATGGCAGAGGCACTCTTCATATGCGGATTCCATCAGGCCCGGCCCTAGTTCGCGATGTACCTCAATCGCGGCCCCGATGACCTGTTCAGTGAGCTGCTCATGAAGCAGTTTGCTCTGTGTCTCCGTGTCTCCGTGGTGAATCATGTTTGCAGTACCCCTACCTTGAACTCCGGCACATCAGGATTCAATGCCGCTGCCTCCAGAGCCTGGGTGATTGCGTCACGCGTTTCGATGGGATCGATGATCTTGTCGATCCACAACCTGGCTGCTCCGTAGCGCGGATCGGTTTGTTCGTCATAAGTGCGCTTCGTCGATTCATACAGCTCTTTCTTTTCTTCGTCACTTAGTTTCTTGCCGCCGCGCTCCAGTTGTTTCACTTTGATTTCAACCAGAGTTCCTGCCGCCGAATCGCCACTCATCACGGCGTAACGCGCTGTGGGCCACGCAAATACAAATCTTGGATCGAATGCTTTGCCGCACATCGCGTAATGTCCCGCGCCGAACGAACCGCCCACAATCACAGTGATCTTCGGTACCACGGAGTTCGAGACTGCATTCACCATCTTCGCGCCTGCTTTGATAATGCCGCTCCACTCTGCATCCCGTCCCACCATGAAGCCATTCACATCGTGAAAGAAAACAAGGGGGATCAAGTTCTGGTTGCAGTCCATGATGAAGCGCGCAGCTTTTTCTGCCGATTCGGTATAAATTACGCCGCCAAACTCGGTACGTTTGTGGCCTTCATGGTCTGTGGCTTGCGCGTGCATCTTCTGGTTGGCGACAATGCCCACAGCAAATCCGCCGATCCGTCCGTAGCCGCAAATCAGAGTCTTGCCATATTCCGGTTTGTATTCGTCGAAGCGGCTGCCATCGAGCACGCGAGCCAAAATTTCCTTCATATCGTAGGGCCGGGCTGGCGAGGAATCGTAAATGCCATAAATTTCTTCAGCGGCAAGCGCCGGTTCGACCGGTTTTTTGCGGTCCCAGCACGACTGCCGGCGGTATCCCCACTTCTCAACAATCGAGCGGATGCGCGCCAGGCAGGCTGCATCGTCCGCTTCGCGGAAGTCCACCGTGCCACTGATCCCCGCGTGCATCGCCGCTCCACCCAACTCTTCCGCGGAAACCTTTTGTCCGATCGCTGCTTGCACCAGCGCCGGTCCTGCCAAGAATAATCCGCTGCCATCGGTCATAAGAACGTGATCGCACATCACTGGCAGGTAGCCGCCGCCCGCCACGCACATACCCATGATGGCTGCGGTTTGCGGGATACCCATGGCTGACATAACCGCATTGTTGCGAAACACACGGCCGAAATCGTCTGTGTCAGGGAAGACATCTTCCTGCAGCGGCAGAAAAACGCCCGCCGAATCCACCAGATAGATGGTTGGAATGCGATTCTCGATGGCGATATTCTGGGCGCGAATCACTTTCTTCGACGTCATCGGAAAAAATGCGCCGGCTTTTACCGTAGCGTCGTTGGCGATAATCATTACCATGCGGGTGTGGATGCGCGCTAAACCGGTAATGACTCCGGCGGCGGGCGCTCCGCCCCACTCTTCATACATGCCGTGAGCCGCATAGAGGCCCAATTCGAAAAACGATTTGGGATCGGCCAACAGCTCAATGCGTTCGCGAGCGGTCAATCGTCCCTTGGCATGCTGATTTTCGATGGCCCTGCTGCCGCCACCCTCACAAATCGCTTCGCCCTCGTTGCGCACCTGCGACATGAGGTCTGCCAGAAACCGCATGTTGGCCTCGAAACGAGCCGAGGTCGGATCAAGCTTGGTTGCCAGGACGTTGGACGCCTGGGGGACAGACGACACGGAAATTTCACTGCGATCAGCCATGGATGGAAGAGAAGCAGACTGTTTACGGTATAACACTCGCGCAACACTGCGCAACGCGTCCGGCAGCGGCAGAAGCAAATCCAAGCCCAGCCTGGAGTCTTGATTGGGAACCTACTGACTTTCTAATTTGCGCTGAATCTAAGATTTTTTGTCCAGCCATTCTGCCAGGCGGCAGCCGTCTTCTTCCAGCAAGAAGGTTCCCGCACCAAAGCATTCCCCAAAAATGCGATGCGATTCCACATCGCGGGCGGCTCGTGAAATCCACTGCTTGCCGACCTGATACTGCGAGGCGGTAAACCATTTTTGCGGCAGGACTTCGACCAAGCCTCCCTGCAGATAGAGCGCGAACAACGCAAACGCGGGATCGTCATTCGAAAGCGCGTTATAACTTGTGGGTACGATCAACTCATCGATCGCGGCCAACTCGCTGGGAACGTCAACTTTGTGCATACCTGGACGAAGCGTAAGAGGCAGCTCGAAGTCAGCGATTGGCGGTGTCCTGGAGTAGATCCTGTCAGAAGATTGCTTGAACCATCCCGCAATTTCTGCGAGGTCAAAAGCCTGTAGTCGGTCGGGATCGAAACCGGCAAAACGAATATTGCGTCCTTCAGGACACCAGATTCCAAGACAACGCGGAGAAACCGCAAAAGGCCGGCAATACGTGTTGAGCGCCAGCCGAGGCTTGTTCGGTTCGTGCTCCAGCGACAACGAGACCACAAAACCAACCGGACCTTCATTGCCGTGATGCGTCCAAACAAACCGTTGTCCCGCGGCGGAACGAAATTCAGGGAAGGTTTTCCAATACCATGGGGCCGGACCGACGGTACGTGCAAGTTGTTGCCGGATACTGGTCAAGTTTGCAATTGGCATGCGGTGAAATTGAGTCATCGGACGCCTAGCCATTTGGCGATCGAAAGGACAGCGGCTAGATCGAAAAATCACTGACTGCGAACCGCTCAATCAACCTGCGGCCGGTACGCTTGCGCCCTTCACATTCGCACGAATGAACTTCACGATGTTGTCCATCGCTGCGCCGGGTTGAAAGATAGCGGCGACACCAAGTTCCTTGAGGGCGCTGATATCCTGATCAGGAATGATTCCGCCCACCAGAACCAGAACATCATTCATCTTATTCTCTTTGAGCAAGTCCATTACCCGGGGGACGATTGCATTGTGCGCCCCGGAGAGAATCGATAATCCGATTACCTGCACATCTTCCTGCAGCGCGGCGCTTACAATCATTTCTGGCGTCTGCCGCAGTCCGGTATAAATCACTTCCATCCCGGCGTCGCGCAAAGCGCGCGCGATTACCTTGGCGCCGCGGTCATGACCATCGAGGCCCGGCTTCGCCACCAATACTCGAATCTTAAGATCAGCCATCGCATTCATTTAATCACAGTGGCCACATGCGAGCACAGAGGCGCAGCCTCTCGACTTTGGCTCAAAGCGTCTTTGTATCCAAACTGCGCCACAAATACCAACACGCCACACTGCGATAGGGCTCCCAGCACTTCGCGATCTTTTCCATTTGCTGCGGGGTAGGCAGCTTGATCTTGCGCTTCCGGATCTTTTTCGCCACCGCAGATTTCTTTTCGGCGGAGGAGTTCCTCGTCGTTTTCACGCCCCGCGCGTCTAGATAGTGCTTATACATTGCCATGCGTACTCCGAAATCGCCGGCCGGCAGCACATTCTGTCGCTGCAGTGTGAACATCAGAAACATCTGGGCCGTCCAAATGCCAATGCCCTTCACTTGCGTGAGATGCTCAATCACTTGCTCATCTGACAGTCTCGATAACCGCGAAAAATCGACGAGTCCAGCTGCGGTCTTCGCCGCCAGATCCTTTAGATAGGCCGACTTCTGATGCGACAATCCAACGCCGCGCATTTGCTCGCTGCTCAGTTTAAGGATTCCTTCTGGAGTCAGCGGTTCGCCAGCCAAGGCGGCAAAACGCTTGAAGATCGTTTCCGCCGCTTTGCCGTTCAGTTGCTGATAAACAATGGCTTCGGCCAGGCTGTGAAATTCTGGTGGACCAAACTGCATGCGGCATGGTCCAATGCGGGCGATGATCGCCCCCAAAACGGGATCGGACTTTTTAAGATGGTCGAGCGCTTTTCGCACGGATGTACTATCCCTGAACGTTGCATTATCTTTATCATAAAATTACTTGTGGAAGCGAATAAAAATCGAACACCGCAATTAGGGAAACCGCTGAACTTCAAATCTTCGTGCACCCGTTCCTGCATTAGCCTTTACCCTTGCCAGCAGGAAGCTGGAATCCAATACGTTTTCGCGGCGGATCTTCAGGTCTCATCAATTCCTTGATGGCTTCGATCAGGTCCTGAATTGTGGAATCGTGGGTGTCCAGCCTGTTCTCGAGTTCATCGATCTTCCCGGCAAGCTTGCGGTTGTTGGCCAGCATCTCGCGTAGTCGTACGAATGCGCGCACCACAAATACGCTCATCTCGACTGCGCGTTCGGAGTTAAGCACGGTTGCCGCCATAATCGCGCCGTGCTCGGTAAATGCATAGGGAAGATATCGTCGCCCTCCGCGCGTCTCTTTTGAGGTCACAAATTGTGACCTCAAAGCTGTGTACTCCTTGGCGCTGAGTTGGAAGACAAAGTCGAGAGGAAAGCGTTTCTGATTACGCTTGATTTGCTGGTTAAGAACTTTTACCGGAACCCCGTACAGCTCGGCAATGTCAACGTCGAGAATTACCCTCTGATGGCGAAGAAGTAAGATACGCGATTCCACAGCATAGGGTGAGGTAAGCCGGCGTTTCGGCATTTTGAGCAGTGTCGCACTTATTCTTTTTTTCATTTGAGGTCACAGAATGTGACCTCAATCATATCCCGGAAGCAGCGCGATATCGTCGTTGATGGGCAGACAGCGGACGAAGTTTGTCCTTATTTGGGAGAGGCCTCTACGCGTTGCTCTAGGACTCGCCTTCCACCAGCCAGTCCATCGCCGCCTCCTGCGTATTGAATAGTGGGAAGTCACGCTGCGAAAAATTTTTGAAGTGCTCATAGAATACATGTGGGACGCTCTCGGTGCCAACCCATGCCGACTTCTTTACATAGGGACGATCCAGCGCCAGAACTTCCTTCATTCGTGTGGCCACAGCTTTGTCGATCCGCGCTTCAGTGAAATCGGCCAGAGTCAGCAATGACCCGGGCGCGTGGCGTGCAATATCGGCGCGAACCAGATCGAGCAGCAATAAAATTTCTTTCGCGGAGCAGTGCGAGAAGTCGATGATGTAAATTAAATGGCCCTTGTGTTTAACAATACGCAGGCGCTCGTCAGTAGGAGGTCCGCTGGTGCTCATGCCAGCAGCGACTCCACCACGCTATAAGCGCCATCCAGTGCGGCATCCAGTGCAGCCGCGTCTTTTCCTCCAGCCTCCGCGAGGTCGGGACGGCCGCCACCTTTGCCCCCTACTTTCTGTGCCACCGGAGCAATGACTTTTCCCGCCTGCACTCGGCTGGTAAGATCCTTCGTGACCCCTACGATCAACGATACGTTGCCGTTGGAAGCCGATCCCAGCACCACCACGCCCGAGCCGATTCTGTCGCGCAGTTGATCGACCAGCGTCCGTAGCTGCGCGCGTTCGAGATTATCTACGCGATGCGCTAGAACTCTTACGCCCTTCACATCTTTTACTTTGTCGCCAACGCTCGCCGTGCCAATCGCAGCCGAGGCCGATTTCATCCGTGCCTGATCCAATTCCCGCGCCAGACGCTTGATCTCCGAATCTTTCTTGTCGAACTCCAGCTTCAACGCGTCGGCAGGAGATGTGGAGTCGGAATGCGTCGCCATGCTTGCCACATAATTTTCCAACGCGTGGTCCTTGCGAAAATGCGCGAGCGAGCCCTCGCCCGTGACCGCTTCCACCCGCCGCACGCCTGACGATACGCTGCCTTCCTTCAGAATCTTGATCAGCCCAATCTCGCCGGTTGCGCCGGTGTGCGTGCCGCCGCAAAGCTCGGTCGAGAAATCGCCAATCCGCACCACGCGCACCTTGTCGCCATACTTTTCCCCGAAGAGCGCCATGGCGTGATACTGATTGATAGCCTCCTCGATGGGCACGTCTGTAATGGTCTCAACGATCTGGTTGCGCAGCACTTCTTTGTTGATGATGTCTTCAATATCCTGCAACTCTTCGTCTTCCACCGCCGTGAAGTGCGAAAAATCAAAACGCAAGTGATTGGGTGCCACCAGCGACCCCGCCTGTTTCACATGCTTTCCCAAAACTTCGCGCAGCCCGGCATGCAACAAATGCGTAGCTGTATGATTGCGCATGGTCGACCGGCGAACGTCGGCATTCACTACTGCATCCACTTTGTCACCGACTCGGATCGCTTGCTTCACGACGACTTGATGCGCGCGTACTCCCTGAATCGGCGCGTAGCATCCCGTCACTTCAGCGACGATGGTGTTGTGATCGTCCGAATAAAACCATCCCTTGTCCCCAACCTGTCCGCCGGAATCCGCATAGAACGGCGTGTGATCAAGAATTACTTCGCCTGATTCACCCGCTTTGAGTTCGCCTGCGCCCTGACCGTTATGAATGATCGCTAGCACTTCGCAGCCGTCAGAACGAGTTTGCCGATAGCCTTCGAAGACTGATTTCGGAAGCTGCTGGTAGGCCGGATTGGCAGTCTGCTTTGTTCCACCCTTCCAGGAAGCGCGAGCAAGTGAGCGCTGTTCGGCCATAGCGATTTCAAATCCGCTGATATCAAGCACAATCGCCTGATCGCGACAGGCATCTTCGATGAAGTCCAAGGGCAAACCATATGTGTCGTAGAGCTTGAATGCGTCTCGGCCCCGATATACCGGTGATCGATCCAGATCGATGGTTTTCAGTCTCTCTCCGAGCGGTATCGGCGTTCGGTCCTTGTCCCGCTCTCTTGCCGCATCTCTTTTTGCGATTAGTGACATCAGATCGCTCTCGAGTCTCGCCAGCCCCAAGTCCATAGTGTGAGCAAATCGAGCTTCCTCTGCGTACAATACTTTTGTGATCTGTCCTATTGTGTCGTTCAGCTCAGGATATGCCTCTTGCATCAGATCACGCACCGGGAAGCACATTCTGTGAAGAAATGGCTTCGTTTGTCCAAGCAACCGTCCGTGGGTGATCGCTCGGCGGATAATCTTGCGGAGAACATATCCACGTCCTTCGTTTGAAGGCAGCACTCCATCCGAGATCAAAAACGTTGCAGCCCGCGAGTGGTCTGCAATCACTCTGAGGGAGGCGGCGGACTTGTGGCTGGGAGAGCTTGCCGAGCTCTGCTCGGCCTGGACAGCCGAGGCGGCTGTCCCTACATAGCCCGTGCTAACTTCCGTCAACTCCGCCGCCCGCTTAATCAGCGGCGTAAACAAATCCGTCTCGTAATTCGAGATCACTCCCTGCAGGACTGCTGTGACCCGCTCCAGTCCCATGCCCGTGTCAATCGAAGGCTTGGGTAGCGGGTTTAGCTTGCCGCTCGCGTCGCGGTCGAACTGCATGAAGACCAGATTCCAAATTTCGACATAACGTCCGCAATCGCACGGAAACCGGCAGTCAACATGACCTTGCTCGGATGCAGCCGGGCCCA
The DNA here is from genome assembly GCA_963836305.1 of uncultured Acidobacteriaceae bacterium. Classification (GTDB taxonomy): domain Bacteria; phylum Acidobacteriota; class Terriglobia; order Terriglobales; family Acidobacteriaceae; genus Sulfotelmatobacter. Next base: position 158,416 of record CAWIJP010000030.1, on the reverse strand, counting down.
TGTCGTAATGAATCTCGCTGCACGGACCGCAAGGCCCGGTCTCGCCCATCTGCCAGAAATTATCTTTCAGCCCCATCTCAAAGATTCGATCCTTAGGGACGCCCTGCCCCGCCCACAAGTCGTACGCCTCGACGTCGCGCTCCACGCCGGCTTCGCCTTTAAAGATGGTCGCGTAAAGCTTGTTTTTATCGATCCCGAACCACTGCGGCGAGGTGATCAGCTCCCACGCGTAAGCAATCGCATCCTTCTTGAAGTAATCGCCGAAAGAAAAATTTCCCAGCATCTCGAAAAACGTGTGATGCCGGTTGGTGAATCCCACATTTTCCAGGTCGTTATGCTTACCACCGGCGCGCACGCATTTCTGCGATGAAGTCGCGCGGGAGTAATCGCGCTTCTCCAGTCCCAGAAAAACATCCTTGAACTGGTTCATTCCCGCGTTGGTGAAAAGAAGCGTAGGGTCATTCGCCGGTACGAGCGACGACGAATGCACCTCCTTGTGTCCCTTCTGCACAAAAAAGTCGAGAAACCTGCGTCGAATTTCAGATCCTGTAGGCATCATTATGGAAGCAGAAATAATTCTAGCATCGGGCGTGTCAGCCGCAGGCAAACGTCCGCGTCAGCGCAGGCGGCAAGTGGATTTGTCGCCGCCCCGCTTCGCGTTCGCACAAAGTACGAAAAGAAGGCCGCACTCCGGGTGGTGCGCAATCGCAATCGATGCAGCGCACCACTGCCGTCGCACGAGAAGAGTTACTCCTTCTTCGTCGTGTCGTCCATTTTTTCGCCGACCTTCTTTACCCCGTGCCCGGTGTCCTCGGCGCCCTTCTTCACGGCACTGCCGGTTTTCTTGGCGGCTTTGTCGGTGTCCTTTGCCGCATCTTTGGCCACTACTTTGGTTTCGTGGCCAGTCTTCTTGGCGGCTTTGTCGGTGTCCTTTGCCGCGTCTTTGGCCACCACTTTAGTTTCGTGGCCAGTCTTGTCGACGCCCTTATCGGTGTCCTTTGCCGTGTCTTTTGCCACGACCTTGGTTTCGTGTCCGGTCTTTTTGGCGCCTTTGTCTGTGTCCTTTGCGGCGTCTTTGGTTACTACTTTGGTTTCGTGGCCGGTTTTGGTGGCCGCTTTCTTGGTGTCTGTGCTCGTATCTTTGGCTGTTTTCTTTACGTCCGAACTGACATCTTGGGTCAAGGCGAGCGGAACGGCGCTTAGGAGCACGGCTGCGAGAATCACTTTCAAACTAACCTTCATAGTGCCTCCTGAGGAGCGGAGATTGGGAACGGCAGGAGTATGCAACATCGAGGCGGCATTTGCCAAGCTGTGCAAGATCAGACGATTTCGCTTTCCAGAGATGTCAAGGTCTCTTCATCCACATCCCAGCTTTTCAAGATGGTGAAAATCGTCTTTGTTCCGAACCCGGCGCGCGCCAATTGCCGGAAGATATGCGCGGTTGCTTTCTGGTCCTTGGGTTTCACCGTGCGCTTGCGCCGCAGATAATCGCGAGCCTGTTTTTCTTCGCTCACGCCGTCGAAAGCTGCATCTACTGCCTTTTCGATTACCTCCGCGTGCACGCCCTTTATTTTCAGATCGGTGATCACACGTCTTCGCCCAAATTTTTGATTGTCCCGGCGCAGCGAAGAAAAATAGGCCGCATATTGAGAATCGTTCAGGTATCCGCGATCCTTCAGCCGCCGGATCACCAACTCAATCAGCGTCTGCCCATACTCCGATTCTGCATCTTCCACCCGCGCGCGAAATAAGCGCTTAAGTTCTGCGACCGTACGCATGCGCCGCGCCAGTGCGCCCACGGCGTATTCGTATAGCTCATCTTCGGAATACGACCGCTTTTTCGGTCGCGAGAATGGCATACGCTAACGATAAACCAAGCAGGGATAGGAAGGTGAAGAGAATGGACTTAGGCTTCCGGTTGTCGGCTCCGGAAGCCGGAAAGCGGAAAGCCAGAAAGCAGAGGAAGAATTTTACCGTCCGCCAAAGCCCGCCGACTGCATGGATTGCCGAGAAATATCCGCGGTCGATGCAATGCCTTGCATCCGCAGTTTGAAATCGTCAGCGTTCGATGCGTTTTCCAGTGCGGTTTCGTAGGCCACCAGTCCTGCCTGGAATAAATCCCACAAGGACTGATCAAATGTCTGCATGCCATATTGCGATGTGCCTGCAGCAATCGCGTCACGAATCGATCGCGTTTTTTCCGGAACGAGTACGCACTCACGGATGAAGGCGGTATTGATCATCACCTCAACCGCGGGCACGCGGCCGTCGGAATCACACCGCCGCACCAGTCGCTGACTGACGATGGCGCGCAGAACTGCCGCCAACTGCAGCCGAATCTGCTTTTGCTCAGGCGGCGGAAAAATCGAAATGATACGGTTCACGGTTTCCACGGCGTCCAGTGTGTGCAGAGTCGAGAACACCATGTGGCCGGTTTCCGCCGCGTGCAGCGCGGTTGAGATGGTTTCCAGGTCTCGCATTTCGCCGACCAGAATCACGTCGGGATCTTGACGCAGAGATGCGCGCAACGCTGCGCTGAATGACGGAGTATCCACGCCGATCTCGCGCTGGTTTACGTATCCTTTTTTATCTCGATGCAGAAATTCGATGGGATCTTCGATGGTGATGATGTGTTCGGCGCGGCTGGAATTCACTCGATCCACCATCGCGGCCAGCGTCGTCGATTTACCGGAGCCAGTCACGCCTGTAACCAACACCAACCCGCGCGGCATCTCGCAGATCTGCTCGACAACTTTCGGCAGAAATAATTCGTCCAGCGCGCGAATCTTAGTGGGAATGACGCGCAGCACCAGTCCTACGTTGCCGCGCTGCTGGAAAATATTCACACGGAAGCGTCCCAGCCCGGCGACGCCGTAGGCCATATCGATTTCCGTGGTCTCTTTGAATTTTTGTTTCTGCCGCGCCGACATCATGCTGAACGCCATGGTCAGCATGTCTTCAGCACTCACACGAGGCTGGTCGGTCAATGGCACCAGTTCACCATCAATGCGCAGGTGAGGATAGTTACCCACCTTTAAGTGCAAATCGGAGGCCTTGCGTTCAGTCGCAATCCGCAGCAGATCATCAATATTCATCGAAGGATTTCCCGGGAGGCGCTTCGCCTCACAACCTTGCCTATCATGAACCGAATCGTCACCTTCCCCAAGATGACCTAGGTAATGAGTCTATTTCTTAGGCGGGCACAGCCTTCAGTGCGGATTCGAAGAAGTTTGGGACATTTATATTCGGGCAATTGCGCTGGGGCCCGCGCCTACTTGCGCGCGCCCGGTCGCGGGAGGCTTACCCTCGCCCTGCCATTTTCGGGAGAGCTCCTCGAGCTGATGCAGCACCTTCTGGATATCCTTCATGCGATCGGTTATCCCGTAGGTGACGGCGGGAGGGATGGTCGGCTCGTAATGGCGGAAGATAAATCGCGCGTCTTCCAGAGTGCGCAACCTCTCTGTCAGCACTCGTGAAGAGATACCGTCCACTTGTCGGCGGAGTACGCCGAAGCGCATGGGGCCGTCGTTGCTCAGCGCCCATAGAATGTGCATCGTCCAGGGCCGCGTGAGCAACTCCAGCAGGCCACCGATGGCACAAGGTGACGCTAACTTTACCGATTTCCGTGAGCTGGACATGTAGTTACTAGGTTACTTTAAAGTGCCTACTATGTAAAGCAGTAAGAGTTATTTATTGTAACCATGACGGAGGCCACGACATCAAAGGCACCTGAGAGTCTCAGCAGGCACTCGCTCCGACCAATCAATTTGCAGCGCACCATTCGCCGGCGTAATGATGCGAGGTTAGCCCGAAACTGGACGAATCCTGCTTGGATGAAAAGGCATCTGAACGCTCATTAATTTACGGAGAAAGAAAATGTCAACCACTCGCTCAACCCAGCCCGCGCTCTCGCAAGTGTCTACTCCATCAGGAGCAATCGGACCGATTGTCTTCCTGGGCCGTTTGCTGTTCGCCCTCATCTTTCTAATGGCTGGGCCCAGGCACTTTCTGAGTGCTACTGCCGCCTTTGCCGCGTCGCAGGGAGTACCATTTGCCTCGGTTGCAGTGCCCATCTCGGGAGTTCTGGCGATCGCCGGTGGTCTCTCCATTCTGCTCGGTTACCGCGCCAGGCTTGGCGCCTGGCTGATCGTTCTTTTTCTGATCTGCGTCACACCGATGATGCACAACTTCTGGGCGGTTAAGGACCCCATGATGCATCAAATGCAAATCGTAATGTTCATGAAGAACTTGTCGATGCTGGGCGGTGCGCTGATCATTTCGCAGTTCGGTTCCGGACCGTGGAGTCTGGATTCGTATCGGAAGTAATAACCCCAATTTTAAGATTTGAATAATTCAAAAAGGAGAAAACTGTGTCCGATCCAACTATCAAAGTTTTGCCCAAAGGTCCATATCTGGTTGAAGGCAAGATTAACCTGCTCGATGCGAGTGGAAAGAAGATCGAAGCTGGAGAGAAAATGGCTCTGTGCCGCTGCGGCGCTTCCACGAACAAGCCGTTTTGCGACGGAACTCACAGCAAGATCGGATTCGACGCGGCTGCTGCGGTGGTTCCCGGCAGCGCCGAGTAGTTTCCTCGAGATCCTGGCAATTGACTTAGTCCACGAACTTAGTCTAGTCTTGGCTCGATGGAAGTGAATATCCACGAGGCGAAGACTCATCTTTCCCGACTGCTACAGCGCGTGGCGGCGGGGGAGGAAGTCACGATCGCGCGCGCCGGTGTGCCAGTTGCCCGCCTAGTCGGGGTAGAGCCGAAGGCCAAGCGTCCTCTGGGATTCGCTCGAGGCGAGGTCTGGATAGCCGACGATTTCGATGCGCCTCTGCCCGACGAATTGCTGGCCGAATTTTACGGTGGCGAAATACCTGAAATCCGTCCGCAGTCCCCTAAGTCCAAAAAGAAGCGCAGCCGGGTTCGAAAGTGAAGTATCTGATTGACACAGTGATCTGGCTGTGGAGCATCGATTCTGTCGACAAAATGAACAACGCCTGCCGCCGAATCCTGGAGGATGGGCTTGAAGAGATATACTTTTCGGCAGCGACAGCCTGGGAGCTAAGTATTAAGGCTCGCTTGGGTAAGCTGCATCTTCCTGCATCTCCAGCGAAATGCATTCCGGCATTTATGGCTAAGCAAGGCTTGCGTCCACTTCCTGTGACGCACCTTCATGCAGTCGCGGTTTATGATCTGCCACCCCATCATCGGGATCCTTTTGATCGCCTGATCATCGCACAGGCAATGGTCGAAAACCTCACAGTGTTGACTTCAGATCGTGCATTTCAGAAATATGCTGTCGATGTGTTGTGGTGCGGAAAATAAAAGGGACGCGACGAGCCGCGTCCCTCAAACTTAGAGCAGCCACCCTCACACGCCGACGGGCTGCTTGCTGCCTACCGGCACCGGAGTCAGCCATCCGTGGCGATCGTCCTTCTCCCCGCGCACAATGGCGTAGAACTCTTTCTGGATGGCCTTGGTGATCGGTCCAATCGTGCCCTTGCCCACCTTGATTTTGTCGACCGAGCGGATCGGCGTGACCTCAGCCGCCGTACCGGTAAAAAACACTTCGTCGGCAATGTAAAGCATCTCGCGCGGAATCATCTGTTCGACGATAGAGATGTTGAGATCACGAGCAATCTGCAATACCGAATCGCGCGTGATGCCTGGAAGCACCGAATTGCCAAGCGGCGCGGTGACTAGTTTGTCGCGATGGACCAGAAACACGTTCTCGCCCGAGCCTTCGCTCACGTAGCCGTTGACATCGAGCGCAATGCCTTCGGCGTAGCCATTCACGATGGCTTCCATCTTGATGAGCTGCGAGTTCATGTAATTCGCGCCCGCCTTGGCCATTGCCGGCAGCGTATTCGGAGCGAGCCGCGTCCAGGAGGAAACGCACGCATCGCAGCCTTCGCTTTCGCCGCCCAGATATTTCCCCCACGGATAGTTGATGATGTAAACCTCGGTTGGCGAGTTGAAGGGATTCACTCCCGCTTCGCCGTATCCGCGTAGCACGATGGGACGCACGTAGCAGGGCCACACGCCGTTGCCGCCGACGGTTTCGAGCATCGCCTTCACCAGCTGATCCCGGGTGTAATCCACGTCGATGCGGTAAACCTTGGCGGAATCGAGGAGGCGCTGAATGTGTTCCTTGGCACGGAAAATTGCGGGCCGTGAATGAGGCGCGTAGCAGCGGATCCCCTCGAACACCGAGGAGCCGTAGTGGACTACGTGTGACATTACGTGAATCGTCGCTTCATCCCAGGGAATGAGTTTCCCGTTGTGCCAGATATTCTCCGACTTCTCGATTGCCATGTGGAACTCCTTCAGCCGCCGTTTTCGTCTCGCATAACGAGGCTGAATCCTTCCTCTGGCACCGCAGGGGAACGAGGCTCAACCCAACCAGCGTTACAGAATATTATAGCTGACGGGCGATCTGCCACCGGAGGCCGGATGTTTTGCGACGGCCTAGGTCGAAACTACTCCGCGGGCCGGGAATTGCCGGCTAGAGCAATGAAGGCTAAGCGAGATCGGCACCTCTGGGCCATGCTCCATTCACAGCGGGGAGGAGTATACTTCGGGAAAGTTTCAAATTCCTCTCGGGGAAAGTGCAATCATGGCGTTGAACGCGGTGGAACAGGTGACAGAACAGGCTCCGGCAGACAGTTTTCAGGTGCTGGAAGAGAAAATTTTCCGTACGATCGAGATGTACAAAGGCGCGCGGCAGGCTCAGGCTGCGGCGGAACGCGATGCCCAGCGCGTCCGGCAGCAACTGGAAGAACGCGAAGAACAGTTAGTTGCGTTGCGACGCCAGACGGTGCAGTTGCGTAAAGAGCGCGAAGAAATTCGTGGACGCGTGGAAAAGATGCTGCAACAGATCGATTCAATTGCCGAGGAGCGCGCCAGTTAACATCGCGAGGATTACTGACTATGGCTACGGCAGCTAAAGATTCGACGCTGAAAGATGCGCAAAATGACAGCGTGCGCGTGGAGATTTTTGATCAGGCCTACAATCTGCGCGGGTCTGATCCGGAATATATTTTGAAGCTCGCCGAGTATGTCGATTCGAAAATGCGCGCCGTCGCCGAGGCGACGAACACAATCGATACCGTCCGTCTGGCCGTACTAGCGGCTCTGAATATTGCGGATGAATATCATTTACTAAAGCGCAAGCAGGACTCTGGGGCGACCGATTACCAGAAGCGCGCGCATCTATTAGCCAGTGCACTAGACGAAGTGCTAGGCGACAATCGCAAGGCAGGCTGAGAAGGTCGGCCCTGCCAGAACCTTCGGCGGAACTTCTCAGAAAACGAAATTGCAATCCCGAATCTTCCCATTCTGATTACTTTGGTTGCAACTGTTCTGCCAACTATTTACGCGTTCCCTATTGCTAATTCACGGGGAGTTCTCCTAGCATCCAGAGTGAAAGCCGGCCTGCGGGGTTGGTGATGGCGGTAACCGATTTTTGAACCAATGCTGAATGAACGGGGACTCGACTCGAACTAGGATCCGGTGTGCAACGCTCCGCCATGCGGAGATGCCTAAAGGGTCTCGGCGGGTTCCCAACGTCTACCTGACGGTTCATTCTCGGCCCGTCACACGGCACAGTGGGTCGGCTTGATTATTGTTGATTGCTGATTTTTGATTGTTGACTGAAGAGCCTGGGCACTCCGGTCTTAATCGACAATCATCAATCAGAAATCAACAATATGCGGCCGCACTCCCTTCACGATTATTCCTGCTAGACTGAATCTGGTACAAATTCCGTAATTCCTGCATCCAACTTATTGTGTATCCGCAACTAGTTCATTTCGGGCGATTCTTTTTGCCGACCTACGGCTTCCTCGTTTCTTTGGGAGTTTTGCTTGGCCTCTGGATCAGCGTGCGCAATTCCGAGCGCCTCGGCATTGACGGCGAGAACGCATGGAACCTGGGGATTCTGGTGGTCCTGTGCGGAATCATCGGCGCCAAAGTTCTTTACGTGATCAATGAGTGGAGTTACTACAAGGCGCATCCTGGCGAGATTTTCAGTGTTACCACGCTGCAGGCCGGCGGCGTTTTTTCCGGCGGCTTAATTGCCGCGTTCCTCGCCGCTTGGTGGTACGTGCGCCGGCACAATATGCCGGCTTTGGGAACCTGCGACGCTTTTGCGCCGGGGCTTGCCTTGGGGCACGCCATCGGCCGCCTGGGATGCTTCGCCGCTGGATGTTGTTACGGCAAGGAAACGCACCACTTCTGGGGCGTAGTGTTTCGCAATCCGCTGGCGAATCAGATTACAGGCACTCCGCTGAACGTTCCGCTCGAACCTACGCAACTTTTCGAAGCGGCGGTCGAGCTGGCAAATTTCTTCTTCCTGATGTGGTTGCTGAAACGCAGAAAATTCGACGGCCAGGTTTTTGGCGCTTTTCTGTTCATCTACGGCGTGGCCCGCTTCTTCCTGGAATTCCTGCGCGACGATCCCGGCCGCGGCTCAGTTTTTGGTGGAGCGATGTCAGGTACGCAGCTGATTGCAATCGGTCTGGTGATCGGCGGCGGACTGATCTGGTGGCTGCGTCCGGGAATGAAGAAAGACATTGCGGCGCAGCCGGCCGCGGCGACGCGGTAGCGCATCCAGTTTCCATACCTTCCGCTGCCTCGTAGTCGCTTCCCTCTCGCAATCGAAAACCGCAATTTCTGCCGGGCGTAGTGGTACCCTTGATCGCATGAAAAAAATCACTCGTCGACGGTTCGGCAAAGCCCTGGCCGGAACTGCTGCAGCCTCGCTCGCTGCCTCAACTCTTCCACGCTTTGCGTGGGCGCAGAATCCAACTCTGCTGCAATTCCCCGCGAACTTCATGTGGGGCTGCGCCACCGCGTCTTATCAGATTGAGGGCGCGGTCAAGGAAGACGGGCGCAAGCCTTCCATTTGGGATACTTTTTCCCACACCCCAGGCAAGACTTTTCAGGGTGAGACCGGCGACGTCGCCGACGATTCCTACCATCTTTACAAAGAAGATGTTCGGCTGCTCAAAAATCTGGGCGCAAAGTGTTATCGCTTTTCGATTGCGTGGTCTCGCATTTTTCCCGATGGCACCGGGCAACCGAACCCGAAGGGACTGGATTATTACCAACGCGTAGTCGACGAACTGCTAAAGAACAACATAGCGCCCTTCATTACTTTGTTTCACTGGGATTTGCCACAGGCTTTGCCCGGAGGCTGGCAGTCACGCGACACGTCGAAGGCCTTCGCCGATTACGCGGCCTACGTCTCGAAACATTTGTCCGATCGCGTCAGCCACTTTTTCACCACCAATGAACTCGTTTGCTTCACCGACCTGGGGTATAAAAACGGGCAGTTCGCCCCTGGCCTGAAGTTGCCGGATGCAGAGGTGAATCAAATCCGTCACCACGGTGTGCTGGCGCACGGCATGGCGGTACAAGCGATCCGGGCCAATGCCAAGAGCGGCACGCAGATCGGCCTCGCCGAGAATGCCACGGTTTACGTTCCGGTGATTGAGAACGCGGAGCAGATTGAAGCCGCACATCGCGCCACGCGCGAGGGAAATGCTCCGTTTCTGACCGCGATCTTGGAAGGCAAGTATACCGACGGATATCTGCAGCGCGAAGGCGCGAACGCTCCCAAAGTCGAACCCGGCGACATGAAGATCATCGGCAGCCCGCTCGATTTCGTAGGACTGAATGCATATACCCCGGATTACGTTCGCGCGGACTCATCGCCCGCAGGCTATGTTGTCGAAAAGCGGCAGGCTTCCTATCCGCATATGGCTTCCCCGTGGCTCTTTATCGGCCCTGAAGTCACTTATTGGGCCGTGCGCAATGTCAGCGACATTTGGAAGCCTCGCTCACTCTATATCACTGAGAATGGATGCTCCGCCGATGATGTGGTCACCAGCGACGGACGCGTCGAGGACACCGATCGCGTCATGTATCTGCGCAATCATCTTTCCCAGCTTCATCGCGCCGCCTCAGAAGGCTATCCGATCAAAGGATATTTTCTTTGGAGTTTGATGGATAACTATGAATGGGCCGACGGTTACAGTAAACGTTTCGGTATCCATTACGTGGATTTCAAAACCCAGAAGCGCACGCCGAAGCTGAGCGCAGAGTGGTACCGCCAGGTAATCACGACAAACGCAGTCGAGTAAAGTATCGAGCGAACGGTTTGGAGCTGAGCTTCTAGAGTAGTAGTGTTTACAGCTTCTTTCGAAGAAATTCGAAAAGCATATAACCGATGAACGCCGCTATGAGGGCGATCGCGAAATTGGCTGTTGTGAAGACGTCGCGCATCGCCCAGGCGAGCCCCCTTCTCGACCCCAAGCCTGAGCGCTCGAATTCTCCCATCAAGAGATTGAAATAAAACAGGAAGACGATAAAACCTATTTCAATCACCGCTCTCCAGATGTTTTTCCTCATGGCAAATATCGGTTCCCTGTGCGCTATATGTGCAAGGTTACGCGGTCAAACGATCTCATAGCATAGCCTGTAGTATCCTTCGCAGCGAATGGCGGAATCAATTCCCATTGTTTTCTCGGTCGCCGTGGAAGATGCGGGCAGGCGCCTCGACCAATTTCTCACGACACAACTCGAAGGCGTGAGCCGCGCCCGCGTGCAGGAACTGATCGCCGAAGGCAAGGTGCTAGTGAACGACGCTGCTGCAAAAGCTTCACTCAAGCTGCGTGGAGAGGAGCGGGTGGTCGTCCTGGGCGATGCGCAGCGCCCGCCGCTCAAGGCCCTTCCGGAAGATATTCCGCTTGACATTGTTTATGAAGATGACGACCTCGCCGTGATCAACAAGCCTGCGGGGATGATGGTACACGCTGGCGCTGGCGCTACCGATGACGCTCGCAATCGTGGAACCCTGGTGAATGCGTTACTCCATTACATGCGGAATTTATCGGCCGTCGGTGGAGACTTGCGGCCAGGCATTGTTCATCGCCTGGATAAAGAGACCAGCGGATTGATCGTGGTTGCGAAAAACGATGAAGCGCATCGAAAACTCGGCGCCCAATTTGCAGCCCGTGAAGTAAACAAGAAATATGTAGCGCTCGTCCATGGTTGGGTCAAGAAAGATTCTGGCACGATCGCCAAGAATATAAGCCGCGATCCCATCCGCCGTATGCGCATGACCACGCGGCTCGAGGGCGGACGCGCTGCCGTCACGCATTACAGCGTTACCCGCCGTCTGGATACCAGGTTTGGGAAATTTACTTTTCTCGATGTGAGGATCGATACCGGACGCACTCATCAGATTCGTGTGCATATGGCGGCGCTGGGACATCCAGTGGTGGGCGATACCATGTATGGTGCGCCGAAACAAGCTCGTGGACCTTCGGCCGCGATCGGCCTGGCAAGAAATTTTCTACACTCCACGCACTTGGAATTCACTCACCCCCGCACCGCAAAGAAGATTGCTCTGCGAAGCGAATTGCCAGAAGAGTTGCGAGAGTTCCTTAAGAAGATAGCGAAATAAAAATTAAGAATTGGGAAGCGAGGGATCAGCCGGCCATTTTTTAAAAGGTTTGACCTTGAGCCAATCCTCGGACAAGCGCAGTCTTACCGGGCCAAGAATCTCCAGGCCACAACCGCCGCAAAAACAACGATCCCGGCCAGATAGGCCCAACCCCGTCCCTTTTGGAACTTTTCATGGCTTATCATCGAAGCAGCCTCCAAAGACATTGTACGATGGTGCACCCCGTGCCTGAACTCCTCTGCCCAAGGCAGGGGTTACGGATATAATAGAAGTCAAATTGGGGTGCATCGTTACGAGACACATTTTCCCAACAGCCTCCGCTGCAGCGTGCGCGGCCATTTTTCTGCTTCTAGCTGGCACGCCCCAGTTCGGGATAGCGCAAGCATCGCCCGTACCATCGTCTGCGACTTCCGCTCCAACCTCATCCTCGCCAGCCGGATCCGATCAAGCTCCGCAGACCGCGACCGAGCAGAATGCCAACGATTCTGCTGTGGGCAATGCAGAAGTTCCCAAGATCCGTGTCGGCACCAATGAAGTGAATGTCGTGTTCACTGTGACCGACAAGCACGGCAAGCGTGTGACCGACCTCAAGCAAGCCGACTTTCGCATCGTGGATGACAGCAAGCCCGTAACCGAAATTCGCAGCTTCCACTCAGAAACAAATCTTCCGCTGCAGGTGGGCCTCCTAATCGATGCCAGCGCTTCCGTGCGCGACCGTTTCAAGTTCGAGCAGGAATCGGCAATTGAATTTCTGAATCAAACCATACGTAAGCGTTATGACCAGGCCTTCGTCGTGGGTTTTGATGTCACGCCCGAGCTTACGCAGGATTTCACCGACGATACGGAAAAGCTGGGGCATGGAGTCCGGGAATTGCGTCCCGGCGGCGGCACCGCGATGTACGACGCGCTCTATTACGCCTGCCGCGATAAGTTACTCAAGCAGTCGCACGGCGGGCCAACCCGACGCGCGATCATCCTGTTGAGCGATGGCGAAGACAATCAGAGCCACGTAACCCGCGAGGAAGCCATTGAAATGGCGCAGCGCGCCGATGCCATCATCTACACCATCAGCACCAACGTCAGCGGAACCAAGGGACCGGGCGATAGAGTGCTCGAGCGTATCGCCGATGCTACTGGTGGGCGCGCGTTTTTTCCCTTCCAGATTCGCGACGTGACCAACGCCTTCGCCGAGATTCAGGAGGAGCTGCGCAGCCAGTACGATGTTTCCTATAAGCCCATAGACTTCAAGTCTGACGGGCACTTCCGCACGATTGAAATTGTGGCCAATGACCGCAAGAATTTCCGGGTGAGAGCACGCCGCGGGTATTACGCGCCAATGGCGCAGTAGAAGCGCTTTCATCTTCTGACCGCTAGATTGAAAGACGGTGTGGCTTCTTCACGGTCCTACTCGATGCCAGGATATTCTGGAACTCCACTTCCAAAAAAATTGGGAATCAAGCCGGGATTTCAGGTGCAATTGACGAACGTCCCGCCCGAGGTTTGCGTCGAATTGTCCGACGCATTGGCAGACTGCCACATTGGCAGCCGTGAAGCATCTCTGGATTTCGCAATGTTGTTCACGCAATCGCGCCTGGAGCTAGCCAGGGAATTCAGCCGGATGACCAAGCAATTCGCTCCGGCTGGGATGTTCTGGGTGAGCTGGCCGAAAAAGAGTTCTGCCGTCGTCACCGATGTTGATGAAAATGCCGTGCGCAAGATTGGCCTGGCTGCGGGGCTTGTGGATGTAAAAGTTTGCGCCGTGACCGACGTGTGGTCGGGATTAAAGTTCGTTCGGCGTCTCCAAGATCGTAAGAAATTCAGAAATAAGGATCGTAAGAAATAAGGCGGCCAAAGCAATAAAAAAGGCTGCCCTGAGGAAGGGAAGCCTTGGGGAACTCGAGCCGAAGTTGCCGGCGATGGAGCAGGTTAGCCTGATCGACAGCAACTTCGACTCGAACTTTAAGCCGTTCTGGCGCCCATAACCAGATGGGCCACAAACGAAATTACTGCAAACAGCAGCAATAGATGAATCAGTCCGCTGGCTACGTGGAACATCAGAAAGCCACCGGCCCACAGAATGAGCAACAACAGAGCAATTACGAGAAATGGTCCGAATCGCATCGATGCCTCCTAAGACGTTGGCTTCTCAGTTCGACCCAGCAGCGGAAGAACTCTTCATCGTTATACGATGGCGCTACGTTCCGCAATATCGGCAAAACGCTGTAAATTGATAGGGCGGTCGTAGTATTCAGCATCGAAAAGATAAGGAGCCAGCATGGTGCGAGTCGGATTAATCGGATTTGGCATGGCGGGCCAAGCCTTTCACGCACCCGTAATACGTGGGGTCGCAGGCATGGAACTGGCTTGCATTCTGGAACGCAGAGGAACGCGCGCTCAGGAAAAATATCCTGCCACCCGCGTGGTGCGGACTTTGGATGAAATGCTGGCAGATAAACAAATTCAGCTCTGCGTGATCGCGACACCGAATGATTCGCACTTCGATCTGGCGCGTGCGTGCCTGCTCGCCGACCGGGATGTCGTGGTGGATAAGCCTTTCGCGCCGACACTGCGCGAGTCCGAGGGGCTGGTACGCCTGGCGGCTGAGCGAGGAAGATTGATTACCGTCTATCAAGATCGCCGTTGGGATGGCGATTTCGGCACCATAAAAAAGCTTGTCCAGTCAGGACGTTTAGGGTCGGTTGCCGAATATGAATGTCGCTACGATCGTTTTCGTCCCGAGCCGAAGCTGAATGCGTGGCGCGAAAAAGCCGATCAGCCCGGCGCTGGCGTTTTGTTTGATCTCGGCCCCCACGTTATCGATCAGGCACTCGTATTGTTTGGCGAGCCAAAATCGATCACAGCTTCAGCGTTTTGCGAGCGCGCAACTTCGCAGGTGGATGATTCGTTTGACGTCTGCCTTGAATATCCTCAGCTCCGCGCGATGGGCCGCGCCCGCATTATCGCCTACGCGCCCGGGCCGCATTTCCTCATTCATGGCACGAAGGGATCTTTTGTGAAGTACGGAATGGATCCGCAAGAAGCGCGCCTGCGTTCCGATAATTATCCGCAAGGCACCGACTGGCGCGCCGATTGGGGTGTGGAACCGGAAGAATTGTGGGGAACGCTTAGCCTTATCGGCGAGCCGGCCGTGAAAGTAAAAACGGATCGCGGCGACTACCGCGGCTTCTACGCCAACGTGCGCGATGCGATTGAACAAAAAGCGCCATTAGAAGTAACGCCCGAGCAAGCGTTGCGCACCATGCGAGCGGTAATCCTGGCGCACAAGAGCAGCCGTGAGAAGCGGACCGTTGCGTGGCAAGAGCCTGCCGAGTGATTTCACACTAAGGGCAGCTAAATTGGGTCGGCGCCGTTTCCTGCAGATTTCCGGCTTCAGAGCACCTCACTGGTGGAAGCCCTTGAAGGGTTGAACTGACAACTTCGAATGTCTTGACATAAGGACACCCGTCCAAAAGTCCTTCCAGAATTTCCAGCACTTCTGGATAGCCGCTTGCGTTGTAAGCCTCCGCATTCGCAGGCTGATCCCAGAAGCTGATGGTTGCGACTTCATTGCCATCTGGCACGACCAGAATGATTAGATCTAGAAATCCTCTTTGCTTTCGCAGCCAGGGAAGCACCTCGGACTCCATGAGTTTTGCGAAATGCGAAACTGAATTTGGCTTTAGGAGAGCAGAAACCTTGCGAGCAAACATGTCCACCTCACCGGTCGCGCTGGCGTGCTCGCCTGCGAAAAATTACACGCGCACGACATTCTCTACCGAGTAGTGCATTTCAACGCCAAATCGTTACATCCAGTCGTGTGAGCTTTGGCGCACCGCTATCAAGATGGCAAGGTCCGCATCCGCCGAGCGTTGCCAGTGGGCCTTCCTGGCTGCAGCGAAAATGCGGTTGTGCCGCGCATCGCTTTCTGCAGCGCAGATTGGAATTTCGTCATTTCGTCCTGCGTGCCCACAGTGATGCGAACCCAGGTAGGCATGATCGGCCAGATACGGCCGATGTAAACCTTCTGCTTGGCCATGGCGTCGATTACCTCTTTGCCGGGACGTTTCGTATCCAGCAAAAAGCAGTTCGATTCCGACGGGATATACGCGTAGCCGTTGCTGTCGAGCCAGTGAAAAGTCGCCTGGCGCACGCTGGCGTTAATGCGTTTGCGTTCGGGAACCAGGTTCGGATCTTTCAAGCTGGCCGAAGCGGCGGCAACGGCGGTGACGGGCATAAAGTTCCAGCCCGCGCGAGCCATCAGTTTTTCCAGCAGATCGGGACGCGCAACCGCAAGTCCGCATCGTAATCCGGCCATGCCATACGTTTTAGAAAACGTCCGAAGCACGATCAGATCTTTTCCGGCCTTGACGAATTCCAGCGTCGAAGGGGCATCACAAAAATGTATATAGGCCTCGTCGACCATCACGACCGACCCCTTAGGCTTGTTTTCAACGAGGTATTCAATATCGGAATGCGGGGTGAGTGTGCCGGTCGGATTATTCGGATTGCAAATGTAAAACAATCCAGCATCCGGAGCGGCGGCAATCATGCCCTTTACGTCGTGCGCGTAGGTTCGTGTGAGCGGAACTTTCACCACCCGGGCTTCGGCTGTCGCTGCGGCGAACATGCCAGCTTCGTAACCGGGATCGGCCGTCACATATGTCCGTTGCGGCGAAGTAAAAGTAATCACTCCAAAGTGGAGCGCTGGAGTAGATCCGGCAAAAACATGAACCCAATCAGGATCGAGGCCTTCCTGCTGGGCAAACAGGTGGAGGAGACCTTCGGTTAGATTGTCGAGATAGCGCCCACCCAGCGGGATGATGTTGGAAATCGCTTCACGCGCCGAGGGCCCTGGCCCGAGTGGATTCTCGTTGGAGTCGATCATCACCGCGTCCTTGGAGAATGTCGCTCTAGGGCGGGCGGCCGCTGCCAGCATGGGCTCACTGACGATTTGAAACGCCGCAGCAGCGGCGGAAAGCTGCAGAAACGAACGGCGGGAAAAAGGCGAGATGCTTCTTGAAGGCATGGCGAACCTCCGGTTCATCCAGCGTCAACAGGCTAAATGTTTTCCGGCGAAAGCGAAAGAGGATCCCCGACCCATCACTGGCGGTGCTCAGACCGGCGCCGCTTCCGAAACAGTTCTTACTGGGGCAACGGCTCACGCGCGGTTGCGTAGTAGCCAGCGCGGCTTTGAATCTTGTAGCCTTGCTTGTTCTTGATTTCCAGTTTGCGGTAAGTGCCGTCGAGTTTGGGGTTGGTCGATGTGTATCCCAGGTTGTACTGGCTGCGCAGTTCGGCGGCGATCTGATCGAAGGCTTCTTTCAGCTTGTCGAATTTGTTTCCCACGTTGATCATGCGGCCGCCGGTGGCCTCGGTGAGTTTTTCCATTTCACTCGAGCCGGAGTATCCCATCCCGAAGCCACCGTAAAAACCGCGATCCGCACAGAGCAGTACGTAGACGATGGCGTCGGCTTTCTGAGCGGCTTCAATAGCGTCCTTGATCTTCAGCTTGCTGCCTTCATCCTCACCGTCGGTAAGCAGGATCATCGCCTTCCGTCCCACTTCTTTAGCGAGCATGTCATGTGAGGAAAGATAAACCGCGTCGTAGAGCACTGTACCGGGGGCGTTATGAATTGGGACCGGGCCCTGTCCGAGGCCAGGTATTCCGCTTCCGCCACTTACTACTCCGCTTTGTATTTTTACTTTGTTCAGCGCAGCTTGCAAACGGTGAACATCGCGGGTGTAATCCTGCACCAGTTCCGACTCCACGTTGAAGTCGATTACGAAAGCTTCATCTTTGTCGGTGAGGATCTGGCGAAGGAATGCTCCGCCCACTTCTTTTTCCATGTCGAGGACTCTGACCTGGCTGCCAGAGGAATCGATGAGGATGCCAAGGGTGAGCGGCAGGTTCGAATCGGCGGCAAAGTATTTGATGGTTTGCGGCTTGCCGTCTTCAAAAAGCTGGAAATCATCCTTGGTCTGATTGGGAATCAGCATACCGTGTTTATCTTTGACGTTGAAAAATACTCCCACCACGTTGACGTTAACCTTCAAAGTTTCATCTGACTTCTCAGGAGACTGTTGCGCGTCGCTGGAATTCGAAGGTGTCGAATTCGAACTCTGAGCCACAACTGCACCCGACACAGCCAGGAAAAACACGAGGGCAGAGGCCAATCTAGGCAAAAATCTTTGGTAAGCGGATAATCTGGACATGGAATAATCTCTCTTGGGGCTTTTTGTTAGTCTAGTCCTGAACGTTAGATGCACCAAGTGGACGGCTTCGGGCACCCTAGGATCGAGTAGGATGGTTTTATTTTCGGCGTGAAGATTCTTGGAAGACTGGGAAGGTGAGTGTGGGCGACAAAACGTCAGCTCGTATCGGAAGGATCGCAGTGCCATCCATTTGGGTGACCAGTCTTTTGGTCGTCGCCTGTCTTGCCATTTGCTTTGGCCCTGGTTCTTTGAGAGTCTCGGCGCAGACCTCTGAAACCCAAGGTCAGCAACCCCAAACTCAGCAACCCCAGACGTCCCAAAGCCAATCCGCCCAGAGTTCTGAAATTCCGGATACGCCAACGGTTCAGCCTTCGGCCACACCGGCGGAGCCTCCGCCTCCACCTAAGCCGGAAAGGAAACAGCCTAATGCAGACCGAAATCCCTGGACGAATCAACCCAATATCCCACCAGCCAACGCTGGTGCCGCTCCGCAGGACGAGAATTCGACCCCTCCGCCGATGCCTCCCGTCCAGACCCTGCCGCCAGGGACCCCTGCTAAGCCCTCGCACGCGCAGGACCAGCTTTACACCTATGTGGTCCACGCCAATTTTGTGCAATTTCCGGTCAGCATAAAGGATAACGACGGACGCCGAGTGGATGGTCTTCTTCCCACCGACTTTATCGTGAAGGAAAACGGTGTGGTCCAGAAGCTGAGTTACTTCACTCAGGATCCGTTCGCGCTTTCGGTGGCGATCGTGATGGACTTGGGAATGTCGGATTCAACGGTGCAGAAAGTGAACCAGACTTTCCCTGCGCTGATAGGCGCATTCGCACCCTATGACGAAGTGGCCCTTTATACTTTCAGCAGCACGGTAAGCGAGGTCAGCGACTTTACGCTTCCCACACAAAAGCTGACGGCAGTCTTCAACCAGATCAAGATGGAACGCGGCAGCAATAACGGCCCGGCCGTACTGAGCGGGCCGCTGGCGCCGAACGGGCCAATCATTAACGGGATGCCTGTTGGCAGTCCCACGCAACCCGTGTACACACCTCCCAAGCAATCTCGCGTGCTGAACGACGCTATCCTGGAGGCTGCCCTCGATCTAAGCAAACGCGATCGCACCCGGCGAAAGATCATTTTTGTCATTAGCGACGGCCGGGAGTTTGGCAGTCAGGCGAGCTATCGCGACGTTCTCAAGTTATTGTTATCCAAGGAGATTCAGGTAAAGGCCGTTGCTGTTGGAAGCGCGGCGCTTCCGGTGTACGACAAGGTCGAACGGCTGCACCTTCCGCGCCAGGGTTACGACGACCTTCTGCCCAAATACGTTTCCGCAACCGGCGGTCTTCCAGTTTATCGCGAACTTTCGCTGAGCGCGATTGAAGATACCTACGCCCAGGCGATGAGTGATGCCCGTAATCAATACACCCTGGGCTACACGCCGGCCCGGCCGAAGACTCCCACCACGTCTGCCTACCGCAATATCGAGGTGCTGGTCGACCGCCCGCACTTAAAGATATATGCGAAAGATGGATACTATCCAGCGGTTGCAACGCGTTAGGAGTTAGACGATTTGTTGATTGCTGATTGACGAGTTTTCGGGGCGGTTCAACTGGATTGGGCCAGTTCGATTTCAGTCAACGGTCAGGAAATCGATAATCAATAATCCCCAGCCCGATTGCAGTTTTCTTGGCCCGATTTGGCGGGGGGTCACCTGAGTAACCTGCGTTCTGTCCCCGGCGTGTGATATAAAAGCCCCGAGCCCCCAAAGGGATATTTTTGCGCGCGGAAGGGTGTTCCGTCCGCGCTTTTGAGGAAAGCCTTGAGTTTCATCAACTTCGCAGCCCGCGAGATCAATTGCAAAATCGTGTACTACGGCGCCGGACTTGGCGGCAAAACCACGAACCTGCAAGTGATCTACCAGAAGACAGCGGAACAGCAGAAGGGCAAGATGATCTCGCTTGCCACCGAAACCGAGCGTACTCTGTTCTTCGATTTTCTCCCGCTCGATCTCGGCTCAGTGCGTGGCTTCAAGACCAGAATCCATCTTTACACCGTTCCTGGACAGGTTTTCTACGACGCCAGCCGTAAATTGATTCTTCGCGGGGTCGATGGCATCGTCTTCGTTGCCGATTCCCAGGAGCAACGAATGGATGCCAATGTCGAGGCGCTCGACAACCTGATGTCGAATTTGAAAGAACACGGCTACGACTTCAACAAAATTCCTTATGTGCTTCAGCTGAACAAGCGCGACCTGCCGAATATTTTATCCGCTGAGGTTCTTAGCAAAGAACTCCGCAAAAAGAACGAAGTGGTAATCGAAGCCGTCGCCTTCCAGGGCACCGGAGTTTTTGAGACTTTGAAGGAAATCGCCAAGCAGGTCCTCACCGAATTGAAAGCCGGCGGATAACTTCCTAATTATTACTGCTCGTATTTTCGAACTAAGTATTTCTCTCGAACCGGATACGGTTTCTCACCGATAGACTTTTTCTTCCGTCGCGACGATTCTCTCTGGTTATACGGTTCACCGGATTGGATGTGTTTTAGCAAGTAAGTTGGGCCGAAACATAACGCGTGGTCCTTCGAGCTGTCTCCCGCAGCACTTCTACACACTGATTTCCGATCCGCAGTGGACTCAACACTCCGCTCGTGTGGTTGGTCATGCCTGTTTCTTCGTGGGGAATATACCGCTCTGTTGGAATACTTACCGGAGGTACGAATTTATGAAAACGCAATCCCTTTCTATCTTTCGCACGACGGAATTCGCTTTTCTCTTTCTTCTATTCGTCGCCCTAACTCTCTCTCCCAACTTTTCAGTGGCGCAATCCCTCACCTCCGGAGATATTGCCGGTACAGTTCTTGATCCCACCGGGGCCGCCGTTCCCGGCGCGACCGCGACCCTCACCAATCTCGACACCGGCGCCACGCAAACGACCACCACTTCCTCCACCGGAGCGTACCGCTTCGCGCTGCTCAATCCCGGCAACTACTCAGTGGCGATAACCGCCTCAGGCTTTCAATCCACTCAACAAAAGACAGCTGTGAGTGTTGGCCAGGCCAGCACTTTAAACATAAAACTCGAGTTGGCCTCCGCTAACACCACGGTGGTTGAAGTCACCGCTGGCGGCAGCGCCGTGCAAACGGAGAACGGAAACGTCTCCACCAATATCACTCCGGAAGCAATTGCTAACATGCCAAATCCAGGCAACGATCTGAGCTATTACGTCCAGACCGCGCCCGGCGCCACGATGAACACGCAGGCGGGGTACGGTAATAGCGCACTCTACGGTATCTCCGCCACTTCGAACCTGTTTACCGTGGATGGCATGAACGAAAACGATCCCTTCCTCAACCTGAACAATTCCGGTGCGACCAACTTGTTCCTGGGGTCAAATGACGTTCGGGAAGCCACTGTGGTCAACAATGGCTATTCTGGTGAGTATGGGGAACTGGCCGGCGCTAACGTTAACTACGTCACAAAGTCCGGCAGCAATAGCTTTCACGGCAATGCAGAATACTTTTGGAATGGGCGCGTTCTAAACGCCAACGATTGGTTCAACAACAACACGACGCCGGCAACTCCACGTCCGTTTGACAATGCCAACCAGTGGGCTGCTTCTATTGGCGGACCTATCAGGAAGAACAAAACGTTCTTCTTCTTGGATACGGAAGGGCTGCGTTTGCTGATACCCACTGCTCAGCCGGTGAACGTCCCCAGTGCGGCGTTTGAGGCGGCGACTATCGCGAATCTCAGCGCAAATCCCACCACTGCACCCGAAGTTCCCTTTTATAACCGGATCTTTTCCATCTATAACGGCGCTTCTGGCCAAAACCGTGCCGCAAACGTTCTGCCCGCCGGCGGATGCGATGGCGGCGTCACACTGGCAGGAGGCGCTCCTTGCGCACTGCAGTTCCAATCTAACATCGACAATCTGACCGATGAATGGCTTCTGACCGCTCGCGTTGATCAGAACATTGGGAACAAAGACCGTGCTTTTGTGCATTTCCGAACTGATCATGGATTACAGGCAACGTATACCGATCCATTGAACCCGCTTCTGAACGCAGTCAGTCACCAACCCCAGTATGAAGGTCAGTTCCAGGAGACTCACACCGTGGGAAACAATGGCATCAACCAGTTCATCCTGTCGGGATCCTGGTACAGCGCAGTATTCGCCACCGCAAGTTTGCCCGCTTCGCAGGCGCTCATCCCTTACGATCTGGCGTTTCTTGGAGGAGAGTTGCAGAGTCCCGGTTCTCCGACTGCGAACCCCTTGCAGTATTCTGAATGGCCCCAAGGTAGAAACGTGACGCAATATCAGATCTCTGACGATTACTCCTGGTTGAAAGGAAAACATAATTTTAAGGTCGGTGTGAACTTTCGCCGCAATGACATCACCGATTATTCGCCGGGTGGATTCGCCGCAACCGTTCCCATCGCAGAATTCGCGAACTTAGGAAGCTTTTTTTCTGGCACCGTTGACACATATGAGCAGGCCTATGCCACGCGGCCAACCGAGCCATTGGCTCTGTACGCTCTGGGACTCTACGCGCAAGATGAATGGAGCATAAAGCCCCATCTCAAGATTACGCTGGCTCTGCGCGCGGAACACAATTCCAATCCGATTTGCCAGACGAATTGTTTTGCCCGTTTGAGCAATTCGTTCGACAGTGTCTCCCACGACCCCTCCCAGCCTTATAACCAGGCCATTCTGACCGGTCTGCATCAGGCGCTACCCAGTTATCAGAACATCAGTTGGGAGCCGCGCCTCGGTTTTGCCTGGCAGCCGTTCGGTGACGGAAAGACAGTAGTTCGCGGCGGTGTTGGCATCTTCGCCGATGTCTTCCCTGGAACTATTGCTACTTCCTTCGACACCAACTCGCCTTTGAAGAACACTTTCGTTGGCAGTGGAGGTCTGCTTGCTCCCGGCCTCCCAGGAAGCGCTCAAACCGCCACTACCGCTTCCAACACAGCGTTCACGACCGGCTTTAGCTCAGGATTGAATCTCGCTCAAATCAGCGCTGTTGCTCCGCTATTCACTCCGCCGGCCATCACCAACTCCGCGAATAACATCCATTACCCCACGTACGACGAGTGGAATTTTGAGGTCCAGCAACCACTGGGATCAAAAATGTCATTCTCGCTCGACTACGTCGGCAATCACGGAAGTTATCTCGCTCTCTTGAATCCGGGGCTCAACAGTTATTGCAACGGATCTTGTTTAGGGGCGCTGAGCACGGCGGCGGGCACACCGGTAACCGCGTTTGTGGGTCTACCAACAGCTCCAGTGGATTCTCGCTTCTCGGTTGTCACCGAGGCTTCGAACCCCGGCGTCTCGAATTACAACGGGCTCACGGTCGAATTCACCCGCCACCTATCAAACTCTCTTCAGGTGCAGGCGAGTTACACCTGGAGCCACGCTTTGGATGACATCTCCAACGGAGGTTTTCTGCCCTACAACTTTGATACCAACACCAGCATCCTCGCTCCGCAGGATCCTTACAACTTCCGCGCCTACAATTATGGCAATGCTGATTACGATACCCGCCATCAGTTCCAGGCGAGCTACGTTTACAACACGCCGAATTTCCGCGGTTTGTGGGGCGCGCTTTTGGATTGGACGGTTTCAGGAACTTTCTTTGCGCGAACCGGCCTTCCTTTCACCGTCATAGATTCGGGTAGCACAGGAGTGCTGAATGGATACAATTATGGGCCGGCGCTCGGTCAGGATTTATTTGCCAATTCCTCTGTCGGGCCGCTCTCATGCGGTTCCTCAGCGACAACCACGCCGTGTTTGACTCCATCTGAGTTCAGCTCTTCGATCGGTCCCGGCGGCGTTGCAAGTTTCGGTAACCAGCGACGCAATCAAGTCTACGGTCCCAGGTATTTCGACACGGACTTAACGCTGATGAAGACTATTCCCATTCCGCACTGGGAAGGCGCAAAATTCCAGTTCGGCGCGCAGGCCTTCAACGTTCTCAACCATCCCAACTTCGACCAGCCGATTGGGGACATAGCCAACTCGCAGTTCGGAAGCATCGTCCGCACCGTCGCTACGCCGACCAGCATCTTCGGCTCATTCCTCGGCGCAGACGCTTCGCCCCGCTCTCTGCAAATCAAGGGCGAGATTACCTTCTAGTCCCGTTGTTCTGCTGTATCCCTCGCGGCCCGGTTGCCTCCGGGCCGCTTTTTTTGGGGTCGACGGGCGGATTCTGATCGTTACTTCAGTACCGCCGCCTTCAGGCCATTTCTCTCGACAGTATTACTCAGTAGGATCAATCTGCCCGAATTTATCGAGCATCATGTCTTAAGCGTAGGTCTTAGGAATAGAAGGCGTAGATCAATGATTACGAAGTCCCCAGAGAATGTGAGCAGGCGAGATTCTGATCGGCACATCATCTTCAAGCCCGAACCGCGCCATTATCACCCCATCAAGCCGGTAGCCGTTCCGGAGGGCGGCGCCACATTGTTTTTCGTCCTGGCGGCCCTCACCGCGATGGGATGGGCAGTATGCAAGCGCTACGGAGCGCGATTCAATCAAAGCCCTGTTGCGCGGGGATGACCGCTCAGCGTCAACCATTAGAAATCTCCAAAGGTCCCTCCCGTTGGTGATCTGGTTGTCTGCTGGTATGGGGCATAGAGTCCGGCCAAGGACTCTCCCTTTGAGTGTCCTCTTGAACGCTTTTCAAGAGGTGATGGATGTTTATCCCGCTGCCCGGCCAGCCGCATAAGAGGTGTGCGGGTCGACTTATTTTGCTCCATTGCGCGGCCCTGATCGCCGTCCTAACCTGGCTTCTCATACTCAGCGCTTGTTCCGGATTTTCTGTTCCCGCCGCCAGCGGCAGCACTCCGCCACCGGCAACCAACTCAACCGCTGTACTCACGATTTCGAGTACACTTCCTTCGGGTACCGTCGGGGCGGCGTATAGTGCTACGCTCGACGTAAGCGGGGGCACCGCGCCCTACCTCTTCTCGCTCGCCTCCGGCCAACTGCCCACCAGCGTGGTGCTCAATGCAAACAAGGGAACCTTCTCCGGGACACCAAGCACTGCCGGAGCCTTCGGTTTTACTATTTCGGTTACGGATTCCAAGGGCATATCAAAACAACAACCCCTGCAAATAACGGTCGCGAACACTCCGATTTCAAACCCAGGAAACACCTTCTCTAACCTGCAGCAAAGCGCTGGCTGGGGAGAGTACGGGCAGGGTCCGCCAAGTTTCATCGATTGCTCGCCCTCGCCTTGTGACGGTATCACCTACGCTATGACCCAGGGAATCAAGTCTCCGTCCATGAGTGGTTCGGCAACGGAATATGACCTGGGTGGAACGGCTGTTTATTCCGACGCACTGTTTAACAACCACTTGATCGGCGCATTTTCTTCGCAGGGCATGCCTGACACCGATCAGACGCTGGTTCCCACCTATCACAACTTTACTTACGACGTGTATTTTTATGGGACCAATCTTGAACTCTCGCAGGCCGTTGAGTTCGATATCAACCAGTTCTTCGACAATCTCGGTTTCATCTGGGGTCATGAATGCCGCATCGCTGGCGGTCATGAGTGGGATGTTTGGAATAACGTTACCGCCCATTGGACTCCGACGGGCGTCCCGTGTCATCCGCTCGACAATTCCTGGAACCACCTGACCATCAAGGTCCAGCGCACTCCCAGTAATCAATTGCTCTACCAGTCCATCACGTTGAATGGCGTAACCAATGCTCTCAACCAGTACTACGATCCCGGTTCGGCAGTGAATTGGTATGGAGTGACGATCAACTATCAGATGGATGGAAACTATCAACAGGCGCCCTACACGGTTTATCTCGACAACTTAACTTTCACATACGAATAGAAACGTTCTTTCCCGAAACAAACGTCGCTCGTGTGATGATGGTCACTCTTTGCTGTGACACGAGACAGTGCGTCCGCTCAGGATTTGCGATGGAATCGAATCAAGGTTACGTCTCGTGTCTGTGGGCAAATCCATCCGGGAAAGCACTTTTCTCTCGCTAATCCTTTGCGTCGCCTCCGGCCTCGCATTCAGTCAGGAAACAAAATCAGCACCCACTTCACCGATGGCGCAAACCGATCTGCAAAGCGCGTCATCTCATTTCAGCTTTGTGCGTGCATTTTCCTCAGCCAGCGACGTGAGAGGATCGCATCCAGTTCTGGACCGGACGCTCGATATTGTTGCCGGTCCTGCTGACACTTCAATTCGCACGGATGTCTTGCAGTCGCCCTCCGCCGTGACCACCGACTCTACCCACCGCGTCTTCGTTGCCGATCCCGATGCCCGGAACGTCCACATCTTCGATTTTTCTCACGCGAAATATAGCCTTCTCGATAAAGCCGGAGACCGTCTGAACACGCCCGTCGCGCTCGCTACCGACGACCGGGACAATCTGTTTGTCATCGATCAGAGCAGCAGATCAATACTCATTTACAGCTCGTCAGGCAAATTTCGCGGTTACCTGGGCAAGTTAGGTAGAGACGAATCGTACTTCGACACACCAGTGGGAATCGCGATCGATAAGACTACGCATCGTGTCTACGTTTGTGACCTTCGCCGAAACATGATTCTGATTATGGACACCCGTGGCCGGCCGGTGGCCAAAGTGGGAAAGCGGGGTGGCGGAGATCGCCCAGGCGAGTTCAAACAACCCAGCCAGCTGGTCGTCAGCGGTAACGAACTGTTTGTCCTCGACGCCGGCAACAATCGAATCCAAATTCTGGATACGGCGGGCCATTTTCTGCGCGCGATAAAGCTGGTATATGCCGATCGACATACTGGACTGGCGGTAGACAGTCAAGGGACCATCTATGTTAGCGACCCGTCTCTCAACCGGATTCAGGTCTTTCCCCGCGAGGGCCAAGCGCCGTACTCATTCGATCCCGGAACAATCAAAGGCGCTAATGCTACCCGCGCCGCAGGCATGTGGATCGATTCGGGCCATTGCCTGTATCTCGTCGATTCCCAGAGCAATCGCATCTTGTTGCTGCAAATCAGGCTGCCTCAAATCAAGGACGAGAATATGTCACAGTGCCAATAAAAAAGCGCCGGAAAAAATTCCGGCGCTGAGAGGCTCGCGAGATGCGGTCAAGCGAGTTTGTAAAAAATTAAATAGCTTATTTGCTCTCCGCGATGGGGCTTGCGCCGAGGTCGCGGCGGCCATTTACGGCAGTGCGCGCCGCGCGAGTGGCAGGCATGTTGGCGGCGGCCGCTCCGTAGCGCTCCAGCAGCAAAGGAGCCATTGTGTTCTCCGCTTCCTTCACGAAGATCATCTGCGCTTCCGCTGCCATATCCACGCGGACGAAATCTCCCAACTTGACCTGACCAGTCGCTACTAGATTGGCGAGCGGGAACACCAGATGCCGTTCGATCGCCCGCTTCAGATGACGCGCTCCGTACCGCGGATCAGTTCCTTCTTTGAGCAAGAATTGTTTCACTCCCGCCGTGCAATTGAAAACAAATTGGTTTGCGCCCGCAGCCATCAGAACCCGCTGCTGCACCATGCCCAGTTCGATCTCAAGAATCTGAGCCAGGTGCTCGTCGCGCAGCGTCTTGAAGACCACCGTCTTGTCGATGCGGTTCATGAACTCCGGGGTGAATTTTCGCCGCGCCGCTTCCACCGCGGTCCGCTGAATCTTATCGTCAAAATTGTTGTCGACTTCCACCGCCTTCGGCGCAAATCCAAATCCCCCGTCGACCAGGTTCGTCATCTCGCTGGCGCCCAGGTTTGAGGTCAGGATGATGATGCACTGCGACAAATCAACCCGGCGATTGTCGCCGAGGGTGAGCGTCGCCTTGTCCAGGATTCCCAGTAAGAGCTGCCAGAGTGAGTCGGAAGCTTTTTCGATTTCGTCAAACAATAAGATCGAGAGCTTCAACTTCTCCGTGAACCATTGGTTCAAGGCTTCCTGTGTGAGCAAAGGATGCGTTTCCCGATGTCCCAAGTATCCCGGAGGCGAACCAATCAGCTTTGCAATCTCGTGTGAATGTTGAAACTCGGCGCAATCGATCTTGATGCAGGCCCGCGAATCGCCGAACAGCGCCTCGGCCATGGCTTCGACAACTCGCGTTTTTCCTGATCCTGTCGGTCCCAGAAAAAGCAGGTTGCCCACCGGACGACCCGGCGCATTCAGTCCCGCCAGAAACATCTGGTAAATCTCTGCGACTTTTTCGACGGCTTGGTCCTGCCCCACGATCTTGCGGCGCAAGGCAGCTTCAAATTCTCCAGCATCGTTGCTGCGGCGGTTGGGATCGAGCACGGTAGCGAGATTCGTTCTCATAATTGAATGATCCGGCTTGCACCGGGAATCTGGTTCCTTTTCCAGGCCGTATGCTCGGCCCTTTGCCTGCGTTGCCAAGGATTCTCCGGGTCTTTCTTCGCGACTCCCCAGTTCTTTAAGATGACAAATTTTGTCATTTGGAAACCGTCGCTCGCCAGCCCCGGTAGCGCGTCCCCGGTACTCCCAAACAAGCAAGCCGCTGGCCACGCTCAGGCGATCCCTTGTGGAAACAAAAACCCTCGATTGGCAGGAGTTACGGGCCCAGCCACGAGATTAGAACAGAGGGCGGTAAAAAGTGAAAGACCCGCAAGAGAAATAATTTGCGCACAAGGGAAGGGACACGGCACCTTCCGTCCCGGCCTGTATTCTCCGGTCTCTTGAGCTCAGGATTTCCGCTTCGGGACGCGGCCAACGGGGAGATGACCGCTAGTAACTAGCGGCTCCATTGCCTGCGGGATAGCATCGCGATCAGGCCGTTCTCGGAGGCTATTTTGCGCCGCTCGTCTATTCTCATAATCTCTGCGTTGTCGTGTGTTCTCTTTGGTCTGGCCGCGGTTCGGCTAAACTCGCACTCTTCTTCCGCGGAGGCAGCCCAATCCCCGGCTGCGCAATCGCCGCAAGCTGCGCATCTGGAACCGGTCAGCACAACCGTCCCCGCAATCAAACCGGCAGATATCCCTCCGCCACAGCCTTCTTCGTCGCCTTCGACGTCGCTCTACACCGCGAAGCGCGGAGACACGATCCCCGGAATTGCCCGTCAATACTTAAAGAACACCTCGTACCTGACCTCATCGGAACTGGCGGACGCCATCCGCGGATTGAACGGAAATCGCTCCGGGAACATTCTTAAGGCCGGCGAGCAGATCACCATCCCCGGAATTCTGCCTGCGCCTATCATCGAGCACACCATCCCCGTCGCCAAAGATTTTGAAGTCCGCGCCATCTATCTCACCGGCATCATGGCCGCCAGCGACCATGGGATCCGCATCATCCGCCACTGGCGCGAGGTCGGAGGCAACGCCGTTGTCTTCGACATTAAAGATTCCGACGGCAGCGTGAATATTCCGTTCGAGCATCCGCTGCTCGGCAAGCACCAGGTCTATATTCACGACTTGCCAAAGTTCGTCCACTTCCTGCACTCCGAAAACATGCACGCCATCGCCCGCATCGCCATGTTCCGCGACGAGCGCATGGTCGTTCAGCACCCCGAACTCGCCGTGCAATCAAAAAAGACAAAGCAGCCGTGGCGGGAAAACGGCAAGCTGGTCTGGGCCGATCCTTCTCAACCCAAAGTGCAGGATTTCGACATCGCTCTCGCCAAATTTGTTGCCCAGTCTGGTGCAGATGAAATTCAATTCGACTACGTCCGTTTCCCCGCGGAAGGCGATCAAAAAGACGCCAGCTTTGTCTACCAGACCGAGCACTCGAATTGGCAGCGTTCCGACGTAATCACCGACTTCCTGAAGAAAGCTTACGCTGAGCTTCATCCCACCGGAGTTCTGCTCTCGCTCGATGTCTTCGGTGTAATGGCATGGCAGCGCTCCGTCGACCTCTCCCACACCGGACAGGATATCGTCGGCATGGCGAAATACTGCGATGTGCTCTCGCCCATGATTTACCCATCGCACTTTTTTGGGATGGATGGAATCGAGCACCCGGGCGATGCGCCCGAGCACTTCATCGGCGAATCCATGCAGCGCTTCGAGCTGATTACCAAAGGCAGTGGTGTAGTCATCCGCCCCTGGCTGCAAGCCTTCCGCTGGCGCACCAAAACTTACTCGCCCGAATACATCAAAGTACAAGTCGCGACTGCTAAAGAAAAAGGCGGAATCGGATTTTTATTCTGGAACGCCGCCAATGACTACTCGAAGCCCTACGAAGCCATGCCCGAAATGAAAGCTGCGGACCTGAAGGATGGAAAAGAAAAAGCAAAATACTTTCGCGGCGACGAATTGCCAACGGTCACGGTGAGGGCAAGCCTATCCCACGCGATCCTGCCCTCTACGCAATCCGCTGAAGCGCTAAGCCACTAAAACTTTTTGTCATTCCGAACCGGGTCCAGACCGGCCCGCAACTTCCCCAGTCGCTCCGCCGCCGCGTCCAGCGTCTCCAGTTTCTTACAGAACGCAAACCGCACCTGACGCGCCCCATCTTTCGCATCCCGATAAAAGCTCGAGCCCGGCACCGCCGCAACGCCAATCTCTTTCACCAGATATTTCGTGAACGACACGTCATCCTCAAATCCAAACTTAGAAATATCCGTCATCACGTAATAAGCGCCGCTTGGACGAAAGCACTTAAATCCAGCTTCCTCCAGCGCGGGAATCAGATGATCCCGCCGCGTCCGATATCCCTCGGCCAGCTTCGCATAATATTCCGCCGGCAAGCTCAACGCTGCAGCACCTGCCTCCTGCAACGGTGCCGGCGCTCCCACCGTCAAAAAATCGTGCACCTTGCGGATTGCATTCGTGATCTTTTCCGGCGCAACCGCCCAGCCCACGCGCCATCCCGTCACGCTATAGGTCTTCGACATCCCGTTGATCGTCACCGTACGATCTCGCATTCCCTCCAGTGATGCCATCGTAATGTGCTTCGTGCCGTCATACAAAATGTGTTCGTAAATCTCATCCGTAATCGCGAGTACATCGAACTCCACACACAAATCACGAATCAATTCCAATTCAGCCCGCGCGAAAACCTTGCCTGTAGGATTGTTTGGCGTGTTGACGATAATGGCCTTCGTATTCTTATCAAACGCTGCACGCAGTTCCTTTTCATCGAACGTCCACTCGCCACCGTCGTTACCCGGCGGCCTCAACTTTACAAACCGCGGCCGCGCCCCACTCAACACCGAATCCGGCCCGTAATTTTCGTAGAACGGTTCGAAGATCACCACCTCATCGCCGGCATTGCACACCGCCAGCAAGGTCGAGATCATCGCCTCGGTCGATCCGCAGCACACCGTCACTTCTTTCTCCGGATCGACTGAAATGCCTTGCCACACGCTCATCTGCCGCGCAATCGCGTTGCGCAAATTCTCCGCGCCCCATGTGATCGCATACTGATTTACATCGCTCTCGATGGCCGCGCGGGCCGCCGCTTTGATCTCCGCCGGAGCCGCGAAATCCGGAAATCCCTGCGCCAGATTCACCGCGCCGTGCAGCATTGCTTGCCGGGTCATCTCCCGAATCACCGATTCGGTAAAATGAAAAACCTTGTCACTCAGAAATTGCTTGTTCTGGATGGATAGAGAAATTACGTCCGCCATAGCTGGCAGATTAGCACAACGAGGAAAATGGTTGATTGTTGATTGTTGATTGAAAACTTTGGGAAAGTCAAAATGCCCGAGCGATTTTTCTCTAATCAATAATCAGCAATCATAAATCAACAATTGCAGCTAGGTCCGCTGCACTCCGCCTAACCCTTGCAGCGCCGCCACGATCTGCGCAGAGCACTCCGCTATCTGTTCGTCGCGCAACGTACCTTCATTCGACTGGAAGCGTGCCCGCAGCAGCATGGAGTATTTCCCCGCCCCAATCGACCCACCGCGAAAAATCTCTACCGGGTTGAATTCACGCAGCGCTCTCAAGCGCAGGCTGATCACCGTCCGGCGCATCGCCGCAAACTCCACGTCGTCGGAGAACACAAACGAAAAATCCCGCTCCACAGCAGGATACTTCGCCAGTGGCGAAAATCGCACCGTCCGCGATCCTATTGCGTGCAACTGCTCAAGATCCATCTGCGCCAAAAAAACATCCTGGCGCAACTTTCTCGCAGTTTTAACGGCTTCGGCAACTTGCCCAAACTGAGCCACTTCTTTGCCATCCATCAGCGCCCGCGCCGATCGTCCGGGATGAAAATATTCCGCCGTCTCCCGATCAAAACTCAGCTCACCGCATGCAAATGCCGCGAGCAGGCTCTCCACGTCGCCCTTGAAAGAACGAAACGCCTCGGCCGCCAGACAGGATTCGCCCTCGGTCACATCCAGCGCACCGCCCGCGGGAAGCGAACTCTTCACCGCCGCCATTGTCGCTCCCAGAGTTAAGCGCGCAGGCTCGATCCGTTCCCCGTCATGCACTTCGTACACGTGACCCATCTCGAAGAGCCGCACATCTTCCGAATCACGATTCAGATTCCACGCCAGCATGTCGAGCATGCCCGGAGCTATTGAGGTCCTCATTACGGATGCTTCTTCGCTCAAGGGATTTTCTAATTCCAGAACCGAGACCGAAGAAAATCTCTCCGCATCCGCATGGGAAATAAATGTCAGCGACACCGCCTCGTCGTATCCCAGGGCCAACGCTCGCGAACGCAAAGTGGCGTCCAGCGTCGCATGCGGCAGGTCCCTGACTGCTCCGCTGTAAGCCGGTAAAGTATTCTCGAACTTGTCGTAACCATGCAGCCGCGCGATCTCTTCGATCACGTCGATTTCACGCTCCACATCCAGCCGCCAGCTCGGAATATGCACGCGAAACTGCGCATCCGCCTGTCCCTCCGGAATCACCCCGAATCCAAGTTTCTTCAGGATGCGAAAAATCTCTCCCGAATCCAGATTCCCGCCTAGAATTCTCTGGACTTCTGAAAGCCTCAGCACCACGGGAGCCTGATCGATTTTTCTCGCAATGACGTCGATCGCATTGCCAACCAGTTCTCCCCCACCCGATTGCAGAATCAGCGCAGCAACCAAATCGCAGGACAAAATCGTCGATTCGAAATCTGCACCACGCTCAAACCGGTGCGAGGCGTCGGTATGAATCCCGTGTCGCCGCGAAGTCTTGCGTACAGTGAGCGGATCCCACCATGCTGATTCGATCAAAATATTCCGTGTCTTCTCGGTGATCATAGTGTCGAAGCCGCCCATTACTCCTGCGAGTCCTACGGGCTTTTTCGCATCAGCGACAACCAGATCTTCTGACGTCAGCGTGCGTTCGATGCCGTCGAGTGTCTTGAACTTCTCTCCATTCTTCGCTTTTCGAATGATGAGTCGCCCGCCCTCGATCAAATCCATGTCGAACACATGCGTAGGTTTGCCCATCTCCCACAAAGCATAATTTGTGGCATCGACTGCGTTGCTGATGGGACGCTGATCGAGCAGTTGCAAACGATGCGCAATTTTCTCCGGAGAAGGCTTGATGCACGTGCCGCGTATAATGCGGGCAGAAAATCGCGGACAAAGCTGGGGCTCTTCCACTTGAATGGGGAAATTTGCTTCTCCAATAGAGGCGGGTAGTTTCGGACTGAGCGTCTTCAGCGGCAAGTCATACATGGCCGCTGCCTCCCGCGCGACTCCATAATGATTCATCGCATCGGGACGATTCGTCCCAATCTCCATCTCGAAGACCGTGTCGTCACCCGAGCTGCTGATTCCCTCAACAGCAATCCCGACGCTGGTCAAATCCTCGGCCAGTCGATGATCGTCGACAGTAAGATCGACGAAATCGCGAATCCATTGTGGAGATAGTTTCATTTTATAGCGTTGCGGTTAGCTCTCCAGTTTTAGTGCCAGACTGCAGGGATCCTTCGGCGCAAAGAAGGCGCCTCAGGATGACAGGGCGACATAGCTATCATGCCCACTGATGTAGGAACCTCACATCGCCCTGAAAGAACAACTGAATATCATCCACTCCATACTTCAGCAGGGCGATGCGGTCGGCGCCCATACCGAAGGCAAACCCAGAAACTTTCTTCGGGTCATACCCATTGTCTTTCACAAACTCAAACACATTCGGATCGACCATGCCGCATCCCAGAATTTCGATCCATCCCGTCTGCTTGCACGGACGGCACGGCGCGTTATCCGGCCCGCGCCTCCCACTCCCGCCGCAGATGAAGCATGAGACATACATCTCCGCGCTCGGTTCAGTGAACGGAAAAAACGATGGCCGAAAACTCGTCTTCACATTCGATCCAAAAAATTCCTTCATCGCGTGATCGAGCGTTCCCTTCAAATCGCCAAAAGTAATGTTGGTGTCGACCGCCAGTCCTTCGATCTGATGAAACATCGGAGAGTGGCTCGCATCGGGAGGATCGTTGCGATGCACCGTCCCGGGAATCACGATACGAAGCGGTGGCCGCATCTTCTCCATCGTCCGAATCTGCACCGGAGAAGTATGGGTTCGCAGCAACAGCCGTTCGCGCTGCGCTTTCGACTGCTGACCTGCGATGAACAAAGTGTCCTGGGTATCGCGTGCCGGATGATTGGGCGGAAAATTCAGGGCTTCGAAGTTGTAATAATCAGTTTCGACGACGGGACCTTCAGCCACGGAGTAGCCGAGCTTTTGAAAAACGCGAACCATCTCGTTCGTTGTCTTAACGACTGGATGCTCCGCTCCGATCGGACGCCGAATGCCGGGCAGAGTGATGTCGACTGCGCCGACCTTTTCGAATGCGTACTTATCCAAACCGGCGGCCGGAACCTCGGCGCCCGAATGTATCACCTCATGAACAGGAGCCCGAAGCCAAGCCTGGGCACCTTCTATCTTTTGCGCGACTTGTTCCTTGATTCGGTTTACTTGCTGGCCAACCTCGCGCTTTGCTTCCTTCGGAGCTCCCTTCAGCCAGAGGTCGTTAATCTGAGTCAGAATGCCATTCTTCCGTGCCATCCATCGGTCGCGGACAGCTTTCCAAGCGACTTCGCTCTTGATAGCGGCAGCTTCATCACCGAGCGCCGAGAGTAGTTCGCCGGAGGCGCGTTCCAGCGCCGCCGCCGAATAATCCGTCAACTTGGAAACGGTATAAGCCATTCTGTTTGGTGTCCAAGGATTGTCATCCTGAGCGGAGTAACCCCGATTCGCTAAGCGAATCGGGTTACGCAGTCGAAGGATCCCTATCAGCCGAATCAAGCTCTCGGCCTAGCGGGAATCTCTCCAACTGTCTGCTCCCGATGGCAGATTCCTCGCTTCGCTCGGAACGACAAGTTGTAAATTAATGGTCAGCAATTCGGCGCGGCTGAAAGCCATGCCCTTCCCGGTCTCACAAAGAACAGGCCGCTCGACAACTACGCCAGCGCAGTCTTCGCTTGCTGTGCCAGACTGGCAAACGCAGCCGCATCCCGCACCGCCAGATCCGCGAGTATCTTGCGGTCCAGCTCCACTCCAGCTACCTTCAATCCATGGATGAATTGGTTGTAGCTCAAGCCATTCAGCTTGGCGGCTGCGCCGATGCGCACAATCCACAGTGATCGATATTGCCGCTTGCGCTGCTTGCGCCCCGAATAGGCGAACTTGAGTCCGCGCTCAACCGCTTCTTTTGCGGAACGGTAGAGTTTTGATTTAGTGAGGAAATATCCGCTCGCGCGGTCTAATATTCTTTTGCGTTTGGCACGACGTTTGGTTCCGCGTTTTACACGTGGCATGGTGTTCTCCTTTTTGCTTTCTATGTACTGGCGGCTGGAGGTAAGGGCGATTCACCATTGCGGCGATCTCTGACCTCTTCACGCGCCTCAAGCAATTGCTGATTGATGATTTCTCGATTGTTGATTAACCCACTAGAGGAAGCAAGATCCTCAATCAACAATCAGCAATCACAAAATCAATAATGCCCTTACTGATACGGAATCATCCGCTTTACTTTGTGGAGATCCCCCGGACTCACGAGAGTTGAGGTACCCAATTTACGTTTGCGTTTATGGGCCTTGGACGTCAGCATGTGGCGTAGGCCCGAATGTCCCCGCTTCACCTTGCCGGTGGCAGTTTTCTTGAAGCGCTTGGCCGCGCCTTTGTGTGTTTTTAGTTTCGGCATAGTTCCTCGGAATCAGGTGCAGAGTAGATCTTGCCTGCACCGCTGTTTTCAATATTGCTTCAATTGCTCTGGATTTATTGGCGCGACTGACGCCAATCTTCAGCGAACCTGCTAGGCGTGTGACCCAGGATTCACAGCTTCCGCCGCTCTTGCTGCAGCCGGCTGCTCTTCTTTTT
The DNA here is from genome assembly GCA_963836305.1 of uncultured Acidobacteriaceae bacterium. GTDB lineage: Bacteria > Acidobacteriota > Terriglobia > Terriglobales > Acidobacteriaceae > Sulfotelmatobacter. The sequence goes on along the minus strand of CAWIJP010000030.1, from coordinate 122,522 downwards.
TTTCCGGTGCCAGCTTGGCTTGGGCCATTTTTTCCTGCAGCATCCTTTCCTGCCGCTCGGCTTTCGCTTTTTGCTTGGCTTCTTTCTCTTTTTCCTTCTCGCGTTCCGCCGCCGATTTTTTGGGCGCCAAAATTGCGTGCAGAGTATTGCCTTCCTGGCGCGGCCGGAATTCCACAATGCTCTGCGGTTCCACGTCCTTAATCAGTCGTTCCAGAATGGTTCGGCCCAGACCGGTGCGGGTCATTTCGCGGCCACGGAAGAAGATGGTTGCCTTTACCTTATCTCCTTCATCCAGAAAACGCAGCACGTGATTTTTTTTCGTCTCGTAATCGTGGTCGTCCACATTGATGCGGAACTTGACCTCTTTCACGGTGATCGTTTTCTGGTGCTTCTTGGCCTCGCGCTCTTTCTTTTCCTGCTGGTACAGATATTTCCCGTAGTCCATGATGCGGCACACGGGAGGCTGGGCAGTGGGAGAAATCTCGACCAGATCCAGATTCTTACTGCGGGCTAACCTGAGCGCTTCGAATGGGGGCATCACGCCAATCTGTTCCCCTTCATCGCCGATCACGCGAATTTCACGTGCCCGGATGCGGTCATTGGTTCGGATAAAACGTTTATCGATACGGCCCTCCACGCCCCTAAGCGATTGAGAATACAAGATTATAACATGACGAAAGGTGAGCGACGTCAGCTGCCTGCTGTGTTTTAGTTTCCGCGAAACATCAATTCCTCCAGCGCCATGCGCCGCACTTGCCAGTAGTCGCGCGGTTCTCCGTTGACATTTAACTGGCACTCGCCCAGATCATTGAATGTAAGCGTGACCTCGAACATCTCAACGCCTTTGTCATCCCGCACAACAATCGCATGTTCGGCGAGGACGAATCTTACCGCTATCTCCAACTCCTTGGCTTTCAGCGTAACCTGGAAGCCATCGTCATCATCAGTCATCGAGAACTCATAAGGAGCATTGTTCGGCCGCAGCGAATTGCGCGTCTTAACATCTTGTTCAATCTGTAATCTGAGCTCTTTGAATACTGCGGGCAGGGAACACGCAGAACGTCGAGTCACCCAATCGAACTTTTGTTTTTCTTCTTGCGGTCCTTTATTTTTATTATTCTCGCTATCCTTATCGTTCACAGTTTTTCCTTCGGATTAATTTAAAGAGCGGGATGTTGAACGGACTCATGGACCGGCGTAGATAGAATGTTGGCTCGATTCAGAGAAACAGTAAAAATCTGAACGTCACCGCCTATATACCCTCCGCCGATCCCGCTGACACTGTTCGTCTTCGTTAGAGTCCGAACCTGGACCAAACCGGAGCAAGGTCCGGGATCAGGCGTTAGATGCGGTTTTTGGCAGGCTGCGGCTATGCAAATTGGATGGGACCATAACTTTCGCGGGTGGGATGAGTTCGTACGCTACTTTGCGGACGGCGAAGCCCGATATGCTGGATTCTGCGATTTTTTTTACCTTCACGATTTTGCGTGATACAGCGAGCGGCGTAGGGCTTCCACGATTAGACCGACCAGTGCATACGTGACTGTATTCGCCGCCAGAACCTCATAGAGACTGACAGGGTGGTGCCGGCCAGCTATCGCAATAGGGCAGGTCAAACAGACGAGAGTCCATGCATCCCGCATTCTTTCGCTTGTAGAGGGGAAAGTTGCGATTGCGAAAAGTGCCCAGAAGACCGCAACCAGAAAGCCTGCACTTGCCCAGATAGCAATGCGGTATCTCATGGTGCCGCTCCTAACTGTAATGATTCTACGACTGCCGGGGCCGGAGGCGTAACCGTTGAGAATTGCAATTCCGCTCATGCCGCCAGGAGACAAGTGTAATGGGTATGGCTCACCAATTGACGATCGGTTCCGGATTGCCCATAACTCTCAAACTTCAGGGACAGCACGACAGAACTGATACGAATGAAGCCAATGCTCCGAGCGTCGCTCGTTGCCCTCTTTCTCGCTACAGTGTCCCTGGCGATCACCGCAAGATAGCCACACGAAAGGTATAAGGAATTCTCTTGTTCTTCGGTAACTTTCTTTTGAAACTTATCCTGCTAACTTGAGCTGTGGCACGCGCCCTCGACCGCGTCGGTGTCGAAATCAATTTCTCTGCGAGGAACCATGAAGCGATTCACAACCGTTGTCGCTATTTCTGCGTCATTTTTGTTAGGAGGGGTCCTATCTGCTGTTGCTCAGGACGAGCACCAAGAACGAAAAGAGGTTCGCACAGAAGAACGTCATGAAGCCCATGAAGAACAGAGGCACGAGGCGCATGAAGAGCAGCGTGCGGAAGAGCGGCACGTGGCTCATGAGGAGCGCGTTCTACATGAAGAGAGGCGCGTGGAGCTTCGGCGAATTTCAGATGAACATTTTCATGCGCAATTTGGACGTGAGCATTACTTTGCCGTTGGCCGCGTGACTTCGGTTGCAGGTCATCCGCACTTCGCGTATGGCGGTTACAGGTTCGAAATCGGACAGCCCTGGCCTGCTCGATGGGCCTACACCGACCACTGCTATATCGATTTCGTCGAAGGCCGGTATTTTCTATTTAACGCGCGGTACCCGGGAGTGCGGGTGGCGGTAGCCGTGGTGCCTTAAGAAAAAGTTGACTCCGCATGAAAGGGTGGCGTGCTCCGCAGAATCACAGTGCGCGCCTCCGGCACTATCAACATTGTAAGATTTTACCTTGATAGTTCCTGTTAACAACCCAATATGCTCAGCTTCGTCTGACGGAAAAAAGCCCCGCCCCAGAGGGAACACTGGACAGGGCTACGTGAGAGGGGAAAATCTAAACGACGTTGGATGTACCGGAAACTGTCAATATTTACAGGGGCCCCACTCAATCTGGTGACATTCAAAATTCGGTCAACCAGTGAAATCGTAAGGTTTCACCAACTGAGAAACGGCTTTCGGCTCTCGGCTTTCGGATCTCAGGCCGACGGGTACTCCCCCTGTCACAATTGACAGGTTCCAAGAACTAGCAAACCTAGTGAACTGGCAACCACTGAAAACTTCACCGAGTTGATAGAGGAGACTGAAATGACGCTTTCGATCACAGAGCTAGATGCCTCTACAGAGGAACGGCTACAGCAGGCACTTGCTAGTCTGCTCGCGCACGCACAGGAAGAAGTGCTAAACGACACTGAAGTGCAGGAATTCTGGCGGATTCACCAAGCGATTCAGCGACGTGGCTCGCGCACTGGGGTTGCCGCGTAGTTGGCTCTTCGCTGGCGTCTGATAAGTGAAGTAACCAGGCGTCAGCACGAGCTTGCGCCGTTTGTTCGCCAAAAAGCCCCGCCGGCTTCCTTTCGAGCCTGTTTCGCATCTGAGGTGCATGATTCCCGACCTGCAGCTTGGAACGCTGACGAACGTTCCTCTTAACCTCCGCCAGCCTGCCGAGCCGATGCCGCCACCAATTAAGGAACCACCTTCTCCCATGGAGAATCCGGACGCGCCCGTGCGGGAGCCGGATCCTGAGGAGCCAGAGCAGATTTGATTTTGCGTTAGAGGGAGATGGTGGTCGGTGCGAAAGTATCTGCCAATCTTAAGGGGACTAAACCAAGGCTTGAGCATGACGTAGAAACTGCCAGGCTGCCCACGAGTGCCCCATCCTTCACTGCCGCGATGTCTGCGCGAATCCATCGATTGGCTTCGTGGCGTCCTTTCACAAACAGCTTTTGATAGTTGTCGGTAAGGGCCTCGGTGAAGTCACCATCGGGTCCTTTCTTTACCGCGCTCAGCGTGATTGCTTCCAATGGTTTTCCAAGAAACGACTGCATAAAGATTTGCTTTTTTGATGAAGCGAGCTCGCGCAGGATTTGGTTACGCTCACGAGCCACATGGACTGGGACTTGATTCAACATGGCCGCGGCGGGTGTGCCGGGACGCGCGGAGTAAGTGAAGACGTGCAAGTAAGTGAATGGCAGCTCTTCGATGAGGCGGCGCGTGGATTCGAATTCGGCGTCCGTCTCTCCTGGGAATCCGGCCATGACATCGGCACCAATAGCCGCGGTGGGCATGGCGGCGCGAATCTTTTCAATTTTTTCGCGATAGTGCCACGGCCGGTATTTGCGATGCATGCGGCGTAACACGGCGTCACTGCCGGATTGCAAGGGGAACATGGGCATGTTTGGCGATGCGAGATGAAGCAGCAACGAGCGCAATGAGTTCATCGGACCAATCCATGGGTTCGACGGAAGAGATGCGCAACTTTTCGAGTCTGGTTTCCGCGAGAATATGGCGGATCAGATCCTCGAAAAGCGATTTGCGGAAGCCGGATGCCGGAAGCGGGCTCTCCAGATCGCGTCCCCAGCGGCCCAGGTTGATGCCGCTGATGACCACTTCACGGTAGCCTGCGGCCACGAGGCTATTCACCTCGCTGATGATTTGCGATGCGGGAAGAGAACGGCTTTGCCCCCGGACGCTTGGGATCACGCAAAACGAGCAGCGGTTATCGCATCCGTCCTGGATCTTGAGATTTGGTCGCGTGCGGTCGTGTGCATGACCACCGATGTTGCCAGCGGGTTCGAAAACCGGCGCGGCGAGAAGTTCGGTGTGGGCGAAGATGTCGGAGACGAAAATCGAGTTCTCGGCGCGCAGTTCCCGATTCTCGGTAAGCGCACTGATGGGAAGAAAGTCTTTGCCCGCTGTAAATTTTCGCCGAGCACGAGGTCGCCGAGCTGGTGTTTGTGCGAGTTGCCAATCACCGCATTGACACCTGGAAGCGCGGCGACTTCTTCCGGAGCGCGCTGGGCATAGCATCCGGTTACGATGATCCTTGCCAGAGGATTCTGCCGCTGGATGCGCCGTACGGCGGCACGTGCGTCTTGATCGGCAGAATTTGTGACGGTACAGGTATTAAGGATTATCAGGTCGGCTTGGTCGGCCGGAGCAGGGACGAGGCCGCGGAGCTGGAACTGACCCTCGATAGCGGCACCATCGGCTTGAGTGGCGCGGCAGCCGAAGTTTTGTACATGGTAAGTCGACACCTGATCATGGTAGCGCAATTCGGCGGAAATTTGCCGATCCCTCACACGACACACCTCGGCACGATTCGGGTTCATGCCAGGATGTGCGCCGTGATCGGGGGGGATGAAACGGTCAGGCGGTCGCTACGTTTCTCTTTTGTGTGAAACATTCACGACAGAGAATGGGCCGGCCCTGCGTGGGACGAAAGGGCACAGTCGTATCTTTGCCGCATTGTGAGCAGGTGGCGCGGGTTTCAACCCGGGAATGGTAGTTCCCGTTTCCTGGTGCGTGAGGCGCGGTCAGGACTGCCACGCGCTTCGACTTGCAGGTTTTGCAGCGCTTGGGCTGGTTCTTGAATTGTTTGTCGTGAAAGAACATTTGTTCCCCGGCGGTAAAGACAAAGTCAGTGCCGCAGTCGATGCAGGTCAGTACTTTATCCTGAAATTCCATTGAGGACGGCTCCCTTGTGCCCGGTTTGCAGTCGCCACACGCGGGGAAGGCGATGGCAAAAGCAAAACAGGTTCTCTACATCCCCCCTCAAACTGCCCCTGGACTCGGCCCGCCACGCGCCTGGAACGGAGCGTGGATACAACTTTTCCTGCTTGAATGCCGAATGAATGATGAGTTAATGAATGATCCCAGCTGCAACTCTTTTCTGGTGGGGGCCAGATTGAGCAGGGCCGCCCCGGGAAAGGGACGACCCTTCAATGCGGTATTACTCCTTCAGGTCTTACTTAGAATCTCTACTTCAATCCTGTTCTTTGCGGACCTTCTTACGAGCGCGCTTCCGAGCTAGAGCGGCCTTCACGCGTTTCTTTTCACCGGGTTTCAGGTAAAAGGAGTGGCGCTTGACCTCTTTGATGATGTCTTCCTGCTGCACTTTGCGCTTGAAGCGGCGCAGAGCGTTTTCGAGGGATTCACCCTCCTGCAGTCGAATTTCTGCCAAACAAACACACCCCCAAACCCGTCCGGAAGGACCGAATAGTTATTACAAGGATTCTAATGGAAGTCAAGGGAAGAGCGGAAAAAAGTTGCACGTGTCGCGTGTAGCCGAGGGCAAATGCGGCCCTCGGCTGCATCGAGGGTGGGTTCGTCTTAGGCGCCAAGGTATTGAACGTGGACATAGGTTCCCAGCCTTACGTTGTAGGCGAGATACCAGCCGGGATGGTCGGGATCTTCGTAGATGACAATGTCGTCGGCGTCCCAAAGCCAATCGTTGCAGTAGCCAATGTCATAGGGAGCGACGCTGAAGTAGAATCCGCCGAACCAGAAACGGTTGGGGCCGCCTCCAGCGAGCCGCCAGACGTGACCTCGGCCAAAGCCTCCCGTGAAATGGCCATGCTCGAAGGGATGGTCGAGGTGGTAGTGGGGATCGTTGGGACCGGTGTCGTGCCCGATCCACTTGCCATTCGAGTGCACGTGCGGGGCATCGGGATGGCCGGCTTGATCGTTAAAGTGACGGTTCTCCTGGGCAGGCGCAGGGTGGGATGTGGAAGCGGGACGTGGCCCATGGGCTGGGATGTTTTTGGCTCCGCCACCGACCTCGTGACGTTGCGCGAATGCCACAATCGAAAACAAGATGCAAACCGCGATGACTCCAATGAGCTTTTTCATGGACGTCCTTTCTTTCAAAAGTCCTCGCTGCAAAGAGCACGAAGGATTGTATCGGCGCCCGGTGGACGGATGCAATGGAGTTGCAGTTGACGTTTTGGTGCCGCTCTACCAAAAAAAAGATCTTCTAGAAGACGAACTTCAGGCCGAGTTGAATTTGCCGGGGCGCGAATGCGGCGTCGGGCCTCATGAAATTTTGCGGCTGCTGGTAGTAGGCGGGGTAGGGTGTTCCGTTTACGTATGTCGTGTATTGCGTGAAAGTGGTGGCTTCAGCGGTGAGGCCGTTAGAGGTGATGGTGACGCGTTGGTTGTCGCGGTTGAAGAGGTTGAAAGAGTCAGCGGTGAATTCCAGGCGGTATCCGTGGCCGACGTGGATTTTGCGGACCAGTCGCAGGTCGGTGGAGGAGTAATCCGGTCCGGTGAATCCGTTGCGGCTGTAGCCGGGGAGACGGTCGTTCAGATCATTACCGTCCTGATTAGGATCACCATTGAAGGTCGCATTCACGGGACGCCCGCTGCCGGCGGTGACGATGCTGGAAATTTTCCAGTCGTTGAAAACATGGCCGAGAAGTTCGTGGCCGCGATGGAAGAAGCGCGGCTCGGCGGAGAGGGCGGCAACGAATCGGTTGCGCTGGTCGGTGACGCTGGGGCCACGCTCGGCATTGGGTTGATAGGAATTCTGCACGGTCGCAGGTTCGCCCGCAACCAGGGCGTCCTGACCGTCGTCGATGGCATGGGCGTAGGTATAGGAGATGCGAAGATAAGTCCCGCGAGCCATGCGGCGGTTGATGGAAAGCGTTGCGCCGTTGTAGACGCTGGAGGCGGCGCTCTGGAATTCGTCGATCTCGCCCAGTTGGGCGATGGGACGTCCGAGAGGATTAATGCACGGGGGAAATGTGCAGGTCGCCGACTGGGTATATTGCCACGTGGCGAAGGAATCAACGGTGTAATAGCCGTTCTGAAATATCGAGCCCGTGGAATCGAAGATAGGATAAGTGAGCGCGACCGGTTGCGGGAGGTTGACGTCGAGAGCGCGGATAAGATGTTCGCCGTGGACGTAAAGATAAGAGACAGCGACAGTCGTGTGGTCGGCGACTTCGGGTTCGAGGGTGAGGCTGGCTTGCTGAACACGCGGAGTCACGAAGTTCGGAGCGAACGCTGAAACGTCGTTGGTGACGCCTTCGGTGAATCCCTGCGGAAGATTGCAGTTGGCTGACGTGAGCGAGCAAGTGACGAGAGGATTGGGATAAGTGGGGAAAACCTGGCGATCTGCATAGATATTGTTGTTGAGAAAAACCTGGGCATCGTTGATGCCGTTTTCGGTGGCGATGGCTGAGTTATAGATCTGAGGAATACGTACGTAGAAAATTCCATAGTCGGCGCGGATGACGAGCGGGTGGCTCTTCCCAATGGAGTAGGCGAGTCCGGCGCGAGGCCCGAAATTGAGCGGTTTGTACGGTACCTTACCGGAGGGTGGAAACAGCGGGTTGGACTCGAGTCCGGCGGTGGTGAAAGTTTGCAGATCCCAGCGAACCCCGAGGCTGACGGCTAAATGATCGGTGACGCGAATGGTGTCCTGCGCAAAGGCGGCATAGTCGTTGCTGTTGGGGTTGGAGGCGGCTTGGCCGAAATTTTGTAAATAATAGTGTGGGACCGCATGGGCGTAGGCGCGGAGCGGAGTGAGCGGAAGTCCGCCTTCTTCCGGTGCAAAGGTGAAGGGGTTCACTTTGATTTCATCGAAGAGATATTCGCCGCTTTGCTGACTGGGAAAGAAATCATAGATCCAGGTGATGAGAGAGTCTCCGCCAAATTTGAAGGAGTGGCGGCTGGTATCCAGGCTGAGAGTCTCGGCAAGCTGGGCGCGGTGTTCGCGGGTAGAACGAGGCAGCAGATCGGAGCGACCGATACCGTCCATGATGTCAGTCACCTTAATCAGTGTGTCATTGGTATTGGTGTAAGACTGGCGCAGGTCACGGGAAAACTGGGCGCGGAGATGACTGATGAAACGCGAGGTTAAACCTGAGGTCAGCGAAGCTGAACCAGTGTCCGTTGACACAATTTCTTCGCCGTTGTCGGAGATGGAATCGTAGGTGACGGGGCTGGCGGGATCAAGGAAGACGTTGTTCGATCCCCAATAACGGGAAGAGTTATAGCGCAGGGCGAGCTGGTTGCGCGGCGTGAGATTGATATCGAGTTTGGCGTAGGCGGCGTTTCCGATTTGCGCGGCGGGGAAAGATCCCGCGTAGGAGCTGAGTTTCGCGGCGGCGGCAAAAACGAGAGCCTGGTCGCTGGCTTCGTAATCGCCGGGCGAGTAAGGACCGGTTCCGGCTTGGGGAACGACTTGCATCGTACCGTCGAGAAATTCGACAACGTCGGGAACGTGGAAGTAGTGCTGGTCGAAGCCTCCGAAGAAGAAAACTTTATTTTTCTTGATCGGGCCGCCGATCGTGCCTCCGCCTTGCTGTTGGCGACTGTGCGGCTTGAAACTCATCATTGGATCGGCTGCGCCGAATCCGCTGTCGCGTATGTAGTAGAGGTCGGTCCCGTGCCAGTGATTGGAGCCGGATTTGGTGACTACATTTACGACTGCGGCGCCGGCGCGGCCGAGCTCTGCGCCATAGGAGTTGGTGGAGACTCGAAACTCCTGCACAACTTCGTTCGAGAATTGATAGGGCGTGCGGTAGAGGCCGCGAGCCTGAGCGAAGAAGGCATTGTTGAAATCTCCGCCATCGACCAGGAAACTGTTTTGGAAGCCGCGCAGGCCACCAAAGGAAAGATCGCCGTTGGTAGAGGAGGTGAGGCTGCGCGGGTCTTGCGTGAAGCCGGGCGAAAGCAACATGAGGTCGGAAAAGCGGCGGCCGTTCAGCGGAAGATCGGCGATGGCGCGCTCGTCGATGAGAGTAGAAACGGCGCTCGGATTGGTATCGACAAGTTTGGGTGAGCCGGAAACGGTGACATTTTCCTGCGGGCCGGCGATGCTGAGATGGAATTCGATTTCGGTAGCGGCGCCGACATCGACGTGGAGCGGCGGAGTTTTTTGCGGCGACATTTTATCCGCGACAGCGCGGGCGGTGTAATCGCCGGGTGGCAGCAGGTCGAGCGAGAAGCGGCCTTCGGAGTCGGATGTAGCGGAGTAACGAACGCCGGTGGCGGAACTGACGGCGACGATGGAAGCCTGGGCGATGTCCGCCCCGGCGGGATCGAGGACGATGCCGTGAATGGCTCCAGTGGCGGCGTCCTGTGCATAGGCGGACGATGAGAGCAAACAGAGTGCAATCAGACAGAGTGAGGCGCGCGACATGAGTCCCACCTTTGACGAGATGAGGCTCGGAGAGTGTGTCCCGCATCGCTCTACCGGAAGCTCCGCGGAGTTCTAGGGAAACCAAGTTCTGTATAGCATGGGAGCGGGGAAGAACAGTGTGACGAAGCGCAGTTCTTTTTGGGAGGAGTGCAGAAGTGGGAATGCAGGCTTCGAATATCGAGGGTGTTCGCAGTCGGGAAGCATGAAACTAAATTTTTGCTTTTGGGTGGCGCAGCGCTTCTAGCGCTGCGGTAAGGATCTTGCTATGGCTCTGGGCTTTAGCCCCTGAGGTACCTCGGCGGCTAAAGCCGCTCATCTTAGGGGAGCTGGATCGCAGCGCTGAAAGCGCTGCGCCACCCAAAGCCATCACCCAAAAGCCATCACCCAAAAGCGGCTGCCCGAAGGCCACTTCACCAAAGTGTCGCCGTCCGAAAGTGCTCGCCGTCCAAAGATGCCTGGGCGCGGGCGCGGGCTAGCTCTTCGTTCGAATCGCGATTCCCAAATCGCGCAGCTGCGAATCGCTGACCGGCGTCGGCGCATCCACCATCAAATCCACTGCTCGCGCCGTCTTCGGGAAGGGAATTACTTCGCGCAGGCTTTCGGCCCCTGCAATGATCATGACGATGCGGTCGAGGCCGAGGGCGATGCCGCCGTGCGGAGGGGTGCCGTATTCGAGGGCTTCGAGAAAGAATCCGAAGCGGGCGCGGGCTTCTTCTTCGGTCATGCCAAGGGCGCGGAAGATTTTGCTTTGGATATCCTGACGATGAATACGAATTGATCCCGAACCTAGTTCTGTTCCGTTTAGGACTACGTCATACGCGAGGGCGCGCACGGCGCTGAGCGGCGATTGCGGATCCTTTACCGATTCAACTCCCTCCTCGAGCAGTTTCATATCTTCTTCATGCGGAGAAGTGAAGGGGTGATGTGCGGCCATCCACTGCTTTTCGCTCTCGTCCCATTCGAACATGGGGAAATTTGTGACCCAGAGGAAGCGGAAATCATTTGCCGGGACGCCGGTTTTCTTGAAGATGCCGTGGCGGTCGGCATACTTTTGCGCCAAGGCGAGACGCAATAATCCGGCCGACGCGTAGATGGCTAGTTCTTGCGGCGTGACTTTGCGGTGCGCGGGCATCGCGGTTTGCGGGCCGGATTGGGCCGAGCCGGCGATCAACACGATTAAGTCATTCTCTTCCATTCCGATTTTTTTTCACGATCGCTTCCGCCGCTTCGGGAAATTTGTTTCCAATGCGTTTAAAATCCTCGAAAATCTTTGCTCCGCCTTTGGAGTGGAACATTGGCTTGATGTCGTCGCGTTCTTTGCGCGAGAGTTCACCGACCTTGGGAGTACGAATCGCGATCAGCGGGAGATTCGCATTGATGGCCAGCTCTTGCAGATTCCCCGGAGTAAAACATTCGCGCACATCGGCGAATGCGGGCAGACGCAGGTCGGGCTTGTCGATGCCGTAGAGGCGGATGGCTTCGTCGTAATCCATGCGCGGGAATGGAGTCTTGATATCTGATCCGGCGGCGCGGAAGGCGGCGGTGAGAAATCCTTCGACTACTTCCCAGACACGTTCTGGTTGAGGGTAGGTCATTTCCAGATCGATCTGGGTGAACTCGGGCTGGCGGTCGGCGCGCAGATCTTCGTCGCGGAAGCAACGCACGATCTGAAAATATTTGTCGAAGCCGGAGATCATTAATATCTGCTTGAACATCTGCGGCGATTGCGGCAGTGCGTAGAAAGTGCCGGGCTGCACGCGGCTGGGAACAAGGTAATCGCGCGCGCCTTCGGGCGTGGAGCGAGTCATGAAAGGAGTTTCGATTTCAAAGAAACCCTGGTCCGAAAGATAATCTCGAATGGCCTTTGCGACTTTGTGACGGGTCTCGATATTGAACTGCATCACGTCACGGCGCAGATCGATGTAGCGATATTTCAGGCGTGTCTCTTCGTTGGTGAGCGCGGTATCGGAAGGCAGGAATGGTGGCAGCTTCGATTCATTGAGGATGCGCAACTCTTCGGCGACCAGTTCGACCTCGCCCGTGGGCATGTTTTTGTTGATAGTGTTCGCATCGCGTAGTTTTACCGTGCCGGTGACCGCGATGACGTATTCGTTGCGCAAGGCTCCGGCCTTTTCGTGAATGGCGGTGTCGCGCTCGGCGTTAAAAACAATTTGCGCTATGCCGGTGCGATCGCGGAGATCAATGAAGAGCAGGTTGCCGTGGTCGCGGCGACGGTTCACCCATCCCATGAGGACGGCTTTCTTGCCGGCGTCGGAAGGGCGGAGGGTGCCGCACATGTGAGTTCGTCGCAGATCGCCTAGAAAATCGAGCAAAGTGTGTCCTTAAATGGTGAGAAATAGACTGTAAATCTGAGGGCTCAGTGTGCTAGTTAAACCTGGCCGTTGAATCAAGAATTATAAATGGACTTTGGGTTACTAATGGCACGTTTCCTGAATGCCCGTTGAAGAGCTACATTGCTGCTATGTCCACCGGAAGCGGCCGCGTCAAATTCCGTTGCGCACAATGCGAGATGTCGGAAGACAGTTGCGAGTGCGACAAATTTTGTTGTCTCTGCCAGACAACACTCGATGTTCGCATCTGCCAGGACGGGCTGATGTACTGCGAGCCCTGCCGTTCCGCCTGCGATTACAAAACTTCGGATTAAAGTAAGTCCGCACTTCTTTCCTTGCGCCAGTTCAAGAAAACCGCAGCATAATTGAAGTTTAAAGCCCCCGGGCCGATATAGGCCTTGAATGGCAGGAACCCCCATCGCGGTCCGTGTCAGATCAGCCAAATTCTGAGGAGATCTTCATGTCGACATCAGCCGTCTCGAGCAGTTCGTTGTACCAGCAGTTGCAGTCGTATTTCCAGACCCGTAATAGCGACGAGCAACAGTTAGGACAGGCACTCAGTTCGGGCAACTTGGCCAATGCTCAGGTTGCCTATAACAGTATTACCGCCCTTGGGAAGGAAGGCCCGTTCGCCAATGGGAATCCGTTTAAATTGTCCCAACGCGAACAGGATTTCACGGCGATTGGGCAAGCTTTGCAATCGGGCGATCTTGCTGGCGCGCAGCAGGCTTTCGATACGCTCCAGTCAACTTTTCACGGAAATACTCCTAAGGGGCCGACTGCTCAGCCGGTATCCAGCTCCGCGGCGGGAGCTGCAGCCACTGGCGCAGGCAGCGCAGGTCCGGAAATCGTACTGAATCTGAGCAGCAGCAGCGGCGGTACAAGCCCGGCGACAGCAGCCAGCACCTCAGCGCCAGAGATCGTGATCAACCTGAGCAACAGCAGCACGGCCAGTCCGGCGGCGCCAACTCCTACGACTAACACCTCCAGCCCGGAAATCGTGGTCAACTTAAACAGCAGCACCACCAGCCCGGAGGAAATTACCATCGGCGTCAACAACTCCAGCAGCGGGGAACAGGTTTCCATCAGCGTGGGTAACCAGGCCTCGACTAACCAGAGCTCTAATGCGCCGCAGGTTACGCTCAATCTGGCGACCAATAGCAACGAACAAATTGTTTTGAATTTCCTGAACGCTCTTTCCAGCATCACTCCCGCTTCCAGTACGAACGGGAGTTCGGCAAGCGGCGGCGTCAGCGTTTCAGCCTAGGATGTTAAGAGAAAGCCGGTGCGGCGAGCGAGAAGCCCTCCCCACTCTCTTCACCGGCGCTTCTATGAGATGCGCAATAAACGGCGGTTGGCGATCAGCGGGGAATATATTGGTCGAGCAAGGGAATCACATCCGCAGTAAAGGGACGAAGCCGCTGCTCGGCGGCATTTGGGGTCTCGCCCGGAAGCATGTCCGTTGTGATGCGCACTAACGCTCCGTCGCTGCGGTTCATTTGAATCGCATCTTTCACCAAGTAGAACTTAGCCCAATATTCACTGGCAACGCCACGATCATGGGCCCAGTACCAATACAGCACCAGCTTGCGGGCTTCGGCTCTGGCAATCACGTAGCGATTTGCCGGGAAGGGCGAGTGTCCGGGCAAAGAAATTGTGACCTGATCATTTCTTTCAGGAGTCCATCCCGCTCCCGGGAGACAGTGTTTGGGGGAGTGGATGGTATCTCCGGCGCGCTGGCTGGGAAAGTAGGCGAGAAACAGATCAACGTAGGGCAGATCGCTGCCTGGGTCGCGGTAGCCGCGGACCAGGAACTCCCCTGCACCCAGAACATCCAAGGTTTCCTTATCCAGAGGAATGTCTTTTCCGCTCCAATCCCCCAACTGGGCGGGAAACGAGGACAGCGGCGGGCGTGGCGGGATAGTCTCGGTGCGGCTGCGTGCTTGCAGAAGGATCGCAGTAAGAGCAATTAAGCTTGCAGCAAGCGCAAAGCGCCAGCGACTGGATTGATTCACAGCTGCTTCCGTTCCTCCCGCCAGAATCTGCGAATCGTCCGATGCTCAAGATAAGGCGAGATTTGCGATCCAACCGACATCAGTCTACCCTAAAATTTTGAGAAATGATCCAGAGCTCAAACCTTTGGGCGCGGGCCAGTAACGATGATTGCCGATAGCAACTGGCGCTTCCTAAATTTTTTGATGCTTTTGCAACGTTTTGAGGGGAAGCCGGGAAACATTCTCCCAGGAGTAGGCGTTTGAGTCACTGGAAAGGTTACTGTCAAGTGGGTAAATACTTTCCCTTTTGTGCGGAACGATGTAGCGTACCATGGGAAAGCTTTTTTCCCCTCAGGAAGCAAGCTCGGGCTCCTAAGCCATTGAAAAAAGGGTGCCAACTGGATGGAACGGTCGTCCCGGTAGCTTGAAAAGGATGGCATACGTCGTGCTTTGGTTAGTCGGGGTACGTGGGTGACCTCTTGAGTCTGGTCGTCCCTTGAGAGTAGGCCGTAAGATGGAACTGAATTTCCTCCCAAGCTCGGCGAATACAAATTCTGCGCCGCCTCCCAACGACGAGTTCGTGGAGGGGGTTAGCCCGAGCATGCGCAGCGTGGAAGCCGTGATGCGGGAGGTTGCGCAGAGCGAAGTTCCAGTATTGCTGCTGGCCGAGAACGGAGCCGGCAAAAAGGCGACTGCCAGGCGTATTCACGAGCTTTCCCGGCGAAGAGGGCAAAATCTTCATCTCTTTTCCTGCTTGAACATAAAGGCTGTAGAGTTCGGGAATCCGGCCATTCATGATGGTTTCGCGGGCGGTGGGACGGTTTTTCTGGCGGAAGTTGCAGAATTAAGTGCACGCGATCAGGCGCGATTGCTGCAAATCCTAAGCCAGGAAAGTTCTCGAAACGGGGAGCAAGCTCCAGTCCGGCTTATCTGCGGCAGCGCCCGCGACCTGGAAGCGGAAGTCAAGGCGGGGAACCTTCGAGAAGATTTGTATTACAGAATCAGCGGCGTATGTTTGCGGATTCCGCCACTGCGCCAGCGCCGGGAAGACATCCCCATTCTGATGGAACACTTTTTGGGAAAGTTCGGCCGAGATTTTCAGCGGACGGTGCCCGCGCTCAGTGAAGAGACGTACCGATTGTTCCAGGAATATTCGTGGCCGGGCAACGTGCGGGAACTGGAAAACGCAGCCAAGGCAATTGTCGCCCTGGGAGACGAAAGCGTCGCCATGGGCGGTTTGCGCGCCATGCTGCGGCGGCCGCAAGCTGAAACCAACGGCGGGCGGATTTCGCTGAAGCAGGCGGCGCGGGCAGCGTCCCGGGAGATGGAGAAAGAATTGATTCTGCGAGCGCTCACCCGCACTCGCTGGAATCGCCGCCGCGCCGCGCAGGATCTGCAGATCAGTTACAAGGCTTTACTGTACAAACTGAAACAAATGGGATGCTCCGAGTACCGGGCTTCCTGAACGATTGAGCTTTGAAATGCTTAACGCTTGTTCCATGCTCATAGGAGAGCGCATGAAGAAAGTGATAAAGCTTGCCTGCCTGGCAATGTTCGGATTGATGGCCATTGGCATGTGGGCCCAAGAGGATGCCAACGCCCCGAAGCAGGCTGTTCCGGAAGTTCGGGCATCCAATCCTGGCGGTCGCTCCGATTATGTCATCGGGCCGGACGACACGCTGCGAATTTCAGTGTGGAAAGAGCCCGATATGAGTGTCAATCTTCCGGTTCGGCCAGACGGCAAGATTTCCATGCCTCTGCTGGATGACGTTCAGGCGGCCGGCATGACTCCGATGCAGCTGGGAGCTTCGATCCGGGAGAAGCTAAAAAAATATATAGAGGATCCGCGCGTTACGGTGGTCGTGACGGCGATGAACAGCCAGCGGATTTATGTGCTCGGGGAAGTGCTCCACACTGGGGCGATGCCTCTATTACCGGGCATGACGGTGCTGCAGGCGCTGTCTAGCGCCGGCTTCACTCAGTTTGCCAACCTCAAAGCGATCTATCTGTTGCGCGTAGTCGACGGGAAGCAGACCAAAATGCCGTTTAACTACAAGGACGCAATCAAAGGCCGCAGCATGCAGCAAAATATCGCTCTGAAACCGGGAGATACAATTGTTGTCCCATAAGCTTGGCCACACGTCCGAGAGGAATCGAAAATGAGTAGAGGCCAAATCCTAATGACGCTGACGTTGAGCCTGCTTTCGGTCAGCGTGGCTTGGGCGCAGAGCGACGACACTCAAACTCCAGCTCCCGCTCCGGTGCCGGCCTTCGGGCAGGAAAACCCTGCGCCGTCGGTGAGCGAGAATCCGCCCATTTCCGCGATCGACCAGCCTGGCCTGGAGCCTCATGCTGCGCCCGAGAGCTTTCTTTTACCCGGGCTACATTTCAGCGAGTCGGTTGATTCCAACGCAGCGAATACCGTCGGAGGTTCTTCAACCGGCTTGGTCACGCGGGGCTTGGGAAGTTTGACGCTGCAGAAGTTGTGGAGAAACTACGACGTAGCCGCGGACTACATCGGCGGAGTGTCTTACTACAATGTGGCCGGCATTGGATTACAACAACTGCAACAATTCGACATAGACAACCGCATCAACTGGAAGCGCGGCCAACTGGCGATTCGAGATGCCTTCAGCTATCTGCCGGAAGGAGCCTTCGGCTTTGCCGCCTACGGCGGAAGTGGCGCCTACAACTTAGGCATGGGCAGCATGGGCACAGGCCTGCTGGGAGCCAACGCGTTCGCCGGAGAGAACCAGGACGCTTTCGCCGGGGGGGAAGGTGTTTCTCTGGGCCAGGTGCCACGGATCACGAATTTGGGATTGGCGGACATCGTCGAGTCCCTCACGCCGAGATCGTCGTTAACGCTGGCCGCGGGTTACGGACTGGTCCATTTCGACGGCGATCTGGCTGCATCGAGCGCTTTGGACAACAACATTTCCTTTATCGGTAGCCGTGAAACCACGGCGCAGGTAGGGTACGACTACAGCCTCAATGCGAAGGACCAGGTTGCGCTCAGCTATGGCTACCAGAGTTTTGACTTTTCGACCGTCGGCACTGCGTTTCACTCGAATGTAATCCAGGCGCTGTATGGTCACCGCATTTCCGGGCGCTTGAGTTTCACAATTGGTGCCGGTCCGCAGTTTACCCACATTGATGCAAACCCGCCGATCTGTCTGAGTATCTTCGGCACTCTGAACGTGCCGCTGAACGATTGCACAACAGACGGCGGGACCATCGCCGTGATACATAGCAGCGCTAACCACATTGGTGCTGTGGGCAGGGTTTCACTGCGCTATAAATTCCCAAAAACTTCGGTCTCATTCACTTTCCAGCGTTACGACACCAGTGGGTCCGGGATTTTTGCCGGGTCGTTGAGCAACATTGCGCTGCTCGACATGCGCAGGCCTTTGAGTCGCGTTTGGGATCTTTTTAGCGACGTTGGCTACTCGAAGAATTCGCGCCTGCAAATTCCGGGATCGGCGGTGAACGCCAATGAGTTTACTTACTGGTATGCCGGCATAGGACTGCATCGTCAGTTCGGACGCAGTCTGCGAGGATTTGTGAGTTACCAGTTCAATGACATGACATTCGATACGTCGTGCCCACTGGTTACCACGGCAGGACCAGGTTTGGCCGCTTGCAGCAACCTATCGCAGCGGCAGGTGGGATCGATTGGACTGGATTGGACTCCCCGGCCAATCCGGCTTGACTAATTTTTGCAGCTGGCCGCAGTAGGCCGGCGGAACGGGAATTGTAATGATGGAAAATCGCGAACTTACCATGGACGATTATCTGGCGATGTTACGCCGCCGGATGAAAGTGATTCTGATCCCGGCGCTGCTGGCGCCGCTGGCCGGATTTCTCGTCTCCTATGCGTTTCCCTCCAAATACACTTCGCAGTCCCTGGTATTGGTGGAAGGCCAGAAAGTGCCGGAGGGCATCGTGCAGCCCGTGGTCACCGCCGATCTGACCGAGCGTATCGCTACCTTGCAGCAGCAGGTGCTGAGCCAGAGCCGTCTCCAGCCCATGCTGGAGCGTCTGGGGCTGGCCAAGCCGGGCCAGAATGTAGATGACATTATCGATAAGATCCGGCTCAGTATGGCGGTGGAACCCGTGGTAACCGATCTCGCGCAGATTGGGACGACCAAGCCAAAGCCAGGCCAGAGCAGTCCGGTTCCGGGTTTTTATGTGAACTACACCGACTCCAATGCGCGTGAGGCGCAGCAGATTTGCAACGAGTTGACGTCGCTTCTGCTGGAGGAGAATTTGAAGTCGCGTGAAGATGTGGCGCGCGGCACCACCGACTTTCTCAGCAAGCAAGTGGAAGATACCAAGCACAATCTCGATGACCTGGATAGTAAGCTGGCTGACTTCAAGAAGCGTTACATGGGACAACTTCCTGGCGACGAAGACAATAACGTAAAAATCCTGATGGGGTTGAATTCGCAGCTTGATGCGAACACTCAATCCTTGAGCCGCGCGCAGCAGGATAAAGCCTACACCGAATCGCTGCTGGCCCAGCAGGTAGCGGCATGGAAGAATTCAGGTTCGGCCAGCAATCCCCAGTCCTTGCAGCAGCAGCTTGCTCAGCTTCAGTCGCAACTCATTGACTTACAGGGACGATATACCGCCGACCATCCGGACGTAATCAAGACCAAAGCGGATATTGCCCAAGTGAAAAAGAAACTGGACGAGATCAACAGTCCCTCGAGCGACGCAAACACCACCACGACCGACAAGGAATCCGCTTCCGAGCCTCCCGAGATTCGCCAGTTGCGTCTGCAGGTGCATCAATACCAGGATTTGATCACTCAGGCCACGCGCGATCAGAAAAAACTGCAGCAGGAAATCTCCGTCTACCAGGGGCGAGTTGCGCTGAGTCCCGCGATCGAAGAGCAGTATAAGCAACTGGCTCGCGATTATGACAACACGCAGAAGAACTATCAGGACCTTCTGGCCGATCAGAGCAAGTCCGACCTCGCGCTGAAGATGGAGCAGCAGCAGGAAGGCGAACAGATGCATCTGCTTAATCCGGCTAGCTTCCCCGATTCGCCGAGCTTCCCGAACCGACCGCTGTTTGCTGGCGGTGGCCTAGGCGCCGGCTTGGCACTCGGGATCGGCCTTGCCTTGTGGCTGGAATTGCGTGATAAGTCGATTCGCACGCAGGCGGACGCAGAATCCGCGCTCGAGCTTCCCATGCTGGTGGCGGTTCCCTGGGTCGGCGAAATCGTCCCGGCCAACGGCAATGGCAAGGGCCATTTCTGGAAGCGCAAGAATCCGCAGGTGAGCGAGGAAAACGCCAAGTTCTGACCGTGGTAAGAGCACGAGGGTAAGCGAAAGATTATGTACAAAGAGTTCTACGGCCTGCGGGCAAATCCGTTCAACGTTAACCCCGATCCGCGTTACCTGTTTTTGACGCGGCATACCGAGGAAGCGCTGGCGTGTCTGACGTATGGCATCCAAAGCCGCAAGGGATTTGTGCTGCTGACAGGGGAAGTAGGCACGGGAAAGACCACCCTGATCAATAAGTTGCTCGAGTGGCTCCGGCTGCAGCAAGTAGCTACGGCGTTTATTTTCAACTCGCGCCTGAACACCACGCAATTTCTCGATTACATGATGGCGGATTTCGGCATTCCTTGCGATTCGAAATCGAAGAGTCAGGTCTTGCTGCGGCTCTATAACTGGCTGCTCGATCGCTATCGCGCCGGTGAGACTGCCGTGCTCATCGTCGACGAAGCGCAGAACTTGACGGATGAAGTGCTGGAAGAAATTCGCATGCTCACCAATCTGGAGACCTTTACCGAGAAGTTACTCCAGATCGTACTGGTGGGCCAGCCCGAACTCGAGCAGAAGCTAAAGCAGCCGCAATTGCGGCAGCTGCGCCAGAGGCTGACTCTGCGGGCGAAGACGCATCCGCTTACACCGGAGGAAACCAAAGCTTACATCCAACAGCGCTTGCGGATTGCCGGTTCCAGCGGCCAACAGATTTTTGATCCCGAGTCGCTGGTCGCGATCCATCGCTACGCCAACGGCATTCCGCGGGTAATCAACCTGCTTTGTGAACACTGCCTGGTGAGCGCATTTGTGGATCAGCAGAAAATAATTGGACCGGCAGTGGTGGAAACAGTGGCACGCGACTTTGATTTAAGCGACGGCAGCGCCGCCGGCGCAATGACCACGCCTCCACCGTCTGTCGACCACAGAAAACTTGACCTGGTGGACACTTTGCGTTCGATTGCCAGTTTAGCTGATCGCTTGCGCGATGAAGAAAAGGACCTCCCCAAGGAAAGGAAATTATGAGCAGAATTCACGAAGCACTGAAAAAGGCCGAACAAGAGCGGGCGGCACAGGGGGGACCGTCCCAGGGAAGCTATACGTCCACAGTGGCGGAGCATCCGGCCGTGCCTTCACCTGAAGAGCAGCGCGGGGAAATGGCGGCGAGTATGCCTGCGATTGGCGGACTGCCGGCAAGTTCAGCCATGCCGGCATTCGCCAGTCCCTTTAACCTGGATGCCTTGTTGAGCCGGTGTATTCCCCAGCCGTGGAATCCGGAAGAGAAAACAATGTTGTTTTTCAATGGTGACGACCACGTCCGCGGAGCGGAAGAATTTCGCACGCTTCGCTCCCGGCTTTACCATGCGCGCGAGAAAAGTCCGCTCAAAAAACTTCTGGTCACGAGCGCGTTGCCCAAAGAAGGGAAATCTTTTACCGCTGCTAATCTGGCTCAGGTCTTAGTGCGGCAGCATGGCCGTCGCGTATTGCTGATCGATGCCGACCTGCGCGGTCCGCGGCTGCACATGATGCTGGGCACCACTTCATCTCCCGGGCTAGCGGACTATCTGCAAGGCAGATGCGACGAATTTTCGATCATGCAGCGTGGGCCCATGGAGAACCTGTTCTTCGTTCCCAGCGGCCAGGAGATTTCCGATCCCGCGGAACTAGTGGCGAACGGGCGGCTGAAGCTGTTTATGCAGCGGGTGGAAACTCTGTTTGACTGGATCATCGTCGATTCACCGCCGGCTGTGCCGGTTTCCGATGCCAGCGTGCTGGCCAAGGCTTGCGACGGTGTGCTGATGGTCGTGCGCTCCAACACTACCCCCACCGATATGGCGCGCCGCGCACGGCTGGAGTTTCCCGATGACGCCCTGGTCGGAGTCGTTCTGAACGGCACCAATGCGGACGCGATGCCTTACACGCGCTACTACTACGAGGCCTATCAAAAAGACGGGACCGAGCCGAAGACCCCGGGGAAATAGGAAAACGTGATCCGGCTGTTCAAAGTCTATTATCCGCTGCGTACGCTGGTTCTGCTGGCGGGTGAGGCCCTCATCGTTTGGGTTTCCTTCGTCCTCGGTACCATGCTGCGCAATCAGGACAGCTGGCTGCTGCTCAACGTCGAAGGCGGCTACA
Source organism: uncultured Acidobacteriaceae bacterium (assembly GCA_963836305.1). Lineage (GTDB taxonomy): Bacteria > Acidobacteriota > Terriglobia > Terriglobales > Acidobacteriaceae > Sulfotelmatobacter. Next base: position 100,879 of record CAWIJP010000030.1, on the reverse strand, counting down.
TCAAGATTCTCGTGGTCACAGGAGCTGTGCTGCTGCTCTCGCATTGGTTGGATCTTTACGATTCTTCCAGCGTGAGCAAGAGCTGGGAACAAAGCCTTCGAATACTCCTCGTCCTGGGATGTGTGGCTCTGGCGCTTTCCGCTGTTGGTTTTCTGTTTCCCGCGTTTCTTCCTGGAAACGGTTCGGCGCTGTTCGGAATCATCATCCTCACCTGTACGCTTTTTTGCTGGCGCGGAGCGTACGGATGGATGGTGAAACAGCCATTCCTGCGGGAGCGGGTATACGTTCTCGGTACCGGGGAACGTGCGCAGCGGCTGGTCAAGGGGCTGCGCGAACGCTCGACCATGGGGATTGAGGTGGTGGGCTGGACCGGGGACGTAGAAGGGGAGTTGACCCGCGACTCCGCAGCTTCGCATTTAGTAGGCGTGGCCCAAGGCTCCAGAGTCCATCGCGTGATTGTGGCCATGCCTGACCGGCGCGGAACCTTGCCGGTGGAGGAATTGCTGGATCTGCGGCTGGGTGGGTTAAAAGTTGAAGAAGCGACCTCCTGGCTGGAGAAAATGTCAGGGAAAATCGAAGTCGACCAGTTGCTTCCGAGTTGGTTGATCTTTGCTGAAGGATTTCGCTTCAGCACTTTCTTCCGGCTGGTACGCCGCCTACTGAATTTTTCCGTGGCGTTGATTGCGCTGATCTTTTCTCTGCCCCTGCTGCCATTCATTGTGCTGGCCGTCAAGCTGGGATCGCCGGGTCCTGCGCTGTACCGGCAGCAGCGGGTAGGGCGGCGGGGAAAGATTTTTTACTGTTATAAGTTCCGTACCATGCGCCAGGATGCCGAAGCTGACACCGGCGCCACCTGGGCCGCGGACGACGACCCTCGAATCACTCGTGTGGGAAAGTTTCTGCGCTCTTCCCGGCTGGACGAAATCCCTCAGCTATGGTGCGTGTTGAAGGGCGATATGCACTTTGTGGGTCCGCGTCCGGAAAGGCCAGAATTTGTCGAGTGGCTGAACAAGGAAATTCCATACTATAGTGTGCGGCACGTAGTTCGGCCCGGAATTACGGGTTGGGCGCAGGTGCAATACAAATACGGAAACACCCTCGACGATGCCCGTGAAAAACTACAGTACGACCTGTTCTACATCAAAAATGCCTCGATTGGTCTCGACATGCTGATCATGTTTCAGACCATCAAAATTGTGCTGCTGGGCCGGGGCGCGCAATGAAATGGATCTTCTGGGCGTCAGCTTTTCTCATCGCATATACCTACGTGGGTTACGCGGCATGGTTGTGGCTGCAGTCCCGGCTATGTCCCTGGCCGGTGATGCGCATGCGTCAGGAACTTCCCATTTCCATTGTCATGGTTGTGCGCAACGAGGAACGGATCCTCGAAGATAAGCTGCGGAATCTGTTGAGTCTGGATTATCCGCCGGAGCGTTACCAGATCGTGGTCGTCTCTGATGGATCTACCGACCAGACAGAAGAAATTCTACGGGGGCATGTGGACAATACGCGAGTTCAGGTGATCCTGAATCAACTGTCGCGTGGGAAAGCAAGCGGGCTGAACGATGCTTTCAATTTGGCCCACGGAGGCCTGGTGGTTTTTACCGACGCCCGGCAAATGATCGAACCTCTGGCCCTACGCGTTCTGGTCGAAGGCTTCGCTGATCCGGATGTGGGCTGCGTCAGCGGGGAGTTGATGCTGGGCGATCTTGCTTCCGGCGAGACTGCTCGCGGGATGGGGCTCTACTGGCGCATCGAGAAAAAGATTCGCGAACTGGAGGCGGCATCGGGTTCGGTGGTGGGCGCTACCGGCGCGCTATATGCGGTGCGGCGAGACTTGCTGACTCCAGTGCCGGAAGGAACCATTCTGGACGACGTATATATCCCGTTGCAGGTGGTGAAACAAGGGAAGCGCGTCGTTTTCGAGCCGCGTGCGAGAGCATGGGATAGTCCAGACCTGGGTGGCGGACTTGAATTCGCGCGCAAGGTGCGTACTTTGAGCGGGAACTATCAACTGGTGCAGCTGATGCCATGGGTGTTGAGCAGCCAAAATCCAGTGTTATTTAGATTTGTGAGTCACAAACTTTTGCGCTTAGTAGCTCCCTTTGCTTTGGCCTTAATGTTTATCTCCTCGTTGTGGCTGAAGGCTCCGTTCTACCGGGCAGCTTTGATTTTGCAGTTGGCTTTCTATGGACTGGGAGTGGTGGCCCTGGCGCGATTGTTGAAGCGGGGACCCGTAGCGCGTGCGGCCGATGCCGCCGCAACCTTCGTATTGCTCAACACGGCAGCGGTGGTGGCTTTTGCGAACTTCGTTTCTGGAAGGAAGGCCGCATGGAGCCGATGAGACCGCGAACTCCCGTCCGCGTCGGAGTTGCAACCGAGACGAAACCCAGTCGCTGGGCAGCGGACCGACTGCGAACACTCGCAGCCGATAGCAAGACCAGAAGCACGCTCGCCTATAGCGCCCTGATGCTTTTTTCCTGGATCTATTGGTTTCGCCCGGAAGATTTAATCCCTGGACTGGATGCCGTTCCCATCAACAAGATTGCAGGTGGGATCGCTTTGCTGGCGCTCATCTTCGGAATTCCTGCAAGCCGGCGCCACAAGCTGACGATCGAACTCAAAGTTCTTCTCCTTCTCTTGTTTCAAATGTTGTTGTGCATACCATTTGCGGCATGGCGAGGTGGAGCTTTTGACACAGTCGTAAACAAGTTCTCCAAGGGCGTCATTGTCGCGATTCTGATTTATATGGTTGCCACCTCGGTGAACGAGGTTCGTAAGTTGCTGGTCATTCAGGCCAGCGCGGTTGCACTGGTGACTGTGATATCGGTCTTTGTTCACCATACGGAATACGGTCGGCTGATGGGAATTCAGAAAGGCATTCTGGAAAATCCGAACGACCTGGCGATTAATATCGCCATCAATTTTCCTTTATGCGTTGCTTTCTTCTTTGCCGCTAAGAAAACCGCTGCCAAATTGTTCTGGAGCGTAAGTTTGATTTTCATGGCCTATGGCGTAGTTGCCACCTATTCCCGCAGCGGTCTGCTCGCCATGGTGGTCACGGTCCTAATCTGCATATGGGAGTTTGGCATCAGGGGCAAGCGCACGGTTGTGATCGTGAGTGCAGCGCTTGCGGCCTTTGTGAGCGTCGGAGTAGTCCTTGTTACACCTCACTACCTGGTTCGGGTCGAGAGCATATTTCGGGGCAACATCCAAGGTTCTGGTGACAGGAATTCTCTGGAGGCTCGTAAGGAACTGCTGAAGGAAAGCCTTACGCTCATTGTCAGGCACCCTGTGTTCGGCATTGGACCGGGCAACTTCGGGAGTTACACGCTGACCTGGCGCGTGGCTCACAATACCTACAGCGAATTGGGAGCCGAAGCTGGGATTCCCGGCGTGTTTCTTTATGTGCTGATGCTCGCACTCTCGATGCGCAAAATAAAACGGGTTCGAAAGTTGCCGGGTTATCAAGCCAGTGAAGATATCCGCTTATGGACCAGTGCGCTGTGGGCGGCGCTGGCAGCTTATATTTCCGGGGCTATGTTCGCATCCACGGAATATAATCTGTTCCCTTATTTCATGGTGGGTTACATCTGTGCGGTTTATCAGATTGCCAGCGTGGCGAAGGTTGCGAAAGATCCTGTGGAGGATAAGAGCGGCAAGAAAAATAAATTTGCAACTGCGGCAAAACGCGAACGGCCGCTGGCTTGGACTCGTTAACTGGGCCTCCTGAGAATGATTGAACAACCTATCGCCGCGCAGATCAGGATCGATAACTCTTCCGCCTTGGAAGCCTTCGAGGTGAATCCGTGTGCGGAATAGCCGGCATGGTCGGCAACGTCGGCGACATTGTCGATGCCGCTGACGTGCGGCGCATGTGCCAAACTATTGTTCACCGCGGTCCGGACGATGAGGGCATTTTCGCCAGTGGCCCAGCGGGACTGGGGATGCGGCGCCTGAGCATCATTGACCTTTCCGGGGGACGGCAGCCGATTCATAACGAAGACAAAAGTTTGTGGGTCGTATTCAACGGAGAAATTTACAATTTTCCTGAGCTTCGCCAAGAGCTCGAGGGCCGTGGTCACCGCTTCTACACCCATTCTGACACCGAAGTCATCGTTCACCTATATGAGGAAATGGGTTCAGACTGCGTGCAGAAACTGCGCGGAATGTTTGCCATTGCCTTGTGGGATGAGCGCAAGCAGCTACTGTTGCTGGCGCGCGACCGCATGGGCAAGAAGCCTTTGCACTATGCTCTTCACGAAGGCCGGTTGTTGTTCGGGTCGGAAATTAAAGCTCTGCTGGCAGTGCATCCGGATTTAGCCGAGATCAATCCGGAAGGCCTGCTGCAATATTTTTACTTTGGATATATTCCTGACCCGCACTCCGCTTTTCAGCACATTCATAAGCTGCCCGCCGGACACTTGATGGAATATTCCAAAGGCGAAGTGAAGATTCGCCGGTACTGGGATTTGCCCGAGTATGGCACGCATCCCGCGATGAGCGAAGAGGAGTGTCTCGACGAGCTGGAGCGGCAATTGGAAGAGGCGGTGCGCGTTCGTCTGATCAGTGATGTGCCGCTGGGAGCGCTGCTGAGCGGGGGAGTGGATTCTTCAATCATCGTCGCCCTGATGGCTCGGGTGAGTCCAGGAACGGTGAAGACTTTTTCCATCGGCTTCCAGGCCGAGCAGTTCAACGAATCAGAATATGCGCGCCTCGTGGCAGAGCGCTTTGGCACGGATCATCATGAGCTAGTTCTCGATCCGAATCTGGAAGAGACTCTTACATATCTTTCGCAAATGATGGAAGAGCCGTTTGGCGACTCCTCGATGCTGCCGACTTATTACGTGTGCCGCATGGCACGGCAGAAAGTTACGGTCGCGCTCTCCGGCGATGGCGGAGACGAACTGTTCGCGGGATATGATCGCTATCTCACGGCATTGGAGCGGCAGAAGTTCGACCGCCTGCCAGAATGGTTGGGGCGAGTTTACCGCAACTCGCTTCATGATCTTGTTCCCGGCGGAATGTATGGAAAAAATCTGGCGTGGAATGCGTCGCTGAATACCCGAGATCGCTATCTCGACGGCATGTCATTCTTTCCTGCATTACATCGGGAGCGAGGATTGTTTACCGATTCGTTTCTCCAGGCTGCGGCAAGGCTTCCTGATCCATTGCTGCAGTGGCAGCGCTATTACGATGACGCTCCCGCCCACGACCCGTTAAGCCGTTTACTTTATCTCGACACCAAGACTTATCTGGTTTCCGATATTTTAACCAAGGTGGATCGAATGAGTATGGCGACTTCCCTGGAAGTGCGCGTGCCCATGCTCGATCACAAATTCGTGGAATGGGTTACTTCCTTGCCGCTGGACTGGAAGCTCCGCGGCGGAACGCGAAAACATATTTTAAAAAAGCTGGCGGAGCGTCTTGGGATTCCCTCGGCGCTTCTCCATCGCAAGAAACAGGGCTTTCAGATGCCGCTGGTGGAGTGGATGAGGAACGATGTGAAGGATCAGTTTCTGCGCGTGTTGCTCGAACCTCGCACATTGCAACGGGGATATTTCAAGCCAGAGGCGGTGCGATCGCTGGTGGATGAGCATGTGCGGGGTCGCAGAAATCGTTCGGGATTGCTATGGCGCATGCTGGTGCTGGAACTCTGGCATAGGAACTTCATAGAGTCACCGGACCACTGGGGCGCGAAACACATGCCGCCGAATATTTTCGCGGGTGAAACGAAGCAGTCTTCGCGGACGGAGGCGGCCGTGATGTCTGCAGAGCGAGAAGCGGCGACCAACTGAAGCGCGGTACTGAATATTCTTTACTATGCATAGTTTAGAAAAAACGATTAGGGCAAACTCAGAGGGTAGTTCCCGCAGCAAAGCGCCGGTGTTCGTGCTCGGGTGCGGGCGGTCGGGGACAACCTTGCTGTATCACATGCTGCTGTCGTCGGGGAATTTCGCGGTCTATCGCACCGAATCGAATGTCATCAATCTGCTGGAGCCGCGGTTCGGCGATCTCAGCATGGCCAGAAACAAACGACGTCTATTGGACGCCTGGTATGAGACTCGCCTCTACACTTTATCGGAATTGGAAAAAGCTCCACTCGAAGAGCGGGTGATGGCGGAGTGCAGGAATGGCGGCGATTTTCTCAGCATCATCATGGAGCAGATGGCCCGCAAACAAGGTGTCGAGCGCTGGGCCGATACGACTCCAGAGCACCTGCTGCACTTGCATCGCATCAAAGAAACAATTCCCAACGCTTTGATTATTCATATTATTCGCGATGGGCGTGATTCAGCGCTCTCTACGGAAAAGCAAGGTTATATCCGCCGCTTGCCCTGGGACAAGGCACCATCGGTCATGGTTGCGGGCATCTACTGGGAGTGGATGGTGAACAAGGGCCGGAAAGACGGTCGCGACTTGGGTGCGGATTATACGGAAGTCCGCTTCGAAGAACTTGTCGGAAACCCGCGTGAAACCTTGACGCGCCTGGGATCGTTTATCGATCATGATCTCGATTACGATCGCATTCAAAAAGTAGGAATCGGTTCGGTCAGCGCTCCGAATACTTCGTTCACTGAGGGTTCGTCGGAAACATTCAATCCGGCCGGCCGCTGGAAAAACAGTTACACTCCCGAGAACCTCGCCATGTTTGAAGGGTTGGTGGGCGGGACACTGAAAGAACTGGGATACGAATTGGGCGCGACCGATCACAGAGTGCTGAATCGCGCCGGCCTGAAGCGCATGCGGGCCACTTACCGGAAATATTTCGACAGCAAGCTTTATCTGAAGGCGAAGACGCCGCTGGGAAAATTGCTGGTTACGCGCGATCTCTCTTGGATCTGAGTTATTTTTGCTGACTTTCTAATTTCTTTAAGCGCTTTTTTGGCCTGTCAATTCCCGATAAAAATCGAATACTGCCTGCACATTGCTTTCGTCGATGCCGCGATCTGCTTGGCTGCGCGAGGGCTGCGCCAGTGTTTCTTCGATCGCGCGCAAAAGGGCGGACAAGTTTGATTTGGGAATCAAGCGGACTCCGGCTGGGCGCATGCCATTATCGCTGGCGATCACCGGTGTACCAAGATGGAGGGCTTCCCGGACCGAGACTGCATCGCCGTCAAAAAGCGTAGTGCGCAGCATCAGGTCGGACCGCGAAATCGCGGTCATGGTGATGCCGTGCGGGACATCGCCACAAAGGAGAACGTGCCCGGCATAAGCGGATTCGTTGATTCTTCCGCGGAGGCCCTGCTCGAGACTTCCCGATCCAATTAACAACAATCCAGCTGACGGAAACTTTGGGCGGACTTGTCCCAGGACTTCAATCTGTAGAGGAAGATCGTATTCCGGTTCCAGCAGGCCTACTGAAATTAGAACCGGGCTGTGCTCGCTGAAAAAGGATGCGAGAGGTTCTGGTAGCGCCGTCGGCGAGTTTTCTTCCGCAAGAAAAGAATGCGGGTAGATGAAGCGGGTGCGACTTGGCGCGACACCCAGGCGTTGGAAAAAACTGATGATCTCCGGATTTACGCCGATCAGGCCATCGAAGCGGCGAAGCACAAAACCGGCAAGAGAATTTCGTGTTGTAGATTTACCTTCGGCGGACGAGGGATAGCCTCCCGAATGAAACGTCATCACCGCCTTCGATCTGCGCATGACAGTACAGACAAGGCCCAGACTGAGGAGCCTTCGGCTGAGCATTCCTCCAACATGAAGGTGGAGCACGTCGTAATCCAATCGCAGCAAAAGTTGGATCAAGCCGGCGGCAGATTTGGGATAATAGACCTCGTCGGAATCCGGCTTTCGGTGCCGCGTAATGTTGATGACCGCGCAGGGCACGTTGTGACGGCGGAGAAAAGTGCGGATTGCGACCAAGTTGCTCTGCACTCCGCCGTGCGGCGGCGGGTAAGGACCTAGCTGAAGCACTCTCATCGGAGCGGCGCAGCGAGAAAATCGTCGATGTCGATGGGGCGTGGCTCGCGCTCTCGCGCCGATTGCAGCATACATAAGCATCCGAGAGTGGAGCGCACGCCATCTCGCACCGTGATGTCAGGAGATTTGCCTTGCTTCAGCGCGCCAAAAAAAACCAGCATCTGCGCTTCATAGCCTTTCTCGGCAAACCAGCTTGAACTCCTTCGGATCATTCCGGTGCGCAGAACGGATTGCTTGAAGTCCTCGGCGGAAGCTCCGACTCCACTGGCGAAAACTTCCACTCGCTCTCCGGCCGACGTTCGGCTCCCGACCGTCGAATAAGTTAAATTGGCGATGGATCCATCGGCAAAGCGAAACGCAGCAACAAGATTATTTTCCCCGATGGGATCTTCCTTGTCTGTGGGAAGCGAGTAGGCCGACACTTCGACCGGCTCGGAATCGAGGAGCCAATACATCAAGTCTACGAAATGACATGCTTCACCAAGAATAGCGCCGCCGCTGGCAGGGTCGGCCATCCAGTAGGAGCCGGAAATTCCGGGCGAATTAATCCGGCAGTTCAGCACCGCCGGACCGCTTCGCTTGGCCAGTTGCTTTTTCAGCGCCAGATAAGTGGGCGCAAAGCGGCGGTTGAATCCGACGGTAAGCTGCCTTCCAGTTTCCTCCACCGCTCGGGATAATTCGCGGCACTCCTCTTGCGTGAGCGCCATCGGCTTTTCGACAAAGACATGTTTGCCGGCCTGTAATGCCGCGAGAGCCTGTGCCGCGTGCTGTTGATTGCGGCTTACGATCACGACCGCCTGTATCTCCGGATCTTTCAGGATTTCCGCGTAGTCACTGGCACAATAATCCGCGCCGAATCGCCGGGCATAACTCTTGCCCCGCGCTCCGCTGGAGGAATGGATGGCCCGCAGCCGCACCCCGGGAGTTTTTTTGAGATTCGGCAAGTGAGCCCAGCGAGCCAGATTGCCGGCTCCTACCAAAGCGACGCCCATAGCCGAGGTTGCGCCGGCGTGCCCATTCACTTCCACGCGACGTTTCGGTTGAAACTCCGCCAGGGGCGAAGCTAAATCTGCGGCCGGATACTTCACGAGTACAGCCAGGCTGTTCGTGGAAGCATCCATGATGGTTTCGTATGCCTTGGCTGCGTCTTCCAGCGGGAAGCGGTGCGTGATCAGCGGATCGATCTGTATCCGCCCCTGAGAGACAAGCCGCAGAAACTCTTCCATGTTGCGGTTTTCCGTCCAGCGAACGTAGGGCAACGGATAATCCTGTCCCTGCAGTTCGTACGCTGGATCGTAGCTTCCGGGTCCGTAAGCGCGCGCCATGAATATTTGAATCTCTTTTAAATAAGTTTCATACCAGGGAAAATTCAGCTCCACGGCGCCGACATCTACGATGCGGCCCCGATCGCGACAGATGTCAACTGCGATCCGGCACGGCGCATCCGACTTAGCGGCGGCGGCAATGATTACACAATCCACGCCTTGGCCGTTGGTGAGTGAACGCACCTGTGCCGACAATTCTGAACTTCCTACCAGCGCCGCATCCGCGCCCAGTTGGCGCGCCAGTTCCACACGGTCAGGTTTGAGATCGGTAGCGATAATGAATCCACCCTGCAGGCGTACCAACTGGGCGATCAGCTGGCCGACGAGGCCGAGGCCGATGACCGCAACTTTATCGCCGAGGGAAATATTGGCGATGCGCACTCCGTTGATGGCAATGCTGCCTAATGTCGTGAAGCAGGCATGATCGAACGAGACATTTTCCGGCACACGCGCAACCAGGTTGCGGCCAACGCGAACCGTTTCTCCGTGGCCCGTTCCTTCGCCACCGTAAGCGACTCGGTCTCCAACTTCGATGCCGGTTACGGTGGAGTGCTTCTCCGCCACCAGACCCGCACCCGCATAACCCAGCACCGCATACTCGCTGAACTTTGCGTTCACTTCGGCGAAGGTCCTCATTGGACCTTGGGACTTCAGCACACTCCAGATTTTTCCCAGTTGAGAAGGATTATCGGCGACTGCTTTCAGAACTCCTTCGTTGTGGATGCTCGCAGTTTCCGTCCCACTGCTGATCAGGGAATAAATCGGACGGATCAGGACGTGATGCGGGCTGACGACGGGGTCGGGAACCTCGTCCACGATGATATCCTTCAGCCCTTTTCGGAGAATTTGCTTCATGAATGTTCAGGAACGGCTCAAGACGCGAGAATGTAACGTTAAGCTCAAATGATTTGCCCTAAATATATCAGAGCTATCTTTCTGTCACAGGTTACGCCCGAAAGGGCAGCTGCAATCGCGGACTCAAGGCGCAACGCCCTTGGTTGCCTCAGAGACGGCGTCGATGTCCGCTCCGATATCTTTGCCGTCTGATCCCGCCTTTCGGTAGCGACTGGACGGCGAAAGGTGATAGTCCCCTCCGATTCCATCGTGATAATCGACAAAGTGAACCGCTTTCCAATCATTGGGAAAAAACTGCTGACAAGCTGTTGCAGCGCCGCAATGCGGAGTCTTAGGGTAAGGGTCACCGGGCAGCATTGGTTTGTCATGAGTTTGCACAATCACATTGTTGGTAAAAATCCAGGAATTGTCGAAGCAGCGTTCGAGCATCGCAACCGCTCCACCCGGTACCAGGCAGCTGGGACGTCCACCGCCCGGCGGAAACGCATGTACGCCCAAGTTCCCAGAGCCCACCAGGTTATTACGGAAGATAAGTTTTTCGATCTGGGCTTGCGGGCCGTCGTAAGTTACGAGAATGCCAACCCCGGTGGGGAATCCAGTATTGTGCTCGATCGTCAAATCATGCGGCCAGTTCTTTTCCTGGTTGGTCCCAATTGACCAAAGCCAGCCATTCGCGCAGCAATCGCCGGGCGCGTAGGTTTTAGTGTTAACGTCTTCCAGAATATTGTCGTGAATATCCACACGTGCGATTTCGCCGGATAGGAAACTGCAATGCCCAGTGCCATTTCCCGGCTCGCCGCGGCAGGTAGTAGCGTCGGTTGCGGCGATACCTATGCCATTTACCGTGTGACGAATAATGTTGTAGCGAAAAGTGAGGTCGCGCACTACGCAGGAAGGACACAGGCCGTACTGGTTTTTCGGATAAAGCAGGATGGCCGTACCCTTTTGCGATTGCGCCCAGTTGTTTTCGAAGATGTTCCCTTCAATCAGTTCGCGAATTGAGTTCTTGGTTTCGTAGAGATTCTTCACCTCAAACTGCGTTCCAAAAAAGCTGGGGTGCTTATGCCACCAGGTGAGCGGCTTATAGACGTAATTGTGGCGGAACTCGATGTCCGACAGGGTGGTATCGGCTCGACCGCCGCCCCAAAGCACATTTTCGCCAGCCGCCTCGATGAAGTTATTCACAATTTTCACTGGGCCAATTCCGGTGACGGAACCTATGGCCGAGGAGTCCGCGCCGTTGGCCGAAGTCTTGGAATGAATATCGGAAATAAAGGAATCGACGATCGCAATGTAGGAACTGGCTTCGAAGACGATTCCCTTAACGTCTTCGCCGATGGGGGAACCATGGATCCAGCAGCGGTCGAAGATAATGTGGCTGGCATCTTTTAACAAAACTAAATTCCAAAAACCGCCGCTTGGACCGTTTGCTCCCGTATCAGCGATTTCAAGACCAACGAAGCGGTAATGATTGGCTCCAGGTTCGTTGCTCACAATCCTATTTTGGTGGGGCGATCCGCCGATGCGGGCCATCGCGTTTTGGGTGGAACGGCATTGCACTGCAGGCCTGCCCGGAAGGGAAGCAATCCCGGCGTAGCAGGGGCTGATTCGGCTACCTTCGGCCGGCAGGCTGGAGTCCGGACTGCCGGTTCGAAGAACGATCCAATGCTTGTCGTCGCAGGACTTGGAAGGGAGTTCGAAGGAACCATCAAACGTAGCTGCCGGCTGCAGTTCAATCACGTCACCGCAAGCTGCGCGACTCAACGCTTTTTGTATGGAATCACCCTCTTTAAGCCGCCAGACCTTTCCGGGCGCTGGCGTGTCGGCGATTGCGCTCTTTATATAAGCCCGCGGCAATTCGGCCGGACCGTCAAAGTTGCCAGGACCCTGCGCGGTTGCGGGAGCCACGAACATGCCGCTCAAAATAAGAGCTACAAGCAATGGTAAGTTATTTATCTGCATAGACATAGAATGCGCTCGGATCAGCCGCGGGAACAGGATGCCGACGCCCATATAGTATATCCGAGGTGCCAATTGCGCTCAGACCGGCTTCAATGGGTGGCCTGCACATACCGCTCGTGTCGACCGAAGCTTTTTGAACCTTTGCCTGCAAGCGCAAGGGATGACAAAATTAAACTTCAGTTTATCGCGCGATCAGGCAAACGGGCGAACCTCGGAGGAAAATGGGATGGATTCCAGGGATAGTCGATTATCGGAGCGTGATCAGGCTGAGATTGAACGCAGCGCCGAGGAAGCTCGGAAGATCGTTCTCACGGGGGTCGACCGCGCTCAGCTTGATCGCTACCGGAACCCACCTCGTGATACTCCCTTTGCCCTCGAATACGCGTTTCATCTGCTAGGCGACGTCCGAGGCGAGACTGTGCTCGACTTTGGTTGTGGCACCGGGGAAAACCTAGTCCCGCTGGCCGAACGTGGAGCCCGGGTCATCGGTATGGATATTTCGCCCGACCTAATCGCGCTGGCCCGAAAGCGCCTAAACGATGCCAACCTGGAAGCCAGGCTGGAGGTTGGTTCCGCTTACGATACGGGCCTGCCCGATGAATCGGTAGATGTCATCTTCTGCATAGCCCTGATTCACCATCTTGACATTCCGCGGGTCGTGGAAGAAATGGCTAGAATTCTCGTCAAGGGAGGAGCAGTAATCCTGCAAGAACCGATCCGCTTTTCCCGGACGTATGCTTTCCTGAGAGGCCTGTTGCCCGCTCACGAGGACATCTCGGAGTTCGAACATCCATTGACACGAGAAGAGCTTCGCACTGTAACCGAGCGCTTCAAGGTTCTCGAACGACGCTGCTTCAGGCTTCCATTCATGCCCTTAGTGCGGCGGTTTCTGCCGCCAGTGGGACCTGCAGCGTCAAGGCTCGACCGCGGGATCATCAAAAACTTTCCCGGCGCAGAGCGCTTCGCCACGGTCGTGACGTTGAAGCTGCAGAAACAGGGTGAGAGTTCTTGACGCCATAGCTGGCCAGACGGAAGCTCAGGGTTGAGGCTGGCCTTGTGGGGTATGGACACAGAACATCCCACAATGGAGCAGAAAAGACTTTTTAAGCCGGAAAGACGCGTCCAACTTGTAGATAGCGACGAAGAGCAGAACGAAGACGCTTAGCACAAAATATGGAAGGAGGAAGGACAATGATCTCAACCATGAAGGAGCATACGAGGCGCATCGTACGCGTGCTCGCCCCGCCCCTTGTCCGCAAACGTCCGATCGAAACCTAGCCCGGCTAGCTGGAGCGCACCCTCGACGTGAAAGTGCCGCAAGCGCTCTTACCGAAAGCCGAATGCGATCCGCGGGGAGAGGCAAACATCAACATCCTCTGCGCCTTGTTGGACCGCACCCGATAGCTCGACAGCGACATAGCCGACTGTGGTGTCTATCGCGAAGAAACAACGTTAAGCATAGCCTTGCACTTGCGCCGCAGAGACATAGCGAAAAACATTTACATCTTCTATTCCTTCGAAAGCTTCACCGCCAGTAGCTGGCAGGAACTGACGCGAGGCGGAGCGGAGAACGAAGATCGCGAAGCGCACGACTTTAGCTTGACTTCGATCCAGTCCGTCCAGGAAAAGCTCGAGCGCTTCCACCTCTCGAACGTGTTTCTAGTGAAAAACTACTTCAAGAACTCATTACCCGATATCGCGCTCTCGCACGAGCCGCAGCGCCTCCAATTATCTCTTCGTACATCTCGACGTGAACCTCTACGAGTCGTACAAGCAGTGCATCGAGTTCTTCTAGCCGCGCATAGTCGCGAGCGGCATCATTTTGCTCGACGAGTACAACGACACGCCCTAACCAAACTGCAACAAAACCGTAGATGAGCTTCTAGCAAAGCAACCAGAGAAGCTAGAGATGATCGAACGCGATAATTATCAGAAGGAGGAAACTGAGAGCGCTGAGGCGGCGGCCAGGAGAGCGACGCCGCCTCAGATTTCCCGATTACAGCACGCCGGCCGTGGCACTCTGCAAGCCGTCAATATCGGCGCCGGGGTCTTTCCCGTCAGTGCCAGCATTCTTGAATGGGCTGGTTGGGGATAGTTGATAGTTTCCCCCGTTCCCCTTGTTAAAGTTCATGAGGCCCAGCGAGTCGAAGTTTGGTGCCTCGAAATTGCGCGCAGGAAGTGGACTTCCGGGCAGCACTTTCGGCGACTTGGTCGAGGTGTTCGCGAACACGTTGCCAGCGGCAGTCCAAGTGTCTCCCATGCAGCCGTTCAGCGTTCCAACCATACCTGCCGCGCTCGTGGTGGCGCATCCAGGCTGCTTATTGCCCGGCAGGACCTGGTGGAAGCCTCCGTCCCCCGTGGTCATTAAATTGTTGTTGAACGAGAAATTAGCAAAGACCTGAGGTTTGGCAACAATAGTGACATTCGCAATACCCGAGCCCACGGGAAATCCAGTGTTGTGGTCGATCGAGATATCGTGCGGCCAATTCGTGGGTTGGTCGGTTTGGATATTGAATAGGAAGCCGTCACTGCAGCAGGCGCTCGGCGAGTAGGTCGACTCATTGATATCGTCGAGAAGATTGTCATGAATGCTCAGGTTGTAGAGGCCACCCGAAAGATACATGCAATTTCCCGTGCCGCCCCCCGCCTCACCTGGACAAGTGGTGGCGTAGACCGGTGCCATTCCAATCCCATCCACCGAGTGGCGAAGGATGTTGTAACGGAAAATGATGTCGTGAACGGCACATTCAGGACACTTTCCATACTGATTCTTCGGAGTAAAGAGAATGGCGGTGCCCTTTTGCGCCATGGCCCAGTTATTCTCGAAGATATTGCCTTCGACAAACTGGCGGATGCCGGTTTTACTTTCGTACAGATTCTTGGTGACAAAGAGCGTCCCGAAATATGTGGGGCTCAGCTTCCACCAGGTGAAGGGCTTGAAAAGATGGTTATGGCGCATCTCGACGTCCGATACATTGGTGGTAGATGCTCCGCCGCCCCAAAGAACGTTCTCTCCTGCAGCTTCCAGGAAATTGTCGACGATCTTGACAGGTCCAGGGCCGGTGATCGAACCAACGGCCGCGGAATCTGCTCCGTAGCCCGAAACCTTGGAATGGACATCAGAAATGTAAGAGTCGATTACCGCGATATAGGAGCTATCAGTAAACTCGACGCCTTTTACATCCTCGCCGGTTGGAGATCCGTGAATCCAGCAACGATCAAAGATGATGTGGTCGTTGCTAGTCAGCAGGATGAGATTGTAAAAACCATTTGCCGCGCCGTTGGCCTCAGTGTCGGCAATTTCCAGCCCCACCAGCCGGTAGTAATTGGCGCCATCATCGGCGCCAATGATTTTGTCTTGCTTCGCTTCGCCAGCAATCCGCGCCATCACTTTGCTGGTAGAGGCACAGTTCAGAGCCGGACGGCCCGGCAGCGACGCAACCCCTGCGTTACAGGGCGTAGCCCGAACGCCTTCTGCCGGCAAACCAGAGCCTTCGGCGCTGCTGCGAATGGTGATGTAGTGGTTCGCATCGCAGCTCTTCGCACGCAAAGTGAATCCGGGATAAGTTTGCCCGGCCTGGAGCACTAGGGTATCTCCGCAACTCGCGTTATCGATCGCGGTTTGCAGGTTTGCGGCCGAGGCGACTTTAACAACTACCCCGGGCGAAGGTGTTGACGTCTCAGATGTCTCATAGCAAGCGATGGGCGCGGCCGCAGGTCCGTCAATGGTTCCAAAGTTAGGAACGTCTCCGGCTTCACAGTAGCGATTATCCGCGCCCGAGGCCGGGGTCGATCCAGGCCCAGGATTGCCCGGGGGTGTGGACGACAAAGCGACCGCCACGCTCGCCATGCCGTGCGAGAACGGGTTCGAACGGCTGGTCGCTACGATTTGAAAAACAGTACCGGGCTTAGCATTTGGCACAACGAACAGCCCGGTATTAGAAATGACTCCTCCATTCGCCGACCAGGTCACTGCCGTATCAGTTGTATCGCTCATCAGCGCGGAAAACTGAACGTTGGCGCCTGGCGTTACCATTGAATTTCCCGGAGTGAGTTGGATGTTTGGCGTCGTGGCCACGTGCTTATCGGTGGCGGCGTTGGATGCTGCGGCGGGTGTTATCGCGGATGTGCATCCTACAGTTGCCAGCACGGGGAGGAAAAGGATTCCGGTGAGGATAGCGCTTTGATAGGCAGAGATTGACTCAAAAGCTCGGACAAGCTTCAAACGATCCAGGGGGAGTTTCATCTTTACCTCGAAGCGAAAAAATTTGGATCGAAATTGGGCGCCGTGAAAGCTGGCGCGCCCACTTTCAAACCTTAGATTGGGTTAATGCAGGACGACAGATAACTGCGGGACAGGGCCCTAAGGGCGCAGAAGTACATGCCTAAAGGTCTTGATCGAAAGAGTAGACTTTCTAATCAAGATAGCCTTCTATTGAGCCGAAATCCGTACCTCATACGGATGGATTGTGCTCCAGAATTTTTTTGCGCAAGGCTATGTAATGGCGGCCGCCAATCCGTTTTAGAATCTTTTTGGTCGTCCAAAACATGTATTGTCGCACGCGGGGGCCCGCGTCACCTCGAACAATTTGCTGTACCGTATGCGCCGATGTGCCCTGCTGAATCGAATATCGCCCCACGATCAGGCACCCGCAGCTGATGCCAGTCCGGCTCGTCGGTTCCGATGTAAAGAGAACTTCGATTCCCGCGGCCCGCGCGGCTTTCGCGACCCGCGGCGCATAAAAGCCGCCTGGCACCGATGCAACCGCGACGCTCTCGCCCAGGCAGTTAGTTAGGATTTGCACGCTCTCTTCCCACTCACGAGCCAGCTGTGCCGGCGGGCAATGCGAAATGCGAGGCGGGTGAGAACAGGAATGACTGCCAATTAAATGACCGCGGCCGTGCAGTTCCCGAATTTGTGAGGCGGTGAGGAAACCCAGTTTGCCCGATGAAGTCCGTGGCGATGAAGAAGTGGCCCCGCCAGCGTCGAGCTTCCAGCTGGTCGGCAATCGACATTGCGCTCACGCCGCCATCGTCAAAAGTAAATAGAAGTGCCTTGGCAGGTATTTTCTGCGCTCCCGAGTTCAGCAAGATTACTTCGCTGCCCTGGACTTCGTTGCGAATTGCTTCCAGGTGGCTTTCAAACTCAGGTCGCGAGAGTTTGTAGACGGTGGCATCAGCCTGTGGAAATCCGCTACTCGCCAGTTCTCCTGCGGAAACCACGTCGTGATAGAGCAGAGAAATCATCATGACCGGCCAGCCTCCCGTTTCCACGCGAGGTATTTTGTCAACCACGGCTGTCCCCAGGCTGCCGAGGTTCGGCCGTGGACGTCAACCGGAACTGCCTGTCCTTCAATTATGGCCTCTAGGCGCTGCCGCAAAATGTCAAGATTGTCGAAGACCATCCGCTCCTGGATGACGATATGCGATTCGTGTCGCTCATCGTAGGCGCAATGGAAGTGGCCAAAGATCGGCCCCGTGTCCACGCCGGAATCGATTTTGAGCAATGTCATGCCTACCCGTGCCAAGTCACGGTTGGCAAGCGCCCAGAAACAACCATGAGAATTCCGATACTCCGGACAAATTCCCGGATGCATTACGAAGGTTCCGATTCGCGGGATGGTAAATATTTCTTCTTTCAGAATCACTTTACATCGCGCAATCATTAAGTCCGGAGCAGCGCTGCGAATAAAATCCCGAGCTTGGGCGTTATTTGCCGAGGCGCTTATCAACACGGGAGTATCGCGGGGAAACTCAGGAAAACGCTGGCATAGTTCAGCCAATCTTTTCTCCCGCCAAGGACGATCCGTCGCGCTCTGAAAAAGTTTGTAATGCAGGCGAAAGGCGAACACATCCATGAATCGCAGTGGACCGATGCGGGCGAACTCCCTTTGGATGCGGCGCCGCTTTTGCTTTCGAGTTTCGCGCAACACTAAAATTCCGCCAAGATCTGAGAAAGAAGCCAACCAGCGAGGCAAAGCCTCCCGATTCAACGCCTCCTCTTCATGGCAGATGAGAAATGTGAGCATTTAAGAGGACTCCGAGGATGACGGAACTGGACCCTCTGCAAGAGGCTCTGCTTCTGACACGGTGCAGGGACTCAGCAAATGCATCGGCAATTTTGGCCCAGCTGTACTTGGCGCAAACCATCCTGCGTCCCTCGGTACCAATCCGATTGCGCAATGCTGCATTGCCCAGCAGTTCGACACAGGCGCGTGCGAAATCCTCCTCGCCATCCGCAATGAGCACATTCTTTCGGTTCTCCACTGGCAAGCCCTCGGCTCCAATCGTGGTTGAGACTACCGCTTTTTCCATCGCCATCGCTTCAAAAATCTTGAGGCGTGTTCCCCCGCCGATTCGCAAAGGAACGATGCATAGCGCGCCCTGGGCCAGGTAAGGGCGCACGTCCTCGACCCAGCCTGTAATAGTGATGTAATTCTGTCGCCTCGAGAGTTCCTGCAGTCGGCGCGATGGTTTGCGTCCGACCACGCAAAGCTTCACGTCCGGCACTCGCTGGTGAATTTTTGGAAGTATCTGCTCGGCAAAATAAAAAATACCGTCTTCATTGGGCAGCCAGTCCATGGAACCCGTGAACACCAGCGTGTTGGGCGCCTCCGCGTTCGGCACAGGCTGAAAGAATTCAGTGTCCACTCCGGTGGGAATGACCGTGATCTTCGAACTCGGCAGGAACTCTGCAAAAACGTCGGCGTCGGTTTCGGAAACCGCCAGGACGTGATCTGCTTTTCTCAGGTACGATCGCTCGGCGCGTTCCATCGTTTTCCATTCGCGCCAGGCCAGCGCCTTCCACAATGGATTACGGGAAACCTCGTAGTGACGCTGCCAGATCATCGCCTCCACGTTGTGCGTGAAAAGCACTTTTGGGCAGGGAAAATTCCACGGGATCACGGGCGCAGCAAACAGAAAATCACACACGATCACATCAAACTTTTGCTCCGCCAGAAGTGCTTCAAGAGCCGTTCTCACCTGAGGCCGGCAAAACTTCATAGCACTGTAGGAATGGAGCGAGAACACATAACGCAAGTAGTTGGCGAACTCCTTGCGGCTCTTTGGCGCGGGCATCTTGAGCGGCAGACATACAGCCTTGTCAAAAACGGCATTGAGAGCCGGGTGCCGATCGTCGGAATGTGCGGCGTAAAACGAAAACAACGTTACAGAATGTTTGCGCGCCAACTCCCGCAGGATATTGTAGCTGCGAATTTTTCCACCGGTATCGGGCGGAACCAGGCCACCAGCTTTAACCCACAGGATCTTCATGGCGGCGCGGTTACCAGCAAATCCCTTCATAGGAGCCGGATGATGCAGGCCGCGATTTTCGCTCCAGGTTCACCAGGTCAATCACTGTGTGGTCGGCACGCAGGCATCGGCGCAACTCGTCTTTATTCAGCCCGCGGGTTGCGATCACCACCACCTCGGCATCGCCGACAACCTCTTTCATGCTGGTCGAAAGCAACGAGCCAATATGCGGAATCACTTCCTCAATATACTGCCGGTTGGATCCGATCAAGTGTCCCAGAGAGACATTGTCATCCCAGATGCGAATTTTCCGGCCCTCGCCGAGCAGGCGCTTCACCAGTTGCACCTGAGGGCTCTCGCGCAAATCGTCAGTGGCGGCTTTGAAGCTCAATCCCAGAACGGCAACTTTCTTCTTGCCGGTTGCGAGCACCATCTCAACTGCGCGATCCAGGTGCTCCTCATTGCTCGCAAGAATGGACTGAAACAGCGGCAGATTCAGGTCCAGTTCCTTGGCTCGGTAGCTCAATGCGCGCACATCCTTGGGCAGACATGAGCCTCCGAAGGCGAAGCCGGGTTTTAGATAAGTCGGAGAAATATTGAGCTTGGTGTCAGCGGTAAAAATTTCAGTTACGGCTTCGGCATCGACGCCGAGTTCCTTTGCCAGAGTGCCAATTTCATTGGCAAAAGAAACTTTTACCGCGTGCCACGCGTTGCAAACATACTTCACCATCTCGGCGGATCGAAAGGACGTTTCGAATATTCGTCCCGGGACCCACTGGTAAACCTCGCGCAAAATGCCGCTATGTTTCGAGTCTGCCGCGCCGATCACGGTCATCGCCGGCTCCAGAAAATCGGCAACAGCCGTGCCTTCACGCATGAACTCCGGATTGACGCAGACCCCAAAATCCTCGCCAAGTTTTTTGCCGCTGGATTTCTCCAGAGCCGGAACAACAATGGTTTCGGCGGTTCCGGGTAGAACGGTGCTGCGCAACACCACCAGGTGGAATCCATCCTTCTTCTTCAGAACCTGTCCAATATCGCGGCAAACCGGTTCGATGTGACCGAGATCGAGTTTGCCATTCCGCAGGCTGGGAGTTCCCACGCAGAGAAAAGAAATATCGCTGTTCATCACCGCATACGCGGAGTCCGAGGTGGCATGCAAATGTTTTGCGGCATGGCTCTGCGAAATCAGATCGCTCACATTCGGCTCAACAATTGGACTGCGGCCGGATTGCATGGCCTCGACCTTGACGAACTCAAGTCGACGCCGATTACGTTATGCCCCTTGTGCGCCAGGCAGGCCGCCGTGACCGTGCCCACATAGCCTAAACCGAAAACGCTAATCGATGGATTCATGCGGAAAACTTTATCCCTCTTTCAAGCAACCGTGGGACGTTCCCACGATTGAAGGCGTTACAATCACACACTCGGTGCGTGCACCACCCATTTCATACCCAGCACTGCAAACCACAGATAGTATTTAAGCACGTGGGTGCGATTTGCATCGGCTGAGAGGGATACACGTAGGTAACTTAGGCGGAATTCTTTGCTTTCGATAAGATCATTCTCGGTGACGGTGAGCGAAAACAATAAAACATCGACCGATGTGCTGGCAATCGCTGACGCGTCGGAGTGATCTGTCGATGCGTCCACGACGCAAAGTTTTTTATCTGGTGGACTCGCTCAACATCGGGGGAACCGAAACCCAGGCTGTGGAATTGGCGCTGCGGATTCCTGCGGCCGGATACGATGTAACCTTGGGCTGTCTGCGGGCTCAAGGTCCATTGCTGGAACGACTGCAGGGTACCAATGTTGCGGTGCGAGAGTTCTATCCTAAAGGCGGCATGGATAGCCCAGCGGGGCTTTATCAGTTGCTGCGGTTGAGTTGGTTTCTGAAGAAGGAAAAGTTCGACATCGTCCACACTCACGATTTGTGGTCGAATCTGCTGGGCGTTCCCGCGGCCCGGCTAGCGGGCGTGCGGGCTATTGTTTCCAGCCGGCGCGACCTCGCGCACTTCGACTGGTACCAGGGCAAGCGACGACGTGGCTGCGACGGATTCAGAATTTAGGTGGCGCAGTGCTGGCCAATGCCACGCCAATCCGCGACGCGCTGATCGCGGAGGATGGATTTGTGCCGGAAAAGTTGCGAGTGATTCATAATGGAGTGGACATCGAGCGATTTCAGAAAAGCGGGAGCGATCGCGATCAGATGTTTCCCAAGGTCGGCGACGGCAAGCTCATCGTGCTGGTCGGCAACATGCACACCGATGTGAAGGGGCATCCCTGGCTGATTGCGGCGGCGCCGGCGGTGGTTCAAGAGTTTCCATCTACTCGATTCGTTCTTGTGGGCGACGGAGAGCAGCGGCCGAGATTCGAGTCGCAAGTCGCGAGTCTGGGTCTCGAGAAGAGCTTTCTATTCCTCGGCCGTCGTGCCGATATTCCGAAGATTCTCGGCTGCTGCGATTTCGCCGTGCTCCCTTCGCGGGCCGAAGGTTTGCCGAATGCAGTGCTGGAATACATGGCAGCAGGACTGCCGGTCATCGCGAGCCGGGTGGGAGGGAATGCCGAATTGATCGAGGACGGAGTGACGGGACTGCTGGTGCCTCCTGAAGATTCGTCAGCGCTTTCATCCGCATTGTTGAAATTCTTGCTCGATCCGGACTTGGCGCAACGGCTAGCGAAGACGGACATGAACCCATAGTCCGAAACTTCAGCTTTGACAGGCTGGTGCGAGAAGTGGACGAGCTCTACAACGAACTCTTGCCGCGAAGCGGAGGCAATTACTAGGCATGGTAAATGCCTCCACATGGAAGCGTAGCCTCGTTCGCCTCACCTCAATGGACCGGCGCGAACTGTTCGACCGGCTGAGGCAGTATTTAACCGCTCGTACAGACGTGTTGCGGTATAGAGGCGGTTCTGAAGGGGAACCGGACGTTAGATCCGCCGGGGCATCGGGCCGCTTTTACTTCACACCGGCTGAAGTTCCCTCGCTCTGCGCCGTGCTCAAGCAGATTTTTCCAGCACAGTCCGAGGATGTCATCGTGCAGGCGGAAAAAATCTGCCGCCATCGCTTCGACCTCTTGGCTACCGGAACTGTCTTACGGGGCGGAGATCGACTGGCACTCCGACGTTGTACATGGCAAGCGCGGGCCACGCAAACCTTGGTTCAAGATAAAGTATCTGGACTTCGCGAAGTCGGAGACTCAAAGATTACTTGGGAACTGAGCCGACATCAGCACTTTGTCACACTGGCCAAGGCGTATTGGCTCAGCGGTGAGGATAAGTTTGCGCGCGAGATCCTTGCCCAGTGGGCGCATTGGCACAAAGAGAATCCGTATCCTATCGGAATCAATTGGGCAAGCAGCCTGGAGGTTGCCTATCGCAGTTTGTCGTGGGTTTGGACTTTTTTTCTGCTGCAGGAGTGTCCGCTCTTCACGAGCGACCTCCGTAGACAATGGCAGTTGCGCTAGGCCTGAGTGGACGCCATATCGAAACTTACCTGTCCACGTATTTTTCTCCTAATACCCATCTTTTGGGCGAAGCTCTCGCCTTGTTCTCCCTCGGAACTCTGTTTCCGAAATCAAGGAGCCACGCAGTGGCGACAACGCGGCTGGGAAATACTGGAATCTGAGGCGGCGAAGCAGGTACGGGAAGACGGATTCTACTTCGAGCAATCCACTTATTATCATGTCTACGCGTTGGATATCTTCCTGCATGCCCGGATTCTGGCCGGGCTCAATGGAGTTCCGATTTCCGCCCCGTTCGATGAGACTTTGCAGCGCATGCTGAATGCCCTACTTCTGTTGGCTCGGGCAGGAGTTCCACCCAGCCTCGGTGACGACGATGGTGGACGGTTGTTTGATCCCACACGTAACCGCGCCGAGCACCTTCTCGATCCTCTGGCGACAGGCGCGGTTATCTACCGGCGCGGAGATTTTAAGTCTCTCGCGGGTGGTCCGCGAGAAGAAACCCTGTGGCTATTGGGTAGGGAGGGCCTTGCAGAGTTTGATTCACTGGCCGGCGCGGAGCCTTCGGCTGGTGCGACCGCGCTGCTTGATAGCGGCGTTTATTTGATGGCCGAGGAAAAATCAGAGCAGTTGGTGATCGACGCCGGTCCGCTGGGGTCAGGAAGTGGAGGGCATGCGCACGCCGATGCATTGAGCATTTGCCTGGTTCAAAATGGACGCAATCTTCTGATAGATCCTGGAACCTTCGAATATGTCGGGAACACCGGCGAGCGCGAACGCTTGCGTGGTACGGGCGCCCATAACACCATGCAGGTTGATGGGTGCGATCAGGCAGATGGCACCGGTCCGTTCTCCTGGAAGAACCCTCCCCGGGTCAACGTCGAGCAATGGATCACAGGCCAGCAGTTTGATTTGTTTCAGGGTAGTCACGATGGATATTCCCGACTGCCATCTCCCCTCATTCACCGCAGGTGGGTGTTTCACCGAAAGGGAAGTCTTTGGATGGTACGCGATCTGGCTGAGGGTCGCGGATCGCATCAGCTTGATATTGCCTGGCACATTGGCCCTTCGCTTTCGGTCGCTTCGTCTGAGCAATATTCCTTCACCGGCGAGCGAGAGAGGCTGGCGTTGTTGACCGCCGAAGGCCATGGCTGGTCGCAGAATGTACGTCGTGATTACTGGTCGCCTGTTTACGGGTCAGGGAGCTTGCAAGCGTAGTTCACTTCAGTGCGCAGGCTGAACTCCCGGCGGATTTTGCCACCCTGCTGATCGCGGACGAAAATTCTCGGACCGATCTCGGACGGCTGGTGAGAATCGCTGAGTCGGATCTCGAAAGGGTTTGCGGCTATCGCTGTTCCAATGCGCGCGAAGAGCACTTTTTCTTCTTTGCTCATCAGCCGGGCCCATGGGCTCTGGGGATGTGGGCCAGCGATGCGGACTTTCTTTATTGGTCCGTTGATCGGGAGAAGGAACAACGCGTGCTGGTTCTATGCAATGGTTCCTACGCGGATTCGGGAGGTCGCCGGGTGCTCAACTGTGGCACGCGAGTGAGATATGCTGAGGTATTGAGTTCTGCCAGGGGAGTTGACCTCTTCTCCTCCGACCGAGAGCACGTTACGGCGCATGCCGCTAAGCGAAGTGGAGGCAAACGAAGAATCTTTTGCGCCGGGCCACGGCCCCGAGGGGATGGGCGTTTAGTCATGTGTGGAATTTGCGGTGTTTTCTATTCCGACCGGACCCGGCGTGTGGATCATGACACGCTGGTGGCGATGAACCAGCAAATCGTCCACCGCGGGCCGGACGACGACGGCTTTCTTCTCGAGGCGAACGTCGGACTGGCCATGCGCCGGCTCAGCATCATCGATATCCAGACCGGTCACCAGCCGATCAGCAATGAAGACGGGAAGGTTTGGATTGTCTTCAATGGTGAAATCTATAACCACCTGGATTTACGGAGGGACCTGGAATCCCGGGTCACCGCTATCGCACAAAGAGCGACACGGAAACCATCGTCCATTTGTACGAAGAATATGGGAGCAAGTGCGTCGAACATTTGCGCGGGATGTTTGCTTTCGCGATCTGGGACCGCCGCAAGAGAAGCTTGTTCCTTGCGCGTGATCGGCTGGGCATCAAGCCTCTCTACTATCGCTTCGATGGCAGAACTTTGTTGTTCGGCTCGGAAATCAAAACGATTCTCGCCTATCCTGGCGTGAAGCCAGAGTTCAATCGTGCCACGCTGCCGGAGTATCTGGCCTTTGGCTACATCGCTGGTGAAGAAAGTATGTATGCCGGGATTCGCAAGTTGATGCCCGGCCACATTCTTACGATTGACGAGCATAGCCACCTAGAGACGTCTTCGTACTGGGACCTCGACATCAAGTCGAC
Organism: uncultured Acidobacteriaceae bacterium; assembly: GCA_963836305.1. GTDB lineage: Bacteria > Acidobacteriota > Terriglobia > Terriglobales > Acidobacteriaceae > Sulfotelmatobacter. Next base: position 75,705 of record CAWIJP010000030.1, on the reverse strand, counting down.
AATGGTAGCCTGCCGCGCGAACACTACGTTCGCCGCTATCGGGAACAGCTGGAAGAGTGTGTTTCCAGCCACTTGATGAGCGACGTTCCCTTAGGTGTTTTCTTGAGCGGCGGCCTGGATTCGAGCGCGGTGGCCGCGCTCACGACGAAAATCCGGAAAGAACCGATCGAGACTTTCTCCGTGGGCTACGGCGAAGAGGCTTACAGCGAACTCCCGTACGCCCGAACAGTGGCGGCGCACATGAAGTCGCGGCATCACGAAGTCCATCTCAGTCGTGATGAGTTTTTCCAGACCCTGCCCCGATTGATCTGGCATGAAGATGAACCTATCGTGTGGCCTTCCAGCGTAGCGCTCTACTTTGTTGCCCGCCTGGCCAGAGAACGTGTGACGGTCGTGCTTACCGGCGAAGGCAGCGATGAAACGCTGGGCGGCTACACGCGCTATCCCTGGACTCTGCTGAATTCGCGGATGGACAGCATTTACAGGATGCTTACGCCGGCCTCCCGCGACGCGGATTGCGTGATGGAATCGGTTTGCTCCGCTGTCTGCGGCTACGAAAAGGAAATTGGAACATACATTCCTGATGCGGGACGGCGCTTCCTGGGCGTCTTTCTACTTCGACAATTTCTATTCCGCATTTTCTGCGGCCGAACAGAAGAGTTGCTGACTCCCGAGGCGAAGCAGAGTGCGGGCGATGCATATGCCGGATCGATGAAGTACTGGGATCATTCTTCGGGCGACCTGCTGCATCGGCTGCTCTATACCGATATCAAAAGCTATCTGGTCGAGCTGCTGATGAAGCAGGACCAAATGAGCATGGCCGCATCCATCGAAAGCCGCGTGCCATTTCTCGATCATGCTCTGGTGGAGTTCACCGCAAGCATTCCCGCGAAGTACGCGACGCGGGGAATGGCGGGGAAGTGCATTCTGAAAGCGGCGGTGCAGGATCTTTTGCCTCATTCAATCGTGTATCGACAAAAGATGGGATTTCCCACGCCTTGGGCTTATTGGCTTCAGGTCCCGTCGCTGGATCACCTTCGGAGCTGTTGATGGAGCCGCGAAGTTAGGAACGCGGACTCTTCCGGGCCGAAGCCATCGATCGGCTGTTTCGTGAGCACACGGCTGGCCATCGCGACCACGGTAATCGCATCTGGCGCTTGCTGAATCTGGAGCTGTGGCAGAGGATATTTCTGGATGGTGAACCGGTCCCTGACGTCACTGCCTCTCAAATCAAATCTGCAAGCATCAATAAATGATTTCTTGAGATTTGCTTAAGTTGACTCCTCTTGCTTAAGAACGACGATAACGATGGTAAGAAAGATAAAAAGCGGCACACTTAGTTTGCTGCGAAGTGCGGGAGTTTTCGAGCGGGTGGCGAACAGCAAGTGGCGCCAGCGACCGGCTACTGATTCTCTGTTATCACGGGACCTCGCTGGAAGATGAGCATCTATGGAGACCCGCACTCTACATGCCGCCTGAATTGTTGAGGCAGCGGCTGGAAGCTCTGCGAGCCATGCATTGTGCTGTGCTGCCGCTGGGCGAGGCTTTAACGCGGTTGCGGTCCCGCGATCTGCCGCCACGCAGCGTCGCAATCACAGTCGACGACGGCACCTATGATTTTTACAAGCAGGCATACCCGCTGCTGAAAGACTACGGCTTTCCCGTGACCGTTTACCAAACCACCTATTACACGGATCATGAGATGCCGATTTTCAACCTGATGTGTTCCTACATGCTATGGAAAAGGCGCGGGGAACAGTTGTCTGCGCCGAGTGAGCTTGGACTTTCCGAGCCCATGGACTTGCGCACCGAACTCGGGCGCCACCGGGTGGTGCGCAGCCTGATGGACCTCTCCGCGCGTGACAATTTGAGCGGATTGCAAAAGAATGAACTCGCCAGACGGTTGGCCGCAATTCTCGGACTCGATTATGCCGAGCTTTGTTCCAAACGCATTCTGCAAATCATGAACGCGCAGGAACTCGCGGAGGTGGCCTCGAATGGGGTTGACGTTCAACTCCACACACATCGGCACCGCACGCCCGAGGATGAGACGCTCTTCAGGCGCGAAATCGCCGAAAACCGGGAAAGAATTCAAGCATTGACTGGACTCGAAGCAAGGCATTTCTGTTATCCCAGCGGAGTCTACCGCAAGAAGTTTGCTGAATGGTTGCAGAAAGAAGATGTCGTTTCCGCAACGACCTGCGATGCCGGACTCGCAAACCGCAATAACGACCCGTATTTTCTGCCCAGGCTTGTGGACAACACCAACCATAGTCAACTGAATTTCGAGAGTTGGGTCAGCGGCGTGGGATCTCTGGTTGCGGTGAATAAGGCGGCAACGCAGCGGTACATCGTACCGGCGGGATAGACTGACCAGAAGATTTTGTTATCCCAATTGTGAAATGAAAGACTTCGCGAAAAAGACACTTGTCAGCAGCGGGCTGCTACGCCTGGCGGCCAGTATCCGCGGTCCGAGCGGGGCAGTTCTCATGTATCACTCCGTTCTCCCGGATCCTTCTCAGTGGGCGGATACATATGGCGAAATCGCCCACTCTGAATTCGTCTTCCGCGCACAGATGGAATTGTTGGCGCGCGAGTTTCGTCCGATCAGTCTGGACGAAGCCATCAAACACATCCGCAACGGCAGCAACCTGCCGCGGCGTTCGGTCGTCGTTACTTTTGATGATGGCTACGCAGACAACTATGATGTTGCCATGCCGGTATTAAACCGGGCCGGCGTGCCTGCGACGTTCTACGTGACGGTCGATTGCGTGGAAAATAAAAGACTGCCGTGGCCTAGCCGCCTGCGTTTTGCTTTCCGCAACACTAAGCTTTCCACTTGGAGCGATCCGGAAGGCAAGAACTGGCCGCTGAATGTTCCGGCGGAAAGGGAAGTGGCCTTCCTGAGCGGTTGCGATGCGTGTTGCCAGCTCAGCGGTGCGGCGCAAGAGAATTTTGTTGTGGGCGTCGAGCGGGAACTGGATGCCAAGATACCGTGTCAGCAGGATTCGCTTATGTTGACCTATGAGCAAATGCGCGCACTGCAGCGGCATGGGCACATTGTTGGTTCGCATACAATGACGCATCCCAACATGGCCTACATCAAAGCAGACGACGCCGTTCGGGAACTCACGGAATCAAAGCGGCATCTTGAGTTCAATCTCGAGACGCCGATCCGGCATTTCTCCTATCCCTGTCCGGCGCTGTCTCCGCATTGGAGCACAAAGACCGCGGAACAAACCCAAGTCGCGGGCTACGAGACGGCGGTAACTACGGATAACGGCCTTACCCGCAGCGGGGACAATCCATTTTGTTTGAAGCGTCTTCGTCCCACTAAGACCGTGGAAGGCCTGCGCTGGAATCTCGAAAGCGCCTTTGCCGGACGAGCGGTTTAATCAATCTTCAATCCAGTCGTACACGCAAAAAAAATGCTCACAACCCAAACACTGGTTGCGAAGAATTGGCTTACGTCCAGAAAGGGTTCTGAGCATCAGCGATAAAGCAAAGATCGCCATCGAGCATGCTTAAGTCCAGCAAGGGCTCGGCTCCCAGCATCTTCTTCGGGTCATAACAATAAACCGGAAGGCTGCCACGCGCCCGAAACCCTGCGTGGGCGAACGCTTCATTCAGAACATTGAGAGAAAATCCGGCCACAATTTCGGTGGTATCTGGAATTCTAGCCGCTGTGAGTGCGGCAAGACAGCACGCGGCCATCCGCGTTGCGGCATCATTACGGTCGATGCGAAGGTCGACGATGCGCGTTTGTTTTCCAACTTGGGCCAAGAAGAAATAGCCGCAGGGACGCTTAGAACGCTGGATGACGAATGCAGAAAATACCGCCGCCGGGCAATTCAGCACGCGATTTAGTCCCGCGATCGTGCGCTGCGATGTGAAAACATCCGCCGGAGTGCCGTTCACGATAGATTCAAGGGACGGGTCAAACTGAGAGATTCGAGTCACCTCCCAATCCTTCGGTGGCCGGGGCAAAGACATCAGACTCCACGTGGTATTTCGGAGTAGTCGCAATGGAGCCTTCCAATTGCGATGGCGAGTGTTGCGATACTGCCACCACGGGCGCACGACGCGAGCGTGGAGTTTTAGTTCACCAACCTGGCGATAACCAATTTTTGTCAAAATGGACCGTGTATCCGAAGAACCTCCGATAGTTAAAAGAACGTCGGTGACGGCCGCCAACTTTTTGAGGAGCAACAGGCCAGAGCCGACTGTGGCACGGCTTGCCGCCCAGTCAATGAGGTGAATAACATCCACATCCACATCCGGCTTTGTAAGGCGCAGAGGCCAGACTCCGCCGTGGGCTACGATGCCATCCTCATTTTTTAAGACATAACTGCGGTCGCGATGCCAGTCCGGGTGATCGGAAAAATATTTCCATTGAAGAACATCGGGACGAAAGGAAAGCAGCTCCGGAGCAGCCTGAAAAGTGGATCTCAAGAACTCAGCAACCGCGGTCCGTTCTGAAGGCAGGCTGGCAGCGAATTGCAAACTCATAGTTTTGCCGGATCATCAGAGATCGAGCGACAGCAGAAATGGTTTCGGGGGTCAGAATTTCGCGGGCGCGCTCACCTGCTCTACCTGCGAACTGCGTGACAACGTGTACCCCAGGTTCTGCATCCCCGAGCCCCAACTATCCTCAATGAGCGCGACAGCTTTTTCCGAGAGATCGGATTTCCAGCCTCCGGCCTTGGCGCTGCGGATAAAGGGTTTGTCCAAGCGGGTCTGCTTAAGCTGCGCATACTTCCGCGCGTAAGCCTTTTCCAGAGCTCGCATGCGCTCCGGAGAACTCAACTCCTCGGCCTTGGCCAGATGTTCTGGCGAAGCGTCAATGTTCCGAACTCCCGCTTCCTGCAGAAATCGTGCCAGCGTATAAAGTTCGCGTTGCGTGTTCTCTTTCATGTCTTCGTAGCGGACTAAAAGAAAACTATCCCTGCCCTGCCGCATTGCGATCCAACTCATTACGTTATCGGCCCAGGAACCGGACCACGGGTCGAATTCCGCAGCCATGAACCGCGGAATGAAATCGTCCATAGGATAGTCGTCAGGAATGTTCCGCGCTTTAACATTGTGATGATAAAAAGAAACTGCAACGTCCCGGGGATCCCGCACAATATAAATCACTCGCGGATACCTCGGCTGAAAAGGTTCATGACTCTTGAGCAGGCGAGGCCGCGGCAACTTTCGCAGCTCATGATCTGAATTGAAGTAAATCTCGGCAACCCGCGATTCAATGTTCGCAAATGTTGCGGGTTCGTCGAGACGCAAAAGATTTCCGATCAGGAATCGAGTCCAGGTGTTTCCCGATCGAGGGTAGGAGACGATGAAGACATCGTCATCAAAAACAGTAAGATTGCGTCCTGCCAGTTGCTTCCCGGTCAAAACTTTAAGAGTCGCGCCCAGAACCCGACGAACTCTCTTCTCATTCGATTGTTTCATCGTTGCAACCTGTGCTTACTCAAGTTCGCACTAACCTCAACTGCATTTCAGATTCCGATCGTATAGCTCGCATTGGAAATAAACTCGCGCCTTTGCTCAGGCCGCCTTGAGCGGCTCAGCCCTTCACCAGTCACGGTCGGAATCGGCGTCCATCACCAAATCGTAACCCAGTTCTTTCATGGTTAATCCCCAAGCCTGCTCGATGGTCCTAATCGCACCCGGGGAGAGTTTATTTCGCCACCCGCCGGACTTCGCCACTCGTACAAACGCAATATCCTGGCGGGTGTCCTTCGTGGTTACCCACTGTTTTGATTGCTCCTTCTCGAGAGACTGCATGTGGCTGGCAGAACTCAAGCGCACCGCACGCTCGATGCGCTCCGGGGTGGGATCAATTCCCAGCATTGGCGCCAGGTTCTTGAGCTCCCGTGCAGGATCAGCCAGAAGGTCTTCGTAGCGAACCATGGAGAATCCGGGCTTGCCTTCCCGCAGGCGCACCCAACTGAGCACATGGTCTTGCCAGCATCCTACCCGGTCAGCGTAAGGCACAACCTTAGCCGCTATAAAGCGGTTGACGAATTCATCCATCGAGTAACCATCCGGAATAACCCGCACCTTAAGATTGTAGAAATAAAACGAGACGGCAACATCACGGGGATCACGAACGATGTAAATAACGCGGGGATAGCGTGGATCGAAGCACTCATGGCTTTTCAGAATGCGGGGCAAACTTCGCAGCCGTCGATCGGGCGATTCGTAGATCATCGGCACCAGCCGTTCCATGTTTGTGAAGGTAACGGGCTCGTCCTGGAGGAAATTTCCGAACAGAAAACGAGACCACGTACTACCAGACCGGAAGTAGCTGACAAGGAAGATGTCACCAGGAAATACGGTTAACAATCGTCCAGCTGGAATTCGGCCCAGGGCGCACGCTGCTACCGTTTTCAAATGATTCAAGATTCGACTTGGCTGTTTCACCTTACTCCCTTCCGGAGTCCGCGCGCCACGCTACGCTTCCTCCTGATATGTCTCCACCAGAGCGAGCGATATTTCATCCTCTGTATTCGCGCCCAAAATTCCTACATCCCACGCTCGGTTCGTCCAGAACGCCCATGCGAGGGCAACTCCGTATACCAGGCACGCTATCACCAGTTGAACTAAAAGCGGACCGAGGCGATGCGGGACATACCAGCGTTGCATCAGCAAAAGAGCCGCCACTACAGGAATGCACAGTACGATAGGCAGCACAAATGCGCGATGGAGGTAAGTCCTGAGTTTGATCCCCAGCAGGCGGCAGAGATGCAGAGGCAGAAAAAGAATCATAGAACAAGTGAGAGGAATCGCAGTGCCGATGGCGTCTCCCATAATCCCGTAGGGACGCACTAAAATTATGCTGAGGATCAAGTTCGCGATGCCCTCGGCCAGCACCACCCAGGCCCAGGTGCGATGTTTTGCCATGCCCCAGAGTGTGCGTCCGGAAGCAGACTGAGCCAGCATCAATGTGGTCGGATACAGCAGAACCAGCAGCACGGGATAACTAGCGGCGACGTACTTTGGCCCAACCCATGCCTCAATGACGGACTTGCCCAGGATGGTAAGAATTGCCGTAATCGGGAAAATGATGAAGGCGCAAGCCCGGTTGCCGACCACGAAGATTTTTCGCAGGGCGTCCAGATCGCCTGTAGCTTGAGACTGGCTCGACATGGGCACGAAGATCTGGGCCAGGCTGCTCACCACCTCCGAGGCATAGTCTACCAGGCGCGAGCCGATGGTGAAATAAGTGACCGCAGCCGCCGATACCATGGTGCCAATGACCATAGCGTCTGTCTTAAACCGCAGGCGGCCGGCCACGATGATCATGAACGTTGTCCCGCTATAGCTGGCAATGCGCCGCAGGCTGGAGCGGCTCACATGTTGAAGACCGAGTCGCAGGTTCAAGTGGCGAAATACCGCCGCGGCATTGATCAGCCCGCCGAGTAATGGCATGCTCACCGTGATCAATGCCACGGTTAACAATCCGCGTCCATGCTGCAGAGCTATGACAATCAGCAGAACGCGAATCAGAGTCGAACTCATGGTGGTGAAATTCAGCAGGTAGAAGCGCTGTAATCCCTCCAGAATGCCGCCGAAAACGCCAAGAGGGAAACCTAGAGAGACGGCTGTGCCAGCCATCAGCAGCAGCCATCGCGCCATAGAAACGAAATCCGCCGGGATCCGGAAGATGGAATTGACATAGTACGCAGCGATCAGGGTGATGGCCATGGCTGCAACTCCAATGCCGGTATAGCTGAACATCGCCGTATTCACCAACCGGTTCAATTCTTCCTGTTCGTTTGTGGCGGAATACTTAGCGACATAGCGAACAATGGAAGATCGAATGCCCAGGTCGAACAAGCCGTAATATCCGGTGATGGAAAAGATCAGTATCCAAAGTCCAAAGGCGGTATCACCCAGGCGATGGAGAATGTAGGGAGAGAGAAAAATTCCCGAAACAACATTCACGCCCAGGGCGAACCAGCTGGACCCGACGTTGCGCAGGATTTGGCGTTTATCGAACTTCATGAGCACTGCTGCATATGCTGCACGGTCAATCGTGAGCTTCGTGGTCTTCGGGCCGAGCCTGTGGCTGCAGACTACGCCGGCTGACCCGTGCCATTGCTTTCCTTAGCTTTTCCCAAATTTGCGGACGTGGGGCTCGCGCAGAATTTCCAGATGATGAAAATCGATCTCGCAGATCTCGACTCCACTCTGCGTCCTGGCACCCCACCCATCTGCGGATCCTTGATATGATACAACTGCTGTTTCGGCCGCTTGAACAAGATCGCCGGAACCCGGAACCGGGCAGGAGTGAATCCTTTGGGCCAGTAGACTTGTGACCAATCCCTGCGCGGGGCGCTCTTGCCAAGCGCATGAGCCACCTTATTCCGCGCGATACGTTGATAGAAGGCGAATCGCGCGCGCAGGGTCAGCCTTTTCATCTCCCGCAGGCGCTGGCCATAATAGTGTATTTTCCACAGCCAGCGTCTCTGGCTGTGCTGCAAGACCCAGGTATCGAAGATCGCGAATAGACCGACCTCTTCCCCTTGTGCTTCCAGACCCAGCACGATCTGTTCCCCAATGTGGGTTCCTTCACACAGACCACCCAGGCAATACGGTCCGTGAGGCTGCGCGCTTCGAATTGCTGCAATATATTCGTTCGTGAGAGCTTGCATCTCCTGCGGAGAATAGGGACGCCTGCCCTTCAACACGGGGGCATGCCCCTGGATCTTGTAAACCGTTTGCTCCGGCCCCATGTGGCGCGCCAGCATGGCATACCCCAACGATTCTTCTCCGGGTGGGACGATGGCAAAGAAAGGCAGGCGTTCATTGCTTCCAGGCTGAATCTCCATCACAACGGGGTCGTTTTCAACCTCCCTCCCTCGCTGGACGAGTTGAGCCAGCGATTCAACCGTGGCGCCACGAAACAGCGCGAGAGCGGAATCTGACGGCCGGTCATCTGGTGGATCTGAGAAAGCAGTCGCCCGGCCAGCAACGAGTGCCCTCCCAGTGCAAAGAAGTTATCGTGACGTCCGACGCGTTCAACCTTCAGTTTTCGCCCAAATCTTGGCCAGCGTGTCTTCGATCTCCCCCGCGGGCGGTTCGTACCCGCTCACCCCGTACGCATCCGCGTCTGGCGGAGGCAACGCCTTGCGGTCCAGCTTGCCATTCGTCGTCAGCGGCAGTGATTCCAGTCGCACGTATGCCGCCGGCACCATGTGCTCCGGCAGTCGCGCTGACAGGTGCACCCTCAATCCTTCTGCACTGACTTCTTTCTGAGAGCTTGTGTAATACGCCACCAAGCGTCTGTCTCCCGGCGTATCTTCACGCACGATCACCACCGCTTCCCGCACTCCGGTCCCCTCCGACAGCCGGGCCTCGATCTCCCCCAGCTCAATCCGGAAACCACGAATTTTCACCTGCGAGTCGTTCCGCCCCAGAAACTCGATGTCGCCCTTCCCTAGCCACCTTCCCAAATCTCCCGTCTTGTACATCCGCTCCTCGGCGTTTTCGACAAACGGATCCTTCAAAAAGCGTTCCGCCGTGAGTTCCGGTCGATTCAAGTACCCCTGAGCCACTCCCGCGCCGCCGACGTACAACTCGCCTACTACCCCCACTGGCACTGGTTGCCGCTGGTTGTCCAGAATGTAGGTTCTAAGATCGGGAATGCGACAGCCCACTGGGCTGCCTCCACGCCTCTCGGTGTCGGCTGGGGTTAGCGGGCGGTAGGTCACGTGCACGGTGGTTTCCGTGATTCCGTACATATTGATGAGCTGAGTGTTCCGACCCTGATTCTGCTCGTACCACGGTTTGAGCATTGCGGTCTCGAAGGCCTCACCGCCGAAGACCACATACCGCAGTTGATGCGATTCCTTGCTTTTCGCCTGGGCGCTAATCAGTTGTCGAAATGCGCTCGGTGTCTGATTGAGAACCGTCGCCTTTGTCCGGCACAACAATTCATAAAAATCGTCTGGGGAACGCCCCACGTCCTTGGGCACAATCACCAAACGACCGCCATAGAACAGCGCTCCCCAAATCTCCCACACGGAAAAATCAAAGGCATAAGAGTGAAAGAGGGTCCAAACGTCGCTCGCGTCGAACCGAAACCACGCATCGGTGGCAGCGAACAGGCGCGCTACATTGGCGTGTTCGACCATTACACCCTTCGGAGTGCCGGTAGAGCCAGACGTATAGATCACATAGGCCACATGCTTGGGAGTAACCCCAATGCTGACCCGATGCGGATTGGTGTCCGGCTCCAACTCCCAGGAGTGCGCCGCCGCCGCCATGTCCAGCACAGGCACTCGTTCGCCGATTCCTGGGAACAGGCCGCGAAGATCCTCCTGGGTCAGCAGCACTGCCGGAGCGCTGTCATCCATCATGAACTGCAGCCTCTTCCTCGGATACGCTGGATCCAGCGGTACATACGCCCCGCCGGCCTTTAACACGGCTAGGAGCGCGATGACCATGTCAAACCCGCGCTCTAGGCAGACCCCCACCCGCGAGTCCGGTCCCACCTTCAATTTGCGCAAATGACGTGCCAGCCGGTTCGCCTGCTGATTCAGATCCTTATAAGTGAGACACAGCTCGTTGTAGGCAAGGGCAACGGCGTTGGGCGTGCGCTCGACCTGCGCTTCAAAAAGCTGATGCACGCACTCGACCGGCGGATAGTCAACTGCGATCTTGTTCCATTCCACCAATAACTGGTGGCGCTCTGCATCGCTGATCAATGGCATCCTTGCGATCCTGATGCCGGGTTCGGCCGCTGATTCCAGCAATATTTTGAAGTGTTCCATCATGCGCTGGACGGTCGAGGCGTCAAAAAGATCCAGGCTATAGCTGAAGGTTGCCTCCAACCTGCTTTCCTTTATCGCTAATTCGACGGATAGGTCGAATTGTTCCTTCGGGATGTCCACTTCAAACAGACGCACGCCTGGGCCGGTCGAAACCTGTCCGCGGCAACTTCATCCTGCATGGTGAACATGATCTGGAACAGAGGATGCCGGCTCATGTCCGGCTCTAGGCGCAGGTGTTTGAGCAGAGTCTCGAAGGGTTTTTCTTGACGCGAGAACGCCTCTCGAGTTACTTCGCGGACGCGGAGCAAGAGGTCCGCGAATCTAGGGTTATCGGATAAATCTGTCCGAAGGGCAAGTATGTTTTTCCAACCGGCCGATCACCTTATCGAGTTCCGGCCGCCCGCGGCCGGAAACGCGCGTGCCTACAACCACGTCGGTCTGCCCGCTGTATCGGAACAAAAGAACGGTGAAAGCGCCTAGCAGGGTTGCAAAAATACCTACGCCAAAGTTTTCCCCGAGGACCCGAAGGCGTTCTACCAGGGGCCGATCAAATCCACATCCTCTGCCTGTCGCCTCTGAATGTCTGCACGGCTGGTCTTTGTCGATCGGTCGGCAGATCGATGGCTGACGGAGCTCCCTTGAGCCGTTGCTTCCAATAGGAAAGGTGCGCCTCGGAAGCAACATCATTGGCCGCAATCTCGCGTTGTTGCAATGCGGTTTCAGACTCTGGTTGCGACTCCTGGCTCCCGCGTGATTGGTAGCGCGAGTCTAATTCACTCAGCAACAACCGAATGGAAGTCTCGTCGCACACAATGCAATGAACAATCAGGAGAAACACGTGTTCGGTGTCAGTCAGTCGAAAGAGTACAGCTGAGCAAGGGAGCGTGGGCAAGGTCAAATGGCTCTCGAGTCTCCCTCTGTGCTAGATGAAAGAGGCGGATCTCACGTTCCTGTGGGGCCAACTGTCGCAAGTCAACGGTGTTCACGGTCACGGGAGCAGGCGGAAGCACAACCTGTACCGGTACTCCGTCTACGGAATGGAATTCCGTTCGTAGAATCTCGTGCCGCCGCGCCACCGCGCTCAATGCATCCTCAAGTCTTTTCTGGTCGCTGAGTGCAGCAAACCGCAAACCGCATGCCACATTCTGAGCAGAATTCTCAGGGTGCAATTGCTCCAATACCCAGAGGCGCTCTTGCGCACTGGAAAGAGGGATCCCCTTTGTCAACGACACTCCGTCTGGTTCCATCGTTTTAGGGTTCATTCCAAGTGTTACCTCGCTTTCACTATGAGGGAGGAATTTTAAGCTCAAACGCCTCTGCTACCAGCGAACGCGTCGTCGCGAAATGCCAGCGAGACTGCTCCGATGACGCTGACCTCCCTCAGTGTACAGGAATAGGAGATCAGAGCTGTTTGCACACGCAAGTGCCATGCCAAGTAGCCATTGTTCCAAACCGGCATAAACCACTGAGAAGAAAGGTTCAACCCTTATTTTCACTTGGGATGGTCTTGTTTCCTCCGGCACCAGATGCAACTTGTTGCGTGTGTCCGAATCAAGGTACGCACTTTCTTGCTCACCTTGCTCCTGCGAGCGGACTTGACGACGGTATAAGCAAAACAAGCGAAATGGCGACTCGAAATCCCGCTTCACCCTCCCGGGATTTTCCCCGGGCGCTACTGAAACGGGAAAAGCACGATAGAATGCCATTGCGCACTATCCAAAAAGAAAATCCAGGTTGGGACGAGTTGCCGTTCATGAGAGTCCTCGACTTGGGTTGTGGATCGCGGCGGGAGCTTGCTTCGTGGGGAGTCACCGCTTCCGACAAGGTCACAGGACTAAATATCGACGACAGCCGCCTGGCAGTGGCCAAACTGCGATTTTCACACCGAACTCACTTGCAAGGGTTCGGGCGAACACCTGCCGTTCGGGGATGGATGTTTCGATTGCGTGATTTGCTGTTGACCTCCGGCACATGAACATCGAGAAAACTCTTTTAGGAATTCACCGCATTCTTGTCCCTGGCGGCGTTGTGTTGTTGAGCTTGCATCATCCAAGTTTCACGGTGGATGAATTATTTCGACATGCCTCCCGAGGCCAGTTCCCACGCTCTTTCGGCCCTATGTCATAGACAATGGCTCATGGTTCCGTTGCAGCGGAAGGACGGCTGGATGCCTGAATGGGAGAACAGAATCCTTTCGAATCGAACGGGGAATGGGGGCGGCACTGAATCGAGCTCGATTCGTAAACCCTTTATTCTGATGCGCCCCCGGACCGGCTGGCGAAACATTTTCTGTGGAAGCCAGAAAATCGGCCGTTGTCGCTTTCTTTGTCGCTCCTCGCGCCCAGCATAGAGATGGGCAAGCGCCGAACCGTCGCCGGCTTGGGTTAGCGAGTTTTGCTAGGCCACCCGGATATGCGGTTCCACCGAAGCAAGCAGTTCGTCTTTCAGCAGGGGGCCCACTCGCCAATAGACCGGACCGGAGCGGGTCGCGGCCGTTGGCACTCCAGCGTCGTTTTCTCCAGAGCGCTGACAAAACCACCTGCGCTCTGTACCAGAACCGCGCCGGCCACCACGTCCCATTCATTCTTCGGAGTCAGGGTGAAAGTGATATCGGCCAGTCCGACTGAGACCAGGGCGAGTTTGTAAGCCACCGAGCCCATCGGGCGGATATTAAGACCAGTGTTCTCAAATGGCTTCCATTGGCCGCGCTTTACTTCACTGCGGCTGGCGAGAAACAGCGCGCCCTCCAGCGCGGTGCGCTGGCTGGGACGGGCTGGATTGCCATAGTAGGTTACGCCAGAGTCGATGGATTCGAGAAGGGTCTCATCGGTTGTGGGATTGCAGATGCCTCCGCCTAACGGCTCGAACTGGTCTTCCATTCGAGCAGGCAGCGCGTGCCGTCAAGGTTCCCGATGGCGTCGATGTAAGCGACGAAGTCGTTTTTCTCGCCGACTGGCCGCGTGAACTTGATCTGCAGATTATGTTGAGGCTGGCGGACTTGGACTCGATCGTCCTGGCAGAACCGAGTCAAGAGCATGATTCCTTGCCGCAGCATGCGATCCCAGGAGTCGCGCTTGGAATACTGCAAGTCCTGGCTCTGACAGGCGGACCACTCGGAGAACAAGACCGCACCGGGATCCTCCCGACGGAAAAGCGCACCAAGAGCTTGTTCGAAGGCGCGGCCGAACAGCATCGACGCTCGGATGTCCTTCTCCTTCCAGCCATCGAGATAGCGATGCCGATACCGCCGCGGGCAGGTGAGGTATTGGTTGATCTGGGTGTAGCTGTAGGTCATTCAGGCCACCTGCGGATTGTCCAGGTTCGCGGGTGAAAGCTCTTCCCAATGGCCGGCAGGAGCAAAGCCGTCGAGCTGGAGCAAGGGAGTACCGTTGAAGACGATGTGGCTGATCTTGACCACTCCGCGCAAGCCTACGAGCTGCTTCTCATCGATCTCGTCGCGTCCGAGCAACTCGGTGTCATAGCCAAAGTCGCGTAGGAACCAGTTCAGCTTCCACAGGGCTTTCGGGGTGCAATAGAGCCGGCCCGATAGGACCTGTCCTGCGAACCGGTCGGGCTCCATGATGGCCAGGGCCAGCGTGTAGTAGGGCTTCTGTGCCTGCCGGGAGAACTGGGCTCGTTGCACGCGAACCAGGAAGACCCCGTCAGGAATCTCCTCCATGGCACAGCGATCGGCGGCGCGCAAGCCGGTGATCTGACGTTTCATTCGGCACCTTCTTTCTGGGCCGGATAGTGGTTGAGCTGGCAGAGTAAGGCATTGCGGTCTTTTTCGGCCCAATCCGCAAGATGCACGACGAAGTTTTCTACCTGCTCGCGTGTTGCTTCGCGAAGAGCCTTGACGCCACAGAAATCAGTTGCGTAAGCCTTCACCAGGTTGGGATCGAGCTGATGCTGGCGAATGATCTGACAAAGTCGGTCGCGGACCTTCTGCCCGCCGTGGTTCCTGTTGCCATTGGCAGGCTGCGACTGTTGCTTGGCGTCTGGATGCAAAGCTGGTTGGCCGGCGAAGGAACCAATCTCCTCGATCGAGCAGATGCCGATCCCATAGGCCTTGCGCAGCGCGCGGTTCACGGCTCTGGTTTCAGCCACTCGCATCTCGGCGCCGTGGACAAGGAATGAGACATTGGAGGGGTCGGCATCGCCATAGCCCGCGAAGCCTTTGCAGGTGGGAGACGTAAATACCGTGGCACGGAACGCAAAACGTGATGCAGCTAGTTCGCAGAACTCTTTCGGGGGCTGCACTCGTATCCCCTGACAGTGTTTGCGGTGGGCGACTCGCAGGAGGCCAGAGCTACTCACATACCACCTGCCGTCGATGAGCATCAGGTCGCCGGCCGCAATGGACAAGCAGTGTTGCTTCAATAGCCCCAGAAGGCTGTCGCGTAAAGTTTTTTTCAGGTTGCCCCAGGTCTGGTTCGCCAATCGCAGATCCTGCCGAAATCGTCGATTTCCCCGCATTTTTGCTCCTTTCTGTGCTTGACGCTAAGCATATGCTTAGCGGTAAGCATTGTCAAGCAAGTTCTTGCTATGTGTAAGACAGCCGAGGTAAGGTTCAAGCTAGCAATGGCGAACAAACAAAAGGATCCCCATGCTGTTTATCTAGGACAGTTGGGCGGGAAGGCGCGCAGGCGAAAGTTGACAGGAGCGCAACGTCGCGAAATTGCGAAGAGAGCAGCAGAAGCGAGATGGGCCAAACACAAGGGAAAGCAATCCTAGGGGCATTTGACGAAAACGTGAGCATACGGCGAGGCTATAACCGGTGCTAATCATGTCTGAGCCCCGCCGCAAGAATCACAAGCGAGCAACTTTCTCTTTGGGCCCCGTTCCCCAGATCATCGCGCGCATTCCTCGCCCTTATCCCGCATTAGGGAAAGCGTCTGGTGGCCTTATCACGACTGAACTGTTCTCCATCTGGGAAACGTCTTTTCTCTCGGAGGCTGAACTTGACGATCTGGCGATCGCAACCTTCGCTTCAATTTGCGGCTATAGCTTCGTTCTTAAAACTCCATTAGTCTGCCCCTAACGTCGGGCCGTTTTGACCTGAGCTTTTGCAGCACGTACGACGCGATGTGAATTGCTGGATGGCAAAACCTTCCAGACCGCGGTCCTAGCGGGCTGGCAGTAAGGTTTAGGCAGACCTATGTCAACCAGTAGCAAGAAAGTTGTAGCCAATCGAATCAACGGGCAGAAGTCTCACGGTCCGACAGACACGACTTCAACACGTTTCAATGCAAACAAGCACGGTTTGCTTGCAATGGGCATGACCGAGCTCGATGACGCGGGGGGTACCGCTCTATCCTGAATGATCTGCGACAGGAGACGTCGCCGAACAGGCTGCGGCTATGGATCGGCGGATTTTGTACGGCCGTAATGTGCCCAGCTTCGAGGCAGTGAGCCAGCAGTTTTGCCCTCCTCCAGCGATGCGCCTGGCGACGAACCTGGAGCGGCGACTTGAGAACAGGCGCTAGTGCGTTTCGTACAACGCGTTCCCGCCAATCAGGGACACCTTAGACAACGATGAGCAGCCGCTGGTCCAAGCTTATACTGCGTTGTCGAACTTCGCTGAAAAACGACTTTTTCCGGGCCATCCAGACGCTGCACGGTTTACAGGACGGGAAAACTGACGGGAATGCGCCTCCGGGTCCGAGAGCAGTCCAACGGCACCGTTAAACTACATTTTTAGCAGATTTTGCGAAACGAACCCACTAAGTGTTTTTGTTTTCAGCGGGGACGAAAACGAAGGCCTACGGGTGCCCTGCTCCAAACTGGAGGATTTTCTGAACGGGTTCCAGACTTGCACCACGGGCTGCTAGCGAGAGGGTTCGGCCATACGGATGTGTGGCTCAACCAAAGCAAGGAGCTCGTCTTTCAGTAAAGATCCGCTCGCTAAAAGCCCTGAGAGCAACGGGTCGCGGCGATTAGCGATCAGATCAGTTTTTTCCAGAGTGCTGACAAATCCGCCGCCACTTCGTACCAGAGCAGCCCCCGCCACCACGTCCCACTCGTTCTTGGGAGTCAGGGTAAAAGTTATATCCGCCAGTCCGGCCGCGACCAGGGCTAGCTTGTAGGCTACGGACCCCATCGGTTGAATCCCGAAGGCAGCACTCGCAAACGGTTTCCATTCGCCGCGTTTCACTTCACTGCGGCTGGCAAGAACCAGAGCGCCATCCAGATTCTTTCGCTGACT
Source organism: uncultured Acidobacteriaceae bacterium (assembly GCA_963836305.1). GTDB lineage: Bacteria > Acidobacteriota > Terriglobia > Terriglobales > Acidobacteriaceae > Sulfotelmatobacter. The sequence continues at coordinate 58,719 of CAWIJP010000030.1, read as the reverse complement.
GGGTTGCGCCGGCTTTCCGTTGTAAGTAACGCCGGAATCGATCGATCCCAGAAAAGTTTCATCAGTTGCCGGATTGTAGATTCCGCCGGCCACAGGTCTGCCATTCTCGACGAAGCCAATCGAAACGCAGAACTCTGGAATACCCTTGACGAATTCGCGAGTACCGTCGAGAGGATCTACCACCCAAACCTGCGATCGCTGCAAGCGGATAGGATCGTCTACGCTTTCTTCGGAAAGCCAGCCCTCTCCGTCGCGCAGGAGTTCCTTACGAAGAACGGCGTCGAGAGCACGGTCGGCTTCGGTTACGGGATCGTGCCCAGCTTTGTATTCCGTCTCAATCGCTCCCGGAGTGAAGCGGGCAAAAACCGCACGCGTGGCTTCAATCGCGGCGTGTATGCGTTCGAGTATGGGAGCGTAGGAAATTGAATGCATAATCTCTCAAGTCATCAACATGCGCGCGCCCGTTGCCAGCAACACCGCGCATAGAATTCTTCTGAGCCATGGCACCGGTACTCGCGTACTTAAATAAGAGCCGACCAGGCCACCGGGAACCGAACCGATCAGCAGTGCCCCCACCAGATGCACATCTACATTGTGCATACGAAAATGCAAAAGGCTGGTTACGCCAGTGAGAATGAGGGCATGAACAATATCCGTGCCTACCATGACCTTCGGCTGAAAACTGTAAAACAACAAAAGCATCATCATTACGATGCTACCCGAGCCCACGGAAGTGATGCCCACCAGAAATCCGGCTAGTAAACCAATCACGGACATCCAGACGAACGACGTCATCGTCGGTGGACGCACCGCCACGTGGTCTTCGATTTTTTTCTGAACGAACAGGAAAGTGGGAATGCAAATCAGCAGAACCCCGACTGCAACCGTGATGAAGTGATTTACTCCATTGCCATAAACGTTGCGCAAATGAATCAAGAAACTGACGCCCAAAAAGGATCCGGGCGCGCTACCTGCGGCCAGGGCCAAAACAACCTTGCGGCGAACCGTACCCTTGCGCAGGTGAACAATGCTGGCGCCAATTTTTGTGACGAAGTTGAAGAGCGCGTCCGAGCCCACGGCGCGAAGAGGAGGCACGCCCAAACCAAAAATAAGAATCGGGAGCAGCAAAACGCCGCCCCCGACTCCCGTCATTCCGATGAGGGTCCCAACTCCAAAACCGATCAAACTCTTGATCAGCAAATCCATGACAGTACCGGCCTCACCTCTCAGTCGAAACTTTCACGTCCACCAGAGAGCGTTAGGCCGATTCCGCAGTTGTCCCAATAAAGCCTTCCCGTTCCAGGTGAAGAATAATTTCCTGCGCTGCCTCCTCGGCGGACAGTTCGCCGGTGTTGATCACAACATCTGCGTCGGTCGGAGCTTCGTAAGGATCCGAAATGCCGGTGAATTCTTTGAGAATCCCCGCACGCGCCTTGGCATACAGCCCCTTGCGGTCACGCTGCTCGCAGACCTCAACGGAGGTGGCAATGTGCACCAGAATGAAGCCTCCGTAAGGCTCAATCATCTGCCGGACATGTTTTCGCGTGCCGTCGTAAGGAGCGATGGGCGCGCAGATCGCGATACCGCCGTTCTTGGTGATCTCCGAGGCCACATAGCCGATACGGCGAATGTTAATGTCGCGGTGTTCTTTCGAGAATCCCAGCTCGGAAGAAAGATGCTTACGCACGAGATCGCCGTCAAGCAGCGTAACCGGACGGCCGCCCGTCTCCAGAAATTTCGTCAGCAATACGTTCGCGATCGTCGATTTTCCCGAGCCCGAAAGTCCGGTAAAGAAAATCGTGACCCCCTGCTTATGACGCGGCGGGAAACTTTTGCGCAATTCCGCCACCACTTCGGGATATGTAAACCATGCGGGAATCTCGCGGCCTTCGTTCAGGCGCTGCCGAAGTTCCGTCCCGGAAATATTGAGTACGCGGTCGCCATTTTTTACCTCGTCATCGGGTACGTATTTGTCCTGGTCCTCCAGGTAAACCATCATGTTGAAGGGAACCATGGTGACGCCGATGTCGGCTTCGTGTTTCTTAAAGACTTCCTGCGCTTCGTACGGCCCGTAGAAAGGCTTGCCGTCAGTATCTTTTCCCGGCCCGGCGTGGTCGCGGCCCACGATGAAGTGTGAGCAGCCGTGATTCTTACGGATGATGGCATGCCAGATGGCCTCGCGCGGTCCGCCCATGCGCATAGCCAACGGCAGCAAAGAAAGCTTCGCGGTCGATTGCGGGAACTTCGAGAGCAGCAATTGATAGCAGCGCACGCGCGTGTAGTAATCCACATCGCCGGGCTTGGTCATACCAACTACGGGATGGATCAGCAGGTTGGCCTCGACTTGTTTAGCAGCGCGAAACGCCAGTTCGACATGCGCGCGGTGCATGGGGTTACGCGTCTGAAAGGCCACTACGCGGCGCCAACCCTCGCGGCCGAATTCCGCTCGCAGTTCGGCTGGAGTTAAACGCAGGCTGCGAAAATCATAGTGGGAGGGAATTTGAGTTCCCTCGATTTTCCCTCCCACATACCAGGGATTCGACTTTGTTGATAACGTAATCCGCGCCAGGATGAGCCGCACTGGTGCTCGCGAAAACTGACTTTGGCCTCTTCTTTGCGATCCGGTTGCCACACATCTTCAACATGCAACACGGCAAGCATTACGCCCTCGGGATCGCGCAACGCGATTTTGCTGCTGCCCGCCGTGAGTTTCTTGGCGAATTCCTCGGTAACGTCGAGCGTGATCGGCATCGGCCAAATTAGGCCGCTGGCCAGCTTCATGTTGTGGCACACGCTTTCATAGTCGGCGCGCGTCATGAAACCCTTCAGCGGAGAAAATCCGCCGGTAATCAACAACTCCAGGTCGCAGAGCTGGCGGGCGGTCAAGTCCCACGAGGGCCATTCTTTGGAATGCGCTTTCAATTCGGCGATTGTTTGCGACAGCGCAATCAGGTTGATCAGTTCTCCACCGTGTGCTGGAATGAGATGGCTGGTTGAAGCGGTCAAGTGCTCTGCCTCCTGGACTGTGTAATGATAACTGTTTAATGTCTATTATCTTTATTGTCTTTGACTGGATTCAATCCGGTATCACCGTGCTGGATGCAAAATCGACTGCAGATGCTAGGGGAAGGAAAAGTCCCCTGGGACTTATGCAACAGAGTATCACTTCCGAGCGGCTCTGGAAAAACGGATTGCTCCTCGCGAATAACTGAATGGTGCAGCAATTGAGAGACCTTAACCGTCGCGTAGGAGTCACGGAAAGAAATGAAACGGAACGATTTCGCAGCGGTTATCAGTACGGCAAGTCGATTAGGGGCGTTGGATGTGAAAAGAATTGCAACATTGGCCAGCGTAGTTCCATGAGAAGACCACAATCGCTAATGCCAGTGAGTCAATCGCCAATCCTGCCCGTGAACGCACAGAGCAGCGCGGTAGCCGGTGCCGCCGGGTACCTCTCGAATCGTCCATTGATCGGCCTCTGCACTGTCAGGCCGGGTGGCGAGTAGCGCATTCGTCTCCAAAGCCTCAAGGGATACATCGAACTGGCTGAGGGGAAGCGACAAACCTTCGCCAATCGCCTTGATATAAGCCTCCTTCCGCGTCCAGCAGCGAAAAAAAGCATCAACTTTTTCGAACTCGGGCAATGCGGCAAGTTGCTCCCGCTCGGAGACAGAAAAAAATCGCTCGGCAATGGATTCAACATCGAAATCGCGGCGAATCTGTTCCACGTCCACTCCGATCTCACGATGGCGGGCAAAAGCGTACAGCGCAATTCCGCCAGAGTGGGAAACATTGAAACCGATGCCACTCTTGGCGTAAGCAGAACCAAGAGAGGGCTTCTGGTTTTTTGAGTAAGAAAAGTTCAACTCGCGGGGTCCCGCAACCAAGAATGCTGCCAGAATCGTACGTAACCAGGCGCGTGATGCAACAAAGCGTTGGCGGTCGGCGGCAAAATGAAATCGCGCTGCGCGGGCTGTTTCGTCGGAGGAAAGTACTTCCTGCCAGCGGAATTCATGGCTGCGAATAGCCTCCAGATCAACCCGCCAGAGCTGTACTTCGTCCTCTGCAAGCTCGATCTGCGGCATACGGAAGCCCGCATCCGTAATGTGCATGTGGTGGCTCAATGCAATGTTCAGGTTTCGACGTTCGCCGACTTATCCATAATAGCGGGAGTACTCGAGGCGCAAAGATAGCGAACCCGTAACCGCTTAAGGTTACCTTCTGGCTAGCTCCAGCATCGAAAAACGTGTTCTAATTAGAAGGCCGCTTGTTCGGGAGCGGTAGGCCGGAGACCTCCATGATGAAGTACAAGGTTATCTGCTGGTTTGTCATCGCGGCCGCCTCGACCTGTCTGGCTACAGCGCAGTCAGCCGACCCTCTTAAGAATGCGACCAAGCCGCTCACTGAGAAATCTGCTACGCCAGCGCCGCACAAGTCCTCGGTTGCGCTGCCGCCTGCTCGTACAACAAACACGAACGCGGAGCTCAACCGTCTGGAGCGGCAAAAAATTGTTCTCAGCGATAATCCGAAAAGTGCCGCCCCGAGTGCGCGGAAAAATGCTTCCTCAATGAAACCGGCTGAAACCTCAGCCGACAGCAGCGCTCCGATCGATTACAAATACCAGAAGCCGGCCGGCGGAAGGCAGGCTGATACGCCCAACGCTCACACTCCCAATTCCAGCACGCCGCGCGTCACCAAGAAAAACTAGATCCCTTGCCGGGATGAATCTTTCAGAGCGCAAATCTATTTCTGGTTTTGGACGGTCGGAGCAGGAAGCGAGGCCCGCTCCGTCTCCACGGCTCGGTTAAAGCGAACCGCAGGTTCCGTGATGCAGTATTTCACCAGGCACCAGAGTGCGCGCACGCCATCCTTCCATTGAATCTTCTTGCCTTCTTCATATGTGCGGCCCCAGTAGCTGATACCGACTTCATAAATACGCAGTTTGCGTTTCGCAATCTTCACCGTGATTTCGGGCTCGAAACCAAAGCGCTTTTCCTCCAAAGGAATCGACTGGATCACCTCGCGCCGAAAGGCTTTATAACAGGTTTCCATATCGCTGAGGTTAATGTTGGTGAGCGCGTTGGAGAGCAGAGTAAGAATCCAGTTGCCTACAGAGTGCCAGAAGTAAAGTACGCGATGCGGCCGGGCGGAAAGAAATCGTGAGCCGTAAACCACGTCAGCACGGTCTTCCAGCAACGGTTCCAGCAAAACTGTGTACTCCGCGGGATCATACTCGAGATCGGCATCCTGGATGATGACGAAATCGCCCGTGGCTTCCTGAATGCCGCGATGCAGGGCTGCGCCTTTGCCCATATTCCTAGGCTGCAGCAGTACTCGAACCTGGGGATGCTCCGACTGCAATTCTGCAAGTATCTCCCGCGAGCCGTCGCTTGACCCATCGTCCACGCAAATCAATTCGATCTCCAGCGCTACTGAAAGCACTCTCTCCACCACCTGCCGCAGCGTGGCGCGTTCGTTATACACTGGCATGATGACGGAAAGTTTCATTGCTTTGAACCCTTAGTGTAACGGAAAAATATTGAGCGAATTGAAAATACGCAGTCCAGCTTTCTCACGAAACAGCTGGAATGCTTCTCATAGCAGGGCGACGGGATCGAAGCAATTTTCGGAAATTGCAGAAAATTTCTCGAATCTGTCGCCAGATTGTAAATTTGGTGGCTCGCGTGCAAACCGCCGCCCCTAAGGTGGTCTTTCCATCGGAAGATGTAAAATCTTCAGGGTGTATCAGTAGTACACTGTAGTTTCCTCCTAGGGTATTCACCTTAGACCTCTATCCCCGCTGAGGAAAATCTTCGAGTCCAGAGAAAAAAGATTCGAACGCCCGCCAAATCGGCGTCGGACGGCTTGGTCCGCGCTCGGTCTCCTCTCGGCTGTGTACGCCTTGCGAAATGCTGCCCCAAGCGCGTTTCCGCCGCTGTTCGCGCGCAATTTCGATCATTCGACGAAACTGTGTGAATCCATTCAGCTGCCCCACCTCGGCATTTAGCGCGCTGTTTGCCCGGGAAGCCCGAGCCTGTGGGAATGGTTGGTCATTAATCACATCCTTCCAGCCGCCAAAGTGGCATGGTAGATGCTAGGAACTATGCAAACAATCAAGATGTACAGAGTTGCCGGAACTATTTAGACCAGGGGGCAGGAAAAGTGATGAGCGAGCAGTCCGTTCGCCTAGGACCGCGCGAAAAGCAAATCGTCGAACTGTTATTGCAAGGCTGCGATAACGCCGAAATCGCCAAACAGCTCAAAATGGCCCGTAGAACTGTGAAGGCTCACTTCAACCGGCTTTTTCTCCGTTTCGGAATCACCGACGGAATCAAGCGAGTAAAACTCGCAACACTCTTATACCGGAGGCAATCATGTTCCCATACGAACGCTACGGAAACCGTATCCCGAGCGAGCGAGAACACCGTGTCATCGAACTAGTCGCCCAAGGCTTGAAGAATCGCGACGTGGCCGATGCCATTGGCACAACGGAGCACGTGGTGAAGAATTATCTGCGCGTTATTTATGACAAGCTCGGCCTGTGGAACCGGGTTGAGCTCGCTTTGTGGTATGAATCGCGCAGGCCAAGCGCTGGATTTCCATCAGCAATGGCCTGAGAACGGATTTCGGTTGCCTGCGCTAGCGGCAACCGAATGCCTGCAGGTTACGCAATCGTTCCGCAGCAGCGCCTGCGCCCTTTCGGGCAGCAGCGTCCAACAACAAGCGAGCTTGATCGCAGCTTTTCGATACTCCGTCTCCTCGAAGGTATAAGTCGGATAAGAGTAAAGTTGCGGTCAAGTTTTGCTTGGCAACGGCCTTCCACAACAACATGGCAGCTTGGTGACTATCCCGCGCCGTACCAGGCCCGGCGTTCAAATACTTTTCCGCCGCTGCCAATTCTTCGGAGCCGCTCTGTCCCGCCAGGCCCGCAGCGGAATTTGCTGAGGCTGGAGTTTGAGCCGCGGGAATCGGGTGAGCAGCAGGCTGAGTCCTGGCCACCTGCTGCGGATGCTGATTCTCCCCACTTTGATCGTTTTCCGGAGGCGGTCCAGTTCGATTTTGACTCGGCGCGGTGGCATGGACCGGAGCGGCCTCAGGCGGGCTGCTGGCTCTCGTATTGGGCTGCGTGCTTGTTGTCGCCGGTGGCTCCCCAGCAGAGGGCGCTTCCGATTTGGCCGCCGGCACAGCTTGTGGAAGCGCGGCGGGCGCAGTTGCGCTGCTCCAAAATGCCGAATTGTTTCTCCATGTCACGTAAACCAGCACACCCAGCACGATCGCCACAAACAATCCCACATAAATTCTGTAGGGATGCCGAGCAGGTTCTGACTGGTACTCGGCGAGCATGGTGAATTCCGCAGGAGTGTTTTCCGGCGGCGGTGGCCACGGCAGATTCGGAGCCGCGTAGCGGTCCGGCACGGGCATAATCGTAGTCGCTGAACCGGGATTTTGCTGCAGAACATCCCTTGGCCGCGCCTCGGCCTGATGCCAATCAGTGGGCGCAATCGGCTCCGGTTCTTCGAATGGCTGGAGGGGATCGAGTGAAGATGTCAGAGGTGCGCCACACATGCCGCAGAATCTTTGCGGTGCGGCGTTCTTGTGTCCGCAGGATTCGCACTGAACCGAAAGCTGCTCCGAGAACAACCTGCGGAACTATCGGCGGCTTCATCCTCAACCTTTGACCATAGGGGTTCCCTGCTAATCGTTGGGGGGGGAACTGGTAATGAAGCGGGCGACGATGAATCGTTTGACAGCTCGCGAACCAAGTCCGATACCGCCTGAGCACGCTTTTCCGGCGGGCTCGTAAAATAGACCTCCGCCCACCGTCCCATATGCGCCGCCAGGAGGGGATTGACCAGTGGATTCAACTCGGTATCCGGCAAAATGCCAGCTCCGGCTTTAGTCTCGTTTGTGGGTTGGGCCACCGTTATTCTCCCCCAAGAAGGCGATAGATATGATTGCACTCCCGGCAAACAAGGTTGTCAATCCTTGCCGGGAACCAAGGATTCGCTTTAATCGCATGCCCTGCGCGACGCGGGTTCGAACTGATCCAGCTGAGCTTCGTGCTGACTCGTAAACCTGCCTTTCGGCGTTTTTCCATACAGTTCCGAGCCTGGGCAATAATAAAGAGCTGTGTGGGTGTCGATCCACACCTGCGTGCTGGGATTGCCGAGGTACTTGTATTCCGGCGCTTCCGGAGCTTCAGCCAATCCAAGATTGATCAACAGTTTGTCGAACAGGGAAAGATCGTCCGCCTGCGGTTTACGCCGCAGTGCATTGCCCGCCGCTGTGGGCGCCCCGTCGGTGGCTCGCACCGAATGGTTCGACAACATTCCCCAGACTATGGCAACCAAGACCAGAATTACCGCGACGGCGAGATAAAAATCTCCGCGCCGCGCTCGCCAGAAGCGCGCGAAGGCTCCCGGGGATCGTGTCTGGCTCAGCGCCTCCAGAAAACTGCGGGCTTTCGCGGCCGAACTCCACGGGGCATCGGGTTGAGTTGCCGGGGCCAGTGCAGTGGAAGTGCTCTCAAGATCCTGTGGCGAGCTCTGCAATTCCTCGGATGTGGGGAGGGGCCCGCTTTCTTCAGCTGCCTCGGCAACGGCGGATGGTGCCGGCAGCGCATCGTTTTCTTCCGAAACTGGCTCATCTTCTAGCGCAGCTTCTTGCAGCAGCGGGAGAGAAAAAGCGTGGGCGAACTCGGCGGCATTCGCGGTCGAGTCTGCTTCGACGGTCGAGTCTCTACCTGAGTCGGTGAAGTTTGGGTCGGTGAAGTCGAGGACGCGTTCCGGCGCAGGTGTAAAGGGAAGCTCCTGACTTGCCTGGTGCATGTGCAGAGCCGATGCCAATTTGCTCTGCAGTGTAGAAGAATCACTCTCACCAATGCGCGGAGCGCCGCATTTGCCACAAAACTGTTCTTCATCGATCAGCCGCGTTGCCACACTTCCAGCATGCAGCGCCCTCCGCGGTGATGGCCAGCTCGGGTTCGACTTTCTTAGTGGCACTCGTTGCAACCTGATCGCTAGTCGTTTCATTCGCGCGGCCACGCGGCTTACCGCTGGCTAAAGCGGCCAGATTGGGCTTAATTTTTTCAATCGCGGCCAACATGGAAGAGCGCTCCGCCGCCATGGATTTTCTGAGCGCCAGCCCGGCGTTCCGGGCAAGCGCTTCGGTCACCAGTCCTGCCATGAGTTGACAAGTGTGGATGTCCTGCTCGGCAAAGCCGTTCAATCGATCGAAGTAAAGTTCCAGCGCCCCGGCGATGTTGCCATCGTGATAGATCGGAACCGCGATCAGCGATTGAATCCCGCGCTTGCGGCACAGCTCGGAATCGACGGTAGAGGCGCCGTTGACGTTCGGCAGCCGCAAGACCTCACCGGTGCGCACGCAGCTGGCGCAAAACGCCGTTTCCAGGGCAGCTTCGGCGCCTAAGGCTGGGGCCGGAGCACCTATGCACGCGCGGTAGTGAACGGATTTCCCCTCCACCGTCGCCACCGCCGCGCCACTGCCGGCGGCAAGGCGAACCGCGCTTTCGCAGACCAGTGCCATGACCTGGTCCGCGTCAAGATGGCGAATCTGGATCTGGCGTTGCGTTTCCACGATCTTGGCCAGGGTCAGGGCATAGTCTGGAACGACTCGTGGACTCTCCTCCGCCGGATGCGCGCTCTTAATCAGTGCCTCGGTTTTCTTCTGCGGCTGCACCGCTTGTTCCCTGTCTGCGTCGAGGCCTTTCTCCGTCTGGCGCACTTGGCGATTGTGCTCTTGGAATAAGTAGGCGGCTTGCAGAAGCTTTCCAAAAGTCTGCTCATCGAGACCGGATTTTTTCTTCTCGTCGCTCACTGTTCGGTTAGGTTCTTGCCGCACGCCCGCAGCACCGCAGAAATCTAAAATTGATTCTAGTGCAATTCGTGCGAAAGGGAATCCCATTACCAAACGTTGCCCAGTTCAAAACGTCTGTTCTCTCCGTCGAACGAAGACAGGCCAACATTACATTACATTTCGCGCGTGGCCCTTCTTGAACAAGTTTCTTAGTCCAGCCAAAACATCCAGCCAAAACGAGCCAAATCTTACATGTGTGTGCAGTCTGCGCTGAGAGTGGCTTGTGCAAAAAGCGAGGGCATCGCCGGCATTCGCCCCAAATTGAAGCGGTGCAAGTGCGCTCAATCCATTTCGGGAAAGCATGCTTTTCGCCCGCCAAATTCTAGCTTCAGTTGCCGTCGATAATCTTCGCAGTGGTCGCTGGTAACCGCAACCCTCGTAAGTGCATGATAGTAATCAGGTCACATCGCACGCCGCATCATCGGGCGTCTCTCCGGAAGTCGCCGACCCCTGCTCCATGCAACCGAGAACAGGCCCGATTCGGCTGCCTGGCCAAGCCTCCCTGTCCCAATCTGGAACGGTCGATACTACCGCGCTGTTTCAAATTCTCTTTCGCAAGCTGAAGTCTTTATCCCTAAGTGCCAGCAGCCGTTAGACCTAGCCTTAGTTAAAGGGGTGAGCGAAAGTTTGGCGAAACAGGTGCTATAGCGAAAATGGCGGCACAATCGGCAAGATGTGAACCGATCCGGAGGACTTCAACTATGGATCTCGCTGGAATCAAGGTAACGCCGAGAGACCAGCAGGTGCTCAACCTGCTGATTCAGGGATGCAGCAATAAGGAAATCGCCGGCTAGTTGAGCATTAGCCCACGCACGGTAAAGCAGCATCTGCGTACTCTCTTTCTTCGCGCGGGAATCCGCGACGGGCGCAAGCGGGTGAGGCTGGCGATTGCAGCTTTCGAGAATCGGGAGGTGATTCAATGATGCCGCGAGAGCGTCTGACAACCAAGGAAGTTCAAGTCGCGGACCTGGTTTGGCAGGGGCTTACGAACCGCGAAATCGGCAAACTCCTGGGCACCACCGAGCAGGTCATTAAGAATCATCTTCGAAGTACCTTCGACAAGCTAGGGGTTTGGAGCCGCCTGGAGTTAGCGATGTACGTTGCCAGCCATGGAGGAAAGAACTGGCTGGGAGAGGACCGTCCTGACTTTAACGTGAGGCGGGCCGCAGCCGGCTAGCACCTGATTTCACAACCATGCTGCCGACGGAATGCGAATGGCGAGCCCCCGGGTAACGAGGCTTTATTTTCGGCGTCATTCCCCGTCGTCTTCGTCGTTGCGTTCGGTGGCAATGGCTGTTTTCTGCAAAAGGTTTCTTCTACCCACTCAGGTCAAAAAGTATGAGCTCCTAACCTATTGAAAAAAATGGATCGACGGTTACCGTGGTCGGCCTATAAATTGCATCTCCAGCCTCGACCCTAAGCGAGCGTAAGAACATTGGCGGGGTTTTCGATTCCAGGCGCGATGGCATGGCATACAAAGAGATTTTCTGGATGGCTTGCGATTCTACCGAGCAACTGCGGGCTGAATATGGCCCTTTTCATACCCGGGATGAGGCCGAAGTCGAGGCCCAAAAACTGGGATTCAGCTATTTATTGCGTTATGAACACCTGCTCGATGAAAACGAAGAGATTCAGGAAGTTCGCTGCATCTTCCTGGAGTTGCCCAGGGCGAGTATCGGCGCCCCTTCGATGGTCAGCCTGCACACGCGTTGCGCCACCTGTGGAGCTTCCGCAACCCACGATAGAACCTGGCGAGCGGAAGTGTGGGCTGATATCCACGAGTTCGAGCACTCCCGCCATCGCGTGCGGCTGTTTGAACATGCCCGGGGCAAGGGCCTAAAAGAAATCAGCGGCTGGCGAGCATAGCCGTCGCACCCGCAGTGTTGCTCACACAGGCGCAGACAATTCACTGGCGGCGGCTCGATCGACGAACCAGATCAGCTTGCCATCCGTCGGCTTGACCAGTTTCGAGGGAAATTTCTCACCTGCGGCTTTCCCTTCCAATACCTCTCGCAAAGCAGGAGCCTTGTCGGTTCCGCTCACCAGGAATATGGCTTCCCGCGCTGCGTTCAAAACGGGCAGGGTAAGTGTGATCCGGTAGGTTTTAAATTTTTCCACCCAGTTTGCCACCACTAGGCGCGACTTCTCCTGTAACGCGGCAGTCTCCGGAAACAGCGAGGCACAGTGCCCATCCGGCCCCATGCCCAGCAGGATCAGATCGAAGCGGGGAAATTCTCCCGCCTCCAAGGCGAAAAATTTTCGCAATGTCTGTTCATACTCTGCGGCCACAACGGAAGCATCCGGATTTTCAGTAGGGACGCGAAAGATATTTGCTGCCGGCACGGGAACTTTCGCCAGGAGGGTTTCCTGCGCCATACGGTAATTGCTTTCCGCGTCAGTGGGAGGAACATGGCGTTCGTCGCTCCAGAAGAAAAATATTTCCTCCCACGGGAGGCTGGCACTAGCATTGGCCGCGATCAGGTTGTAGAGACTCTTCGGAGTTGAACCGCCAGAGAGCGCGATCGTAAAGCGCCCGCGTTGCCCGATTGCGCCGGAAGCAGCCCGTATCACCTCCTCCGCGGCAGCTTGAAAAAGATCCTGGGGAGTGGTTAGCCTGCGGACCTCGACAGATTCGCTCATGGCGCGCCCGCCAGAACCGGGTTGGATTTCGTTGCCGCGCAGCGGGCCGCGCCCAGTAAGCCTGCCTTGTCATTGGTGATAACCTGAACCGGAATGCCCTCCAGAAGCGGGCGCAATCTGCCCTTCTCCAGAAAAGCCTTCATAAAACCCGGTCCCATCAGCTTGGGAAGAATCTTAGGCGAGATTCCACCGCCGAGAAAAATTCCTCCTGTTGCCATCGTTTTCAGCGCCAGGTTTCCAGCTTCGGCGCCATAAACCGAGACCCAGAGATCGAGCGCAGCTGCGGCTAAAGGATTGGTCCCCGCCAGCGCGGCATGGGAAATGGCAGCCGCAGCACTTCCTCCGGCTATTTGCGAGGCAAATCCTGACGGTTCCTCACTGCAACCTTTGCTGCGCAGAAATTCATAAACATGCACCAGCCCCGGCCCAGAGAGAACGCGCTCGTAGCTTACATGACCATAGCGAACCGCCAGGAAGCGCAGGAGTTCGATCTGCAAATCGCCTTGCGGTGCGAAATCCGCATGCCCGCCTTCGCAGGCAAAAACCTGATGCTGCGTTCCATCCCAGAACAATCCGGCCTCGCCCAAACCAGTTCCCGGCGCAATCACCGCTTGATTCCCAATGGCCAGGCTTACCTGGTTCAAAGGAGTGAGGTCTTCCGGGTTTAGCGCGCCAATGCCCCACGCACTGGCCTCGAGATCGTTGATCAAGAGAGTGGCGGGAAGCTGGATCTGTTGCGCCAAGCGGGACTGCTCGATCACCCACGGCAGATTTGAGGTCTCGACTCGGCCATTGTGCACCGGTCCGGCGATCCCGAAGCATGCCGCCTCAGGTCGGGCGCCCGTCTCCTTAAGAAATTTCGAGACGATCTCTCCCAATTCGTTGTACTCAGAGCTGGGATATACATGCTCCGAGATCAGACGCAAATTGCCATTCTGGGTTTGAAAATAGGCGAGACGAGCGTTGGTTCCTCCAATATCGCCGGCCAGGATCATTTCTCGAAGTTCCTCCAGCGCCGGCCGTCGCGCTCCAACAATTCGTCAGCCTCTTTCGGCCCCCATGTCCCGGCCGCATAATTTGGAAAGTTGCGCGGCGGCAAGGCCTTCCAGAGATCGAGCACGGGATTCATTACGGCCCAGCCCGCCTCCACCATGTCGGCGCGTTGAAACAGCGTCTGGTCCCCGATCATACAGTCGTGCAGCAGACGTTCGTAACCCGTACTGGGCTGCTTTCCAAAGTATTGCTGATATTCGAAATTCATGTCCACGGTTCCCAGTCGCATCACCGGGCCCGGCACTTTGGCCGCGAACTGCAGGGAGATTCCTTCCTCCGGCTGGATGTGCAACACCAACTGGTTGGGCATGAGATGTTCCACCGAGGTGTCACGGAACAACACGAATGGAGCGCGTCGAAACTGGATCACGATATGAGTGTTGCGAGCCGGCATGCGTTTTCCGGTGCGCAGATAAAAAGGAACGTCGGCCCAGCGCCAATTATCGATGAGCAATTTCATAGCAACGTAAGTCTCGGTCCGTGAATCGGGAGGCACATCTTCTTCGTTACGGTAGGCCGGAACCCGTTTTCCATCGACCATTCCTTCGCCATACTGCCCGCGCACCGCCCGGGTCAGAACTTCCTCATCACTCATCGGCTGGATGGCGTGCAATATCTTCGCCTGCTCATCGCGCACCGCATTCGCGTCGAACGAAATCGGCGGCTCCATCGTCGTCAGGCTGATCAATTGCATGATGTGGTTGGGCACCATATCCCGGAGCGAACCGGCCTGATCAAAGTAGCTGCCCCGACCTTCCACGCCCACAGTTTCCGCCACGGAAATCTGTACATGATCGATATAGCGGCGGTTCCAGACCGGCTCGAAGATTCCGTTGGCAAAACGGAACGCCATAATGTTTTGAACCGTTTCTTTTCCCAGATAATGGTCGATGCGGTAGATCTGCTTTTCGTCAGCAACTTTCAGGATTTGCTGATTCAGGACCTTTGCTGATTCCAGATCATGGCCGAACGGCTTTTCGATAATGATTCGGCGCCAGTGGCCATCGTTTTGGTCCAACAACCCATTGGCCGCCAGTTTCTCCACGATCGGACCGAAGTATCTGGGAGCTGTCGCCAGGTAATAGAAAAAATTCTCATGAGTCGAGTGATCGCGGTCGATCTTTGCCAGTTGCTCTTTGACCTTGGGAAACAGCCTGTCGTCGTTGAAGTCTCCTGCAAAGTAATAGAACCGGCGCGAGAAGCTTTCCCAAACAGAGTCTTCCACGCAGTCGCCGCAATACTGCTTCACATCTTCCAGTATTCGCTTACGAAAATCCTCATCTGACATCTGTGCCCGGGCTACGCCCAGCACTGCAAACTCCTTCGAGAGCAAGTCCGCACGCGCAAGATTGTAGAGCGCTGGAATCAACATGCGCGCCGTGAGATCGCCGGCTGCGCCGAAGATCACCATCACACACGGATCGCCCTGTTTGCCAATGCGCGGTGTGGCTGCATTAGGTTTCTCCGCTAATTGAGCTGTCATAAAATCCCCAAACTTGTGCTAGCGCGTTATGCCGTCCTCTTGGTATTCGTCGCGGCCCCGCCCACGCCTTCGCCGCCTTCCACATGTCCACCGAATTTCTGCCGCATGGCGGAAAGCATTTTCTCGGCGAACGTATGCTGCTGCCGCGATCGGAAGCGCACGTATAACGCCGCCGTCAACACATCCGCCGGCACCGCTTCTTCCACCGCTGCTTGGATCGTCCACCGTCCCTCGCCGGAATCCTGCACGTAGCCCTCGTATTCGGCGAGCGTCGGACTCTCCGTTAAAGCCATCGCAGTTAGATCCAGCAGCCACGAACTGACGACACTGCCCCGGCGCCAAACCTCAGCAATGTCGGGCAGATTCAGATCATATCGAATATTCTCCGGCAATTCCTTGCTTGTGGCGTTCTTGAAGATGTCAAAGCCCTCCGCATAAGCCTGCATCAGTCCATATTCGATGCCGTTGTGCACCATTTTCACAAAATGTCCCGAACCCGAAGAACCGCAGTGGACGTAGCCTTCCTCCGCCGTTCCGCCAAGTTTTTCCCGCCCCGGCGTACGCGGGATATCGCCTTTCCCCGGCGCCAGCGTTTTGAAGATGGGATCGAGCCGCTCCACCGCTTCGTTCGGTCCGCCAATCATCATGCAATAACCACGATCAATACCCCAGACACCGCCGCTGGTTCCGACATCGACGTAATGGATTCCCTTTCCTTTCAGTTCACCAGCACGGCGTACGTCGTCCTTGAAATAAGAATTGCCACCATCGATGATGGCGTCGCCGGCTTGCATGTGCTGCGCGAGTTTCTGCACCGTCTGTTCGGTAGCAGCGCCCGAGGGCACCATGACCCACACCGCGCGCGGTGGCGTGAGCTTTGCCACCAAGTCTTCCAGGGAGGACGATCCGCCGGCACCCTCCGCCGCAAGTTTCTTGACCGCCTCCGCGCTCAGATCCGAAACTACAAGTTTGTGTCCGCCGCGCATCAGACGTCGAGTCATGTTCGAGCCCATGCGACCCAGACCGACCATACCTAGCTGCATTGCTTAGCTCCTTGAACGTTGTACAGGAACTGAAATTAGCGCAGGGACCGAAGGCGCCGACGTCCCATCGGCGCTCCAAAATTATGCGAGTGCTTTCTCAACGGCTGCTCTTAGCATCGTCAAACCTGCGTCCACGTCGCGCCCGAGATGCACCCGCAGCGCGCGCCGTCCGCGTTCCGCCAACACCTGGAAATCACCGCGAGCCTGCGCTGCTTTGACCACCCCGAAAGTATATTTCTGTCCGGGGACTGGCAAGTCTAAGGCATCGTCACAGGTGATCTGCAGAAACACTCCCGAATTCGGCCCGCCCTTGTAAGCCTGTCCGGTTGAATGCAGAAAACGCGGCCCGAAGCCGAGGCAGGTCGCCACATGCTTTTTATTGCGCACCGCCAGCCGAATCGCCTGCAGCCGTTCCTCGTGATCTTCATTCATCTGGATGTATCCGAGCACGGCAAAATAATCTCCCGCGCCAATGCGGCTGAGATGAGCCTGCAAATATCCGGCGAGAGATTTATCTGCGCCAGCTGCTTTGGCCAGAGCCGCGGCATTCTTGTCGTCAGTAAACAGCTTAATGCCGCCATCTTCCAGGACAGGCTTTTCCGGTGGCAGCGAGCCGGTTTCTTCATATTGCGAGGTCAACTTCTTCGTGACAATTTTGCTGGCTTCAACATCCGGCTGATTGAATGCATTGATTCCGATGATGGAACCGGCAACCGCCGTGGCAATTTCCCAGCGGAAGAACTCGGCGCCAAGCTCATAAATATCGGCCATCGCAATTCGCACCACAGGATGTCCGGCCTTTTCCAGAGCGGTCAGCTTCGCGTCGACCTTTGCTTCGCTTGCAGACTCGGTGTGAATGTAAGCGAAGACGCGGTCGTTGCCATAAACCTCTGGAGAAGCCAGCTCTTCCCGGTCCACAGGAATAATGCCCTTGCCAATCTTTCCCGTCGACTCGGCCAGCAACTGCTCAAGCCATGCGCCCAGATCGGAGATATCCGGAGAAGTAACGATGGTGACCTTATCGCGGCCACTTACCGCAGCCGTGCCCAGAATGATTCCTAGCACCGCGCCAGTATTATTCTCGACAGGGACATTCGCGCCGCACGCCCGCACCATTTCTTCCGAGCGATCGAGGAACTTTTTGGTGTCGATACCGATAACGGCTGCGGGCACCATGCCAAAATTCGAAAGCGCAGAATAACGGCCGCCAATAGAGGGCCGTCCGAAAAAAATGTGCCGGAAGCGATCTGCTTCGGCCACCTTCTGCATCTTCGAGCCAGGATCGGTGATGGCCATGAAATGACTACCAGCCTTATCCCCACCTACAACCCTTTTCGTCGCCTCAAAAAAATACTGTTTGAAAATATTCGGTTCGAGCGTGCTGCCCGACTTGCTGGAAACAATGAAGAGTGTCTTCGCGATATCAATTTTGTTCTCGAAGGCTTTTACCTGCGCGGGATCAGTGGAATCGAGAACGTGAAGATTAGGATTATTGGTAATCTTGCCAAACGTCTTGCGTAGAACCTCTGGACAAAGGCTCGACCCGCCCATGCCGAGCAGAAGCGCATCCGTAAAGCCAGCACTTGTAACTTCCTGACTCAGGTTTTTGAGATCGGTCGAATGCGCCAGTTGCTCTTCAACAATATCCAGCCAGCCCAGCCATTCCCCCTCGTCGCTGCAGGTCCACAGCGTTGCGTCGCGCGACCAAAGGCGCTGCATCTTTCCGCCGGACTGCCATTCTCCGATGGCTGTTTTTACCGAAGCGGCAAGAGATTCCGGGAGCGAAGATTTCAGCCGGCTCAAGCAGTCTTTCCTTTTTGCTGAATGCTCTTTTCCACCGCTTCCAGCAACTTATGGAATGCATCAGCAAACAGTTTCACTCCATCGGTGGTCAGCTTTGTGGTTACTTCTTTGATCGAGATGCCAGCCTTTTCCAGGTCGTTCATCACTTTCTGCGCGCCCGGAATATCTTCTGTGAGGCTCTTGCGCAATCGCCCGTGATCGCGGAATGCATCCACCGTTGCCGGAGGCATCGTATCCACGGTGTCCGGTCCAATCAATTCTTCCACGTACATAACATCCCGATAGGCGGGATTCTTCGTGCTGGTGCTCGCCCACAGTACGCGCTGAGTCTGCGCACCTTTGGAGGCTAGAGCTTCCCATCGCGGTCCGCTGAATATTTTCTGGTAGCGCTGGTAGGTTAGTTTTCCATTGGCAATCGCAACTTTGCCCAGCAAGCTGTTCAACAGCATTTGCTGTTGCGCATCCTTGGTGGTCTTCAATTTGTCGTCGATCATCGAATCCACAAGCGTATCGATGCGGCTGATGAAGAAGCTGGCGACTCCAGCCATTTTTTTCAAATTACCGCCGCGCTTGGCCAAGTCTTCGAGCCCGGCAATATAGGCCTCCGCGACTTTCTCGTACACTTCCTGCGCAAACAATAAAGTGACGTTAATGTTGATGCCTTCACTGATTAGCTGGCGGATTGCCGGCAGGCCTTCCGCGGTGCCCGGCACCTTGATCATCACATTCTCGCGATTCACCGCCTTCCACAACCGGCGCGCTTCGTCGATCGTCTCCTGTGTCTTCAAAGCGAGTAACGGAGAAACTTCCAGGCTCACGTATCCATCGCGGAACTTTGAACTTTCATACACCGGCTTGAGAATATCGGCGGCGCCTTGAATGTCGCGAATTGCGATTTGCTCATACCGTGACGTCGCGTTCAGATCAGCCTGCGCGGCCAGCGACTTCAGCATGTCATCGTACAAGTGACTGTCGGCAATCGCCTTCTCAAAAATCGACGGATTCGAGGTCATGCCCCGCAGGCCGTCTTCCTCGATCATGGTTTTCAATTTCCCGCTGGTGATCAGGTCCCGCCGGATATAGTCCAGCCACATGGATTGCCCGTAGTCGAGCAAAGCTTTGAGAGGATTCTTGACCTTCGCGCTTTCCAAAACTTCAGTGGACTGCATAATGATTTCTCCTTGAAAGACGGCGGACATCTGTTATTCGAATAAACCTTTAGAATCAAAAGTGCGGCTGAAGCGAAAATTAAAATCGCGGCTACTTTTCCGCGATCGCTTTGTGCGCCGCCGCAACCACCGTATCTGTTGTAAAACCAAAAAACTTCAGCAAATCCTTCAACGGTGCCGAAGCGCCGAAACGATGCATCCCGATCATTTGGCCCTTCAACCCAACGTAGTGCTCCCAGCCAAAAGTAGCCGCCATCTCCACTGAAACGCGCGCGGTGACAGACGTCGGCAGAACGCTCTCCCTATAAGCCGCATCTTGCCGATCGAAAATTTTCCACGAAGGCATACTCACCACACGCGCGTGAACGCCTTCGGTTTTAAGTTTTTCGTAAGCTTCGATGCACAAAGAAACTTCGCTACCCGTTCCAATGAGAATCACATCCGGTTTGCCGCCCGGAGCATCTGCCAGGATGTAACCTCCTTTTGCTGTGCCCGAAGCCGCGGCATACTTCGAGCGGTCCAGAGTTGGCAGATTTTGCCGTGTCAGCACCAGTGCCACCGGCTGGTGTTGCAACTGCGCGATGATCTTCCATGCTTCCGTTACTTCGTTCGCATCTCCCGGACGAAGCACGATCAAATTCGGCATGGCGCGCAGCGAAGCCAACTGCTCAATCGGCTGATGCGTCGGACCATCCTCCCCCACTCCAATCGAGTCGTGCGTGAAAATAAAAATCGATGGAATTTCCATGAGCGCAGCCAGCCGGATGCTGGCCCGCATGTAATCGCTGAAATTAAAGAACGTCGCACCGAACGCGCGAATTCCAGAAACGATGAGCCCATTCACGCTCGCGGCCATTGCGTGCTCGCGCACGCCGAAGTGCAGATTGCGCCCCGCGTAGCTACCCGCCTCAAAATCGCCGGCGCCTTCAAACTTCAACGTCGTCTTGTTCGATGTAGCCAAGTCGGCGGAACCGCCAATCAGCCATGGAATATTTTGCGCCAACACATTCAGAACTTTTCCGGAACTCTCGCGGGTTGCGATTCCCTTTGGGTCGGTGGGAAACGTCGGCAGATTCTTATCCCAGCCATCGGGAAGTTCGCGGCGCTGCATGCGGTGCAACTGGTCAGCCAACTCTGGATACTTCTCTGAGTACCCGGCAAAAACTTTCGCCCAGCGCGCTCGTTCGTTACTCCCGCGCTTCCCAATTCCATCCTGGAAATGTTCGCGGACGCCTTCCGGCACCAGAAATTTGGCGTCCTCCGGCCAGCCATAAAATTTCTTTGTCAGCCGAACTTCTTCTTCGCCCAACGGTTCCCCGTGAGCTGCATTTGTGTCTTGCTTGTGCGGCGACCCGTAGCCAATATGACTGTCCACGATGATTAGCGTCGGACGATCTTTCGTATCCAGGAAAACCTCAAAGGCCCGCGCCAGCATCTCCAAATCGTTGGCATCGGCGACCCGAGTCACATTCCATTCGTATCCGATGAATCGCGTGGCCACATCTTCGCTGAAGGACCAACTTGCAGGGCCGTCCAGCGTTACATGATTGTGATCGTAAATCCAACAGAGATTCGAGAGCCTCAGATGGCCGGCCAAAGATGCGGCTTCACCACCAATGCCTTCCATTAAATCGCCATCGGAACACATGGCGTACACGTTAAAGTCGAAAATCTCAAAGCCAGGCCGGTTGTAATTTGCCGCCAGCCACTTGCTGGCAATCGCCATTCCTACACTATTTCCTACGCCTTGCCCCAGAGGTCCCGTGGTCGTCTCAATCCCGGATGTGACGTGCGATTCAGGATGTCCGGGCGTCCGGCTGCCGAGTTGCCGAAAGCGCTTGATCTCTTCCAGGGGAACCGCGAGTTCCTTGAGCACCTGATTGTTCTCATCGACTTCGCGCACGCCCGCCAGGTAAAGGATGGCGTAAAGCAACATGGAGGCGTGGCCATTTGACAAAACAAAGCGGTCGCGGTTTAGCCAGGTTGGGTCCGCCGGATCGTAACGCAGAAATTCCTGCCACAAGCAGTAAGCCACAGGCGCCAATCCCATCGGAGCGCCCGGATGCCCGCTATTGGCCTGCTGTACCGCGTCAATCGCCAAGGTACGGATCGTGTTAATGGATAGCGTATCCAGTTGCTTCCCGGTCACCACCGCCTGTTCACTAGCTACCATGCGATGCGAACTCCTCTCAGGGACAACCCTATGCTGATTTGTTCATATTCCGCTGATTAGTATTATTAGAGTTCCGAGGGCAGCAAAGGGTTTCAGATACGCCCTGAGTGTATCAATTTCCCTGGAAACAATGTCGGCTGGTCTGTGAAAAACGGAGAGAACTTAGGACGAAACGTGAATGCCCATTTGGGGGAGAATCAAGCTATTTCAACAACTGCAGATAGCTGCTTTCGCTGGTCGAAGCTCGCGCGGTTTCCTGAACATATTTGAGAAACTGGCGGAGATTTTCCTTTTCGACGGCATCCATTCCGCCGAAGCGGATGCGCACTCCTGCAGCAGGCGCGCTGCGAGTGACCACGCCATTCAGAGCTAAGCCCTTTACCCAGATCTTGCCGCTGGCTACCCAAAGTCCAATCTCGACTTTGGAGCCTCCGCTTACTTGAGCCGCGGTTTCTACCTGGCATCCACCCATGCCGGTGTTGGAGAGGTTCCCCCAAATAGGAGCGCTAGCTCCATTTACCCGCAACTCCACCGCCACAAAACACCGAATTCTAGGATGGCGCCGGCGATCTTGTGCCCAGTTCGCACTGAAAAGGTCAGGTTCAAATGGCGGTATGGCCGATGCCGCCGCAGGCAATGTCTGTTGGCTCGCGGGTGTCGCTTGCGTTGCAGCAGCCTGCTCCCGCGAAGCTTGCTTGATTTCGCGCATGGCCGCCAGCAGAGCCTGGTCTCGCTTCTCAGGCGGGGCATCCCGGAAAATTTGTAGCAGCCTTCCCAGGTTGCGGGCCAGGTCCGGATCGGCCAATAAGCCTGTCCAATCCGTTGCCGCTGTGCTCGACTTTGAATCGCTCATAGGCTCTGTCTATATCTTACTTGGGGAACCGGATTGGAGAATCAGCCGCGCTGGAAGACCGCACGCTGACGAACCACCCGCGTGTTCAGGTTGAACCACGCCTGACCGCTCGACAAGATTACCTAAGTCATCCCAAACGCTCTACTGGGATTTAAAGGAAACCTCAACAACTTCGGTGGTTTCTTCCGGGGAGGGCGCAAACTTCCACTTAAGCACTGCCTCTTTTGCGGAGTCCAGCAGGACCGGATTTCCTCCCACGATCTTCGCCGACTTGACGCTGCCGTTAGGACGAATCACCGCCTCCACTTTGACGGTTCCGGCAATATTCATGTTTTTTGCGAGTTCCGGATAAACTGGCGCAACTTTGATAATTATTTTCCGGTTTATCGAGCTGCGGGTTTGGGCCGCAATAGGGCTTGCCATGCACGCACACACTGCGATGGCGGCGAACCAAATTTGAATGCGGCGCATGGCGATACCTCTCACTCTAGGGTGAGTTGTCGGCAGATCCAAGTGCCGAAGGTAGCTGCTCCGGCCCGGCTCGAATTTAATCTCGATTCGCTCTACCCCAAGAAGTCTCGCAGCATCCAAGGGGGACAGGACCAAAGGATGGCCTATATTAGACTGGTTCTGACATCTGCTTTTGCATCCCGTGGAACGATAATCGAATCAATACCAAGCGTTATGCTGTAGCGCACGCAATGATTAGGAGCGTCTCGAAGACTCTATAATGGGACTCTTTTCAGAACTGGAAATGGATCGCCGCATATTTCATTCAAACCACAGATTCTTGGCGTGGATGCTCCTTCCGTTGGTTTGCGTGCCTTCCCTGATGGGTCAAAATACCTCGCCAACCCCCTCTATCTCGTTGCCGGGATCGCAGAGTCCTTTTACGGGCAGCCAACCCGAGGGCACGGCCACTGCGGAGGTCTTGCAACTCAGTTTTCAGGACGCCATCGACCGTGGATTGCGCAACAACCTTGGCCTTCTTCTCTTCGGGGATCAAACCCTTACCGCGCGTGGCGAAAGATGGAAGGAACTCAGCAACCTGTTACCAGACCTGGAAGCTCGATTGCAAGAAGATGTTCAAACTCAGAGCCTGACTGCCTTGGGTTTTAAGGGCGATCTCTTCCCATTTCCTCTTCCGCGTGTGATTGGCCCCTTCAACTACTTCGATGCGCGCGCTACAGTAAGTCAGTCCATCTTCAATTTTAGGAATATTGAGCAGGAACGTGCGGCGTCGGAGCGCTTGAAGTCCGCGAAGTACAGTTACAAAGATGCAAGAGAACTAGTCGTTCTGGCCGTGGGAAATGCCTACCTGCTGGCCATCGCCGGAGACGCGCGCATCGAAGCGGCCGATGCCCAGGTCAGCAACGCCCAGGCGTTGTATAACAAGGCGGCCGATCAGCAGAAGGCCGGGCTCACTCCGGCCATCGATACTTTGCGCTCTCAGGTTGAATTGCAAACGCGGCAACAGCGGTTGATCGCGGCACGCAATGATTTCGCCAAGCAAAAGTTGTCGCTGGCTCGCATCATCGGTTTGCCGTCCGGCCAGGAGTTTGCGTTAACCGAGAAAGCTCCGTATCAGGCGCTGACCCCTTTGCCAATCGATGTTTATTTGCAGCGGGCTTATAACTCGCGCTCCGACTACCAGGCGGCGCAGGCGCGGGTACGGGCTGCGGAGCTTGCGCACCGCGCCGCTGCAGCGGGTCGCTATCCGACTCTCGGCCTCGATGCAAATTACGGCGACATCGGTGTCAACCCCAGCCAGTCAAATGGAACGTGGCAAGTGAATGGAGGACTCAACATTCCCATCTTTGCCGGGGGAAGAGTCCACAGCGATCTGCTGGAGGCAGACTCTCAATTGAAGCAGGCTCGTTCACAGCTCGGCGATCTGCGTGGCCGCATCGACTATGAAGTTCGAAGCGCACTGCTCGATTTGAACTCCGCCGCAGATCAGGTCGAGGTCGCCCGCAGCTCC
Source organism: uncultured Acidobacteriaceae bacterium (assembly GCA_963836305.1). Taxonomy (GTDB): domain Bacteria; phylum Acidobacteriota; class Terriglobia; order Terriglobales; family Acidobacteriaceae; genus Sulfotelmatobacter. The sequence goes on along the minus strand of CAWIJP010000030.1, from coordinate 34,645 downwards.
GTCGACTTGGCAGAGCAAACTCTTACTCAGTCACGCGACCGCTTTGCCGCGGGTGTTACCGATAATCTGGAAGTAGTCCAGGCACAAGAGTCCGTTGCGGCCGCGCATGAGAGTTATATCCAGAGCCTCTACGCGCACAACCTGGCAAAAGTTGAACTGGCTCGCGCTATCGGCGATGCTGAACAAGGTGTGGAGAGGTACTTGAAAGGCCAGCACTAATCGAGATCTATGGAACATACGATTATGGAACCGAGCACGCAAAGCCCAACGCAAAATCCGCCAGAGACTCAGCCAGATCAAGGTGAATCTCGCAACAAGCCGCTGCCCTCCACGGAGCGTGACTTCCGCCGCCCTGCCCGCACCGCCAGTCCCGGGTTCCGCATCGCCATCATCATTGGAATAGTCGTCCTTTTGGTGGTTGGATTCTTCGTCTACCGTTACGTGACCAGCTATGAAGACACGGATGATGCTCAAGTCGATGGCTATATCAATTCCATCAGCGCCCGTGTTTCCGGGCACGTAACCAAGCTGGCCGTCCAGGATTATCAGTATGTGCAGCCTGGAACCGTTTTGGTCGAACTGGATCCGGCCGATTACCAGGTTGCCTTTGAGAAGGCGCGTGCTGACTTTGAGGATGCGCAGGCCGCTGCCTCTGCTGCCGGCGTGAACGTTCCAATCACTTCAGTGAACACAACCAGTCAGGTTTCTTCCACTGAAGCAGACGTGGCCAGTGCGCGGGCTGGAATTACCGCCGCCAGGCAGCAGTTCGCCTCAGCCAAGGCGCAACTTACCCAAGCCGAAGCTAACGATGTGAAAGCGCAAAATGATTTGGGACGTTACCGGCAGCTGATCGACAAGCAGGAGATTTCCCAACAGCAATACGATCAGGCGGTGGCTTCCGCCAGAGCCAGCGCCGCCGCCGTCGATTCGGCCCGCGACCTGGCCGACGCCGCTCAGTCGCAGGTGACCCAAGCGCAGGGAAAATTGGTTCAGGCAGAAGCCAACTATAGCTACGCCCAAACCGCACCGCGGCAGATGCAGATCAGCCGCTCCCGGGCCGCGTCAGCCGAAGCGCAAGTCCTGCAAAAGAAAGCCGCTCTCGATCAGGCACAATTGAACCTGCAATACACAAAGATTACTTCTCCCGTCGCCGGTATCGTCAGCGACCGCACCGTTGATGTGGGGCAGAACGTGGCTCCCGGCCAGGAATTGATGAAGGTGATCCCGCTTAACGACGTCTGGATCACTGCAAACTTTAAAGAAACTCAGCTCCGCGAAATGAAGATTGGCCAACCTGTCACCATTGAGGTGGACGCGTACGGAAGAAAATACAACGGCAAGGTGAATAGCATCGCTGGGGCCAGTGGTGCACGGTTCAGCTTATTGCCTCCGGAGAACGCGACCGGCAATTATGTGAAGGTGGTGCAGCGCATTCCAGTTAAGATCGTGCTCGATCCCGGCGAAAACAAGGATCACTTGCTCCGCCCCGGTATGTCGGTTGAACCCAAGGTGTGGATCCGGCAATGAGTGCTGCAGCACCGCCTCTTGAAAACTCAGAAATCTGGCGTCCTGCAATAAATCCGTGGATCATCGCCATCACGGTCACTCTGGCAACTTTTATGGAGGTGCTCGACACCTCGATCGCCAATGTGGCTTTGCCGCACATCGCCGGAGGCCTATCCGCTGGGCAGGATGAGAGCACCTGGATTCTGACTTCCTACCTGGTTTCCAACGCCATCGTACTTCCACTCAGCGGATGGTTGTCGTCGATCATGGGCCGCAAGAATTTCTACATGAGCTGCGTGGCTCTGTTTACTATCAGCTCTTTCCTCTGCGGCCTGGCTCCAAATCTGGCAACGCTCATCCTTTGCCGCGTGATGCAGGGCGCCGGAGGCGGCGGGTTGCAACCCAGCGAGCAAGCCATACTCGCAGACACGTTTCCACCGGCGAAGCGTGGCATGGCTTTTGCCGTCTACGGCGTCGCTGTGGTCACGGCTCCCGCGATTGGCCCGACTCTCGGGGGATGGATCACCGACAACTTTACCTGGCGCTGGATTTTTTTCATTAACATTCCGGTCGGCATCATCTCCATTCTGCTCACCTCACGGCTCATTCAAGACCCTCCCTATTTCAAGCGCCGCAAGCTTAAAGAAACCACCATCGACTACGTTGGCTTGAGCTTTGTGGCCCTGGGACTCGGCACCTTGCAAGTCGTCCTCGACAAAGGACAGCGCGATGATTGGTTCGCATCCCACTTCATCCTGGCGCTTACCATAATCGCTACAGCGTCATTGATCTTCGTTATCTTCTGGGAGTGGAAACACAAAGATCCCATCATCGATCTGCATCTTTTCCGCGATCGAACGTTCGGCATCTCCAACCTCCTGATGTTTATGCTTGGGTTCGCTTTGTTGGGCAGCACCCTGCTTCTGCCGCTGTTCATGCAAACTTTGCTGGGATACACCGCGGAGAAATCGGGTTTGGCTTTGATGCCCGGCGGCTTCACTATCATGCTGTTGCTGCCGCTGGTGGGATTCTTGCTTTCGCGTTATAGCCCGCGCTGGCTCCTGGTCTTCGGCCTCGTCATGCTTTCCGCTTCGTTATTTCACATGACCAGCTTCGATCTGCAAATCGACTTCCACACTACGGTCATGGCTCGCGTGCTCCAGGCCGCTGGCATGGCGTTCCTGTTCGTTCCCATTAACACGGCTGCCTACGCGTATTTACCGCGGGAAAAAAATAATGCCGCTTCCGGCTTGATGAACCTGGCGCGTAATATTGGCGGCAGCGTGGGAATTTCTTTGGTCACCACCTTGCTCGACCGCCGCACCCAGGTTCATATGAATGATTTGTCCAGTCATCTCAGCGCCAGCAACCCCGCATTCCAGTCAGCCCTGAAGGGTGCAACGCAGGCCATGCAGGCGCATGGTGCGAGCGCAGCCTATGCCACTCAGCAGGCCTACGCTCTGATCGAAAGTACGGTGCAGCGGCAAGCCACCATGCTGGCCTACATCGATGACTTCCGCTTGCTGGGATGGGCTATCCTGGCCATGATTCCCGTGGTGTTTCTGATGAAAAAAGGCCGGCCGGGCGCAATGGCGGTACACTAGACAGGAGGGGTTCCATGTTTCGCCTCATCACCATTGAGCGGGAGTACGGGAGTGGTGCCGGCTCGATTGCCGCGCAACTGGCGAAACAACTGGGTTGGACCCTATGGGACCGGCGTCTCACCGAGGAGATTGCTCGCCTCGCGGAGGTCGATCCTTCGGCCGTAATGCGCTGTGACGAGCGCATGGATAGCCGCTTTTACCGTATGGCAAAAACCTTCTGGCGGGGCAGTTACGAGCGCAGTTCTCAGCTCAGCGGTCAGACCTTTGATACCGACCGCATGATGGCAATGATGGAAGAAATCACCGCCAAAATTGCTGGGGAAGGGAACTCCATCGTCGTCGGCCGCGGAGCGCCATATTTTTTACGCGAACACCCGGACGCTTTTCATGTATTCCTCTACGCGCCGCGGGCGGAAAAAGTGCGCCGCCTGGTGCGGGATGGGGCAAAGCAATCCGAAGCCGAGGCTCTGGTCGATACCGTGGATCGCGAACGCATCGCCTACGTCAAACATTATTTCGATGCCGCCTGGCCCACTCGTTCCCTCTATCACGTGATGATCAATACAGCTATAGGCGATGAACGTGTGATTCAAACCATTCTTTACACCATGCACTTGATCGAGGGTCGTCCAAAAGCAACGGATTATGATCCGCAGAAAGCCACGACATCAATTTAGAAGCAATCTCATTGGCAGGGGGGGCACGGGTCCTCCCTGCCTAAATCAGTTCAGGGCAGGCGCCTAAATCGGTTCGGGAAGGGCACGACTTCAGTCGTGCCCTTAAGCCGTTGAAAGATCGTGCGCTTTAGCGCCTGAGGTCACTGCATTTAGGCCGAGCGCGAGAAGTCCCCCATGTTCCATATCCCCCACTGATCCCAAATCCTACAATTAGCTTCGTCCCGGCCTCTGCGGTGCAGGACAGCAATCTGCAGAACAAACATCAGCACGCGGCCCCATGGTTCCCATCGCGCGCCGTTCTAATCCCGGCGTCATCCGCTCCAAAATTAATGCCCGAATCATGCTGATAAACCTCGGATGCACCCCTACCGTGCTCGCCCGGCTCACGGGAAGATGCAGCGAGTCGCAAAGCTGCTGCGCTTCGATATCCAGGTCATACAAAACTTCCATGTGATCGGAGAGAAAGCTGATTGGAGCCAGCACCACGGCCGACGCCAAATTTTCTGCTTTCACTCGGCGCAGATAATCCAGAATATCCGGCTCCAGCCAAGGCTGCCCCGGAGTGCCACTGCGACTCTGATAGACCAAAACATGATTCGTCTGGCCCAGCGCTGCCGAAACCAGCTTCCTCACTTCTTCCAGTTGCGTTACATAATCGCTTGTATTCGCCATCGACATCGGAATACTGTGTGCGGTGTAAATAATCTGCACATTCTGCCGCGCTTCTGCTGGGATGGCGTGCACTGCGTCTCGCACCCGATCCACAGTCGCTTCAATGAATCCAGGATGGTTGAAGAACACGCGCAGTTTATCCACCTCCGGCGCACCCGCCCCAACTTCGCTCTGCCCCCGCGCAATATCTTCTCGATACTGCCGGCATCCTGAATAAGAGCTATAGGCTGAGGTGATGAAGCCGAGGGCGCGGCGAATGCCATCCTGCTTCATTTGCCGCAGTGCATCGGGCAGGAGCGGATGCCAGTTTCGATTCCCCAAATAAATAGGAAGCCGAGGCCCGTGTTGCTCCAGTACAGTCTGCAATGCGGCGATCAGATCGCGAGTCTGCTGGTTAATCGGGCTCTTGCCTTCGAAATGGTAATAGTGCTCTGCCACCGTCAACAGCCGCTCGCGGGGAACATTCTTTCCACGCAACACCGTTTCGAGGAAGGGAATCACTTCTTCTCGAGATTCCGGCCCACCGAAGGAAACGACCAGAATCGCGTCGTAGTTCACATGTAGGTTCACATCGAAGTTCATAACGAAAACATCTATTCAGGAAACATTACAAAACTAACTGGCCTCAGCTGGAGCCAAGGTTGACGTTCAATCATCTATAACGTCTCACGATGTGCTCCTCATTGCCAAATGCCGCTCTTCGCGAATCGCGGAAGCCGCATGTTAGGCTTTTGCGGAAGCGAATGAGGACGCCTGAGTGATCCGTCGGGTCTTTAAAGCATTTCAATATCGCGATTTTCGCTTGATGTGGATTGGCGCCTGCACTTCCAGCATCGGCACCTGGATGCAGATCGTCGCGCAGGGCTGGCTCATCTACCGCCTCAGCCATTCGGCATTCTTGCTGGCTCTTGATCAATTTCTCGGCGGGATTCCGATCTTTATGTTCTCCCTGATCGGCGGCGTAGTAGCTGATCGCGTAGAGCGCCGAAAAATTTTGCTTGGCTCGCAGTACGTTCAGATGGCCACAGCCGGAATACTAACAATTCTGGTAGCCACCGGCGTGGTCCACGTCTGGCACATCCTCTGCCTCTCATTTATTTCCGGCCTGGCGCAGTCGTTTGGCGGACCGGCCTATCAGGCGCTGATTCCAACCCTGGTCGAGTTAGACGACATGCCGAATGCCATCGCGCTGAATTCGATTCAGTTCAACGTGGCCGTCATGGTTGGGCCGGCGCTGGCGGGGCAGGCTTTAGCCAAGCTAGGCGAAAAATGGTGCTTCGGTCTGAATGCCGTTTCTTTCCTGGCTCCGATCGTCTCGCTTTCCCTCATCACTGCTCGCTTTCTGCCGGTCAAAACTACTGAGTCCATGTTCGCCAGCCTGAAGCAGGGAATCAGGTTCGCGCGCAAACAGAGCTCGATGGAAGCCCTGATCTTGCTGGCTTTCTGCATGACCGCCCTAGCCATGCCCATGCGCACCTACATTCCTGTATTTGTAAAAGATATCTTCCGTCGCGGTCCGGAGACTTACGGTAATCTTCTGGCACTGATGGGCCTGGGCTCGATCTTCGGTTCGCTGATGATTGCGAGTGCGGGCAACTTCAAGCGCAAGGGATTGGTCGCGCTGCTGGCCTTAATCTGCCTGGGCGCGGCAATTTCCGGGTTCGCTTTCTCCAAATCCGTGCCGCTCAGCGGCACCCTCCTGGTTTTTGTCGGCGCTTCCATGATGGCGGTCTTTGCCACGGTGAATTCTCTGGTGCAGTTGATCACAACCAATGAAATGCGCGGGCGCGTCATGAGCGTTTACAACGTTGCCTTTCGCGGAGGCATGCCGATGGGGAATCTTTTGACCGGATGGCTGGTCCCCGTCTTCACCGCGCCAATTGTTCTGGGGGTGAACGGATTTCTTCTCGTTCTCCTGGCCTTTTACTTCCTGCTGGTGCAGCGACGCCTGGCTGCGCTGTGATAATCGCCCCTTCATTTCTAATTCTACGTCGCTGTGCGGCGAATTATGTAGAATACGCGCTGAGAAACAGAATGTGCGTTTAGTAAGGATGATCGACGCGGCATTCGCTGAATTATTTTCTCAGCGCTGATTCCTCCGGAGTAAATCGAGTGGCTGACACCACGAAGATTCGAGAAGGCAGCTCGACTCCGCACTCCATCCCGGAAATTGACATTCTCTGGATCACCGCTGGCCTCGGCTGCGATGGCGATACCATCGCCATGACCGCCGCAACTCAGCCCAGTATTGAAGACATCGTTCTGGGAGCAATGCCCTGGATTCCCAGGGTGCGCTTGCATAATCCCTTTCTCGCTATCGAGAATGGCGACGATTTCCTGAGGCCTTTCCATCTCGCCGCTGAGGGCAAACTTGCTCCTTTCATTCTGGTCGTCGAAGGTTCGATTCCCAACGAGCACAATAAGCAAGAAGGTTATTGGGCGTCGCTGGGCACCGATGAGAAAACCGGTCAGCCGATTACTACCTGTGAATGGATCGATCGGCTCGCTCCGCGCGCCTGGGCCGTTGTCGCGGCGGGAACCTGCGCGACCTACGGTGGAATTCACGCCATGGAAGGCAATCCCACAGGCTGCATGGGCCTTCCCGATTATCTGGGATGGCAGTGGAAGTCCACGGCAAATATCCCCATCGTTTGTGTCCCCGGCTGTCCGGTACAGCCGGACAATTTCATGGAGACGCTGCTTTATCTTCTGCACATGGCCGGCGGACGCGCTCCCATGATCCCGCTTGACGACGCGCTGCGTCCCACCTGGCTATTCGGCGCCACGGTTCATGAGGGTTGCGACCGCGGCGGCTACTACGAGCAAGGGGAATTTGCCGAAGAGTATGGCTCCAAGCTGTGCATCGTAAAACTTGGCTGCTGGGGTCCGGTAGTCCAATGCAACGTCGGCAAGCGGGGATGGATGGGCGGAATCGGCGGCTGCCCCAATATCGGTGGTATTTGCATCGGCTGCACTATGCCCGGATTTCCCGACAAATTCATGCCCTTTATGGACCAGCCTCCCGGCTCGCTTTTGTCATCCAACGCAGTAATGACCTATGGCAGGGCGATCCACGCTTTGCGCAGGTTTACCCAAGCTTCGCTAAACAAGGAGCCTGGTTGGCGACATAAGGCGGCGAAGATAGATGTTAGAAGCGCGGAGCCGTGAGAATTCCGAAGTGAATGATGGGCATCCGCGGAAAGAAAGCATTTGATTTCTCAACTCGCCCAGGTCGATTCTAACCCTGCAGAAGTAATCACTCCTGCCGAGGCCGAATCTCTACTCGTCGAGCTTGCCGCCGTGTTTCTCAGCACTCCACTCAAGAGTCCAGCTCAATCAGTTCGCCGGATTTGGACTGCGAAAATCAGGAAGAGCAGTTCCCGAAGGCCGACGCAATCTATCGGGCTTTGGTCGAACAGATTCCCGCCGTTATTTTCATGGCCCATTTGGACCGCGGCATCGGCGAAGCGTACGTCAGTCCTCAAATTGAACAGAGCCTGGGTTTTTCGCAGGAAGAATGGCTGGAAGATCCAATTCGCTGGTATCAGCAAATCCATCCCGATGACAAACAACGCTGGAGCGTGGAAGCTGCGCAAATGTTTCTTTCCGGCACGCCGCTGCGCTCCGCCTACCGTGTGATTGCGCGTGATGGCAGAGTCGTCTGGTTCCATTGCGAAGCCAAAATGATTCGCAAGAAAAACGGCCGCCCCTGGTTCATCCACGGCATCGGCTTTGATATTACCGAGCTCAAGCAGATCGAAGAAGAGCTCCAGCAGGAACGCAATGTAGTGTCCGCGATCCTGCACACGGTTGGATCGTTAGTCGTAGTTCTAGATCCGCAAAATCGCATCGTCCGTTTCAATCGTGCCTGCGAGCAGGTTACGGGATATTCTTTCGCCGAGGTCGAGGGCAAATATCTGTGGGATCTGTGCGTCGTTCCCGAAGAGGCGGAGCGTTTCAAAGCAATCGTCGAGCAACTGCGATTGGAGAACAGCGGCAATGATTACGAGATGTCGTGGGTCACGCGCGAAGGTATGCGAAGACTGATTGCCTGGTCTGGCACAATCCTTCCCGTCGAAGACGAATCTCCCACCTACATCATTGCCACCGGAATCGATATCACAGAGCGCAAACGGCTGGAGAAGGCCATCCTCGAAATCAGTGCCGCGGAACAGCGTCGCATTGGCCAGGACTTGCACGATGGCTTAGGCCAACACCTTACCGGCATCGCGTTCATGAGCAAGGTGCAGGAACAGAAACTTGCCGACAAGGGCCTTGCCGAGGCCTGTGAGGCAGCCCGGATCGTCGGATTAGTAAATGAGGCAATCAATAAAACCAGACAACTGGCACATGGCTTACTTCCGGTCGCCTCCGATGCCCACGGTCTTATGTCAGCTCTGAGACGCTGGGCCGCTGAAGTGGAAGATCTCTTCCACATCTCTTGCCGTTTGCACGTGGATAACCCTGTTCTCATTTACGACGCCAACGTTTCCACTCATCTTTATCGCATCGCGCAGGAAGCGGTGAATAATGCGATCCGGCACGGGCAAGCGAAGAATATCGAGATCCGCCTTTCCGCCCGGAAGGGAAAGGGCACTTTGAGAATAGAAAACGACGGCTCCGCTCTGCCGGAAAACACGATGAACCACTCAGGCATGGGCATACAAATCATGAACTATCGAGCCCGCATGATCGGTGGATCGCTCACTGTTCAGCCCGGCGGAATGTTTGGGGTCACGATTACCTGTGAATTCCCACTTCCTGAAGCCAATTTGAAAGTTGAAGAGGTCCCCCATGCTCGCTAGATCGGTCAGCGGCCACTCCGTTGCGAGAAAAAAAACCGTCTTCGTGGTCGACGATCATCCGATTGTTCGTCAGGGTCTGACGCTGCTTATCGACCAGGAGTCCGATCTCACCGTATGCGGGGAAGGGGAGGAGATGCACTCAGCTTTGTCGGCAATTCATGCGGTTCGCCCAGATATCTTGATCGTCGACATATCGCTGAATGGTCCCGATGGGTTGGAGCTGCTCAAAAATATCCGCATTACTTCGCCGCGTCTTCCGGTTCTGATTCTGTCCATGCACGATGAATCCATCTATGCCGAGAGAGCCCTTCGCGCCGGTGCAAATGGCTACATTATGAAGCAGGAGGCCACTGAGAAAGTTTTGGTGGCGCTGCGGCGGATACTTAGCGGCGAGATTTACGTCAGCGAAAAGATCGCCAACAGCATGCTGCAACACTATGTTCACGGCGCCCACCCTGCGGAACACTCATCGGTCGCCGAGCTCACCGACCGTGAACTGGAAGTCTTCCGTTTAATCGGCGACGGCCATGGAACCCGCCAAATCGCTGAGGCCTTGCATCTCAGCGTTAAGACCGTAGAATCCTACCAGGCTCACATCAAAGAAAAGCTTTGCCTGCGCAGCGCGCGCGAACTGGTTCAGCACGCAGTGGAATGGAACGTGCGCGAGAAGACAACTTCTCCCAGCTAGATTTTGCTCGAATCTTTGCGTTGTATTTCGCCGATAATTACCTTTTTCTTCCACTATCCATGTAGGGGATTCCCCGATTCCATTTCTAGGATTTCCTTTGCGAAACAAATAGGGTCACTGCTCTTGTCCCGTTTTAGCTACAGGTCGATTCTAGATTTCGATCTGAATTATTAACGTAAGACGATCCAGAAGGAGTGATCACGCTATGGGCACATCTACCGTTCCCTATGGTCGATCGACGCAAAAAGCACCCGCTGTGAAGGAAGTCCACATCCTATGGATCACCGCAGGCCTTGGCTGCGATGGAGACTCAGTTTCGATTACGGCCGCCACTCAGCCGAGCATCGAAGACGTTCTGCTGGGCGCAATACCGGGTTTGCCTAAAGTGCATCTGCACAATCCCGTGCTGGCTTATGAAGTCGGCGACGACTTCATGAAGTTTTTCTACGATGCTGAGGAGGGCCGGCTCGAACCCTTCGTTCTGGTGGTCGAAGGCTCGATCCCAAACGAAAATATTAAAAAGGAAGGCTACTGGGCCGCTCTCGGCACCGACCCCATTACCAAGCAGCCCATCACCACGAATGAATGGATCGACCGTCTCGCTCCCAAGGCTCTGGGAATCATCGCCATCGGAACCTGCGCGACCTACGGCGGCATCCATGCGATGGAAGGGAATCCGACCGGTTGCATGGGCCTGGCCGATTATCTCGGTTGGGACTGGCGCTCGAAAGCTGGACTGCCCATCGTGAATGTCCCCGGCTGTCCGGTGCAGCCCGACAACTTCATGGAGACGGTCCTCTATCTTCTGTATCAAGTCGCGGGACTGGCGCCGATGATTCCATTGGACGATCAACTGCGTCCCACGTGGTTATTCGGCAAAACCGTGCACGAAGGCTGCGACCGCGCCGGTTACTACGAGCAGGGCGATTTCGCGGAAGTCTACGGCTCTCCGAAATGCATCGTAAAACTTGGATGCTGGGGTCCGGTTGTAAATTGCAACGTACCCAAGCGCGGATGGATGGCGGGCATCGGCGGTTGTCCGAATGTTGGCGGCATCTGCATCGGCTGCACCATGCCAGGATTTCCCGATAAGTTCATGCCGTTCATGGACGAACCACCGGGAGCCCACGTCTCCAGCAGTGGCATAAGCGTTTATGGCCGTGCGATCCGCTCACTTCGTGCCATCACTCAAAACACAGTAAATAAAGAACCGAAATGGCGGCATCCGCGCGCGGAGCTTACCACCGGTTACCACCCGCGATCTTATTAAGCAACGATTTGAGCAACGATCTTATTAAGAAACGATCGTACTAGTGAGGGACCAGGCTGCTACAGCGAGACTGCAAAAATATAAGGAGCGATCATTATGGGTACCATCACTGCCCCGACGAAAGACGTTCCCAGCAAATCAAAGAATTTAGTGGAGATGAATTGGGATCCGATTACCCGCATCGTCGGTAGCCTGGGCATCTTTACCAAGATCGACTTCGAGGCAAAGAAGGTTGCTGAGTGTCACAGCACGTCTTCCATCTTTCGCGGCTACAGCATTTTCATGAAGGGCAAAGACCCGCGCGATGCCCACTTCATCACCAGCCGTATCTGCGGTATCTGCGGCGATAACCACGCGACCTGCGCCACCTACGCGCAAAACATGGCCTTTGGCGTCAGACCACCACACATCGCGGAGTGGATCGTCAACCTCGGCGAAGCCGCCGAGTACATGTTCGATCACAATATTTTCCAGGACAATCTGGTTGGCGTGGACTTCTGCGAGCAGATGGTCAAGGAGACGAATCCAAAAGTTTGGGCGAAAGCAGAATCCACCCCGGCTCCGCACGCCAATGCCCACGGCTTCCGCACCATCGCCGACATCATGCGGGCGCTCAATCCCTTCACGGGATCTTTCTATCTCGAAGCGCTTCAGATGAGCCGCATGACCCGCGAGATGTTTTGCCTGATGGAAGGCCGTCACGTTCATCCTTCCACGCTCTATCCCGGCGGTGTCGGAACCGTGCCCACGGTTCAACTCTTCACTGACTACATCGTCCGTTTGATGAAGTACGTCGAGTTTATGAAGAAAGTCCTCCCCCTGCACGATGACTTGTTCGACTTCTTCTACGACGCATTGCCGGGATATGAAGAGGTGGGCCGCCGCCGCATTCTGCTCGGCTGTTGGGGGTCGTTCAACGATCCCGAGCACTGCGACTACACCTACAAGAACATGACGGAGTGGGGACGGAAGATGTTCGTCACTCCGGGCATCGTGGTCGACGGCAAATTGGTCACCACCGATCTGGTGGATATCAATTTGAATATCAGAATTCTCCTCGGCAGTTCGTATTACGACGATTGGAAGAACGCCGAGACATTCGTCAAAACTGACCCGCTGGGAAATCCCGTCGACAAAAACCATCCCTGGAACCAAACCACAATTCCTCGTCCACAGAAGCGCGACTTCAACGGCAAATACACGTGGGTGATGTCTCCCCGTTGGCTCGACAAACGTACCGGCGATCATCTCGCACTCGATACCGGCGGTGGTCCGATTGCGCGTTTGTGGTCGACGGCGCTTGCCGGCCTGGTGGATATTGGCTACATCAAAGCCACTGGCAACAGCGTGAAGATCTATCTGCCGAAAACCATGTCAAAGCCTGAAGTCGAGTTTGAGTGGAAGGTTCCAAAGTGGAGCAACGCCATTGAACGCGATCGCGCTCGCACTTACTTCCAGGCCTACGCGGCAGCCTGCGCTCTTCACTTTGCAGAGAAGGCGATGGAAGAGCTGCACGCCGGCAAGACCAAGACCTGGTCCGATTTCAAAGTGCCCGAAGAGGCGATTGGATGCGGCTTCCACGAGGCAGTGAGAGGTGTTCTTTCGCACCACGTGGTGATCCGCAAAGGCAAGATTGCCAACTACCACCCGTATCCTCCCACCCCTTGGAATGCCAACCCGCGCGATATTTATGGCACGCCGGGTCCATATGAAGATGCAGTGCAGAACACGCCAATCTTCGAGGAGAATGGCCCCGACAAATTCAAAGGTATCGATATCATGCGTGCGGTGCGCAGCTTCGATCCCTGCTTGCCTTGCGGCGTGCACATGTACCTGGGTGGCGGAAAGGTTCTGAAGACTCAGCATTCTCCAATGTTTGGAGTGCCGCGTTGATCGTGGGTCAGGCGGGAAAACGACAGGAGTGAGGGCCGCAACCGGCCTTCACTCCTTAGCAGTCTGTTATGAAAGTTTTCGTGAAAAACATTATGGCGAAATGACCAATATGGCCAACGATAACGACAAACATTTTCAGGCAAAGGTTCAGCGCATCGGCGAGTTAGTCCACGACCTGGAAAATATTGCAGATCCGGAATCCCGCGCCAGCGTCAAGGCCCTCGTGCAGCTCCTGTTGGACTTGCATTCCGCGGGACTCGAACGAGTTATGGAAGTCGTCGCCGCCAGCGGAGATACCGGACAGCGCACCATCGACCAACTGGGTGGGGACCCTCTGGTCGGCAGCTTGCTGATTCTCTACGGTCTTCATCCCCTCGACATTGACAGCCGCGTGGCCGAGGCTGTCGACAGGATTCAGCCCCGCATTCGCAAGAGCGGAGGAGAATTGCAGTTACTCGGCTCTCAGGGTGGGGCGGTTCGTTTGCATTTGCAAATTACCGGTCACGCCTGCGGATCTACAGCGAATACTCTTAAGTCGATGGTCGAGGAAGCGCTCTACGAAGCTGCTCCCGATTTGCAATCGTTAGTGATCGCGGGGCTCGAAGATGAATCGGGCTCCGCAGGGTTTGTGCCATTGGGCAAACTGGGCGGAGTAATCGCGGCCTCTCCGTAATGACCAAGCCGTCTTAATTGGAACTCCGGAACCAGTTTGGTATTTGAATCGCGAGCCAGAAATGAAAACAGTTCAGCCAGCATACGAAAATGCTTTCGGAGCGTTACGGCAGTTCATCCGTCCGCGTAAGCGTGATGTGGAACGCTGTGAATTATGCAGTGCCGAAGTCTCCCCTAGTCATCCGCACCTGATCGAGCCCGGCACGAGAAAGCTGCTTTGCACCTGCGATGCCTGCGCAATTTTATTCAGCGGTATGGGAACCAAATACAAGCGCGTGCCCCGCAGCGTGCTCGCGCTTCAGAATTTCAATCTCTCGGACGGCCAGTGGGAGAGCTTAATGGTGCCCATCAGCATGGCGTTCTTTTTTCGCAGCACCCCGGATGCAAGAGTGGTCGCGTTCTATCCCAGTCCTGCGGGTGCCACGGAGTCGCTGTTGCCGCTCGAAACCTGGAAGGATATCGAAGACGCAAATCCGGTCCTTGGCGAAATGGAGCCCGACGTCGAAGCTCTTCTGGTCAATCGCGTCGGACACGCACGAGGATTTACCGCTGCTGACTATTACATACTTCCAATCGACGAATGCTACAAACTTGTCGGCTTGATTCGCGCCAACTGGCGCGGCCTATCCGGTGGAACCGAAGTCTGGCAGGAGATTGGTGGGTTCTTCGATGGATTGAAGCAACGAGCCACTGTGGTGAAGAAAGAAGCGAATGCCTGATCTGAGCTTTCAAATCGAGAAAGCAGAGCCGCAGCGCTTCACCGTCGCGCCAACGCTGCTGTTCAAGCTGCGCATCACCAATGCCGCGGCCCATGAGACTGTGCATTCGGTCGCGTTGCGCTGTCAGATTCAGCTTGAGGTGACTCGGCGACAATATACTCCCGAGGACCAGTCTCACCTGAGAGATCTGTTCGGCGAGGCGGATCGCTGGAGTCAGACTCTCAAGACCATGCTCTGGACTCACGCCAGCGTGGTCGCCCCTGCGTTTCAGGACACTGCGGTGGTCGATGTTCCGGTCCCGTGCACATTCGATTTCAACGTGGCCGCGACAAAATATTTTCATGGTTTGTCCGAGGGCGATGTCCCTCTAAATTTTCTTTTCAGCGGAACTGTTTTCTACGCCGACGAAGGCGGGTCGCTGCAGGTCGCTCCGATTCCGTGGGATAAAGAAGCTCGTTTCCGCCTGCCAGTAAAAGCCTGGCGCGAAATGATGGAGATTTATTATCCCAACACTGCTTGGCTCTGCTTGCGGCGCGATGTTTTCGAGCGCATGTATCAATACAAAGTCGAGCGCGGAATTCCCAGCTGGGAGCAGGCTCTGGAGAGCCTCCTTCCTGAATCAGAAACGGTGAAGCGATGAACACGAATCTTATCGACGCCGTCGCGAAAGCCGTGCTCTACGAAGGTTACATGCTCTATCCCTACCGTGCGTCGTCGGTAAAAAATCGGCAGCGCTTCAACTTTGGTGTGCTCTACCCGAAACTTTACAGTGAAGCGCAAACTGGTTCCGATGCCTGGACGATGCAGACTGAATGCCTCGTCGAAGTAGCTTCTCCCGCTATCGAAGTCCCAGCGATCGAAGCCCCCGCTATCGAAATAAGAGTGCGGTTCCTGAAGTTGGTAGCCCGTACCTCTCGCGAAATCGTTGAGATAACATCCGGGCCCTGGCAAGAGGCCATTGAATGCGAAGTTGTCATTCCGCCGCAGAATTTGGACGCGCTCGTCGCCACTCCTCTGCAGTGGGATTTTGTTTTCCCTGCGAAAGAAGAAAGCGAAGATTTGCGAGATGAAAACGGCGAAATCGCTGGAAGAATCGATCGAAGTCAGAAGTCTCTTCAAGGCACCGTCTTGGTCAATGCAACCCCCGTGGAACCCGACCTGTTCAAACTGCAAGTGCGAGTGCAGAACCTGACCCCGCTGGAGGGTAATTCCGGGCAGACTAGCCGCGACTCGGCCTTGATGCAGTCGCTGGTCTCCGCACACACAGTACTGGGCGCGGTGAATGCTCAATTCGTATCGTTGCTCGAGCCGCCGAAAGGGCTGAAAAATCTCGCCGCCAGCTGCGAGAACCTCGGCGCGTGGCCGGTTCTCGTCGGAGCGGAAAGCCAGCGCGACACTATGCTCGCTTCACCCATCATTCTCTATGACTATCCGCAGATCGCGCCGGAAAGCCCCGGCGACCTCTTCGACGGAACCGAGATCGACGAGATTCTCGCACTGCGGATTATGACCATGACGGACGACGAGAAACGCGAGATGCGAATGACCGACGATCGCGCCTGCAAGATTCTCGAAAGAACCGAAGCTCTCCCGGTGGAGCATCTCGCAAAGCTGCATGGAACCCTCCGCGAGTTGCATTCGTTGAAAGAGGATACGCCATGAACGAATGGGAATGGCAACTCCTCGAAGCCAAAAAGCCGGTCGACGATCTGCGCATTGCTGATATTGAAGTCCGCCCCGGCAGCCGCGTCCGGCTTCGTCCCCGCTCCGGCGGCGACATCATGGACATTGCGCTGGCTGGTAAAGAAGCAATCATCGAATCGATCGAACAGGATTACGAAGGAAAAATTCATCTCGGCGTCGTCGTCGACGACGATCCTGGCAGAGATATCGGCCTGATGCGTCAACCCGGCCACCGTTTTTTCTTTACTGCGGAAGAAGTGGAACCGCTGCTTCTGGGCGACGACGATAAAACTCGCCTGACGAAAAAGCCCAGTATTCTGGTCGCCGGAATCGGCAATATTTTTCTTGGCGATGACGCTTTCGGTGTCGAAGTAGCCCGCCGCCTCGCCGCCCGTCAGCAGCCGGACACCGTTCGAGTGACTGACTTCGGCATCCGTGGCTACGATCTCGCCTACGCTTTACTCGACGGTTTCGACACAACCATCCTGGTCGATGCGTGCCCGCGCGGGGATGCTGCAGGTACTCTCTATGTTATCGAACCCGACTTGAATGATCTTGGTGGCCCCGAAGAGCAGCAAGGCGCGGTTGAAGCTCATAGCATGAATCCGTTGAATGTGCTGCGACTGGCCAACTCCATGGGTCCACTGAAGCGCGTGCTGCTCGTGGGTTGCGAGCCGCAAACTCTTGGCCCCGAGGAAGGCCAGATGGGATTGAGCGAGCCGATCGAAGCTGTGCTGGACGATGCCGTAAAAATGGTCGCGTCGCTGATTGAAAAAATTTTGGCTGAGAACTCTGTTGCAAAGAATACAAAAGCTAACGACCGCGAACCAAACTCACTGAGAGGAGACTGCCATGGCGATGCGATTGTCTGAGGATACCAATCACTTCGGAACCGACAAGGAAACGTTATACATGCTGAGCGGAGCGGCTCTTATTCTGTTCGGGACTGGACTGATTCTTTCCAACCCAACCGTTCGACGCTACCTTGGGCAAATCGGAGTAGGAAGTCTTCTAACCGCTGCCTTACCCGATGTTGACAGGTATTTAAAGCTCCGCAACATGTGAGGGACGAGAACGTCGAATGGGATCCGCAACCGAAACTCGCGTTCACTACGTGACTGATACCAGAGCCAGCCAGTTCACGGTACAAGTCTCTGCCGCGGGACTGCTATCGGCGTTCGGACACAGTCCCACGATCGCGATTCGCGATTTTTCGGGCGCAGCAGAAGTCGACCTGGACGACATTTCTCATTCTTCTCTCAAGGTCACGATCAAACCAGATTCGTTAGCCGTCAGGGACGACATCTCGGACAAAGACCGGCGTGAGATCGAGCGCACCATGAAGATGGAAATTCTCGAGACGGACGCATATCCTGAGATTGTCTATGAATGCTCGAAGATCGACACCAATAAAGCTGGCGAAGGGCAATATTCCGTAACCCTCAACGGCGATCTAACCATGCATGGCATCACCCACACAGAGCCAGTGACCGCTCGAGTGGCGATGACCGGCGATTCATTGCGCGCTTTCGGAAGCTTTTCACTGTTGCAGACGGACTATGATTTGAAACTGGTCACCATTGCTGATGGTGCGCTGAAGGTTAAAAACGAATTGAAGTTTTCATTTAATATCGTCGCGCGGAAGAAAGAATAACAATGTGTCTAGCCATTCCCGGACAAGTCGTCGAACTCTTTCCTGATCAGCCGAATACCGCGGTGATTGACGTGGTCGGCGTTCGCCGCAAGGTTGACTTGGGACTATTGCAGGATAATTTGCCGGTGCAAGGTGACTGGGTTCTCATCCACGTCGGCTTTGCCATGGGCAAAATCAGCGAGGCAGATGCGATCGACCAGATGTGCACTCTCAGGGCGCTGGGCGAGGCCGAAGCGGCCATGCAGGAAGTCCAAGGCTACGGAATGGAAAACGGACACGGAACAGAAAACTCCGAGAACCCGCAACCCTCGCCCGGCATCTCAATGCCAGGCATTAAAAAGGACTGGGCATGAAGTTTGTCGACGAGTTTCGCGAACCCGAGGTCATCACCAAAACCTCGGCCGAGATCCGCCGCCTCGCCGATCCCAACCGTCATTACCGCATCATGGAAGTCTGCGGAGGCCACACTCACGCCATCTACCGCTTCGGCCTGAAAGATTTGCTTCCCTCGAATATCGAACTGATCCACGGCCCCGGTTGCCCGGTCTGCGTTCTTCCCATGGGCAGAATCGACGATGGTCTCGCCATCGCACAAGATCCCAGCGTAATTTTCACCGCTTTCGGTGACATGATGCGCGTCCCCGGCGCGCAAGGAAGTCCGCTGGAGCACAAATCACGCGGCATGGATGTGCGCATTGTTTACTCTCCGGCCGACTCCCTCAAGCTGGCGGAAAAGAATCCCGACAAGCACGTGATGTTCTTTGCCATTGGATTCGAGACCACCGCGCCTTCAACCGCGCTTACGCTCATGCGAGCGAAGGCGCAAGGCGTCCACAATTTTTCCGTATTCTGCAACCACGTAACTATCATTCCGGCGATTCGCGCCATCCTCGATTCTCCCGACATGCGCATCGACGCCTTCATTGGTCCCGGCCACGTATCGACTGTGATCGGTTGCCGGCCTTACGAATGGATTGCGAAGAATGAGAACAAGCCGGTGGCCGTATCCGGATTCGAGCCGCTGGATATTCTGCAATCCATTGTGATGGTGCTTCGCCAACTAAAGTCGGATGAAGCGACGATCGAGAATCAGTACAAACGCGTGGTTCCATGGGAAGGGAATCGTGCCGCGCTTCGCGCCATTGCAGAAGTTTTTGAATTGCGTCCGTACTTCGAATGGCGAGGGCTCGGTTTTATTTCTCAGTCGGCCTTGCGCCTCCGCGAAAACTACGCCGAGTGGGATTCGGAGCAGCGCTTCGAGGTTCCGGGAGTTCGAGTCACCGATCCTAAAGCGGCGCAGTGCGGTGAAGTGCTCAAAGGCGTGCTGAAGCCGCATCAATGCAAGCTCTTTGGCAACGAGTGCACGCCCGAACATCCGATCGGCGCACTCATGGTTTCATCCGAGGGATCATGCGCAGCGTACTTCAATTACGAACACCGCAAAACGGCAATGGTGAGCCGCATCGCGTCGGTAGCCTAGACGTTGCCGCGATTGAGATCCCTCCTGAGATCTCTGCCAATATCCGCTTCCGCGAGCCACAAATCGAGATGGCGCACGGAGCCGGAGGTAAAGCCAGCCGCAGGCTAGTAGAAGGCCTCTTTGCGCCTCTCCTCTTTGCATCCTCAACAGAGCCATTAGGCGACGCCGCCCATCTTGATTTCAACGGTACGAAGATCGCCATCACCACTGACAGTTTCGTGGTCAAGCCACTCTGTTTTCCGGGCGGTTCCATCGGAGAGCTTGCGGTAAATGGCACCGTGAACGATCTCGCAGTTTCCGGAGCCAAGGCTGAAGCCATGGTCGTCACCTATGTGCTCGAGGCCGGGCTGCCCACGCCCGTTCTCGAAGCGGAAGTGCGCGCCATGGGAAATGCAGCGCGCAAAGCCGGCGTCACCATCGTTGGCGGCGACACCAAGGTTGTCGAGCACGGAAAGGCCGATTCCATGTACATCACCACCACTGGAATCGGGCGTCCGATTCACGGCCTGAAGATCGATGCGCGCTCCGTCCGCGCCGGCGATAAGATTCTGCTCTCCGGTCCCATCGGCGATCACGGAATCACGATTCTTCTGGCCCGCGGAGAACTTGATCTGGAAGCCGACCTCCATTCGGATACGCGTTCCGTTCTGCCTCTTGTCGAGGCGCTCGCGCACGAAGCTGGTCCCGGCGTCCGCTGGATGCGTGACCCCACCCGCGGCGGCGTAGCTACTTCGCTGAACGAGCTGGCCCGCGATTGTGGGCTGGGTATTGTTCTCATGGAAGAGATGATTCCCATGCGCGATGCGGTACGCGGCGCCTGTGAGTTGCTTGGACTGGACCCCTTGCACATTGCGAATGAAGGCCAGTTCCTCGCCGTGGTGGCGCCGGAATATGGTGACGCCGCCCTCAATGCGTTAAGCCTCGCTCCCGGCGGTCAGGACGCGCAGGTGATCGGCGAAGTCCGCGAACAGCCGTCGGGCGCGGTTTTAGTCACCACACGTTACGGTGGCAGCAGGATTGTGGATATGCTGGTCGGCGATCCCCTCCCGCGCATTTGTTGAGTTTGATTAAGGTATTGCCGATGACGACAATATGCGGGCTTGCGGCTCAAGTAGAAGAGCGCTTGCTAGCGCGCAACCGGATCGTCGAGGAATTCTTTTCCCGCGAAGCGCCTCGTCTCGCGGAAGCCTGCCAAGCCATGTCCGAGCGCTTCCTCAAGGGAGGACGTCTGCTCGCTTTCGGACGCGGCCCCTACGCCACCGATGCTCAGCACGTCTCCGTAGAGTTCGTTCATCCCGTAATCGTCGGCAAGCGCGCTCTTCCTGCGCTCGATCTCTCCATGCTTTTCCGTCCGTGGCTGGGAGCGATTCTTCATCCCGAAGATATCGTGATGGGATTCGGTCCCCCTGAGGGCGACGACGAGGTTCACTCTAGCCTTGAATTTGCCAACTCACGAAATGCCTTGACCTTCGCTCTTCCCGGCGCGAAAGGCTCGTACGCGGTCGAAGCGTTCACTCAAGACCCGTTCATTCACCAGGAAATGATCGAGATTCTTTACCACACGCTGTGGGAAAGTGTGCACGTTTTTCTGGAGCATCGCGAGTTGGGTCATGACGTAGGTGACGCTGGTTTTCTCTATCCATTCCTCGGTCAGGAAAAGCAACAAACGCCAGACCTGCTCACCGAAGTTGCAACCTCGATCGGAATGAAAGTTCAGGATGACTCAAAGTTGCGCGCGCAAGTGGCGCGCGAGCAAGCCGAACAAATCAGCAGCGCTGCACTCGCGATTCAAGAGCGCCTTTTAAAAGGTGGCAAGCTTATCGTTTTCGGAAATGGCGGATCAGCAACCGACGCCAACGATTTCGCGATCGATTGTGTGTTGCCCCCGGCCGGCTATCACCCCGTTCCGGCCATCTCGCTTTCCGTGGAGCCCGCAAATATCACGGCGATCGCTAACGATGTGGGAACTGAAGTGATTTTTCTCCGCCAACTCATCGCGCAGGCGCGCCCCGAGGATATAGCCGTTGGTATTTCCACCAGCGGCGGCTCCCGCAACATCGTCATGGCGCTGGAAGAAGCTCGCAAGCGGAAATTACTGACGGTGGCGCTTCTCGGTTACGACGGCGGCGAGATTCGACGCAGACAATTGGCCGACTTTCCCCTCGTTGTCCATTGCGACTACATACCGCGCATTCAGGAAGTGCAAGCTTCCATCTACCACATCATCCGCGAAACCTTGGAGGGGTTGACTCGTGGCCAAGCTTGAACTCTTTGGCACAGCACGCTGCCCGCACACGCAGGAGATGCGCGAATGGCTGGAATGGAAGCGCAGTGACTTCATCGAGTACGACGTCGAGGCCGATACCGCCGCGCGCCAGCGCATGCGCGAACTAGCCGTCGGACAACGCGCCGTGCCCGTTCTAGTGGAAAATGGCAAGGTAATCCAAATCGGCTGGCAGGGCCGCAGCTGCTTCGTGGATGTGGAGTAAGAATGCCCAGTGCTTGCTCCATTCGCGTGCGCGGTGTGGTGCAGGGCGTTGGCTTTCGTCCATTCGTATATCGCCTGGCTCGCGCCAACACGCTTGCCGGATGGGTTTTGAATGGCGAACAGGGAGTTGAGATTTTTCTCGAAGGCACGGAAAAAAGTCTGTTGGCGTTTGTACAAAATTTAAAATCGCAGCCTCCTCCTGCCTCAAGCATCACGGAAATCGAAGTCCATCGCGTCAACCCTGTCGGCCTGAGTGGATTCACGATTCGCGAGAGCCAGCGCAGCGAACGCCTTACCGTCCGCATTACTCCAGACCTTTCAGTTTGCGATGCGTGCCTGAAGGAATTGTTCGATCCAGCTGACAGGCGGTATAGGTATCCCTACATCAACTGTACAAATTGTGGTCCGCGCTACACGGTTGTTCTTCAGCTTCCTTACGATCGGGTCAATACGACGATGCGAGATTGGCCGCTCGACGATTACTGCGCCGCGCAATATCACGATCCAGAGAACCGCCGTTTCGACGCTCAGCCGGTTGCGTGTCCGGCTTGCGGTCCAGGCTATTACCTACATAAACGTGAGGAGGCTGCGCTCGGAAGCGACGAGAGCATCCGCCTTGCCGCGCAGCTTCTCCGCGGCGGTAGCGTCCTCGCTGTGAAAGGACTGGGCGGCTACCATCTGGTGTGCGATGCCTCGAATGCCGAAGCTGTCACGGCCTTGCGCGAACGCAAGTTCCGCAAAGAAAAGCCTTTTGCGATCATGGCACGGGATATAAACATCGCGCGCGGTTTGATCGATCTCTCAGCCGAAGCTGAAAAGCTGCTTACGTCCACTGCGCGGCCCATCGTGCTCGCGCCATCGAAAACAAACCTCAACCGTGTAGCACCAGGAGTTGCTCCAGAAAATAACGAACTCGGAGTAATGCTGCCCTACACGCCTCTTCATCATCTGCTCTTCGCGGCAGATGTGCCCGAAGCGTTAGTGATGACCAGTGCAAATCGTTCAAGTGAACCGATTGCCTACGAAGACGAAGAAGCGTTGGATCGGCTCTCTGGAATTGCCGACGCATTTCTGATCGGCGAGCGTCCGATCGCGCGACGAGTCGACGACTCGGTGGTTCGTGATGGAGTGTTCGGCCCTGTCGTTCTCAGGCGTGCACGAGGTTATGCTCCGGGCTCGGTTGCGACGTTACCAGCTACACGCCCAATCTTGGCCGTCGGTGCCGATTTAAAAAATTCAATCACACTGGTTGTCGATGGCCAGGCTTTTATGAGTCAGCACATCGGTGATTTGGCGCACTACGAGTCGCTTCGCGCCTTTCAAGAAACAATTCAGGATTTGATCTCAATGTACGAAGTTCGGCCAGAGGAATTACTTGTGGTGCATGATTCGCATCCGCAATACTTCTCTACGTCTCATGCCTTAACGCTCGACGTAACCCAGAGACTCGCGGTCCAGCATCACCGCGCTCACATTGCTTCCGTGCTGGCGGAGCGCGGCGAATGGGAGAAGCGCGTAGTAGGTGTCAGTTTCGATGGCACTGGATACGGCGATGACGGCGGCATTTGGGGCGGCGAGATCTTCGTCGGAAGTATCAAAGATGGTTTCGATCGCATCGCTCATTTGCGCACCGCCGCGCTTCCCGGTGGCGACGCTGCAGCGGAATATCCGGTGCAGGCTGCCGCAGGTTTCTTGGCGCACCTTAAGGCCTTGCCCGATCTGACCGCGATGCCTTTCAACTTCCCTCCGCGCTATCTGCAAGCCGTGAACTTAGTGCAGAAAAATATCTGGACATTTCCTACCACTTCGATCGGGCGTCTCTTCGATGCCGCAGCTGCTTTGCTGGGGTTTATTCGTGAGGTTACATTTGAGGGCCAAGCCGCGATGTGGCTGGAACAACTTGCCTGCTCCGCGCCAATGACAGAGCCGTATTCATTTCCATACGTTGAGCGCGAACTGGATTTTCGGCCGTTGCTGGACTCCATAGTGTGCGACAGAATTCGGGGCCGGTCCCAGGCGGAGATTGCACGGGCCTTTCAACTCGGCTTGGCTTGCGGCCTTCGCGATGCAGTTCTCAGCGTTTGCAAAAGCCATGGCCTGCATCACGTGGTTCTGTCCGGGGGCGTTTTTCAGAATGAGTTACTCTTGAAAGATATGAAGTCGCTGTTGCAGGATGAACATCTCGAGATTTGGACGAATCATTCCGTCCCTCCTAACGACGGCGGCATCAGCCTTGGGCAGGCGGCGTTGGCGGCGTTCACCAACTTAAATTGAAACCGGTTATGCACGAACTTTCCATCGCGATGAGCATCATCGAACTGGCGCAGGAGGAATCGGCGCGCCGTGGCGTTCAGGTAAGTGCGGTGCATCTCAAGCTGGGGGCGCTGTCTGGTGTAGTTAAAGAAGCTCTGCTGGGCTCTTTTGAAATGGCGTGCGAAGACAGTTCGTTGCGCGGAGCCAAGTTAGTGATCGAGGAGTTGCCCGTTCTGATTTATTGCAAAACTTGCCAGGACCAGCGACCCATCAGCTCCGTGCAATTATTTTGTTGTGCGGAATGCGGCACGCCATCAGGCGAGGTGGTGCAGGGCAAGGAACTCGAAGTGGTTGCATTGGAGATTGAAGAATGGGATCACATCCCCGTTTAATCGAAGTCCGGAAGAACGTTCTGAAGCAGAACGATATAATCGCGCGTTCGCTGCGCGACCAATTCCGAGCGGCTGGCGTGTTTGTTGTAAGCCTTGTATCCAGCCCCGGTTCTGGCAAGACCATGTTCTTGGAGAAAACACTAACTTCGCTTCGCCAAGATTATCGCGTCGCCGCGCTCGTCGGAGATCTTGCCACCGAGAATGATGCCGTCCGCCTGGCCCGAAGCCAGGCGCCTGTCAAACAAATAACCACCGGCACCCTCTGCCATCTGGAAGCTGCGATGGTCCAAAATGCGCTCCAGGAATGGGATCTCGACCAGCTTGATTTCCTATTCATCGAGAATGTGGGAAATCTGGTTTGTCCCTCATCTTATGATCTTGGCGAGAACCTTCGCCTCGTGCTCATCTCGGTGACGGAAGGCGAGGACAAGCCGCTGAAGTATCCTACGATTTTTAACAGCGCCGACGTGGCCATGGTCACCAAAATGGATCTAGCTCCAGCAGTCGAATTCGATTGGCAAGCCGCCTACGGTAATATTCAGGCCGTGCGGCCGGGAATGCTCGTTCTTAAACTTTCCGCGAAGACCGGCGAAGGAATGAACGGATATCTCGACTTCCTCAAGAAGCGTTTAAATGAATCACGCATGGCCGAAGTGATCTAAGCAGAACAAATCAAAGTTCCATGATCAATTTTCTGTCGATCATCGCGGTTGGATTCTTTCTTGGCATGCGGCATGCCACCGATCCTGATCACGTCATCGCCGTGACCACCATCGTCAGCCGGCAGCGCAATCTGTTGAAAGCCGCGTTGACCGGAATATTTTGGGGCGTCGGCCATACTCTGACGATTTTTGTCGTAGGCAGCGCCATCATTCTTTTTGACGTGGTCATCCCCGCGCGCATCGGGCTTTCGATGGAGCTTTCCGTCGGGCTCATGCTGATCATATTAGGTGGCATGAATATTGCCAGCTTCATGCGCACCACGCGGGCGATCGCCCCCTCCGCCGCGGGATCTGACGTAGTTCATTCAGACGTGGTTGATTCCGAAATAGTTCATTCCCATCCCCACGTTCACGGCGATTACATCCACAGCCACGCTCATGGTCACCGGCCGCAAACTCATTCCCACAGCCATCAAACTCCGTTGACTTGGCTCGACCGAATATTTGGCAGAATCGGCCTCTATCAACAACTGCGTCCATTGATCGTCGGAATCGTCCACGGACTTGCTGGTTCCGCTGCGGTCGCACTCCTCATTCTTACTACCATCCGCAACCCACACTGGGCAATGGTTTACCTGCTGGTCTTCGGCGTTGGCACAATCGGTGGGATGATGTTGATCACGATGAGCATCGCTTCCGCGTTTAACTTCTTCGGGAAAAAGCACGCAAACTTTTCACATTACCTGGGATTCGCTTCTGGCCTGTTGAGCTTGGCTTTTGGCCTTTTCCTCGCGTATCAAATCGGCTTCGGCAATGGACTTTTTTCCGGCCACCCGCAATGGACGCCGCGATAAAGACCCAATGCTTTCGGTCTTGTTCTATCGTGTCGCCTCCCCGCAAAGATGGTTGACCTCAATCTCCTTGTTGCTCTTTCTGCTATTCACGGCGCATGTCCTGCACGCGCAGGAAATTGTAATCCGCGGTCGCGCCATCGACCCCCAAGGGAAAGCACTTCCCGGCGTTTCGATTCAAATTATCAGCCAGGACCAAATAGTTGCTGAAGCGATCTCTGGTTCGGACGGTCAGTTCGTCGCCAGGCTCAAATCCTCCGGACAATTCACACTCAAAGCCGAGGCTCCCGGATTTCGTCCCGTTGTCCAGCCAGTTACGTTTCGGGCAAGTGGCAACTCTGCGATCGAAATTCGGATGGGTCAACTTTCCTCTCGAATCGAAAATGTCACCGTCACCGCCGACGTGAACGAAACCGATGTGCTCTCTCCCGATCCCGGTGAAAAAGTTTTCGTCCGTCAGGAACTCCTTGACGCGAACCCCGGACGCCCCGGCGCTCCCGTGTCCATTCCCGGATATCCCATCGAAACCGCCTCCAGCGGCATTAAGGCTCCGCAATATTTTGCGCCCGGCGTCGCCGGAGATCATGGCGAGCCCATTGCCCAGTACATTGCGGTCGGCAGTTACTTAGTTCCAAATAATCTCTCGGCCAACGCGCACGGCAATGGATATGCCGACCCGAACGTATTTATTCCCGAAGTTCTGGAAAGTGTTCAGGTCGATGGCGGAGCCTTCAACGTTCGCGAAGGGAATCACTCCGTCAATGTGGCGGCGACTTACGGATACCGCTCTCGTCTCGATCCGTTTCTCACCCTCACCGCAGACTATCGCGATATCGATCTAGTCGCAGGCTTGAGTCCCTCGCCCGATTCTTGGCTCGCCTTGGAAGGCTCGTATGGAAATGGATTCCTCGATCGCCTGGAACATCGCCAACAATACAAATTCAATGGCGAGCGCTTGTTTCGGGTCGGCGAGCACAGGCTCACGCTTTTTGGTATCGGATATTACGGATTCTCTTATGTTCCGGGACTGGTACCGATTTTTCCGGAAAATCAATACGACAGCAATTTTCCGAATTACGGCGATACCATTGATCCTCGTCAGAAGGAACAGACCCACACCGCGCTCATCGCTCTGAACGATGTATGGCAACTCAGTTCGAGCCAGCAACTGCAGCTCTCCGGCTTTTTTCGTACTTACAATCTTTCTTTGTTTCCAAACTTCGGTCAGGGCCTGATTCGCCAAAGCGAGTTCCGTACGGTTGCCGGCGGAGGCGCGAACTATGTGAATAGGTTCGCCGAATACTTCTCTCTATTGGCAGGCTTTGAATATAACAGCGAAGCTCCTCGGCGTGACGACTTTGATCACTACGGATTCTTCAACCCCGGCGCTCCCAGCTATTACGGTCCTTTCACTCCTGTAGATGGAAACAACATCACCATCGGGTCGCTCACCCCTTACATTGCCGCCGAGGGCGCTCTGGCACACTATTTCCGCTATTACCTGGGCTGGCGCCGCGACGAAATTAATGTCGACAATGGCGATCTTCTGCACGCGCAAAACTCTTTTCAAAAATGGGTGGGCGTGAATTCGCCCAAGGCCACGGTGTCTTTTCTTCCGAAAGATTCGTGGTACTTGCCGCTTCTCTCTCTCAGCTTTGGTCAGGCGTTCTTTACTGAAGATCCCCGCATCGGTACAGGAACTGCAGCAGGAAGCCCGGTTGCGACGTCGCATTCTTATCAGGTGGTCGCCAGCAAGACGGTCGCGAAGACAGATCTACGACTCACTCTAGGCCACGTTACCAGCAGCGCGGAACTGGCAAAGCTTGATCCTGATACCGGATTGCAATTCAACGAAGGCCCGAGCCGGCTTCGATTCGTCACGATTGCCGTACGACGAAACTTCAGCCAAGGTTCGCTGCTGGCGACCTTTTCCAAAGCCGATGCGCGCGATCTCGACACCGGGCAACCCACGCTCGAAGCTCCGCGAACAATTTTTGATTTGCTGGGAACCATCCGGAAGCTTCCATTTCATCTGCAGGCGCGGGGAGAATTCGAATACGTCGGGACTAAGCCCTTGGGCACAGGATGCAACCCCGCGAACTTGAATGCTGAATGCAGCGGAACGCCAGTGAAAGAATTCCGCGGCGCAGTCATTCGGTTATTCATGAACGGTCGAATGACCGTGGGAGTAAATTTCCTCGTCGCTGGCGGGTATGCCGGTCAGACAACAGAAAACTTTTATCCTTCCGACATCCAGGAAGTGGTCGGAGTGCGCATCCCATCCTACGCGAGCGTTTCTTTTAACTACCGTTTCGCTCGCGCAGCTCCTTAATCTAGCAGCAACGATCTAAGAGCAACCATCAACAGCAACCCATTTTCACTTCGCCCTCCACAGTGAGTGGCGGCCCAAATGCCTCCACTGGCGCGGGCGCACCGTTCGCGACCGCGATCCAACGCCGCACTGCATCGAACACGACCAGCACTACTCCGAGGATAAAGATCACCATCAGGATCGAATCCAGATAACCGGTAAATACCAGCCCGGGCTTGGAGGTCAACGGCCAGAAAATGTTCTTGATCGAAAGCACTCCTGCCGTAAGAGTCGTCACGCCCACGAAGCACATCGGAACCGCCGTGATCCAGGCATACTTTTGTTTGCCCATGTTGATAAGGAAAGTCGTGGCTACGGCCAGCGCGATCGTCGCCAGTAATTGGTTTCCCGTCCCGAATAGCGGCCATAGCGTGGAGATATTTCCCGTATAGATCAGGTATCCCCAGCCCAATACCACAAAGAAACTGGTAATCAGATTTCCCGGGAGCCACGCGCTGTTGCCGAATGGCTTATGTACTTTGCCCATCAATTCCTGCAGAACGTAGCGGGCTACGCGCGTTCCCGTATCCACCGTGGTGAGAATGAAAAGCGCTTCGAACATAATGGCGTAGTGATACCAATAGCCCATCAGGCGTGCCATGCCGGGCAGGCCGCGGAAGATTTGCGCCATACCGATCGCCAGTGAAACCGCTCCTCCCGTGCGTCCCGCCAAATGTTCTCCCACTTCACGCGAGAACATATCCAGATTGACCGTGTTCAATCCCAGATGGCTGAAGACCGCCGGCGTGGTGTTGATGGCAAAATAATCGCCCGGCGAAAGAGAGCAAGCCGCAATCAGCGCCAGTACGCCCACCAGCGATTCCGCAACCATGGCGCCGTATCCGATGAAGCGGGCATCAGTTTCTTTATCCAGCATTTTCGGCGTGGTGCCGGATGACACCAGCGAATGAAAGCCTGAGATCGCCCCGCAGGCAATGGTTACAAATAGAAACGGGAATAGATTCCCTTTGATGATCGGGCCGCCGCCGTGAACGTACTGCGTAAAGTTCGGAAACTGAATATTAGGATGAACCACGAAAACGCCGATGACCAGCACAGCGATGGTCCCCAGCTTCACGTAGGTGGAGAGATAATCGCGCGGTTCCAGCACCAGCCACACGGGAAGAACAGAAGCAATCAAGCCGTAGATGGCCATCAGGATCGTGATCTGATGCGGAGTGAAAGTCAGCGCCGTTGCCCAACCGGTTTGCGCCACCCAGTGTCCGGCGATCACGCTGCCGATGAGAAGCACGACGCCAAATATGCTAGGCCCGGTAACGGTAATCTTTCCCGCATGACTTTTGAACATCCAAAATCCCATGATGATGGCGATGGGAATCGTCATGCCAATTGTGAATACTCCCCACGGACTGTTCGAAAGGGCATTCACCACCACGATGCCGAGCCCAGCCAACGTGACGAGCAGAATAAACAGAACGGCAATCATAGTTACCAGCCCGGCAAACGGACTGATTTCAGTGCGAGCGATGTCCGCAATCGAGCGTCCGCGGTGACGCACTGAAGCCACCAGAACGGTGAAGTCCTGCACACATCCAGCCAGAACGGCTCCAATCAAAATCCAGAGAAAGCCCGGGGCAAAGCCGAACTGTGCGGCCAGAGTGGGTCCCACCAGCGGTCCCGCGCCTGCGATGGCCGCGAAGTGATGTCCAAAAAGTACCCACTTTGGCGAAGCAACATAATTATGTCCATCTGGGTACATGTGTGCCGGAGTGGTGCGACGATCATCGAGCGCCAAAGCCTTCGCTGCAATGAATGCGCTGTAGTAGCGATAGCCTAGGGCGTAAACGCACAATGCGCCAAGCAGTACCGGGAAAGTATTCATTCGGTCGCTCCAAGGCCCGCGGGAAGTGGCGCCCCGCTGGTCCAATCGAGGGCATCCTACACCCATACTTGAATCCCGCACAATAGCTTGCGTCGCGCGAAATCCAAGCTACAATGCCATGCGTCACCGCAATCGGAGCCTAAAGTATTGCGCCCTGGAACTGAAAGGATCGTTATGCCCACCTCGCCAGAAAAGCCTGCTCCAACTCAGGAGCAAGGCCTCGTTCGCTTTGGTCTCCGCCTCGCCAGTTGGAGCGAGAGGTGGTTCCCGGATCCGCTGATTTTCGCGCTGCTGGGAATCGTGGTGGTCTTCGCAGTCGGTCTTTTGCTTCACCAAAGTCCCAGTAAGCTCGCCATTCAGGGTGGGAAGAATTTTTGGTCGCTGGTTCCGTTCACCATGCAGATGGTAATGATCATCGTTGGCGGTTACGTCGTTGCTTCTACGCCCATCGTCTATCGGGCCATCCGCGCCCTCGCCGGAATTCCCAAGACGCCCCGGCAGGCTGTTGCCATGGTTGCATTGTTCTCCATGCTTACGTCGTTGATCTCCTGGGGACTGAGCCTGATCTTCAGCGGACTCTTCGTCCGTGAGTTGGCTCATCGGGTCAAAGGCATGGACTATCGCGCCGCTGGCGCCGCCGCATATCTTGGGCTGGGAGCCGTATGGGCGATGGGGTTATCGTCTTCTGCCGCCATGCTGATGGCCACCAAATCCGCCATGCCACCAACACTGTTCAACATCAGCGGACTCATCCCGCTCACCCAAACTCTTTTCTTGTGGCAAAGCATTGCAACCACCGCGGTTCTGATTGGGCTATCGGTTCTGATCGCATATTTGTCCACGCCATCGTCCGAAAATGCCAGGACAGCCGAATCCTATGGCGTCCAGTACGAACCGATTCACTCTAGTTTGGAAGAGAAGACGAAGCCCGGCGAGTGGTTGGAATATAGTCCGCTGCTCACGGTTCTAGTAGTCGCGCTTCTGCTCTGGTATCTGATTGACGTTTTCCGCACGTCCCCGCAAGGCGCGCTCGCGGCGTTAGACCTCAATACCTACAACCTGATGTTCATCACGGTTGGTCTCTTATTGCACTGGCGTCCAAAGCGTTTTATGCGCGCCGTAGCCGAGTGCATTCCAGCCACGGGGGGAGTGATCATCCAATTCCCCTTTTATGCAGTGATTTTCGGAATGATCGTGGGAACCGGGATCGCGGAAGCTCTGGCGAAGTTGTTCGCCTCCGTCAGCACTCACAACACGTATCCGTTGCTGGTGGCAATGTATTCGGCCGTGCTTGGAGTTTTCATTCCTTCCGGCGGCAGCAAATGGGTTATCGAAGCACCATATGTTCTGCAAGCCGCCAACTTGCATCAGGTTCATCTCGGCTGGGTCGTCCAGATCTACAACGCGGCAGAGGCTCTGCCAAATCTTGTCAACCCATTCTGGATGCTGCCGCTCCTCGGAATATTAAAATTAAAAGCCCGTGACATCGTGGGCTACGGAGTGCTGCAGTTGATGGTTCACGTCCCAGTCGTCTTCTTTTTGTGCTGGCTCTTCGCCCGTTATATCCCGTATTTGCCGCCGATGAAATAGTAAGCAGCATCACTGGAAGTCCGCGCTCCGAGGAATACGAAACCTTGCGTCAGAAGCTAAGTTGATTTCTTCGGTGGGAAGGCGGTTCCAGGGAGGGGGATGAAACGGGATTTCAGAGATTCCCCAGCCAACCGTATGTGCTCTTCGAGAGCGACACGTAGCTCGGCGAGCACGCATTCAACGTCCTCGCGCGTCTTAGCGGCAACAGCCTCACTGCAAAGCTCCCTGATTCGCTCTTCGGTGAAGCGCGGCACGCCGTAAATTTTATCGAACCAGGCGTAAAAATTTTATAAAGACCTGTAATATATTCGCCGTGAACACGCAGACTGGCGATAACCGCGCAGATGAGGAATGAAAAGAAATTCTGGTTCGCCCGGAGAGATTGGAACTTGAGGCGTTTGCCGGTGTGAGCGAAACGGGAGCCCGCAGCCGAAATCCTGAGCCTGGGGTTTCAGGCTAAGGATCTGGGAAGTGAATGGTGCGCCCGGAGAGATTCGAACTCCCGACCTATTGCTCCGGAGGCAATCGCTCTATCCATCTGAGCTAAAACCCAATGTTTACGCGGTTTTCCTCTAAATCAGACCTATTGCCTGGAGGAATCATGCAACCGCGTTTTGAGCAGTTCATCCGTGAGCGCCAATACCTTCACAACGTCACGCCGTCAACGGTTGAGTGGTACAAGCATAGCCTCAAATGGCTGCCTTCCGAGTCCCCATCACAGCAAGACCTGAGAGACGCCGTAATCCGCATGTCTGAAAGTGGGCGGAAAGCTACCGGCTGTAACTGTGCCCTTCGCGCTATCAATGCCTATCTGCATTGGAGCCACGTGGGCGCGGAAGTCAAATGCGGCCCGGCGTGCAAACATCCGAAAATTGCACAGCTCAAAGAGCCGGACCTTGTGCTGCCCACGTTCACCGCGCAACAGATCCGGCAGCTTGTCACGTGGAAGCCCAAGGGAACAGGAAAATATAAGCGGCGGTTGCGTCTGCTCATCTTGTTTCTACTCGATACCGGCTGCCGGATCTCGGAGGCGCTTGGCTTGCGCGTCCGTGACCTGGACATGGAAAATTTGCTTGTGACGCTGGACGGCAAAGGGCGCAAGCAGCGCGTTGTCCCTTTCAGCTTTGAGCTGAGAAAGGCGATGTGTCGATACATCGCGGAGGGTAAGAAGACGCTGGACTCGTTCCTATTCTCGAATCGCACGCACACAATGTTAGCCCGTCGAAACGTGCTGCGAAACGTGAAGCTACTGTGCAAGCAGCTTGGGTTCAATCCTCCGGCGCGGACGCTTGCACGCCTTCCGGCACACATTCGCGGTTAACTATCTCCGGCATGGCGGGTCCGTGTTTCATCTGCAAAAGGTCTTGGGTCATTCCACGCTGGAGATGACGCGGCGGTATGCGAACCTTATGACGACGGACCTACAGGCCGTGCATGAGCAGGTGAGCCTGCTATCCTATACCCGATAGCGAGCATCAGCAGGTTCGCCACCCCATGATTACGGCTTCTGTTAGAAACGCGACCGGGCAACAAATCAACTGCAACTTAGACAAGGTCCCCGATCATTGCCCGGTGTGTCACCAAGGAATTCAGCCCATTAACCCTGGGTGGGACCATCTCTCGCAGATTGGGACGATAATCGAATGTGTTTTCATCTGCCCGTTCGATTCGTGCGGCTGTCTATTCTTGGGCCGATACTACCGCAACACGGGGAGTGGGTATTATTTCCTAAAGCAATGCGTCCCTACGGAACCACGGAACTATTCTCAGCCGCCCGAGCTTCAGAAGATCTCGCCCGATTTTTGCTCGATTTATAACGAAGCACATAAGGCTGAGGAATACGGATTAATGCTTATCAGCGGTCCAGGGTACCGAAAGGCCCTTGAGTTCTTGGTCAAGGACTACCTTGGGTCATTGCAGGAAACGGATGAGGCAAAAAAGGAAGTTGCCAATTGGCCTTTGATGGCGGTCCTAAGGAAGTACGTCACGGACAAGCGAATGCTAACCACGGCGGAACGGGCTGCTTGGCTCGGAAATGATGAAACGCATTACGTGCGCAAGTGGGAAGACAAGGACTTGGAAGACCTGAAAAACCTCATCAAATTAACTTGCTATTGGATTCAGTCCGAGCATTTGACCCATGCGGCTGCCGAATCCATGCCACAGGGCAAAAAGTAAAGCGCACTACGCGGGGATCTTCACGCCGTCCATGAGTGGGTTTCGCTCTTGGCGCGGTAATAGAAAAGATCCCGATTACAATTGCCGCATGGCAGATGAGAACAACCTTGACGACGCCGCCGAGAAGGTCGCGCAACTCCAGAAGAAGTACCTGGAAAGCGCGGCTGAAGTACACCTTGACCCCTATATAAATCTGATAAGCGAGGCCTTGCAGCGATGTTGGAAGCTCGTCTCGGCTGCGGGTAAGACCGATAAAAAAACCTCAGAGGAGATTCTGAGAGCTGTCGTCGTTCTGACTCATGCCTACCTTGAAGACTTCCTGCGAAACGTCGCCCTGTGGTTAATGCCTATCGCCGGTGAAGAAACTCTGAACAAAATTCCTTTGGTAGGTGCCTCCGGGCGAGCTGAAAAATTTCAACTCGGGAAACTAGCTGAACATCGCGGTAAGAACGTCGGCGTAGTTATCAGGGAATCCGTAGCTGCCCATATGGAGCGCATGACGTTCAACAGCGTCACGGAAATCATGTCATTCCTAGATAGTGTCAACGTGAAACTGCCCACACGAGAAGATGTCGAGAGTTCTTCATCCAGCGAGATTCCCCGCCTTCCGATTGAGAGCGAGGTCCTCGGGCTCTTGGACGCCATGATGAAGAGACGCCACCACATCGTTCATCGTGCTGACAAGGACAAGGCA